>NZ_JBZCNC010000003.1:648068-655522 GCF_058269115.1 Arthrobacter sp. TJ-266
GGGGGGGGGGGGTAATGGCTGACCGGACTGCGTGGCGGATCTGCGCGAGCAACGGGTGGTGGTCCGCGTTCGGGAAGAAGCGTGGGAAGAACGGGAGGGAACCCGGACCTCCGGTCCACGAGGACCTCTGCACCGTCACCGATGATGACGGTCGAGTCCGGCACGAGTTCACTGCAGACGCCTCGAACCGGGTGTGGCTGACGGATATCATTGAGCACAAAACTGGAGAAGGAACGCTTTACCTTTGTGCGATCAAAGACGTGTACTCGAACCGGATCGTTGGTTATTCCATCAACTCGAGAATGAATTCCAGGCTGGCGGTGAACGCGCTGGAAAGCGCGGTCGCTCGTCGTGGTGATGTTGCCGGCTGCGTGGTTCACAGCGACCGAGGGTCGCAATTTCGGAGCAGGAAATTCCTGCGTGCTCTGACCCGCCACCGGATGGTTGGATCGATGGGAAGAGTCGCGTCCTGCGGCGATAACGCTGCGATGGAATCATTCTTCGCCCTGCTGCAGAAGAACGTTCTCGATCGCCGGTCCTGGACGACTCGTGAGCAGCTGCGACTAGCAGTTGTGACCTGGATCGAGCGGACCTATCATCGGCGCCGCCGACAGGCCCTACTCGGACGGTTGACGCCCATCGAGTTCGAGACCATCATGAACACGCCAGCCGCCCTGACTGCGTGACTGAAAACCGTCACCTATCCGTGCAGCAGACCCCATCTTCGGTGATTGCAGCCAGCTCGGTAGTACTCGGCAGTTTTTTGCTGCGGCTCCTGCATCCGCTCAGTCATCAAGCGCGGTTACGACTCCAATTGCTTCACAAACACTCACATCGGTGAGTGAAGAGGGGTTGATGGCGGGACAGACCAATAAAGGAGAATCGAAGCCCATCGTCGCCGCTACCGACGATGTCGCAGGGGAATGCTACTCGTACTGTCACAACCTTGGTTACGCCTATCCGTGGACGGGAAACAGGGTCGCAGGGGCTCCTGCGCCCTGATCGCCTCTCACCACAGCTGTCCCGCAGATATGGGAGGCGAGCGATCATCGACGCCCGCATCGTCGCGATCCTTTGGAGCGGCGGGCATTCGATCCCCGCGATCGCCGCACCTCGCACGCCACTGCGCGACTCGACAGACGTGACCGAGCTGCAAGCGCTCCTCGAAGCCCGACTCGGCGCACTCGATACAAGAAGTGCCGCCCTCCTCGAAGCGGCAAGTCACCTGTACTCACTCATCCGGCCTGCGGCTCTGTATTGAGCGAGATGCGATATCACTCTGTGCTCGGACGCTAACCGACGTCCCGCTGATGGACCCTTGAACCGACGCTGAAGGAAGCGGCAGGCTACGGCAGCCATATTGCTCTCCTGATCGAGGGAGCGCTTCATGCGGCCAGGGGCGTGAACAGGGGTACGGGGCGGCGGGCCCCGTACCCCTGCCGTCCTCAGTGCCGGCTGCTTGACCTAAAGACGTTCTCCAGTCAACGGCGTGGACGCAGCACCGAGCAAGCACAGCTTTCGTAGGTGCGTTTCTCGGGAAGCTGTGCCGCGGGGTGGAAGTATGGGGCGGGTCGGATAGACAAGATGAGCTAACGATGAAGGTGATGCAATGAAAGAGACAGTCCGAAGGTTGAGGAGCTTGAAGAGCTGTGACTGAGGAATCTGGTGTGGCACGAGGTATGCCATCTACCCATCATGGCGGGCAGGAGCGGGCGCCAGATCTAGCAACGGAACTCGCGGAGCTCGCCCGGTCGTTGCAGCAGGAGCCGGACGCGGACGCTGTCCTCGCGGGTTTCGTCCATGCAGCGTTGGGCTTGATCCCGGGAGCGGACGAGGGTTCTGTCAGTGTCGTCCTGGGCCGGAAGAACGTCGGATCAAAAGCTCCGTCGGGGGACTTGCCTGAGCGCATCGACGCGCTGCAGATGGAAACCAACGAGGGCCCCTGCCTGGAAGCGGCCTATGAGCACAGCACCGTCCGGGTCCCTGACATGAGTGTCGAGCAGCGGTGGCCGCTCTTCGCCAAGCGCGCTGCGGAGGCAGGCGCGCAGGGCATGCTGTCGATCCAACTATGGGTTGAAGGCGACGATCTCGGCGCCCTGAACCTGTACTCACGTGAACCTAACGCCTTCACGGATGAGTCGGAGAACATCGGGTTGCTGGTGGCCTCGCACGCCGCGGTGGCGTTCGCCGGGGCGGAAAAAACCAAGCACCTCAACAACGCCATCGACTCACGAGACACCATCGGTCAGGCCAAAGGTATCCTCATGGAACGCCACAAGCTCACGGGAGCCGAAGCGTTCATGGTGCTGTCACTGGCCAGCCAACGCACACACCTCAAACTCTTCGACGTGGCCTACGAACTCGTCACCAGCGGCGAACTACCCATCAAGCCCGGACGCTGATCAGCGATCCCGCACATCGCCGGAGTGATTTTCGCGGGCCGTGATGATGCGGGCCTCTTCGCCGATGGTGTTCCGATCCCGACCAGCCATATCCAACAGTTTTCTCTTTGCTTCCTGTATTCCGATGTCGTGGCGTTCCATGAGCATGCCGCGGGCAACACCGACGGTGTCACGTTGCGCGAGTGAGGTTCTGACCTCGGTGCTGATGCGTTGTGGCGTATCGCTAGCCTGCACGTGCCCAAGAAGCGCGGCAGCGGAGTGCGCCAGCTTCAACAGTCGCTTCCGATCGTCGCCCGAGAACGCGTTCGGGCTGTCGGAGTAGACCTTCATCGCTCCCAGGGCAGCGGGTTTCTTCAACAGGGGGACGGAGAGGCAGGACCGAATACCGGCGTGAGCTGCGGCCGTTGTCCACGACTGCCATCGCTTCTCGGTGTGCGTGTCGGTGACGTAGACAGGGACGCCTGTGGACCAAGCCGACAGGCATGGTCCTTCACCTAATTCGTACTGAAGGTCATCGGCCGCCAGAACACCGTCGCTGGTCGCTCCGACGCTCAGGCGTTGACCATCGGAGTTGATGAGGCTGACGCCGGCACCGTACGCGGCACTGATGATGTCCGCGGCAACGTCCGCGAGATCGTCGACAGCGCTATGAACGGTCTCCTTGGTCAGCAGGTGTCCATTCGTCCGCCCAAAGATGGTGTGCAGCTCAAACGAGGAATGCGGTGATGCCACCATGGAGATCTCCTGAACAGCGGTGGAAGTGAGTAGTGAGAGTAAGTAGTGGAAGCGGGCTGTGTAGGTTCTACAGACTGCTTCGTCGTAGGCGGCCCTACCTGGTTGCTTGTCTAGTCGTTAGTTCTCGAAGTGGATTTCGGGCGGCTTCGAATCACAGGTGCCGATAACATGTTCCGCGATCGTGTGGAGCTTCACATGCCTCGTGCTCGAGGCGCGTTTGAGGATGGCGATGGCTTGCTCTTGCGTACACCTGTTCTGGGCCATCACCATGCCCACTGCGAGGTTGATGACGGTCCGTGTGCGCAATGCCGCTTCAAGATGAGCCTGCCTGTCCAGGGCAGCGGATCGCTGAAGCACGATTTGGAGGGCCCGTGATGCTGCCCGCGCAAACGCCTGCGCTTCGTCCTCATTCTCAGCGGTGAAGACGACGCCGTTCTGAGTTTGGAACGACAAGGTCGCACGGGCTGTGTCACTGATTTCCAGCGGTATGACGATACGTGCTGGATCGCGGACCAGATGAACCCGCCGACGGTCAAGACCGTCGTCTATGTACGCGAAAGGGCTGCTGTTGTCGGGGTTAGTGGTCGGGCTGGTTGTCACGATGAGTCCGCCTTGAGCGTGCTCGAGGGTGAGAACACAGACCGTCTCGGCGCCCACGACGAGGTGCTGGCTCCCCAAAGACACGAGGTCGGCACTGAAGGTACCGAGGTCCTCATGGTGTAGGACGAGGTCTAGTAGTTGCGCTGCAAGGTCAGCGCCTGCTGCGCGCGTAAGCGTACTAGAGGTCTCACTTCGAGGGTCAGAGTGGGACGCTGACCGGGTCGGAGCGGACGCGTGAGCTGATAGGGGCACCATCATTCGACTCCTCTTCGGCAGGAAAAATATCATGCCACCGGGGTCTGGGGTGCTGGCTTAACAGTGCGGCACAACAACCCACCCGTCAATCCGACAGACCTTGCTCAGGTTCTCCTGATCGATGACCGCTCCCGCCCGGCAGTGAGTAGACGAAGAGGATGTTCGGGGTCTTCTGTGAGGAGCACGGGCTATGGTTAGGGCAAGTACCTCGTGATATTCAGGAATCGTCGGCAGATTGTTGAAGGGCTGCCAGTGCATCAGTGCCCCCGCCGTAGGGCCGCAGCCAACGATCCGAGACCCATGACGAACCCCTTACCCTCACCGGACCCCCCTTCATCCAACGACGATCTATGCACGGCATATCTGGACGAGCTTCCGGTTGACGGCGCCGCGATCTCGATCTTCGTCGGAACAGGAAACGAAACCCGGATCACGGCGACCGATGACATCGCTGTGGCGTTAGATGAGGCGCAATTCACCGTCGGGGAAGGACCCCGTTGGGATGCGGTCCGCACCCGACTCCCTGTGACCGTGCCGGATACAGGTGCAGCCCACATTCTGTGGCCGGCGCTGGGATCAGGGCTTGCCGACACCGGGGCAGCAGCACTAGTGGTTCTGCCGCTCACAGTGGGCGCAGTCGACGTCGGCGTCATAGAGCTCTACAACCACAAGCCAGGGCGGCTCAGCCCAGCCCAGCTCGCCCACGCTCAAACGTTGGCGACCAAAACATCCATGACCCTTCTGCACCTCATTCTCGACCAACAACGCCACTCCGGAACGGACTCCCCACCTGAGGGTGAGCCTCTGGAGCGCCGCGAAGTACATCAGGCGACCGGCATGATCCTCGTTCAGGCTGATGTGTCCGCCGCCGACGCTTTGCTGCTCCTGCGCGCCCACGCCTTCGCCCAGGGGATATCGCTCAAGGACGCAGCACAAGCCGTCGTCACTAGGCGTATCACGTTCACTCCTGATGAGAACTCGGGCTTCGACACATCGTCGATCCCGCCTAATGGTCCTGATTCTGATCCTGATTCGGTATCGGATCACGCCGGTCGTGAGGAAGACTGATGAACGTACTTCATGATCCCCGCCGCCAGGGCGCCGATACGAAGCAACCCCGAAGGGCGGCATCATGGTGACCCGGTCACGACCCGAACAAGTCAGCGCAGCATTCGTGAAGCTTGCCGACACCCTCGTCGCCGACTACGACGTCCTTGACCTCATGCACACCCTGGTGGAGGAATGCGTCAAACTTCTCCAGGTGGATCAGGTGGGTCTCCTCCTGGCTAGCCCCACCGGTGACCTGCAGGTCGTAGCTTCGACCAGCGAACAAGCCGAACTCGTCGAGATCCTGCAACTACAGGCTGGTGAAGGACCCTGCATCGAGAGCTACCACTCCGGGATCGTCACGACCATCGCCGATCTCACCACCCTCGACAAGTGGCCGGCCTTTCGCCGAGCCGCCCTCGACCAGGGTTTCATCTCCGTACACGTCGTACCGCTACGCATCCACGACAGGATCATCGGCGCCATGGGCCTGTTCGGTTCCATAGCCGGAGACCTAGCCCAGGAGGACGCCATGATCGCCCAGGCCCTCGCGTCAGTGGCGACCATAAGTCTCCTGCAAGAACGCACCATCCGGGAATCCCAGATAGTCAACGAGCAACTGCAACGCGCCCTGAACAGCAGGGTCCTGATCGAGCAAGCCAAAGGCGTCATCGCCCAAACCTCCACCGTCGGTATGGACGACGCCTTCCGCCGGCTACGGAACCACGCCCGGTCCAACCAGCAGACCCTCGACGAAGCCGCACGACACGTCATCGACCGGACGATTGTCCTCTGAGCCCGCCCCACTCCCACCGCACCTACAACTCGTCGTACCTACAGCCCGGCGAGTCCGGGTCCTGGTCCGAGTCCAGCTCACGACGGCCAAGGCGGTCAGCGGGCGCAGCTCACCCACCGATGGTCGGCTTTGAGCTCCACCCTTCCTTCTGCCGCACCTGACACTTGGAGACGACCTGACTCATGGCCGTCACCACGCCGTCCTGACCCGAAAGGTGTAAGGGAGCGGGCGGAAGTGGACTGGGAGCATGCGGCGGATGGCTGGTTCAGTTCATGCGAAAGGCTGGAGTCCTTGCTCGTGTCTTTCCTGGGCTGCGTCAAGGATGACGAGCGAGTTCAGGTGAATGGCCGTTGGAGTCTAGTTCAGGTCCTCAGGGTCAGGGACGCCCGAGGACTGCGTCCGTTCTGTCCCTCCAGCTGGATTGGGACTTTTCTGGCCCAGTTGAGCGGATCGCTCGTCGGGCCTTCGGCCATGGTCTGATGGGGATCGGGGTGACGTTGGAGATCGGGGTGACGTTGGGGAGCTTGGTGCGTTGCGGTTGTAATGGGAAGCGACGATGACGTAGGTCAGGTGCTGCTCGTCTGTTAGTCCGAGGACGTCCAACGCCTGTTGAAGGTGCTTTTCAACTGCGATCAGTGGCAGAGACAGTCGCAGGGCAACATCCTCGTGGGTCCGTCCGTTCGCAATCATCACCGCGACAACCGCTTCGCGGTCACTAAGATCGCGCAGCTTGGGATCTTCAACCGAACCGCGAGTGGAGATTTGACCAGAACCCCGCATCTGGTCCTGCGTTTGGTCTCGGAGGTGGAGCTGGCTAGCAGCGACCCTGAAGGTCGGCGGTTCCACCAGCTGCTCAGGGCTGGAGGTGGGCGCAAATGATGGATCAGCACGGCGTATTTCGTGGTCGATCTGCCTCATGGGTATTCCTGACACGGCTTCGAGCACAATAAGGGTCTCGTGCCAGGGTCCGGGGCGACACCTCTAGCCTGATCTTCTCCAGGATCAATGTCAACGTGTAGCGCCACGTCGAGATCCTCCGGGCCACCTCAAACGGCAAGAACGTGAAGCGACGGGAGCTGACCTCGAACCTGCCGGCGCCTCTGGACCTACTGCGAAGTCGAGACGGGTTCTGCCACTCGTCCCAGGGTGCTGCATTTGGGTACCCGTTGTACGTCGTTTCATGTGTCCCGCCTGCTGCGGGGCGTGAGCAACTCGGTCAGACCTCGTTGGTTCTCAGCGACGGGGAGCGGTCCCACGCTACGTTCTCGCGTAGGACCGCTTCCCGACGTTGTCAGTGACTCGAGGTGAGTCATCTTCCGATCATCTGCGTTGTCGGCTCGCTCTCCGGGCGTTCGGTGGAGCTATGCGGTGATCTGCGCCTGTAGCTGGAGGAGTTCCTCCACGTGGCGGATCTCGATGATGCGACCGTCGACGATGCGGACGATGTCGGTGCCGGCGAAGGACACGTCCCTGCCAGACGCGGGAGTGCCGAACCACGGGCCGGTCTGTGTTCCGGTCATGACCCACTGGGTGACGATGCAGTCATCATCGGTTTGCGCCTGGTAGACGAGCGTGTGCTTGGTGTTCGTGAAACCGTCCCGGACAGCGGCGACGAGTCT
>NZ_JBZCNC010000004.1:0-605377 GCF_058269115.1 Arthrobacter sp. TJ-266
ACGTCGACGTCGACGTCGACGTCGACGTCGACGTCGACGCGCTGCCCGGGTCCGTGTCGAGACCCGTGCCGGTGAGGGGGGTGAGCGGCTCGGCGTCGGAGACCACGCCGGGATCGACGATGTCGGACGGCACGCTCGTGAGGAACAGACCGGGATTGATGGTCGCGGAGTCGTCGCCGTCGAGGTCGCTGTCGGGAGCGACCGTGGCAGGCGCGGAGGGTGCCGCAGATCCGAGTGTCGCGGAGGGTGCCGCGGACCCGGTTGTCACGGTGGCTGCCGCGGATCCGGTTGTCGCGGTGGCTGCCGCGGTGTCGGGCGCAACGGCCGACCGGGCACTCGCTGATGGCACGGGGTCAGACGAGGCTGCCGCGTCGTCAGCCTGCAGCGCCACGGTCAGCGAGCCGGCCAGGACCACGCCGGCGACCAGCGGGTACGCCGGCACCGCAGATCCGTCGGCTCGTGCAGCTCCGACAGCTCCAGCAGCACCGGCAGCTCCGACGGCGAGCGTGAATCCCGAGACGTCACCCGGCTCCATCACGTGTTCCGTCCAGGTGGTGACGCGTGCCCCGGAGACGGTGGAGGTCGCCGCGCCGGAGCCGCCCCGCTGCCTGGTGGTGAGGGTCACGGGCCCACGCAGGATGGCTTGGAGTCCGTGAGTGGTCGAGACGAGCGCGAACGACGGCATGGCTGCCAGCCCTGCTCCGAAGCCCCCGGTCACGAGCGGCAGCAGCGTCGCGACGCCGCCGTCGTCCTCCAGTGCACGCCACACCTCCTCCACCACGTCCGTCGGCGTACCTTCCGGGAGCGCCGCCACGAGATGTCCCCTCACCATCAGGGTCCAGACGCCTGGCGTGTACGTGCGCGTCGGTGCTGCAGGATCCGTCACCGCGGCTCCTCCTCGCTCGTGATGGGCGCGCCCTCGTGTGAGCGCCCGTCAGCATGACCGGCACCCGGGGCGTCGGAGGCCGAGCCGACCGCATCCGAGTCCGCGAGTGTCGGGACATCGGCGTCCGTCACCAGCGCAGGGGCACCCGCAGGACGGGCGATCGCATCCTGCACCGGCTGGCTGCCGTTCGTGACGGCGTGCCCGACGTCGGCCGCGAAGGTGCCGCCGCGCGGGGCGGTGGTCTGCATCTCCGACTCGTCACCCACGCCGGTGGCGTCCACGACGATCACCGTGACGTTGTCCCGCGCACCGGAGCGGAGCGTCGCCTCGACGAACTCCTCGCAGGCCTGCTGCGGGTCCCTCACCGTGCTCATCACGGCGTAGATGCCGTCGTCGTCCACCTCGCCGCTCAGGCCGTCCGAGCACACGAGGATGCGGTCGCCCTCCTCGACGGGCATGAGCCAGAAGTCCGCCTCGGTGTCATCACCCGTGCCGAGGGCGCGGGTCACGACGTGGCGGCGTGGATGCGTGCGGGCCTCCAGCGCGGAGATGGTCCCCGTGTCCACGAGTTCCTGGACCTCCGAGTGGTCCACCGAGATCTGCCCGAACTGGCCCTGGCTGAGGCGGTACGTGCGCGAATCGCCCACGTTGAAGAACAGCCAGTACGGCATGCCGGCTTCCTGGACGAGCACCACACCGCTGACCGTGGTGCCCGCCTGGCCACCGGTCTGCCGGCGGATCTCGAGGTCGGCGTCCTCGATGAGCTCCTCGAGGTCGCTCGCGGAGAAGACGGGCAGGTGACGGCCGATGATCGCGCTGTCCCCGAGCGTGCGGACGCAGATGCCGCTGGCGATCTCCCCCGCCTCGTGCCCGCCCATGCCGTCCGCCACTGCGAAGATGGGCTCGGAGGCGATCAGCGAGTCCTCGTTGAGCTCACGCCGGAGGCCGCGGTCCGTGGCGAAGCCGTAGCTCAGGCGCAGATCCTTCGGCGGCGGTGCCGGCATGGTGCCGCGTTCCGTCACGGGCGGACCACCAGGAAGCTGCGGTCGCCGAAGTGCACGGTGGAGCCGGGCTGCGCGAGCAGCGTCTCGCCCCCGCGGACGGGCGTCCTCTGCCCGTCCGGCGAGGTGATGGCACTGCCGTTGGTGGAGTTGCGGTCGGTGACCCAGAGGCCCTGGCTCTGTGCCTCCACGCGAACGTGCAGATGCGTCTTGGACACGGAGCGCCCCTGGTCGGAGAAGTCGATGAGCTGGTCGATCATCTCCCCATTCTGCCCTGCGGGGTTCCGGCCGATCAGCGCCTGCGAGCGCAGTTCCACCTCGCGTCCGTTGTCGAACAGGATGCGGCAGGGCACCGCGGCGCGCCCGGACGTCACGCGCGTCAGCTCGACGTCGTCGTCCGGGTGCGCGTGCGCGGCAGCGGGATGCGCCGCCGGCACGCTCGCCGTGGGCGCGGGTGTGGACGCCGCGGCTGCCGGTGCGGGTGCCGGTGCGGGTACCGGTGCGGAGCCCGACGACGGCGCGAACGAGATGACCGCGGGAGCCGGTGGTGCATCCCGGCGCTCCGTGCTCGGGAGCGGCGGTGCGACCGGTCCCGGGAGACCGGCATCGGGAGGCGTGCTACCCGTACCGCCCGTATGGCCCGGGAGGTTCGCCGCTCCGAAGGCCGCGTGCTCGCGGGAGGGTCGGCTCGTGGCGTCCTCGACGCCGTCGGACGGGAACGGGCCGCGGGCGGAGGTGTCCGGACGCGGGCCACCGGAGGATCCCGCGGGCACACCACCGGCTGTGAAGGCGGCGGGAACGGAGGGAGCCGTTGCGGTCCTCGGGGCCGGGGCATTCCGGGGCGCACCCGGTACCGGCGAGGCGACCGGCTGGAGGCCCGGCGGCGGCTCGGGGGGCGCGAAGGAGGCAGGGCCGCCGAGGCCGCCCGTGACGAGCGGATTCCGCCCCGCGCGTACGTCGAACACGCGGGTGTGCGCAGCTTTGTCGTGCCATCCCTGCTTCTTGCCGTCGGCGTCGAACACGTTCGAGACGAGCACGAGCACCGTCCCGATCACGGGGACGAGCCCTCCGACGGCGATGATGAGGCCGCGGACGAAGACGGCGAGCCAGCCCGGCGCATGACCGGCTTCGTCGGTGGTCCGGATACCCATCAGCAGGTTGCCCGGGGTCTTGCCGGTCTTCGCCTCCCAGCCCCACACGAACACCGAGTACGCGAGGGAGAGCAGGGACCCGATGCCCATCGAGACCAGGAAGCCCGTGAGGGTGATCTGCTGGCTGACCGCTGAGACGGGCTGCGTCTCGATGGTGGCGGCCCCGATGGCCGCGGCGAGACCGCTGATGACCGACGCCGGCAGGACGTCCACCAGCTTCGCGAGCAGTCGCTTGAACGCCGCGGCGTCCCTGACCTCCAGCTGTGCCATCGACGTCCCGTCGCTTCCTCCGGCGAGGGCCGGGTCGAGTGTGGCCCGGTACCCGGTCCGGGTGCCACAGAGAACACAGTAGAGCGTGCCCGGTGCCAGCTCCGCGGCGCAGCGCGGGCAGGCGAGCGTACGTGTGCTCACGAGGCCCCGCCGTCGCCC
Source organism: Arthrobacter sp. TJ-266 (assembly GCF_058269115.1). Lineage (NCBI taxonomy): Bacteria > Bacillati > Actinomycetota > Actinomycetes > Micrococcales > Micrococcaceae > Arthrobacter > Arthrobacter sp. TJ-266. The sequence goes on from NZ_JBZCNC010000004.1 coordinate 3,468, forward strand.
GGTGCTCCGCGCCGACGACGCCGTGGCGCGCGCGTGGTGCGCCCGGTCGCCCGGCTCGTTCCGCCGCGTTTCCGGGCCTCGGCGTCGCGGAGCAGCGAGCGGGGCGAGAACCGGGCGCGCTGGCGCTTCCAGAAGCCGACCGAGCCGGCCATGCCCTGGAGTGAGGTCCGTACGTCGCTCCAGTAGTCGCGCACCTCGTCCTCGCTCGGGTCGCCGGCCGCGAAGATCCCGGCGTCGGCGCGCGTGGCGAGCAGGGTGGTCGTCTCGCTGCTCGTGGGGAAGGCGGCACCGAGGTGGCGCGCGCTCTCCCGGCGCGTGGCGCGCGGGTTCGTCTCGGCGCCGAGGTCGGTCGCGAGACTGACGAGTTCGCTCCAGCCTCCACCCACGCGGTCCGCGGGCATGCCCTCGTACTCCCGCCGCTTCCGGCGCTTGCGCTTCAGCAGCGTGATCACGAGCAGCGGCAGCAGGAGGAGGACGACGGGGATCAGCACGAGGGCGATCAGCCCGAAGTACGGTGCGAGCTCGTCGAGGAGGTCCTTCTCGCGCTCCTCGGCGTCCTGTGGCTCCGGCGCGGAGTCCGGCGGCAGTTCGGCCGGTTCCTGCGGCGGGGGTGGTGGCTGCAGCACCTGCGGCTTGGGTGAGGACTTCGGCTGCTGCTGGGGCGGCACGGGCTCGTTGTCCTCGGGCGGGGTGGGGTTGAAGGCCACCCAGCCCACGCCGTCGAAGGCCACCTCGACCCACGCGTGGACGTCCTCGCCCTTGATCTCGATGGGCCCCTCGGCGTCCCCGACCTCCTCCCAGTCCGGGTAGAACCCCATCACCACGCGGGCGGGGATGTTCACCTTCCGGGCCATGAGCGCCATGGCGGCGGCGTACTGCTCGTCGTCGCCGACCATCTGCTCGGCGTCGAGGAGGCTCAGCATGCGGGCCGCACCGTGACCGGGGAGGGACTTCGCCTCGTCCTCCTTGCCGTTGCTGAAGAACCCCTGCGCGCTGAGTACCTGCTCCAGGCGCCGGGCCCGCTCGATCGGCTCGGACACGGCCCCGATGTACTCGCTGGCCTTCGAGGCGATGACCGGGGGGTCGTTCTGCACGCGCGGGAGTGTGAGGTCCGCGAACCCGTACTGCGCCAGCTGCTCCTCGGAGAAGGTCTCGGGGAACACGGCGTTGACCTCGTAGGTGTCCCCCGTCTGCACGCCCACCGTGGAGAGCGCCGTCCTGGCGTCGTCGTTGTAGTAGAGGGAGCGTCCCAGCTCCTGGGCGCGGGGGCCGCCGAGCCGTACGCCCTCCAGCTCTCCGCCCGCGGGCAGCCAGACGCCCGAGTACTCCTTGATGTCGAAGGTGAGCTGCGCGCTCGTACCGCCGTCGAGATCGTCCGGGTCCACGTCCCCCAGCTGCTGGGCGTCGCCCACGCGGGAGAAGTTGCCGGCCGCCTGCGGGTTCACGTTGTAGACCACGCCGTCGTAGGCGTCCATCGCGGCCAGGCGCACGCGCTCGCCCTCCGGCAGCCCGTCCACGGTGAACAGCACGGTGTCCGCGTTGTCCTTCACGTAGGTGCGGAAGCTGGTGAGCGGGCTCGGGTAGGCGAACAGGTCCACGGGGGGCTCGACGACGTCGCGCAGCACCTTCCGGTCCGTGACGGACGCGACGACGGGGCTCACCACGAGCGTCAGGACGGTCGCGGCCGCGAGGACACCCGCCCCGAGCGCGAGCCTCCGGTTCCTGCCGGACCGCGCGGTCGCCGGGTCCGTCACGGCCGGGTTGATGGCCACGCGGGTCCGCATGTCCGTCCGCGCGATGTCGCGGCGGTAGGCGAGCCACGCCGTCATGCCGATCACCAGCAGGATGCCGCGGACCTCGGGCAGGGACGCCCGGTCGGTCCCGAATGCGATGCCGACGACGAACAGGACGAGGACGGGCAGCATGGACCAGTAGGGCGTTCGCAGACGCCACGCGAGGGTCCCGGCGACCACGGCGCAGAGCATCGCCGCGAGGAAGGGCACCACGAGCATGCCGCTCGCGGTCCCCACGGGATCCGCGACGGTCAGGATGTCCTTCCAGGAGAACACCACGCCCACGATCAGGATGCGCAGCGACCGCAGCGTCGGCAGGAACCCGAGGAACGCCTCCTGCGGTGCCGCGAGCGCGTGGCCGAGCACGAGGTAGGTCGCGAGGAACACACCCGTCATGGACCACAGTCCCCAGCGCAGCAGGCGCCCGAACCATGCCATGGCGAGCCCCAGCAGGATCCCCGCGAAGCCGGCCACGAGGTAGCGGACGTCGCCGCCGAAGGTCGGGCCGAACCCGAGGACGCCGAGGCCGAGCAACAGGAGGAGGACGCCGGCGTCGATCCCGGCCTGGGTGCGCGGGATTGCCGCCACGGCCGGCCGGCCGGACCGGCGGCTCATGCCGCGGCCTTGCGGAGCACGAGTGCGAGGTCGGCGAGGGTGGTGAGCGTGAGGACCGTGAGGTCGCCGATGGTCGCCCGGCTCTGCTGGCCGTCGGTGACACAGCGGATGGCGAGGCACCGGATGCCCGGCGGGATCGACGCGGCGGCCGAGCGCAGCTGGGAGGGCGTCACCTCCGGCCCGACGACGAAGAAGACCACGGAGGCGTTCGGCACCGCGTCCGCGGTGGTGCGCGCGAGGTCGACCGCCGTGGGACGCATGGGGCGCCCCTCGAGCCGGGTCATGTCGTCCAGCAGGTTGCGGCCGGTCTCGGTGCGCAGGGGCCCGTTCTGGGTGAGGACGCTCAGGTTCCGCTGCTCGCGGATGGCCTGCAGGCCGATCGAGCCCGCCACGGAGACGGCGAGTTCGAACTCGGCCTCGCTGGCGTACTCGCTCGTATTGGCGGACAACGCCACGGCGAGGTGCGAGCGGCGTGTCTCCTCGAACTGCCGCACCATCAGCTTGCCGGTGCGGGCGGTGGTCTTCCAGTGGATGTGCCGGCGGTCGTCGCCCGGCACGTAGTCGCGGAGGGCGTGGAAGGAGACGTCGGCGCTGGAGAGCTCCTTGGTGGGCAGACCCTCCAGGTCCTTGATGAACCCGGCGGCGGAACCGATCAGCGGGGTGGTGCGGGGGTGCACGAACAGGTCCGTGGGCTCCGTCCACAGCACTTCGCGCCGCAGGATGCTCAGCGGATCGGAGCGCACGGAGCGCACGGGCCCGACGACGATCACCGCGCGCCGCTGCGTCGGGATGCTGAAGAGGTCCTCGTGCACCTGGTCGGGCGCAAGCCGCGGCAGGTGGAAGATCGCCGTCGCGGCGCCGACCGGAAGCTCGAGGGACGCCGGGAGCAGCGGCTTGTCCGAGGTGTTGGACACCGAGACGCTGCCCACCGCACGGTCCCCCACCGCCACGCGGGTGCGGGTCAGGTCGAGGTCCACCCCGTACGAGGACCGTCCCAGGACGAACCCGACGGCCAGCAGGACCAGCAGCGTGCCCATGGTCGCCGCCACCAGCGCCTCGCTCCAGTCCAGGACCACACCGAGGACAGCCAGCACCACGACGCTCGCGATCAGGAGACGGCCGAGCGGGCTGACGAGCGACACGACCGGAGCTGCGGCCCGTGCTCCGAGCGCCCGAGCGCGCCGACCTGCCGGCGCCAGGGTGGCGCCGAGGAGGCGTCCGGACTCGGCGACGAGGGATCCGGGCCGCAGCGACGTCGGATCAGCGGCCCTGCCCGCCCGGACGGTGGCCCGGTCGGACGCCCTGCCCGCCGCTCCGCCGGACGCCCTGCCCGCCGTCCTGCCCGCCGCCCTGTCCGCCGCCCTGCGGGACCGCTTCGGGGTCGTTGTCTGTGCCATGGTCTGCCTGCTGTTCTCTGGCTCCGGTGATGTCCTGCTGGTTCTGCTGGTGCTGCTGCTGGTGCTACTGCTGGTGGTGCGCGCCCCGGTCAGGCCGTTGCGCGCTGCTGGGGTGCCGAGACGTCGGCGAGGACCCGCCGCAGGACCGCCTCGGGCGTGGCCCCGGCGAACTCGGCCTCCGGGTCCATGACGAAACGGTGCGTCCAGACGAAGGGCGCGAGCTCCTTGACGTCGTCGGGCAGGACGTAGTGGCGGCCCTGGCCCGCGGCCCACACCTTGGCGGCGCGGACCATGGCGAGCGCCCCGCGGACACTGACGCCCAGGCGCGTCTCGGGGGCGGTGCGGGTCTCCTCGGTCAGGCGGGAGATGTACTCGAGCACAGCGGTGTCGACGTGCGTCTCCGCCGCGAGGTTGGCCATGTCCACGATCGCGGAGGTGGTGATGATCGGATTCAGGGCCAGTGAGCGGTCGCGCGTCGCGGCGCCGGCCAGCAGCTGCACGGTGGAGGCGTGGTCCGGGTAGCCGATTTCCGTCTTGATGAGGAAGCGGTCCAGCTGGGCCTCCGGCAGCCGGTAGGTGCCGGCCTGCTCGATCGGGTTCTGCGTCGCGATGACCATGAACGGGCGCTCATTGGTGTAGCTGACGCCGTCCACCGTCACCCGGGATTCCTCCATCACCTCGAGGAGCGCCGACTGCGTCTTCGGGGAGGCGCGGTTGATCTCGTCGGCCAGGACGATGTTCGCGAAGATGGGGCCCTTGTGGTACTCGAACGCCTGGGTCTTCTGGTCGTAGATGGTGACGCCCGTGACGTCGGACGGCAGGAGATCGGGTGTGAACTGGATACGGGAGTGGGTCCCCTGCACCGTCGCGGCCAGGGAGCGGGCCAGCATCGTCTTGCCGGTGCCGGGCGCGTCCTCGAGCAGCACGTGCCCCTCGGCCAGCATGGCCGTGAGCACGAGGCGCACCACCTGCGTTTTCCCGAGCACCGCCTGGCCCACGTTGCCGACGAGCTTGTCGAAAGTGCCCGCGAACCACGTCGCCTGCTCAACTGTCATTGCCATTGTTCGTTCTTCCTCTGATCGGTGCTCGTGCTGGTGGTGGTGATGCGGGTGCTGGTGGTGCGGGTCCTGCCTAGAAGTCCCATCCGCCGTCGGCGCGGAACTCGCCCACGCCGTCGATCACCACGCGGAGGTATCCGGGTGAGGACGTGTTGTCGTCGAACTTGCCGTAGCAGACCGAACTCTGGAAGGTGCCGGACTCCGGGAAGGTGTCCTCCCCGACCGCGTAGGGGGTGGCTCCGCCGTTCGTCTGGTCCGCATAGCAACTGACCCTGTACCGCCCGGGCGGGAAGTTGTTCACGCGGAACTGCTCCCAGTTGTAGGAGGAGTCGGGCGTCGAGCGCTGCGCACCGCGCCCGATCAGCAGGGTGGTCGGATCCGTCCTCGCCGACGCCGTGGCCTCGCCGGAGCGCTGCCCCGCGGCGTCGCGCGTGGTCACGCGGATGCTCCAGTCGGTGTCGGCGGTGGAGCCCTTGTCGATCGAGCCGCCGCCGGCGCCGAAGCTGCCGCTCTGACCGTCCGACGTCGTGTAGTCGAAACCGGTGATGTCGCGGCCGTTGCCGGCGGGCGGGGTGACGGTGAAGCGCACGGACAGGCCGTTCTTCTGCGCCTGCACGCCGGGCGCGTTCGGCGCACCATAGGGCACCACGGCGTTCGACTGCGACTCCGGCCCCGGGAGCGACTGCCCATCCGCGGTGTTCACGGCCCTGACGCTCACGCGATAGGTGCTGCCGTTGCTGATCCCGTCCCGGATCACGCGGTCCCCGGGCACCTGGCGCCACCCGGCGCCGGTGTTGTACTCGTAGACGAGCTGGTCCGCCGCCGCGCCGTTCCGGGCCGCATCGCCGAACGCGATGCCGATGGAGCGGTCGCCCTCGGTCGCCGACAACCCGGTCACCGCGCCGGGCGCACCCGAGGCCTGTCGGGGTGCCGACGGCGGGCTCCCCGCGGACACCCCAGCCTTGTTCGTCGCGGTCACCGTGAAGCTGTAGGGCGCCTCCGAGTTGGCCACCGTGACCGGGGCGGAGGTCTGCGACCCGCCCAGCTCCGTGCTGGTGACCGCCTGCCCGTTCTGCAGGGTGGTGAGGGTGTACCTCTGGATCTCGGCACCGTTGCTGTTCGGCGCGGCCCAGCTCACGTTCATGACGGAGTTGGCCTCACCGCCGCGCGAGCCGAGCGCGGAGAGCGGCGCTGCAGGAGCGGCGGGGGCCCCCGCGGGGACCTCGGGCGCGGAGTACGCGCTGTACTCGGACGGGTCCGGTGCGCGGTTGTAGGCGCGCACGCGCACCTGGTAGGGCGTCCCGTTCGTGAGTCCCGTCCATTCGAGCGAGGTTCCCTGCACGCCTGCCCGCAGCGCTGCCCCACCCGGCGGCGCGGGCGAGATCTCGAGGTCGTAGGTCTCCACGGGCGAGCCCTCCGTCGCCGGGACCGCCCACTGCACCGCGAGCGAACCGTCGCCGAAGGTGAGCGTCGGCGCGCCCGGGGTGGACGGCTTCTCGTCCGGCCGGGCGACGGGTGAGGCCGCGGACGGGTCCGACTCCCCCACCTCGTTGGTCGCGGTCACGGTGAAGGTGTACTCCACGTTGTTGGTGAGGGGCGTGAGCGTGCACGTGGTGGACGGGCAGGACTGGCTGAAGCCGTTGCCCTGCACCGTGTAGGCCGTGATCGGCGCTCCGTTGGACGCCGGCGGATCCCACTCGAGCACCACCGTCCGGTTGCGGACCTCGACCACGAACGGGGCCGCAGGCGTGTCCGGCCGGCCGCGCACGGTGAGCCGGATGCGGCCGTCCACCTGGCGGTCCGCGGCCTCCGTGCGGTCGCCGACGCGGTAGCGCACCACCATGGTGCCCACGAAGTCGTCGCCCGGGGTCACACTGACCTCCGAGCCGACCACGGACGCCGATCCCACGCCGGTCTCGACCTCCGCGTTCAGCAGCTGCAGCGGCGCGTCCGGGAAGGGGTTGGTGTCGTTCGCGAGGACCGGGACCGTGACCGTCTCGCCCTGCGCGGCGTCGGCGAGGACGTCGTCGTTCGCCACCGCGAGGGGCTGGCGGGAGGACACCACGACGACGTCGACGATCGCCTCCGCGCGCCCGCCGCGAGGATCCTCGACGGCGACCCTGAGGGCGGCACGCGTCCCGGGGGCGGCGTCGGAGGAGACGTCCAGCACGGAGCCGTCCAGCCGAGCCCTCAGGCCTGCCGGGGCGTCCACCACCGAGAACGTGAGGGCATCGACGTCCTGCGGGTCCTCGTCCGCGGCGAGACCTTGGAGGTCGAGCCGCCCCGACCCCTGCTGCTCCACCTGGAGTCCGCCCGAGGTGAGCGTGGGCGGGGTGTTGCGGTCCGGATCCGGAAGCACCCGGATGCCGACCGTGAGGACGGACGTCAACCCCTCGGGGTCGTCCGCGGACTCGCCGTCGGTGACCTCGAACGTGACCGACGCCGCTCCCGCGTAGTCGAGTGCCGACGTGAAGGCGAGGGTGGAGACGTCGCGGACGAGCGCACCGCCGTCGGACGCGATGGCCGTGACCCGCGAGTCCTCCGTGATCACCGGCACGCGGCCCTCCCGCACCACCACCAGCTCCGTCAGGTCCAGCAGGAGTTCGTCGCCGGTCTGCACCTCGAGCGTCGCGGTGTCCCGCAGCGCGGGCCGCTGGTCCGCCAGTCCGGGTACGCGGATGAATGCCACGGAGCTGAGACCGTCGAGGTCCGTGACCTGGTACGGGATCAGCTGCGCCTCCTGCTGCAGGGTGACGGTCACGCGGCCGTCCTCGAGGGCCGTGACGCCCTCCGTGTTCTCGGGGAACGTCACGTCGAGCTCGTCGAACGCGCCGTCGGGATCCACGTCGTTGTCGAGCACGGGTACGTCCACGGCGGTGCGGCCGCGGGTGTCGGCGAAGGAGACGCGGTCGTCGAAGGCCACCGGCGCGAGTCGGCGGGCGGTCGGTGAGACGTCGATGCGGACGGTGCCGATGACGTCGCCGCCCCGGCCGTCGGAGACGAGGTAGGGGACGGCCGTGGTGATCGGCTGTGCAGGCGCGTCGAAGAAGAGCTTGCCCTCGATGACCTCGGCGCCGAGGCCCTCGGGCAGTTGGAGGCCCTCCAGCGTGACCGAGAGCGGATCCCCGTCGGGGTCGGAGTCGTTCTTCAGGACGTCCACGCTGACGCGCCGGCCCGGCTGGACCGCGATGGCGTCGTCGACCGCGACGGGCGGCTGGTTGGCGGCGGACGGCGGCGCGATCCCCACGAGTACCGTGGCCGTCGAGCGGGCGCCGTAGCGGTCCTCGACGACATAGCTGAAGGCGTCCTGGCCCGACGCGTCGTTCGCCGAGGTGTACTCGATGAAGGTGGCACCCACGGTGGCGGTCCCGCGGGTCGGCGCCTGGTCGATCCCCACGAGGGACACCGAGTCGCCGTCGGGGTCGATGCCGTCCAGCGGGATCACGATCCTCGTCGGGTTCCCCGCGATGGCCCGTGCCTCGAGCGACGTCGGCGTGGGGCGCGCGTTGTTCTCCCCCGTCGCGGGCGTGACCCGGAAGGTGATCTGCGCGGAGTCGGTCTGGCCGTCCGGGCCGAGCACGGCGTACACGGCGTTGAACGTCCCGGCGGCGGTGCCGGCCTTGAAGCGCACGGCGTTCCCCGACACCGCGATGAGTCCGCTGCCCTCGCTCGGCAGTTCCACGAGGTCCGGGGCCAGCGTGAGCTCGGCGTTGTCGGGGTGCACGTCGTTGTCGAGGACGTACACCGTCGCGACATCGCCCGCCCGCACGGTGACGTCGTCGGCCGCCGCCCTCGGCGGTTCGAGGGTCTCGGGAGCAGGCAGCGGGAGGACCGACACCTGGCCGGTGGCACTCGTGACGCCGTTGGAGACGGTGTAGGAGAACGTCGTCGGGGCGCGCAGTCCCCGCGCGTCGGTCACCCGGAGGACGTCGTGTTCGAGGATGGCGACGTTGAGTTCGCTGTTGGGCGGCAGCGTGACGGACTGCAGGACGAGCACTCCGCCGGCAGGGTCGGTGTCGTTCGCGAGGGCGTCAACGAGCGTCTGCCCTCCCGCGGGCAGCAGGGCGACGTCGCGGACGGCGATGGGATCACCCGGCGCACCGCCCTCCGGCGTGACGTCGACGCGCACGAGCGCCTCCGCCGTCGCCGGTCCGTTCGCGACGACGTAGGGGATGTAGACCGTGCCGGGCGTGGCCGAGGAGAACGTGAAGGTGCCGAGTTCGTAGTCGGGTGTCAGCGTTGCCGTGTCAGGTGGGGTGGCCTGGGTGAGCCGGAGTCCGCGGCCGCTGGGATCGAGATCGTTCCTGAGCGGCGCGACGACCACCTCCTGACCCGCGACGACGGTGATGTGGTCGGAGTTCGCCTGCGGAGGGACGTTGCCGCTCGGCTGGACGTCCAGGAGCACGGTGCCCTCGGCGGTCTTCTGGCCGTCGGAGACGACGACGGTGATCTCCTTCTGGCCGAGCGTCCCTCCCGCATCCCGGTAGGTGAGCTGGCCGTCGTCGCGCGTGCGAGCCTGGTCCCCCTCGACGCCGACCGTCGCGGACTGCAGGAAGAGGTCGTCCCCGTCGGGATCCTCCCAGTCGGACAGCATGTTCGCGGAGATGGTGGCGCCCTGCTCCACGGTGAGGCGTGTGGCGCGCTTCGGCGAGGGAGCGCCATTGGCGGTGACCGAGCGGACCTCGAGCTGCACCTGGGCGGTGTCGTTGCCGCCGCGGCCGTCGTCCACCCGATAATCGAAGGTCTGCCGCCCCGGAGCGGCGTCCGCCGGCACCACGACCTGCAGGCCCGTGGAGTCGTAGACGGGCTGCACCGCACCGATGCCCGGGTTCTCGCCCTGCACGGTCACCGTGAGGATGTCGCCGTCGGGATCCGAGTCGTTGTCGAGCACCGGGAGCAACGTGGTGCGGCCGGGCCTGACACCGAAGGCGTCGTCCTCGGCGACCGGCGGCCGGTTCTCCCCCGTGCGGTCCGGCAGGGTGTTGAGCGGGTTCTCGTCCGCCGACTCCTGGTCCTCCTCGTCGCTCTCCTCCGGGGGCGGGATGATCTCGTCCCAGTTGTCCACGAGCACCATGTCCTGCTGGACGAGCCACACGTTGCCGCCGGTGAGGTCGTTGAGGATGACGATGTCGCGGTTGGTGCGGAACACCAGTTCGGACCGGGCCCCGAGCGAGGGGATCGCGCCGGCGTCGTCGTTCGCGGGGTCGTCACACGAGCGCAGGTACTCGGCGGATCCGGTCCACGCCGCATGGATGCAGCCATCCAGCTGCACCGGGGCGATCGGCTGGCCCGCCGTGACCGTGGGAGTGCTCCGGGGCTCGCCGCCGTCGAGCGGTACGTCGAGGAGTGCGGAGGGAGCGGCGATCGCCACGCCGTCGGCCTCCCCGCCGCTCTGCTGGAGGAGGGCACCGCCGGCGTCCGGCAGACGACGGACCTCGCCGTCGTCCGTGACGAGGTCACCGGCGTCCGAGAGTACGACGGCGCGGGCACCCACCACGGCCACCTGGAGTTCTCCCGTGATCTCGGCGGCGGTGATGGTACGGGGTTCGCCGTAGGCGCCGTCCTCCGGCGTCCAGGTGGTGAGCGTGTGCGCGTCGGGGTCCGCGACGGCGAGGGTGTCGTCCGGACCGATGGCGCCGACGGTACCGGGAGCTCCCTCGACCAGCGGCGTCGCGTCCTCGGTGGTGAGCTCTGCGAGACCGGCGGTGTCCGCCAGCCAGACCGTCCCGTCCGTCGCGTTGACCGTGAGGGCGTAGCGCGCACCGAGCAGGACGTCCTCGTAGGCGGGCAGCGGCTGCTCCTCCCCGGTGGTCACACTCGCGGTGTCCACCCGGTTCAGTGCTCCGACGTCGCGGTTCTCGGTGAAGACGGACGCGGCGTTCTGCAGCACGTCGAAGGAGTTGCTGTTGGCGGCGAAGCCGCCGTCGAGGGTACGGGAGGGGTAGTTCAGGTGCGCGATCTTGCCCTGCGCCAGGTTCGTGACCCACACGCCGCCGTCGTTGAGGTCCACGTCCGCGGTCCGTACCCCCGGGTACAGCACCGCACCGGTCACGGCGAGTGCGCCCACGACCGACAACGCCACCGCGCTGATCGATCTGCGCCTGCGCATGCTGAGACCACGCATATGTGCCTTGATTCCCCCGAGAGACCTAGAGCGCCTGATCGAACAGCGCCTGCATCAGTGTAGCCACGACGGCAGGCGTCACCCGATGGGCAGGACTACCCATGGCGAACCCTCCCCGGAGTGGTGTCCGCACAGTTTCCTCGCCGGAATGACGCCGGACCCCAAGACCGGTCAACAAGGACCAGGACTGTTCTGACTTGGCTGGCCAAGGGTCGTGTGGCCTGCGTCGACATACCGGCCGTTATTGCGGGGGCTGACGATGCGATACCAGTTACCGGTTACCCCGTACCCGTCGGTGTGAGTGATGTGGCAGCCGACCGTGAAGTTCTGTCCCGCGTAGAACCAGGGTTCCCTGTCAGCGCTGATGCCGTCACAGGTAAACTCTTTCGGGTTGTAGCTCGGACGGTTTGCCGTGTCGGTACAGCTACGCTCCATGGCGCCGTGCAGAGTCGTCGGTACCTGATCCGGTCGCTTCTCGTCGCCTGCCCTGGCAGTAGCTTCAGCAACGGGGCCATTCTCGCCCCGAGAGTTGACTGATCTCACTCGAATGGTGTGGTTCTCGCCGTAGTTGCCACCCACCTCCCGAGACCCTTCGTCGCGTGCCCTCTCCCAATTACCCCCATCGATACGTACCTCGATGTAGGCGACGTCGTGCGCCGCCTTGTTGGGAGGTCCCCAGTTCAGATCGACGGTGCGATCACCATCGGGCGCGTCACGGCCACCGGCCGTTGCCGCTCCCGGCGAGCCGAAGGGCTGCGCGGTGTTGGACGCCCCGCTGGGGTCGCTCGTGTAGTTCGCACCGTCGCTGCTGACGATCGCCCGGACCGCCGCCGTGACGCCCTGGCCGTTCTGGAAGCCGCCCACCGTCTGGTTCTGGCTGATCGGCTGCCAGCCACCGCCGTTGAAGCTGGCCTGGTAGGAGACCTCGTTCTCGCGGGCGCCGTTGCGCTGCGCGGGTGAGAGCGGCGAGAACGTGAGGGTGACCGACCGTCCGGCTCCCCCGGTATCGGCCTCGACGAGCTGCGGCGGGGCCGGAGGTGACGGATTGCCCACGGCACGGCGGGGCGCCGAGACTGCACCGTACTCCGACCAGCCGGCCTTGTTGAACGCCCTCACGGCGTAGGAGTAGTCTGCCTCGGCGTTGTCAACCGTGATGGTCTGCTGCGACGCCGGGGTTTCGGGCAGTGTCCGCACGAGAGCCCCGCCGCGGTACTCCTGCACCTGGTACTGGGTCACCGGGGCGCCGTTGGGGTCGGCGTCGTTCCAGTCCACGGAGAGCTGGCTCTGCGCGCCGACCGACTGCGCGCGCGTGGTGGTGGGCGCCTGCGGAACGCCCGGCAGGTCCGCGGGCGTCTCGGCCGCGGAGTAGTCGCTGAAGTCGGAGGGGTCGGGGGCCGCGTTGCGCGCCTGGACACGCACCTTGTACGCCGTGCCGTTCTCGAGCCCCTCCCACACCACCGGACTGCCGGCGGCGGAGCGCTGCGGAGCCCCGCTGGGCGGCGCGGGCGAGATCTGCAGCTCGTACCCCTCGATGGGTGAGCCCTCGTTGTTCGGCGGGGTGAAGTTCACGGTGAGCGAGCGGTCGCCGAAGACGAGCGTGGGCGGCGCCGGCTGGTCCGGCTTCGTGTCCGGCCGCGCCGGGGCGCTGGCGGGCGAGGGATCTGACGTGCCGTTCGCGTTGGTCGCCGTCACCTGGAAGACGTACTCCACGTTGTTCGTGAGGCCGGTGATGGTGCAGGTGGTCGTGGGGCACTCCTGGCTCACGCCGTTGGCGCTCGTGACGGTGTAGCCCGTGATCGGCGAGCCGTTGCTGGCGGGCGGGTCCCAGGACATGACCACCTCGCGGCTCCGCGTCGACTCGACGGTGGGCGTGCCCGGCACGCCGGGCTTCCCCTCGACGGTGAGCTGGATCTGGCCCGTCACGTAGCGGTTCGCGTCCTCCGTCCTGTCACCGACGGTGTACTGCACGGTCATGCTGCCCACGAAGGTGTCCGCAGGCGTCACCACCACGGAGTCGCCCTGCTGGGATGCGCTGCCGTTGCCGTCGGCGATCACGGTGACGATGGTCAGGGGTGCGTCCTCGAACGGGTTGACGTCGTTGGCGAGGACGGGCACGGTGACGGGCTCGCCCTGGATGGCCTTCGGCACGATGTCCGTGTTCGCGACGGCGAGCGGACGGCTCGACGCGAGGACGGTCAGCGCCACGGAGTTCAGCGCCGTCGCCTCGCCGTCCGAGACGGAGATGCCGAGCCGGCCCACCGCGCCGACCCTCGCGGAGTCCAGCGCACTGACCTCCAGGACCGACCCGTCCAGGCGGGCATCGAAGCCCTCCGGGATCTCCCCGTCGAGCGCGAAGGTCAGGCCGTCCACGTCCTCGGGGTTGGGGTCGGATGCCAGCTGGCGGAGATCGAGCGAGACGGCGGGTTCCGCGGTGGCAGGTTCCAGGGAGGCCGAGGTCAGCGTGGGCGGGAGGTTCGTCTCCGGCGCGGGAATCACGTTGACGAGCACCGTGAGGGTACTGGTGAGGCCCTCGGGGTCGTCGGGCCCGGTGCCGTCGGTGACCTCGAACGTGATGGTACCGAGTCCGGCGTACCCGATGTCCGCCCCGTACACGAGGGTGGACGGGTCCCGGATCAGCTCGGCGGCGTTGTCGACGCCGATGGCCGTGACCTTCTCTGCCACCGTGATGCGCGGTGAACGGCCCTCGCGGACCTCCACCAGTTCCTCGAGGTTCAGCGGGAGGTCCTCGCCGGCCGTCACGTCGATCGGGGCGTCGGACACCAGCGTGGGGTACTGCTCGCTCAGGCTCGGGACCCAGATGACGGCGCGGGCCACGCCTCCGTCGATGTCCTCGACCTGGTACGGGATCAGCTGGTCCTCCTCGGTGAGGTCCACCCTGACGATGTTGTCGTCCCCGACGCTCGCCCCCGTGAACTCCGGGTCCACCGTGACCACGAGGTCCTCGCGGACCCCGTCGGGATCCTCGTCGTTGTCCAGCACCGGCACGTCGACGGCCGTCTCGCCGCGGGTCTCCGCGGGCTCCACGCGGTCGTCGCGGGCGATCGGCAGGAGGAGTTCCGCGTTCTGGTCCACGGTGACGGTGATGTTGCCGTCCGCCGCTCCTCCGCGCCCGTCCACCACCTGGTAGCGCACGTTGAACGTGCCCTGCGCCTCCGGGGCCGTGAACAGCACCCGGGCATCCTTCACCTCGGGGTTCATCTCGGGGGGCGTTGCCGCCAGTTCGTCCGGATCGAGGCGCACGATGTCCCCGTCCGGGTCGGAGTCGTTGCGCAGGGCCTCGACGGCGATCGCGCGGCCCGGTCGGAGGATGGCGCCGTCGTTCACCGCGATGGGCTTCTGGTTGGCCTCCGCGGCGGGCGCGATGCCCACCCGCACCGTGCCGGTGTTCTCCAGCCCGAAGCGGTCGCGCACCCGGTAGGTGAAGGAGTCGGTGCCGGCGCCGGCGGCCGATGCCGTGAAGTCGATGTAGTTGGTGCCCGGCACGGCCGCACCCTGTGTCGGCGCGCTGTCGATCCCGGTGAGGAACACGGAGTCGCCGTCGGCGTCGATGCTGTCCAGCGGCACCGGGATGCGGACGGTGGATCCCGCGATCACACGGCCCTCGAGGTTCTTCGGCACGGGCTGCGTGTTCTTGGCGTCGTCGCGCGCCTTGATGGTGATGCGCACCTCGGCCGAGTCGATCTGCCCGGTCGTGTCCTTCACGTTGTAGATCGCGTAGACCGTCTTCGCCGTCTCCCCGGCCACGAAGCGCAGCACGTTCTCGGAGGCGAACATCCGTCCGTCCGCCGGGTCCACGCCCTGCGGGAGCACCGGATCGAGCGTCAGGGCGTCCCCGTTCGGGTGTGTGTCGTTGTCCAGCACCGGGATGGTGACGACGTCCCCCACGCGCACCGTCGCCTCGTCCGCGCTCGCCTGCGGCGGCAGGAGCGTCTCCGGCCCGGCGACCGACAGGACGCTCACCTCGCCCGTGGCCGACGCCGTGCCGTTCGAGACCGTGTACTGCAGGGTTGTCTGCTGGTCGAGCCCCCGTACGTCGTGGATGCGCAGGATGTTGTGATCCAGCAGGGCGACGTCGAGGGGCGAGCCGTCCGGGGTGGTCACGGACTGCACCACCATGACGCCGCCGGTGGGGTCGGTGTCGTTCGCGAGGACGTCCACGAGCACGTCACCGTTGCGCGGGAGCAGGGCGACGTCGCGCACGGCCACCGGTGCGCCCTCGATACCGCTGGTCTTCGCGTCCACGCGGATCAGCCCGCTCGCCGTCTGCGGACCGTTGGTGACGAGGTACTCCACGTAGGTGGTGCCGGGCGCGGTGGGCGTGAAGGCGACCGTCCCGGTGTCGTAGTCCGGCGTCACCGTGCCCTCGCTGCCCGTCACCTCGGCCTTCGCGAGGCTCAGCTGCCCGCCCGCCGGATCGAGATCGTTCTGCAGGGGCGAGAGCTGCACCTCCTGGCCCACCACGGCCGTGAAGTGGTCGAAGTTCGCCACCGGCGGCAGGATCCCGTTGGCGCGGACGTCGAACACGATGGTGCCCTCGACCTGCTCCAGCCCGTCCGAGACCACGATGGGAACCTCCTTGACACCCTGGCTCTTGCCGACGTCGCGGAAGGAGAGCAGGCCGTCCGAGCGCGTCCGGACCTGGTCGCCGTCGGGCGTGGGGGTGGCGCTCACGAGGAAGAGGTCGTCGCCGTCCGGGTCCTCCCAGGTGTTGAGGATGTTCTGGCTGACGCTGCGGCCCTGCTCCACGAGAATGGTCGTGGGGCGCTTCGCCCGCGGCCCCTCGTTGCTCTCGGGGCCCCGTACGTCGACGGTCACCGAGGCGCCGGCCTTGCCGCCCCGGCCGTCCTCGATCTCGTAGCGGAAGGTGCTGCGGCCCACGGGGGCGTCGTCGGGCACCACGATCTGCATGCCGGCGCCGTCGTAGATGCTCTGCACCGTGCCCGACGGCGGCTGCTCACCGGCGAGCGTGGCCGTCAGCAGGTCGCCGTCGGGGTCGGTGTCGTTGTCGAGGACGTTGAGGATGGTGGTGCGACCCGCGCGCGCACCGAAACTGTCATCGGTGGCGACGGGCGGGCGGTTCTCGCCCGAACGGTCCGGCAGCGTGTTCACCGGGTTCTCGCTCGCCGACTCCTGGTCCTCCTCGTCCGACTCGTCCTTCGGCGGCACGATGTCGCCCCAGTTGTCCACGAGTTCCAGGTTCTGCTGCACGAGCCAGACGTCACCGGCCGCGACGTCGTTGAGGACCACCACGTCGCGGTTCACGCGGAACACCAGCTCCGACTGCGCTCCGATGTTCGGGATGTCCTCGCGCCGGTCCTGGCCGTCGTCGAGGCAGTCCCGGATGTAGGTCTCGGCTCCGGCCCACGCCGCGTGCAGGCAGGAGCCCTGCATCACGGGTGCGGCGGGCAGACCGTTGCCGATGTCCGTGATCACGGCGTCCCCGCCGTCGAGCGGCTGCTGGATGAGGGAGGTCTCCGTGGCGATGGCTACGTACTCCGCCGAGGGCCCGCTCTGCTGCAGCTTCGCGCGCTCGGTGTCCTCGAAGGAGACCGTCCCGCCGTCCGGCAGGATCACGAGGCCCGACGCCGGGTCCAGGACGACGGCGTCCTCACCCACCGTCGCGACCTGCAGGTCGCCGGTGTTCGCCAGCTCGGGTGCCTCGCGGACCTCGGGTTCGTCCCACGTGCCGTCCGTGCGCACGGCGTACGTGGTGATGGTCGAGGCATCGGGATTCGCGACGACGACGCGCCCGCCCGAGGAGACGGCGGCCACCGATCCGGTCCCGGAGGATACCGGGTCCTCCTCCTGGTCGTTGAAGGCGGCGAGCGCGGAGGTGGTGGTGATCCACACCGAGCCGGTGGTCGCGTCGGTGACGGTCGCGGTCGACCCGCCCATCGCGAGGACGGCCGCGCCGGGCAGTTGCACCTCGGTGCCGCGGATCACGTTGGCGATGTCCACCGGGCTGACCTTGGACTGGTCGGAGTTGATGTTGAACACCGTCGCGGCGTCCTGCGTGATGTCGAAGGCGTCGCTGTTCGCGGCGTACCCGCCGTCGAGCAGGCGGGAGGGGTAGTTGAGGTGACCCACCATGCCGAGGTTCTCGTTGGTGACCCACACGCCGCCGTCGTTGAGGTCCACGTCCGCGGTGGCGAAGCCGGGGTACAGGAGTGCGCCGGCGACGACGGCACCCGTCACGGCCGTGACGACGGCACCCGAGGCCACACGTCTGCGGCGCGAAGTCATGCGGTTGAGACCCACGAACGTCACCCTTGCTACCTGTTGATTCGACCCAGCCCGACCCACGCCGAACCGCGGAATCCACCCCGGACCGAGGGCGAGCGGCGAACGGATGGTCGCTAGCAGTGTCGCACGGCTCCCCCGATGTGCCAATGCACCTCGACGGATCCATCCCGCGGCTGCCTCGCGGCCGGGTGCCACGCCGTCGACAGGGCGCAGGCACGGACGTGTCAGTCGAGGACGAGGCCGCTGCCGGTCCCGCGGGCCAGCGTGACGGGCTGGACCTCCCCGAAGCCGCGGACCTGCCGCGGTTCGTGCGGAATGAGCACGAACTTCTCGTTCTGTCCGAGGGTCGCCGCGGTGATCGAGTCCACGAGGACCTCCCCCGGATCGGCGAGAGCGGTGAGGCGTGCGGCGAGGTTCACGGTGGGCCCGTAGATGTCGCCGAGCCGGGAGAGCACGCGACCCCAGACCAGGGAGCAGCGCGCGGAAGGCAGGAACTCGTCCTCCGTGAAGGCTTTCGCGAGCGCGAGGGAGATCTCCGCGCCGGCCTCGGGTGACTCCGCGATGTACAGCACCTCGTCGCCGATGGTCTTGACGAGGCGGCCACCGCCGACGGAGATGATCTCGGCGCTCTTGTTCTCGAACCGCTGGACGAGCTGTGCCAGGGTGCGCTCGTTCATCTGCCGGGACAGGCTCGTGTAGGAGACGAGGTCCGCGAATCCGACGGCGCGGGCGAGCGGTAGCGGGGCGTCCTGCTCGTCGCCGTCGCGCCCGGCCTCGCTGGAGCGGAGCCCCGATTCCGCGCGCAGGGCGAGGCGCTGCACGGCGGCGTTCATCTGGCGGCGCCATGCGTAGACGAGCGTCTTCTCGAGCGGATCGATCAGATCGGGGAGTTCGGACACGAGGGTCTTCCGCGCCTCGGCGTCCGCGAGCCCGCGCTGCGCCACCATCTCCTCGACGATCGCCTCGATCTGCCACACCACCATGCGGTCGGTCATCTGGCCGACGGCGCGCGTGATCGAGATGGCGGCGTCCTCGGTGAGCTGCTCGCGGCGCACCATGTCGATGATCGTGATGAGGGCGCCGAGATCCTTCTCGGTGAACGCGATGTCGTCGTCGCCGATGTTGGGGAAACCCATGGCCCGCCAGAGCTTCCGCGCCGAGAGGAGGGACACCCCGGCGCCGGCCGCGATGTCGCGGCGCTTCAGGGTCCGTTCGGCTCCGAGGAGTTCACGCTCCAGGCGCCGGATGGTCTCCCGGTCGATCTCGATGGGCCGCGCGGCGTCGTCCGCGTCGGCGGAACCGTGGCGCTGGTGCGACGGCACGCCCGTCGCCATGTCGGGCTGGAGCTGCCAGACTGCCTTCGATGCCGTGGACGCGGCGGCGTCGGGGGCGTCGTCGTGGGCTGCGGCGCTCAACGCTCCCGCGAGTGCGTCGTCGGTCGGATCGGTGGCCGGGTCACTGTCAGCGGGGGTGTCAGCAGCGGTGTCGCCGCTGGGGTGGGCGCCGGCGTGCGTGTCCGTGTCCGCATCCTCCTGACGTGGGGCGTCGTCCTCGGTGGCGGGCCGGCCCGCGTCGTGGCGGTCATCGACTGTCACGGTCGCTCGCCCCTCCATTCCTGCTGCATCCACTCCTGCCGCGTCCTGGACGCCCCGCCCCGGGCGTACTGCGGGTCTGTTTCCATGTCTACACCATCGAACATGCGGGTCAGCGGCAGTTCACCGATGGCCTGCACCACGAATTCCCTGAACGTTGCAATCTGCGGGACGTCACGGTACCGGTGGGCGCGGTCGTAGCCGAGGTCCACGACGAGGGTCCCGCTGCCGACGAGGCGCTGCACGAGCTTCTGCTCCGTCTGCAGCTGGTTGATCGCGGCGAGGTTGAGCTGGTGTTCGGTGCGTTTCGTGGCCCCGCGGCGGTGGATGATCCGCATGCTCGTGAGGACGTAGCGGTTGCCCGCCCAGCGCAGGAGCGGGACCACGAGGACGCGGAGCAGGAGGAGCAGGACGGCGACGGCCACCGCGACGACGAACACCGGCTGCCAGTCGGTGAGGTCGCCGGGCAGTTCGCGGTGCACGAGGTAGCCGAGGCCGAAGGCACCGACGGCGAGGAGCACGAACCCGAGGGCGAGCGGCAGGACCAGCGGCAGCGGATTGGGCCGCGTCCGCACCAGCACGCGCTCCCCCGGCAGGAGCCTGATGCGCACGGCTACGCCTGCGGGCGGAGGTGCACGACGTCCCCGGCGGTGACGGTGTGCCGCTCGCCGTCGTCGTCGCGCACGATCAGGGCGCCGCTGGGATCCAGGGCGAGGGCGCGTCCGCTCAGCGCCGCGCCTCCCGGGAGCTCGGCCCGCACGTCCTGCCCGAGCGTCGCCGTCCGCGCGGCGACGCGCTCGTGGAGGGAGAGCCCCGCGGCCCAGGGAGCGGAGGCATCGCCGTCGACGTCGCAGAAGGCGCGGTAGTGATCCGCGAAGGTCCGCAGGAAGGACTTCAGGAGGATGTTGCGGTCGGTGGTGCCGGCGTACTCGAGCAGCAGGCTCGTGGCCGTCCGCACGGGGAGCTCGGCGTCGGTGAGGCTGACGTTCAGGCCCACCCCGACGACGACGGCGGGCGGTTCGGCGCCCGGTCCGGGCACGAACTGGCCGAGCACACCGGCGAGCTTCCGCCCGTCCACCGTGATGTCGTTCGGCCACTTCAGCTGGGGCGCTATCTCCGTGCGCTCCTCGATGCTCTCCGCGAGTGCAAGGGCTGCGAGAAGCGTGAACCACGAGTAGGAGGTGGTGGGCAGCGGCCTGCCCTGCCGGTTGAAGGGCCGCAGCAGCACGCTGACGAAGAGGGAGGACCGTTCCGGTGCTACCCACACCCGTTCCAGACGCCCACGGCCTGCGGTCTGGTCCTCGGTGGCGAGCACGCTGAGGTCCGGCCATCCGGCGGGTTCCTCGACGGCGTGCCCGGCGAGGTCCGTGTTGGTGGAGCCGGTGCGTGGCAGCACGTCGAGTCGTGGGAACGGGCCGGACGGCATGCAGAGCGCTGTCCTCAGGGCACCCAGATCGAGGCCGGGGCGCTCGAGATTGGAGTAGCGGGAGGACATGCTCCCGATCCTATCCGGCACGCGCGCCTGACTCCTGACCGCGTTCGCTTGACCTCGTCCGCCGCGGCGGCCGGAGGAGAGGCCGGTCCCGTCGGTCTCGCCGATCTCGCCGGTCCCGTCGGTCTCGTCGGTCTCGTCGGTCTCGCCGGTCTCGCCGGTCTCGCCGGTCTCGCCGGTCTCGTCGGTCTCGTCGGTCTCGTCGGTCTAATCGCTCAGAGGAAGATGTCGGGGACGAGCTGGTCCTCGGGCGCGCCCAGGCTGTAGGGCGTGAGGTCGGTGATGCCCTCCTCCCTCAGCACCTGCTCATCGGTGTAGAAGTTGCCCGTGCAGCTCCTCGAGGGCCGCACGAGCACGGCGTGCGCGGCGTCGGCCACGATGTCGGCCTTCCTCGCGGCCTGCACCATGCGGCTGCCGCCCGGCATGTTGCGGATGGCGGCGGTGTCGATCAACGTGGCGGGCCAGAGCGAGTTCACCGCTACGCCCTCCTCCTTCAGTTCCTCGGCGAGGCCCAGGGTGGTGAGGCTCATGCCGTACTTCGCCATGGTGTAGGCGAGGTGCACGCCGGCCCACCGGGGCTCGAGGTTGAGCGGCGGCGAGAGCGTGAGAATGTGCGGGTTCGAGGAGCGCTGCAGTGCCTCGAGCGCGAACTTGCTCAGCATGAAGGTGCCGCGCACGTTGATGTCCGCCATGAGGTCGTAGCGCTTCATGTCCACGTCCGGCGTCTTCGACAGGTCGATCGCGGAGGCGTTGTTCACCACGATGTCGATACCCCCGAACGCGGCGGCGGTCGCCTCGACCGCGCCGCGGACGTCGTCGTCGTTCCGGACGTCGCCGACGATCGGGAGGGCGCGGCCGCCTGCCGCCTCGATCTGCTCAGCCGCGGTGAATACCGTGCCCTCGAGCTTGGGGTGCGGCTCGCCCGTCTTGGCCATCAGCGCGACGTTCGCGCCGTCGCGCGCCGCCCTGAGTGCTATCGCCAGACCGATCCCCCGGCTGCCGCCGGACATGATCATGGTGCGGCCCGCAAGCGTTCCGGACGCTGCGGCGTGGTCTTCGGTACGTTCAGTCATGCCCTCAGCGTAGACAGCGGTCGACGGCGTGGCGCCGTGCGACGCACCGGTGGTTACCGGTCGGTAACATCCTGTGGTCGGCCAAGTCGCTGCGGGGGAAACTGTAGGGCCTCTACAACCGCATGCCGGAGGGCGCTCACTAGACTGGGGGAATTGCGCCGTTCGTTGTCGGAAACCTCCAGTCAGGTCCTTCGGGCCGAGCGTGCGTCCCCGTTCCCCGCCGACCGGAGTATCGATGCACCAGGATCTGCAGACCAGCCTCACCACGACGGCCGGGAAGCTCGCCGACTTCCGGAGGCGCCAGGCGCTCTCGGAGCAGCCCTCGGGTCCTGAGGCCGTCGAGAAGCAGCACGCGCGCGGCAAGAACACGGCGCGCGAGCGCATCGACATGCTCGTGGACGAGGACTCGTTCGTCGAGTTCGACGCCCTCGCGGTGCACCGCTCCACCGCCTTCGGCATGGAGAAGAAGAAACCCCTGGGCGACGGCGTCGTCTCCGGGTACGCGACGGTCGACGGCCGGCTGATCGCCATCTACAGCCAGGACTTCACCGTCTACGGCGGATCGCTGAGCCAGGTCAACGGCGAGAAGATCGTCAAGGTGCAGGAGTTCGCGTTGCGGAACGGGTGCCCCGTGGTGGGCATCAACGACGGCGGCGGTGCGCGCATCCAGGAGGGCGTCGCGTCGCTCGCGATGTTCGCGGACATCTTCCGGAACAACGTGCACGCCTCGGGCGTGATCCCGCAGATCTCCCTCATCATGGGCCCCTGCGCGGGCGGCGCCGCCTACTCCCCCGCGCTGACCGACTTCGTGGTGATGGTGGACAAGACCTCGCACATGTTCATCACGGGCCCCGACGTCATCAAGACCGTCACGGGCGAGGACGTCGACATGGAGACCCTGGGAGGCGCACGCCAGCACAACACGACCACCGGCACCTCGGCCTATCTCGCCACCGACGAGGCCGACGCCATCGGTTTCGTCCGTGAACTCCTCGACTTCCTGCCCTCGAACAACCTCGCGGAGGCGCCCCTCACCGAGTTCGTCGAGGAGCTGTCGCTGAACGACGATGACCTCGCGCTCGACGTCCTCATCCCCGACGCCGCGAGCCAGCCGTACGACATGCACGCGGTGATCGACGCCATCGTGGACGACAGCCACTTCCTCGAGATGCAGGCGCTGTACGCGCCGAACGTCGTCACCGGGTACGCCCGCGTGGAGGGCCACACCATCGGGATCGTGGCCAACCAGCCGCTGCAGTTCGCCGGGACGCTGGACATCAGTGCGTCCGAGAAGGCCGCGCGCTTCGTGCGGCACTGCGACGCCTTCAACATCCCGATCCTCACCCTTGTGGACGTGCCCGGCTTCCTGCCGGGCAAGGACCAGGAGTTCCAGGGCATCATCCGCCGCGGCGCGAAGCTGCTGTACGCCTACGCCGAGGCCACGGTGCCCAAGCTGACCGTCATCACCCGCAAGGCCTACGGCGGCGCGTACATCGTGATGGGGTCCAAGAAGCTCGGTGCGGACCTCAACCTCGCGTGGCCCACTGCGCAGATCGGCGTGATGGGTGCCCAGGGCGCCGTCAACATCCTGTACCGCGGGCAGCTCAAGGCCGTGTCCGACGCCGGCGGGGACGTCGAGGCGGCGCGCGCAGAGGTGGTGCAGCAGTACGAGGAGGAGCTGCTGAACCCCTACCAGGCGGCTGAGCTCGGGTACGTGGACGCCGTCATCGCCCCGTCGGACACGCGTCTGCAGATCGTCCGCGGGCTACGCGCCCTGCGGGACAAGCGGGCCACGAACCCGGTCAAGAAGCACGGGAACATCCCGCTGTGAGTGACGTGCCTCGTGAGGTTGCTGCCACGTCCGAGGATGGCGGCGCTTCCGGCCGGCTGGATGACTCGAACACCGGAGTGTCGGAGGGTGCTGGCCGCAAGACCGGTGGGGTAGCCGGGGTGTTCAGCGGCGTAGGCGCCGGAGTATCCGAAGTAGTGAGGGGCGTGACAGGTGGTGTGGCAGGTGGTGTGGCAGGAGTTCTGGGTGGCGTGAACGCCGCGGTGTCCGGTCTCTCGGGGGGATTGTCCGACGCCGCCGACGGTGGGAGCGCCAGGAGATCCGGCGGCGCCGGGGCGGCTCCCGGGTCCGATCATCATGCGGCCGCCGGCGACCGAGCTGCATCGACCGACGGCGAACCCGACGCTCAGATCCTCACCGTGGTGTCCGGTCGGCCGACCGATGAGGAACTGGCGGCACTCACCGCCGTCGTCGTCGCGCTTCAGGCGGAAGGCGCCGAGGACGATTCCGCCGGTCAGGCGCGGTCCTGGGTGCGGCGTGCCCTTCTCCGACTCGGCCCGACACCCGGCCCGGGGTCCTGGCGTCGCAGCTCGCGCTGACCAGCGCTCCGGCTTTCGAGGACGCGTTGTACCCCTCGCGCCCGTTGCGCCCGTCGCGCCCGTTATGCCGGTCATGCCGGTCATGCCGGTCATGCCGGTCATGCCGGTCAGGCCGGTCATGCCGCCGTTACAGCTCCACTGCGCAGCGCGCTCGGTTCGGCGAAAGACGCAGAGCGCATATCACTGCATGCGCTGAATCATGGACCTGTACGCGTAGTTGCGGGGGGGGATATTCCCGCAACTACGGGGCTATCACACCGCTCACTGTGCTCCGCACCTGTGCGTTGATCGCGTAGCGCATTGTCCTGCCGAATATTCGCGCAGGGCCGGCCTGGAATCACTGGACAGAACCCTGGCTGAGCTTGCTTCTGTCATTTCGCATCGTTCGCGTCAGCTTGAATCTTCTGAGCGCTTCTCGGAATTCTGCATGATGAAGTCTGTCGCCCTAAAATGTCGGTGGTGGCGGGGATAATCATCCTATGAACAGCGTCCCGGAAGTCGATGAGTATGAACTCATCGCCGACCGCATCAGGGCACTGAATTCCGAGAAAGCCCGCATCGAGTCCGAGATCGCGACGAACACCGAGCAACTACGCGAATTGTTCGAGAACCGACTGATCAGCCGCGGTCACCTACCCCGACCCCGCACCGGACGGGCACGCACGAACTTCGCCGACACCGTCACCGCCACAGAGATCGCGGGCCTGCTGCGCATCCCTGAACGCTCAGCCCACCGCTTCGTGCAACACGCAGCGGTCCTGGTCAACCATCACCCCAGAACCCTCGACGCCCTCCGACAAGGCGTCATCTCCTGGTCCCACGCAACAGCCCTCGTGCACGAATACGCAGGCTTACCCGACGCCACCTCCCACCTGCTCGAAGAACAACTCCTGCCCATCGCCGCCGACACGACCGCACCTCGCATGGCCTACCGCGCCCGGAAGCTCAGAGCCGACCTGCATCCCGTCGCCCTCGAAGAACGAGCCCGCACCGCAACCCTCGAGCGACACGTCACCCTCGAACCCGCCGACGACGCCATGGCCTGGCTCCACATCCTCCTCGACGCCACCAACGCCACCGCCATCGACGCCCGCCTCACCCACGCCGCCCGCGCCCTCCAGACTCCACAGGAGCACCGGGACCTCGCCCAGCTACGCACCGACGTCCTCACCGACCTCCTGCTCACCGACACCCAACACACCCACCTCATAGACGCCCAGCTCACGGACCAGGAGCTCGGGCAGCATCAGGTCGGGCAACAGGTCGGACATCCGGCTGGACAGGCCTCCAACCGGCCCTCCGTCCGCGCGCATGTGAACGTCACCGTTCCCGTGCTCACCCTGCTCGGCGTCGATGACGCACCGGCCGATCTAGAGGGCTACGGACCCATCCCCGCGGACATCGCCCGCCGGCTCGCCGCTCACGCACCGTCCTTCACACGCCTCCTCACCCACCCCGAGACAGGCACCGTCCTCAGCGTCGGCCGCACCACCTACGCCGTCCCCGCCGACCTCAAACGATGGCTGCGCGTCCGCGACCGAACCTGCCGACACCCCGGATGCTCCGTCGCCGCCTCGCGCTGCGAACTCGACCACACCACACCCTGGTCCCACGACGGCAACACATCCCACGACAACCTCGCGCACCTGTGCCGCAAACACCACATGCTCAAAACCGAAGGCATATGGCACTACCAACACCACCCCAACGGCACACTCACCGCCACCTCACCCGGCGGAGCAACCTACGCCAGCGCCCTGGAACCACGAACCGACTGACTCTCTACACGGGTCGTCACTGACGGTCAGATGACGTCCGACCAAAACACGCTGACGCACAGACAGATCGAGCACAGGTCAGGCCTGGCGGCGCAGGGATGCGCCCGGTTGCATGGGAACGCAGGGATCGATCCTGACTAAGCGGCCGACCGTAAGCCACCGGGCGCGGTCAACGGACAAGCGCGGTCAACGGATTCCTGTGGTCAGCGGGCAAGCGCGGTGAGCGGATTTCCCGCCCAGCGGATTCCGGCGATCAGCGGGTGGGTGGTTGGCAGCCGATACCGGTCGGGTTCTCGATGCAGTTCTCACTCACGCTATGACCCTCGGTCCGCCAGATACTCATCAGATGAGGCTCCGAGACCACCGCCGCTTCCCCCGCGACCGGCTGGAACGGACCCCCGTCCACCGAGTAATCCCCCGCGAAGAACGTCGTCAACGTCACCTCGTAATCACCGGTCTCCGACCACTGATGACTGGTCGCCGTCTGCGTATCGAACGCACCCTCCGGGACAGGGCCGCCCGGCGTCGACGTCGTCGCACCCGACCCGTCCCCGTAGCCCCACACGAACGACACCGGGCGGGCCTTCAACACGATCGTCGCGTCCTGGAACTCGAACGTGAACTCCTGTTCCACAGCCTCCGCGAACACATTCGAATGCGCGTTCCGCAACCCGAAATTCGACGGCTGAGACACGATCGTCGCTGCCAGCACCGGCTGCTTCTGGAACTCCTCAAGAGTCAACACAACCGGCAGATCCTCCACAGCCACCTCACCCTCCACCGGCGGCTCCGGCGGCTGATTCGGATACATACACGACGACCGACCCGTCGGCGTCTCCGACGCCGGCTGAACATTGCTGTTCACCTCAATCCAATTCACCACCACCCCACCCGGCTCCGCATCACACCGCGCATTCATCACGGGGCACGTCGCCGGGTTCAGAGCGTCCTCGGCACCAGCCGTACAGGCACGTTCATAGACATAACTGATGCCATCGTCCTGAGGAAGCAACGCAGGATCGGCCTTGTCTAAGGCAGGCTCGTTGGGAGGTGGAAGGCCAGGATTGCCAGGGTTACCCGGCTTCGTCTGCACTGATAAGTTGCTCCCGACAAAGTTTTTTTCTGAGGTTCCAATTTCGGGAAGGGGAGGGGCGTCAGCTGCAATGGCGGAGAGGGCAGCCCCTTGAACCGAAGTAACAAGGGCCAGAGCGACGGTCAAAATCCATATTCTTCCTGCATTGACCGTCATTTCGTGCCCTCCACCGCCCCGTAATCCAGCAGAATCCATTTACCTTCCTGGTAAAGCGCATTCACGACGTCGAACGCAGGCGGATCCTGTTCGGGGACAGTTCGAAGTGTCGTGCCGTCTGTCTCGAAGTAGATGATCTCGCTCTGCTGATTCTCCACATAAGCCTGAACAGCTCCAGAGGTTGTCTTCTCGAAAGTTGTATCGAAACTCACCACGGTAACGTCCGCTCCGCGGACCCATCTACCCTGCCCGTAGAGCTCAACAACGGCAGTCTTGATGCTCGCGCAAGTCCTGCACCCAGGGTCCGTCAATCGATCGAATTCCGCCCAGCTGTTCGTGGCGTAGCCATAACTGAGCAGTTCGAACCAGTATTCGGTGAACGCCTCCAGGCCCTCCGCGGTGTTCTCGTCCGCGAGCGCGGGCTTCACGGGAACAGGGATGTTGGCGGCTGGGCCCAGGGACGAAGCAGGAGACGGCTCGGGCGTCGACGGGGCAGTCGATGATGCGGAAGCGGACGCAGACGCTGAGGCAGCCTGCGACGGAGCATCCGGCGTCTCGGTTGCGGAAGGATCGTCAGAGCCCTGGCAGCCGGTCAACGCCATCAACACCACAGCACTACCGGCCACCACCGGACCCAACCGGCGACGCACCATCGAGAACGCGAACGACATCTAACTCCCCCACTCGTGACCGGCCACCCGAAATCGCCCTCAGCATAGCCCGAAGCACCTGATCCGGTCCCGGTTGTCCACAGGTGATCGCGCACGCGGAGTTCGCCGCAGTCGAGCGACCGTCGGGAGCCCGCCGAGAGCCTGAGAGCTCGTTAGCCGTCGAACTAAACGTGGGATCAAAGGAGGAAAACAGGCCCGGACGGGACACGAGAACGAAGCGACGAGAAGACGAGAAGCAGCCGCCGAGGAGCCGGCAATAAGGACCAGCGGTCGAGAGCGCTCACACCCCGACCGACCCACATGATGGCTCGCGGCAACGGTCCGGCGATAGGCTTCCCCCCGTGACCTACACCACTGATGACACCGAGCAGCCCACCCGCGCATCCACAGCGATCGACGCCGTCGCCACCTCCTACTACGAGACCCTGCTGGAGTTGATGCCGAATTTCGCGACCGAACTGGGCATCCCCGGCCACGAGACGGAATACCAGGACTACTCCCCTGCCGGACTGGAGGCACTCGCCGAAGCGACCCGCGAGACGCTGCAGCGGCTCGAGGACCTCGAACCGACCGACGACGTCGACGCCGTGACCCTCGACGCGATGCGCGAACGCCTGGGCCTCGAACTCGAGATCCACGACGCCGGGCTCGACTACTCCGAACTCAACAACATCGCGTGCCCTGCACAGAGCATCCGCGCCATCTTCGACCTCATGCCCACTGCGACCGCAACCGACTGGACGCACATCGCTGGCCGGATGGCGAACATCCCCGCAGCCATCGACGGGTACATCTCCTCCCTCCGTGCCGGGCGCGAGCGCGGTCTGGTCGCCGCCCGCCGGCAGGTCGCCATCGTGGTGGAACAGTCCACGAAATACGCGGAGGACGGCGGCTTCTTCGACACCCTGGGCGCCACCACCAGCGCGGACGACGGAGACCTGTCGGAGTCGCTACGCGCCGACCTCAGGGCGGGTGCGGACGCCGCGCGGACCGCCTACCGGCACCTCGCCGCCTTCCTGCAGGACGACCTCATGTCCACCGCTCCGGAGAAGGACGCCGTCGGCCGTGAGCACTACGCGCTGATGTCGCGACGCTTCCTCGGGTCCGCCGTTGATCTCGAGGAGACCTACCAGTGGGGCGTCGAGGAGCTCGACCGCGTGATCGCCGAACAGGAGGCCGTGGCGAACGATATCCGCGAGGACGCGAGCATCGAGGAGGCCATGCGCCTCCTCGACGAGGAACCCGCCCGCCAGCTCCAGGGCACGGATGCATTGCAGGCGTGGATGCAGGAACTCTCGGACAAGGCCGTGGACGCCATGGCCGGCGTGCACTTCGACATCCCCGACATCATGCGCCGGCTCGAATGCAAGATCGCCCCCACCAACGAGGGCGGCATCTACTACACCGGCCCCAGCGACGACTTCTCCCGCCCGGGCCGCATGTGGTGGTCCGTGCCCGAGGGCGAGGACTCCTTCACCACGTGGAAGGAGACGACGACGGTCTACCACGAGGGCGTTCCCGGTCACCACCTGCAGATCGCGACCGCCACCTACCAGCGCGCCCTCCTGAACCCCTGGCGTCGCAATGCCATCTGGGTCTCGGGCCAGGGCGAGGGCTGGGCCCTGTACGCCGAGCGGCTCATGCAGGAGCTCGGTTTCCTCGCGGATCCGGGCGACCGCCTCGGCATGCTCGACGCCCAGCGAATGCGTGCCGCCCGCGTGGTCTTCGACATCGGCGTGCACCTCGAGCTCGACGTCCCGGAGCGTTGGGGCGAGGGGACCTGGACGCCAGACAAGGGGTACGAGTTCCTGAAGCGCAACATCGCCATCAGCGAGGGGCAGCTGAACTTCGAGTTCACGCGCTACCTCGGCTGGCCCGGACAGGCGCCGTCCTACAAGATCGGCCAGCGGCTCTGGGAGCAGATCCGCGACGAGGTTCGTGCGTCGGAGGGCGACGCCTTCGACCTCCGCGCCTTCCACACGCGCTCCCTCAACCTGGGCTCGGTGGGCCTCGACACGCTGCGGCGTGCGCTCACGGGCCACACCGGCTGAGTAGACATTCGTCACGGGCGGGGCGGGAATACGTCCCGACCCGCCCGCCGCGGCCCGGAATGACGCGGAAGTGCGCGGACGGACGTCGACCGCGACGACAACGGCGGTCGGTGCCGACGTAACATTTCGCAACTCGGGCTTCTCTCGTGTAAGGGCTGGCCCCTAGTGTTTCGGCCGTGCCTACTGAAACGACCTCCCCCACCTCCCGCCGGAGGCTGCCCCGCTGGGCGACCTCGTTCGGCCCCCAGATCATCGCCGCCCTCGTCGTCGGGCTCGGCCTCGGATTGCTGGCCAAGTACACCGGCCACACCAGCGAGACACCCACGCCCCTCGGCACGACGCTCGCCACCATCGGCTCGAGCTACGTCGCCCTGCTGCGCGCCGCCGTCGTGCCCCTCATCTTCACGGCCGTCGTCAGCTCCATCGCCAACCTCCGCGCGGTCAACAACGCCGCACGCCTCGCCGGCCAGACGCTCCTCTGGTTCGCGATCACGGCCCTGATCTCCGTGGTGATCGGTATCGCGCTCGGTGTCATCCTCCAGCCCGGCGCCGGCACCGAAGCCACCGAGCCCGCCGAGTACACCGGAAGCACGGGCAGCTGGTGGGCCTTCCTCACCGGGCTGATCCCCGCGAACTTCCTCGGCCTCCAGGCCTCCTCGAACGTCGCCGAGTCGGGCGCCGTCACGACGGCCCTGAACTTCAACGTGCTGCAGGTCCTCGTCGTCGCCGTCGCCGTCGGCATCGCGGCGCTCAAGGTCGGCAAGCAGGCCGAGCCGTTCCTGACCTTCAACGCCTCGGCGCTGGCCGTCATCCAGAAGGTGCTGTGGTGGATCATCCGGATCGCGCCCATCGGCACCATCGGCCTCATCGGCAACGCCGTCGCGGTGTACGGGTGGGACACCATCGGATCGCTGGGCAAGTTCACGCTGGCCATCTACGTGGGCCTCGCGCTCGTGCTGTTCGCCGTCTACCCGGTGCTCATCAAGGCGCACGGCCTGTCCGTCCGGCAGTACTTCTCCGGCGCATGGCCCGCCATCCAGCTCGCTTTCGTCTCGCGCTCCTCAGTGGGCACGCTCCCCCTCACGCAGCGTGTCACCGAGCGGAACCTCGGCGTTCCCCGCGGCTACGCCTCGTTCGCCGTGCCGCTGGGCGCGACGACGAAGATGGACGGGTGCGCCGCGATCTACCCGGCGATCGCCGCGATCTTCGTCGCCCAGTTCTTCGGTATCGAGCTGACCCTCACGCAGTACCTCCTGATCGCGCTGGTGTCCGTGCTCGGTTCGGCGGCGACCGCCGGCACCACCGGCGCCGTGGTCATGCTGACCCTCACCCTCTCGACGCTGGGGCTGCCCCTCGCGGGCGTCGGCCTGCTGCTCGCCGTCGATCCCATCCTCGACATGGGCCGCACGGCCGTGAACGTCGCCGGCCAGGCGCTCATCCCCACGATCGTCGCCAAGCGCGAAGGCATCCTGGACCGCGACCTGTACGACGCCGAGCGCACGGGTGACCCCTTCGCCGACGACAGCGCCTCCGAGACCGCCGCATCCGACGCCGTCGCCGACGCCCCGAACGACGGCATCTCGACCGCCGTCACCCGCTGACCGGACGCCGTCACTCGCTGATCGAACAGCGCTGACCGAACAGCGCTGATCGGACCCCGCTGATCGACACGGCGGCCCGCCCACCCAGGGCGGGCCGCCGTCGTCGGTTAACGATTCGGCGGCGTTCCTCGCCCACCCCGCGCTTTCACTGGTACGCGGGCGCATCATGGACGCACCAATCCAGCTCGACAAGGTGGTGCACCATGGATCGACCGCACCTGACGGGGAGAGTCCCCGCCACACTCGCCGCCCTCGCCCTCGCCGGAGGCCTCGGCCTCGCAGGGGCACCGCCGGCATCCGCCGTCTCCTGCGGCATCACGTGGGGCTCCACCGCCAAGGCCTCCCCCATTCACTCCTCCGCTCCCGTCACCGACGTCCGGTCCGGCAGGCACTCCTGTTTCGACCGACTCGTCATCGACGCGCGCGGACCCGTGTCTGGCTACCGCGTCGGCTACGTGGACCAGGTGCCCCAGCCGGGCTCCGGTGCTTCCGTGCCGCTCCGGGGAGGCGCACGGCTCTCGGTCACGGTTCTCGCTCCCGCGTACGACGCCGCAGGTCGGGCCACGTACTCCCCCGCGAACCGTGCGGAGCTCGTGGACGTCGCAGGCTACTCGACCTTCCGCCAGGTGGCCCTCGCGGGCAGCTACGAGGGCCAGACGACGCTCGGACTCGGCGTGCGGACGCGCCTTCCGGTCCGTGTCACGGTCCTTCCCGGACCGGGTACCGGTTCCAGGGTGGTGATCGACGTCGCTCACCGCTGGTGAAGGTTCCCGCCCGGTCCCGGCGCAGCGTCGCCCCGGGACCGAGCGGGTAATTCCCTG
Organism: Arthrobacter sp. TJ-266; assembly: GCF_058269115.1. Classification (NCBI taxonomy): domain Bacteria; kingdom Bacillati; phylum Actinomycetota; class Actinomycetes; order Micrococcales; family Micrococcaceae; genus Arthrobacter; species Arthrobacter sp. TJ-266. Next base: position 35,435 of record NZ_JBZCNC010000004.1, read on the forward strand.
CAACCACCGCCCCTCCCGCCAGCCCTAGGCTTGGTGCATGACCCTCCGCCTGATCCTCGCGTCGAAGTCCCCAGCCCGCACGAAGCTCCTCCGCGAGGCGGGCATCCGGCACGATGTCCTGGTGTCCGAGGTCGACGAACCGGCCGTGGCCGCCTCCTACGGACCGCTCGACCCGTACGACACCGCACTGCTCCTCGCGCGCGCGAAGGCCGAGGCGGTCGCCTCGCTCGACGCCGCCGAGGAGTCCCTCGTGATCGGCTGCGATTCCGTGTTCGAGTTCGACGGCGAGGCGCACGGCAAGCCCTACGAACCCGCCGTCGCGATCGAACGCATCAGCCGGATGCGCGGGCGCTCCGGCGTCCTGCACACCGGGCACTGGCTGGTGGACACGCGCGACGACGGTTCCGGCGCGACGATCGGCGCGGTGTCCTCCGCGACCGTGCACTTCGGGGACATGACCGACGCCGAGGTGCACGCGTACGTCGCCACGGGCGAACCTCTCCAGTGCGCCGGATCCTTCACCATCGACGGGCTCGGTGGTGCCTTCATCGACCGCGTGGACGGCGACCCCCACGCCGTCGTCGGTCTGAGCATCGCCACCCTCCGCGGCCTCCTACAGGCGGCAGGGGTGTCCGTGACCGCGTTCTGGCCGGATGGAGGCTCCTTGTAGGTTCCCTACAAGACACGGGGTGCCAACACTCCTTCTCAGCACGATTCATGGGCGGAAGCCACAAGACCGGGCTAGGCTCCGAGCTGAGAAGAAGGAGCCACACGCCTCATGAGTCAGCACCCCCACGTCCCGTCCGAGGTCACTGCCCACCCCAGCGCGAACGGCACCGGTGACGCCGGTACGGCCACCACCGCCGGGACGCGGAGGACGATCACGAAGGTCCTCGTGGCCAATCGCGGCGAGATCGCCGTCCGCGTCATCCGGGCGGCCCGCGACGAAGGCATCGCATCGGTGGCCGTCTACGCCGAGCCCGACCGCGAGGCGCTCCACGTCCGCATGGCCGACGAGGCGTTCGCGCTCGGTGGCTCGACCGCCGCGGACTCCTACCTCGTGATGGAGCGCATCCTCGACGCGGCCGCCCGCAGCGGGGCGGACGCGATCCACCCCGGGTACGGCTTCCTGTCCGAGAACGCCGAGTTCGCGCAGCGCGTCATCGACGCCGGCATCACCTGGATCGGCCCGTCACCCAGCTCGATCTCGCAGCTGGGCGACAAGGTGCAGGCGCGCCACATCGCCGAGCGGGTCGGCGCCCCGCTGGTCCCCGGCACCAAGGACCCCGTGGCCTCCGTCCAGGAGGTCATCGACTTCGCGGACGAGTTCGGGCTGCCCCTCGCGATCAAGGCGGCCTTCGGTGGTGGCGGGCGCGGCATCAAGGTGGTCCGCAACCACGAGGAGATCCCCGAGCTGTTCGACTCCGCGGTCCGGGAGGCGACGGCGGCCTTCGGTCGCGGGGAATGCTTCGTGGAGCGCTTCCTCGATGCCCCCCGCCACGTCGAGACCCAGTGCCTCGCCGACGCGCACGGCAACGTCGTCGTCGTCTCCACCCGCGACTGCTCCCTGCAGCGCCGCAACCAGAAGCTCGTCGAGGAGGCTCCCGCGCCGTTCCTCACCGACGAGCAGAACACGCGCCTCTACGAGTCCTCGAAGGCGATCCTCACAGCAGCCGACTACCAGGGTGCAGGCACGTGCGAGTTCCTCGTGGGCCAGGACGGCACCATCTCGTTCCTCGAGGTCAACACCCGCCTCCAGGTGGAGCACCCCGTCTCCGAGGAGGTCACCGGCCTGGACCTCGTGCGCGAGCAGTTCCGCATCGCCCGCGGCGAGGCCCTCGGGTACGGCGACCCCGTGGTCCGCGGCCACTCCTTCGAGTTCCGGATCAACGGTGAGGACGCCAGCCGAGGCTTCATGCCCGCACCCGGCACCGTGCAGACCCTCACCCTGCCGAGCGGACCCGGCGTCCGCGTGGACTCCGGCATCGAGGCGGGCGAGGTCATCGGCGGCACCTTCGACTCCATGCTCGCCAAGCTCATCGTCAGCGGAGCCACCCGCGAGCAGGCGCTGCAGCGGGCGCGCCGTGCCATCGGTGAGATGGTCGTCGAGGGCATGCCCACCGTGCTCCCCTTCCACGCGGCCGTCGTCGTCGACCCGGCGTTCGCCCCGACGGACGGCCCGTTCTCCGTCCACACCCGGTGGATCGAGACCGAGTTCGCCAACACCATCGAGCCGTGGTCGGGACCTGCCGAGGCGGGCGCGGAGGAGGACTCCCGGCAGCGGGTGACCGTCGAGGTGGGCGGGCGTCGCCTCGAAGTGGTGCTGCCCTCCGGTCTCGGAGCGGCATCCAACGGCAAGTCCGGCGCACCGGTCAAGTCCAAGAAGTCGTCGCGGGCGAGGGCCGGCAAGGCCGCCGTCAGCGGGGACGAGCTCACCTCACCCATGCAGGGGACCATCGTGAAGGTGGCCGTCACCGACGGTGACGTGGTGTCCGAGGGCGATCTCGTGGTGGTGCTCGAAGCCATGAAGATGGAGCAGCCCCTCACGGCGCACCGGAGCGGCACCGTGACGGGACTCGCCGCGGCGGCCGGGGACACCGTCTCCGCGGGATCGGTCATCGCCAGCATCAAGGACTGACAAGGGCAGGCACCGCTGCCTCCTGCCCACGGGCCCTCGCTGCACTCCGCATGGCTCACCCATGAGCACGCGTCACCGACGACGACGGCGCCGCCCCCGGTGAGGAGGCGGCGCCGTCGTCGTTCTGTCGTCAGCAGGCCGGGAAGGCCGTCAGGCGACGTCGTTCTCGTAGTCGTGATCGCGCGTCTCACGGGAGACGAACAGCGCGATGAACGTCACGACGGCCGCGACGCTCAGGTACAGGCCGACGAGCACGGTGCTGCCACCCGCGCGCTGCCAGAGGGCGACGGCGATGAACGAGGCCGGGGCGGCACCGATCATGCTCGAGACGTTGTAGGCGACGGCAGAGCCCGTGTAGCGGACGTTCGCCGGGAACAGCTCGGGCAGCACGGCGGCCATCGGCCCGAACGTGAGCCCCATGAGGGTGAAGCCGATGATCAGCAGCGCCATGGCGCCGACCGTCCCGGCCCCGAACAACGGCGCCCACAGCAGGCCGAAGACTGCGATGCCGACGGTGGTGGCGAGAAGCATCTTGCGGCGGCCGAAGCGCTCGGCCAGCGGACCGGAGATGACGGTGAAGATACCGAAGAACACCACGCCGATGATCAACATCCATAGGAAGTCCGTGCGGGCCATGCCGAGCCCGGGGACGAACGCGGCCTCCTGGGCGGCGGTGAACTGGCCGCCCACGGCCTCTGCCCTGGCGCGGGCCTGCTCCACGCTCGAGGGCGCGGTGCCGTAGGTCAGGGTGAAGGCGGTCATGAAGTAGAACAGCACGTAGGTGGCGAACATGATGAAGGTGCCCAGGATGAGGCGTCGCCAGTGACGCGCGAACGTCGTGCCGAGCGGGATCTTCACGACCTTGCCCTCGCTCTGGACCTTCTGGAAGGACGCACTCTCGATCAGCTTGAGGCGCACGTACAGCCCGATGATGACCATGACGGCGCTCAGGAGGAACGGCACGCGCCAGCCCCAGGCGAGGAACTGCTCCGGCGTCAAGGTGGTGCTGAGCAGCACGAACAGCAGGTTCGCGAGGATGAAGCCGATCGGGGCGCCGAGCTGCGGGAAGGTACCGAAGATGGCGCGCTTGCCCTCGGGGGCGTTCTCCGTGGCCAGCAGCGCGGCACCGCTCCATTCACCGCCGAGTGCGAGGCCCTGCAGGAAGCGGAGCACCACGAGCAGCAGCGGGGCGAGGAACACCCAGCCGGGTGTGGTGGCCGCGGGCAGCAGGCCGATCAGGAACGTGGCCACACCCATGGTCAGCAGTGACGCGACGAGGGTGGCCTTCCGTCCGATCTTGTCGCCGAAGTGACCGAAGACGATGGAGCCCAGCGGCCGCGCCACAAAGGCGACGCCGAAGACGGCGAACGAGCTGAGCAGCTGGTTCGCCTCGGTCTGGTTGGGGAAGAAGAGAGCCGGGAAGACGAGGACCGCGGCCGTCGCATAGATGTAGAAGTCGTAGAACTCGATGGTCGTGCCGATGAGGCTGGCGAAGATCACCCGACCCCTGGAGTTCAGTGGCGCAGTGGTTCCGCTGGTGCCAGCGGAGGTGGAGGAGGTCATGGCGTCGGCTTTCTCGGGTGGGCGCCGGGCCGTGGCACCTCGCGGCGCAGCCCGTCCCGGGACCGGTGCTTCTGATCGATCCTGATATCAGACCACCGGCGTCCACCAGACGGATAAGAGTGTCCACAGTGTGGACACTGGGAACTCTTCCGCGACATCAGGCCGCCGGCCCTCCGCCTGCCGCTAGGGACGCCCTACAGAAGCACCGACTCTCCTGGTGGATGTGGTTCCGCCCGGCCGTGACCTACAGGTGGACGTGCAGGCGCCGGGCCGCTTCCGAGATGGACCCCGTGAGCGAGGGGTAGACCGTGAAGGTGTTCGCGACGTCGTCGACGTGAAGCTTCTTCGTGACCGCGAGCGCCAGCGGGAAGATCAGCTCGGAGGCGCGCGGGCCTACCACCACCCCACCGATCACGGTTCCCGAGCCCTTCCGGGAGATGACCTTCACGAAGCCGTCCTTGACGTTCATCATCTTCGCCCGGGCGTTGGTGTGCAGCGAGAGCTTGACGACGTCGCCCTGGTAGTTGCCGGACGCGATGTCCTCCTCCGTGACGCCGACCGTCGCGATCTCGGGAGAGGTGAAGATGTTGGAGGCGACCTGCTTGAGCTTGATCGGGCTCACGGAATCGCCCATGAGGTGCGCGATCGCGATGCGGCCCTGCATCGCGGCAACCGATGCCAGGGCGAAGACGCCTGTGCAGTCGCCCGCGGCGTAGACGTTCGGCGCGGTGGTGCGGGAGACGCCGTCCACCTGGATGTGACCGGATTCGCCGACCGCGACCCCGGCCTCCTCGAGGCCGATGTCCGTGGTGTTGGGTACGGCCCCCACTGCGACGAGGCAGTGACTGCCCTCGACGGTGCGCCCGTCCGCCAGCCGGACGATCACGCCGTCCTCCGTGCGGTCCACGGCCTCGGCACGGGACCTCGACAGCACCGTCATGCCGCGGTCGGTGAAGACGCCTTCCAGCACCTCTGCGGCGTCGGCGTCCTCGCCGGGCAGCACGCGGTCGCGGCTGGAGATGAGCGTCACCTTGGATCCGAGGCCGTTGTAGGCGCTCGCGAACTCCGCCCCTGTGACGCCCGATCCGACGACGATGAGGTGCTCGGGGATCCGGCGGAGGTTGTAGAGCTGGGTCCAGTTGAAGATGCGTTCGCCGTCGGGCATGGCACTGGGCAGTTCGCGGGGCGTGGAGCCGACGGCGAGCAGCACGGCGTCGGCCTCGACGATGGTCGTCTCACCCTCGGAGACCACTTCGAGTCGGTGGTTGTCGAGCAGCTTGCCGGCCCCGATGATGATCTGCACCCCGAGGCGCTCCAGGGTGGCCCGGATGTCGGAGGACTGCTCGACCGCGAGCTTCAGCAGACGCTGGTTCACCTTGTCGAGGTCCGCGTACACCGCGCTTTCGGCGGAGAAGTGCACGCCGAGGCCGCTGGCGTCGGTGAAGCGCGTCATGGTGTCCGCGGTCGCGATCAACGTCTTGGACGGCACCACGTCCGTGAGCACGGCCGATCCGCCGAGGCCCTGCCGCTCCACGATGGTGACCTTCGCCCCGAGGGAGGACGCCACCATCGCGGCTTCGTACCCGCCGGGTCCGCCGCCCAGGATGGCAAGGCGCAGTGAACTGAGATCGAGTTGATTGGTCACGTGTCAATCATCGCCCATGCCACTGACACCGCGGAAACAAGCCCCTCGAGGGCGAGCGGCGGCGTCGCGCCCGTTCGGGCCAGGAGGTAGGTTGATGCGGTGACTTCTGATCCTTTCGACCTGGCCCGCGACGCCGCCGACCACATCATCCGTGCCACCGGGATCGCCCGACACGACACCGCGCTCGTCCTCGGCTCCGGCTGGGGCGAGGCGGCCGAACTCATCGGCGAGACCACGCACACGCTCGATGCCGCGGACATCCCCGGCTTCTCGGCCCCCGCCGTCGTCGGCCACACCGGGACCATCCGCTCCGTCCTCACACCGAACGGGAAGCGCGCCCTCGTCCTGGGTGCCCGCACGCACTTCTACGAGGGCAAGGGAGTGCGCGCCGTGGTGCACGGCGTCCGGACGGCCGCTGCGGCCGGCGCGACGACGATGATCCTCACCAACGGCTGCGGAGGGCTGCAGGAGCACTGGCAGCCCGGCACTCCCGTACTCATCAGCGACCACCTGAACCTCACGGCGACCTCACCACTCGAGGGCGCCACCTTCGTGGACCTGACGGATCTGTACTCCTCCCGCCTGCGCGACGTCGCGCGCCAGGTGGACCCCACGCTCGAGGAGGGCGTGTACGCGCAGTTCACGGGCCCCCACTACGAGACCCCCGCCGAGGTGCGGTACGCCCGGCGCATCGGTGCGGACCTGGTCGGGATGTCCACGGCGCTCGAAGCCATCGCCGCGCGCCATGCGGGCATGGAGGTGTTCGGGATCTCCCTGGTCACGAACCTCGCGGCGGGCATCAGCCCGGTGCCGCTCAGCCACGCGGAGGTCATCGAGGCGGGCCAGGCCGCCGGCCCGCGGATCTCCCGCCTGCTCGCGGACATCGTCGCCGCGATCTGACCACGCCCGCCTACGCCGGGCTCCGCTCCGGACCCCGCTGCACCTCACACGACGGCGAGCCACCGACGGCCGCCTCCGATCCACGAATGGGACTCCCATGACCACCACGGACCTCAGTGCCCTCCTCGACACGGCCGGGGAATGGGCGGACACCGACCCCGATCCTCGGACGCAGGCGGAGCTGCGCGACCTCATCCTCCGCGTCCGTTCCGGCGACGCGGCGTCCGCGGCCGCCGAGCAGGATCTCCGCGACCGCTTCTCGGGGCAGCTCGCCTTCGGCACCGCTGGCCTCCGCGCGGAACTCGGCGCGGGCCCGCAGCGCATGAACCGCGTCGTCGTCCGGCGGGCCGCCGCCGGCGTCGCCGCACACGTCCTCGAGCTCGCCGCGGGCGCGTACGCACCCCGCGCCGTCGTCGGCTTCGATGCCCGCCACAACTCGCGGATCTTCGCGGAGGAGACCGCGGCCATCTTCACGGCGGCCGGGATCGAGACGTTCCTCCTGCCGCGCGAACTGCCGACGCCGGTGCTCGCCTACGCCCTCCGCGCCCTCGAGTGCGAGGCGGGCATCATGGTCACCGCGAGCCACAACCCGCCGCAGGACAACGGGTACAAGGTGTACCTCGGAGGGCGCGCGGTCGAGGAGGAGGCGCGGGGCGTGCAGATCGTCGCGCCGCACGACGCCCGGATCGCGGCACACATCGCTTCCGTCGGCGCACTCGCCACTGTGAAGCTGGCCGACTCGGGCTGGCAGGTGCTGCCCGAGAGCATCGAGACCGACTACATCGCCTCGGTGTCCGCCCTGACGGATCCGACGATGACGCACCGCGACCTGCGGATCGTCCTCACCCCGCTGCACGGCGTGGGCGGCCGGACGGCCGCGGCGGTCCTCGCTGCGGCAGGATTCGACGACGTCACCCTCGTGGAGCGCCAGGCGGAGCCCGACCCGGACTTCCCCACCGTCGCCTTCCCCAACCCGGAGGAACCGGGCGCGCTCGACCTCGCACTGGAGACCGCCGGGCAGCTGGACGCGGATCTCGTCATCGCCAACGATCCCGACGCCGACCGCGTGGCCCTCGCGGCACGGGAACCGTCGACGGGCGCTTGGCGCATGCTGCGCGGCGACGAGGTGGGCACGCTCCTCGGCTTGCATCTCGCGGCCCGCCACACGGCCACACCCCACGACGACGCCGGTGGCGGCACCGCTGGCGACACCGCCCTCCGCCCCGTCTTCGCCAACTCCATCGTGTCCTCGCGGATGCTCGGGCGCATCGCGGCAGTCGCGGGCGTCGAGCACGTCCAGACGTTGACCGGATTCAAGTGGATCGCCCGCGTGCCGCACCTCTCCTACGGGTACGAGGAGGCACTGGGTTACTGCGTGGCCCCGGAGGTCGTGCGCGACAAGGACGGCATCTCCGCCGGCCTGCTGCTCGCCGAACTCGCTGCCGCGACGAAGGCCGCCGGCCGTACGCTCTTCGGCCTGCTCGACGATGCCTTCCTGGTGCACGGCCTGCATGCCTCGGACCAGGTCTCCGTCCGCGTCGGGAGCCTCGGACTGCTCGGCGCGATGATGAACCGCCTGCGGGAGAACCCGCCGACGTCCTTCGCCGACTCCCCCGTCACGGTCACCGAGGACCTCGCCCAGGGTTCGGCGCAGTTGCCGCCGACCGACGGGCTGCTGTACCTGACGCAGGACGAGACCCGCGTGATCATCCGCCCGAGCGGCACCGAGCCGAAGCTCAAGTGCTACCTAGAGGTGGTGGAAACCGTCGGTTCGGCCGCGGAGCTCGACGCCGCCAAGCTCGCCACCCGGGCCCGCCTCGATGCCGTGAAGCGCGACGTCGGCGAGGCGCTCGGGCTCTGACCCGTCGGGCCGGGCAATCGCAGTTCCGGCCGGTCGCCGTGTCAGGACCAGGTGAGAGCCGGGCCACCAGTGTCCGGGCTCATGGAAGGATGGTCCGCATGTCTACCGAAGCATCCCTCGCCTCCTACATCGACCACACCCTCCTCAAGCCCGAGGCAAGCCGTGAGCAGATCCTCACGGTGTGCCGCGAGGCCGTGGAGCACTCCTTCAAGTCCGTCTGCGTGAATCCCGTCTGGGTGAGCACCGTGCGCACCGCCGTCAAGGACACCGGCGTCCTCACCTGCTCGGTCATCGGCTTCCCGCTGGGCGCCTCCACCACGGAGGTCAAGGTCATCGAGGCACAGGGCGCCGTGGCGGATGGCGCCGACGAGATCGACATGGTGATCAACATCGCCGCCGCACGCGCGAATGACAGGGACGCGCTGGTGCTGGACATCCGCGCCGTCGCCGAAGCGGTGCACGCCCACGGTGCCGTGCTGAAGGTGATCATCGAGACCGCACTGCTCGACGACGCGCAGAAGGTGCTCGCCTGCGAGGCGGCCGTCGAGGCGGGAGCCGATTTCGTGAAGACCTCCACGGGTTTCAACGGTGGCGGGGCCACCGTCGAGGACATCGCGCTCATGCGCCGGACGGTGGGGCCGGACCTCGGGGTCAAGGCATCCGGCGGGGTTCGCACACTCGAGGACGCCCGCGCAATGATCGGCGCCGGTGCCACGCGTATCGGGGCGAGCTCGGGAGTCGCTATCGTTAGAGGTGAACAGGGCGCCTCGGGCTACTGATGCACAACCGGTAGGACCACCGACACGCCGATCGCAGGAACATGAAGGAGATCCCCGATGTCACACGAAGTCGGCGCCGCCCCCGACCGCGACAAGCACTCGAAGCCGGCTTCCGCGCCCGAACGGCAGCCCTCCCACGCCGGCAAGGGCCACCTCGTCGAGAACATCATCGTGTTCGCGATCATCTTCGGCGGTTTCTGCGCCGGGATCTACCTCCTGACCTGGTTCACGCCCCAGAACATCTGGCCCATGGGCGCGATCGTGGTCATCGCCTTCCTCGTCTTCTACATCCCGCAGGGCATCCTCGGCCGCGCCGACACCGGCTACGACCTGGCCGAGGGCAACAGCACGGACGAGAAGGAAGTCTCCACGACCGTCAGCTCGTAGCGGAGGCAGCCCGCCGCGCACCGCGCCCGGGCATCGTCCGCACAGCATCGAAGAGGCCGTCCCCGGTGGGGGCGGCCTCTTCGCGTCGGTGGGTCGGCCCGGCTCAGGGCGTGAAGACGGCGTCCAGCACGTTCTTCGCCCAGGTGAGCATCTCGGCGTCCACGAGGTCCCGGCCGCCGATCTTCGCGGTCTTCGGTTTGGGGACAAGCACCGCGTTCAAGGCCGGTTTGATCGCCGATCCCGGGTACATGCGCGTGAGCCGCATCTGCTTGGACTCCGGCAGGTCCGCCGGGGCGAACTTGATGAAGTTGCCCTGCAGGGCCACATCGGTGAGCCCGAGGGCGCGGGCAGCGACCCGGAAGCGCGCCACGGCGATGAGGTTCACCACCGCTGCCGGCGGCTCGCCGTAGCGGTCCTTGAGCTCGGCGACGACGGCGTCGATGGCCTCGTCGGTCACGGAGGAGGCGAGCTTGCGGTACGCCTCGAGGCGCAGCCGCTCCCCCGGCACGTATTCGTGCGGCAGGTGCGCGTTGATCGGGAGCTCGATCTTCATCTCGGCGGCCTTCTCCTCGGCCTCGCCACGGAAGTTCGCCACGGCCTCGCCGACGAGGCGGATGTAGAGGTCGAACCCGACACCCTGGATGTGGCCCGACTGCTCCCCGCCCAGCATGTTGCCCGCCCCGCGGATCTCGAGGTCCTTCAGGGCGAGCTGCATACCGGCGCCCAGTTCGTTGTGGGACGCGACGGCCTTGAGACGTTCGAGAGCCACCTCGCCGAGGGGCTTCTCCGACGGGTACAGGAAGTAGGCGTACGCCCGCTCACGCCCGCGACCCACACGGCCACGGAGCTGGTGCAGCTGTGAGAGACCGTAGGAATCCGCGCGGTCCACGATCAGCGTGTTCGCGTTGGAGATGTCGAGGCCCGTCTCGATGATCGTGGTGCACACGAGGACGTCGAACCGCTTCTCCCAGAAATCCACGATGATCTGCTCGAGCCGTGACTCCGTCATCTGCCCATGCGCCACCGCGACCCGCGCCTCGGGCACGAGCTCCTTGAGGTGCGCGGCCGTGCGGTCGATCGAGGACACGCGGTTGTGCACGAAGAACACCTGCCCCTCGCGCATGAGCTCACGGCGGATGGCGGCGGACGCCTGCTTGTCCGTGTACGGGCCCACGTAGGTGAGCACGGGGTGGCGCTCCTCGGGCGGCGTCGCCAGCGTCGAGGTCTCGCGGATACCCGTGAGGGACATCTCTAGCGTGCGCGGGATGGGCGTGGCGCTCATCGCGAGGACGTCCACGTTGGTGCGCATCTTCTTCAGCGCCTCCTTGTGCTCCACGCCGAACCGCTGCTCCTCGTCCACGATCACGAGCCCGAGGTCCTTGAAGGAGATCTCCTTCGACAGGAGCCGGTGCGTGCCGATCACGACGTCGACGGCGCCCGAGGTGAGCCCGTCCGCCGTCTCGCGCGATTCCTTCGCTGTCTGGAAGCGGGACAGGGCCTTCACGCGCACGGGGAAGCCGGAGAAGCGCTCGGAGAACGTCTCGAAGTGCTGCTGCACCAGCAGAGTGGTGGGCACGAGCACGGCCACCTGCTTGCCGTCCTGCACGGCCTTGAAGGCGGCACGGACCGCGATCTCGGTCTTGCCGTAGCCGACGTCGCCGGAGACGAGCCGGTCCATGGGGACCTCGCGCTCCATGTCCGCCTTGACCTCGTTGATGGTGGTCAGCTGGTCGGGGGTCTCCACGTAGGGGAACGCCTCCTCGAGCTCGCGCTGCCAGGGGGTGTCCGGCGCGAAGGCGTGTCCGCGGGAGGCCATGCGCGCCGAGTACAGGCGGATCAGCTCACCGGCGATCTCCTTGACGGCCTTCCGCGCCTGGTTCTTGGTCTTGCTCCAGTCGGAACCGCCCATCTTGCTCAGCGCGGGGGCATCACCGCCGACGTAGCGGGTCACCTGGTCCAGCTGGTCGGTCGGCACGAAGAGCCGGTCGCCGGGGGCGCCGCGCTTCGAGGGCGCGTACTCGAGCACGAGATACTCGCGGGTGGTCCGCGTGGGGCCCGCGCCGGTGGAGCGCTGCAGGAGTTCCACGAACTTCGCGACGCCGTGCTGCTCGTGGACGACGAAGTCGCCTTCCTTCAACTGCAGGGGGTCGACGGCGTTGCGGCGCCGTGACGGCATCTTCCGCATGTCCCGGGTGCCGGAGGCGCTCGTGCGTCCCAGCAGGTCCGCTTCGGTGAGCAGACCGATCTTCAGGCCGTCCACCACGAAACCTCGCCCCGCGCAGGCCGTGGTGATCTCGATGATGCCGGGCTGCGGCGGCTGCTCGAGCGAGTCCACGCGGCTCGTCGGGATGTCGTTGTCGTGGAACAGTTCCGCGAGTCGCTGCGCCGGACCGGGCCCCTCCGTGGCGACGACGACGCGCCACTGGTCCCGGACGCGGCCGCCGATGAACTCCATCATCTCCGCGACGTCGCCCTGGTAGCCGCGCGGCTCACGGGCGCGCACGGTGAAGCTGTCGACGTCCGCGAGCTCCTCGTCCGCACCGAAACTGGTGATGCCCCACCACGCCACCGAGTTGGCGAGCGCCGTGGAGCGGGTGTCGGTGAGCGAGCGGAAGCTGGCCTCCTGCAAGTCCGTGCCCAGGGCGCCGCCGAGGTCGAGCGGCGCCGCGCCGCCCTCGGACGCCGTCGACCACGCAGCCGCGAGGAACTCCTCGTTGGTGGCCGCGAGGTCGTGGGCGCGCGCCCTGACCTTCTCCGGCTCGATGACGACTGCGATCGACCCCGGTGGCAGCTCGCCGGCGAACGGCACCATGGCGTCGACGAGCACGGGGGCGAGCGATTCCATGCCCTCGACCGCGATCCCGCCAGCGATCTTCTCCAGCATGGACGCCGCGGCAGGGAGGTCCGCCCGCAGCTTCGCGGCCCGCGACATCACCGACGGGGTGATGAGGATCTCCCGGCAGGGAGGCGCGTACAGCGCCACCGGCGGCTCACCGGTGGTGAGCGAGCGCTGGTCGGCGACGGCGAACCAGCGCATCTGGTCCACCTCGTCGCCGAAGAAGTCGACGCGGACTGGGTGGTCCTCCGTGGGCGGGAAGACGTCGATGATCCCGCCGCGCACGGCGAACTCACCGCGGTGCGTCACCATGTCGACGCGGGCGTAGGCGGCGTCCGCGAGCGCGGTGACGACGTCAGTGAAGGCGACTTCGTCGCCGACCGTGAGCGTGACCGGCTCGAGGTCGCCGAGGCCCGCGACCAGTGGCTGCACCACGGCGCGGATGGGAGCCGTGATGACCTTGACCGGGTTGCCCTCGGGATGGGCGAGCCGGCGGAGCACCGAGAGCCGGCGGCCCACGGTGTCGGAGCGCGGCGACAGGCGCTCGTGGGGCAGCGTCTCCCAGCTCGGGAACTCCTCGATGGCGCTGTCCGGGAGGTAGCTCCGCAGCGCCGTCGCGAGGTCCTCGGCCTCACGTCCGGTGGCCGTGATCGCGAGCACCACCGGCGTGGCTTCCCCGCCGTCGGACCCGGAGGAGGATCCCTGGGCGAGGCCGTCCACCATCTCGGCGATCAGCGGCGCACGCAGACCGGCCGGCGCGCCGATCTGCAGGTCGGCACTCCTGTCCTCCACCGGGCGCGACGCGTTGGTGCGCACGCGCGCGAAGGAGGCGTCGTCCGCCAGCGCGGTGCGCAATCCGTTCAGGCTCATGGTGCGGTACTCCTCAGGCGTGGATTGCCGCTGCCCGGGATCACCGGGGCGGCGCAGACAGCACGAAAGCCCGGAAAGGGCGAAGCTCTTCCGGGGAGAATTCCACAGTACCAAGGCGGCCTGACGCTTTCGCCGCCGTCGTGGGGCTTGCCCGAGCCATCGATGATCGGGCGTGACGGTCCGCCCCGCTCATCCCGTCCCGACGGCCGTCCGACCCGCCTGCACCCCACCGGTCCGCGCCACCACCACGCCGTAGGATGGCCGGGAGAACCAGCCCCCGCCCGACGGCGTGGCAGCCCCTACGCACCTGGAGACACCATGGCCCTGAACGCTTCCACCACGCTCCCCTTCGACGCACCGACCGTGCTCGGCGTCTTCACGGACGAGGGTTTCGTCCGCCACATGAGTGAGTACGTGGGCGGCACCCTGGAATCACTGACGGTCGACGGCGACACCGCCGGCGCGTTCACCCTCACCGCCGTGCGCACCATGCCCACCGATCGGCTGCCCGACATGGCACGGAAGTTCGTCGGCGAGACCCTCTCCGTCACGCAGGTCGAGCACTGGAGCGCGCCGGACGCGGACGGCTCACGGCAGGCCGACCTCAGCATGTCCGTCGCCAACGTGCCGCTGTCCGTGACCGCGGTGCAGCGGCTCGTCGCGCAGGGGACGGAGACCGTCGTCGACCTGCAGGGCACCGTCTCGTCCTCGATCCCGTTCCTCGGCGGCAAGATCGCCGGGGCCGCCGAGCCGATGATCGGCAAGGCCCTGAACGTCCAGGCCGTCGAGGCCCGGAAGTGGCTCGAGAGCCGCTGACAACGCAGGCGGTCGTGTCGGCAGACCCGCCCGCCGCTCCCTGAACTCCACCGACCCGCTGACGTCCGAAAGGGACACGATGCAGCTCCCCACACCCCTCGCCCTCATCCTGATCCTCGCCGGGGTCTGGACCCTGATCGTCTGGCCGCCGTTCCTGAAGCGCATCCTCAAGGACCCTCGCGCCCGTGACGCGAACGGCGCCGCCACCCGCTTCCTCACGGTCCACATCATGCTGATCTCCACGTCGATGATCCTCGGGGCGGCCACCGCCGTGATCGGCGTCCGCACGCTGCTCGCGTAGCGGGGCGGACGGCGCACCGATGCTCCACGACGGGCCATCCCTGTCCGCCCTCGTCGATCCCGCGGCCAGGCCACGGCGGACGAGGGGTCGGCGGCGCGTGCTCCTCAGCGAACTCGCGCTGACCATCACCTTCACCCTGACGACGGCGCTCGTCCTCGCCGACAGGCGGGACCTCGCCTCGGTGGAGCTGTTCCTCGTGGGCTGGGCCCTCCACGTCCTGGTGCTCGTCCTGTGCTTCTGCCTGCCGTGGTCGGCCATCGGGACACGCTGGGTCCTGCTCGTTCCCCTCGTCGACTTCGTGGCGATCGGCATCTCGCGCGCAGCAGCCGGGGAGAGCCTCAGCGGGATCGGGCTGCTCGCCGCGTTCCCCGTGGTCTGGATCGCGGCGTCGAGGATCCGGACGAGCACCGCGATCATCATCACCATCCTGGCCTCCCTCGCCATCATCGCGCTGCCCTTCGCCGTCGGCACCGAGGAGATGACGATCGACGCCCTCGTGGATCCCATCCTGCTGCCGATCATGCTGACGGGCCTCGCGGGCTTCGTCAGTGCGCTCACGAAGGAGAACCGGCGGCGGCAGGAGGCGCTCCGGGCGTCCCAGGCGGCGCTGCAGGAGAGCGCGGACGCCGGCCGGTCCCGCGAACGCCTGCTCGGGACCGTGCTCGAGGCCCTCGGTGTCGGGTTGCTCGCCGTCGACGCCCAGGGCAACGACATCCTCATGAACGCACGGCAGCGGGAGGCCCACGCAGCCGCCGCGCCCGCGGGGAACGACGATCCCACGGAGGCCGACCTGCTGATCTTCGGGCCCGACCGCGTGACTCCCGTGCCCGTGGAGCAGCGGCCCGTGCGGCGGGCAATCCGCGGGGAGCAGCTCGAGGCCGAGCAGGTGTGGGTGGGCGCCGGCCGGTCCCAGCGGGCCCTCAGCATCTCCTCGCACGCGATGACGGACGACGACGGCGCGTTCGCGGGCACGATCGTCTCCTTCAACGACGTCACCGAACTGGTCCTCGCGCTGCAGGCCAAGGACGACTTCCTGTCCAACGTGTCCCACGAGTTCAGGACGCCGCTCACGGCCATCCTCGGCTACCTGGACCTGACCCTCGAACGGGCCGACGCGCTCCCGGACGGCGTACCCGGCCACCTCGAGGTGGCACGGCGGAACGCCCTGAGGCTCGAACAGCTCGTGGAGGACCTGCTCGCGATCAACGCCGGCACCTTCGAGGTCAACCCGGTACCCGCCGACGTCGGCAGGATCCTCACCGACGCCGCCTCCTCCGCCCAGGTCCGAGCGGACCGCGCCGGTGTCGTTCTCCGCAACGAGGCTCCGGCGTCGCTCCAGGCCGTGGCGGATCCGGTACGGCTCGCGCAGGCGGTCGACAACCTGCTGAGCAACGCGATCAAGTACAACCGCAGGGGCGGCAGCATCACCCTGCACGCCTCGGTCGACGAGGCCGAGCTGACCATCGAGGTCGCCGACACGGGGATCGGCATCGAGGCCGACGAGCTGCACCAGGTGTTCGACCGGTTCTTCCGGTCACCGTCCCTGCGGGCCACCGCCGTACCGGGCGTCGGTCTCGGTCTGCTCATCACCCGCAGCATCGTGAGCGAGCACGGAGGAGTCATCACCGTGGTCAGCGACCCGGCGCGCGGCAGCCGGTTCACCCTGTCCATCCCGCAGCCTCAGCGGTGACGTCCACGGGCTGACCCCCGTCGCTGACGTTCCGTCGCATGAACGCGCGAACCATCTCGACCGGTCCGGCGCCCGACCGACCGGTCCCTGGGACGGGACGGGAGTATCGAACAGTCAGGCGTTCGCGGCGAGCAGTGACTCCTCGAGAGCGACCCAGGCGAGCATGGCGCACTTCACCCGCGCCGGGAAGCGGGACACCCCGGAGAACGCGGCGGCATCGCCGAGGACCTCCTCGTCCGCCTCGATGCGCCCGCGCGAGCGCATCACCTCGCGGAACGCGTCCACGAGGTTGATGGCGTCGTCGCGGGGCACGCCCGCCATCAGGTCGGTGAGCACGGAGGCCGAGGCCATCGAGATGGCACACCCGTCGCCCTGCCAGCTGACGGATTCCACGACGCCGTCGGTGACGGCCGAGCGCAGCGTGATCTCGTCGCCGCACACGGGATTCAACTGGTGGGACTCCCCCACCCGGCCCGCGCCGTCGTACTCCGCCAGGGGTGCGCCGTGGCGGGCCTTCGCGTGGTCGAGGATGATCTGCTGGTACAACTGCTCGAGGCCAGTGCTCATCTAGTGCGCTCCGAAGTAGGGGCGGACCTCGGCGACCGCGTCGAGGAACGCGTCCACCTCGTCCGTCGTCGTATACAGGTAGGTGCTCGCCCGGGTGCTCGCGGTGAGGCCGAGGCGGCGGTGCAGGGGTTGCGCGCAGTGGTGACCGACGCGGACGGCGATGCCCTTGTGGTCGAGGTACTGGCCGACGTCGTGCGCGTGGACGCCGAGGACGTCGAAGGCTGCGAGACCGGTGCGAGGGTGGCCCGCGGCGGGTCCGAGCAGTCGGATGCCGTCGATCGCGGCGAGACCCGTGGCGAGCCGCGCGCCGAGCTCGGACTCCCACGCCTCGATGCGCTCCATGCCCGTCTCCGCGAGGTAGTTTGCTGCGGCGCCGAGCGCCACGGCCTGCGAGATGCGCTGCGTGCCCGCCTCGAATCGGTTGGGCGACGGCAGGTACTCCGCGCGCTCCATGGTGACCATGGTGATCATCGAGCCGCCCGTGAGGAACGGGGGCATGGCGTTCAGCAACTCCCTGCGGCCGTACAGGGCGCCGATGCCCGTGGGGCCGAGCATCTTGTGGCCGGAGAAGACCAGGAAGTCGACGTCGAGAGCCTTGACGTCCACCGGCAGGTGCGGCACGGACTGGCAGGCGTCGAGGAGCGTGAGGGCGCCGACTTCCTGCGCGAGCCGCACGAGCTCCGCCACCGGGCTGATCGAGCCGAGCACGTTCGAGGCATGCGTGAAGGCCACGAGCTTCGTGTCCGGGGTGATGATGCGGGCGGCGTCGTCCATGCGCAGCGCGCCGTCGTCGTCGACCGGAATGAAGCGCAGTTCGGCGCCGGTCCGCGCGGCGAGCTCCTGCCACGGGATGAGGTTGGCGTGATGCTCGAGTTCCGTGACCACGATGCTGTCACCCGGGCCCACGGCGAAGCGGCGGGCTGCTTCTCCCCCGCGTCCGGCTGCCGCGTTGGACATCGCGTAGGCCACCAGGTTGATGCCCTCGGTCGCGTTGGACGTCCAGACGAGCTCGTCGGTCCTCGCGCCGATGAAGCGGGCGACCGCGGCACGGGCGTCCTCGTAGGCGTCGGTCGCGTCGACGGCGAGCGAGTGTGCGCCGCGGTGGACGGCAGCGTTCCGCTGCTCGTAGAACTCCTGCTCCGCCTCCATGACGCTCAGCGGGTTCTGGGAGGTGGCGCCGGAGTCGAGGTAGACGAGCGGTGCGCCATTGATGTCCGTCCCGAGGATGGGGAAGTCGTTCCGGATGCGCCGCACCTCGGCATCGGTGAGCCCGGCCCCTGCCCCCGGGGTGGAGTGCGTGAGTGTGACGGGCGTTTCGACCACGGGCACGTCGGTCTCCTCGGGTGGGTCGGTGCGCCTGACGGCAAATACGTCAGGATTGTCTGCGCTAATCCTCCCACCCGGTGGGTGACACGGCACCGCAGGGGAACCTAAGTGACCTGCTACGCGCGGAAGGCAGCAACTTCCCGATACCACTTCGGTAGCGCCATCGCGAGAAACAGCCCATTGGCCACCAGGAGCAGGGCGTAGACAGGAGCGAACAGAGCGGAGCCCCAAAGAACGAAGATCAGTGCCAAGATGCCGAACTCGGTGGGCAGCACTGCTAGGGAATAGATCAGCGATGAATGCCCATCACCCGCCAGCCGCATGGTTGCCGAGCCACGATTGAGCCGACGCAGCTGGTCGGTCAGCATGATGGTGAAGAAGAAGACCGTCGCGAGCACCTGATACACGACCGGAAGAAAAAGTACCTCGGGCACGAAATTCCCGGACGACCACCACCCGATGAGCACTACCAGATGAATCGCGCCCATCTTCACGGCGTCGACGACGTGGTCGAGCCACTCACCGGCGGGCGACCCCCCTCCGCGCAACCGGGCGAGTTGCCCGTCCGCGGAATCGAGCGCGTACCCCAGAACCAGAAAGAAGGACGCTGCTGCTCCGGTCCAGAAGCTCCATCCGCCCACGAGCAGGGACACGAAACCAGCCAGAGTGGACAGCGCACTAATGCCTGTGACCACGTTCGGAGACAGTCCAAGCAGGAACGCCGCCGCGGCGAACCTGCGTCCTAAAGGACGATTGATGAACCGTGCGTATGCCGACGCTCCTTTCGAGGTCTTCTGATGGCCTCGAAGCTCGGCGATTAGACTTCTGTAGTCGCGATCGGCCCTCCTATTGTCCGACATGCCGCACCGATCCTTCTTCCTATTTGCCAACCAGTCAGGTCAGGCTCCGCGTTGCCCAGTCTTCCACCAGCAGATTCAGTGGCGTGGTGGCCCGGCTGGAGAGTACGGACATCAAACCGACGCTTCCGGCGGTCTGCAAACCAGAGGTGGAATCACGAGCCTCGACCTGCCATGTGGCTCCCTCACCGCTTTCCACGTGCCACGCGCGCGCCTGGATCAGGGTCTCCCCCTGCAACGAGGGATTCACACGAACGCGTACTCCGAAGGCTTGACCCCCGGGCGGCAGCTTGAATTCCGAACTCAATGGCTGCTCAGAGCCCGAAGCGTCCGACGTGACTACCGAGATCCAGGTGCCTTCAGGCGCCACTCGTACTTTAGCTCGGTATTCCCCGACCTCTGGAACGGCCCGCCCAACGACGGAGACATACACGCCTCCGCCACTCGGCGCCGCTGAGGGAGTGAACTGGACCGTGGTCTCACTTCCTCCCACTTGGACTCCCGGAAGGTACGCCGCAGGCGCGCTCCCAGGCTTCTTCATCAACCACCTGCCCGTACCGGACGCTGTCCGGTAATAGTAATTGCCACCGTTCGCGCTCCAGTCGCCGCCCAGATCCGCGCGCCCTAGGCCCTCTTGTGCCCGGTCGAACGAGTCGCGCGCAACAAAGGGTCCGAGTTCGGGATTCGGCTTCGTCGGTGGCGTTACAGGCGGGAGCGGCGACGGCGCGGGAGGCCCTGGATCTGGCGCCACAACGGGCGGCGCCGGAGCCGGAGCCGACCCAATCTGCCCGAGTACGTCCAGGCCCTGCGCTTGCCACTGGGTGAACGTCATGGCGCCTTGGTTGAAAAATAGCTTCCGATCCTGCGGGGAATTGAGGACATACTTATTGCGGGCGAAAGTAACTTGCGCATCCGCGATCGACGTCGGATAGTTCGATGCCCTCACCACACCGGAAACAGCCGTATTCGGACTACGAAGATCGACGACGTTGTCGGTGATGTCAATATTCGACAAGCGATAGAGACCGAATGGCCCGGACCCCCGCGGACGAAGTTGGACACCGATACCGTTCAGGTTTCCGCTCAAAGTATTGCTGGAAACTGAGACATCCGAACTGGTATTAATGTTGATACCCGCGCCCGACATCAATCCAGTTCCCGAACCCCGCCCTTCATGAAGTCCATTATCTGTAACGTGATTCCCCTCGATTCGGCCGTTTCGGCTGATCTCGAAGCGCACGCCGTCTGCAAGATTCGCAGTGATCGTGTTGTTACGAATGATGACGTCGTCCGCGGCAACATCAGCCCAGACACCGACACCCCGATTTGCACTGAAGGTGTTGCCCTCGATGACCGAGGAAGAATATGTAATTTTCATACCGCCGGACTCCCAGTCAGCCACCCAGAAGCCGCGCGTGTTGTTCTCGGTCACAGTGTTACCGACGATCTTTGCGCCGTTCGATTGCCACTGCCCGACACCCAACTGACCATTGCGCGAGATCTGATTGCCCTCGATGGTCGCTCGCTCTCCGCGAGCCAACATTAGACCGATAGCATGATTCTGCGTGATGACGCAATTACGCACTAACCAGCCGGGTCCACTAACGACTACCGCTCCGGTCTGGGGTAAGTTGGCAAATCCCCTAACCGTCAGCCCGTCCAGAACTACTCCCGCCGCCCTCGATTCGATCGCGGTGCGCGTCCTCGCCAAGGCGTAGGAATCACCGGCCGTCCCTCCACCGATATAGAGCATGTTGCTCGAGTAGTCAGCGAAATACTCGTCCGAGCCCAGTGAATCGAGACTGGAGACAGGAGAGAGGGCGATCCCGTTTCGGAAGAGGATCTCCGCTTCGTTGCAAAGTGAGCTCCCGAGCACCTCGCACTGGCCGCTTGCCGTGTATCGTGCCGGCAGAGCACCAGAAACTTGCAATCGTCCACTCGCTCGGACCAGACCGGAGACCGGCCTCGTGCCCGACAAAACTGCGCCGGCGCCGCGCAAGGTCTGACCCGTCTTCGGCACAATGGTCGTCGTCACCTGGTGCACGCCGGCAGCCAGACAGACAACCGCATGGTCTGGTGCTCGTTGTACCGCAGCGGCTACATCCTCCCCCAGAGGCACGTTTCTTGTGCACGGATCGGCGGCATCAGCTTGCCCAACACCTGAGACGAATGTCGTAGGTAGGAGCGCGCAGGCGATTGCAAGGAGGAGGATACGATGCTTAAGAGGTCGCATTGGAGTCACTGATGACCTTCACGTAATGAGACCTTGAACAGAAACCGTGCACTGGGTTGCAGGATGCAACCTTAGCCACCCGCGGGCGACGCAATGAGGACAACCATAATGCGCATCCTAGTGATCCACAATTCCTACAGAAGCTCACAACCAAGTGGTGAGGACATGGTGGTAGCGCAAGAGGTCGAGCTGTTACGGAACGCCGGACACGAGGTCCTGACCCACTTCGCGCGGAGTGACGACATAGAGGGTATGACCCTGCGGAGGAAGGTGGAGGTGCCGTTCCGGCTGACCTGGTCGCCCACTGATCGACGTGCGGTGGCGGACCTGCTCGCCGAGCACGAGGTGCATGTCATACACCTGCACAATCCCTTTCCCTTGATCAGTGCCTCGATTCTGGCAGCCGCAAGGGACTTCGGCGTACCAGTGGTGATGACTCTCCACAATTACCGCCTGTTCTGTGCCGCAGGAACGCTTCTCCGTCATGGCGAGCCCTGCACCGATTGCCTCACTCGATCGGCAGCACCGTCCGTCATACACGGTTGCTATCGCGGGAGCAGGGTGGCAAGCGCCCCTCTCGCTGTATCGATCGATTACCACAGGATCCGAGGATCTTGGAAGGAAGGTGTGACGCGATTCATCGTGATGAGCGACTTCGCTCGCACATTGATGGGTCGGTACGGGATACCGGGGGAGAAGATATCGGTGAAGCCGCATTTCATCCCCCGACCGGTTGCGCGTGCTAATCACACTCTTACAGGTGGTCCATTCGCCCTCTTCCTTGGTCGTCTGTCCGAGGAGAAGGGTGCTGATCTTCTGATCAACGCGTGGAAACCGTCGATGGGCAAACTCGTCGTCGCTGGGTCCGGCCCACTTGAGGACCGAATCAGACAAGATGCAGAAGTGCTCGGTGATTCGGTGGAATTCGTTGGCGCGCTGACCCGTGAGGCTGCCATGGAACTACTTTCGCGGGCTCAATACCTGGTGAATCCGTCAAGCGCTTTCGAAACCTTCGGTCTCACCGTCGTGGAAGCATTTGCTCATGGAGTGCCAGTCATCGTTCCCGATCACGGTGTATTCAGTGAACTCGTGGAGCCAGAACGAACTGGACTCACTTTCACTCCGCGTGATGCAGCGTCACTAGCCCGAGCAATGCAACAAATGTCTGACGCGGACATGTGCAGGAAGTGGGGAGCCGAAGCGCAGGAATTGTACTTGCGTCGCTACACACCTGAGCAGAACATCGTCCAACTGGAAGCAATTTACGCATCCGCCGTCAAGGGAAGCGGACCATCGGCTGAGCCCGATCATTAGGCAGCAGGCATCCTTGCGCTACCGACTCTCAGGTCCACGGGTATGGGCGCCCCGTAGCTTTTGCATAGCCCAAGGTAACCACCTCGGTATGTCGAATCCCGCACCTCTATCGTTTCCCCATTGCCAACATGCTGCACGCTCAACGAGGTGGGCGAAACATTGACTCTAAGTTCAGTCCATGTCCCCTTGACTGGTGGAGGCACCTGGACTGACGCCAGGCGTATCGTGTTGTCCTTCTCGGCGCCTGCTGGAACCGGGTCCTTCCGGGACAAGGTCAACAGCCCGGCCGCACTGAGGAGAACGTCATAACCTCCTTCAGATCGGGGGATTGAAGCCCGGTACGGGAGATCAGATGCGAGCCCGAAGGCGACACCTGCGGAGTGCTCAGGCGACGGAACGGCGTATGGCCATCGTATCGATACCTCGAGATCGAGGTTCGCTCCATCAACGGGACAGAGCGAACCCTTCATGTAACCCGCATTCGCATCCATAGCGAAACGCACCGCCTCCTCATCCGGCAACAGAGTGGGCTGGTATTTGGGAGACAGAATCCATGGAAGATCGCCTGCAGGTCGCACTTCGGACGACGGGGGAAAAACAGAGATCGTAGGAGCGTCGGTAAATACATAGGGGAAGTTCGAGCACATGAGTCCTTGTACGCCAAGGCCTATGACTCGGTCGCGCATCCATCGGGTATGGATCTCCCAGCAAATCACTGGCTTGCCGCGACCAACCAAGTCCCTGATCTCGTCGTCGGTGGCTCCATGGTAGATCCCCAACACATCGAATTTATCGGCGTGCTTATCGAAGGCCCCGTCCTCGTTGCTGACGAAATAGCCCCATGTCTTGTACCCACGGTCGACTGCCTTGAGAACGTCTGGAGCACCGGCTGCTTGTTTCCAGATGAAACGATTCTTGGCATTCGGGAAGGTGTCGAGGAGGTCGAGTATACGATCCGCGTTTCCTCCTTGCTTGTCCTCAACAAGCACGATGATGCTGGGATCGATCATCCCGAGGACATCTGACAATCTCGGTATCGGCTGAGGTTGCGTCCCGCCCCCCGTCCAACTCCTGGAATCGTTTCGAAGAATGCTCAGACGAGCGAAGTCCTGCTGTGCGATCTCAAGTGCGACACCGGTCATGCGCTCGGTGTTCGTGTCGTGATGACACACCAAGACGCCGTCCTTCGTCGCGCACACCGAGATTTCGATCGCCTGTGCACCTGCTTCCGAGGAGCGCAGGTACGCCTCAGCGGTGTGCTCCGGCCAATTGTCTCCCGAACCCCGATGAGCGATGTGGAACCTGCTCTGCCCGATGAAGTCCGCCGCAGAAAGCGTGTTCGTTGCACCAGTAGTCGGCGTCATTACTGCGCTCTGACCCGAGGATCTTTCCCGGCCGCTTTGCTCTGAGCATCCGAGAAGAACGAGGGAGAGAATACTCATGCCGACAACCTCTCGGCGTCGAAGCTCGCGCTCGTTGCTCATTGGTGCTGTCCTTCTCTCAAGGCACTGTCAGCTCCGTCATGCTCCGGGCTGATTGACTCGTACCATCCGCTCACCAGGGCTGGGAGTCGCCGAGCGGACCATCGATCGCTCGGCTCGGTGTATTCGCTGATCGGGAAATTGTGGAGTTCCGCCGCGAGGCGAGCGGCAGTTCCGCTACCTGATCGGACGACACGGGAACCCGCCGACGCCACCTCCTGAGGCCCACCCAGGTCGAGGACTAGAGCGGGAAGGCCCAAAGAGGTGGCTTCAGCAACAGCCCAGCCTGATGAGTCGTGCATGGAAGGGAACAGGAGGACATCGGCTGAACGCATTTGATGGAGCACTTCGTCGCGTGGCATCTCGCCGTGTAGGCGCACCCTGTCATGTAATCCCCTCCGATCAATGTGCCGCTCAAGCCATTCGCGCTCCGGGCCCTCACCAAAATAATCGAGCTGCCAGTCGCCGTTGCACCTGTGCGCGACAGCTTCGAGGGCTAGCCTCGTCCCCTTCCAGGAAACAAGACGACCAACGAAGATTGCTCTACGCAAGCCGTTCTCAGGCGTAGATCGCAAAGCCTCGGTAGACGGCTGCCCCAGGGCTGCATTGGTCTCCACGACTATCCGCCCGTACCGCTCGAAACGGTGCTTCACATCGCTGTTGAGCCCGACGATAAGGTCTGCTCGCTTCGCCGCGTGATCGCCGAACATTCGCCGCAGCGCAGACCCCAGGACTCTCCGGGCCAGTTCCGACCCTGCTCCACGAAGGCCGAGTGTTGGATACATGCTCACCGGTGCGTGGGTGGCACCGCCCACCGGTCCCCACACGAGCGGGACCGAACGGGGCAGAGCGGTGAGAGCGCAAGGGAGCCAATCAGCTGCGAACGTGACGTGATGGGCAACGTCGAATGGATGCTGCGAATGCAGACGCTTGGCTTCGCGCCCTGCGAGACGCTGCCACATCGGGTAGTACCAGTACACGTCGCGATGATGCTTCTTCAGTCGGACCAACGGTTGAGGAAGATCGATGTATACCGGGTGCAACCACTTCCTGAGATCAACGTCGTCCGCGAGTTTCGCCGAGATACTCGCTCGGAACCTCTCCCTGGTGAGCACCCACACTTCGCATGTTTCGGCCGCTGCCTCGGCGAATGCCCAGCCTGCACCAGGTTCCGAACCTTGGCCCGGTCCACATGCGTAGGCTGACATGACGACCCGGCGTCTGGCCCCGCGGTCATGGGCGACGTCAGCACTCATGGTCCTTGCCCCTTCTTCTGCGTATCGGTCCATCACTGGCGTGGAGTCGTGGCCAGGAGATTCGACATCCTCACCCACACTGGAGCATTGGTCGCCGAGCCGGAAAGCTGCGCTCTCACCCCGACGAACCCCTTGGCCTGAAGCACCGGAGTGGTGTCGGTTGCAGCGACTTGCCAGTTGGCCGGCTCAGCCCCGCTTGCGGCCCACACCTTTGCCTTGAGATCTGTCCGCCCCTCTCCGCTGGCGAGCATCTTCAGCGTCAGGCGTTCACCAGGCGCCCCTGCCACCCCGGGAACGAGAGTTTCCTGAGTGAGATACACCTCCGATCCGTCGCTCGCCGATCGCGTGATCGCGATGTAGACACGGTTGGAGGAGAGGTACCGCAACTTTGCCCGGTACTCACCTTGTCCGTCGACCGACCGCCCAATCAGCGATACGTAGACACCGCCGCCGGTGGCTGCTTTGTCCAACATCAGATCGACGCTCGTTTCCGACTCCTTCATCACAACCTCGGGCAACGAGGCGCTGGGCGCGTTACCCGGAGCCAGCATCTTCAGGATGCCGAAGGTCGGCTCGACGGCATACCGAGTTGTTGATCCCGCTACCCGCCACGTACCACCGAGATTCGCGGTTCCGAGCCCTGAGGTCTGAGTGCGGTTGAACGAGTCCTGCACAAGAGGGGTCCCTGCAGGCAGTGCGGTAGTCACGGTCACGCTCCTGCGCTGTGACGCGGTGAGACCTCCTGCATCGATGACTCGAAGGTCGACATTGAAGGACCCATCAGTTGCAAAGGTGTGTCTGATAATCGGTCCGGTGTATTGCGTACCATCGCTGAGAACCCATTCGTATCGGCTGATTGCGCCGTCTGGATCCGTACTGGCGGACGCATCGAAGGAGCATACGGCGCCCGAGCAGTTGGAGCTGAATTCAGCTGTCGGTGCCTGGTTCTGCGGCGCCGTTATGGTGACCTGCTGGGACGAGACATGCGTCCGACCTTCGCTGTCCTTCACCTCCAGCCGCGTGTCGTAGACTCCAGCCGCTGCGTAGGTGTGCCGGACAACCGATCCCGAAGCCGACGCTCCATCGCCGAAGGACCAGAGGTAGGAGACAAGGGCGCCGTCGGGATCAGACGAGGTACTTCCGTCAAAGACACAGCCGACACCCTCGCAATTCGTGGTGAACTGCGATGTTGGTGCTGCGTTCGGCTTCCTCACCTCAACACTCTTCACACTCACGGACTGCGCGCCTCTGTCGTCAGTGACGGTGAGTAGCACTTTGTAGGTCCCACTATCCGTGAACGAGTGGGCGACTCGGCTCCCGGTCGACGTTTGACCGTCCCCGAACTCCCAGCGGTAGCTTGTCACGGTGCCGTCCGTATCGGTCGACGACGACGCGTCGAAAGTGCAATCCAGATTGCTACATGTCG
Organism: Arthrobacter sp. TJ-266; assembly: GCF_058269115.1. NCBI lineage: Bacteria > Bacillati > Actinomycetota > Actinomycetes > Micrococcales > Micrococcaceae > Arthrobacter > Arthrobacter sp. TJ-266. The sequence continues at coordinate 62,181 of NZ_JBZCNC010000004.1, forward strand.
AGCTGAAGGTCGCCTGTGGAGCCGTATTGCCCAATCCGAGCTGATAGTGCAGCGCCGCTTCGTACTTCGAAAGTGCAATCGGGTAAACCGCTACCTCGTCGATGAAGCCCTGAAGCGCTGCGCTTGAGGGTTGCCCTGGCCAGCCGCCGACATTGTCAGCTCCTACTCTCCAGAACCCGGAGTAGCTCTCGATGGCAGGGATGCTTGCCGAGCCCTGCAGGACGCCATCGACGTACAAGCTCATGCTTCCGGGCTGTACCGAGGTCATCACGTGGTGCCACGCGCCGTCGTTGAGCGGCTCATTCGATGACAGCAGCTGAGCAGAGCCTGTCCAGACACCGAAATTGATGATGCCGTCGTCGCGCATGTAGAGGTGGCGGTCGTAACTTGAACTCGCGGCCGACTGCTGGTTCCCGAAACCCAAGATGCGTCCTCCTCGAGTGCTCGTCGTCTTGACCCAGGCTTCAGTGGAAAATGTGGTCGGGTTCGATTGGGTGTTGCTGCTCGTAATCCTGCTGGAGTTCGAGGTCAGGCGGACTGCTGCGGACGTCGGTGAGATTCCAGTCTGCGCGGGATCGATTCCGCTGAATGTCCCTACGTTGGTTCCCACCGCATCGGCCGCTCCACTGCCACTCGTCTCATCGAGTTTCCAGTGCAACGCAGCTCCGTCCAACCGAACTGTGTCGGCGTAATTCGGAGTTGCATCCGAAACGGTCACATAGGGGGTCCAGTACGACACGGTGGATCCGGTGCCGTCGCTCGCCTCTACTCGATAGGCAACCTGCGAACCCGGCGCCAGCCCCTCTTCCTGGAATGTCACCGACGGTCGGTCCCAGAAGCGGGACGTGATCTCGCGGACCATCACCGGCTCCGCAATACCATTGCGATACAACCTGTAGGTGAGCTGTTCGTCATCGTCGTCGAGTGTGGTTCGGAAAGTGGTTTTTGCCACACCGCTTCGATCGCTGGTTGTCGTAGGGGTGAGAGGCCGGTCCGGATTGGTTTGAGGATCGGGGCCGAAGATACCTACTCCCTGCTGCTGCTTACCATTCACCGTGGTGAAGTCGCCCCCGACCCAGAGTTTGGTGCCGTCAGTGGCCATCGCAAAGGGGCCCACCCGGGTCGTTCCCCCGCCGTTCGTCGTTGGGTACCAGCCTCCGATCTTGCCGGTCTGAGTATCCTGCGCGAGCAACATGCGGTTCGGGCCCTCAGGGAAGGCACCGTCGGACGAGCAGTCATGTGCATGCGACCCCTTGAAAAGGGTGCCCCCGACGAGCGCAAGGGCCTCCGTCGCGCCAAGACAGTTGTTCTTCCAGCGCAAGGCACCGGTGGCGACGTCAGCCGAGAATGTGCCGTCAAAACAACCGCCACCGTCGCCAGCGGAAGCGACATAGATCGATTGATCGTCACTGATGATCTCTCTGACCCGGGCATCACAACCACTGGTCAAGGGCGGCATCGCTGAAGCTGCTGGGAACGACAGTGTGGCGCCGAGCATGTCGTCCACGAGGGCGATCGCCCGCTGTGGCTTGCCCCCTACATTCGAGAATGCGCCGCCGATGTAGACCGAGGATCGATCGGGTGAGACCTCGACAGCCCCGATGTCACCATCCACGGAAGGATTCCACGGCAGAAGAGCCCCGTTGTAGGTCACTGCGGCCGCTCGAAGCCGGGTTTCGCCATTCACTGCTCCGAACGACCCACCGAAGTACACCTTCTCGGCCGTCGCTCCGATAGCGGTTACCCGGTAGGCAACATTCGGGTTGAACGTGTGGTCGACAAGCATCGTGGTTGTGTTGATCGCAGCAAGGCGACGATGCGCCTTCCCACCCAAGGTCGTGAAATCGCCGCCGACGTACACACGAGAACCATCGGGCGAGGCTTCGAGTACGTAGACGCGACCGTTCGCTGCCGCGTCGAACGACGCGATCAGCGCTCCCGATGCCGCGTCGAACACTGCGAGATAGGCTCTCGCTACTTCGTTGGTGCCAGAGGGCACACTCGGCGGGCGTACTGAAGTGAATTCACCGCCGACGAATACTTTTCCATTCGCGTAGGCGAGCGATCGAACGGTTCCGTTCGTCTGCCACATCCCCGTTTCGGTAGCGGACAGAGGCGTCTGCCTCGCTTGTGCAGGTGCGCTGAGACCCGCGAGGAGGAAGAGTGCTAGCAACAACGGGACGATTGTCCTCAGGGATGATTTCACGGCTGGAACCGTTTCTGCGAGGGTGTGAATGCGTGAACAGCTGCATCACGTGAATGGGATTTTGCCGAGCAGATGGAAATTGCCATCAGCAGGAGCAGAGTGAGCGACGAGAAGTCGCTGAGGCCACTTTCATTGACCGAGGCGACCACAACGTACATCAGGAGAAAGACAGCGACAGCGCGAGCGAGCGGGTCAATGGTACGGAGGGCCGCAACTACAGCAATGACCAATGCTATGAATACGAGCATTACCCCAACCAGACCCACCTCCCAGTAGAGGCTGAGCCAGCTATTGTCGATCGGGACCCAAGCAATGTCTCCCTCACCGCGTCGAAGAGACACGCGTTTCTCCCCGAGGCCGTGACCCAGGAACAACTCGCCCGCATCGAGATCGGTGGCGATGATGTGCTGCCACACCGCCGTCCTGCCGCTCAGTCGACCGATAAGTTCGGGGTCTTGGCCTCGCACGAGCCACGCCAGGATGGTCGCGCTGAAAGGGAGAGCTACGACTGCGGCGCCAACCATGGCGAACAGGCCTTTCACCCCGAGGCGATGACGGGCGGTGACAAGGAAGGCGATCAGTAGACCGAGGGCCAGCGCAAGCGCGGCAGTCCGAGTCCTACTGAGCAGGAGAAGCGATAACCCAGTGGCCACGAGGGGAGCCATCTGCCACCATCGCAGTCGCCCGGCCAGGGCAAGGAGGACCGTCAGTCCGACAAGAACTGCCCCGATCTCGCCGACACGGGGCGGCATCATCGGAAGCAGGCCGCCTATCAGTCTCCCGCCCGCCGAGAATTGCTTCCCATCGAGCCACTGCCCGGATCCGTTGATAAAGCCGGCAAGGACAGTCAAAGCGAGAATGGCGAAAGCGAAAAGCCCTGCCCACACCAGTCGTTCGAACCGATCCTTGACCAGAGTCCAAAGCAAAAGAACGGTGAGTACGCCAGCGATGTATCGCACACCGCGGAGCACAGCACTCAGCCCATCCACCTGGGTGTACCCGACCAGAAGAAGGAACATGCCATACGTGACCAGGACTGCAGCGGCTGCGGGCATCGGTATCCGCGAGCGCGGTGGAACGAGAACGGCCAGCGCAATGAGACACGCGAGGACGATGATGCCCTTGAACTCCGCGCTGCTGTCCCTACCTCCCAGCGCATCCGCGGAACTCCACGGCTGCACGTTGATGAAGAGAATCGCCCAGATGACGCAAACAAGCAGCACTGGGACCAGACGGCGCTTCGTCGATGATGACCTCTGTCTGGAGGCCGGAGGGAAGCTGCGAGTTCGCGGATCCGCCATGGTGGTCATTTGGTCGCTAGCACATTCACGGACTCCGGGCGCGGAGACTGCCGCGGGCTGGGTCCAAACTGAGGTGCAAGACTAGCCGCAGTTTCAGGCGACTGGCGGCGGGATTTGGAATGGTGTCCACCCGGTCGACTTCCGATGTCCACGAGGACTGCACCATCGACCGCCACGCCGGCACTGGTGAGTCGCCTCACTGTGTGAGCGAGCGCAGAGACCTTGTCCTTACTCTTCCGAACGACCAACACTGCCGTTCCATTGAAGTCGCGGGGCAGGACGCTCTCATGAAAGCGCTCGTCGTCCGGGTGACCGGAGACAAGGACAACGAAGTCCGGGATGCCACGCAATCCGACGGACTGCAGAACCAACTCAGGCTCGACTCCCGAGAACGATGAGATCTGATCGCTGCTCGGAACTGAGGCGCCGAGCGTGACTTCCTTCGCGTTCTGAAGTTGAAGGTGAACGTGCTTCATCTCATCGGCCGCCGACGCGTCCAGAGCTACGACCAGGAAAGAGCGCCCCTGGGCACGCAATCCGTTCGCGATGAGCGCCAAAGCCGCTGCGATCCCGGCGTCGGATGCGACCGGACGGAGGAAGAGGTGCCTCGGAGAAGTGTGCTCGAACACCGAGTTCCTCAGGATGGAGCGGACAAACAGCTGTCCTGTTGCTTGCAACTCCTGGCCTGCCCTGACCTCGGCAACCGCGGAAACTCCGGTGCTCCTGATGATGTCACTGTCATCGAGGACACGATCACTCACCTGACGCCTGACCGCTGCAAGTGCTGCGCCGGCAGCGAGCCCGAGAAGCGTACCGATTCCGCCCAACTCGACGCCCGACAATGACGATGACGAGCTCCCCGCTGTCGCCGGTCGGAGCAATCCGCCCCCACCTTCGAAAGAGGCCGCTGCGGATTCCAGAGCGGCGACGGAGGCACTACTGGTACTGGCAAGACGCTCGAGTTCCTGTCGTCGTGTCAGCATGACCGACGCGTACGCATTGTTCCCGTCCTCGAGAGCAGCGTTGATAGGTGCGTCAAGTGCCACTGCTGCTTCAAGGTTTTGGGTAGCTACTTTCTGCGCTTGGTCTGCCAACCGCTGAAGTTCGTCCCGACCAACGCCGGCCCGATAGTCCAAGAACGCGGTCGCTACGGCATTCGCGTTACGCGCTGCAAGCTCGGCCGTCCGCCCCTCGGCACCTACAGAAAAACTGTTGTCCGTTGTCGGACTTGCAGAAGTGCTTGATTGAAGCAGGGTCGACTCTTCTCCCGTGAGCCCGAGCGCATTTGCGGCCTCGGCAGCAATAGAAGGACTGGAGATGATGCGCGCCTGCGTCTCAGCGGGAAGTTCCAGCCCCAAGGGTCCGGCCTTCGCAACTGCAGGATCGGTTCCTATATCTGCTGGTAGGGAGTAGTTGCCTGTGACGACCTCTGCTCTGGCGGTATACACCACCGGATCCACGCTCCCGTAGCCGACGCCGAGAGCACCGCCCAGCACTCCCATGACCACGATGGACTTCCAACGCGTTCGCAGTAGTTTTGTGATGCCACCCCAGATTGACCAGTCGTCCACAATGAATCCATTTCCTAAATTGCTGCTTCTGATTTCTCAGTGACAGACGAGTTATTGTTTGATGCGAACTTGGTTGAAGAGGAAGTTGAGATGTTCCTCTTCTGCTCGCTGGGAAGGCGCGGGATCGGCGTTCTTGTGTACAGGGCGACCCACATCAGAAGATTCAACGCTGCGGCGCAACTCATTGCCCACGCCGCAGTGACGGCGAGCGGACTCGTAGTCGAGATCAACACCGCTATAACGACAACCAGAGAAGTTGCTATTCTCAACCACATACTTTGCCTGGCCACGCGCATCGCCCGTAGAGCGACGACCGGACCTGTGTTGAACCCGTTGAGTACCTGTGTGAGACACAGCGGAATCAGAAGACCGACAGCTCCGGACCACGAACCACCTGCAAGGACGGCGACGGAATCAATCGGTGCGAGCGCTATCGTCGATCCCCAACCTAGGGCTCCAAGTCCAACAATCATGGAGAAGATGAGGACCAATCTGCTGAGCGCGCGTCGGCCAACCGCCATTGCTTTCGCAGCCTCGGGCACCGCAACCGCCCCGACTCCCTGCACCAGAACGTTCACCGGACCGAGCACAACGAGGACCAATCTGAACTCACCCGCAGCACTGAGCCCGAAAGCAACGGCGATAATGGTCGTGGTTGCCTGAAGCGACCCGCTGAGGAAGAGACCCTCTGTCAGGTATCGCGGCCACAGCTCACGGTGATCACGCAGCCACGTGGTGCAATCAGTGATTCGCGGGCGATATCGGCTGAGGCACAAGACGATCAGCCCGGTCAACGTAGCCGACACACCCCAGGCGAGAAGGAAGGCCGATGCTGAAGGTGCGGGGCTGAGGAGCACCCAGCCGAAAGAGGGAATGAGGAACAACCCCCAGAGCACGTCGTTCACGAAGGCGTGTTTCCCTCGACCCTGCGCGAAGAAGATGAACCTCAGAGCGTCTTGCAACAGCAGACCCGGCAAAATGATCCCGAGGATAAGGAAGAGACCGGACAACGACGATGGGAAGAGTGAGGACAACGCTGCAAGACATACGCCCAGACCCAAACCAAAGGCCAACACAGTTCCGAGGGCAGCTTCAGTATCGCTCTTGGAACGGCCCGTCCCGCTGAATCGCACCGCGAAAGGTTCTGTCACCAGAGCCCTGGAGGCCGCCAAGAGAGTGCAGAACGTAGCGAACACGAGGGCGTATGCCCCGAAGTCCGTGATGGACACCGAGCGTGCAATCAGGATTCCAACCCCGAAGTTGGTGAGGCTTGAAACAGCTTGGTCTGCCAAGCCCCAGCCCATTCGACGAGCGAAGCCGCTCGGAGCGATAGGACTCATAGCCGATCCACCAACCGTGGCGGTTTCGTCAGTGATCGGGCCAGGAAAATCGGGATATTGCGGCAGTATCGCCGCCACATTCGACGAGGTTCCTTTGCCAAGCGGAACGACCACTCGAGTCCGCTACGCTGCATCCAGCGCGGGGCCCGGGCTATTTTCCCGGCGTGCATATCGAACGCACCACCGACACCGATCAAAATTGCAGTGTTCAGCAACGGCCGATGGCTTGCCATCCACCGCTCCTGCTTCGGGGCTCCCAAACCAACCCACACGATATCTGCACCACTTGCGTTGATACGCTCCACCAGATCGCGATCCTCAACGTCGGAAAGCGGCCGAAACGGCGGGCTGTACTGGCCAGCAACCTTCATTGCAGGGAATTGCTGCCTCAATCGAGACACAAGACCGTCGTTGACGTCTTGCGAACCGCCCATGAAGTAGGAAGACCAACCCTTCTCAGACGCTTCGAGGAGAAGGCGCGGTAGGAGGTCGGGTCCGCATACCCTCTGCATCGCTGCGGCACCTGCGTAATGCCCCGCCCACACCAGGGGAACGCCATCCGGCAACGTGAGCGTCGACCCGTTGAAGACCTCACGCAGCTCCACGTCGACGCTGGCATGGAGCAGCGCGTTGACATCAGTGACGCACACATAGCCGCGCTCGCCGCTTTCGATGGCGCTGGAAATCCGGTGAACAGCGGTGGGCATGTCGACACAGCTCACTTCGACGCCGAGGACGGACACGCGTTGTATCGCGAGAGAAGTCATCGCTGCACCTCCAGCAACGGTTCGCCCGCTCCAGGTTGACCGAGGGATGTTGTCGATCGTTCGAGTGCAGCTCGAAGAAGCGAACTCGAAGTGTGGAGCGTGTACGGGAAGTACTCGACTGTCACGCCGTATGGCGCGAAGCGATTCTCCAGATCCAGGCCTTTTTTGGTGTTCCGCCAATCGTCGCCTTTGAAGAAGACGTTGAAACCGAGCGCCTTCCAGCTGTCAACCTTGTCCAGATGATGATCGCCGTAGACCTGATCGACAGTTCTGATGCCACCGACGATCCGAAGTCGCTCAGCAAGCGGGATCACTGGTGCTCTACCTTTGGTTATTTCGAGTACCTCGTCAGCCACGACACCCGCAATGAGGTAATCACATCGGGACCTCGCATTTTCCAGTAAATTCAAGTGACCGATGTGAAAAAGGTCGAAGGCGCCGGCGGCATAGCCGATTCGGATTCCCATTGATGATCCTTCTTTGAGTCCAAGGCTCTAATTGATGAGTGCTGTAGCGGTGAACTGCTGTTCAGTACGCGCCGACTGGCTTGAACATCACCTTGAAGGTGCGCCAGACGATGATGAGGTCGCCGGTGACGGACCAGTTCTCCACGTAGTAGAGGTCCAGCCGCACGCTTTCGTCCCAGTCGAGGTCCGAGCGCCCGCTGACCTGCCACAGGCCCGTGAGTCCCGGCTTGATGAGGAGCCTGCGGTGGGTGTGCTCCTGGTATCCCGACACCTCGCTGAACAGCGGCGGCCGCGGCCCCACGAGGGACATGTCGCCGCGCAGCACGTTCCAGAACTGCGGCAGCTCGTCGAGGGAGTACTTCCGGATGACCCGCCCGATCCGCGTGACCCGTGGGTCGTCGCGCAGCTTGAAGAGCATGCCGTTGCCCTCGTTCTGCTCCTTGAGCAGCTCGAGCTCGTCCTCGGCCGTCGTGACCATGGACCGGAACTTGTACATGGTGAAGACGCTGGAATCCTTGCCCGCGCGTTCCTGGGCGAAGAACACGGGCCCCGGGGAATCGCGACGGATGGTCACGGCGAGGGCCAGGAACAGGGGCGAGAGGATGATGAGCGCTGCGGCGGACACGACGACGTCGAGCGCCCGCTTCAACAGGTGGCGGCCGCCCGTGAACTGCGGCAACTCGACGTGCATGAGAGGAAGGCCCTCGACGGGCCGCATGGTGATGCGGGGGCCGGCCACGTTGGTGAGCGTGGAGGCGAGCACCAATTCCGTGGACGTGGCCTCGAGGCGCCAGCCGAGTTCACGGATGTACGAGCTGCCCTTGCGGAGGTGGCCCGCGACGATCACGGCGTCCGCTCCGGTGTGCGCGACGAAGTCCTCGATCTTGCGGAGCCCGCTGACCACGGGGACCAGGCGGTCCCCGGTCTGTAGCGCCGCGGGATTGGACTTGCCCTCGTACACGGCGCCGACCACGGCATAGGCCGCACCCGACTTCTTCGCGAGCTGACCGGCGACGTACCGCACATCGGACGGACGCCCGACGACGACCACCTTCGAGAGGTAGTGGCCGGCCCGGCTCTGCCGGATGAGCCACTGACGCCACAGCCAGCGGCTACCGAGCAGCAGCAGCGTGCCGGCGGGCATCGCGAGGAGGAGGAGGTCGCGGAAATGCTCGAGGTCGGCGAGGACCACGACCACAGCCGTAACCGCGAAGGTGGCGATGCTCGCTCGTATGACCTTCTTGTACTCTCCCGCGCCGGTCCCGACGAGACGGGAATCGCGGGTACGCATGGCGGCCATCATGGCGATCCAGCCGGCAGCGACGGCCGCGCCGAGCCCGAGGACGTCGGCCATCCGCGCGACGCCGGCATCGAGCGTCAGGAGGTTCACGGTGAGCAGCAGCACACCGAGGATCAGCACCGAGTCCGTTGCGGCGAGCGAGGTCTGGTAGCGCTTGCGCCAAGCGGTGCCGGAGAGGGAGAGCGCGCGGCTGTCGACACTGAGGGGCCGGACGCTCGCGGGGCTGCCGAGTGCGCTGTGCAGCTGCGTCATCGCGAGCCCGCTTCCTTCTGCCCGATGCCGGCATCGTTGCCGGCCATGGGATGGATCAGGGGAGCCGACGACGACTGGGGACGGACCTTGGTCTCAGAAGGTCCTGACGTCGCCGGCTCCGTCTCTGGGTGCGACTCAGCGGACGGCGTTGCGGCCCGCTGCTCGCAGGCGGTGAGGAGGGGCAGGGCCGATGACCGGCCGCTCTCCGTACCCGGGAGGAAGTGGTGTGAGGTGCGTGTGTGGTTAGGAACGCGAGTGCCGCGGGACGGACAACCCATGAGAGACCCAATTCGTCAGTATTTCCCCAGCTTTTTCAAAGCTCTTGAGAAGAACACTAGGTAAACGGGACTTCACGCACACGAGTACGACCTACGTGTTCAAACGCAGGTGGTTACGCATGGATTACGCGCGAGCTACTCGTAAACACTGGTGAGCGGTACGTGGACCTACGCACCGGAGCAGGTCAGGACTCCCGGAGGTCCTCGCGTCGGTTGACTCCGAGCTTCGCGAAGATCCTGTACAGGTGCCCCTCGACTGTTCGCACGGAGACACTCTTCGCCTCTGCGATCTCGCGGTTGGAGTAGCCCTCCCGGACCAGCGAGACGATGCGCTTCTCGGTCGGCGTGAGGCTCGGTGTGGCGGCTGCGGGCGAGGCCGCGGCGAGCGGAACGGGCACAGGGCCCTCTCGCTGCTCGCCCAGGGTCACCAGACGGCGCTGCACCGCGCGTGTCTTGCGCTCGGAGCGCTGCTCCCCCATGCTCTGCAGGGCCAGCGAGAGCCCCGCGAACTCGAAGGCGATGTTGCCGTGCTGACCTGCGAGGGTCGCGGCGTCGATCATGGCCTCGGCGTCGCCGGCCCGGGCCGCTCGGGCGAAATCGCGGAGGTCCGCCGCCCCCTGGCCCTCGAACCCGTCCAGAACGCGCAGCAGCGGCTCGATGGCGCGCCGATCGCCGAGGAGCAGGGACAGCCGCAGGGACGTACCGGCCACCTCCTTCATCCCCGCCTTCTCGGCTTCGGCGGCGATCGAGATCAGCTCCGTCCGCGCCCCGGGAGTCTGGCCGAGCAGCGCGGCCGTCGCCGTGATGAACACCCGCCCGGCCAGTCGCATGCTCCGGGACCCCCGCTCGGGGGTCCGGTGGAACTCCCGGACCAGCTCGGCGGCCTCGGCGGTGTCCCCCGCCAGCGCGCACGCGTAGGCGGTCATGCCCATCAGCAGTGTCAGGACCTTCGTGGAGTCGGTCTCGCGGAGGGCCTCGAGTGCCAGGAGGAACCGCTCGCGGGCCAGCCCGTTGCGGGCAGCCCGGAGTGCGCCGATACCCTCCACGAAGTCGCCCCAGCCGGCGAAGTAGGACGAACTGGACGCGTTGGCCGAGAGGTAGGTCTCGAGGACCGCCTTCCCCTCCTCCGCGCGCCCCACGTTGGTGAGCAGGAAGACGTGCCGCGCGACGGCGGCCTCGCGGTACCTGAGCAGCAGGGCTCCGTTCGCCTCGACGAGTTCCACGGCCCGCCCGGAATAGGTACTGCCCTCCAGCGAGCGTCCGGTGCTGCCGAGCAGGTCGGCGAGCAGGATCATGCAGCCAACACGTGCCTCGGGGGTGGCGTCGGCGTCGGCGAGCATGGCCCGAAGGTCATCCTCCACACCGTCGTAGTGTCCGTCGAGGACGAGGATCCTGCTCTCCAGGATCTTGAGACCGAGGCGGGAGCGCGCAACGTCGACGGGCGTCATGGTGCCGCCGTCCGTGGTCTGAAGGGTGGTCACGAGAGTTCGCCAGCGCTCGACGTCGGCCCGAAGGTCCTCGCTGGGCGCTCCCTCCTTGAGTCTCATCTCGAAGGAGAGCAGGGTGGCCTCCTTCGCCACACGGGCATCGGTGCAGCGGGCCAGCACCTCGTCGACGAGCTCGCGCGCGTACACGGAGTTGCCCCGGCCGGCCTCCACCTCGGCTATCTGCGTCATCGCGCTGCCGCGGAGCGCCGGTGCGGTGACCGCGCGGGCGGCCCGTAGCGCGAAGTCGTGATCGCGCAGCCCGTTGGCCACCGTTGCAGCCGTGAGGAGTGTGGCGTCGTCGGCCTGTACACCGCAGTCGAGCCCCCAGGAGACGAACCGCAGGAAGCCCTCGAGCGATTGCACCGTCGGGTCGAGGACGGCCAGTACCGCGCGCCGGATGGCCATGCTGCGGGCGGCGGGTACCTGCGAGCGCAGTACCTCGCCGTAGAGCGGATGCTCGAGGGAGACGGATTCCTCCGGCCCGGGGCCGACGGCGACGAGCCGGTCCTCGCGCAGCCGCGCGAGCACGCCGACGTCCACGCAGCGCGAGAGCGTGTCGAGGGCGATGGGTTCCGCGAGCGCCACCACCTCGAGGACGGCCATGTCCTCTGCGGTCCTCGAACGCAGCCGCGCGCGGATGAGGTCGCCGAGCTGCAGGTGCATCATGCCCTGGTCGCCGGTGAGGCGCCACACCCCGTTGCGGCTCTCGAGGTACCCCTCGACCTCCCCCCGCTCGAGCACCGTGCGCAGGAACATCGGGTTGCCACCGGTTGCGCGTGTCAGCGCCTGCGACGTCCCGGTGAGCACGGGGCCGCCGAGCACCTGCCGGCACAGCAGGCCCACCGCCTCGGCGTCGAGCGGTTCCAGGTCGAAGCGGGCCAGGAGCCCGTCCGCGCTCAACGTGGTGAACTCGGCGGGCGCGGACGGAAGGTCGCGGCTCATCACGAGGACCTTCGCGCGCCGGGCGCTCACGAGCTGCGCGAGGAGGGCGGTGGAACTCTCGTCGAGTTCGTGGGCGTCGTCGATGACCAGGAGCGGCGGGTGCTGGGGCCGCACGGTGCTGCCCGCTCGCGCGGTCTCCGACCCGAGGTACTCCATCACGGCACGGAGGATGGCGACGGGCGATTCCGCGTCGCTCACGGACAGCGTGTGGAGATAGGGCGCGAGCGCCCCGAACGGGATGGCGCGGAGGGAGGAGCCGCCCGTGACGGTGACCACGGGGGCGGTCCACCGCAGGCCGCTGACGACGGCACGGGCGACGGCGGTCTTCCCCACCCCGGGCTCTCCCATGAGGAGGGCGCCGAAGCCGGCGCGGTCGGACAGTGCGGCGCTGATGTCCTTGATCAGGCGGGCGCGCCCCACGAGCTCGGAGCTGGCAACTGCACGACTCATGGTTGCGGCCCGAAGATCAGCCCGAGCTGCTTGCGGCTCGAGAGTCCGAGCTTGGTCATGACCTGGTGCACGTGGCCCTCCACGGTGCGATGGGAGATATGTTCCTGCTGCGCGATCTCCTTGTTCGGCACGCCCCGCGCCACCATCCGGGCTATGGCCCGCTCGCGTTCGCTGAGGAGCTTTCGGCGCACGTGCCGACGCGCCGGGGTGGAGGTACGCCGCAGGATCTGCTCGGCGTGCACGCGGATCATGGGATCGTCCGTCTCGTCGAGGTGCTCGATGCTGAGCGCCGCGATGTCCCCGGCGAGGCAGTAGTGGCCGGTCTCGAGCACCGTGAGGGCCGTCTCCTTGAGTGCGTGCGGGTTCCTCGCCGCCAACGCCGTCGCGAACGAACCGCAGAGCGCGGCGAACCGGCCTTCCGTGGCGGAGCTGATCGTCGCGAGGGAATCGGCGGCATCCCGTCCGCCGAACTGGACGCCTTGCACGAGGAAGAACAGTTCGATCCCGTGGTACCCCGCAGCGTTGAGCTCGCGCGCGCGCTCCAGGAGGCCGGCGACGGCGACGGCGGGGCCGTCCAGCCAGGCTTCCGCGAGGAGGCGGAAGTAGTGCACCGCTTCCCGGACGTGCCAGGCGTGGCGCTGGGTCGTGAGGTCGATCGCGCGGAGGTGGTCCTCGGCGGCGTCCGGTTCGCTCTCGAGTACAAGCGCGTAGGCTGCCGCCGCCTCGGCGAGCGGCAGCATGCCGTGCCGGTCGCGGATGCGCAGTTGGCTGATGGCGGGGACGAGCTTCGCGAGCGCAGCGCTGCTCCGTCCGAGGAACGCGAGCAGCACGCCCTCCGCGCTCTCGGTCGGCGAGCCGGCGAAGAGCAGGGCGCCCCCCGGGTCGGCGGGGCTGCCGGCCAGTTCCAGTGCCTCCGCCCACTCGCCCGCCAGGACCAGCGAACCGAACAGGTGCGCGGAGGCGAGCTCACGGTCGATCGAGCTCGCGGCGGGATCTGCGAGGCGGGCGCCGACACTCCGCGCGAGCGCTACGGCCTGGTCCTGCTGACCCAGTGCCGACTGCGCCACACCGAGGATGCTTCTGATCCTCGTGGACCAGCGTGAGGTCTCGGCGCGGCCTGTCAGTGCGGCCGGCACGCGCTCGACGATGCGGTGCAGCTCGCCCTCGAAGAGGTGCAATTCCAGGCGCAGCACCTCGGCGCGGCCGGCGAGGTCAGCCACCTCGACGGTGGCCTCGTGCTCGGCGAGGCGGCGGACCACGTCGTCGAGCAGTGCCGGTGCCTCACGAACGCGGGCGTGCGTGCGCGTCAGCAACCCGGCGGCGAGCAGCCGCGCGGCGACCCAGAGATCGAGCGGGAGCTCTGCGCCGGGATCGTCCAGCAGACCGTCGACGGCGGCGATCGCGTCGGTGAGCCGGCCGTCGCCGATCAGGTGGCGTGTCCTTTCGATCACCGCCGCTCCCCCGGACTCGGCGGGCGGAACGGCGTCGAGGAACCGCTCGGCGGCGCCGTCGACCCGGTGGTCGTTGGCGTTCCTCGCGAGCGCCACGAGCTCCTTCGCGCCGAGGAGCTCCCCCTGCTCGAGCAGCCAGAGCGCCAGCGCGATCCGCGAGCGGGCAGGCATGTCGGCGTGCTCGCGCTGGGCGGCGAGGGCGGTGAGCGCCGCCTGGCCGGCCTGGGAGATCAGCTGGCTGCGGACCACATCGGCGAGGACGTCGTAGGTGATCCGCACCAGCGGGGTGCACGCCACGTCGAGGGTCAGCACCCCTTCCTCCTGCAACGTGTCGAGGGCGGTGGAGGGGGCGGCCTGCAGCAGGAGGGCGAGCGGCGCGGCGCCGCTGACCGAGAGGACCTCGATGACGGCGCGGTCCTCGGGGTCGAGATCGGCGAGCCGCGTCATCGTCCAGTCCGTGATGGAGCGCCCGGACTCCGGGCGCGGCGCGTCCCGGGAGACCCACACGCCGTCGCGCTGGAAGAGGTAGCCGGAGGCGACATCGGCCTTCGTGGCGAGCTGCAGATACCGGGGGTTGCCGCTGCTCGCGGACCACAGTTCGTGCGAGGCCGAGCGCGAGACAGGCGCGCCGAGTGCGGCCGTGAGCATCGCGGTGGCGCCGTCGGGTGTGAGGGGCTGGATGTCGAAGCGTTCGAGGACGCCGTCCTTCCAGAGGTCGAGGAACTCACCCGGGGCACGGAGGATGTCCTCGCAGGTGACCACCAGACGCACTGCACCCACGCGGGCGAGGTGCGCTATGACGGTCGCGGACAGCTCGTCGATGTCCTCGACGCCGTCGATGTGCATGAGGGTGCGGCGCGTGGCGGAGTCGCCGTCGAATCTGCGCTGCAGCGCGCTGAGGACCAGCAGGGGGCTCCGTGCGGTGTCCTCGTCGAGTTCGGCAAGGAGCACGTTCAGCGCTCCGTAGGGAGTGGTGGCGTGTGCGGCGGAACCGCGGAGGTACATGTGGTCCACGTGGCGTGACATCGACGCGAGCACACGCTGCGCGATCATGGTCTTTCCGACACCAGCCGGGCCCACGAGCACCACGCCGTGTCCGGCGTCCGCGGTGAGGACCTGCTGGATCGCGGCGACCTCGGCGTCGCGGGCTGCGAAGGGCCAGCGGCCGTCGACCACCGTCACCGGAGGGACCCGAGGGAAGCGCTGCGCGCAAGGGCCATCCACGCGACCTGATGTGGTCCGCTTCCTCGCTCCCAGCTCACCATGACGCTTCGCCTCACCACGCTTGTCCCCAAGGTGCTCACACTACCGCCCGGGGGTTCCTCCAGGGAGTGACCGGCGCGGGCCGTGGGGCGGTTCTTTCGGACCTATTTCGGCGGGTGGAACTTCTGCTGCGCGGCGGCGAGGCCGTCGGTGATGAGGAGTTCGACGGCGTCGGCGGCGTCGTCGAGCAGGAACGCGAGCTCCTTCTTCTCGGCCGTGCCGAAATCCTTCAGCACGAAGTCCGCGGCGTCCTGCCGACCGGGCGGGCGGCCCACGCCCACGCGGACGCGGTGGTAGTCCTTGGTGCCGAGCGCCCGGGTGATGTCACGGAGCCCGTTGTGCCCGCCCTCGCCACCGCCGAGCTTCAGGCGCACCGTGGCGAAGGGGATGTCGAGTTCGTCGTGGACGGCGATCACGTGGTCGGGAGCCACGTCGTGGAAGCGAGCGAGCGCGCCCACGGGCCCGCCGCTCAGGTTCATGTAGGTGAGGGGTTTGGCGAGGACCAGCCGGGGCCCGCCGATCCCGAGGCGGCCCTCGAGGCTGACGGCCTGCGCCTTCGACGACGAGAAGCGGCCACCCACGCGGCCGGCCAGCAGGTCCAGGACCATCTGGCCGACGTTGTGGCGGGTGCCCGCATAGCCGGGCCCGGGGTTACCGAGCCCGGCTACGAGCCAGGTGTCAGAGGACACCGTGCGGGGTACTTACTTCTCGTCGGCGTCAGTGACGACGGCGTCCGCGTCGGCCTGGCCGGCGGTGGCGCCCTCGGAGGTGCCCTCGGTTCCGGCGTCGGTCTCGTCGGTCTCGCCGAGGTCCTGAACGGTCGGCGCCATGAGGTTGACGATCAGCGTCTCGGGATCGGTGATGAGCGTGACGCCCGCCGGGAGGACGATGTCCGAGGCGTAGAGGTGCTCGCCGATGTCGCGGCCCTCGATGCTGACGGTGAGGGTCTCGGGCAGGTGCGTGGCCTCGGCCTCGACGAGAACCGTGTTGGTCTCGAGGTTGGAGACGACCTCGGGCAGCGGCTCGCCCTCGACGTGGATGGCGACGTCGACCTCGACCTTCTCGCCACGGCGGACCGTGAGGAGATCAAGGTGCTGGACGATCTGCTTGATCGGGTTGCGCTGGATGTCCTTGACCAGGGCGAGGTGGTCCTCACCGTTGATGTCCAGGGTCAGCAGCGCGTTGGGCGTACGCACCGCGAGCGTGGTGGCCTTCGCGGGCAGGAGGATGTGGATGGGATCGGCGCCGTGACCGTAGACCACGGCGGGGATCATGTTGGCGCGGCGGGCCTGGCGGGCGAAGCCCTTGCCGAACTCGGTGCGGACGTGTGCTGCGAGCTTCTGCTCGGACATGGTTTCTCCTGAAGTGGTGGGCGGGGTGTCGCCCGGGCGGGGGAACACGTTGGTCCAGCGCACCGCCTCCGCAGCTCTGTGAGCCGGAGATCCGTAGCCAGCCACCGTCGATCACGGAGTTCGCCGCTGATCCCCGGTCATCCGTGGATCTGCAGGCCGCTCCCTCGCCTAGGCATCGCCGTCAATGCTACCGCACGGGACCTCGCCCTGAGGACCTGCGCTAGCATCCAGGATGGGGGAACGATCGCCTGCCCGCACGCTACCGAAGGCCCCGATGCGCACAGCGTTCCCCGTGCTCCCTGGTGGTGACCCGTCTCGGCCCGCATCCCAGCAGAATCCTCCAGCCCTGAGGCCGGACATCCAGGGACTGCGCGCCCTCGCCGTGTCCGCGGTGGTGCTGGATCACCTGATCGGGTGGCCGAGCGGCGGCTTCGTCGGCGTGGACATCTTCTTCGTCATCTCGGGGTTCCTCATCACGGGGCTCCTCCTGCGGGAGTACGAGAAGACCGGGCGCATCTCGTTCGGCGGGTTCTACCGCCGCCGGATCAAGCGCATCATCCCGGCGTCGATCACCGCGATCGTGGCCACCCTTCTCGGTGCCTTCGCCATCTTCGGCCCCTCCCGCTTCCTCGAGACGGCGCTGGACGCCGCGGCAGCGGCACTGTTCGGCGCCAACTGGCGTTTCGCGGCCCTCGATACCGACTACTTCCGGGCGAACGTCCCGGTCTCCCCCCCTGCAGCACTTCTGGTCACTGTCGGTCGAGGAGCAGTTCTACTTCGTGTGGCCCGCCGTGATGCTCGTGGTGTTGGCACTGGTGGCGAAGCGCGGCGCCGGGCCTGCGCGGGCCCGGCTGGGCGCCGGCCTGGTGATCGGTGCGATCTCGGCCACCTCCTTCGGGTGGGCGCTCTGGGAGACGCACACCGCACCCACGGTGGCGTACTTCTCCACGTTCTCACGCGCCTGGGAACTCGGCGCGGGTGCTGCCCTGGCGTGCGCCGCACCGCTGTCCACCCGCCTTGCTGCAGGTGTACGCCCCGTGCTCGCGTGGCTGGGCATCGGACTGATCGTGTCCGCACTGTTCCTCGTCGACGCGTCCTCGGCCTTCCCGGCGCCGTGGGCGCTCCTCCCGGTCCTGGGTGCGGTCCTCGTGATCCTGGCCGGCACCGGTGCGGACCATCACGCGCTCCTGCTGCCCCTGACCAACCCCGTGAGCGGGTACCTCGGCACCATCTCCTACTCCCTGTACCTGTGGCACTTCCCCGTGATCATCCTCGGCGGCGCGGTGTTCCTCGGACGGACTCCCCTGTTCCACCTGGGCTGCGCTGTCGCGATGCTCCTCCTCGCGGTGTTCTCCTACCACCTCGTCGAGGACCCGATCCGCAGGTCCTCCTGGCTGTCCGGCCGGAGAGCCAGGACCGCGGGGGCGACGACGGCGGGAAGCAGGGCGGTCCACGGCGCCGGCTTCCGACGGGCCGCAGCAACGGCCGCAGTCACCGCGATCGTGTGCGCGGCGAGCATCCCCCTCATCCCGGCGCATTCGAGGAGCATCCAGCTGTCGGACTCCCCCGCCGTCGATGTCCCGGAGGAGACCGCGGCCCTGCAGGAGCAGATCCGGACGGCTCTCCGTCAGAGTGACTGGCCGACATTGGACCCGACCATCGACGAAGCCATCAACGGTGCCCTGGCGCCGGGTGAGGTCAGCGCCTGCGACGGCATGGAGCGAGTGGACCTCGACGAGTGCACCTGGGGCGATGTCGATGCCACGCGGCACGCGGTGGTGGTCGGCGACTCGATCGCCGTCTCGTGGGTCTCGTCCGTGCGGAAGGCGTTCGGGTCCGCGGACGGCTGGTCGGTCACCGGCCTGGGGACCTCCGGCTGCACCTTCACCGAGGTCCTGATCCGGAATCCCGAGCCGGAGCTGGTGCAGGCCTGCGAGGACCGGAAGACGCAGGCCGTGGACGCCATCAACGAACTGCAGCCCGACGTCGTCATCATCGCCAACTCCTACGAGCCACGGTTCCCCACGGGCCGGCAACAGGCGCTGACCCCCGAGGAGTGGAAGGAGAGCACGCGATCCATCGTGTCCCGCTTCAGGGACGCGGCGGGCGCCGTGGTGTTCCTCGCTCCCCCGCCGCTCTCCACGGACATCACGGACTGTTACTCGAAGATCGCCGAGCCCTCCTTCTGTGCCGGGCAGGTGAGCGAACAATGGCGTACGGTTGCCGCCGCGGAGCAGCAACTCGCCGGTGAACTGAACGGCTACTTCATCTCCCCGGAACTCTGGTTCTGCGCGGAGGGCTGGTGCCCGAGCTTCGTGGGGAGCACCCCGGTGATGCGGGATCAGGTCCACATGACGCCGCCGTACCAGCTCAAGATCGCGCCCGCGCTGCGCCGTGAACTCGAGGACCGGGGCATCGTCGAGTTCTGAGGCCGCCCTGGCGCGGCGGAACGACGTGGGCGCACAGGGCCCGGACAGCCGCATCGGGGATACTTCTGGGACACCCCCGCGGCTCTTCCGCCGCCGCTGAACTCTCGAGGACTCCCTGATCACCGCTCCCCTGCCGTCCCCGCGCTACCGCCGGGTCACGCTCGCGCTCTGCGCGCTGTGGCTCCTCGCGGTCGCGCTGATCGTGCTCTCGCCGTCCCCCGTGGATTCCGGCGCCAACGGGCTGGTGGTGCGGGCGCTGGCCGCGCTGCACCGCCGGGGCGTTCCCGCCTGGTTCGACTTCGCGTTCGTGGAGTTCACCGCGAACATCGTGATGTTCGTGCCGCTGGGCCTGTTCTTCTTCATTCTCGCGCCGCGCGGGTGGCGGTGGCTCGGTCCGCTCGTGGGGCTGGCGCTCTCCGCCGCGATCGAGCTCACGCAGCTCGTGGTCCTGCCGCAGCGGGTGGCAACACCGTACGACGTCGTGGCGAACGGTTTCGGCGCGCTGGTGGGCACCGTCGTGGCCTGGGCACTACTCCGGGCACGACGGCGGCGCCCCCGTCGGTGACGGGCGTCGCGTCACAGCCGCGCCCGCGAGGGCACCTGACGCTGACGGGACCGGGCGCGCCGCTACAATCGGCGTGGTCTCATTCCTCGTACAAGGACACGTCTATATGCGCATTTCCGTGATCGGTTGCGGCTATCTGGGAGCAGTGCACGCGGCGTGCATGGCAAAGCTCGGACACGACGTGGTGGGGATCGACGTCGATGCGCGGAAGATCACTGAACTGCAGGCGGGGCGCGCGCCCTTCTTCGAGCCCGGACTGCCCGAGCTGCTGCAGGAGGTCCTGGCAACGGGACGCCTGACCTTCAGCTCGGACATGGCGGATGCTCGGGGCGCCGAGGTGCACTTCCTCTGTGTGGGCACGCCGCAGCGCAAGGGCGAGTACGCGGCGGACATGCGGTACGTGGACGGCGCGTTCATGTCCCTGCTCGATTCCCTGGAGCCCGGCAACCTCGTGGTGGGCAAATCCACGGTGCCGGTGGGTACTGCCGCACGCCTGGCCGACGACCTCGCCGAGCGCCACCCCGATGCCATGCTGGCCTGGAACCCGGAGTTCCTCCGCGAGGGCTTCGCCGTGAAGGACACCCTGGCGCCGGACCGCTTCGTGTACGGCATCCCCGCAGGCGATGCGGGCACGCGCGCCACCGAACTGCTCGACGCCGTCTACGCCACCCCCCTCTCGCTGGGCACGCACCGCCTCTGCTCGGATTACGCCACCGCGGAGCTCGTGAAGGCCGCGGCCAACTCGTTCCTCGCCACGAAGATCTCCTTCATCAACGCGATGGCGGAGGTGTGCGAGGTGACCGGCGCGGACGTCACGCTGCTGGCGGACGCCATCGGCATGGACGAGCGGATCGGCCGGAAGTTCCTCAACGCCGGTGTGGGCTTCGGCGGCGGCTGCCTTCCCAAGGACATCCGCGCGTTCATGGCCCGCGCGGGCGAGCTCGGCGCGGACCAGGCGCTGACCTTCCTTCGCGAGGTGGACGACATCAACGTCCGCCGCCGCATCAGGGTGGTCGAGCTGACCCGCACGCTGGTGGGCGGCTCGCTGCTGGGCAAGCGCATCACCGTGCTCGGTGCGGCATTCAAACCCAACAGCGACGACGTCCGCGACTCCCCCGCGCTCAGCATCGCCGCTCAGCTGCAGCTCCAGGGCGCCGACGTGACGGTGACGGACCCCGAAGCGATCGACGGCGCCAGGCACCGCTTCCCGGAACTCGCCTACGAGGCGGACCTCGAGCAGGCCATGCAGAAGGCGGACGCACTACTCCTCCTGACCGAGTGGAAGGAGTATCGCGAACTCCTTCCGGAGGTCGCTGCCCGTGCGGTGCGGACCAAGAACATCCTCGACGGCCGTAACGTCCTGGATCCGAAAGCCTGGCGTGCCGCCGGCTGGACCTACAAGGGGATCGGCAGACCATAGACCATGACTGTGCATGACGCTGGGGCGTCACAAACACCTTTCCGGATTCTCACCGTATGTACCGGCAACATCTGCCGGTCCCCCATGGCCGAACGCCTTCTGCAGGCAGGGCTCGACGAACGCTTCCCCGGGCAGTTCGAGGTGCGCAGCGCCGGCACAGGGGCGCTCGTCGGCAACCCAATCGACGCGCGAGTGGCCGGCTACATCCGTGACCTCGGCGGGAACACCGAGAACTTCTCGGCGCGGCAGCTCACCCCGCGCACTCTCGAGGGCCAGGACCTCGTACTGGCCCTGACGAGGGAGCACCGGAGCCGGGTGGTGGAGCTGTCGCCGGCAATGTTGAAGAGGACCTTCACGCTGCGGGAGTTTGCTCGGCTGCTCCCGGGCCTACCGCTCGACTCTTCACTGCAGGGCGCCGACCATTGGCGTGCTGCGATTCCAAAGGCTCTGCGTGCACGGTCGGCTCACACTGGTGCGCCCGGGGACGACGACGTCGTGGATCCTTACAAAAGAGGCGACGACGTCTATTCGGAGATGCGGAACCAACTCCGGCCCGCAATCTCATCTTTGCTCTGGTGACGTTCGTGGGAGTGACCGTCGGCTTTAGACAAGAAAGCTAGATCTGTTTAAGGCTGAACCTGCTCTGCAGTAGTGACTCGAAGCGCCGTTTATACGGCGCAGCGCGTCGTTGTGCGCGAGTGCCGTAGCGCCCTCCGCCCGTACCTGAAGTGCCGACGAGGTCCGGGCGCTCGCTAAAGCGTTCGACGCGCGCGCCACTGAACTCGGCCCCCACCAGACGGTATGCAAGAACATGCTCAAGATAAATTCCATCATCATCAGCAACGTCAGCATCCATCTGTGTTAGGTAATCAAGCCAGAACCCGTACCTCGCGCCAAAGAATCTCGAATCGCAGTAGCTACGGTCAAGACTCCTTCGCACTGCGGCGTCGCTCTCGAGCGGCGCAATGATACGACTGGCATTGGCAAGCGTTAAACGACCGGTCACCTTATAGATGGTAGACGCCTCCTCAAGATGCAACTGGTCGATGAGGTGGTCCAGCGCTGCAGCTTCTACAGCACCTTTCCCGCGGGCAGCACAATCTTCGCTGGGTTCGAAAGCGACTGTGTCCACAAATCGGGACAGCCGGTCAGCGCAGCCAGAGGTCTCAACAACGGCAAGACCGAAACCCCGTTCGGCAGCAACACTCTGCCAAATCTTTACTGCATGAAGGTACTGCCGGAGCCGTTCGTCCCCGCTCGACAGCGCTGATCGATATGCGGGGTTCGGTTCGACTGCCGCCGAAAGGACAATTACATCAATCATTATTCAACATACTGACCTCGAATACGCGGGGACCAAGTTCCTTGCGCCAACCCTTGTGTAGACAGGGCGGTCTTCGGCTTGGCGTTTTTGATAAAGTAAAATTTCTCATCGACCTTGCTGCGACCCGGATAGGCCCGCACTTTGCCCACTCCCAGTGCGGTTGCCCGCGAGATCTGATGCTCACAGATCGCGTAGGCGGCGAGCAGAGCATAGGAGGTCATCGCAATTGACTGATTTCCGCCCCAAGGCGAGAAGAACAAGTCCCAACATCCGTGCAGGCCGACGAAGACGACGAAGGGAGCTAGCCTTCCGGAAGTTACGACCACTGCGTGCAGCAGCAGAGCGATGAGGGCTAACGGGAAGAGTACGGCCAGCACTCCACCTTCGACCCAAGCGTTAAACAAGATTGAGTGAAGGTTCACCTGTCCATCTGCACGAATCCAAAACGGAAGGTAGCTCGCTGGATTTGACATACCAAGCTGACTGGCGATGTGCCCGCCCACAGCGATCGTGTCTCCTGACAATGTTTGAGCATCACCCCAGCCGAACAGCGGCTTCTGAAGAATCGCCGCGATGGACAGAGGCATCTCCGTCCGGCCACCCAGAATCACCGGAGTATCGCCAGAAGTTTGAGCAAGTGTCCGCAGTTGAACGCTCCTGCCAAACAGCCCAGCAGTCATACCTTGAAGAAGTATCGACGATAGCGCCAGTACGCCAAGGGATGCTGCAGACGCCCGAAGAATAGCCTGAAACATACTTCCGCCTGGTCGATTTTGGAAAATACACCAAACAGCAGAGGCGAAGCTGATCAATGCCATCGAACGATATTCCAGAAGCATACTGGCCACCCCGAGTGCGATCAGGGCGATGATTGGCGCGTAGCGCCCTCGAGACCTCAAGCAAATCAAATAGATAGCAATGTTTGCGACCGGGTAAGCAATTCCATACTTCCAGAGGTTCTCCACGCTTCCGGTCGTGTTTTCGGGTCTGAAAATCAAGTAGTATCCAAAGTTGCCGACTGCGAACCAGAACAGCAACTGGGCTGCAGCGTCAAGGCTATCAACAATTTTGGAGAGACAGAAGATAAAGATTGCAGCAGATAGATACTGCCCGGAATTAGATCGCGGAACCGGGACACCGTTGATCAGCGCGCCCAGGCCGAATCCCAGGACGCCTACACCCGCCGCAACAACAAGCATACGAAGGCCGCGAGGTAATGGACGTTTCCTAGGCAACAACCCAACGCCGCCCGCAAGAACGATGCCCACAGGTACGGCTAGGCCCGCCAAGGGAATGTTCGTCGTGATACCTGCAGCACGACGGACCCATGCAGGGTGATCAATCAAGAGATCGTCCTGAAGCGCAAAGGAACTTCATCGGCTCGATCGGCTCGAACCGCCACGTCTTACCTGCCAGATTGAGGTCTCTTATGCCAGCGCCGTGCAACACACAGTACGGGGGCCTATGCGGTCCCCAGCCCGCTTCTCTCCGCATTGCCAGCTCCTTGGTTGAGGCTTTGATAGATAATGACACATCCTCGGTTGAGACGCGGAAGTGCTCCCGACGGGATAGCTTCCTATCCTTGATCGAGCGGCCGACACCTGCACGTTTCACTGCAGCGCCCTTGCTTTGGCCCAAGCGGTGAACGGCCTCAGCCCCCTATGGACTGCAGCACTCATGATGATGCTCGCCGGCACGGCAACCCAAGCGACGTCCGCCTGTGAACCTCCGACGAGCCAAGATCCAAGTACAAGCATCGGAAAGTGAAACAGGTAGATCTCGTAACTAATCCGTCCCACGTAGACCATGGGCACGAGGGACAAGACACGTACGCCCATTGACCCGTGATTCGTCGTAAGACTCGTGACCACGGCTAACGAGCCCCACGCTCCAAGAGCAGCGGCAAGACTCTCGAAACGCGCCTGGCCACCTAAGGTCACGGCCAAAACGATGAGGACAGTACCGATCGCACCGCTACCCGGGAGCTTGAATCGAGGATTCGCTTGAAGGATCAAGGAAAGCGCACCGCCGAGTAGCATCCCGCCCATTCTCAAGAACATCCCAATTCCGCCACTCGAGAAACTCAAAAATAGAACTAGACCCAAGCCACTTGAAAGTAGTAATAGGCTTCTAAATCTAACTGGAACTCTAAACAACGTGACCAATACCGCGGGCCAAACAAGATAGAATAATTCTTCAATTCCCAAACTCCAGGTATGGCGCCAAACCTCGCCAATATTCGCGATTGGAAGCAAGTACGGCATCGTGTACGTCAGCGCGCTTACCGTCTCGATGAGAAATCTCCCTACTTGCGGTGCGAGAATAAGCCCCGGAAGAAAAAAGATGCATACTGCAACAACCAACGCCGGATACAATCGCATAAGCCGGCGTAAGTAGAAAGAGCGGAAATTGATGCTGTGGCGCTCTTTCCACTCTTTCAACAGCACCGATGTAATCAGGTACCCTGATAGGACGAAAAAAATATCCACGCCAATCTGACCACCGAAGTGCGCCGGATAAACAGCATGATGAATAACGACCAGAGAAATGGCAACCGATCTAAGCCCGTCCAGTTGTGGCAAGTACCGAATTGTCGGAGCAGTAGACGCGTTACCGGGGTCATGTTCAGTCATGACGCCTCCAGTGACTGCTTGCACATTCTCTTTACTGGCACACAGCGAAGAGTCCCGTCGAGTGAATCGAGAACCTTGACGTCAGTTCGCAGATCACCAGCCGTAGGCATGAAGCGAGACTCGACCCGACCCAATCGCGAGATTGAATAACTACCCGCTTGAGTAGCGCGAACCTCAAATCGTAATACATTACTCACTGTTGGCCCTCCGCGCTCTTTCCTCGCGACGTGTAGGCGAACGCGACGATTATGAGAACCTGCGTGTAGACGGGAGCGACCCAAATCAAGCTTTCGCCCATGACCACAATGGTTGCGACCGTCAGTGCAAGTCCGAGTAATGTACCCGTCGCGACGATCGCCGTCGATCTTAGCGGTTTTCCCTCTGCTAAAGCTTTCATTTGAAATGTCTGGGAAAAACAAGAAAGCGCAGCACCGAAGATGAAAGCAAATACAACGGGTGTAGAACTCGAGTAGTCCGCACCTAATATTTTTGTGGTTGCATAAACTATGAGAGGAGAAGACAAAATCAGGACGAACGCGTAGATCGCCGCCGCAAGGCGTAGTCGTTTAAGAATCAGCATGAACTTGGCGGTTCCTCGAGTCACAGCCATGCGTGGCACAAAGATGACCTGAAGGGCTGAGACGAAAATGGTCAACGGTTGTGCGATCCTATTGCCTACCGCAAAGGAGGCCAGCGCGTTCGCGGACGCGAATGTAGCCAGTGTGATCGGCTCAATTTGATTCATATTTGTGGCGAGAGTGGCCAACCAATACTGAACTAAATTACGGATCTGGCTCCAACTGATACAACTCGTGCGTGTGGTGACGACGACCCGCAAGCACAAACTGAACGATAGGACTACGCAAGGGACAAGCAACCAAGGTGGCGCTGAGGCAAATTCATCTCCTGACATTATCCAGATAATCAAAGGAAGAGTCCTTTGTACGAGCAACGTGACGGAGGCCCTCCCATGGTTTTCCAAACCAGAACTGTATGAGACGAAGAAATCAAACAACTGGTCGCTCACCGCAAGAAACAAAGCCAAAAGGATCACTTGGGGGTAGGAAAGAGTCACCCACGCGAGAACACCAACAATAAGAATTGTAAGTGACGACGCGAGTCGAATAATTGCCGACGTATAAGTCACCTCACGCGGAGAGGTTTCTGCTGCGATGCGCAACATACGCGTCGGGGTTCCCAGACCAAGTACGACCCCAGAAATAATGAAGATTGACAGTGCAACAGCGAATTGTGCGAAGTCAGCAGGCCCAAGCACTCTCGCCGAAAGCAGCAGGAAAGCCGCCTGAGCAAGAGATGCGAGGATCCTGACTGAAAATCGTAGCGCCAGCGGTCTTGCTTCTGGCGGTAGTCCTCTTGCGGCTCTCACTCGCTCCTCAACATCGATCGAGCAAACTCATTGCGATCGGCAAAACGAACTAGTTCACCGGAAGGCCGATTGGCTTCTACGACGGCATCAAAACCACTGGCGAGTGCTCTCTCGCTAAGTTGCACAAATATGCCATGATTAGGCTTTCCATTCAATTCTCGCGCGAGCGTTGGCGAGCCAGCTGCTAGCGCGAATGTGCCGAGGGCCATAGATTTGCCAATGATGCCACTAGGCCCATCGCCGGTGTGTGCCGCTACTACCACGTCAACCGCCGCAATCGCGTTGTCGAGGTCTGCTGCGGGAAGGAGACCCAGTCGACGCACCACTCGCACCCCTGCCTCTTCCGCCTCCTCTAGGGCTCGAAGACACCGCTGTTCCTCATCTGAGGCCAAACTTCCCGCGATGAGAAAACCGAGGCGGTCGTGATTCTCTGCTTCTTTGAGCGCCCTCGCGACTATGTCGAGGTTCTTCCTGGCCGTGATGTTTCCAAAAATTCCGACCCAGGTCCGCCTCTCATCAAGAACCTCACGACGAAATAGAGCACTCGCAGAGGGATCGATATGTACGTCGACAGGATCTGGAACAGCTCTGAAACCCATGTAGTTGTAGTCTGGCTCCTTGGGTGACGATGGGGCGAGGGCTATTACATCAACCCCGCGCTGCCTTAGCCCCTTCATGAGTAGGAGCTTCAGATAGTTGCTGGCTGATTTTCGTCCTCCGTCCATCTGAACAGGCGCGCGCATGATCAGCAATTTCAACCAATCCATTCTCATCATGGACGCGCTCCCTAAAAGGGCAGCGGGAAGGAGCTTGTCGCCTTCTAGTACTAGAATTGTTTTGTCGTGATATTTCTTTCGCAACTGGCGAATTTTTCGACTGACCCATGCGATGTAGCCTCGCTGGCGGATGTCTGGAAGCCCACCCAAATTTTCGACTACCACCGGCACCCCCTCGAACCTTTGTGAATATTCGGCTGAGTTCAGAGTATCTGTGCTCGTCGCAAGAACGACAGGAATCTCCTGGGAAATTCCATAGGTCACGAGATGTAAGCAATAGTCCATGCGGTGGCCAGTGTAATTAGGCTCGAAGATGACAACGCCAAGCATTTGAGTGGTCACGTTACAGGCCGTCTCGCGGTCGCCACCACAAGAAGTGCTCTGATCCTCTTGGGGTCGAGAGCAAGCCTCACTAGTATTTTGACCACCTGGAGCGTGGCTAGCGCCAGGAATTTAGCGCTACCGATTTTGCTGAAATTCACCGCAGGAAACCATTGTCCGAGTCCGGCTGTTCGCATGGGCAAGCCGATCACTTCATTCTCCAGATTGGAACCGTGGATAACTTGCATCCACATCGGATGAGGAGTTTTGATGTTCTTCACGCTGCCCAGGGTGGGCATGAGATAGTGATCCAACGCAAAAATTGTGTGATGATCCGCCACGCGGCCTCGTTCAATGATTGTAATGAACGGATTAGCTGGGTAGGGTCGGCGGTAGACGACTTCATTGGAGTACTGAGATCCGCTGACGAAATTTACGAGAAGGAGTTTCTGGTCCGAGATCTCGCGTTGGACTCTTTCGATGAAGTCCCGCGAGACCATGTCATCATTGTCTAGTCTGGTCGAAACCAGAAGCTCGGCCTTCTGCCTTGGTCGAAGTACCTCCTTCAGAGCTTCCGCATCGAAGCTCACCGAGAGGTACACCGCTTCGATCGAAAATGGTGCCTCGCTGATGAGTAGTTGTATCCGCTGACGCAGCCATCCCGGGGTGCTTTCGTCGAAGAGAAGCAACCAGGTAAATTGTTGATTTATCTGACTAAGCATACTTGGAAGACAGTATTTCTCGAAGAGGTCGACGCGGTCACGGAGCCACGCATCCGAGGCTGGGCCTTGCGCCACGGACGACCGGACGTTGAATCTTGTGATTACAAAATGTTCGAAGGTAATCATTGTTTGGCAACCTCTCTCACAAGTGCTCTTACCTGCGACCCCCGACTGTCCCAACCGTGCCCTTGCGCCTCTAGTCTGTGGCCGTCGGGTGACCATGGTTCGGTCAACAATCGCTCTGCCTCCGCCAAGAAGTCAGCATGGGAGGTCGCGACCCGAACGCTTGCACCACTACTGCCTACGGATGGAATTTCCGTCGACAAGACCGCAAGTCCAGATGCTAGGTACTCATAGGTTTTCAATGGGCTCACACCAACTGTGTAGGAATTGATCAGATAAGGGATTAGTCCCACCACACACGAACTCGCTAAGCGTGCTAGTTCGGGAATCGAAAGCAAGCCATGATAGACCGCTCCCGCCGCTTGCAGGCGTTGAATCGCGGCTTGTGATTCGTTGTCACTGATCGGTCCCGCGAGGTGCAGTTCTTTGCCGGATTTCACGAGATCGTCCAGCAGAGCGAAGTCGACTTTTTGCTTGGTGAAGTTGCCCGCGAACAATAGGCCCGAGCGAGCTGAGTCAGATTTCAATTCGAATGCCGTCAGGTCGGCAACGTTTGGCCAGAGACGGACGTCTCGGAATCCAATACTGTATAGATGGTCGACTACTTTCTGACTGCTTCCGACGGCTTTGGTCACGGTCAGGGCTCTACGCTTTTCATGAGACCGGACCAGCCGCGCGTCGATACCCTGAACTTCGCCAAGCAGGTCGACACAGTGATACACACTTCCGTCCACGGCTGACTCGAGGTCGTAGGTGACCGGCGTATATGTCCACAGCACCTTCGGGCCGGCCGCCGTGACCCAAGTTCGCAGTTGCGCTTGGAGCAGTGCACGGTTGAGTGGCGCGAAGGCCCAACGATGTAGAGGCACGACTCGTGGCTTGATGATGGAGAGGCCAGCGGGCTTCTCACGTCCCGTGGCTTCATGTGTTCGTCTCGGCAAGAGACGGCGCATGACACGACGCATGTCTGCCGTCGTAAGCCTTGGGCGGCGTAATCCCATTGATTCCACATACGTCACCTCGAACTCCTTACAGAGTTCACGCACGACGTAGTGCTGGTTCGTCGCGATGGGTTGGTCCCAATCTGCAGTTCCGAGGACCAGCACCCTCGTGGTCAAATTCCTAACCGCGGCCAAAATCTTCCTCTATCCAACTTCTGATCCTCTGCTGAAAATTTGGCACGGAGAACGATTTCACTTTCTCAATCACAGGTTCCATTTCGATCATCAGCGCCTGCTCGAAGACCTCCTTCAAGGCTCTCAGGTCTGCAGGCAATGTGACCCCACCACCAAGCACCCTCGCGGACTCCGCAGCGCCACCCCTCGCGTTGACCAAGACTGGGGTGCCAAGAGCCATGGCCTCAACAGGCATGATGCCGAAATCTTCCACCGGTGGGAAAACGTAGGCCTGTGCAGCTCGGTAGAGCGCGTATAGCATCGCATCCGACGGGCAATCCACGATCCTTACGGGAATCGATGAATCGTTTGCTTTCGATTGCAGCTTCTGCCTCTCAGGACCTGAACCTGCCAGGACAACTGGCACGCCGCACGCTTCTCCGACGTCAATCACTCGGTCTAGTCGCTTGTACGGGACGAATCGGGAGGCGCCGAGGACGAACGGTCGCGGAAGCCCCTCGAGAGTCGCTTGCTCCTCAGGAGTGAGCCGCCCAACCCATGATGCAACGTCCTGGATGCTGTCAATATCGACAGGCGGGTAGATCACTCGACTGGGCTGGCACCACGCCCGTTCCACTCGCCGCTGAACGAACTCGCTGTTGGCAGCAATGTTGATGCCTCGACTGGCACTCCTGCGGTCCTGCCATCGCAAAGCTGGAGAGACCAAACGGCCCATGAACGAACCCGCGCGGTCATCCAGCTCGGGTTCCCAAAGATATCGGGCGGGCGAATGCACGTAGGCGAAAACCGGAGTGTCAGCGGTATTCCGTTTGCCGCCAATCTGATGGGCGTAGAGGTGTGAGCTGGCAAGGACCCAGTCGTAATCCGCTAGAGACTTTGAGGCCCAAACCGAGGGCATGAATGGCAATGCTAGGGCCTTCGAACGCCGAAGCGGCGTTCGGGACAGTATTGATTCATTGATCTTCCTTCCGGTGAGGAAGTCCGGATCATCGTTCCAGAGGCAAAAAACGTCCGCGTCGGTGAATTCCGCGATCATCGCCTTCGCGACCTGTTCAGAGCCACCTGTCTTTGCGATCCATTCGTGAGCGATGAGACCCGGCAAGTGCCGCTCCTTCTCCTGCCGTCGCGTTTTCGTCGCAGATACCGGCTAGATGTTGATGAGACCGGCGCCCAGCGCGCAAGGAACTCACGTCATGTATACCAATTCAAGGTGTAACGCAGGAAACGATGACGTTGAGAATGACCACGCGCACTATGCTCGGTACCTCACGCACCTCGCCGCCGGTTCTCGCCCGGATCGCACGGCCCATCACTCTGGGGAACATCATGCCTAAGCGCGCTCTCATCACCGGCATCACGGGCCAGGATGGCTCCTACCTCGCCGAACTGCTGCTGCGGAAGGGCTACGAGGTCCACGGTCTGATCCGCCGTGCATCCACCTTCAACACCTCGCGCGTGGACCACCTGTACGTGGACCCGCACGACCCCACCGCGAAACTGTTCCTTCACTACGGCGACCTCAGCGACGGCTCTCGCCTCGTCACGCTGCTCGCGGATATCCGCCCCGATGAGGTCTACAACCTCGCCGCGCAGTCCCATGTACGGGTGTCCTTCGACGAGCCCGAGCACACCGCGGACACCACGGGCATGGGCACCGTCCGTCTCCTGGAGGCTGTCCGGCTGGCCGGCATCGAGACGAAGTTCTATCAGGCATCCTCCTCCGAGATGTTCGGTGCCACTCCCCCGCCGCAGAACGAGGACACCCCGTTCTACCCGCGTTCCCCCTACGGCGCCGCCAAGGTCTACAGCTACTGGATCACGAAGAACTACCGCGAGGCCTACGGCATGTACGCGGTGAACGGCATCCTCTTCAACCACGAATCACCCCGCCGCGGCGAGACCTTCGTGACCCGCAAGATCACGCGCGCCGTGGCCGCTATCAAGGCCGGCCAGCAGCAGCACCTGTACATGGGCAACCTGGACGCCGTGCGTGACTGGGGGTACGCGGCCGAGTACGTGGAGGGCATGTGGCGCATGCTGCAGGCCGACGAGCCCGATGACTTCGTGCTGGCAACCGGTGGCAACTACACGGTGCGGGACTTCCTGCAGATCTCCTTCGAGCACGCCGGCCTCAACTGGGAGGAGCACGTCAAGTTCGACGAGCGGTACCTCCGCCCCACCGAGGTGGACGCTCTGGTGGGTGACGCCTCGAAGGCGGCGGCCAAGCTCGGCTGGAAGGCCACCATCCACACGCCGGACCTCGCACGCCTCATGGTCGACGCCGACATCGAGGCCCTGAAGCACGCGGGCCGCCAGTGGATCGACACCGTGGATCTCGACTGCTGGAAGGCTTGAGATGACCGACTTCACGCCCGGCCCCCTCGACCGCGACGCCGCGTTCTACGTAGCGGGCCACCGCGGCCTCGTGGGCTCCGCGATCTGGCGCACGCTCGAGGCCGAGGGTTTCACGAACCTCCACGGTCAGTCCTCCACCGAGCTGGACCTCAAGAACCGCGAAGCCGTGTTCGCCTACATCGGCGCCGTGCGGCCCCGGTACCTGGTACTCGCCGCTGCGAAGGTGGGCGGCATCATGGCGAACAACACCTACCCGGTGAATTTCCTCACGGAGAACCTGCAGATCCAGGTCAACGTGCTCGACGCCGCGCGCGAGTACGGGGTGGAGCGCCTGCTGTTCCTTGGCTCCTCCTGCATCTACCCGAAGCTCGCCGAGCAGCCCATCCGCGAGGACTCCCTGCTCACCGGGCACCTGGAGCCGACCAACGACGCCTACGCGATCGCGAAGATCGCGGGCATCATGCACATTCAGGCCGTGCGCCGGCAGTACGGACTCCCCTGGATCTCGGCGATGCCCACCAACCTCTACGGGCCCGGGGACAACTTCTCTCCGGAGGGCTCCCATGTGCTGCCGGCGCTGATCCGCCGCTACGACGAGGCGGTGCGTGACGGCGTGGGGACCGTGACCAACTGGGGCACCGGCTCACCGCGCCGCGAGTTCCTGCACGTGGACGACATGGCGGAAGCCTGCCTCCACCTGATGGAGCACTACGACGGACCCGAACAGGTCAACGTGGGCACCGGCAGTGATGTGACCATCAAGGAGCTCGCAGGCATCGTGGCCGGCGCCGTCGGGTATCAGGGCGTCATGGAATGGGACACCACCAAGCCGGACGGCACACCGCAGAAGCTGCTGGACGTGTCCAAGCTCGCCGATGCGGGGTGGACGGCGTCGATCAGCCTTGAGGACGGCATCCGCCACACGGTTGAGTGGTACCGGACACACCGCGCCGCACTGCGCGGCTAGACTCTGCTCGAACCCTCGGGTACACCAGGAGCGGCAGGAGCTGACTCCCTTGCTAGCGGTCTCATGGGCACAGCCCAGCAAAGCATTCAGAGAGGTCTCCTGTGGAGCTCAGCGACTACCTTCGGATTCTGCGGCGTAACTGGCTGCTGATCACCGTCTGTGCCCTCGTGGGCCTGCTCGTGGGAGCGGTCGCATCCTTCGCTGTGCGCCCCACGTACACCGCGCAGACCAAACTGTTCGTGGCCACGCAGAATTCGGGCAGCGTGCAGGAGCTCCAGCAGGGCAACACCTTCACCCAGGCCCGCGTGCAGTCCTACGTGGAGACGGTCACCGAGCCGATCGTCCTGCAACCTGTGGTGGACGCCCTCGGTCTCGATCTGACGCCGCGCGAACTGGCGTCGCAGGTGACCGCCACCGCAGACCTCAACACCGTGATCATCACCATCGCCGTCGATGACACCTCCCCGGTCCAGGCCGCTGCGATAGCCCAGGCGACGGCGGACAGCCTCGTGCAGTCCGTGGACGGACTGGAGAGCACGGAGGAGGGTGGCGGATCCCCCGTCAACCTCACCGTGATCACCCCTGCCTCCGCACCCTCGGACCCCTCGGCTCCGAACACGAGGCTGAACCTGGCACTCGGGCTCCTCGTGGGCCTCGCCCTCGGAGTCGGCGCCGCCGTGCTCCGCACCACCCTGGACACCCGCGTGCGTGGCGAGTCTGATCTTCGCCGCATCAGCGAAGCGCCCGTGCTCGGCGGCATCACGTTCGACGTCGACGCCACCAAGAAGCCACTGCTCACCCAGGTGCCGGGGCAGAGCCCCCGCGCCGAGTCCTTCCGGCAGATCCGCACCAACCTGCAGTTCGCCCACGTGAGCCACAAGTCGAAAGCCGTACTCGTCACGTCGTCGCTCCCGGGTGAGGGCAAGAGCACCACGGCCACGAACCTCGCCATCGCGATAGCCCAGGGTGGTCAGTCCGTGGTGCTCGTGGATGCCGACCTCCGCCGCCCCCGCGTGGACGAGTACCTCGGCCTCGAGCGGAACGCCGGCCTCACCACCGCGCTGATCGGCCGTGCCGACGTCGAGGACCTGCTCCAGCCCTGGGGTACGGACGAGCTGTACGTGCTCACTGCCGGGCAGATTCCCCCGAACCCGAGCGAGCTGCTCGGTTCGGATGCCATGAAGCAGCTCATCACGCGCCTCGAGAACAAGTTCGACGCCGTGATCATCGACGCCCCTCCCCTCCTCCCGGTCACCGATGCCGCCGTCCTCTCGCAGCAGGTCGGTGGAGTGGTGCTCGTGATCGGCTCCTCCAAGGTGAAGCTGCCGGACCTCCAGAAGTCCCTCGGCAACCTCGAGATGGTGGACGCCGATCTCCTCGGCGTGGTGATCAACCTGCTGCCGTCCAAGGGCCCGGACGCCTACTCCTACACGTACAACTCCTACGACTCCGTGAAGGAGCCGGAGCTGCATGCCGGCTCCGGGGACAACCGCCTGCATACCACGGAGGACGACGCCCCGCCCCGCCGCAGCGGCGCCGTGGCCGTGGACGCCTTCGACGAGGCGGTGCTCGGCCTCCGGCGTGGACAGCCGGCTCGCCGCGACCGCACGAGCTGAC
Source organism: Arthrobacter sp. TJ-266 (assembly GCF_058269115.1). Taxonomy (NCBI): domain Bacteria; kingdom Bacillati; phylum Actinomycetota; class Actinomycetes; order Micrococcales; family Micrococcaceae; genus Arthrobacter; species Arthrobacter sp. TJ-266. Next base: position 96,383 of record NZ_JBZCNC010000004.1, read on the forward strand.
AGGACCCGGACGCATGTCACCGACGGGTGGCGCCGAGGTGCAGCACCGTCCGGCCGGCCATCAGCAGCCAGGCACCAGCTGGATGGTGCGCTACCCGCGGCGGCTCGCGATCATCGACGCCCTCGTGATCCTGTGGGCCACCTCCGGCGCACTGCTCATCCGCTTCGGGTTGCAGGACGACACCCGGGCCGATTCCATCACCATCTACGCCTGGATCACCGCGGCCATCAGCATCACCTGGTGGGTGATGCTCTCTGCCTGGGACACCCGCAACCCACGCGTGCTCGGCTCCGGCCCCGAGGAGTACAAGCGGGTCTTCTCGGCCTCGCTGTGGCTCTTCGGCATCATCGCGATCCTCTCCTACGCGCTCCAGTACGACACCGCGCGCGGGTACGTGGGGCTGGCACTGCCCTCCGGCGTCGTGGGCCTCCTCCTTGCCCGCTGGATGACGCGCCAGTTCCTCAGCACCGAACGCAAGCATGGCCTCAGCACCTCGCGGATCCTCCTCGTGGGCGGACGGGACGCCGTGGACCACCTCGCCACGTCACTGCGGAAGAACCCGATGGCCGGCTACTCTCCCGTGGCCGCCTACGTGATCGACGACGAGGACCGTGCCCTCCGTGCCAATCAGGATCTGCGGATCATCGGGTCCACGCCGGACGTCGAGTCCATCCTCGAGGCGCTCGAGGACTGCCTCGCCGATTCGATCGCAGTCTCAGCCGGCTCCAACCTGCACCCCGACGTCCTCCGTCGGCTCGGCTGGGCGCTCGCCGAGCGTGAGGTGCGCCTGATCCTCGCACCGGCCCTCACCGACGTCGCCGGCCCCCGCATCCACACCCAGCCGGTCGCCGGCTTGCCGCTCGTGCACGTCTCGACGCCGCGCCTCACCGGCGGCGCGCGGGTGCTCAAGCGCCTGTTCGACATCGTCGGCAGCGCCGCGCTGATCGTGGTCTTCTCCCCCGTGCTGCTGGTGGTCGCGCTGCTGGTGCGCGCCTCCGGCCCCGGTTCCGTGCTCTACACGCAGGAGCGGATCGGGGTGGGCGGCGCCACCTTCAGCATGTTCAAGTTCCGCTCCATGAACCAGGACGCCGACGCGCAGCTCGCCGGCCTGCTCGACGCCCAGGGCCGCTCCGACACTCCGCTGTTCAAGGTCACTGACGACCCCCGCATCACCCCCGTGGGCCGCCACCTCCGCAAGTACTCCCTCGACGAACTGCCGCAGCTGTTCAACGTGCTCCGCGGCAGCATGAGCCTCGTGGGCCCCCGCCCGCAGCGTGCGGGCGAAGTGGCACTGTACGACGACGCCGCGCACCGCCGCCTCTACGTGAGCCCCGGGATGAGCGGGTTGTGGCAGGTCAGCGGCAGGTCGAACCTCTCCTGGGAGGAGTCCATACAGCTGGACCTCTACTATGTTGAGAACTGGTCGCTCATGCAGGACGTCATCATCCTGTTCAAGACCTTCCGAGCCGTCTTCGCCTCGCGTGGTGCTGTCTGACCGCCTGGGAAACACGCGGTGATCAGCGAGACAACAGGGGTACGTGGGTGGCACGCAGGACCAGCAAGGGCCGTCGGTTCACGGAGGGCAGCGCCTACTACTTCGGGAACGACGGCGGCGAACGCCGCACGGGGTCCCGTACGAAGCGACGGTTCGCCCGGCTGGCGCTCGCCGTGGGGGTCCTCGCCCTCGTGGGCGTGCTGTGCACCGCGTGGCTCGCCTACCGCGCCGATCAGGTGCGGACCAACCTGCAGGCAACCGCCGACGTCCTGCCCCGGCTCCAGGCCGAACTCCAGGCGGGTGACGGTGACGCCGCCCAGGAGACCCTCGCCACGCTGCAGAACCACACCGCGACGGCGCGGACCGCCGGCACCGATCCGCTCTGGAAGGCCGCGGCGATCCTCCCCGTCATCGGCCCCAACTTCTCGGCCATCACCGAGGTGACGGTCTCCGCGGACGACGTCGTCAACCGCGCGGTGGCCCCGATGCTCAACACCTTCGACTCGCTCGACTGGGACAGCCTCACGCCCACTGACGGCCGGATCGACGTGGCGCCGCTGCAGGAGGTCTCGCCCCTGCTGACCTCCGCCGCCTCCACAGTGCAACTCAGTTACGAACGCCTCGCGGACATCGACCGCGACCGGCTCCTCCCGCAGGTGGCCACGCCCCTGGAGGAAGCGCTGGTCACCATGGACGAGGCACGGACCGCTCTCAACAGCGCCTCCTCGGCCGCGCAGATCCTGCCGCCGATGATGGGCGCCGAAGGCCCCCGGACCTACCTGGTGCTCATCCAGAACAGCGCGGAGATCAGGGCCACCGGCGGTATCTCCGGCGCCTTCGCGCTCATCAGGACCGACGCCGGCGCGATCGAGCTCATCGGTCAGGGCAGCCCGGGCGATCTGGGGCGCTTCGACCCGCCGCTGGACGTGGACCCGCAGCAGGAGCAGATCTACTCGACCCGCCTGGGCGGGTTCTTCCAGAGCGCCAACCTCACACCGGACTTCCCCACGGTGGCGCAGACCACCAAGCGCATGTACGAGGAGCGGAACCCGGGCACGGCGATCGACGGCGTGATGGCCCTCGACCCGGTGGTCCTCGCGAACATCCTCGGCGCCACGGGCCCCATCGAGCTCGGCGCCTTCGAGGACCCGGCCGTCGAGGGGCTGATCGCCCAGGCCGGCCTGCTTAGTTCCCTGACCTCCGAGAACGTGGTGCGCACCCTCCTCTCCGACACCTACGCGCAGATCGAGGAGCCCAGCCTGCAGGACGCCTACTTCGCAGGCGTGGCCGCGCGGATCTTCTCCGCCCTCGCGGACGGGCAGGGCGAGAGCACGGCGCTCGTGGAAGCGCTCACGCGCAGCAGCGAGGACAACCGCCTGTTCCTGTGGTCCAACGAGTCCCGCGAGCAGGACATCATCCGCGGCACGCGCCTCGGAGGCGCCGTCACGGGAGCCGCGAAGGGCGGGGCCGCGTTCGACGTCTACTTCAACGACGGCACGGGCGCCAAGATGGACTACTACGTCACCCGCACCGTGCAGGTGCTGAAGCCGTGCGCGAGCGGCGAGTACCAGGACTACACCGTGCGGGTGACCTTGACGAACACGGCACCGGCCGACGCCGCCGAGAGCCTCCCGGCCTACGTCACGGGAGCGGGCGCGTTCGGCATCCCACCCGGGGAGGTCCGCACCAACATCGTGGGGTACGGCCCGGCGCAATCCTCCCTGGGTACTGCCACCGTGGACGGTGCCGAGGTTCCGGTGGGCTCCTTCCTGCACGGCAATCGTCCCGTCGGCGTCCTCACCACGCAGCTCGCTCCCGGTGAGAGCACCACCATCGAGTACCGATTCGCCCGGGTGGTGCAGGCCGACACCCCGGTGCTCTCGGTGACGCCCACCATCCAGCCCGTTGCCGACGTGGTACTACCCATGACGGAAGAATCCGAGTGCGAATAACTGGCGCATAACCTGCGCTGAAACTGCGTTCCCCCGGCCCGACGGCTCCGAATGCGTTAACAATGGGTTACATCAACGCAGTTCCTCCCATCTCGCTACCCACTTCCGGATTCCCCTGCTACTTTCATAAGCGGTAGCCGAACGCAGACGTTCCGGGCGTACTGGTTAACACCGGTCCGGTTGCCACGAGGGTTCGTTCAGCTGGGGAAAAGCGGGCCGATCTCCCTCTTCGTCACTCACACACTTTTTCGGGAGATAGCTATGCAGAAAACCGTCTCAGTCCTGGCCATCGCCGGGTCCATCGCATTCCTGGGCGCCGGTGCAGCTCAGGCTCAGTACCCCGCCCCGATCGTTCCCGGCACCGTGAGCGACAGCTCCGTCACCGCCGGCGAGACCGTCGTGTTCAGCGGCACCGGGTTCACCCCTGGTGAGCAAATCCTCATCACGGTGGACTTCACCGCTGGTGACCCCGCCGCAGCGGGAGCCGGCGCAGGTCGCGTCGGCGCCGTCCGCACCGGTGTGATCGTCCTGAACCAGATCATCGGCACCTACGAGACCACCGCCGCCGCCGACGGCAGCTTCTCCTTCCCCGTCACACTCGAGGAAGAGGGCACCTACACCCTCACCGCGCGCGGCGTCACCTCCGGTACCACCGTCGTCTCGGTGGTCACGGTCGCCGAAGCAGCACAGACCGGCGGAACAACGGGCGGCACCACCGGCGGAACCGCCGGCGGAACCGCCGGCGGAACCGCGACTGGCACCCGTGGTGGCCTGGCCAACACCGGTATCGACTCGGCGATGTTCCTCTGGGGCGCAGCCGGTATCGGCGCGCTCGGCCTGGGTGCCGGCAGCATCGTGGTAGCCCGTCGCCGTAGCGGCGCCGAGGCGTAGCACTTCCTCGATCACGCATGGAAGCGGACGGGCCCCTCGGGTCCGTCCGCTTCCGCGTTCAGGGCCGTGCGCGGTCTTTCGAACCCCCTTCGTGTGGGTAGGGTGGTGACCTTGAGCGAGTACCTGACGCCGGCATCCTCCGGACCGCTGCCGAGCGAGTACACAACTCTCCCCACGTGTCTCCGGGCGTAGTACGCGCGGCAGACTCCGTCCGAGTTACGTCCCAGCGTGTGCGCCGTACTCGTCTTCACCCGCGCCGATACCCGTTCGATGCTCAGCCCCGCACAGCCGCTCCCAACGCGGAAAGAATGGCCTAGAAGACTTTCGGTCTCTCGCGAACCATTACACGTTGGGAAAACTTCATGAAGAGAATTCTGGCCACTACGGCCCTCGCGGGCATGCTCGCCCTGAGCGGCGCCACCGCTGCGTCCGCCTTCGAATACCCCGCGAACCCGGCCCAGACCGGCGTGGACACGGGTACCACCACGCCCGGCGGATCCGTCACCCTCACCGGCTCGGGCATGACGCCGGGTGAAACCGTCACGGTCACCACCACGTGCACCACGGGGAACGGGGCCGCGTCCACCACCTCGGGCACCACCGTGGCCGGCGCGGACGGTTCCTTCTCCTACACCGCCGTCATGACCACGGCCGGTCAGTGCACGCTGACGGCCGTGGGCGCCGGTTCCGGCGCCGCTGCCCCCGCCCAGGTGAGCGTCACCGGTCAGGTCACCACGCAGGCCGTCTCGAGCTCCGGAGCGGGCCTCGCCACCACCGGCGTCGACTCCTCCACCGCCCTGTGGGGCGCCGCCGGCGTGGGCGCCCTGACGCTCGGCACGGCCGCGGTGTTCGTCGCCCGCCGACGCAGCAGCTCCGCCACCTCCTGATCCACACATGGCATGCACAAGGCCCTGGGAACACCACCCGGCGCCTTGTGCATGCAGTGTGGTGACGCCCGGCGATGTTCGGATTCAGCGCAAGGGCCTACGGTCAGCGGCAGAGTAATCGGAATAATCAGGACATAAACGGAATAATCACGACGAAAAGCCCCTCATCTCGTGGTGAGGGGCTTTTCGTTACCGTTACGTGATAGGGCTGAGGGAACCCTACCGATAAGGTGAGTCTGAGGGTCGGCGGCGGCTGGGGACGAAGTCCTGGTCTCAAGAGAACTCCTACGCCGCCGACCCAGTTCGTGGGCCGTCCATGGTTCGTTCCGGAGCATTCCGCACTGACGCGGTGACGAGCTCCCGGATCACAACCCTGTCCGACAGCTTCAACTCTAGGCTCCCCGCCACTGGTGATCACGAGTAGTCCCGACCCTATTGGCGCGCGGGACTACTCGGGCGGGCTCCTTCAAGTACCTACGTACCGAATGGGCCCTACGTAGCTCTGAGCAACGGCTCCATCTCGGCCGTCAACTCCTCGCGCCGGCTGATGCCGAGCTTCACGTAGATGCGGTACAGGTGACCCTCCACGGTCCGTGTGGACACCGTCAGGGCCCGCGCGATGTCACGGTTCGTGAGCCCTCGCACCGTGAGCAGGGCGATCTCCCGTTCCCGGGCGGTGAGCGGCGTCGCTCCACCTGTATGCGTCGGCTCCGCGACGGTGCCGCCGTCGATCATCGCCCTGCGGCGCCTCACCACGGGCGCGAGCGCACGCTGCGACCGGGCGTCCCCCGCGACGGCGTAGGCCTCCATGGCCCGGGCACAGGCGTCCGCAGCCAGGAGGTACTTCTGGAACACTTCAGCGCGCTCGCCCGCCATCGCCATGGCAGCGGCGTCCTGTTCCACGAGCGCGGTGGCGTACTGGTGCAGCACCGACGCCTCCGCGCCCTCGAGCGAGCGGGTGGCCTCGGCGAGCAACGCGGCGGAACGCTCCGTGCCCAGCGAGGTGGCCAGCTCCAGCACGTCCTTCTCACAACTGAACCATCCGAGGTCGCGCGCTTCCGCCGCGAACAGCAGGAGCGTCTCTCCGGCGTCACCCGTGGCGAGCAGTGCCCGTCCGGCGGTGTCGAACGCCCGGGCCAGGAGCGCGAACTGACGAGGGCCCCGATGCTCCACCCGTGCGAGTTCCTCCGAACAGCGGGCGGACAGCTCACCATCCCCGAGCGCGGCAGCGGCCCATCCGGTGGTGCCCAGCGCATAGGCGAGCACGCCGTCGGGATCGAAGACCCGCAGGGAGGCGAGCGCGGGGAGCAGTGAGTCGAGACCGCTGCGGAATCGTCCGCGGCGGACGTCGAGTGCTCCGGCCAGGACGGCGAGGCTCCCGCCCACGAAGGCGTAGTCGCGGCCCTCCCCGGGGTCGTAGGTCCTGAGCGCCTCCTCGGCCGCGGGGAAATCGCCGGAGTGGATGAGCAGGCCCACCTGCCGGAAGATGACGAGCCGATGCAGGTCCGCGGTGGTCTGCGGGTGGTGCCCGATCAGCTCGAGTGCACGGACGCCGTGGATCCTGGCCTCGGCGCTCCGACCCACTGCTCCGAGCGCCTCGGCGAGCGCCGCCTGCGCCAGCACCTCGACGCGGGGATCGGACGGAGCATCCGCGATGATGCCGCGTGCCGCCACGATCGCCTCACCGTAGCGTCCGACGACGTTCCAGCCGAGGGCTTGGACGCTCCTCCGGAGCAGGTCGGCGCGGGCAGCCGGGCCGTCGTCGTGGGCCGCGAGCGCCGCCGCCCACCGCTCGGTGGTGGAGTCGATCGCCGCGGTGCCCCCGCCGGTCGCCAGCGCGAGCCTCAGCTCGAGTACCCCAGCGAGGCCGATCAGTTCGGTCTCCCCGACACGCTCCAGCAGACCCGCGGACGCGGACCGGGACTCCGCCACGCGTTCGAGCTCGAAGAGCGCGACGGCGTGCAGCAGCCGCGCCGCGAGGTGGTCCTGTGCGGTGACGGCGTCCGCGAGGCGAAGCGCCGCCACGCCGTCGAGGAGCGTGAGCGCGAGGCCTGAGAGCTCCAGCAGCACCTGGTCCGGCACCGCCTCGCCGCACTCGAGTGCCCAGAGCGCGTGACGGATGCGTGCCCGGGCGGGAAGCGGCCGTGAGGTGGAGCTTGCCGCACCCAGCTCCGCGCGCAGCGTGATACTGCGGCCCACGGGCACCTGGGCCCTGATGATCCGGCCGAACAGGGTGTGCGCGTGCACGGCGTACGCCGTCGCCTGCGGGTAGATCCTGACGAGCCCCCGGCCCAGCAGCGCCGACACGGCCCGCTCACTCCCGATCCGGACGAGGTCGGCGAAGGCGACCGCTCCACCGAGCGCGAGAAGTTCGAGCACCGTCTGCTCCTGCGCGTCGAGCTCCAGCAGGATGGAGCGGACGAGGTCTCGGAGCGCCACGGGGATGCTGAGTTCCTGCGGCGCCAGCACCCAGACACCCTCGGGCCGCGCCAGGCTGCCGTTGGCGAGCGCCTCATCGAGGATCGCCTTCAGGAACAACGGATTGCCCGAGGCCTCGTCGCACAGGCGGTCGCTCGCACCCCGGACCACGGCTCCGCCGAGGATGAGCGTGCAGAGCTCGAGGGCCTCCCCGTGGCCGAGCGGGCCGACGTCGTACCTCTCCAGCAGTCCGTCACGGCCGAGGGAGACGAGTTCGTCCGAGACGGGCGTGACAGGACGCGAGAACGCCACCACGCTGATGGTCCTCGACGTGACGAGCTGCGCCAGGAGGTGGCTGCTGGCGTCGTCGAGGAGGTGGGCGTCGTCGACGATCACGAGGACGGTGCGGCCGGCCGGTGCCTGCGCGCGGAAGAACGCGAGCACTGCGCGCAGCACGGACAGCGGCGAGGCCATGTCCGCGGCCGAGGCGGAGGCCAGGAACGGTCCGAGGGCTCCGTAGGAGATGGTGCTCAGCGCGGAGGCGGAGGTCACGAGGAACGGGACCACGCTGCTGCGGCGGTGCTCGAGCAGGTGGTGGGCCAGCGCCGTCTTGCCGGTTCCCGTGTCCCCGTACACGAGCGCCCCGAAGGCCTCGCCGTGGTGCACGAGGTCGGAGAGATCCGACACCAGTGCACCGCGCCCGACGAGAGGGATGTCGCCGGAGAGTGGGGAGAACATCAGGGCGCGCTCTCCGCGGGGATGAGATCAGCCAACTCGGCCCTGCTGCTCACATTCAGCTTCGCGTAGACCTGGTAGAGGTGGCCCTCGACCGTGCGGACGGAGACGAACATCTGCGTGGCGATGGCCCGGTTGCTCCTGCCTGCGGCGGCCAGGACGGCCACCTCACGCTCCCGCGCGGTCAGGAGGTCCAGGTGGGACGCAGCGGCTTCGGCGGGCGCCGGCTCCGGCGTCAGCTCACGGAGCCGCCGCTGGATCAGCCGGAGGCTCGCCTTGTCCTGGACCCTCGTGGTGGCATTGATCCCGGACTGCGCGATGTCCGCGACGAGCCTGAGGTCGTTCATGCCCGCAGCCGCGTCCATCGCTGCCACGAGCTTCTCGACGTCGGACTCCAAGAGGGCCCCCGAGTACAGCTCGAGCGCTCGTGCCATGGCACCCTCGAGCCTTCCCGCCAGGTCACGCAGCGCGGGGACGGCGTCCTGGCGCCCCATGCGGACTGCCGCACCGAGGCTCAGCAGTGCCCAGGCGTCCGCGCCCTGCTCGAGGTCGCGGCGGGCATGGTCCTGCAGCGCGAGAGCCGCACCCGCGCGGTCTCCCGTGCGGGCCACTGCCAGCAGCCGGTAGTGCTCGGAGGCGCGACGGACCAGCCAGGGGCCGTGATCGGCATCCGCCGGTGTCACCTGGACCGCCGGGTGGTCCGCCGTCCCGGTGAGCGCGGCGCAGTAGGAGAGCACCGACGCCGCGATCGGCAGCACGCGGTGCGGATCGGTGATCCTCAACTGTTCGACCGCGGGGGTCAGCACACCGACCGCCTCGAGCACGTGATCCTGCATGAGCAGCAGCAGCGCGTCCCCCAGTGCCGCGAGGGAACCGCGCTGGAAGGACCAGAGGGAGGAGGAACCCGCGAAGTCCGCGATCGCCTGACTTCCCTCGCTGATCCGCCCCGATGCGATGTAGGCGATCCCGGCGCGGACCAGGGCGTCATCGGCGGTGCGATGATCGACGCCCGGCCGCGCGAGGTCACCGGCGAGCGACGCGGCGAGTGTGTCCGCCACCGACTGGCGGTTCATGACGATGTTCGCCTCGAGCGCGAGGGCTTGCACCGCAACACGCAGTGCGGGTGCGCCGGGATCCTGCAGGGCGCCGTCCACACCGACCTCGTCGAGCAGTTTCAGGCAGTCGTGGAACCTGCCCTGGAAGGAGGCCGTCTCGGCACGGGCGAGGACCACGCGCCGATCGAGGGCGGCGAACTCCGCCGCCCTCGACAGGTCACCTGCGGCCAGCGCCTCCTGCCGCCAGACGGCCAGGCGGCACTCGGCCTCCGCGAGCGGTTCCGCCGGATCGGCTCCGGGTGCCCCGCCGGAACGGCGCAAACGGGACTCCTGCACCTTGTAGAGCGTCCACGCGCCGGCATCCAGCTGATCCTCGGAGCGGGAGAGAACCGCTGCGTGCTCAGCGGCCTCCTTGATGCGACCGAGCCCGAGGGCCGCGACCAGCGCCTGATGGGCGAGCTGCGGCGAGGCGCCCACGCCGACGCTCTCGAGGAGGTGGGCTGCACGCTCGTGCTCGCCGTCCCGGTTCAGTGCCTCGAGCGCGGCCACGGCGCGCTCCTCGGGCACGGGCTCACCGGCGTGCAGGAGCCACTCGACGTGCCGGGCGGGGTCGGCGTGGAGACGTTCGCTGGACTCCGGGACACGCTCGACGCGGCGCAGGAGGTCCGCCGCCTCCCGGCATCCCACCACCTCCGCGACCGCCGCGGCGAGGCCGGGCGTCGCGAGGGAGGCGCGGGGTTCGGACAGGGAGTCGATGACGAGCAGGCCGGCGTCCTGGAGGACGTCGACGTCCTCCGGCCGGGTGCCCTCGGCCAGATCGGCCCACGAGAGCGGCCCTGCGAGAGCGAGCAGGTCCACGACGGAGCGCTGCCCTGCGGTGAGGGTCTGCAGCACGGTCGCATGGGCCACGACGTCCTGGCTCGTACCGGGCCGGCCCGGGAGCAGCACGTGGGCGGCACCTCGCCGCGCGATCAGGCCGCGCTGCGTGTAGGCCTGGATGGCACCGCGCACCGCCTGCGGATTCCCGCCGCCGACGGCCCGGGCGGCGTCGACCACCTCCCGGCTCGCCGGCCCGGCGAGGCGCGACTCGACGAACAGGCGTGTCTCCTCGAAGGACAGCGGGGGAAGTTCGATGCGCCGCAGCGCGGACGTGCGCCAGAGCGCCATGAAGGCGGCGTCGGCCTGCGCGAAGTCCGTCACCGTGAGGATGACGGACGCCGTGCGCCCGGCGACGAGCTGGCCGATGAGCGTGGAGGACGACTCGTCGAGGTGCTCGGCGTTGTCCACCGCGAGGACGATCCGCCGGCCGCCGGCCTCCTCGCGGAGGTACTTGGCGACGGCGTTGACCACGAGGGCCGGGTGCATGCTCGCCGAGGGCACCTCCGAGAGCAGGAAGCTCAGCGCACGGTAGGGGAACGATGCCGCGGACGGCAATCCGCGCACGCGGACGATGTAGCTGTCCGCCAGGGATCGCTGGACGTGGTGGAGGAGGGAGGTCTTCCCGGAACCGGGTGCACCGACCACCACGGCCCCGGCGGCGATGGGGTGACGGACCGCCCGCAGGATCGCCTCGGTCTCAGCGGACCGACCGATGAAGGGCACATGAGTACCCGGCGCCGCCGACCGAGTGAGGCTCGGGGCGGGCGGGGGTGGAGCGGACGGTGCCTTGGGTCGGACGGTGCTGCGAGACCACATCGAGTACCTACTACTTCCCAGCTGAAAACAGGTGTCTGAATCCCACCCTAGGAAGAGTGTGAGACGGCAGCACGAGTGGCGGCTACGGAATCGTCAGTACTCTTACGTGTTTCTTTCACGTAAGCAGAAGCGCCACTACTCGTTTTACCACCGCAAAATACCTAGCGAGGCGTAGGGGGCACAGGACACGGTCAGGCGTTGCCGTCGAACAGGCTGGTCACCGATCCGTCGTCGAACACCTCCCGGATGGCCCGGGCGATCAGGGGAGCGATCGAGAGCACGGTGAGCTGCGGGAAGCGCTTCTCGGACGGGATGGGCAGCGTGTTGGTCACGACGACCTCCCGCGCTCCCGATTCAGCGAGCCGACGGGACGCCGGGTCCGAGAACACAGCGTGCGTCGCGGCGATGATGACGTCCTTCGCTCCGGCGTTCTTGAGCACGGCCACGGCTCCGGAGATCGTTCCGCCGGTGTCGATCATGTCGTCGATGAGTACGCAGGTACGGCCCTGGACCTGCCCCACCACCTGCTTGGACACGGCCTGGTTGGGGACCGTGAGGTCCCGGCTCTTGTGCACGAACGCCAGGGGCGCACCGCCGAGACGCTCAGCCCACTGCTCCGCCACGCGCACCCGCCCCGTGTCCGGGGAGACGACGGTGACGTTGTCGGCGTCGACCCTCGTGCGGATGTAGTCCGCCAGCAGCGGGATGGCCATGAGGTGATCCACCGGGCCGTCGAAGAAGCCCTGGATCTGCGAGGTGTGCAGGTCCACGGACATGAGGCGATTGGCACCGGCGGTCTTGTAGAGGTCCGCGACGAGACGGGCGGAGATGGGCTCGCGGCCGCGGCCCTTCTTGTCCTGGCGCGCGTACGGATAGAACGGCGAGACCACGGTGATGCGCTTGGCCGACGCCCGCTTGAGGGAATCCACCATGATCAGCTGCTCCATGAGCCAGTTGTTCAGCGGCGCGGGGTGCGCCTGGATGACGAAGACGTCCGTGCCGCGGACGCTCTCCCCCGACCGGACGTAGATCTCCCCGTTCGCGAAATCGTAGGCCGAGACCGGCAGGAGCTCGGTCCCGAGCCAGGACGCGATCTCCTCCGCCAGTTCGGGATGGGCGCGCCCGGAGGCGAGGACCAGTTTCTTCTCGCCGCGTGCCGTGATCTCGCTCATGACTGACTGCTTTCGTCGAAGTGCTGTTCTTCTGCTGAGGGGGTGGGCCGCGCTGCTGCTGCCGCGTCCGCCGACGCCGTCCCGGGACGCTTGGTCTCGGTCCAGCCGTCCACGTTCCGCTGCGGTGCCACGCTGATCCCGAGTGCGCCGGCCGGCAGGTCCTTGCGGATCACGGCACCGGCACCGGTGTAGGCGCCGTCGCCCACGGTGACGGGAGCCACGAACACGGTGTTGGAGCTGGTCCGCACGTGGGAGCCGATCACCGTGCGGTGCTTCGCGACGCCGTCGTAGTTGGCCGTGATGTTGCCGCAGCCGATGTTCGTGTACTCGCCGATCTCGGCGTCACCCGCGTACCCCAGGTGGGAGAGCTTCGAGCCGCGCCCCACCGTCACGTTCTTGGTCTCGTAGAACGCGCCGATCTTGCCCTCCTCGCCGAGGACCGTCCCGGGCCGGAGGTAAGCGAAGGGGCCCACGCTCGCACCGGCCCCGATGCGGGAGCCGCTGCCGTGTGTGCGGACCACGCGCGCGCCCTCGCCGACGACGACGTCGGTGAGCGTGGTGTCCGGGCCCACCACGGCGTCGCGCTCGATACGCACATCGCCGTGGAGCTGCGTGCCCGGCAGGAGGGTGACGTCCTCCGCGAGTTCGACGGTCACGTCGATGCGCGTGGACGATGCGTCGACGACCGTGACGCCGGCCCGCATCCAGCGCTCGACGATGCGCCGGTTCAGTTCGTCGCCGAGCTGCGCCAGCTGTACGCGATCGTTGACGCCCTCGACCTGCCAGCGGTCCGCCACGGCGAGCCCGGCCACGCGACCGCCGTCCGCCCGTGCGATGCCGAGGACGTCCGTGAGATAGAGCTCGCCCTGCGCGTTGCCGGCGTCGATACGCCCGAGGGCACTGCGCAGCACCGCGGCGTCGAAGGCGTAGATCCCGGAGTTGACCTCACGGACGGCGCGCTGGGATTCGTCGGCGTCCTTGTGCTCCACGATGCCGAGCACCGAGGTGTCCTCCGCGCGCAGGATGCGGCCGTAACCGGTGGGGTCCTCGAGGATCGCGGTGAGCACCGTGACCGCGTTGCCCTCCGCGCGGTGTGCGTCCACGAGGCCCTGCAGCGTCGCGGTCGTGAGCAGCGGGACGTCGCCGTACGTGACGACGACGGTCCCCTCGAGTACGCCGTCCGCGGGGGCCGCGGCGTCGAGCGCCTCGACGGCCACCTGCACGGCGCGGCCCGTTCCCGGGATCTCGTCCTGGTCGACGAGCAGTACGTCGGGTGCGAGGGCCGTCAGATGGCCGGCCACGAGCTCACGCTCGTGACGGACGACGACGGCGAGGTCGCGCGGCGCCAGCCCCCGGGCCGCGTGCACGGCGTGACCGAGCATGGACCGCCCGGCGAGCGTGTGGAGGACCTTGGGCGTGCGTGACTTCATGCGGGTCCCGGCTCCGGCCGCGAGGACGATGACCGCCGCGACCTCCGAGTGCTGGGACGGCGCTGCGTGCGGGCTCGTCATCGCTGGATCGTCGGTCTGCGGGCTCACGAGACGGGCACTCCTCCTGGGATTGGGGCTGGTGCGGCGTGGACACCGTTCCGCCCATAGGATTCGAACCTATACTCCACAGCTCCAAAGGCTGGGGTGCTGCCATTACACCAGGGCGGACCACGCGCGGCGTCCCTGACGGGAGCACCCGCGCACGGTGTACAAGTTTGCCATGAGCACCGGGGATCGGCGACCGGCCAGGGCGGCCGCCACGGGCTGGGCCGGGTGCACTCCGAGGACCAAAGGAAATGCAAGCATTCGCACAGGTTGCGGAGTTTCTTGCAAGGACGGCGCTCCCGTGGCAGGCAGGTGACCGAGCACGGGTTAGCGTCGCTGCACTGACCCGCGCAGCGCGGGTTGGTCTCACGAGAGAAGAACCCGCATGCACCCCTCCTCCATGTTGCGCAGCGCCCTTTCGCGCACCGCAGCGGGCACCGTGACCGCCGTGATCGCGGTCTCCACCCTCGCCGTACCCGCTCTGGCGGACGTCCCGACGGTCCTGGCCGACGGCGCGGCGCTGGCCGGCAGCGCCCAGCCCGACGGCGTCTTCACGGCCTCGATCGCCGCACCGGCCGGCTCCACCGTGAAGTTCAAGCTCGACGGCGAGTACCTCGGACAGGACGGATCCGCACCGTACTCCTGGCCCGTGTCCACGAGCGCCGGCTCCCATACACTGAACGCTCGGTGGGAGACACCGGCCGGTCGTCAGGAGGCCACCGTGACGTTCACCGTAGGCCGGACCGGAACCCAGCCCGTCGTCGTGCCGGCGCCTGCTCCCGCTCCCGCACCGGCTCCCGCTCCCGCACCGGCTCCCGCTCCCGCTCCTGCTCCCCTGCCGGGCCCCTCCGGCGTCGTGAAGGTCTCGACGGCCGCGGGCCTCCGCAGCGCCCTCGCCGCCGCGCGTCCGGGACAGGTGATCGAACTCGCCGACGGCCGCTACGTCGGAGCGTTCTCGGCGTCCGCCTCCGGCACTCCGACCGCGCCGATCACCCTGCGGGGGTCGCGGAAGGCCGTGCTCTCGACGGGCTCGACGTCGTCGGGCTACGGCCTCCACATCACCGGCTCGAACTGGCGCATCACGGGCTTCTCCGTCGCGTCCTCCGCCAAGGGGATCGTGCTCGACGGCTCGAGGAACACCGTGATCTCCTCCGTGGACGTGGGGATGATCGGCGCGGAAGCGGTCCACTTCCGCGCGGGCAGCAGCGACGGCGCCATCCTCGACTCCCTCATCCACGACACCGGGCTCACCCAGCCCGAGTACGGCGAAGGCATCTACCTCGGTAGCGCCAAGAGCAACTGGGCGGGCGGCCTCCCGGACCGTTCGGACCGCATCACCGTCCGGGGGAACCGGATCGTCAACACATCGGCCGAGGGCATCGACATGAAGGAGGGGACGACGGGCGGCACGGTCACGAGCAACGTGTTCTCCGCCTCCGGCACCTCGGGCGCCAACTACGCGGACTCGTGGGTGGATGTGAAGGGCAACGGGTACCGCATCGAGGGCAACTCGGGCTCCGGCACGAAGCTCGACGCCTTCCAGGTGCACTCGGTGCTGACGGGCTGGGGTACCGGCAACGTCTTCACGGGTAATACGGTGCAGGGCGGTGTTCCCGGGTACGAGGTGTGGGTGCAGTCGGCATCGCTCGGTACGGTCATCGCCTGCAAGGCGAGTGGGGCCACGAAGGGCCTCAGCAACATCGCCTGCCGCTGAACAGCTCCGGGGTCCACGGCCCTGCAGCACGAGGAACGGGCTGGACGGGTCTCCCCGTCCAGCCCGTTCTGTTGTGTTCCGGTGGACCTTCGAACGCCACGGCCTTCGCCTGGCGCAGGTCCTCGAACGCGCCGCTACACCACGAGCGTCGGCGTCTCGTCACGGACGTCGGACGCGAGTGCCACGGTCGAGGCGTGGGCCGGGCGCCCGAGTGCGCGGTACTGCCACCCCTTGGCGACGTAGTCGTCGGCGTTGAGCGCGTGCCGGCCGTCCAGGATGCGGCGGTGCGAGACGAGCGCACCGAGCAGATCGGGGTCGGCGTTCCTGAACTCCGACCACTCGGTGAGGAGCGCCACGACGTCGGCGTGGTGCACGGCCTCCGCCATGGTCTCGACGTAGTTGAGGTCGGGGTAGAGGCGGTGGGCGTTCGCGTTGGCCTCGGGGTCGTACACCGTGACGATGGCCCCCTCGAGATAGAGGAGGCGGGCGACGTCGAGCGCCGGAGCATCGCGGATGTCGTCGGAATTGGGTTTGAACGCCGCACCGAGGGCGGCCACGCGCACGCCCGCCAGGCTCCCGCCGGCCAATTCGCGGATCAGGTCCACGGTCCGGACGCGACGCCGGTTGTTGATGGAGTCCACCTCGCCGAGGAAGCTGACGGCCTGCCCCACCCCGAGTTCCTCGGCCCGGTGCTTGAACGCGCGGATGTCCTTGGGCAGGCACCCGCCGCCGAATCCGAGACCGGGCTTCAGGAAGCGTCCGCCGATCCGGTCGTCGTGGCTCAGCGCCTTCGCGAGGTGGTTCACGTCCGCGCCTGTGGCCTCGCAGACCTCGGCCATGGCGTTGATGAAGGAGATCTTCGTGGCGAGGAACGAGTTCGCGGCCACCTTGACGAGCTCGGAGGTGGCGAGGTCCGCCACGATCACGGGTGTGTCGAGGTCGAGGATGGGCGCGAAGACCCGGCGCAGCTGCTCCTCGGCCCACGCCGAGCCGACCCCGAAGACGAGCCGGTCGGGGAAGAGGGTGTCCTGGACGGCGAAACCCTCCCGGAGGAATTCGGGATTCCACGCGAGTTCGAGCTCCGCGCCGAGTGGCGAGAGCGACTGCACGAGCTCGGTGATACGGGCCGCCGTGCCGATGGGCACGGTGGATTTGCCGACGAGCAGGGCCTTGCGGTCGATGCGCGTGGCGAGGGCCGTGAAGGCGGCGTCCACGTACGTCAGGTCCGCCGCGGCGGAGTCGGCAGCCTGCGGGGTGCCGACGCACACGAAGTGCACGTCACCGAAGGCGGCGGCCTCGTCGAAGTCGGTGGTGAACCGCAGACGCCCGGAGGCGAGGGCCTCGGTGAGCTTCTCGGGCAGCCCCGGCTCGAAGAAGGGCACGCGGCCCGTGGACAGGAGGTCGATCTTGCGCTGGTCCACGTCGACGCCGAGGACGTCGAAGCCCATGATCGCCATGCAGACCGCATGGGTTGCACCCAGGTAGCCGGTACCGATGACGGTGACGCGGGGCGGGGCGACTTGGTTCTGGTTCTGGTTCTGGTCGGCAGTGCTCATCGTGTGTCCTCATTTCGGGTAGGGAATAGCTTGGAATGTGGTGCGGGTGGTGGAAGAAGGGTGCGGGACAGCGCGGAGGGTGGTCCGGACGGGGATCTGGTGGTGGGGGTGTGAGGGCGGGTCAGCCGGAGGTGCAGGGTTCGTTGGACAGGCCCTCGCCGGCGGCGGTGGCCGTATTGCTGCAGTCGACGACGTTGTCGCGCACCGGTTTCAGCGAGTAGCCGAGCCCCGGTCCGTTGACGTCCGCCACGTTGTCGCGGAAGACGTTCTCGGTGCCCCAGCCGTCCACGATCTCGTGGGTCTGGAAGCCGTCGAGCGGCGAGTTGGCCCCGGTGTTCCCTGTGATGACCCAGCCGCGCCCCTTCACGTCCACCCAGGAATCGGCCTCGACGAGCCCGGAGCCGTCGAAGCTGTTGGCCCGGAGGATGCCGTCGGAGGTGCCTTCCTTGATGTCGACGTTCTCCGAGGTGGTGCCGGAGATGGTGTTCCCGGCGATCTCGTTGCGGTCGCTGCGGTCCGGCTCGCAGTTGCTGATGTCGCACCAGTTGCTCTCGGCCGTGCCGATGTAGATGCCCTCGCCGAACTTCGCCCTCCGCAGCCCGGTGTCGCTGATGGTGTTCCCGATGACGCGGTTGTCGGTGCTGAACGTCCGCAGGTGGATCGCCTCGTCACCGATGGTGGTGACGGTGAGACCCTGGATCACGGTGTTCGTGGTCCGGTCCACCATGACGCCCTTCTGACCGTTGCGGACGGTGAACCCCTGGAGCACCCAGTAGGACGAGTCCTCGAGATGGAACACGTAGCCGTCATCGGTGGTGCCGCCGTCGAGGATGGTCCCGGCGTCACCGCACAGCGTGATCGGCTGATCCGCCGTGCCGTCCGCGGTGGCGGTGAAATTGCCCGTGTAGGTACCTACCGCGAGTCCGATGACGTCCCCGGGCGCGGCCGCGTCGAGCGCGTTCTCGAGGTCCGTGGCGTCGTCGACCCGCACGGTCGGCTCGGGGCACTCGACGGGTGTGGCCGCGGGTGCGGGGGCCGGTGCGGGCGCGGGGTCCGCCGTCGGCGTGGGCTGCGCGTCCCGCTCCTGGCCAGCGGATCCCCTGCCGCCGGTGGTGTCGAGTCCGACCACCACGACGACGGCGGCCACGGCGAGCGCGACGACGGCGAGAACGAGTGCGAGGAGCTTGCCGCGGCGGCTCATCGTGCCTGCCTGACGTCGTCGATCCTGATGATCCCGCGGCTCAGCGCGGTGAGTGGTACCCGCTCCTCGTAGGGGTTGCGGATGGTGCGGACGCGCAGGTGGCGTTTGCGGGTCACGGCCGTGACGAGCAGGAGCATCCCGAGCACCAGCCACACGAACGTCAGCGGCTGGAACACGGAGTTCATCACGCTGTGCACGGTGGGCGCGGGGTGCCACTCCAGGAGTTCGTTCTCCTCGACGAGTGCACCCGTCGAGGTCTCGTCCCAGATGGCCACGGTGCCGTACCCGCCGACGTCGTTGCCCGTGACCTCGGTCTCCGGCACGTTCCCGAGCAGCGACACCCCATGGCCGGAGATGGAGTGCATGCTGTTCCCCGTGACGTTCGCGGTGGCGTCGCGGACGTAGATCCCGGTGTGACTGCCGGAGATGGTGTTCCGCCTGATGTCCGCCTGCGCCCCGGGTTCGCGCACCGCGACCCCCTGGAGGCGCTGGTCGCTGATCTCGTTGTCGATGATGCCCACCTTCTCCGCGCCGTAGTTGACCACGACACCCACCTCGTTCCGCGAGAGCGTGTTGCCCGTGATGCGGAGGTTCTCCCCGCCGCTGACCTCGACGCCGTACCGGCCGTTGTCGGCCATCGTGCTGCCCACCACGCGGTTGGAGCCGTAGGTGACGACGGCCGTTCCCACCGCGTTCGGTCCGTCGGCGAGCGGCTGCCCGTCGAGGGAGATGCCGTTGCGGCCGTTGCCGCTGGCCGTCACGTCGTCGAGTTCCACGCGCGTGCTCGATCGCCCCACGGTGATGCCGTCCACCGCGTTGTCGGAGGACGTCGTCGTCGTGATCGTCGCATTCGTCACCGAGCGGTGAAGCACCAGTCCGTCCACGAGGCTCCCGCTGATCGTGGTGTCGCGGATGGCGATGTCGCGGGCGTTCGTGACGAACAGGCCGAACGCGTTGTCCTTCACCGTCAGGCCGTCGATGCCCGCGGTGACCACGCTGTAGTCGAGGTCGGTCTGGTCGGCGAGTGATGTGAGGTCCTCCTCGGGCAGCAGCCGGGCGCCGGCGGGGGCCACCGCGCCCGCCGAGGCGTCCGCCGCGTCCCGGAACGTCCCGGCGGTGTCGGTCCCCGTGAGGGCGAGGCCGCCGGTGTTGCCGCTCCAGAATCCCAGGGAGGAGACGGTGGTGTGCGCGAAGGAGGCGTGCCCGCCGATCACGCGGACGTAGGCCCTGCCGTCGGAGGTGTCCGTATCGGCGCCCGAACCGTCCCAGCTGGTGATCTCGAGGTCCGAGGTGGGCGTCCCGGCGGTCGAGAGCGATCCGCCAAGTGCCACGATGGACACGAAGGCGTCCTCGTTGCTCTGCATCCGCAGCGTGGTGCCCTCCTCCCCCGCCAGGGACAGGGTGGCGCCTGGCAGCACCACGATGTTCTCGGTCAGCATGAACGTCGAGGATGCGAGGGGCTTGAACGTGTCCGGCGCGAGGCCCAGCAGGTCCGCCGTCGTGTAGGGGTCGGTCCTGGCCGGCAGCACGAGCGTGGTCGTGGCGCCGGTCCGCAGGCGGTACGGACCCTCGAGTCCGTCCACCCGCCACCGTGCCGCGGAGGCGATGGTCCGGACGTAGACGAGACGCTCCTCCTCGCTCTGCACGATGCGCGCCTCGCTGCGGGGGTCACCGGGGTAGAGCTCGCCCTGGACGTTGCCGTTGGCGGCGATCTCGTTCCGCCCGAAGGCATCCACCTCGGAATCCCGCCAGAGGTTGCCGACGGTCACGAAGGCCGCACCCGCGAGCACGATGAGGAGGACGGCGACGAGACCGAGGAGGAGCGGCTTGCGACCGGTCATGCGACGGCCTCCCGGGCGTCCTGTGCGGAGCCCTCGAGCACGTGGTCGGCGGTTTCGGAGGTCGTCTCGAGACTGACGGCGTCCTGACCGTCCCCGCCGATCTGGTTCGCATGCCGCGTGAGCCAGCCCTGCTTGTTCATGGTGGTGAACGCGTACAGCTTGATCGGCAGGGCGACCAGGATCACGGCGAAGGCGAGGACGGGGAGGATGAGGATGTCCTTCGGGTGGCGGCGGAGGTGTGAGATCCCGCGGATGCCGCGGCCCAGCAGCAGCCAGCTGAGCGCTGCAGCGACGCCGAGCACAGTGAAGTCCAGCCGGTTGAAGAGCAGGTAGAACATGGTCAGGCCCATGGTCACCGGCGTCAGCAGGATCTGCAGCACCGTCACCTTGGTGATGAACGGCACGCGCCACAGCCACCCGGTGCCGATCGCCGTCAGATAGCAGCGGTAGGAGTTGCGGCTCCAGCGGACCCGCTGCTTCACGAAGGCCCGGAAGCTGGCGGGGAACATCGACAGCGCACGTGCCGTGGACTGGTGGACGGTCTTGTAGCCGGAGGCGAGCACGAGCCAGGTCAGCCGCCCGTCGTCCCCCGAGATGCAGCGCTTACCCAGGAAGTACTCGTTCTCCAGGTGCTCGAGGACGGGGAGGACGGCGGCCCGCCGGTACACCGCGGTACGGCCGGAAACACACGGGACGGCGCCGGCCGCGCCCATGGCGGGGACGTAGTCGAGGTACCGCAGGTTCACGAGCCAGTCGGCCACGCGGCGCCACACGCTGGTGTCGCGCTTGTAGACGCTCTGGTGGGTACCGACGGCGCCCACGAGCGGGTCGGCGAAGGGCATCTGCACGTTCTGCAGCAGGTCCGGCTGCCACCAGGTGTCGGAATCGGTGAGGACCAGGATCTCGTACCGGGCGAGGCGGATCCCGGCCCCGAGGGCGGACCGCTTGCCCACGTGGTGGAACAGGACGGGGCGGATGGTCGGGTCCTGCAGCGCTTCGATGCGCCCATAGGCGTCGAGGTCCTCGACGTCGAGGACGATGATGATCTCGTCCGGGCGCTGCGCCCGCCAGGACTCGAGCGCGCTCATCAGGATGTCGGGGTCCTCGTGGAAGGAGGGCACCACCACGGACGTGCTGGCCCGGTGGTTGGTCACGATCGGCTTCGCCCGGTGGGAGAGGATGAAGCGGTAGAGCCACAGGGCCCAGACGATCGCGCCGGCGACAGCGACCGGGAAGTAGGGCGTCACCTCGGCCCAGAAGGCGCTGATGTCGGTGCGGTCGAACCCGGCGAACCGGGCGATGACGTGGTCCTTCAGGAGCTGGAACGCCACGTCGAGGGCGGTTGCGGGTTCGGTGATGAGCGCGTTCGGGTGCATCGGGGTCCTTGAACGAGGGGACGGCTGTCGGGGCGCACGACGGCGGGCGACGGAACCGACGTGTCCAGCAGGAGTACCTGCGAACCGGACGTCGGCCCGTGGGCCTGAGAGATGATCAGGCCCCTTCGCACCGACAGTAGAAGGCGTCGCGAGGGGAGCCACTACGTGAAAAAACCGCTGATCTACTCGGGCCTACTTGCCTGCTGCCGCGCGACAACGCGCTCCGCGGGCCCTTCCCGGACCGACGACGGCCGAGGCGCACCGTTGGCGGGGAGGGCTGCCGCGGCGGACCGAGCGGCCCCTCGGGAGGGGCGTCCTGCGGACGTCACCCCCGTCTGACCTGCGGCTTTCTTCCACCGGCCCGCATGTCGATCGTCTCCCGGACGACGGCGGTGGCCCATCAGCGAGCCCGCTCGCTCGCGCGACGCGGTGACCCAGGCCCCTACCCGTAGCCCCCCGCGCGCGGCGCGACGACCTCCCGAAGAGTTAACGCAGTGCGCGCCGCACGGAAACCTGATAGACACACCGCGGAGCAGCGGCGCACCGGTCTTCGACCCTGTCCAGTCCCCGATCGAACGTCCGGTCGCCCGGCGAGCGTTACTCGCCCAGGATCTCGGCCGCTTCCATCCACTGGCCCTCGAGGTCGTCGATCTCCGCCTGGAGATCCTTCAGACGCGCGTCGAGGTCCTTGATGTGCCCGAAGTCGGCGTGGGGCTTCGCACCGGCGTCGTCCATCTGCTTCTGGAGCTTGCCCTTCTGGGCATCCACCTTCGAGATCTGCCGCTCGATCCGCTGGAGGTCCTTCCGCGCCTGGCGGAGATCAGCCTCCGAGGAGGTCGGCGAGCCCGTCGATCCGCCACTGATCGCGGGCGATGCCGCGTTGCCCGTCGCGGTCATGGGGCCCGCGGCGCGGCGGAGGTCCAAGTACTGGTCCACCCCTCCCGGCAGGTCCCGCAGGCGGCCGTCACCGAGCAGGGCCATCTGCGTGTCCGTGACCCTCTCCAGCAGGTAGCGGTCGTGCGAGACGACCACGAGCGTGCCGGGCCAGCCGTCGAGGACGTCCTCGATGGCGGAGAGCGTGTCCGTGTCGAGGTCGTTGGTGGGCTCGTCGAGCATCAGGACGTTCGGCTCGCCCACGAGCAGACGCAGCAGCTGGAGCCTCCGGCGCTCGCCGCCCGAGAGTTCGCTCACGCGGGTCCACTGCTTCTCGTTGGTGAAGCCGAGCTGCTCCACGAGCTGGCTCGCGGAGACCTCCTTGCCGCCGACCGCGAAGACGCGCTTCTCCGACTCGATGACCTCGATGACGCGCATGTCCCCGACGTCGTCCAGCTCGCGGACCTCCTGCGAGAGCACGGCCGTCTGCACGGTCTTGCCCTTCTTGACCTTGCCCGACGTCGGCGTCAGCTCACCGTTGAGCAGACGCAGCAGGGTGGTCTTGCCCGACCCGTTGACACCGACGAGCCCGAGGCGCTGCCCCGGTGCCAGACGCAGGGTGATCTTGTCGAACAGCTGCCGGTCCCGGCCCTCGCCGTCCGTGATCGCGAGGCTGACGTCCTCGAGGTCCAGCACGTCCTTGCCCAGGCGCGACATTGCCATCTTGCTGAGCGCCAGCGAGTCGCGGGGCTCCGGGACGTCCGCGATCAGCTCGTTCGCGGCCTCGATGCGGAACTTCGGCTTGGCCGTCCGGGCGGGTGCTCCACGGCGGAGCCACGCGAGCTCCTTCTTCACGAGTTGCGCCCGCTTCGACTCCATCACCGCGGCAGAGCGGTCACGCTCGGCGCGGGCGAGGACGTAGGCCGCGTACCCGCCGTCGAAGTCGTCGACGACGGCGTCGTGGACCTCCCACGTGTGGTTGCAGATCTCGTCGAGGAACCAGCGGTCGTGGGTGACCACGAGCATGCCGCCCTCGGTGGGCCGCCAGCGCTGCTGCAGGTGACGCGCGAGCCACGCGACCCCCTCGACGTCGAGGTGGTTGGTGGGCTCGTCGAGCATGATGACGTCGTCGTCCCCGATGAGGAGCTTCGCGAGCGCCACCCGGCGCTTCTGCCCACCGGAGAGCGAGGACACCCGTGCGTGCCAGTCCACCTCGGAGACGAGGCCTCCCATGACGTCGCGGATCTTGGGGTTGGACGCCCACTCGTGGTCCGCCTGGTCTCCGACGATGGCGCGGCCCACCTCGAGGTCGCCGTCGAGGACGTCCGACTGGTCGAGGTAGCCGACCGAGACGTCGCGCCGCTTCGTGACCCGGCCGGCGTCGGGCGCCGAGCGCTGGGCGAGCAGGCGCATGAGCGTGGACTTGCCGTCGCCGTTGCGGCCCACCACCCCGATGCGGTCGCCGGCCTCCAGCCCGAGGGACACGGAGTCGAGGATGGTACGGGTGACGTAGGCGACGCTGAGGCTTTCGGCGCCGAGGAGGTGTGCCAAGGAAGAGCTGCTTTCGGTTGGAGCGGTGTGTGCGGTGACCTGCGGCCCCCGCCGTCGTCCCCGCCCGGTCAGCCGGCGAGGTCGGTGGCGATGCGGGCGCCGTGCGCCGGGCCGTGGACGGAGGTCGCCTGGAGGCCCTCTCCGGTGAGCAGGGTCTCCAGTTCGGCGGCGTGACCGGAACTCTGGGTCAGGAAGGCGACGGTGGGACCGGAACCGGACACGATCCCGGCCAGCGCGCCTGCCGCCTTCCCCGTCTCAAGGGTATCGCCCAGCGCGGGCGCGAGTTCCAGGGCCGCCTGCTGGAGATCGTTGTGGAGCAGCGGCGCGAGTCCCAGGGCGTCGCCCGCGCGCATGGCGCCGAGGATGGCGGGGTCGATGTCCGGCTGGGGGTCCGGCTCGACGCCGTCGCGGAGCCGGATCTCGTCGAGCGTGCGGTACACCTCGGGTGTGGAGAGGCCGTAGTCGGAGGTCACGAGGACCCAGTGCAGCGGTGTCTTGGAGATGGCCGGCGAGAGCTGCTCGCCCACGCCGAGCCCCACGGCGGTGCCGCCCACGAGCGCGAAGGGCACATCCGCGCCGAGGTCGACGGCGATCTTCGCGAGTTCGTCGCGGGAGAACCCGCTCCCCCAGAGGGCGTCGCACGCGAGCAGGGCCGCCGCGGCGTCGGCCGAGCCGCCACCCATGCCGCCGGCGATCGGGACGCGCTTGGTGATGTCGAGGTGCACACCGGTGCGGCCGGGGCTCACCTCGCCGAGGAGCTCCGCCGCGCGCACCGCTAGATTGGTGGCGTCCAGCGGGATGGATCGAGCGGGCAGGTTCAGCGTGCCCTGGCCGTTGACGGTGACCGTGATGGCATCCCCTGCCATCTGCGTCGCGGTGACGTCCTCGTAGAGGGACACGGCGAGGAACACGCTCGCGATCCCGTGGTACCCGTCCTCACGCGGAGGGCCGACCCTGAGCGAGACGTTGATCTTCCCGGGCGCCCGGACACGCACGGAGCGGGCACGCGAGAAGTCCGTGCGCATGTCGACTGTCCTGCCGGAGACCATACCCACCAACCTAGCCCACGGGTCAGATGTCGTCCGCGGTGTGTCCGCCCGCGTCCGGGCTCTCCGGTGCACCGCTCTGCAACGCCGCCCGAACCGCCGTGCGGGCCTCGGCAATGCGCGCGAAGGCGACGACGTCGAGCACCTCCCCGCGCGCGGTCGGGTCCACGCCCGCGGCGCGCAGAGCCTGCTCGGCGAGCACGGGACTCCCCGCCCAGCCGGCGAGCGCGGCCCGGAGGGTCTTCCGGCGCTGGGCGAACGCGGCGTCGACGACGGCGAACACCTCCTCGCGCGAGGCGGTGGTGTGCGGCGGTTCCCGGCGGGTGAAGCGCACCAGTCCGGAGGCGATCTTCGGGGCCGGCCAGAACACGTTCATGCCGATCACCCCGGCCTTCGCCATGCCGGAGTACCAGGCCGCCTTGACGGAGGGGACGCCGTAGGTCTTCGAGCCGGGCGGGGCCGCGAGGCGGTCCGCCACCTCGTCCTGCACCATCACGAGGCCGTGGCGCAGGGAGGGGAAGCGCTCGAGCAGGTTGAGCACCACGGGGACCGCCACGTTGTAGGGGAGGTTCGCCACGAGTGCCGTGGGCGCGTGCGGCAACTCGGTCACGCGGAGAGCGTCCTCGAGAACGACGTCGAGCGCGTCCGCCTGCTCCGGACGCCACCTGGCCACCGTGTCCGGGAGCTTCGCGGCGAGCACGGGATCGATCTCCACGGCGACCACGCGCCGGGCGACGTCGAGGAGCCCGAGTGTGAGGGAGCCGAGGCCGGGGCCCACCTCGAGGACGGTCTCGTCCGGACCGAGGTGCGCGGCGGCGACGATCCGGCGGATGGTGTTGCCGTCGATCACGAAGTTCTGGCCGAGGGTCTTGGTGGGCCGGAGGTCGGCCTCCGCCGCCAGGCGCCGGATGTCCGCTGCGCCGAGGAGGGGGGCTGGAGGGGGCGAAGTCACCGTGTCATCGTAGCCGCGCGGGCAGCTCGGGTCGGCTCGGGCTGGTGTGGGAGGAGGCCGTGGATCCGGCGACGCCTGGTGGGGACCCTGGTCTCAGGAGGGTCCCCGGCGCCGCCGGCCCACAGTACGGCAGGACCCCGGCTGGACGGGGCTGCCAGGGCACCGCGTTCCTCCGGTCTCACGGGAAGGACGGTGCCGAGTGGGGTTCCGGCCGGGCCACGAGGGCGGGCCGGAGAACACCCATGCCCACCACGCTACGAAGCCCGTCGCTGGTCGGCACGAGTGCTGTCCACGTGCCTTCCCCTCTCCGGTACTCGGTCACTGCTGAGCACTACCCGGTACCACCCGGCCCTGAGCGGTGCTCAGGCCTCCTCAGCAGTGGTCCTCGGTACTGCGCAGGGCCACGGACCTCCGCCGCGACCGCGCGTCGGGGCCCCGATCACCCCCGGTACCTCAGGCCCAGGTGCCGTAGACCGCCTCGGTGTTGGCCGTCAGCCGGGCGCAGAGCCGGTCGAGGTCCTCCTCGAGGACCCTCGCCATGGCCCGGACGGTATGGGGGACGACGTAGGACGCGTTGGGCCGGCCGCGGTACGGCTCCGGCGTCAGGAACGGTGCGTCGGTCTCCGTGAGGACCAGCGCGGGGTCCGCCACGAGAAGAGCCTCGCGCAGCCCGCCGGCGTTCTTGAACGTCACCGTTCCCGCGAAGGACATGTACCAGCCGTGCTCGTTGCACGTGCGCGCCAGGTCGGCGTCGCCGGAGAAGCAGTGCAGCACCACGCGGTCCGGCGCGCCGGCGTCGAGCAGGGTGGCCACCACGTCCGCGTGGGCGTCACGGTCGTGGATCTGGAGCGCCTTCCCCAGCCGTTTCGCGATCTCGATGTGGCTGCGGAACGAGAAGAGCTGCCCGCCGCGGCCGTCCTCACCGGTCCGGAAGTAGTCCAGTCCGGTCTCGCCGAGTGCGCGGATGCGCGGCCCGGTGGCGAGCTGCTCGATCTCCGCGAGCGCCGCGTCGAGGGTGCCGGCCTCCGCGAGCAGGGGTGCGTCGTTGGGGTGCAGCGCCACTGCGCCCAGTAGCCGGGAATCCTGCTGCACCACCTCCGCGGTGAACCGCGAGGAGGCGAGATCGGTGCCCACCTGGACGGCGCCACGGACACCGGCGGCCTCCGCCGCGTCCAGCGCCTCGGAGACGGTCACGGACACGGGACCCTCGCGGAAGTCGATGTGCGTGTGGTTGTCGATCACCGGCACCGGAAGCGGCTCGGGCAGCGGCGGGTAGGCGCCCTTCCGCCGTCGTCGTGCCGCCGCACCGGCGCCGTCCGAGGGCGCTCCCTCGCCCGGCACCTCCTCGGGCTCCCGGTAGGGCTCCGGGATCTGCCCCGGGGCGTAGGGGTGGCCCGTGGTCGCTGCGCTGTCACACATGCCGCAAGCCTAGTCAGGAGGCGGAACTTATCTCCCCGGGAGCAAGTTGTCCTAGTAATCTGTTGAATCTCTCAGCCCGGCCTTCCTGCTCTCGGGAACCGGCCGCGGCCGTTCCCTGCGTGTCGGGTGCCCGGTGGGCGCGCGTCACGGCAGCCGCACGCGTGGAAGGTACCCATGGACGTCCAGCACAATGTCGCCGACGATGCTGCCGGTCTGGGAGCAGCCGAAGGCTCCCGCGCCGCCCGACCACGGACGGACCGGCCCCGCGCCGACCTCCACGAGATCAGCACCCGCATCCTCGACGCCATCACCACCGTGATCGACGGCAAACCCGAGGCGGCTCGCCTCGCGCTGACGGTGCTGCTGGCCCAGGGCCACCTCCTCCTCGAGGACGTACCGGGCGTCGGCAAGACGATGCTCGCGAAGACCCTCGCGAGGACCATCGACTGCAGCGTCAACCGCATCCAGTTCACGCCGGACCTGCTGCCCTCCGACGTCACGGGCGTCTCGATCTTCAACCAGGACTCGCGCCGTTTCGAGTTCCGTCCCGGCCCGGTGTTCGCGAACATCGTGATCGGTGACGAGATCAACCGGGCGTCGGCCAAGACGCAGTCCTCGCTGCTGGAGTGCATGGAGGAGCACCAGGTCACGGTGGACGGTCACACCCACACGCTCGGCGAACCGTTCATGGTGGTGGCCACGCAGAACCCGATCGAGATGGAGGGCACTTACCCCCTCCCCGAGGCCCAGCGTGACCGTTTCATGGCGCGCATCTCGATGGGCTACCCCGACGCCCAGGCGGAGTTCGACATGCTCGAGACCCACCAGTCGACGTCGCCCCTGGCGGCGGTCCGCCCGGTGGCCGACGTGGCCGACATCGCCGCCATGATGCGCCAGGTACGCGGCGTGTACGTCTCCCCCGCCGTGAAGGAGTACACGGTGGGCCTCGGCCGTGCCACCCGCGAGCACCCGCGACTGCGCCTCGGCGCCAGCCCGCGGTCGCTCCTGCAGCTGCTCCGCGCCGCGAAGGCCGGTGCCGCCCTCGAGGGCCGCGACTTCGTGCTGCCGGACGACATCGCCGCCATGGCGCACCCCGTGCTCGCGCACCGCCTGCTGCTGGACCGCAAGGCCACGAGCGCCGGGGACACGGCGTCGTCCATCATCGCGGACGTCCTGTCACGCGTCCCCGTGGCGCGCGAGAGCCAGCGGCGCTGAGCCGCGCCCCGCGCGCGCCCCACTCCCCCTCCTAGACCCGGCGGTTCACCGATGGCCCTTCTCGACAGGCTCCCCTCGCGCTTCCTGACGGTGCGCGGCTGGGGCTTCGTCCTCACCGCCGTGGTCGCCCTCCTGACCGCGCAGGTCCTGGGGCGGCGCGACCTCCTGTACGTGGGCATCCTGCTGCTGGCCCTCCCCCTCGCGTCCGTCCTGGTCCTCAAGGTGCTCAAACCGCGTTTTACCGTCAGCAGGAGCTTCCAGCCGCAATCCATGGAGATCGGCTCCACCACCACGGTCACCCTCTCCCTCACCGCGTCGGTGGCCGGAGGCGCGAGCATCGCCATGGAGGAGCAGCTCCCCGCGCGGTTCGGCCAGGCGCCACGCTTCACCTATCCCTCGCGCAACCCCACACGGGAGGGCGTGTCCCTCTACGAGTACCGGCTGCGTTCCGCCTCCCGCGGCGTGTACGACGTCGGGCCCGTCACCGCGGAGTTCACCGATCCCTTCGGGCTCGGCAAGTCACGGCACGTGCTCGGCGAGACCGACGCCCTCGTGGTCACGCCTGCACCACTGGAACTGCTCGCCTCGCCGCTCTCGGGCGCCCGTGGAAGCGACGGCATGGCCGCCACGAGGCGCCAGGCCAACCCGAGCGACGACGACGTCATGACGCGCGAGTACCGCCACGGCGATTCCATGCGGCGCGTGCACTGGGCCGCGACGGCACGCCACTCGGAGCTCATGGTGCGCCAGGAGGAATCCGTCACCACGCCCCAGGCCGCCCTGCTGATGGACCAGCGGCACCAGAGCTACGGCTCCGGCTTCAGCGCGGCTTTCGGGGGAGACGCCGGCGGGCTCGCCACGTCGCCGACGTTCGAGTGGGCCGTCACGGCCGTCATGTCCATCAGCGCGCACCTCCTCGAACGCAACTACGCACTCCGCCTCCTCGACCACCAGGGCGCCCCGGGACTCCTGCGCTCGCCGTCGGCACCGTTCCCGGCGGACGAGGAGCACCACGGCCAGGGTTCCGTGGCCGGGATCGCGGAAGGCCTGGCCGCGCTCGAGCTCGCACCGGACACCGGCCGCCGGGCCGCCGGCGAGGAGCAGGGCGGCAGTACCGCGGTCCGTGCCGGCGAACTGGCACGTCAGGCGGCGCGCCGCATCGGCCGCAGGTCCGACGCCGAGGCCCAGCCGGGCATGGCGCACGCAGCGTTCGGCGACCATCTGCTGGACAAGCTGGCCACCACACGCCATCGCGGCCCGTTGATCGCCGTGCTCGGTGTCATCACGGTCGAGGAGGCGCGTGCCCTCGCGTCGGCGGCGGAGTACGGCTCGCCGTCGTACGCCCTGATCGTCGCCGAACGCCCGGCCGAGTGCCACCGGCAGCTCGAGCTCCTCCGCGCCGGGGGCTGGCATGCGACGGCCGCCTCCCCCGCGGCCCACCTGCCCACCGTGTGGGCAGGCCTGGAGCACGCCGTCGGACCGGAGACCCACGGCACCGCCGAGCGCAGGAGAACCACCGCACCCGCTCCGGCGTCGCCCACGTCCTCGGACCCGTCCGTCAGCACCCGTTACCGCACCACCCCAGCCGGAGGCCAGGCATGACCGCGACCCTCTCCCGCCCTGCGCCGCCCGCGCCCGTGCCCCCCGCCGCCCAGCGGCGAGTGCCCCCGGCCGATCCCTGGCACTGGGCCGTGACCGGCGCCGTCCTCCTCGCGATCCTCGCGGCGGCGACGAGTCTCAACGGTGTGGTGGAGCCCGGTACGTGGTTCGTCCCCGTCCTCCGGACTGTCGCGCCGGTGCTGCTGGCCATGGCACTCACCCGCACCCTCGGGCTCGGTGGCGTCCTCACGGGCCTCGTGGGCGTCCTCGCGCTGATCGGCGCACTCACCGCGCAGTTCTTCCCGTTGCAGAGCATCCTCGGGGTGGTACCCGGCCCGGGCACGTCCGTCGAGCTGCAGGGCCTGCTCGCCCAGGCCGAGGAGACGGTCGTCTCGCAGGTGGCGCCCGTGCTGCCGAGCGCCGGCATCTTCCTCATCATCTGCGCGGCGCTGGGGCTCATCAGCATCGTGGTGGACCTGCTCGCCACCACCATGCGCATGCCCGCGGCCTCCGGCGTCGGACTGCTCGGGGTGATGGTCGCCCCCGCGATCGTCAAGCCGAACGGCGTGGGGATGGTGGCGTTCGTCGCGACCGTCCTCGCGTTCCTCCTGGTCCTCGCGCTCGCTCAGTGGCGGGAGAACCGCCGCGCGTCCGGCGGTGCACGGGCGTCCTCCGGCTTCGCAGCCCGGGGCGCGGTCATCGGAGCGGGCGCCCTCGCGGTGACCGTGCTCCTGCCCCTGCTGGTCCCCGGTTTCACCTCGGGGGCATTCCCGCAGGGGTCCCGGCTCAACGTCTGGGGCAACGCCACCGGGCTCAACCCGGCCGTCACCCTCGGCAACGACCTCCGGAACCCCACGGGCTTCGGGCGCATCACCTACTCCACCACGTCGGACACCCCGCTGTATCTGCGGGCCGTCACGCTCGAGGACTTCACCGGCCGGCGGTGGGAGCCGGACCAGCGGCTCGACGACCGCGTGGACGACATCGACGATCTCGGCACCGAACCCGGCGCCCCGGAGACGGAGCCACCCGGCCAGGACGTCATCACACGGATCACCACGCAGAGCTACGCGAGCCCGTGGCTGCTCTCGCCCTACGCACCGCAGAGCATCGCGAACCTCGCCGGGAACTGGGCGTGGGATCCGAACAACCTGTCCATCCTCGCCACCGACGGCGGGTCCACGGCGCGCCAGGAGTACGTGGTGGAGAGCAGGTCCGCCGAGCTCACGCGCGAGGGCCTCGGATCGATCGGCCCCTCGGACGCCGAGGAGGTGCCGGCGGTGTTCAAGGAGTTGCCCGACGACACACCGGAGATCCTCCGCACCACCACGCAGGAGGTCGCGGGTGAGTTCGTGAACCCCTACGACAAGGCACTGGCCATCCAGAGCTACCTCAGGGGCCCGGAGTTCACCTACTCCGTGGAGGCCCCCGTGGAGGGCGGCTACGACGGCAGCGGCATGGACGTCATGGCCCGCTTCCTCGAGGCGAAGCAGGGCTACTGCGTGCACTACGCCGGCACCATGGCCGTCATGGCACGCGAGGCCGGCATCCCGAGCCGGATCGCCGTCGGCTATACCCCCGGCAGCCCCACGGGCGACGTCGACGAGGGCCCCGACGGAACGGAGCTGCGCGAGTTCGTGGTGGATTCGCGCAACGCGCACGCGTGGCCCGAACTCTGGTTCGAGGGCGTGGGCTGGGTCCAGTTCGAACCCACACCGTCACGCGGCGTCGTACCGACGTACGCCCAGCAGGCGTTCTCGCCCGTGGGTCCGCGCGCCGACGACACCGACGCTCTCAACCCGAACGCGGCACCGAATGCAGGTGTACCCACCGGTGCCGCCACCGTCCCCTCGGACGAGGCGCAGGACGGCGGCAGCACCGGCCCGCAGGACGAGCCGCGGCCCCTCCAGGGCGTGCTCGGCGTGGCAGGTCTCGCGCTACTGGCGCTGCTGCCCATGATCCTGCGGTCCGCGCGGACACGGTCCCGGCGGAATGTGGTCGTCGCGGCGGACGTATCGGGCGGGATCCCTGGCACTCATGGCTCCCAGGGGAACCGCGGCGCGGCGACGGCGGCCTGGGCCGAGACCACCGAGCTCGCGGGCGACTACGGGTACCCACTCGAACCGACGGACACACCGCGGACCTTCGCCGGACGGCTCGCGCGGACCGCGCAGCTCGCGTCCGCACCCGCCGGCTCGCTGTCCCGCCTGCGCTCCGCCTACGAGTACGAGGAGTACGCGGACCACGATGCGGCAGCGGGTGCGCTGGCGGACCACCCGGCGGCGGCCTCGGCATCTTCAACGGTTCCGGTACCGGTGACCGTGACGGACGGCAGCCGGAGCGGGGCCGCGACCGTCACGGCGGCCCCGACCCGCACGGCTGTCGAAGCCCCGCGCTGGGAGGACGTCGACGCCGTCACCCGGGCGCTGCGCAGCCGGAGCAGTCTCGGGACGCGCCTGAGGGCGAGGCTGTTCCCGCAGTCGCTCTTCAACCGCTTCAGGGGTCGCTCGCCGCGCTGACCGTCACGCGGACCGTTCGCGCTGGACCGTGCGCGCTCGCCCGCGTCCGCTCGCCGGGCCGGCTCGACCGTGTGTGCTGGACTGTGCGTGCTGGACCGTGCGTGCTGGACCGTGCGTGCTGGACCGTGCGCTAGGACGCGTAGGGGTCCGCGATACCCACGTACTGGGTGACGAGGTACTCCTCGATGCCCTCGGCGCCGCCCTCGCGCCCGAGGCCCGACTGCTTCACGCCGCCGAACGGCGCGGCGGCGTTCGACACCACGCCGGCGTTGAGCCCGAGCATGCCGGTGTCGAGCCGCTCGCTGATGCGCAGGCCCCGGTTCAGGTCGCGGGTGAAGACGTAGGCCACGAGCCCGTACTCGGTGTCGTTGGCGAGCTCCACGGCCTCGTCCTCGGTGGCGAACGTGATGATGGGCGCCACCGGGCCGAAGATCTCCTCCCGCATGATCCGCGAGGACCGCCGGACGTCCTTGAGCACCGTCGCTTCGTAGAAATAGCCGTCGCCCGGCACGGGGGAACCACCCGTCACGGTCTGCGCGCCGTCGCCGACCGCCGCGGTCACGAGCTCGTGCACCTTGTCACGGCTCCTGCCGTCGATGAGCGGACCGAGCGTGGAGCGCTCCTCGGTACCGCGCGCCGTCGTCATCGCGCCCATGCGCTCCGCGAGCGCCGCGGCGAAGCGGTCTGCCACGGACTCGTGGACGATGAACCGGTTGGCGGCCGTGCAGGCCTCGCCCATGTTGCGGAGCTTCGCGAGCATGGCCCCGTTCACGGCGGCGTCGAGATCGGCGTCCTCGAACACGAGGAACGGCGCGTTGCCGCCCAGCTCCATCGACGTCCGGAGCACGTTCTTCGAGGCCGCCGCGAGGAGATTGCGGCCCACGGGCGTGGAGCCCGTGAAGGAGAGTTTGCGGAGCCGGGAGTCCTCGATGAGCGGGCCGGTGACGTCCCCCGCGGTGGTGGTGTTGACGATGTTGAGAACGCCCGCGGGCAACCCCGCCTCCTCGAGCACGGTGGCGAAGAGCGACGACGTCAGGGGCGTCAGGTTGGCGGGCTTGAGCACCATGGTGCAACCCGCGGCGATCGCGGGGGCGATCTTCCGGGTGGCCATCGCGAGAGGGAAGTTCCACGGAGTGATGAGCAGGCAGGGCCCCACCGGCTTCTTCTGCACCAGGAGGCGTGACTTCCCGTCCGGGGACATCGAGTAGCGGCCGGACATGCGCACCGACTCCTCGGAGAACCAGCGCAGGAACTCGGCCCCGTAGGTGACCTCCCCACGGGCCTCCGCGAGCGGTTTGCCCATCTCGAGCGTCATCAGGAGCGCGAACTCGTCAGCACGGGCGGTCACGAGGTCGAAGGCCCGGCGGAGAATCTCCCCGCGGTCACGCGGCGCGGTGCGCGCCCACGCGGCCTGCGCGGCAACAGCGGCATCGAGCGCGGCCATGCCGTCCTCGGGCGTCGCGTCGGCCAACGTGAGGAGGGTACGGCCCGTCGCCGGGTCCTCGACGTCGAAGGTGGCCCCCGAGGAGGAGTCCCGCCACGTCCCGCCGATGAACAGGCCCGTAGGCACTTTCCCCAGTACTGCCGTTTCCTGGTCGGCGGTGACAGCCATCCTGAACTCCTTCGCGTGAGATGCCGGGCGGGCTCCCCGAGCGGTCCCGCTCACGCTAGTGCGCACGTCGAAAAGGTGTCCAGTGGACGCTGCACCGCGGAGCGCCGTTGCCCTTGGGCACCTGCACAGCGCTTCCTGGTTCCCGTACGTCGGCCTCATGCGCCACGCGCGACGGCGCAGACGGCCCTGACGGTCCGGGACGGGAGTGTCAGCGGGCGGCGATGACCGCGGCGTAGAGCTCGCGCTTGCTGACCCGGCTGTGCGCAGCCACGGCGGCCACCGCGTCCTTCAGACGCATCCCGCCCTCCATCAGACCGGTCACCTCCGAGACGTGGTCCTCCGGCGAGGTCGGCAGGGAGTCGGGAGCCCCGGCGACGACGACGGCGATCTCGCCCCGGATGTCCACGGCCTGCGCCCACTGCAGGAGCTCGAGAAGGGAGCCGCGGACCACCTGCTCGTGCACCTTGGTCAGTTCCCGTGCCACGGCGGCACCGCGGTCGGAGCCGAAAGCCTGCTGGAGGGAGCGCAGCATCGCCTCGAGGCGGTGTGGCGCCTCGAAGAACACCATGGTGCGGCGCTCGGCGGAGAGATCCACGAGCCGCCCGGCCCGGACGCCCGCCTTCCGCGGTAGGAATCCCTCGAAGCAGAACCTGTCGGTCGGCAGGCCCGAGAGCGCCAGCGCCGCGAGCACGGCGGAGGCCCCCGGCACGGCGGTGAGGTCCAGCCCCTCGGCAACGGCGGCCTCCACCAGGCGGTACCCGGGATCGGAGACGGACGGCATGCCGGCGTCGGTCACCATCAGCAGGGTGGCGCCGGCCCTGACGAGTTCGAGGAGTTCGCCGATGCGCTCGGCCTCGTTGTGTTCGTGGTAGCTGATGACCCTGCCCGTCACGGTCACGCCGAGGGCCTGGACGAGCCGGTGCAGGCGCCGGGTGTCCTCGGCCGCGACGACGTCCGCCGTGTGCAGCAGACCGATGAGCCGTTCGGTGGCGTCGCCCATGTTGCCGATCGGTGTGGCCGCGAGGATGATCCGCCCGCGCCCGCTGCCGTCCCCGGCCGTCCCCCGGTACGCGGTGATGGTCGGCACGGCCTCCGCGCCGTCATCAGCGAACTCGCCGGTGCCGGGGTCAGCGGTGTCGTCCTTGCCGTCGTCCGCGGCGTCGTCTGTGGGTTCGTCTGATTCGTCGACGACGGTGCCGTCGGTCGGGAGGTCGTCCTGCGCGTGAGTCACTGATCAAGCCTAGCTGCCCCCCTCCTCCCGCCCCTTCGGACGACCCTGACGTAACGCGCCCTCGGAACATGGCGCCGGAGGGAGCCCTCCGCGTGCCAGGCACGACCAGCGGGGCGTCCGCCCGGCACCTCGGGGACCCGCCGGTAGCATGACCCGTGTGAGCCACACCGCCGTCCGTCCCCGTCGGGACCGTCCGTCCGACGGCGCGTCCTGGGTCCTCCCCGCGCGAGAGGCCTACACCCGCGAGGCCCTGATGACGAGGCTCCTCGGCGTGGCGCGGGCCACCGGTCCGCTGCACTGGATGCTGCCTCTCGCCGTCGCCCTCCTCGCGGGCGTGCTGCGCTTCGTGCGCCTCGGCGAACCGGGTTCGCTCGTGTTCGACGAGACGTACTACGTCAAGGACGCCTACTCGATGCTGCAGTCGGGCTACGAGCGCGAGTGGCCCGAGAACGCCAACGACTCCTTCAACGCCGGCACCCCCGATGTTCTCCTCGACGCGCCGAACTACGTGGTGCACCCGCCGGTCGGCAAGTGGATGATCGCTTTCGGCATGCTGCTCTTCGGCTCGGACAACGCCTTCGGCTGGCGGTTCTCCGCCGCCGCCGTCGGGACGCTCTCGGTGCTCCTGCTCGCCGTCGTCGCGCAGCGCATGTTCGGCTCCGCCCTCCTGGGGGCCGCAGCCGGCCTGCTGCTCGCGGTGGACGGGCACCACCTCGTCGAGTCGCGGACGTCCCTGCTCGACATCTTCCTCAGCTTCTGGCTCCTCGCCGCCTTCGCGGCCCTGCTGCGCGACCGCGACGACGGCCGCCGCCGGCTCGCCGCACGTCTCGCGCGGCTGGCGGGGAACGACGACGGCGTGCCGGACCGCCGGCACCTCGCCTACGGACCGTTCCTCGGCACGCGGCCCTGGCGGCTCGTCGCCGGGGTGTGCCTCGGGCTCGCCCTCGGGACGAAGTGGTCCGCACTCCCGTTCATCGCCGCGTTCGGTCTCATGACCGTCGCCTGGGACATGAGCGCCCGCCGCATCGCGGGCGTGCACCACTGGGTCCTCGGCGGCGCCGTCAAGGACGGGCTGCCGGCGTTCGTCGCGCTCGTTCCCCTCGCCCTGGTGACGTACCTCGGGACGTGGACCGGCTGGTTCCTCTCGAGCGACGCCTACGACCGCACGTGGGCCGAGCGGAACCCGTCGGCCGAGTGGGGCTGGGTGCCCGACGCCCTGCGCTCCCTCGCCGAGTACCACCGGAGCGCCTACACCTTCCACCAGGGGCTCGGATCCGACCACCCCTACGAGGCGAGCGCGTGGTCCTGGCTCGTGGTGGGCCGCCCGACGTCCTTCTTCTACGAGACGCCCGAGGGATGCGGCACCGACTCCTGCTCCCAGGCCGTGACGGTGCTCGGTAACCCGCTCATCTGGTGGAGCGCCGCGGTGTCCCTTCTGGTCCTGCTGTTCGCCTGGCTCGGCAGGCGGGACTGGCGTGCCGCTGCCATCCTCACGGGCGTCGCCGCCGGCTACCTGCCCTGGTTCCTCTACCCCGAGCGCACCACCTTCTACTTCTACGCCGTGGCCTTCGAGCCCTACCTGATCCTCGCCCTCGTGTACTGTCTCGGTCTGATCCTCGGCGACGTCACCCGCTCCCCTGCGCGGTGGCGCCTCGTGCTCGTGGGAGCCTTCCTGGCGCTCGCCGTCGCCCTCTCGGCCTACTTCCTGCCCATCTGGACGGCCGAGATCATCCCCTACGGGGACTGGCGCTCACGCATGTGGCTGCCCAGCTGGATCTAGGGCCGCTCCCCCTCGAACCTGTCATGCACCCGCCCGCCCAGCCGCCCGTCCGCCTGCCCGCCGACCACGAAAGCGATCTCCCCCTGTGCGCGAAGCCATCACGGACCTCCTCGTCAGCCTGCCACCCGAGTCCAACACCACGGACCTGCTCCTGCGCACCCACGCGGATGACCCAGCGCGGCCGTTGTACGCCCGCCGGTCCGGCGGTCACTGGCAGGACGTCTCCGCAGCGCAGTTCCTGCAGGAGGTGCGGGAGCTCGCCAAGGGTCTCCTCGCCCTGGGCGTCGAGCCCGGCGACGCCGTGGCCGTGATGTCGAGGACGCGCTACGAGTGGACCGTCGCGGACGTCGCCATCTGGTTCGCGGGCGCCGTCACCGTCCCCATCTACGAGACGTCCTCGGCGCACCAGGTGAGCTGGATCCTCGAGGACGCCGAACCCGCCGTCGTGTTCGTCGAGGACCAGCGGTGCGCCGATGTGGTGGCCGACGCGGCAGCGCGCGCCGGCCGGTCAGCGACGACGACGCTCGTGCGGTTCGACCCGCAGGATGCGGCGCCCGCGGGAGGCGCCGCGAACGCGGCGGATGCGGGAGCACCCGCCCCGCCCGACCGATCAGGTCGGGCGGACTTGGCGTCGGTGACCGCCCGTGGAACCACGGTGTCCGACGAGGCGCTCGAGGCCGCGCGGTCCTCACGGGCGCTCGACGACGCCGCCTCGATCGTCTACACCTCGGGCACCACGGGCCGGCCGAAGGGCTGCGTCATCACGCACGGCAACTTCGCCCTGTTCGCGGTCAACACGCTGGAGTTCCTCCCCGAGTTCCTCAAGCAGGAGAACGCACGCACCCTGATGTTCCTCCCGCTCGCGCACGTGCTGGCCCGGGCGGTCCAGGTGGTGTGCTTCACAGGAGGCATCACCCTCGCGCACTCGAGCTCCACCGCCCAGCTGCTCGAGGATCTCACCACCTTCCGCCCCACCTTCCTCCTGGCCGTCCCGCGCATCTTCGAGAAGATCCACGCCTCGGCCGGTCAGAAGGCGGCCGAGGCCGGCAAGGGACGCCTGTTCGGGGCGGCCGAGCGGACCGCCGTCGCCTACTCCCGGGCCGTGGACGCCCGGGGACGCGGCGGCCGCGGACCCACGCCCGCACTGCGCGCGGCACATGCCGTGTTCGACCGCCTGGTCTACCCGAAGCTCCGCGCGGTCTTCGGCGGCGACGTCCGGTACACGGTCTCCGGCGCCAGCCCGCTCAACGCCCACCTCGCACACTTCTTCCGGGGTGCGGGCATCATGATCCAGGAGGGGTACGGGCTCACGGAGAGCACGGCGCCCTGCACGGTCAACACGGTGGCACTCACCCGGGTGGGATCGGTCGGCATCCCCATGCCGGGAACGAGCATCCGGCTCGACGACGACGGCGAGGTGCAGGTCCGCGGCAGTGGGATCTTCGCGGGCTACTACCGCAACGACGCCGCGACGGCCGAGGCCTTCACTGCCGACGGGTACTTCCGCACGGGCGACGTCGGGTCCCTCGACGAGGACGGTTTCCTGACCATCACGGGCCGGAAGAAGGACATCCTCGTGACCGCGGGCGGCAAGAACGTGGCTCCGGGGCCGCTGGAGGAGACCCTCCGGGAGTGCCCGCTCGTGGCCCAGGCCGTGGTGGTGGGTGAGGCCCGGCCGTTCGTCGCCGCGCTCATCAGCCTCGACGTCGAAGCAGTGGCTGCGTGGGCGGCGTCGCGGGGACAGGCACCCCTCAGCTCGGCGGACGCGGCGACCCGTCCCGACGTGCTCGCCGAGGTGCAACGGGCCGTCGACGCCGCCAACGCGACCGTCTCGCAGGCGGAGCAGATCCGGCGCTTCACCGTGCTGGACACCGAGTTCTCCGTCGAGTCGGGGCACCTGACGCCCACCCTCAAGCTGAAGCGGGCCGCCGTCGTCGCCGATCACGGAGAGGCCCTGGAACTGCTGTACGGCACGGCGAGGTAGCACAGCAGCCCCGCCCTGCAGGCCTCGAATCGGTGAGGCGCCGACGCCGGACCCGCGCGGCGCGGCGCCCCGAGGTGCTCAGGAGGCGGCGAGCGCCTCGCGGGTGCGCTGCTGCATCGCTTCCTGAGCCAGCATCGAGCGCTCACGCCGGGCCTTCGTGGGCCAGGTGGTGATCAGCGTCAGGAGGGTCGCGCCCAGCACGAGCACGGCGATGGTCACGGCCGAGTCGGTCCAGAACTGCTCGGGGAAGAGCCGGATGAGCGTGTCGTCCACCCGGAAGGTCCAGGTGCCGTCCGCGAAGAACAGCGCATGAACCTGCGTGAAGAACGTCTCCCAGGCGATCACGGCGAGGACCGTCAGCGTGATGATGCCCGCGAGGGTCAGCACCGCCCCGGCGAACAGGGCCCGCCGGATGCCTCCCTTGTAGCGCCGCGCGAGGTACACGCAGGCGAGCACGGCGAGGACGAAGAGGACCAGGGCGATGAAGAAGGACAGCCCGAGGACGCTCTTCACATCCTCCATGTGCCCCACCTCGGATGCGAGGAACAGCGGCTCCCCCTCCGGCGTGCGCAGATCACCGAGATAGCGCGCCGGGGCGAAGTTGACCACGTAGTCCAGGGCGTAGGACCCGTACGTCATGCGGTCGTCGAGGGTGAACCCGAACCTGTCCGCGGGGAAGCCCGGCCGGTGGTACTCGAACCACAGGAACGACGCCGTCGCGACGGCGCGGACGGCGGCCGCCACCACGATCACGGGGAAGAACAGGGCCACCACGACCTGGAGGAACCGGGCGAGGGCGGGTTTGGCGGTTGCGGCGTGGTCACGCGCGGCGGCCCGCCGCGCTGCCTCGTGGTCCGGAGGACGCACGGACAGAGCCGCGGTGTCGGTGGACGGCTCAGCGGTCCCGCGCTCTGCCCCTGACGTCGACGAGTCGGGCCGGTCATCGGCGGACCCGCCGGCTGCGTGGGAAGCGCCGGCGGCTGTTGTTGCGCCGGCGGCAACTCCGGCTGCGGCGGTCGTCGCTCCGGCTGCCCCGACCGAGGGCTTGTGGGACGTGTCGGAGTCGGTGGTGGTGGGGACAAGTGGCGCCTCACTGCCCGGTGTCCCCGACGTCATGTCGTCCGAGGAGTGGTCGGCGGAAGCAGCGCGCTCACGCACGCGGCCGTCGGCGGTGGCGTCGTCGTCGGACCCGCCCGCAGCGGGGGTCTCGCCCACGCCGGCCTCCGGAGCAGTTGTCTCCGACGCCGAGTGACTCCCCGCGCTCTGCGCGGTCTGCGCGCCTCTCACGGAATCGTCAGCGTCGCCGTCGTCGTAGCGCGAGACGTCCGGCAGGGTTCCGGCCTTCCGCATGGGCAGGTGATGGCGCTGGGGGATGTCCGGGGCCGCGGTCGACGCCTCGGGTACCGAGCGCTCGGCGGACGCATCGGCGTCGAGCTGTCGCGAACCCGAGGTACTCCCTCGGGGATTGTCGCTGTCTACCACGTCGGGTTCTCCTCAGTCCTTGCCACGGGCGTTCTACCCACCTGGTCACGACCCTACTGGGCATGCACGGGTGAGGCGTGGAGACGCCCCGGGCCGGTGACCTCAGGCCGTGATGACGGCGTCTCCCCGATCAACGACGCCGAGGTCGCCGCGGTGCCCGGCTGCGGCGGCCCGCCGCCCGAGCACGAGCGTGTAGACCCAGTAGGCCGCGAACACGAGGAACCCGATGGTCAGCCGGAGCCACGCGGGCAGGCCGCTCGGTGTCACGAACCCCTCCACCAGCCCGGAGACGAGGAGCACCAGCACGAGGCCGAGGGCCACGGTGATGAGCGCACGCCCCTCCTCCGCGAGCGCCACGACCCGCGGCCGCCGCCCCGGCGAGACCCACGCCCAGAAGATCCTCAGACCGGCCGCCGCGGCGATGAAGATCGCCGTCAGCTCCATGAATCCGTGCGGGAGGATGTAGACGAAGAAGACGTCGAGGCTGTCGTAGGAGGCCATGGTCCCCGCTGCGATGCCGATGCCCTGCGCGTTCGAGTAGAGGATGTAGACCGGCCAGATGCCCGTGACCCCGAACGCCACGGCCTGCAGCGAGATCCAGGCGTTGTTGGTCCACACCAGCCCCGCGAAGGACGCCGCTGGGTTCTCGGAGTAGTAGTCGATGAAGTCCTCCTCCACGTAGCGTCGGAGGTCCTCGTCCGTCCCCAGCGCGGAGATCACGCCGGGAGTGTTGACCACCCACACGGCGTAGAGCGCCGTCACGGTGAGGAAGAGCACTCCCACGACGACCGTCAGCCACCGGATCCGGTAGAACGCCGCCGGGAGCGAGTGCACGAAGAACAGGGCGATGTCCTCCATGACGTTGGACCGCGCCCCCGTGAAGCGCGTCCTGGCGCGGGAGAGGCGCGTCGAGAGGGCGCCGGACAGCGCGCTCTCGGGATCGACCGAGCGGATGATGGACAGGTGTGTCGAGACGCGCTGGTAGAGGACCAGCAGTTCGTCCGATTCGGCGCCGTCGAGCCGACGGCGGCCCACGAGTTCGTCGAGCCGCTGCCAGTCGCTGCGGTGCACCGCGATGAATGCGTCCACGTCCATGCGCCCACCCTATAGTCCGGCCCGTTCCGCCTACCGCCGGCCGGTCCGGGCGCGGCGCTAGGCTGGGCGGGAGCGGCACGACGACGGCGCTTCGGCCCGTCCCGACCGCCAACCATCCGTACACCGTCCGGTCACCACCGGACAGCATCAGGGGGAGAACATGAGCACGGTCGTCACCGGCGAGGCCGTCGTCCTCGAACTGAAGCCTGCGGGGTTCGCCGCGCGCGGGCTCAGCATCCTCATCGATCTGATCGCGCAGGTCATCGTGGCCATCCTGCTCGTGCTGCTCATCGGCAACGTCTTCGGCGGGGTGCTGGACACCGCCCTGACCGGCGCGCTGTCGCTCGTCGTCGTGGTGATGCTGATCCTCGTGATCCCGGTGACCGTCGAGACCGTGACGCGCGGCAAGTCCCTGGGGCGTCTGGTGATGGGGCTGAGGATCGTGCGCGACGACGGCGGCGCCATCCGCTTCCGGCATGCGTTCATCCGCGGGATGCTCGCCATCCTCGAGATCTACATGCTCGCCGGCTCACTGGCGTTCCTCGTCTCGCTCTTCAACGAGCGGTCGAAGCGCCTCGGCGACCTCCTCGCGGGTACCTATGCGATGCGCGAGCGCGTGGTGGCGAGGCCGAGGGCGCTCGCGACCATGCCGCCGAGGCTGCAGGGGTGGTCCGAGACGGCGGACATCGGGCGGCTCCCGGACGCTCTCGCCCGGAGGATGTCCCAGTTCCTGGCGCAGGCCCCGCGTCTCACGCCGCAGGCCCGGCAGTCGCTTGCACTGGAGCTCGCGGCCGAGGCGAGTCACCACGTGTCACCGCCCCCGCCCGGTTCCACGCACCCCGAGGAGTTCCTCCACGCCGTCGTCGCATCCCGCAGGGACCGCGACTACGCGGCCATGATGCGGCAGCGGGAACGCTCGGAGACGACGGCCCGGAGACTGCACCCGCTCCCGTTCAGCTGAGGAGCCCTGCGCGTCAGGGCTGGTTGACCCACTCGGTCCAGGGCACGTTCCAGTCGCCGAAGCCGTCCCACACGTACATGGGCCCGTAGTCCGTGTTGAGGATCTGCACCACGTCACCCGCGCCGAACGTGTCGTAGAAGTACTTGGCGCCCTCCGGGGACATGCCGATGCAGCCGTGCGAGACGTTGAAGCTCCCGAGTGCCACCTGCGCCGCCGGCAGGGCCTCGTGGACGAAGGCCCCGCCGTTGCTGAGCCTGCTGGCGTGGTTGACCACCGTGGGCGGGTAGTACGCGGGGTCACCCGGCTCCAGCCCGATCGACTCCGCGGTGAACTGCGTGGACTCGTACTTCTCCATGACCACCATGTAGCCCTCGGTGGAGGGCCACTCCTCGGTACCGAGCGTCACGGGGAAGGTCCGGTCCAGCTTCCCGTCGAGGTACACGTTCAGGGTCTTCGTCGTGTTGTCCACGACGGCGAGACGCGTGTTGTGCGTCTTCACGGTCATGGTGCGGTCGGCGTTGCCGATCATCCCGTTGCCGAAGTCCACACCGAAGAGGGCCGTGGAGACCGTGATGGTGCTGTTGGGGGCCCAGAAGGCCTCCGGTCGGTAGCGGACCTTCGTGTCCGACAACCAGTAGAAGGCGCCCTGCTGGCCACTGGTGCTCGTCACCGTGATGGCCTTCTCGACGGCGTCGCGGTTGACCACGGGCTCGCTGAAGGTGAACTCGAGGGGCTGGCCC
The DNA here is from genome assembly GCF_058269115.1 of Arthrobacter sp. TJ-266. Lineage (NCBI taxonomy): Bacteria > Bacillati > Actinomycetota > Actinomycetes > Micrococcales > Micrococcaceae > Arthrobacter > Arthrobacter sp. TJ-266. Next base: position 139,965 of record NZ_JBZCNC010000004.1, read on the forward strand.
GTGCCCACGGTGGCGCCGTCGAGCGGGAACATCGCCGCATCCGCCTCGTTGGCGGGTTCCACGGTGCTGAAGCGCGAGGTGGCTTCCTGCCGCTCGCCGCGGGAGTCGAGCACTGTGTAGGTGAACTCGTACTCGGTGTCGAAGGCGAGGCGCTCCGAGGCCGTCCAGCTCGCACCGTCCTCCGAGAGCGCGCCGGCCACGGGCGTGCCGCCCGCGCGCGGCGCCAGTTCGACGGTCTCGAGGGTGCCCCCGGTGACGGCGATCGAGGCCAGGGTGGCCGGGTTCACCGCGAAGGCCTCGTCGGTGGGTGTGAGACCCACGGTGAACGGCTCGGCGGACGCCTCCGGTGCGTCCGGCGTCGGCTCCTCGGAGGGGGCCGTTCCGGGCGTCGTCGCGGTCGGCCGCGCGCTCTCCGTCGAGGTGGGCCCGGCCGAGAGGACGTCCCAGGGTGACGCCGTCGCGATCCCCACGCCGCCGCCGATCACGACGACGGCGGCCGCCGCGATGGCCACGACAGTCCACCCCTTGCGGCGTGCCGCGGTTCCGCTCGACTCCTGCTTCATGCGCATGTTCGCCCCTAGGTTCAGCTGGTCCCCAGCGATTTTACGCGAGGAAGGGGTGCGGGAACGTCGGCGGGGCACCGTGTGTTCACAACGATTGGGCTACTGCGAGAACTGCGGGTGGAACGGCGGGAGCCCCGCGCGCGGTCTGTCACGCGGGGGCTCCCTCTCCGACCTGGATCAGTAGCGGTACTGCTCGGGCTTGTACGGCCCGGCGACGTCGAGATCGAGGTACTCGGCCTGGCCCTTGGTGAGCTCCGTGAGCTCCACGCCGAGCGCGTCGAGGTGCAGGCGCGCCACCTTCTCGTCGAGGATCTTCGGCAGCACGTACACCTCGTTCTCGTACTCGCGGTTGCCCTCGGCGTCGTCCTGCTCGAACTTGGTGTACAGCTCGATCTGCGCGATCGTCTGGTTCGCGAACGAGTTGCTCATGACGAAGGAGGGGTGGCCGGTCGCGTTGCCGAGGTTCAGCAGGCGCCCCTCGGACAGCATGATGATGGAGTGCTGCTCCACACCGTCGGCCTCGTTCGCGGGGATGACCCACTCGTGGACCTGGGGCTTGATCTCGATCTTCTCGACGCCGGGGATGCGCGCGAGCCCGGCGATGTCGATCTCGTTGTCGAAGTGGCCGATGTTCCCGACGATCGCCTGGTGCTTCATGCCGGCCATGTGGTGCGCCATGATGACGTCCTTGTTGCCGGTTGTCGTGATGAAGATGTCGCCCTGGGCGAGGACCTTCTCGAGGGTCGTGACCTGGTAGCCGTCCATGGCTGCCTGCAGGGCGCAGATCGGGTCGATCTCCGTGACGATCACGCGGGCGCCCTGCCCGCGCATCGCCTCGGCGGCCCCCTTGCCGACGTCGCCGTAGCCGCAGACGACGGCGACCTTGCCGCCGATCAGGACATCCGTGGCGCGGTTGAGGCCGTCGGGCAGCGAGTGCCGGATGCCGTACTTGTTGTCGAACTTGGACTTCGTGACGGAGTCGTTCACGTTGATGGCGGGGAAGAGCAGCTTGCCCTGCGCCGCGAGCTGGTACAGGCGGTGGACGCCCGTGGTGGTCTCCTCGGTGACGCCCTTGATCCCTGCGGCGATCGTGGTCCACTTCTGGGGCTCGGACTCGAGGGTCGCGCGGACGGTGTCGAGGAAGACCGTGTACTCGTGCGAGTAGTCCGCGTCACCCTCCTGGGGGTTCGTCGGAACCGCCCCGAGTGCCTCGAACTCGGCACCCTTGTGCACGAGCATCGTGGCGTCCCCGCCGTCGTCGAGGATCATGTTGGGGCCGAGACCCTGGGCCTGGCCGGGCCACGTGAGGATCTGCGTGGCGGTCCACCAGTAGTCCTCGAGCGTCTCGTTCTTCCACGCGAACACGGGGACGCCCGCGGGCTCCTCGACCGTGCCCGTGCCGACCACCACGGCCGCGGCGGCTTCGTCCTGGGTCGAGAAGATGTTGCAGGACGCCCACCGCACCTCGGCTCCGAGGGCCGTCAGCGTCTCGATGAGCACGGCGGTCTGCACCGTCATGTGCAGCGAACCGGCGATGCGCGCTCCGGCGAGCGGCTGCGCGTCGGCGTACTCGCGGCGGAGGGACATCAGGCCCGGCATCTCGTGCTCCGCGAGCCGGATCTGGTGTCGGCCCGCCTCGGCGAGGGAGAGATCGGCAACTTTGTAGTCGAACGTCATGGTCAGCTGATCCTTGGTGTCGGGGTGGGAGGTGATGCTCGTGCCTCGGGTGGTGCCGGTCCGGTCAGGACGTCGGACGGGCACCCTCGAGGAGTTCGGTGCGGAGGAGCACGGGGATGCCCTCGTCGAGGGTGTAGGTCAAGGGTGTGCCGTCGGGGCCGTCGGCCCGGGAGGTGAGAATGTCACCGTTCTCGATCAGGGGCGACCCCGTGACCGGGCAGCGGAGGACGTCGAGCAGACGTGCTGGGAGGTGGGCCATGAGTCAGCTTCCGGTCGGGTGGCGGCGGCGTTGGTGCGGTCGATTCTATCGCGGAGGATACGCGGCCCGTGGCCCCGGGGGTCAGGTAACGCGGGCGTCAGGTGACGCGGGCGTCAGGTATCGCGCAGGATGCGCAGATGCCCGCGCCGCGGACCGGTGACGCCCGCAGGTGGTTCCATGGGCGCCCGGACGCCCCGCTGACCCTGGGCCGGCTGCTCGACGGCGGGCTCCGCTGCTGCTTCGCGGACGGCGTCGGCGAGGGCGAGGAGATCGTCGGAGTTGTGCTCGGGTGGCGCGTCGGGAAGGGCGAGGCGGAGGACCTCCCACCCCCGCGGTACGGTCAGGCGCTCCGCGTGGATGGTGCAGAGGTCGTAGGTGTGCGGCTCCGCGTACGTGGCGAGCGGGCCGAGGACGGCGGTCGAGTCCCCGTACACATAGGTGAGCGTCGCCACCGCCGGCCGCTGGCAGGCAGATCTGGAGCATTGACGGAGGGATCCCACGAGCAGAAAGCCTACCGGTCCGGCCTCCTACCCTCCGTCAGGCAGGACCGGACGAGGAGTCACCGGTGATCGTGGCGACATCGGGCGTGCGGCTCGAGAGGTCCAAGGCTTAGAGTCGATGCATGCAGGATGGCAGCACCTTCTCGATCGAGCTCGACGACCCCGCGTCGGACGGCTCACGCCCCACGCGGTCGTTCTACGAGCGACGCCGTAATCGGCGCGGGCGCGGCATGCGGGGAGAACTGCTGCCACAGCACCTTCCCGGCTCCCGCTCGCGGTCCGAGCAGTTCGACGACTGGGTGATGGAATCGGCCCAGCGGCTCGAACGCCTGTGGGGCGAACGGATCCAGGACGTGCAGATCATGGTGCAGGAGATCCCGGACGGCCTCGAGGACATGACGGCGGACACGCTGCGCGGGCTCCTGGGTTCCTGCTCCCCCGCCACGCCGGGCCGCCCTGCGACCATAACCGTGTACCGGCACCCAGTCCTCATGGCAGCGCGCAACGCGGTACCCGTCAACGAACTGGTGCACGACGTCGTCGTGGAGCAGACCGCGGAACTCATGGGGCTGGCACCCGAGGCCGTCGATCCCGCCTACGGTCGCTCGCAGGCGTGACTCACCACTCCTGATCCTGCGCAGCGGACGGGATCCAGAGCGGTCCAGTCCTGACGCCTGCGGGTGTCAGCGCACGAGCGCTCGGGCCCTGCGAGAGTCCGGGGTCAGAAGCCGAGGTCGATCGGGATGCTCTGGGGACCCGTGACCGCCGGCGGCACCGTGGTGACAGAGACCCCCGCCGTGTTCCCGGGGAGCGTGAGGACCTGTGCGCCGTACGCCGGATCGCCCGTGGCGTCGATCAGGACACCCACGGGTTCGGCCCCGAGGGCCTGCCGTGGCACCGAGACACTCGTGCCTCCGGCGATACCGATCACGACGGTCGCGCCGAGCGTCCCGTCTGCTGCGACGGGGGTCAGCGTCACTTCCGCCCTCCCCGTCGGCACCCCGAGGACGAGGGCTGCGTCCGCCCCCTCCGCCAGGGCCACCGCGTGATCGCTCCCGAGCCTGCTCGCGGAGGGCACGCCGCCGAGATCCACGGGCTGGCCGACGTCGATCCCGCGGGTCACCCTCGCCGACGCGACGACGGACACGTCGGAGGTGACCGCGACCGTGTAGCTGCCCTCCGGCAGCGCGTCCAGCGCGACGGCGGTGACCGAACCGGCGGCGGCGGACACCACTCCCCCGCCCGGCAGCTCCATCTCGCCGTCACGGCCGTACACCTTGATGTCGAGCACCGCGTCCGTGGAACCCGGGACGAGCACCTGGAGTTGAGGCGTCACGGCCGCATATCCCTCCTGCTCGCGGATGCGACGCGCGTCCGCCGCGCTCTGCACGACGACGCCGGGCACCACCTGCGTGGTGCCTGCGGGAGCGCTCGGCGAGAGCAGGTCCACCCCGCCCGGCGTGAGACCGCGGAGCACGCTCTGCTGGATCACGGCCGAGACCCGACCGCCGTCGCTGCGGACCCGCACGGCCACGAGCTCCTGCGGACCCGTGAGCCCGGCGAGCACGAGCTGCCGTGTGCCGCCCGGTGCCACGAGCAGTCCGCGGGAGCCGGCCGCGTCGATCGGCCCGCCCGGCCCGTAGAGCTCGAGGGCCACGGTGGCGGGTGTGCCGGTGGGATTGGTCAGCGTGAGGATGGCGGACTGGCCGACGGTCGTCGACGCACCGACGAGCCAGAGGTCGCTGGACGGGAGCTGGCAGCTCGTCGCGGCGAGGCCGCGCAGATCACCCTCGCCGGCCGTGTACGTGCTGGTGGCGGCAGCCGGTGGCGTCAGGCCCCCGAGAGGCTGCGCGCGGAACACCGTGGGGGCATCGACGGCCACCGCGCGGGCCACGGCCCCGATCCTCGTGGTCAATCCGGTGTCCGTACTGCTGGCCGGCGCGTCCAGCCCGATCCCTGACTCTTCGCTGAACTCCCTGAGTTGTGCGAGTGGGGCCCCGCCGCCGAGCGGCAGGAGACCGCTGCCGGGTACCGTCGCGCTGAGATCGCTGAGGACCATCGCCGAGACGTTCGTCCGCGCCGACGGTGACGCCGTGCTGAACTCCGGGTCCTCGCCCTCCACGGCGGGCTCGAACAGGCGCGGAGGCCCGGGGCAGACGGCGGTGTAGTCGCCCGCGGGTACCACCGCGACGGGCACGGCGACCTCGGTGTCCGCCGGGGTCGCCCAGGTGTCGGTGACCGCTCCCGAGGCGACGGCGGCCGTGGCACCGAGGAGCAGGACACCGGTTGCAGCGCCGACGACGGTGCGCAGCCGGGACGTACCGCCGACCCCCGTTCCGCCGGCGCGGTCGCGCGCGACGGCACGGGCTGCGACGGCAGCATCCTGCGCCGGGGCATGGGCCGAGCCGTCGGGAGGGGTTGCAGCCTCCGGTGACTCGGAGACCTGCACCGGCTCAATGGCCTGTGCCGGCTCGTGAAGCTCGTTCTCCTGTTCCGAGGCCGTCGGCTCAACGGGGTCGGTCGGCCCTGTGAGCTCGTGCTGCTGTGCCGACTCGGTCGACCCGGTCACCTCTGCGCGCTCGGTCGACTCACTGGGCTCCTTCACCTCGGCCGTGGCCTGCGCTTCGTCCGGTCTGTTCTTCCGTCTCCACCTCATCAGGGGTGTCCTCCGCTCCCAACCGGTTGCTCGCGGTGAGGCCCCGATGCGCCGTCGCCGTCGATGGGCACGTCAGGCTCCGACCGACGCGCGGGCTGCGCGCGCTGATGCCTACGCTGCGCGGTTGCGCCGGCTGGTCCCGGCGCGCCCCCGTGTGCTGCTCCAGCACGCGCTGTTCGCGTGCGCACCACCGGTCGACGCGCGGGGATGGGGATGGCGAGCAGGGCGGTCAACGCGAGAACGGCGATCTGCACGGCTTCGACCCAGGGCTGGTACGGGCTGAGGTAGCTCACGCGCACGGTACCCGCGTCGGGAGGGAGCACGAACGCCTGCTGCCAGCCGTCGGGCACCGGCTCGAGCCGCTCGCCGTCGAGCGTCGCCTGCCAACCCTCGTCCGCCGTCTCGGCGAGCACGAGCATCCGGCCCTCCGCACCTGCCGGAACCGTCCCCTCGGCCGAGAGTTCCTGCGAGGGGATCACAGACACGGTGGCGCCGTCGGCGTCGGTCACGCGGACCCTCGCCGTCCGCGCCCCGGCGTCCTCCGTGCCGTCGTCGAGCGTGGCAGGGACCACGCGCCAGAGGCGACCGGAATCGGTGTCGCCCACCGAGGTGAGGCCGGGGACGGAGTCGATGCGCCCACTGAGGAGTTCACCCGCGGCCTCCGACTGGCGGAGGACCACGAATCCGACGCCGAGATCGCGCAGTTCGGTGCGCGGGTCCGCTCCGGTGGCACCGACGATCACGGCGACGGTGCTCCGCAGGATCCGCGACGCCTCGTCGTCCGCGCGGACACCTGCCGGGCTCGAGGCGTCGACCTGGCGCGCTGCATAGAGCGGGTTCAGGGCGTCGAGCGTGGTGCCGGAACCGCGCATGAGTGAAGCTTCGACGTCGTCCTCGTCGTCGACCGTGATGACGAGGGTCCGCGTCTGCTCCGGTCCGGTCCCGCGGTCCGACGCCGTCGCGGGCAGCGGCCGCTCGGCGACGGGCCGCAGCGCGACGTCCGTCCCCAGGTCCGTGGTGGACGGCGCGGCCGTCGGCGGTGCATCGGTGGCGGTCGCGCCGGGCAGCAGCACGGGCTCCGCGATCACGGAGGTCGACTCGGTGACCTGCGGAACGACCCACAGCCCGAGGCTGAGCACGGGACCGGCCAGCAGGGCAGCGCCGCCGGCCACGGTCAGGCCGCGACGCACCCGCGTGGCTGGAGGGCGCACCACCGGCATGCCCGACAGCGCGGCGGCGAGGAGCCCGAGGGTGGCCACGGAGACGAAGGGCCCCGGGAACACGCCAAGGAGCTGGGTGGAACCCACCGACACCGGCACGAGCGGCACCACGACGGCGAGGGCCAGCGCCGCGACGGTCAGCAGCCAGAAGGCGCGGACAGCCACCGATGCCGCTCCCCGGCGGAACAGGGCCGCGGCGGCGAGCACCACCACCGGACCGCCGATCAGCAGGGCCGCCGCGAGGGACCACGGCCCGGCACCCAGGAAGGCGAGCGCTGCAGGAGGAAGGAAGGGTTCGAACGCCACCGGGAACCCGAGGAGCTGCTGCCACGGAGCGGCGGTGGCGAAGGCGACGGGCAGTCCGTTCTCGCCCAGCAGGCCGCGCGGCGCGTCGAGCGCGGACAGGACGAAGGGCAGGTGCAGGGCGACGATGGGCAGGAGGGCCCACCACAGCGGCCTCGCCCGGCGACCGCCGATCAGCACGGCGACCACCAGGACCACGACCACGAACGGGAGGAGTGCGGGCACCGACGCCGTCACGAGTGCGAGGACCAGCCCGCCGGCGGCGGCAGCGGTCCAGCTGCGCGTGCCGGCAACCCCGGGGGCCGCCACACCGTCGGGGAGCGGTCGGGTAGGGCGGGCTCCGCCCACGGCGCGCACCACCGCCAGGAGGGCGAGCGGCAGGAGGACGTGCGCCACGAGGGCGCCGAGCCGGCCGCTGCCGAGCGCCACCTGCAGCACCGGAGCGGCGCCCCAGGCGAGTGCCGCCCAGAGCCGCAGCCCGCGTGAGTCCGTCAGGGCTCCCGCTGCGAACCAGGCGCTGAGTCCGGCGAGCGGCAGGGCACAGACCACCAGCGCGACGACGGCGGTGTTCGCCGAGCCGAGCCCGAGGACGGAGAGGACCCAGAGCACGAAGGCGAACGGGGACCCGTGGGCGGCGAACCCGGTACCGAGGGTCGTCCACCAGGCCGTCGCGCTCTCCCAGACGGCCCGAGGGGTCTCGGCCACCGGCAGCAGTGCGCCCCCGGCCAGCGCAGAGGCGCCGACGAGTCCGTGCAGCGCGGTCAGGGCCGCGGCGAGGAGCACCACGACGGCGACCACCGCGCCGCCCCCGACCCAGAGACGCGCAGGCCCGGTCAGGGCCGCGAAGTCGTCGTTGCTGTCACCCGCGGGGATGTATTCCTCGGTGCTCCCGGTGGTCCGATCGGCCGGGTCCCGGACCGATCCTCGGGAGGTGAAGGCGTCGACGACGGAGCGGCGGTGCGACCAGACCTCGCGGCGTGAGGTGACGAGAGGCCGCACGATGGATCGCGGCCGCCTGCGGCTGCGCGCCGCGGACCGGCGGGACCGCCACAGCCGGAAGGGTCGCAATACCCCGGCCAGGCTGCCGAGCAGTTGTCCGGTGCCGTGGGCCGGATCCTTCGCGAGGAGACCGAGCAGGAGACGCGCGACTCCGCCGAGCACGGCGCCGACGGCGAGGAAGGGCACGGCGACGGCCGGTGCGTGCGTGAGCCGGAGACGGACCTCGGCGGTTCGTGCGGAGCGGGCGGAGGCGAGGGGATGGGGCCTGGCGGAGGCGTGCCGCAGAATTGCTCCGGGCACCACCACCACGCGGTGACCCGCGAGCCGGTTGCGCCAGCAGAGGTCGACGTCGTCGCCCACGCCCGGGAAGGCGGGGTCGAACCCGCCGAGCTCGTCCCACGCGTCCCGCCGGACCAGCATGCCGGCGGAGTTCACGGCGAAGACATCGCTCCGGGCGTCGTACTGGCCCTGGTCGTGCTCGTCGACGTCGATGAGTGTGAGGCGCTCCGCCCAGCGGCTGATGGACAACCCCACATCCACGAGTTCACGCGGGTTGTCCCACGCCACCTGCTTCGCTCCGGCGATGGTCACCGAGGGGGCGCGTTCGACGGCGAGGAGGAGCTCGGCGAGGGCCTCGGGCTCGGGGGCGGAATCGTCGTGCAGGAGCCACAGCCACTCATGCGCACGGTTGTCCGCCCCGTCACGGCGGGCGGGGATCTCGGCGACGGCCGTGCGGACGGCGGCGCCGAACCCGGAGCGGGCGGGCGCACCGACCACGGGGCTGCCGGTGGGCAGGTGGAGCTGCAGGATCGACGCGGATGCGTCGGTGGAGCCGGTGTCGACGCCGACGACGACATCAGCCGGCCGGGTCTGGCGATCGAGCGCCTCCAGGGTGTCCGGGAGGAACTCCGCGCCATTGTGGGCTACGACAACGGCGGTGACGCGGGGGTGGACCTGAATCAGACCGCTCGCTTCCGCAACCTGCGCCGCTCACGTTCGGACAGTCCTCCCCAGATGCCGAAGCGCTCGTCGTTCTCCAGCGCGTACTCGAGGCACTCGGATTTCACCATGCAGGACCCGCAGACCTTCTTGGCATCCCGCGTGGACCCGCCCTTCTCGGGGAAGAAGGCCTCGGGGTCAGTCTGGGCGCACAGGGCGTCGGCCTGCCAGGAGAGTTCTCCGTCGTCGTCGATGGTGCCCGGGACGAGGGGTTCGCTGATCCAGGAGGGCTGCACAGCGGGCGCCGGCTGAGGACGGAGAGCGAGCGGGGCATCCGGGACCAGCGTGATGCCGGGGTCCGCGAACGGAAGGACGAGGAGACTGCTCGGAGCCTCCGTGACCTCGGGGAGGCCGGCGAGTGCTTCGTGGGCGGTGAGGAACGCCGTGGCCTGGTCGTCGAGCGACGACGGTCCGCCCTCGCGGTACCGCTCACCGGCGAGGGGGTCGGCGGGGTCGAGGAACCAGTCGGCGGGAACGCCCCTGGATCCGTAGCGAGCAGAGGCCTGCGCTGCAATTTCTGGTCGTTCTTCGTGGCGCTCTGCGTGCCCCATGGTGTGCCTTCCCGGTCCTACCGTTCCAACATCAGCGTGGGCGACCCTCGCGCCCCGCTGCTGGAACGAATCCGATGACTAATTACACGGGTGTAAGTACGAAGCGTCAAGCCGCGGCCGGAATCTTATAGAGTCGGAATCGCGCGACTCCGGGCGCCACGCCGGAGGCACTACCTGTTCTGCTCGGCGCGTCGGAGCCGGTGCGCTGAGTGCGCCGTTCCCCGCACAGAGACCCCGCACATCCCCTCCACCGACGGCGACCTCCCAGGAGTCCTGATGCCCCGCACCCCCTCCGACCTGCTGGCCCGCATGCGGTCGGCGCATCCCGCCTCCCCCCGTCTGGTCTGGCACGGAGCAGACGGGCGGATCGAGCTCTCGGGCCGCGTGTTCGACAACTGGGTGGCGAAGACCTCCAACCTCCTCGTCGACGAGCTCGATGCCGTATCGGGCACCGCCGTCGAGCTCGACCTGCCACCGCACTGGAAGTCCGTCGCCCTGGCGTTCGCCTGCTGGCAGGTGGGCTGCACCGTCGTCCTGCCCGGTGCAGACGGCGGAGCGACGACGACGCAGCCGAACCTCACGGACCTGCCTGACATCCTCGTCACGTCTCGGGAGGTCCCGCCGGTGGATCCCCCGCGACTCCTCCTCTGTGTCGCCCTGGGTTCCCTCGCCTTCAGGTGGGACGGAACCCTGCCACGCGGTGCCGTGGACTACGCCGCAGAGGTCCGCGCGCAGGGCGACGTGTTCCTCGGCGACGGCGACCTCGGACCCGACAGTGGAACCGGACCCGACATCAGGATCCACGCATCGGCATCCGGCGGCGCCGAGCAACTGACGGCCGACGCCCTCGGAGCGCTGCTCGCACCGCCGTCATCCCTCGGAGCAGCCGGGGCCACTCCGGATGCTCCGGATGCTCCGGATGCTCCGGATGCTCCGACGACGCTCCTGGCTGAGCCGGGAACGTCACTCCTGCACGCGCTCGCAGCAGCCGTCGCCACCTGGGAGCAGGACGGGACACTCGTGCTCGTCGAGGAGGGCGTCGAGGTCTCCGACAGCATGCTCCGCGGCGAGCGGATCACTGGGATGCTGAGGCCCGCCTGACGGGCTGGGGCGCGGCGGTCTCGGCGTGCGCGTCCGCCGCGGCCGGCGAGGCGGGATCGGCCGGTGTTGCGGAGGTCTTCCCACCGGAGGGCTGGGCAGCGTGCGGGTGCAGGATCTCCTGGTCGTGGCTGAACTCGGGCTCCTGGTCCAGCTCCACGTTGAACACCCAGAAGCGGTAGGCCAGGAAGCGGACGGCCGTGGCGAGCACGGTCCCGAAGATGCCGACGAGGAAGATGGTGCTCGGCTCGACGACGCCGAAGCCGTACTTGGCGACCGCCACGCAGCCGGCGGCGATCCCCATGCCGATCACGTTGATGAAGATGAACATCAGCAGCTCGCGGACGGCGTTGGGCTGGCGACGACGGCGGAAGGTCCAGTACCGGTTGGCCACCCACGCGAAGATCGTCGCGACGCCGGCGGACACGAAGCGCGCCTTGACCTCGCTGCCGCTCATGGGCCCGTGGATCAGGTACCAGTACAGACCGTTGTCGATGACGAAAGCCACACCGCCGACGGCGCCGAACTTCGCGAGCTCGCGCCAGAACAGCGAGGCGAGGCCCCTGATCCGATCCATGAGTGCTGCCACTGACTACCTCCGCTGTTGAAGACGAACACCGTGCGCAGCGCACTGTTCGGAGTCCGGCCGGACGTGGAACAGCAGGGGCCAACCGCGATCGGGGCCGGCAGAGCGAGCCACCCATGCGGCCCATTGCGTGGCGTGTTCCTGTTATTTTACGACGACGCCCGCCCCTTCCGCGCGGAAATCTCGGGACGTGGGCTGGCAGGTTCCCGTGAATGGAGCTCCCGGCCGGTCCCCCGCTCCCCCGTGAGTAGGCTGTAAGGGTGACTTTCCCCGTAGTAGGCGTCGTCGGCGGCGGCCAGCTCGCACGCATGATGGCCGGCCCCGCCGTCGAACTCGGTATCCGATTGCACGTCCTCGCGGAAGGGCCCGCGGTGTCCGCCGTCGCGGCCGTGGCGCACGCGGAGGTAGGTGACTACCGGGACGCCGGGACCCTCCGCGCCTTCGCCGACGGGGTGGACGTCCTGACGTTCGACCACGAGCACGTGCCCGGCGAGCTCCTCGCCGACCTGCAGTGCGCCGGCGTGGCCGTGCACCCGTCACCGGATGCGCTGATCCACGCACAGGACAAGCTCGTGATGCGGAGCGCCGTCGAACGCCTGGGGCTGCCGAATCCGCGCTGGGCGAAGGTCCGCTCGGCGTCCGACGTCCTCGACTTCGCCGTCACGACCGGGTGGCCCGTGGTGCTCAAGACACCCCGTGGCGGGTACGACGGCAAGGGCGTTCTCGTCCTCCGCGGCCCCGAGCAGCTCGACGACGCCGCTACCTGGTTCACGGGTGCGGACCTGCTCGTGGAGCAGTTCGTCCCCTTCAGCCGGGAGCTGTCCGTCCTCGTGGCCCGGAGACCTTCCGGCGACGCGGCTGCCTGGCCCGTGGTCGAGTCCATCCAGGTGGACAGTGTGTGCGACGAGGTGATCGCTCCGGCGCCCGACCTCCCACCCGGGATCGCCCGGGAGGTGACCGCAGCGGCCCTGCGACTCGCCGAGGAACTCGGAGTCACCGGGGTGATGGCGGTGGAACTGTTCGAGACACCGGGCAGCGGCGCCGGGTACCTCGTGAACGAGCTCGCCATGCGTCCCCACAACTCGGGGCACTGGACCATGGACGGCGCCGTGACGGGCCAGTTCGAGCAGCACCTCCGCGCCGTGCTCGATCTCCCGCTCGGCGCCACCGACGCCCTCGCCCCGCACACCGTGATGAAGAACGTGCTGGGAGGAGCGAACCCGGACCTCTATGCGGCCTACCAATCAGCGATGTCCTCAGGTCCATCGGCTAAAGTTCACGTCTATGGCAAGGACGTCCGTCCGGGCCGCAAGATCGGCCACGTGAACGTGCTGGCAGGCCCGGGGGAACCGCTCGCCGACGTCCGCGCCCGTGCCACGACGGTTGCCGCCCTCCTCCGCGACGGTGACCACGCGCTCCCGGCAGCGCAGGATTGACCGACGACTTCAAGGGAGCACTGTGACCCACGCCCAGGTAGGCCTTGTGATGGGCTCCGACTCGGACTGGCCCGTCATGGAGGCCGCGGCGGCCGTCCTGGACGAGTTCTCCGTCCCCTTCGAGGTCGACGTCGTCTCCGCCCACCGGATGCCTGCCGCGATGCTCGAGTACGGCACGACCGCGTCGGAGCGCGGTCTGCGCGTCATCATCGCGGGAGCGGGCGGCGCCGCGCACCTGCCCGGCATGCTCGCATCCGTGACCCCTCTTCCCGTGATCGGCGTCCCCGTGCCGCTGGCCCACCTCGACGGGATGGACTCCCTGCTCTCGATCGTCCAGATGCCGGCGGGCATCCCGGTGGCGACGGTCTCGATCGGCGGCGCACGCAACGCGGGCCTCCTGGCCGTGCGCATCCTCGCGTCGGGCACCGACGACGCCGCGGCCACCCTCCGCCTGCGCCTCGCCGAGTTCGCCGACGCGCTCCGCGTCACCGCGGAGGGCAAGGGCGCCGCACTGCGGCACCGTGTCGCGGCGTCGACGGCGGACCGGTCGTGATCACCGGCACGGAGGTGCGCGGCGCCTGCGGCCCGGGACCCGATGGCTCGGGCCCGGCCGGCCTCACCGATCCCGTGCGCTTCCCGCAGTCGGCCTCGCCGGCCGTGCGGACGAAACGGGCCTTCGTGCTGATCGCCATGACACTTCTCCTCCCGGGCTCGGCGCAGGTGGTCGCCGGCGATCGCCGGCTGGGCCGACGCGCACTGCGGACCACCTTCGCGTGCTGGGGCCTCGTGGTGCTCGGCGTGGTACTCGCGCTGACCAACCGGACGCTCGTGGTGGGCGTGGTGACGCACCGCTGGTGGTCGTTGCTGCTGATCGTGGCGCTGCTCGGCCTCGCGGTCGCGTGGGCCCTGCTGTTCGTCAACACGCTCCGGCTGGTCCGGATGCCCCTTCTCGAACGGGGCGCGCGTCCTCTCGTGGCGGCATTCCTCGCGCTCCTCATGCTCCTGTCCAGTGGCTCGCTCGCCTACGGTGCCTACGTCCTCGGCGTGGGCCGGTCCACGGTGGGGTCCATCTTCCAGTCCGGCCCGGCCTTCGACCCCGCGGACGGCCGGTACAACTTCCTGCTGATGGGCGGCGACGCCGGCGAGGACCGCACGGGCCGCCGGCCGGACAGCATCTCGGTGATCAGCGTGGATGCCTCCACCGGCTCCACGGTCACCTTCAGCATCCCGCGGAACTTCCAGAACGCGCCGTTCGCGGACGGGTCGCCGCTGTGGGACGTCTACCCCGACGGCTACAACTGCGGTGACCCCTGCATCATCAACAGCCTGTACACGGACGTGGCACAGAACTACCCCGACCTCTACCCGGGGGCCTCGGACCCCGGCGCCGAGGCGATGATGGACGCGGCGAGCGGCGTGCTCGGCATCGAGGTGCAGGCGTACCTGCTCGTGGACATGAACGGCTTCGAGCAGCTCGTGGACGCCATGGGCGGTATCAGGATCGACGCCGGCGGCTGGGTTCCCATCACGGCCGCCGAGATCCCGGGCACCGACCCCATACGTCACTACCCGCCCGACGGCTGGATCGCCCCCGGCGTCCAGACGCTCGACGGGTATCACGCCCTCTGGTACGCCAGGTCCCGCGAGTTCGTGACCGACTACGAGCGCATCGCGCGGCAGCAGTGCGTGCAGCAGGCCATGATCGCGCAGCTCGACCCGGCCACCGTGCTCACCCGCTTCCAGTCCATCGCCGCCGCGGGGACGCAGATCGTGGAGACGGACATCCCGCAGGACCAGCTGGCAAGCTTCGTGGACCTCGCGCTCAAGGCGCAGGGGCAGGAGACGCGGCGGCTCACGATCGGCCCACCCGACTTCGGGACGCCGGCCGAGAACTTCGTGACCTACCCCGACATCGATCTGATCCACACCCGTGTGCAGGACATGTTCGCCGAACCTGCGGCGGCCGCTCCCCTGCAGGTCGAGCGGGCCGGCGTGACCACGCCCTCGGCCGTCCGGTCCACCGTGCAGCTCCCGGCGCAGGTCACCGGCGACGGCATCACCGAGGAATACCTGCAGGAGCTCGCGACGATCGGCGACGACGCGACACTCGGCGACCTGCTCGGGAACAACGGACAGTGCTCACCGGGCTGAGCCGACCCGCGTCAGGCCGGCTCCGCCACCCGTACACCGCACCGCACGTACACCGCACTACCCGACCGCGACCGCGAAGGACCCCACGATGTACCTCCTCGAGAACACCCTGCGGCCCTACGCGTGGGGCTCCGAGCGCGCCATCGCCGATCTGCTCGGCCGTGAACCCTCGGGCGGGCCGGAGGCCGAACTCTGGGTGGGTGCCCACCCCGACTCGCCGTCCGTCGTCGTGCACACCGACGGGACACGTAGGCGCCTCGACGAGGTGATCGGCGAGGACCCCGAGGGGCTCCTCGGATCGGAGGCCGCTCACCGGTACCACGGACGCCTGCCCTACCTCCTGAAGGTGCTCGCCGCCGACGCGGCGCTCTCACTGCAGGTGCACCCCAGCCTCGAGCAGGCGGGGGCGGGGTACGACGCCGAGGAGGCCGCCGGCGTGCCGCAGGACGCCCCGCACCGCAACTACCGCGACCGCAACCACAAGCCCGAGATGATCTACGCGCTGACCCCGTTCGACGCGCTCTGTGGTTTCAGACCGCCTGCCGAGGCGGCCACCGTGTTCGCGGAGCTCACCGACGCCGTCGCCCCGGGCACCGCCGCGCACACCCTGGTGGACGGCATCGCCGCGCGCCTCACGGTCGGCGGGGAGGACGCACTCCGCGCGGCGTTCGAGGAACTCCTCGCGGCGCCACGGGAAGCGGTCGAGGAGGTCGCCGCCGCCGTCCGGCGCCGCCCGGAGCCCGTCGGGGCAGGATCGCCGTCCGCGCACGGCGTGCAGCGCGACCTCGCGACGATCACCGAGCTGCACGACCAGTACCCGGGCGATCCCGGAGTGCTGATTGCACTGCTCCTCAACAGGGTGTCACTGCGTCCCGGCGAGGCCCTCCACCTGCCCGCCGGGAACATCCATGCCTACCTGCGCGGTCTCGGCATCGAGGTCATGGCCTCCTCCGACAACGTGCTCCGCGGCGGCCTGACCCCCAAGCACGTGGACACGTCCGAGCTGCTCGGCACCGTGGTCTTCGAGCCCGTGACGCCACCGGCCCTCGCCCCGGAGTACACGCTCCTCGACCAGGAGCTGTACCGGCCGCCGTTCGACGAGTTCCAGCTGCAGCGGATCGTTCTCCAGGACCCTGCCGCGGGCCGCGACCGTGCCGCCGCGGAGCAGGGCCGCGGGGCCGGCGACGCGGACCAACCGCTACCTCCCGGAGAGAGCGTCACCCCGGCCCATGTGGCCGTGGTGCAGAACGGCCCCGTCGTCGTCCTCGCAGTCAGTGGCGCGATCCTCCTGGACACTCCCAATGCCACCCTCACGGTTCCCCGTGGGGGCAGCGCGTTCGTGGGGGCCGGGGAGGCACCGCTCGTGGTCAGGCCGGCTGCGGACACCCACGGCGCCACGGACGGGCCGGTGCTGGCCTTCGCGGTCACGGTCGGTGGCGCACCCTCGCTCTAGGGCCGCCCGCAGGCACCCCGACAGCGCTCCCGCGCTTCCCTGACGGCAATCCGGACAAAGCCGTCAGGCCCGCCCTCCACGCACGCGGGCAACAGCCTTGCCTGCTTGGCTGCGTGCCACCTGCAGCGAGCGCTTCGCGAGCGGGAGGGCGCGGCTGAACAGGGGGTAGAACCGCGAGAGCGGCAGGTCCCAGGTGCCCGCGAGCTGGTTCTCGTGCGTGGCCCAGCCCATCTTGAACTTCGAGACGCCGTCGTTGAGCAGCCCGTTGAAGTCGTACCGCGAGACCCCCCGGGCCTTCATCTCCTGGATGGCGAACCACTTGAGCGCGTAGTTGGCCCGGAGGCGCTCGCCGGCCGCCGTCATCCCGCCGTACAGCTCGAAGGAGGTGGTCCCGGTGGTCGACAACCAGAGGAACGCGACGACGTCCTCCCCCTCGAAGGCCGCGTACACGGGCGACGCGTCGCCGAGGAGGTCGAAGATGTCGCGGTAGTAGGAGGCCTCGTGGATCCCGAACTCAGCCCGCTCGGCCGTCTGCCGGTACACCTCGAGGCATGCGTCGAGCTCGCTCCGCAGTACGCGGCGGATGACGAGCCCCTCGCGCCCGGACTTCCGGATGTACTGCCGGTGCTTCTTGGTCATGTCGGCCAGGAGCTCGTCCTCGGAGCGCCGCAGGTCCAGGATGAGGGTGCGGCCGATCAGGATGGTGCTGGTGCTCTGCCTCCAGCCGGCAGCGGGCAGGGCCCGCACCGCCTCGCTGTCCGCGTCCCAGTCGGGCTCGATGGACAGCGCAACGGACCGGTGGGCCGCGCGCACGTACCCGGCCACGGCCTGCAGGACGTCGACCTCACGCCCCGCAAGCGTCTGCGGCCCGCGCGGCACGTAGGCGAGGCTGCGCAGCGGAGTGGGCAGGGCCTTCAGCACCAGCTGCGCGGCGCCGACCACCACGCCGTCCTCCTGAACGAGCACGCGGTCGGCGCTCCAGCCGTGCTTCGCCTTCGTCTGACCCCACCCCCACAGCTGCTGCGGGTGGCCGCCCAGGCCTTCGACGGTGGCGTCCCACAGGGCGGAATCGGAGCAGGGGGACACGGAAAGACTCATCCGACCAGCCTATAGCCGCCCCGGGCCCTGCCCGTCGGTCACTCCTGCACGCGGGCGTACGTCTGCCACTTGTGCGCCTGGTGCTCGCCGTCCACAACGCGGATGGTGCCGGACTTCGAGCGCATCACCATGGACTGCGTGAGCACCTTGTCCTTGCTGTACCGCACGCCGCGCAGCAGGTCGCCGTCGGTGATGCCGGTGGCAGCGAAGTAGCAGTTGTCGCTCGTGACGAGGTCGTTGGTGGAGAGCACGCGATCGAGGTCGTGGCCCGCGTCGAGCGCCTTCTGCTTCTCGTCGTCGCTCGTGGGCCACAGGCGGCCCTGGATGACGCCGCCGAGGGACTTGATGGCGCAGGCCGCCACGATCCCCTCGGGCGTTCCTCCGATGCCCATGAGGGCGTCGACGTCGGTGCCCTCCCGGGCGGCGGCGATGGCACCGGCCACGTCGCCGTCCATGATAAACTTCGTGCGCGCACCGGCTGCGCGGATCTCCTCGATGAGCGGCTTGTGGCGGTCGCGGTCGAGGATCATCACGTTGAGCTGGCTGACCTTCTTGCCGTTGGCCTTGGCGATGAGGTGCAGGTTCTGCTTGACCGGCAGGCGCAGGTCCACCATGTCCGCGGCCTCGGGACCGGTGACGAGCTTCTCCATGTAGAACACGGCGGAGGGATCGAACATGGAGCCGCGCTCGGCGACCGCGAGCACCGCGAGCGCGTTGTTGATACCGAGTGCGGTGAGGCGCGTGCCGTCGATCGGGTCGACGGCGACGTCGCACTCCGGGCCGCTGCCGTCACCGACGCGCTCACCGTTGAACAGCATGGGCGCCTCGTCCTTCTCGCCCTCGCCGATGACCACCACACCGTTGAAGTGGACGGTCTGGAGGAGCGAGCGCATGGCGTCCACTGCTGCGCCGTCGGCGAGGTTCTTGTCCCCGAAGCCCACCCAGTGGCCACCCGCGATCGCCGCGGCCTCCGTGACGCGGACGAGCTCCAGCGCGAGGTTCCGGTCCGGCTCGTCGTCCCCGACGGCGAGGGCCGGTGAGAGCGTCGAGTACTGGGCATTCATGGCGTTCTTGGGCACGTCTATCCTCATCGTCGAAGGTCATCGGGCAGTGCACGGGCGCCTGGCAGTCCGTGATGTCATCATAGGCGCGACCTCCGCGCGTGCGCCCTGTGACCTTCGTCCTCCACACCGGCCGCGGTCGTGCCGCGTCGCTCCGCGTCCCTTCGCCCGGCCGATGCCCGGCCGACGTCGGGTGACCTCCGCAGCCGGTTAGGCGCAGAGGCCCGCGTCGGCGAAAATGGAGGGGTGACTGATCAAGGCGAGGACCGGCGGGCGGCCGATGCGGCGCGCCTCGAGGCCGAACTGAACGACGACGCACCGCCCATCACGCTGACGCCGAACCAGGCGAAGCGTGCCAGCTCCACGGCACGTGGCATGCTGCTCGCCACCGGCGCCACCATCGCCGTCGTGCTGCCCGTCTACTTCCTGAACCCCACGTACACCGCGGAGACGTACCAGCGCTCCATCGACGTCGAGACCATCGCGCGCCAGGCGGCCGGCGACGCCGGGTACCTCCCCGCCGCACCCGCCCTCCCCGAGGGCTGGTCCTCCAACTACGCCCGCTGGGTCACGGGCCGCAGCGACGGCGTCGACTTCTGGGAGGTCGGGTACTTGACCTCGGACACCGGGTTCATCCAGTTGACCCAGACCGACGACGCCAACCCCACCTGGACGGCGCAGCGGATCGGCGACGCGCAGGTCTCGGGGACCCGCACCATCGGCGGGCTCGACTGGGAGCTGCTCGATGCGCCCAACGGCGACACCGTGCTGACCGCCGAGGTGGACGGCAATACCGTGATCCTCAACGGCGAGGCCTCGCTCACGGAGTTCGACACCATGGGCGAGACCGTCATCGAGGACGTGCGGCAGAACGCCGTCGAGGAGGCCGAGCGCCTGTCATCCGCCGACACGGACGGCTCATGAGGACCGGCCGTGCGGCCAGGGACGCTACAGTGACCGCGTGACCCAACGCCTGACCCCCGCCGCCGCGTGGCAGCGCCTGCAGGAGGGCAATGCGCGGTTCGTCGCCTCGGACGCCTCGCACCCCAACCAGGACGCCTCGCGCCGTGCCTCACTCGTGAGCAACCAGAACCCGTTCGCGGTGGTCTTCGGCTGCTCCGACTCGCGTCTCGCCGCCGAGATCATCTTCGACCTCGGCCTCGGTGACGTCTTCGTGGTCCGGACGGCAGGGCAGGTCATCGACGACGCCGTGCTCGGCTCGCTCGAGTACAGCGTCGGCGTGCTCGGTGTACCCCTGATCGTCGTGCTGGGTCATGACAGCTGCGGTGCGGTCACCGCCACCATGAACGCCGTCGAGACCGGTGAGATGCCCGCGGGCTTCATCCGCGACCTCGTGGAGCGCATCACGCCGTCCGTCCTCACGGCCCGGCGCGCAGGCGTCACCGACGTCAATGCCACCGTGGTGGAGCACACGAGGCAGACGGCGCAGCGCCTCTCCGACAGTTCGCGGGTGATCTCCGAGGCCGTGCGGTCAGGATCGGTCGCGGTGATCGGTGTCTCCTACAGCCTCGACGAGGGCAAGGCCGTGCTCGTCTCGGGCGCCGACGCCGTCTGACACGTCCGTCCGGCACTGGCCCCGTGCGAGAGGGCACTTCCGATTTGGCGCGGTGTCGCGCGGAAGGCGAGAATTGGCGGCATGACTCCATCGCCTGCAGCCAGCCCTGATCCGACGACGACGGGCGCTGCGCCCGGCGGTGAGGATGCGGGTGCCGGCGAGTACCGCATCGAGCACGACACCATGGGTGAGGTGAGGGTGCCGATCAACGCGCTCTACCGCGCCCAGACCCAGCGCGCCGTCGAGAACTTCCCCATCTCGGGGACGCGCCTGGAGCGCGCGCACATCGAGGCCCTCGCACGCATCAAGAAGGCCGCGGCCACCGCCAACGCCGAGCTCGGCGTACTGGACGAGGAACGTGCACGTGCCATCGAGGCTGCCGCCGACGACGTCGCCTCCGGCCGGTACGACGACGACTTCCCGGTGGACATCTACCAGACCGGCTCCGGCACCTCCTCCAACATGAACGCCAACGAGGTCATCGCGACCCTCGCCAGCCGCGCGCTCGAAGCGGCGGGCAGCACGACGACGGTCCACCCGAACGACCACGTCAACGCCTCGCAGTCCTCGAACGACGTCTTCCCGACCTCCGTCCACGTGGCGGCGACCTCCGCGCTCGTCAAGGACCTCGTCCCCGCTTTGACCCACCTCGCCGAGGCACTCGAGCGGAAGGCCGCGGAGTTCAGCAGCGTCGTGAAGTCGGGCCGTACCCATCTCATGGACGCCACACCGGTGACCCTCGGCCAGGAGTTCGGCGGCTACGCCGCGCAGGTCCGCTACGGGATCGAGCGCATCCACGCCTCGCTCGCACGCGTGGCCGAGGTGCCCCTCGGCGGCACGGCCGTGGGCACCGGCATCAACACGCCCGCCGGTTTCTCCGCCCGTGTGATCGAGCTGCTGGCCACGGACACCGGCCTGCCCCTCACCGAGGCGCGCGACCACTTCGAGGCGCAGGCCAACCGCGACTCCCTGGTCGAGATCTCCGGCATGTTGCGAACCATCGCCGTCTCGCTCACCAAGATCCACAACGACCTCCGGTGGCTGGGCTCCGGCCCCAACACCGGCCTCGGCGAGATTGCCCTGCCCGACCTCCAGCCCGGCTCCTCGATCATGCCCGGCAAGGTCAACCCCGTCATCGCGGAGGCCGTCATCATGGTCTGCGCGCAGGTGGTCGGCAACGACGCGACGGTGGCATGGTCCGGTACCAACGGTGCGTTCGAGCTGAACGTCGGCATCCCGGTGATCGCCCGCAACGTCCTCGAGTCGATCCGCCTCCTGAGCACCTCGACACGGGTCTCCGCGGACCGGATGATCGACGGCATCACGGCGAACGTGGAGCGCGCGCGCTTCCTCGCCGAGGCCTCCCCCTCGATCGTGACGCCCCTGAACAAGTACATCGGCTACGAGAACGCGGCGAAGATCGCGAAGAAGGCCGTCGCCGAGGGGCTCACCGTGCGCGAGGCCGTGATCGCCCTCGGGTTCGTGGAGCGCGGCGAACTCACCGAGGAGCAGCTCGATTCCGCCCTCGACGTCCTGTCGATGACGAGGCCCCCGCAGGGCTGAGCAGGGTCGTCGGAAGGGGTGCACCGCGATCGCGGTGCACCCCTTTCTGTTGTACCGAACAACAATTTGCACTCTAGACCTCAGAGTGTAAATATGTACTCCGTGACTTCGAGTGCAACGAACCAGGACACGGGACTACGTGAACGCAAGCGTCTTCGCACGCGCGCGTCCGTCGTCTCCGAGGCCAGGAGGCTCACGCTCGAGGGCGGCCTGAGCGGCTTCACCGTGGACCACCTGTGCGAGCAGGTGGGCATCTCACGCCGGACGTTCTTCAACTACTTCCCCACCAAGGAGGACGCCGTCCTCGGCCACTCCGACGACACCGGGGCCGAGGAACTCCTCAATGCCTTCGTCGAGTCCGGCAGGGCCGAGCAGCCCGTCCCGCTGCTGGAGGTCCTCACAGCCCTCATCGCCGACTTCGGCGATCGGATGGCGATCTCCCGCGAGGAGTACCTGACCCTGTCCGCCGTCCTGCAGCGCGAACCGCAGCTGCTCGCGAAGCTCTTCGCCCGAGCCGAGGCGAGATCCCAGCTCCTGATCGACGCCATCGTCGATCGCGAGGCGCTGCCCGCGGACCACCCCGTGCCCCGAGTCGCCACCTTCGTGTTCGGCGGACTCGCGCGCAGGTCCTTCGACGAGTTCTTCGCCGAGGGCAACACCCTCACCTACGCCGAGGTGTTCCGACGGAACATCGAGGCGCTGCGCTACCTCTTCCCCACCTCCCAGAACGAGAACCAGGACCCAGCATGAGTTCCACGACGGCGCCGGACGGCCCCCTCCTCCTGACCCAGCGACGCATCTGGATCATCTTCTCTGCCCTGATCGCCGGGATGCTGCTCTCGAGCCTCGACCAGACGATCGTCTCCACGGCCATGCCGACCATCGTGGGTCAGCTCGGCGGCGTGGAGCACCAGGTGTGGATCACGACGGCGTACCTCCTCGCGACCACCATCGTCATGCCGATCTACGGCAAGTTCGGCGACGTCCTCGGCCGGCGGAACCTGTTCCTGTTCGCCATCGCGCTCTTCACCGTCGCGTCGATCGCCTGCGCCTTCGCCACCGACTTCTGGGCCTTCGTGATCTTCCGCGCCATCCAGGGTCTGGGTGGCGGCGGGCTGATGATCCTCTCGCAGGCCATCATCGCGGACATCGTGCCGGCCAACGAGCGCGGCAAGTACATGGGCCCCCTCGGCGGCATCTTCGGCCTCAGTGCCGTGGCGGGCCCGCTGCTCGGCGGCTACTTCGTGGACCACCTCACCTGGAACTGGGCGTTCTACATCAACATCCCCGTGGGCATCGCGGCCTTCGCGATCGCCTGGTTCACGCTGCGGCTGCCCTCGAAGAAGGCCACGAAGCGCATCGACATCGCCGGTGTGGTCCTGCTCTCCCTCGCCACGACCTGCCTCATCTTCTTCACCGATTTCGGCGGTGATGCCGCCGAGGGCTGGACGTCCCCGCTCACCTGGGCCTTCGGCGCAGGCATGGTCCTCGCGGTCGTGGCCTTCGTCATGGTGGAGCGCCGCGCGGAGGATCCCATCATCCCGCTGGAGCTCTTCCGGAACCGCACCTTCGTGACCAGCACGGGCATCGGCCTCACGCTCGGCCTCGGCATGTTCGCCGCCCTCGCCTTCATGCCCACCTTCCTGCAGATGGCCTCCGGCACGTCGGCAGCCGTCTCGGGCCTGCTCCTCGTCCCGATGATCGTGGGGCTCATGGGCACGTCGATCTACTCCGGCATCGCCATCTCGCGGTCCGGCAGGTACCGCAGGTACCCCATCGTCGGCGTCTCCCTGACGATCGCTACGCTGCTCTGGATGTCCACGCTGACCGCGAGCACACCCATCTGGGTCATCTGCACCATGCTGTTCTTCTTCGGCGCCGGTCTCGGCCTCATCATGCAGGTGATCGTCCTCGTGGTGCAGAACTCGGTCGCGCCGACCATGGTGGGCGTCGCGACCAGCACCAACAACTACTTCCGCGAGGTGGGCGCCTCCCTCGGCGTCGCCGTGTTCGGGGCCATCTTCACGAGCCGCCTCTCGGAGCGCCTCAACGGGACGTTCTCCACCTTCGGCGCGAGCCCGGAGGCTGCCGGCGAGGCGACGTCGACCCTCGACCCTGCCGCGCTGAACGCCCTGCCGGACCAGGTGCGGGATGCCGTGGTGAGCGACTACGCGGAGTCACTGGCCCCGGTGTTCCTCTACCTCGTCCCGTTCCTGGTGATCGCCCTCGTGCTGGCGCTGCTGCTGCGCGAGATCCCCCTGTCCGAGACCTCCGGCATGGTGGCCCGGGGCGAGGCCATCGGCGGCGAGGAGGCCGTCCGTCTCGAGCGCGAGCGCATGGCGGGCACGACGACGTCCGCCTCCGAAACCTCGAAGGTGCCCGCAGCAGCGGAGGCCTCGCGCGGTGGGTCCGCGGACAGCGGCGGCTCCGGCACCTGAGGACGGCCGCGTCGTCAGGAGACGAAGCGGGTCCTGCCGTCGAACTCCCGGGCGCCGCGCACGAGCGCCAGGTGTCGGGGGTTGAGCTCCGGCAGGTCGTCGAGGGTGAACCAGCGCACGTCGAGTGATTCGTCGTCGTTGACGCGCGCCGTCCCGCTGATCGCGCGGCACCGGAAGTCGAGGGTCAGGAACGTGCACACGTCCCCGTTCGGGAACGTGATCGGGCCGACGACGCCGGTGTCCAGCAGATGCTCCACCTCGACGACGACACCGGTCTCCTCCTCGACCTCCCGGCGCAGGGCGACGGCGGGTTCCTCTCCTGGCTCCACCATCCCGGTGATGATGGTCCAGGCACCGTTGTCGGCACGCTGACCGAGGAGCACCCGGCCGTCGTCGTCGAACACCACACCGCCGACACCGGGAAGCCAGAGCGGGTCATGGCCGATCTTCCGGCGGAGCGCGAGGACGAAGTCGGGCGTGGGCATGCGGATCAGCGTAGTACGGCGAGCGCGAGCGCTGTGCCCAGGAGGAGGAACGGCCCGAACGCGATGCGCGAGGTGAGCGAGGCGCGCCGCGCCAGGACGAGGGCCAGGCTCCACAGCCCGCCCAGCACCACCGCGAGGAACGGTCCCCACCAGACGGCGGGCCACCCGACGAAGCCCAGGTAGAGGCCGAGGACCCCCGCGAGCTTGACGTCCCCGCGACCGAGCCCGCGCCGGTTCACCAGATGCAGGGCGGCGAAACCCGCGAGGAGCGCCGCTGCCCCGCCGAGCATGATTGCGAGGCGTTCCCACTCCCCTGCGGCGCCGGCTGCTGCTCCGAGGAGCAGGGCGGCCGCCGGATAGGAGGGCAGCACGATCCGGTCCGGCAGTCGGTGCGTACGGGCATCGATGACGGCCAAGCGCGCCCCGACGAGTAGGAACCCGGTGAGCGCGAGGACCAGCAGCGCCGCCGCCGCGGGTGCGTCCTGCAGGTAGCGGGCGAGGACGGCGGTCACGAGTTCACGCTAGCCCAGGTCGTCCGGCAGCACTCACCGCCGTCATGGTCCTGTGGACGATGACGACGCCGCCGCGAGGACGGCGGCGCCCGGCGCGCACCCGGTCGGCCGACGCGGGTGCGCTCCCGCCGGTCAGATCTCCGCACCCTCCAGCAGATCGGTGACGAGAGCCGCGATCGGCGAGCGCTCCGACCTCGTCAGGGTCACGTGACCGAAGAGCGGGTGCCCCTTGAGGGTCTCGACGACGGCGGCCACGCCGTCGTGCCGCCCCACCCGCAGGTTGTCGCGCTGCGCGACGTCGTGCGTGAGGACGATCCTCGAGTTCTGCCCGATGCGGCTCATCACTGTCAGCAGCACGTTCTTCTCCAGCGACTGCGCCTCGTCGACGATCACGAAGGAATCATGGAGGCTGCGGCCGCGGATGTGGGTCAGAGGGAGCACCTCGAGCATGCCGCGATCCATGACCTCCTCCACGACCTCCTGGGAGACGAGGGCGCCGAGCGTGTCGAAGACGGCCTGCGCCCACGGGTTCATCTTCTCGCTCTCGCTGCCGGGCAGGTATCCGAGCTCCTGGCCGCCGACGGCGTAGAGCGGCCGGAAGACCACCACCTTGCGGTGTTCCCGGCGCTCGAGCACGGCCTCGAGGCCCGCGCACAGGGCCAGCGCGGACTTGCCCGTGCCGGCACGGCCACCGAGGGACACGATGCCGACCTCAGGGTCCATGAGGAGATCGATCGCCAGCCGCTGCTCCGCGGACCTGCCGTGCAGCCCGAACACGTCGCGGTCGCCGCGCACCAACCGGATGTGCTTGTCCGCGCCGACGCGCCCCAGGGCCGAACCGCGTGGCGAGAGCATGATGACGCCGGTGTTCACGGGCTGCTCGGCGCCCGCCGGGGTGAAGACGGCCTCGTGGTCGTAGAGGGCGTCGACCTCCTCCACGGTGGCGTCGATCTCGGCCACGCCGGTCCAGCCCGAATCCTTCACGAACTCGTTGCGGTACTCGTCGGCGCGGAGCCCCATCGCGGAGGCCTTGACGCGCATCGGGAGGTCCTTGGAGACCACCGTGACGTCGTGACCCTCGACGGCCAGGTTCTTGGCGACGGCGAGGATCCGGGAGTCGTTGTCCCCGCTCCTGAAGCCCACCGGCAGCACCTCGGCGGAGACGTGGTTGAGCTCCACCCGCAGCGTCCCGCCCTCGTCACCGAGGGGGACGTCACTGTCGAGGCCGTCGTTGGCCACGCGCAGGTCGTCGAGCAGCCGCAGCGCCTTCCGGGCGAAGTAGCCCAGCTCGGGATCGTGTCGCTTGCCCTCGAGCTCGGTGATGACGACCACCGGGAGGATCACCTCGTGTTCGGCGAACCTCAGGATCGCCCGCGGGTCCGACAACAGGACGGAGGTGTCGATGACGTAGCTGCGACGGCCCGAAGGTGCTGCGGACGGGTCATCGGCGCCGAGGGCGGCGGGACGGGCGGCCTGCTGGCGGGTGCTGCTGAGTGTTGCCACGTGGACTCCGCTCCGGGGTGAACCCACCCCGAATTCGTAGGGTTGGGGTGGGACGTTCCGGCCTGGAGGCCGGGCGCGGCCTCCCCGACTCGTACGAGATGCCTGTCAGCACCGTCGGCGTCATCAGCGGCCTTCCGTCGACGGCTCTGGACGGCCGTCGATGGCTCGACCCTACGCCGTCGTCCGCGGCGGCGCAGGGGTTTTCCGCGTGTCGGATGTTAAGGCCTGATGAACTCTCAGGAGCCGAAGCGCCGCTGCCGGCGCCCGAAGTCACGGAGCGCCCGGAGGAAGTCCACGCGGCGGAAATCGGGCCAGAGGGCCTCGCAGAAGTAGAACTCGCTGTAGGCGCTCTGCCACATGAGGAACCCGGAGAGCCGCTGCTCCCCCGACGTCCTGATCACGAGGTCGGGGTCCTGCTGCCCGCGGGTGTAGAGGAAAGACGAGATGTGCTGGTCCGTGAGCTCCTCGGCGAGGGTCTCGAGCGACATCCCCTTCGAGGCGGAATCGCGCATCAGCTCCTTCACGGCGTCGACGATCTCGCGGCGACCCCCGTAGCCGACCGCCACGTTCACGTGGAGGCCGTCGATCTTCTCGGTGTGCGCGGCGAGGTCCACGAGCTTCGTGCTGAGGTCGTCGGGCAGGAGGTCCAGGGCACCCACGGGTTGTACTCTCACGCGGTTACTCTCGCCGAGGCGGTCGAGGGTGTCGGCGATGATGCCGAGCAGCTGGTCGATCTCCTCCTGGGGCCGCCCCATGTTGTCCGTCGAGAGCATGTAGAGCGTAACGACGTCCACCCCGAGTTCCTCGCACCAGCCCAGGAACTCGTGGATCTTGTCCGCTCCCGCCTGGTGTCCGTGGCTCGTCGGTGCTCCCGCGAGCCTGGCCCATCGCCGGTTGCCGTCCACCATCACGCCGATGTGGTGCGGGATGCGCTCGGGCGCGAGGTTTCGCTGCAGCCTGCGCTCGTAGAAGCTGTAGCCGACCTCTGGGAAGTTCCACGTCACGCCCGGCCGCCCT
Organism: Arthrobacter sp. TJ-266; assembly: GCF_058269115.1. Taxonomy (NCBI): domain Bacteria; kingdom Bacillati; phylum Actinomycetota; class Actinomycetes; order Micrococcales; family Micrococcaceae; genus Arthrobacter; species Arthrobacter sp. TJ-266. Next base: position 167,669 of record NZ_JBZCNC010000004.1, read on the forward strand.
CCCTGCTCCGCCCCGCGAGAACCCGGGACTCCATGGTGCGGGACGTTCGTCCCGTCTGACTCCTCATACCGTACCGGCAGCACCTGTGATGAAGGGCTGAAGAGACGGTCCGCTCCACTGTGACCAGCGGAGCCCGGAAGCAGTTCCCGTGCTCCTGGTGGATTAGAATTCCGGGCATGAGCTCGCGCCGCCCAGCCGCCGTCCCGGGTCCGACCGACGGCGACGGGACGGGTCGGAGCGATCTGGGCGGGCCCGTGGACGCGGTTGCCGGTCCGCTCGCCGAAGCGCTCGCCACCAAACCGCTCTGGCGCGGGTGGATCCACGCCGTCGCCGCACCGCTGGCCGTCGCGGCCGGGATCGTCCTCGTCGCCCTCGCACCCACGCCGGGCCTGAAGGTGGCATCGGCGATCTACGCGCTGACGGGGGTGCTGCTGTTCGGCGTGAGCGCCGTCTATCACCGCGGTACGTGGAGCGAGGGCGTCCGGGTGGTGCTGAAGCGCCTCGACCACACGAACATCATGCTCGTCATCGCGGGCTCCTACACCCCGCTCGCGTGGGCCCTGCTCGACCGCGACAAGGCGGAGACCCTGCTCTGGATCATCTGGGGCGGCGCGGTGGCGGGAGTCCTCTTCCGCAACCTGTGGGTCGAGGCGCCGCGGTGGCTCTACGTCCCCATCTACGTGGCGCTCGGCCTCGGGTCCGTGTTCTACATGCCGGACTTCTTCGCCGCGAACGTCCCCGCAGCCGTCCTCATCTGCGTGGGCGGCGTCCTCTACATCACCGGCGCCGTCTTCTACGGCATCAAGCGGCCCAACTTCTCCCTGCGCGTGTTCGGCTTCCACGAGCTCTTCCACGCCTTCACCGTCGCGGCGTTCGCCGCTCACTTCATCGCGATCATGATCGCCGTGCTGCACCCCGCCGGCACCTGAGGCACCCCGACCTCCGCAACCGGTCCGGATGAGATCCGGTCGGCAGGCATCCGGTCGGCACTCATCCGGTCCCCAGTTGTCCGGTCAGCGGTTGTCCGGTCAGCGGTGGTCAGGCCAGCGGTTGTCCGGTCCGTGGGAGCCGCCGGGGCGCGGAACGTCCAGCCGATCGCCGTTCGTCTGCGGGCCGGCGTCCGCGCCTGCGTCGGTCCGGAGGACGGTGCGATCCTCCGCGGGGCTGTCCGAGGACACCGGCACCTCGCCGGTACCGCCCCGGTTCCGCAGGTCCCTCGCCTGCTCCACCTCCGCCGCGTAACGCACGCGACGTACACGCTTCACCATGTCGCGGATCAGGAAGATCACCATCACAACGATGAAGAGGGTCGCGAGGAACCCCAGGGTGCCGGGAGTCACGGACGCCGGGTCGAGGCCCGGCTTCAGCGTCGGATCACCGGACGGCGTCACCGCCGCGGCGAGACTGAGGGAAGCGAACACGCGCACCACTTTCTACCGTTGTTTTCCAGGAACCGTCGGTCCGACCATTCAGACTGCTCAGCCCGTGTGGATCAAGAGGGACGCCGCCCGCACGGGGCGGCACTCCGTCGTAATTCTACGCGGCATAGAAGAACCGCACGGAGAAACCTCCGGCGCCCGTGCGGGCCCTGGTCAGGCCGTATCGCGGATCAGGGGGTGATCCCCGTGAAGAAATCGCTCTCGGGGAGGGGTGACTCCACCCGGGACGTGATGAGCGAGTAGTCCTCCCACGGCCAGACCTTCCGCTGCATCTCCACGGAGACGGCGAAGAAGAAGCCCTCGGGATCCACCTGCGTACGGTGGGCGAGCAGGGCGCGCTCGCGGTGCCCGAAGAACTCGCCCGCGTCGATCTGCGTGGTGGTGGGGTGCGTGGGGACGGGCGGCTGATGCCCCTCGGCGTCGGCCTCCAGCCACTGCGCGAGCCTCTCGGCGTACGGCGACTGCAGGCCGGATTCCTCGAGCGCGAAGTGCAGGGCCTGAAAGCGCTCCGGGTTGAAGGCGCGGTCGTAGTACAGCTTGGACGCGCTCCAGGCGTCTCCCGTGCCGGGGTACCGCGCGGGGTCGGACGCCGCCTCGAACGCCTCCACCGTGACGCGGTGCGCCATGATGTGGTCCGGGTGCGGGTAGCCACCGTTCTCGTCATAGCTGATGATCACGTGCGGACGGAACTCGCGGACGAGCTTGACGAGGGGGGCCGCGGCGCGTTCGAGGGGCTGCAGCGCGAAGCATCCGAAGGGCAGGTCCGGCAGAGGGTCGCCCTCCGGCAGACCCGAATCGGTGAAGCCGAGCCACCGGTGCTGGATCCCGAGTTCCTGCACGGCCCGTGCCATCTCGATGCGGCGGAGTCCCGAGAGATCGCGCTTGCCGTGAGGATCGTCGTTCATGGCGGCGTTGAGGATGTCACCGCGCTCGCCACCCGTGCAGGTGGCGACCATGACCTCGGCGCCGGAGGCGACGTACCCGGCCATGGTGGCGGCACCCTTGCTCGACTCGTCGTCCGGGTGGGCATGCACCGCGAGGAGGCGGAAGCCCTCGTGGGACGTGCGGGAGGAATCCTGGTTCGGCAACACGTGCTCCTGGCTCTGGGGAGAAGATCGGGCGGGTTCGGCGGCCGGACGGGCTGTCGAGGATAGGGCGCTAAAATGGGGACGTGAGTTCCGTCGGTACGCCACCCCCAAGAATAGCCACTCGCTACGGCACCCCCAAGCCGAGGAAGCCGATGGGGCGCGTGCGCCTCCTCGTCATCGCGGTCATGCTTGCCGCCGTCGCCGCCGTCGCTGCCGTGGCGCTCACCACCGGGAGCCCCGACGTGTCCTCCAAGGACGTCGGCTTCTCCCTCGCGGAGAACGGCCGTGCGAGCGTCGACTTCGAGGTGACGAAGGACCCGGCGGCCACGGCGCAGTGCGCGGTGCAGGCGCTCAGCGAGAACTACGCGGTGGTGGGCTGGAAGGTCGTCACCATCGGACCGAGCACGTCCGAGGACGGCCAGGACGCTGGAGGCACCACCGCACACCGGACGGACCTGCGCACCGACGCCCCCGCCGTCTCCGGGGGCGTGAACGCCTGCTGGATCGTGGAGGACTGACCGCGGCCCTTCTTGGGTTCTCGCCACTGCGCCCCTAGAATGAGGGGATACGTATCGCCCCGCTTCGCGCGAGCACCGGTTCGCCGGTCCCATGAGGCGGGGTGTTTGCTTGCCGGAGGACGGGGCGTCCCGCACCACCGGCGGAGTGACCGAGAGCCCCCACCCCGGTGGTGGGAGCCGAACCGAAGGAGTAACGCCGTGTCCACGAACAGCGCACCCGCCGCCGCCTGGCTCACGCAGGAATCCTACGACCGCCTGAAGAGCGAGCTCGAGCACCTCTCGGGCCCAGGACGCACGGAGATCGTCGCGAGGATCGAGCAGGCACGCTCCGAGGGTGACCTCAAGGAGAACGGCGGCTACCACGCCGCCAAGGAGGAGCAGGGCAAGTCCGAGGCCCGGATCCGCCAGCTCACCCACCTGCTCAACAACGCCCACGTCGGCGAAGCCCCCGCGGACAACGGCGTGGTGGAGCCGGGCATGATGGTGTCCGCGAAGATCGCCGGCGACGTCGAGAACTTCCTGCTGGGCAGCCGCGAGGTGGCCGGCGACACCACCGTGGACGTCTACAGCGAGAAGTCCCCGCTCGGCGCGGCCATCCAGGGCCGGAAAGCGGGCGACACGGTGACCTACACGGCCCCCAACGGCAAGCAGATCACCGTCGAGATCATCTCGGCAACCCCGTACGTCGGCTGAAAGCCGCTAGAGGTCCGCAGCTGCACGGCCCGTCCCTCCGGGGGCGGGCCGTCGTCGTCTGAGGAGGAAGGCCGCGAGCACACCCCCGAGCGCCCCGAAGAGGTGCGCCTGCCACGAGATGTTCGAGCCGACGGTGGGCAGGATGCCCCACAGGATCGATCCGTAGGCCGCGAACAGGACGACGGCGAGGAGGATCTGACGCCAGTCCCGGTTGTAGAAGCCGCGTGTGATCAGGTAGGTGAACAGGCCGAACACCACGCCCGACGCCCCGATGGTCAGCCCTCCGCCGAACGCCCAGGTACCGAGGCCCGAGGCCAGCCAGCTGATGCCGAGCGCCAGCACGAACCGCTTCACGCCCTCGAGGAACGCCAGGAAACCCAGGACGAGCAGGGGCAGCGAATTGCTCGCCAGGTGCTCCACTCCCCCGTGCAGCAGCGGCGCGAAGAGCACGCCGTCGAGCCCGTCCGATCTCCGCGGGACGATTCCGACCGTCCTGACAAGTAGTCCGCCGAGCACGAGGTCAAGCACGAAGACGCCCCACATGAGGGCCACCAGTCCCACGACGGCGACCAGGCCGCCCTGGGCCCGGCGCGCCAGCGACGTCTCCGCCACGGGTCAGCCCCGGATGACGACCGGCTGGAAGCCCTCCGCGCGGAGGGCACTGAGGACCTCCTCGCAGTGCGCGTCGCCCTTCGTCTCCATGTTGATGGTGATCGCGACGTCTCCCATGCTGATCGAGCCGCCCACCCGCGTGTGGTCCACGCCGGTGACGTTGGCGTCCGATTCCGCGATGATCCTGGAGATGGTCGCGAGGGATCCGGGGCGGTCGTCGAGCAGCATGCGGACCACGAGGAAGCGGCCCGCCGCGGCCAGACCGCGCTGGATGACCTTGAGCATCAGCATGGGATCGATGTTGCCGCCGGAGAGCACCACCACGGTGTTGCCGGGGTCGGCACCGTTCTCGGTGAGCTTCCCGTCGAGGAGCGCGGCGACGCCCACGGCACCCGCGGGCTCCACCACCATCTTGGAGCGCTCGAGGAGGAAGATGAGCGCCCGCGCGAGCGAGTCCTCGCTCACCGTGACGACGTCGTCGACCAGTTCACGGATGATCGAGAAAGGCAGCTGCCCGGGCCTGCCCACGGCGATGCCGTCCGCGATGGTCGAGACCTTCGTGAGGGGCACCAGTGCATCGGCCGCGAGGGACGGCGGGTAGGCGGCCGCGTTCTCGGCCTGCACCCCGATGACGCGGATGGTGCGCCCGAGCTCGCGGGCGCGCGCCTTGACGGCCACCGCGACCCCCGCGAGGAGCCCGCCACCGCCGACGCCGATGAGGATGGTGTCGACGTCGGGGACCTGCTCGAGGATCTCGAGGCCCATGGTGCCCTGTCCCGCCACCACGTCGACGTCGTCGAACGGGTGCACGAACACGGCGCCGGTCTCGTCGGCGTAGCGCTTCGCCTCGGCGAGCGCCTCGTCCACCGTGTGCCCGTGCAGCACCACCTCGGCACCGTGGCCGCGGGTCGCGGCGAGCTTCGGGAGCGCGACGCCGAGCGGCATGTAGATGCGCGCGGAGATGCCGAGGCGCGCGGCGGCGACCGCCACACCCTGCGCATGGTTGCCGGCGGAGGCGGCGACCACACCGAGCGCGCGTTCGGCGGCGTCGAGCTTCGCCATCCGGTTGTAGGCACCGCGGACCTTGAAGGAGCCCGCGCGCTGGAGGTTCTCGCACTTCAGGGAGACGGTCGAGCCGGTGAGCCGGCCGAGGGCGCGTGACTGCTCGATGGGCGTGCGGGCGATGACACCCTCGAGCGTGCGGTGGGCGGCCTCGACGTCGGCGAGCGTGACGGGAAGCTCGGGGGGGCGCGTGGCGGAGGGGTCGAGCGCTGCGGGCTCGAGGGGCGGGGCGATGGTCTGCTCGGTCACTGGGTGATCTCTCTGGTGAGGGTGTCGTGAGGTTCCTGGGGGCCGGCCGACGACGGGGAGGTGGAACCCTCCGCCGTCGCCGGCCCGCTAATCCCGGAACCGGACGCCGTACCGGGCCAGCCTGCCGCGGCCACCACCGGGTCGTACTCCCACGCCCGGTGCGCGATGTACCGGATCGACGTGTTGAGCACCGCCAGCAGCGGCACGGAGAACAGGGCCCCCGGCACGCCAGCGAGCAACGTCCCGCCGGCCACCGCGAGCACGACTGCGAGGGGGTGCAGCGCGACGGCGGGGCCCATGATGAGCGGCTGGAGGATGTGGCCCTCGAGCTGCTGCACGAGGAGCACGATCACGAGCATGACGACGGCATTGACCCAGCCGTTCGCGACGAGTGCCAGCAGGACCGCGACGGAGCCCGTGGCGAGGGCGCCGACGATCGGGACAAAGGAGCCGAGGAATACGAGGACGCCGAGCGGTAGGGCGAGCGGGACCCCGATCACGAAGGCACCGAGACCGATGCCGATCGCGTCGACGGCCGCCACGAGCATCTGGACGCGGACGTAGCTGGCCATCGACATCCAGCCGCGACGGCCGGCGCCGTCGACGGCCGCCCGCGCGCGAGCGGGGGCGAGCCCCACCGCGAAACGCCAGATCCTGCCGCCGTCGAGGAGGAAGAAGATCAGGGCGAAGACGGTGAGGAGGGCGCCCGCGGCCACGTGCCCCGCCGTCGTGCCGAAGGAGAGCGCCCCGTTCAGGATCGACGCGCTGTTGCTCTGCGCGGCGTCACCGAGATCCTGGAGGTACTGGTCCACCTCCGCGCCGGTGAGCTGGAGCGGACCCTGCGAGAGCCAGTCGAGGAGCTGCTGCACGCCGGCCCGCGCCTGGCCCCACAGGCTGGCGAAGCCCATGGCCAGCTGGCTGCCGACGAGCGTGAGGGCTGCGGCGATGACGCCGAAGAACGCGATGAGCGTGATGGCGACGGCGGCACCGTTCGGCATCCGGCGACGATGCAGCAGGTTCCTGATCGGCATGAGGAGGGCGGCCAGGAGGCCCGCGACCATGAGCGGGATGACCAGCAGGGAGATCTGGCTGAGGAGGTAGATGAGGACCCCGCCCACGGCGATCACGAGACCGACGCGCCAGGACCAGGACGCCGCGACCCTCAGGGCGAACGGGACGTCGGGGTCCTGGACATCGACCACGGCGTCGTGTCGCTGCGTCTGGCGGATGCCGGGCGGCTGCTCCGGGAGCGGAGCCACCAGTGCGTCGGCACCACGACGCACCACACGCTGGAGGGCGCGTCGGGACTTCGCTCCGGGGAGACGCTGCATGGGGCAATCCTTCCACAGAGGAGCCCCCGCTCCGCTACCCCAGAGCTGGCAGTATCCCCCACGTCGCCGAGAAGGACGCGCCGGGTTCCAGCCATCTCAGCCCCCGGCCGGAGTTCAGGGCGTCGGCGGGCGCCGTCATCGGTTCGACGGCGACGGCCTTCTCGACCCCGGGGTAGATGGTGCTCACGTAGACGTGGATAAAGGCGAACGCCTCCTCGGCCCAGAGCGTCACACTGCGGCCGTCCGGTGCGGACAGCACGTGGCGGTACCGCCCGTCGGCCGGTGTGATGTCGGTGAAGGCGGCGTCGAACTCGATGTCACCGATGCGCCGGCCGTCCCGGAGGTCGAGATCGCCGGACACCGCCTCGGATCCGGTGGGGATGGAGCGCTCGTCGGTCCGGAACACCGTGGCCGCCTGCACGGTCAGGGTGAGGTCCTCGGTGGGGACGTCGGAGATCTTCAGGTACGGGTGGGCTCCGAGGGCGAACGGTGCGGCGGCCGCCGACAGGTTGGTGAGCTCCTGCGTGACGGTCAGCTGCTCCTCGGTGAGCCGGTACGTGGCGCGGTGCAGGAGGTGGAACGGGTAGCCGTGCTGGGGGAAGATCTCCGCCTCGAGGACCACGTGCGAGGTCCCGACGTCCGCCGCGTGGTACCCGGTGTTGCGGAGGAGCCCGTGGGTGGCGTTCCCCTTCGAGGGCTCGGTGATGTCGAGCTGCTGGTCCACGCCGTCGAGCACCCAGCGTCCACCCGCCACGCGGTTGGCCCAGGGAGCCAGCAGGATCCCGCTGCCGCCCACGGGGATGTCGTCGTCGCCCCAGGTCTCGGTGAGGGCCACTCCCCCGTGCTCGTAGGAACGCAGAGCGGCCGCGAGGCTCGCGATGACGGCGCGGGCCGGGCCCGCCGTGAGGGTGTGGTTGTGTCCGCTTGCCGGTAGCGCAGAGGGCGAGGTCATGGGCCGATGTTACTGCTGCCACCCGCCTCCGCGCCTGTGGTATTTTTTGTTCGTTTGAGGTAGGAAGTGTTCGAATCGACGAGAGGCCGAAGCATGCTTGCCGCGCAGCGCCATGCGGCGATCCTCGATCTGCTCGCCCAGGAGCCCGCCGTCCGGGTCAGCGGCCTCGCGACCTCCCTCGGGGTGTCGGAGATGACCATCCGCCGCGACATCGACGTCCTCGAGGGTCGCGGAGCACTCCTCCGTGTCCACGGGGGTGCCGTGAGACCGGGCTCCCTCAGTTCCGTCGAGGCGGGGTTCGACGTCAACCGGCACCGCGGGAGCGAGGCGAAGCGGCTCATCGCCGAGGCCGCGGTGTCGCTGCTGGCGCCGGGCATGACGGTCTCCATCACCGGCGGCACCACCACGTACGCCCTCGCCCCGCTCCTGGCGCGCATCGACGGACTCACCGTGATCACGAACTCGCTGCCGCTCGCGGACGAACTCCACCGGCTCCGCACCGAGGCCCGGCCAGGGAATGCCCCGCACGTGCTGGTCTCGGGCGGTGAACTCACGCCGTCGAAGGCCCTGGTGGGCCCGCTGGCCACCGCAACCATCTCCTCGCTGCGGGCCGACCTCTGCTTCATGGGCGCCCATGGCGTTGACCCCGACGCCGGGATCACGACGCCGAACCTCGCCGAGGCCGAGACGAACCGCGCCTTCGCGCGGACCTGCGCGCAGCTGGTGGTCCTCGCCGACGCCAGCAAACTCGGCGTCGTCAGCCTGGCGCGGGTCGAGGACCTCTCCGCGAGCTCCGCCCTCGTCACCGACCGCAGACCGCCGGACAGCTACACCGCCCTCACCCGCATCATCCGTGAACCCGTGCCCGCCCCGACCCCCGAGGACCCGTCATGACCCACATCACGCCCACCAGGCTCTCCGACGGACGGGAGCTGATCTACTTCGACGCGTCCGCCGAGAACGCCGCGCGCCACGCGTCCGCGGACCTCGTGGACCTTCGCGGCCTCCCGCCACGCGGGCCCGCCGGCACCGCGCGCTACGACGCCCTGTCGGGTGAGTGGATCGCCGTCGCGGCCCACCGGCAGAGCCGCACGCACCTCCCGCCGGCCGATCAGTGCCCGCTCTGCCCCACCACGCCCGGCAACCTCTCGGAGGTACCTGCCGCGGACTACGAGGTGGTGGTGTTCGAGAACAGGTTCTCCTCCTTCGGCCCCGATCTCGGCGTCCTGCCGGACACCCCGCCGTGGGGCACGACGACGACGGCGTACGGCCGCTGCGAGGTCGTGGCCTTCGACCCCGCGCACGAGGGCTCCTTCGGATCATTGAGTCCCGAGCGCGCACGGACCGTCGTCGACGCCTGGGCGCAGCGGACCGAAGCGCTCTCGGCCCTGCCCGGGATCAAGCAGGTGTTCTGCTTCGAGAACCGCGGTGCGGACATCGGCGTCACCCTGCTCCACCCCCACGGGCAGATCTACGCCTACCCGTTCATCCCGCCGCGCGCCGCGACGCTCGCCGCACGCGCCCTCGAGTTCCACCAGGCGTCCGACGGCACGCGGACCCTCATGGGTGACGCCTTGGCCGCCGAGCGGGGATCCGGCGACCGCATGATCCTCGAAGGCGAACACTTCAGCGCATTCGTCCCTTTCGCCGCGCGCTGGCCGCTCGAGGTGCACCTCGTCCCCCACCGCCAGGTGGCGGACCTCGCGGGCCTGACCGGCGAGGAGCGTGACGAACTGACCACCGTCTACCTCGACGTGCTCGGCAGGCTCGACGCGCTCTACCCCACCCCCACCCCGTACATCGCGGCGTGGCAGCAGGCGCCCGTCGACGACGTCCTGCGTCCCGCCAGCTACCTGCACCTCCAGCTCACGTCGCCCCGCCGGGCCGCCGACAAGCTGAAGTTCCTCGCCGGCTCCGAGGCCGCCATGGGCGCCTTCGTCAACGACACCACCCCGGAGAAGGTCGCGGACGCCCTCCGCGCGGCTTCCCCCGCCACCCGGAAGGACCAGCCATGAACACCACGCCCCTCGACCTCGCGTCGGCCTTCACCGAGCGCTTCGACAGGGAACCGGACGGGCTCTGGGCAGCTCCCGGCCGCGTCAACCTGATCGGCGAGCACACCGACTACAACGACGGCTTCGTCCTGCCGTTCGCCATTCAGCACTCCACCACCGTCGCCGTCGCGCGCCGCCCGGACCGGATCGTCCGGGTGGCCTCGATGGTCACGCCCGACGACGCCCCCGTGACGGCGGACCTCGACGAGCTCACAGAGGGGTCCGTGGACGGATGGGCCGCGTATCCCCTGGGCGTCCTCTGGGCCATGGAGGAATCGGGGCACCGCTGCCCCGGCCTGGATATCCTCGTGGACTCCACCGTCCCCGTCGGCGCCGGGCTCTCCTCGTCGGCGGCCCTCGAGTGCTCCGTCGCGGTCGCGGCGAGCGAGCTCTCCGGCGCGGACGTCTCACGCCGGGACCTCGCCGTCATCGGCCAGGTCGCTGAGAACCGCATGGTCGGCGCGCCTACCGGGATCATGGACCAGTCGGCGTCCCTCCTCGGCGAAGCCGGTCACGCCGTGTTCCTCGACTGCCGGTCCGGGGAGTCACGCCTCGTGCCGCTGGACCTCGAGGGGGCAGGGCTCGAACTCATGGTCATCGACACCCGCGTCAGCCACTCCCACGCCACCGGCGGGTACGCGGCGCGGCGACGCTCGTGCGAACTCGGCGCCGAACTGATGCAGGTCCCCGCACTCCGCGACCTGTCGGTCAAGGACCTCGCGGAGGCCACGGGCGTGCTGGACGAGGAGACCTTCCGACGCGTGCGGCACATCGTCACGGAGAACGCCCGGGTCGAGGACGCCGTGAAGGTGCTGAGCACCAAGGGTCCGGCCGATCTCGGCTCGCTGCTCGTGGCGAGTCATGCCTCGATGCGCGACGACTTCGAGATCTCCTGTCCGGAGCTCGACACCGCCGTCGACGCCGCCCTGGACGCCGGGGCGATCGGTGCGCGCATGACGGGCGGCGGTTTCGGTGGATCCGCCATAGCGCTCGCGAAGGTGGGCGACGTCCCCGGCATCCGCGCGGCCGTGGAGCATGCCTTCGCAGTAGCGGGCTTCCGCGCCCCTGGCGTCTTCAGCGTGCTCCCCGGAGCGGGAGCCGCGCGCATCGCCTGAGGCCGATCCCGCGCCCCTACGACCGCGTCATAGGGACGGGATGACGTCGGCAGGGTCGGAGCGTCGGTACCTTCGACGCCGAAAGATGAGCGTCGCGTCGACGAAGAAGGACCCGCAGCCTGGAGGCTGCGGGTCCTTCATCGTGATGACTAGTCGAGGCGCAGTTACTCGCTGCTGCCGCGAACGATGGCGATGATGCGGAGGATCTCCACGTAGAGCCAGATCAAGGTGACGGTGAGGCCGAACGCCGCCGTCCACGAGTACTTCTGAGCGGCACCCTGACGGACGCCCTCGCTGATGGACGTGAAGTCGACGATCAGCGAGAAGGCTGCGAGGCCGATCGCGAGCAGGCCGATCACGAGTCCGAAGGGGATGCCCTGCTCGAAGCCGAACATGCCGGCGGTTCCCGGGATGCCCTGGCTCCGCAGACCGAACATGCCACTCGTTCCGCCGAAGATCATCAGTCCGAGATTCACCAGCGAGAAGACCGCGTAGCTGATCATCGCGATCATGAAGAACTTCATCGCCTTCGGAGTGGCGCGTACCTTGCCGCTCTTGAACAGCGCCAGCGTCACACCAAAGACCACGAGCGTGCCGAGGACGGCCTGCATCGCGATACCGGGGAACATGCTCTCGAGGAACATCGTGATACCGCCGACGAACAGGCCCTCGAGCCCGGCGTAGGCGAGGATCAGGGCCGGCGAGGGTTCACGCTTGAAGGTGTTGACCAGCCCGAGCACGAATCCGCCGAGAGCGCCGACGATCATGAGCGGCAGGGCGAGGCCAGGCAGCAGGAAAGCAGGGATCGCCGCGCCGACGAGGACGACGCCGAGGCAGAGCAGCGTCTTGACGATCACGTCGTCGAAGGTCATGCGCCCGGTCTGCGAGGGGCCGGCGGACGGCTGGTTGTACATGTGCTCCAGCTGCTGCTGGTTCGCTACCGCTGTTCCGCCGTATGTCGCGGTGCCGAAGCCGGCGGTCTCGTTGCCGCGGGCAGCAGAACGGAAGTTCTTCCCGTTGAAGACCGGATTGCCGCCAAGTGCCATGTCTGTTGTTCCTCCATCGAAGTGCTGGGTGGTCTTGCGACCTTACCAAGTGCAACGGTCCGGCCGCCGGAATGTTCCCGCTGACGCCCCGGACACCACACCCTTCGCTCACCGCGGAATGGAAAGACTCCTTACCACAAGGGCGGAGCACCCTCGAAGCCTTTTCGTTACCCAATCGCTACCTTGCGCGCGGGCTTTTGCGAAGTGTCGAAACATGCCCCTAGTAACATGATGCGCACGTCCGTGACAGTCGTCACACCTGTTGATCCCGATGGTCTGCCATCGGGCCTGCCCCCACCGTGGAGGTTCCCATCTTGATCACCCTATCGACGCCTGCGCGGATCCTGAGATCCCTGCTGCTGGTGCTCGGCCTCCTGGCCGCGGTGCTGCTCGGCGCTCCAGCGGCGCATGCGTCTCCCCCAGCCCCCGTACCGGCCGCCCATCCAGCGGTCCATGCCGCAGCCGATGTGTCGACGGAGACGCTCGCGCGGACCCCGGCCCACGCCATCGCGAACGTCGCCGCCAACGTCCCCGCCCAGCAGTTCGAGAACCGCATCGGTGGAGTGCTCCGCGGCGTCGACGGGCCCATCGAGGGCGTGACCATCACGGCCACGGGCAACGGCTTCGAGGAGGAGGCCATCTCGGGGGCCGACGGTCGCTGGACCATCGGCGTCCCCGAGCAGGGCACGTACGAGGTGTCCCTGGACGAGGACACGCTGCCGGAGGGCATCGCACTGGCCGAGGGCCAGGAGAACCCCCGTCAGGTCACCTTCGCGAACACCTCCAGTGTCAGCACGCTCTTCCTGTTCGGCGAGGGGATCGTCTCGCAGCAGGCCTCCTTCGCGGACACGCTGGCCGAGCGCGCACTGGCCGGGTTCAGCTTCGGGCTCCTCCTCGCGCTCAGCGCCGTCGGCCTCTCCCTGATCTTCGGCACCACGGGTCTGACGAACTTCGCCCACGGCGAGATGGTGACGGTCGGCGCGGTCCTCGCGTTCGCCTTCGCCGCCACCGGACTGCCGATCGCGGTCGCCATCGTCCTCGCGGTCGTCGCCGGTGGAGCACTCGGGTACGCGCAGGACGCCGGGCTCTGGAAGCCGCTCCGCCGACGCGGGACCGGTCTCGTCCCCATGATGATCGTGAGCATCGGCTTCGCCCTCGCGCTGCGCTACATCATCCAGTTCTTCTTCGGCGGCGCCACGCAGCAGCTGCCCGGTTCGCAGAGCGAGATCATCGACATCGGTTCGGTCTCCATCTCGACGAACAACCTGACCTCGCTGATCGTGAGCCTGGTGATCATCCTGATCGTCGCGTTCCTGCTGCTCCGCACCCGGATCGGCAAGGCCACCCGCGCGGTGGCCGACAACCCCGCGCTCGCGGCGGCATCGGGCATCGACGTGGACCGCGTGATCCGGATCGTCTGGGTCATCGGCGGCATGCTCGCGGCTCTCGGCGGCATCCTCTGGGCCTACTACCGGCCCGGCGTCTCCTACAACATGGGGCAGCAGATCCTGCTGCTCATCTTCGCCGGCGTGACCCTCGGCGGTCTCGGCACCGTCTTCGGGGCGCTCGTCGGCTCCATCATCGTCGGACTGTTCGTGGAGATCTCCACCATCTGGCTCGAAGCAGACCTCAAGTACGTGGGAGCGCTGCTGATCATGATTCTCGTGCTCCTCTTCCGGCCACAGGGCATCCTCGGCCGCCGAGAGCGCATAGGTTAGGGGCTCGTCATGGACTTCGGAAACATCCTCATCAACGCCTTCGGCGAACTGATCAGCCCCACCACGGCGGCCTACGCCCTGGCGGCGCTCGGCCTCGCGGTGCACTTCGGCTACTCCGGGCTGCTGAACTTCGGGCAGGCCGGCTTCATGGCGGTCGGCGCCTACGGCTACGCCATCGCGACACTCTCGTTCAACGCCCCCCTGCCCGTCGCGGTCCTCGTGGCACTGCTGGCGTCGGTCGTCTTCGCGATCGTGCTCGGCATCCCCACATTGCGCCTCCGGGCCGACTACCTGGCGATCGTGACCATCGCGGCCGCCGAGATCATCCGGTACATCGTGACCACCAACGGCCTCACCGACGTCACCGGTTCTGCCAACGGCCTCGCAGCGTTCGAAGGCGGCTTCTTCGGTCTCAACCCGTTCCCGCCGGGAACGTACAACGTGGGTCCGCTGGCCATGAACGAGCGCGACCTCTGGATCCGCATCGTCGGCTGGAGCGTCGTCATCATCGCGTGCCTCGTCGTCTGGCTCCTCATGCGCAGCCCTTGGGGCCGCGTGCTGAAGGGTATCCGCGAGGACGAGAACGCCGTGCGCTCGCTCGGCAAGAACGTGTACGCCTACAAGATGCAGGCCCTCGTGATCGGCGGCGTGCTCGGCTCGCTGGCCGGGATCATCTTCACGCTGCCCCGCGGCGCCGTGCAGCCCGCCAACTACGCGACGGAACTGACGTTCTTCCTCTACACCTGCCTCCTGCTGGGCGGCATGGCCACGGTCCTCGGACCGGTGATCGGCGCCATGATCTTCTGGGTGGTGCTGTCCCTCACGCAGGGGCTGCTCTACGGCGCGATCGAGGTGGGCCTGATCACCTTCCTCTCTAACGCGCAGGTCGGCCAGCTGCGCTTCATCCTCGTGGGTGTGGCCCTGATGCTGCTCATGGTCTTCAGGCCGCAGGGAGTCCTCGGTAACAAGAAGGAGTTGGCGTTCGCATGACCACCAACAGCAACGACAGCAACCACGCCAACGGCGGCTTCCCCGCGCACGACGACGGCACCTCCGCCTCCGGCGCCCACGCGGCGGACGCACCGCTGGACGCGCCGGCCGGCGTCGCGCCCTCGCCCGGTGCGTCCGGGTCTCACGCGGCGACCGCGGTCTCCGACGATCCGATCGCCTCGGACGTCGCCGGACCCGGGTGCCGGAAGAGCGATCCGATCGTGATCGCGAAGAACGTGACGCGGAGCTTCGGCGGCATCAACGCCGTCGACGTCGAGCACCTCGAGATCCCCCGCCACAAGATCACCGCCCTCATCGGCCCGAACGGCGCGGGCAAGACCACGCTGTTCAACCTGCTGACCGGTTTCGACACCCCGAACAGCGGTGACTGGGAGTTCGACGGCAAGCCCCTCGCGAAGGTCGCCTCGCACAAGGTGGCCCGTATGGGCATGGTGCGTACCTTCCAGCTCACCAAGGTCATGGGCAAGCTCACGGTCATGGAGAACATGCGCCTCGGAGCCACGGACCAGCCGGGCGAGAGCCTCGCCCGGGCGCTGTTCAAGGGCATCTGGGGTGGTCGCGAACGGGAGATCACCGAGCAGGCCGAGGTACTCCTCGCCAAATTCAAGCTCGACACGAAGCGCGACGACTACGCCGCCTCCCTCTCGGGCGGGCAGCGCAAGCTCCTCGAGATGGCACGGGCCCTCATGGTCCGGCCACGGCTCGTGATGCTCGACGAGCCGATGGCGGGCGTGAACCCCGCGCTCACGCAGTCGCTGCTCGACCACATCAAGGACCTGAAGTCCGAGGGCATGACCGTGCTCTTCGTGGAGCACGACATGCACATGGTCCGCCACATCGCCGACTGGGTGGTGGTCATGGCCGAGGGCAAGGTGGTGGCCGAGGGCCCGCCGGACGTCGTCATGAAGGACCAGGCCGTCATCGACGCGTACCTGGGCGCTCACCACGACGTCGACCTCGGTGACTCCACCGGCATCGAACGCCTCGAGGAGGAGCTCGCGAACGACGAGGGATCCGTGGTCGGGACGGCGGACGAGGGCATCCTCGGCCACGGCGTCACCGAACTCGGCGGGACGCACTCCCCCGACACATCGGGGCACAGGAACGAGGAGACGAAGTGATGGACGAATTCGAGGGCGACTCCGTCGTCAAGGTCACCGATCTCGTCGCGGGATACCTCCCCGGCGTGAACATCCTGAACGGCTGCAGCATCGAGGCCCGCCGTGGTGAGCTCATCGGGATCATCGGCCCGAACGGGGCCGGGAAGTCGACGCTGCTCAAGGCGATGTTCGGTCTCGTGAAGGTGCATTCGGGCACGGTGGTGGTCCGCGGTCAGGACCTCACCGGGCTGAAGGCCAACCGGCTCGTGAGCCGCGGCGTGGGGTTCGTCCCGCAGAACAACAACGTCTTCGGGACCCTCACCATCGAGGAGAACCTCCAGATGGGCATGTACCAGCGCCCGAAGGACTTCAAGGAGCGGTTCGAGTTCGTCACCGGGCTGTTCCCCGAGCTCGGCAAGCGGAAGGCGCAGCGCGCCGGCTCGCTCTCCGGCGGCGAGCGGCAGATGGTCGCCATGGGCCGCGCGCTCATGATGGACCCCGCCGTGCTGCTGCTGGACGAGCCCTCCGCCGGCCTCTCCCCGGTGAAGCAGGACGAGACGTTCCTGCGGGTGCACGAGATCAACCGCGCCGGCGTCTCGGTGATCATGGTGGAGCAGAACGCGCGCCGTTGCCTGCAGATCTGCGACCGCGCGTACGTGCTCGACCAGGGCAAGGACGCGTACACCGGCACCGGTCGCGAGCTCATGAAGGACCCGAAGGTCATCCAGCTCTACCTCGGGACGCTCGCGGACACGGCCTGACACTCCGCGCCGCGGCGGTCCGGTAGGCAAGCAGACCGCCGGAGCGCAAGGGGCGGGTGGTACCGGCAACGGTGCCGCCCGCCTTTCGTGTGTCCGGCTACGTTGGAGGAGCCGGACGAGCGGCACATCGGAGGAAGGACGCCCCTACATGGCGGGAACCGTCAGCAGTGTGATCGGCACGGGTTTCGAGGTGCTCTTCCGAGGCATCAAACACGTACGGCGTCACCGGCCCATCCACTCCCGCGGTCTCCGCCTCGACGGCACCGTCGTGGTCCACGCGCACGGACTCGTCAGCGGCATCTCCTGGGTGGACCAGCCGGGCGAGAACGCCGTGACCGCCCGCGTCTCCCGCTCCGCCGGTACACCGGACGGCCTGCCGGACGTCGTCGGGCTGGCGGTGCGAGTCCATCACCAGGAGTCCGGGAGCATACCGTCGACGTTCTCGGACATCCTGCTCTCCTCGACCGGGTGGTCCTACCCGAGCCGCTTCGTCCTCGTACCGCGCCTGAGTGTCTCCCGCGCACCGCTGACCACGATGATGCCCTACAAGGGCGAGGAGGGGCCCGTGCTCATCGGCGCGAGGACGCTCTCACCCTCCGGCCTGCCGGCGTCGCTGCGGGGCTTCACGAGGGTCCTGGGAGCAGCATCGTGGGACGTCGGCCTGTTCTTCGCGCACCCACGCGAGCGCTGGCAGCGGTTCGGTACCCTCACTCTCCGCCTCGACCCCGGGGCCGAGGAGAAGCACCTGCGCTTCGACGCCGTGCTGCATCCCCTCGCGGGCGCCCAGACCTACGAGTGGGCACGCAGGGTCAGGGAGCCGTCCTACGCCCTCTCACGCCGCGAGCCGGGAGAGGGCTGACAGGAAGCGCGGGGTGGTCCGGCTCGATCCGGTAGCACCTGCACGCCGTCGGTGTCCGGCACGGGCACCGGCACCTGCACCTGTTCCTGCCGATGAAGCCCGGCAACGACGATGGAGTTCGGCTAGGACAGAGTTCGGCAACGACGAAGCCCCGGCCGCCCGATAGGGCTGCCGGGGCTTCGCCGTCCGGGAGCCAGGGCCTGAGCCCCGACGTTCCCGTCCGTACCGTCAGTGGTGCATCGAGCTAGAGCTTGCCCACCTCGGAGCGGCTCGGCTGCGGCACATTGTCGGCGTCGTACTTGTAGATGCCGATGGCGGCCTCCGTGGGATCACCGTTCGCATCGAACGAGACCGGACCGGAGATGCCGTCGTAGTCGATGTCCTCGCCACCGCGCAGGAGCGTGACGCACCCGGCGAAGTCGAAGCACTTGGTGCCGTCCTTCGAGACTCCCTCGAGCTCTCCGGCGATCGCCGCACCCTCGACGCTGCCTGCAGCCTCTGCTGCAAGGGCGATGAGGTTCACGGAGTCGTAGCTCTCACCCGCGTAGGCGTAGCTGGTCAGCGCAGGATCCACGGTGGCCAGGGCTTCCTGGAATCCGGTTCCGGTGAAGGGGCCGGGGATGGTGCCCTGCGCTCCTTCCAGGGTGCCGGGCTCGAGGTCCGCGCTGTAGTCCGAGGTGTTGCCGTCCACCATGAACAGCGAGGTGGGATCGATGCCCTTGGCGATCAGCAGCGGCACGATGCTCTTGGCCTCGTCGAAGCTGATCAGGACGATCGCGTCCGGAGCCGCCGCAGCGATGGCGTCGACCTGGCTCGAGAACTGCGAGTCACCGGTGTTGAACATCTCGTTCGCGACGACCTGTCCGCCTGCGGCCGTGACGGTCTCCTCGATGTTGGTCTGGAGACCCGTGCCGTAGGAGTCGTTCAGCGTGATCATGCCGACGGTCTGGGCGCCGCAGTCCATGATGTAGTTGCCGAGCGTGCGGCCCTGGAGAACGTCTGAGGGGGCGGTGCGCCAGTAGAGGCCCTTGTCGTCCCAGTCGGTGAACTCGGGTGATGTGTTGGCGGGCGAGAACTGCACCACGCCGGCTCCGGTGATCTGGTTGATGACGGTCTTCGAGACGCCCGAGGACGCGGCGCCGATGATGGCGCTGACGTCCTGCGAGAGCAGGTCCGTGACGGACTGCGTCGCGATGTCCGTGGTGGTGTCGCCCGAGTCGCGGTGCGTGATGGTGATGTCCTGGCCCAGCACGCCGCCGGCGGCGTTGACCTCGTTCACGGCGAGATCGACACCCGCGATCTCCGGGGGGCCGAGGAACGCGAGCGTTCCGGTGGTCGGCAGGATGGAGCCGAGCTTCAACGGCACCGGGCTCGTCGTGGCACTCGCCGGGACTGCAGCGGGATCGCCCTTCTCACCCTGCTCCTCGCCGGCGCCACCCTCGCTCTCGGCGCAGGTCAGTGCCGAGGCAGCAGCGGCATCAGTTGTCTCGGTGGCCGCGTCGTCGCCGCCACCCTCGGTGCCCGAGCTTCCACCGCAGCCGGAGGCGAAGAGCGCGATGCCCAGGCTGAGGGCCGCGATCTTGGCCGTGCGTGGGGCATTGTCCCCGATGCCGAACCACGCCGAGTTGCGTGTTGCAGTCATTGATTAGTCTCCTCGACCGAAAGGCTCTTGCTGCCTTTGATGCGCTGCCAGGTGTTCCTGGCTTAGGGGAAAAGCTAATGCAATTTTGTGTCCGAGATAAGGGAATCGGGTTACATCCTTGTAACGCTCATCACAGCGGGCCCGACGCACTCTTGACAGGGGACGACGAAGGGGCAGGTGTCCCTCGGGGACGCGGTACCGCTCTGCGCGCCGCGAGAAAGTTCAGGTGCCCCAGCAGGGACTCGAACCCTGACTGAACAGATTTTAAGTCTGCTGCCTCTGCCATTGGGCTACTGGGGCCGCGAGCCGCCTCAGCCTATCGCGCTCGCAACGAGGAACGACGACGGACCGCAAAGGGCCGTCGTCGTTCCGGGGTTCGTTCCACCGACCGGTGGGGTCAGGCGGACGCCTTCGCGGCCGCAGCCTGGCCCGCGGGCGTGGGGGGCTGGCTCTGGAGAGCCGTGTCCTTCTTCGGCGGCGGGGTGGCCGCCTCGGTGAACTGGCGGCGGGGTTCCTGCAGGTCGGGCAGCGGCGCGAGGTCACGCCCGAACAGGAAGCTCATGCTCCAGTTGGTGATGACACGCGCCTTGCGCTCGTACATCGGCATCGCGAAGCCGTGGTAGAAACGGTGCGCGAGCCACGCGGGCAGGCCCTTCATGCCGAAGCCCATGATGTTCGCGACGCCCTTGAACTGGCCGAAGCCGGCAACGGCTCCGAGGTTCGTGTGGCGGTACTCCTTGACCTCACCCAGCCCGTAGTTCGCGGCGAGGACGTTGGCTGCGAGGAGCTTGGCCTGGCGCACGGCGTGCTGGGCGTTGGGGACGCAGAACCCGCCCACGCCGCCTCCCGTGAGGTCGGGAACGGCCGCGACGTCACCGGCGGTCCACGCGTGGTCGATCGGGCCGTCGTCGCCCGTGATCCGCAGGTCGGGGGTCGCGCGGATGCGTCCGCGCTCGTCCACCGGGAAGTCGGTGGAGCGGGCCACGGGGTTGGCCTGGACGCCGGCGGTCCAGATCAGGGTGTCCGTCCCGAACTCGTCCGCCGGCGTCTTGTCCGGCATGTTGATGAGCTTGAGGTGGCCTCCCACCGCACTGGAGAGCGAGGTGTTGAGGAGCACCTCGATCTGGCGCGAGCGGAGGTGCCCCACGACCCACTCGGCCTGCTCGGCGGTGACCTCGGGCATGATGCGCCCCATGGCCTCGACGAGGACGAAGCGGAGATCGGAGCGGTCCAGGCGGGCGTTGGCCTTCACGGCGTCGCGCGCGGCGTCCTCCATCTCGGTGATGGTCTCGATACCGGCGAACCCGCCGCCCACCACCACGAAGGTGAGGGCGCGGTCTCGCTCGGGCCCCTCGGGGAGCACGGACGCCGTCTCGATGCGCTCGAACATGCGGTCGCGGAGCGCGACAGCCTCCTCGATGGTCTTGAGACCGATGCCCTCGTCCTTGAGGCCGTCGATCGGGAACGTGCGCGTGATCGAACCGGCCGAGACGACGACGTCGGTGTAGCCGAGCTCGAAGGAGTCCCCGCCGCCGGTGGGCGCGATGGTGGCCGTACGGGCCGCGTGGTCGATCGAGGTGACCTTGCCCGTGATCAGCTCGGTCTTCTTCAGGTGCTTGCGGTGGGAGACGACGGCGTGCCGCGGCTCGATGCTCCCGGCAGCGACCTCGGGGAGGAACGGCTGGTAGGTCATGTAGGGCAGCGGATCCACCAGCGTGACGATCCCGCCGTGGTCCCTGACCTTCTTCTGCAGCCTGTGAGCGACGTACAGGCCGACGTATCCGCCGCCGACGACGAGGATGCGCGGGCGGTCGGAGAAATGAGTCTTGGTTGCCATGGGCTCGATGCTACCGGAGTTTGTGAAAACGTTCACTAGCAGGCGGGCCGTCCGGGAACGCCGCCGTCACTCCGGTCGTTGAGGGCCCGCCGGGACCCGTTCGATCAAGCCCGTGTCGTCCTCCGAGGCCGGTGCCGGGCGCCGTCGGACCCGCGCCACGTGCAGCGCTCCGCCGACCAGCATCGCGAGCATCAGCCCTCCGAACCCGAGCACGACGACGGCGGGAAGCGGATCCTCCGCGGCTCCCGGATCGACGGCCACGGGAGCCGGCTTCGCCGGCACCACCTGCGCCGGGGCCACGCTGGTCGGTGCGGGCGTCGGCGCCACCGGACCGTCCCCACTGCGGCGGTAGAGCCCGATCCACTCCGCCATGCTCCCCAGCCGGTTGTCCTCGGGCACCGGGACATCCGCTCCGACGGCGGCTGCGACGTCGAGGATGCCGTAGCCGTACAGGGTGTCGAAACCCGGCGCTCCGGCGTCGCGCGCGGTTCCCACGATCCTGTTGACCACCTGTGCCGCGGTCAGCTCGGGATACTTTGATCGGATCAGGGCGGCGACTCCCGCGACGAGCGGGGCCGCGCCCGAGGTCCCGGACCACTCCGCGTACTGGCCACCGGGCAGCCCTCCGACGAGGCCCTCCGAAGGTGCCGCCACTGCGATGCTGATGCCCTCCGAGGAGGCCTCCGCGCTCGCGACGCCCGACTTGTCGAGGCCCGCGACGGCGAGGACACCGGGAATGGTGGCGGGTGCGCCCACCTGGGTGAGCCCGCCCGCGCGGTTGCCCGCCGCGGCGACCACGACGACGTCGTTCTGCTCCGCGTAGAGGAATGCCTCGTCCCAGCTCTCCGGCCAGGCCGTGCTCGTGCTGCCGAGCGACATGTTGATCACGTCGGCACCGTTGTCCACGGCCCAGCGCACGGCGACGGGGATCTGCTCGTCGACGGTCACCCCCGCTGGATTGGGTCCGCTGGTCTGCCCGTCGATCCAGACCGAGACGGCCAGGAGGTCCGCCTCGGGAGCGACACCCACCACCCCGTCCGGACCCGCGCCGTAGCGCTCGAGCGGAGGGACGGTCGGCGCAGGACTCGGCGGCGGCGTCTCCTTCTCGCCCGCTTCCGCGCCCGGCGTCGCCGTCGCGCTGGGCCCCGAGGTCGACGACGGTGCGGGTTGCGCCCCGTGTCCCCGTCCGGCCAGGAGCGTGGCCACGAGCGTGCCGTGGCCCGGGACCTCACCGATGCCGCGCTGGCCCGCCGGATCGCCGGCGCCGGAGGCATCCGTGCCCCCGACCACCGCGCCCATGAGATCGGGGTGGGTCGGATCGACGCCGCTGTCGATGACCGCCACCGTGACGCCCTCGCCGAGCGTGGTCTTCCACGCCTCGGCGATGCCGTACTCCTCGAGCCAGTACTCGCGGCTCCTCACCTCGTCAGCCGCCGCGGGGCCTGCGGGCAGCACTGTGGCGGGCACGACGACCAGCCCCGCGATCAGGACGGCTGCGAACGCGGGGAGAGTCGGGCGTATACCGACCCGTGTCCGCATCCGTGTACGTGGGTGGTCAGGCATGGCGCTCGGCCACGCTGAGCGCGATGCCATCCAGGATGTCGTGCTCGCTGGTGACCACCGTGGACACGCGCCCCCCGGTGACGCCCGCGATGCGGCGGACGACGCAGGCCCAGATCAGCGCACCGGCGCCGATGACGTCGACGCGGCCCGGGTGCATGAACGGCAGAGCGGCGCGCTGCTCGCGGGTCATGTGCAGCAGATCCGACGCCGCGGAGACGACCGCGTCGACGGGCAGCTCGGCGCCGTGGATGCTCGCCGGCTCGTAGGCCGGGAGCCCGAGGGCGTGCGCGGTCACCGTGGTGACGCTGCCGGCCACTCCGATGATCCGGGTGACGTCCGCGAGGGGCACCTCCGCTGCCGCCTGGTCGATGAGCGCGGCCACCTCCGCCTCCATCCGGGCGATCTGATCCGCGGTGGGTGGGTCGTCCTGCAGGAAGCGCTCGGTGAAGCGCACGCACCCCATGTCGGTGCTCCGGGCGGCCAGCAACCCGGCGGACGTCCCCGCCACGAACTCGGTGCTGCCCCCGCCGAGGTCCACCACCAGCACCGTCTCGTCCGTCGCGGTCCCGAGGACACTGACCGCACCGGCGAAGGACAACCGCGCCTCCTCGTCGCCCGTGATGACCTCGGGCTCCACCCCCAGCCGTGCGCGGATGCCGTCCACGAACACCTGGCGGTTCTCGGCGTCCCGTGAGGCGGAGGTGGCCACGAAGCGGACCTCGGGGCTGCCGTGCCGGCGGATCAGCGCTGCATACTCCTCTGCGGCGGCGAACGTCCGCTCGAGCGCGGCGTCGGACAGCCGACCCGTCGCATCGACGCCCTCACCGAGCCGCACCACCCGCATGAGCCTCTCGACGTCCGTGAGTGAACCGTCCGGGCCGACGTCGGCGATGAGGAGGCGGATGGAGTTGGTCCCGCAGTCGATGGCTGCCGTACGCACGTGGGCTCCTCGGGAAGTGGTGGGTGAAACCTGGGAAGCGGCGGAGATCGGGGCGGTGACGTCGCGGGGCGCTGAATCGGCGCTTGAGCGGGGTCCGGAGTCGGATCCCGATCCGCCGCCGGGGATCGCAGCCGAGCCGTGATCAACACCGGACCCGGCGCGACGCGCGGCGCGTTTCGCCTCGAGCTCGGCCGCACCGAGTCCCTGCGTCCGTGTGTGGCGGCTGAGGTCGGCGTCCGGGGCCTCTCCGCGCGTGTCCCAGGCGCCCTCGCACGAGCAGCGGTCGCGCGACCACCACGGGCTGATCCGTTCGATGGCCTCGTCGCCCAGCACATTGACGCCGGGACCGGCCGCCAGTGCGTGACCGACGAGCACGTGCAGGCACTTCACGCGGGTGGGCATGCCTCCCGCGGAGACGCCGTCGATCTCGGGGACCTCCCCGGTGCCGGCCCGCTGTCCGACGTCGTGCCGTGCGTCGAGGTAAGCGGTGTGGGCCTCGGCGTGCCGCGCCGCGAGCACAGGGTCCTCGACGAGCCGCACCGTCATCTCGGCCATGACGCCCTCGGCCTCCAGCCGGGACACCGCGGCGGTCACGACGGGGTGGGAGAGGTAGAAGGTGGTGGGGAACGGTATGCCGTTGGACAGCCTCGGGGCCGTGACCGCGACCAGCGGGTTACCGCACACGCAGCGCGCGCCGATCTCCACCACGTCCCGGACCGGACGTCCGAGCTGTCGGCTGAGAACCTCGAGATCCCGTGCGCTCGGGGTCCTCGGGTCCTGGCGGTCCTGCTGCGTCACGCTGTTCCTTCCGAGGTGGCGATCGGGTGTTCCCCGTGCCGCCCGTTCCGATCCCGCGGTCGTGTGATCCGCGGGGTGAATGGTACCCGCGTGTGGGCCGCCCACCTCAATCGGTGGCTGCACGCTCCACGGACTGCCACAGGGCATCGGCCCACGGAAGATCCTCGGGTTGCGTGGCCGAGCCCTCGCCCGTGCCCTCCTCGAGGCCGCTGCCACCCTTGACGAGATAGCGCGTCTCCCCCGGCATCACCAGGAAGATCCGCTCACGGGCCTGCTGGCGCACGAAGGCCGGATCATCCCAGCGGGCGAGCTCCGCGCGGTAGTCCTCCTGCACCTGCTGCTGATAGGCGATGTCGGCCCGGAGGGCGTCCAGCTCCGCCTGCTGCTGGATGTAGCGGCTCACCGACGGCGCCAGCAGGACGATCACGACCACCAGAACGACGGCGAGCGCGAGGAGCCTGCCGGAGAACGACTTCGCGGGGATCGGCGTCGCCTCCTCGGCGGGCTGGATCGGCGATTCCGCCCGCCGCGAGCCGAGCCGCCCACGACGGATGTTCGCGGCCAGCTGGGATCGCTCGGCAGCACGCGCCTGCGACGGTGAGGCCGGTGCCGACGTCTTGCGCGAGGCCTTCACGGAAGACGTCGGTGCTTTCTCCGTGCCGGAGGCCTTCGCCGACGACATGGGGGCCTGTGAGGCGGGCGGTCGGACCGAGGCGGTCGACCCGCCGGCGGACGGCTTCGTCGTGGAGCGCTTCGACGCCGTGGTCGCCGGTGTCGTCGCCGCGATGGCCGCTCGCCCAGCCGCCGAGCGGGGCGACGGACCCGCGCCTGTGTCTGCGGAGCGCGGATCCTTCGTGGCCGACGGGCCGACCCCGCGGGGTACGGCCGGCTTGCGCCGGCCCGCCGCGGAAGGAGCCGGCGTCGAGCCCGTGCTCTTCGAGGCGGTGATCCGCGGTGCGTGCGCGCCGTCGGCGCCCGCCCGGGCGCCGACGGCCGGCCTGTCCTCCGCGGGAGGCGCAGGACGGCCGGCTCGCGGCACATTCGGGCGGCGGGCAGTCATGGAGCTCCTCGTCAGTACTGTCGCGCACCCCGGTGGAGGGGAAATGCGCTGGTCCGCGGTCGAACGTTCGCGGACCCGTCCTATCGAGGGTAGCCGCCCACCCGATCCCCCGCCGGTGAACTAGGCCGTGAAACGCGGGAAGGCGCTCCTACCGGCGTACCGGGCGGCGTCGTCGAGCTCCTCCTCGATGCGCAGCAGCTGGTTGTACTTCGCCACGCGCTCGCTGCGCGCGGGCGCTCCGGTCTTGATCTGACCGGCGTTGGTGGCCACGCAGATGTCCGCGATGGTGGTGTCCTCGGTCTCGCCGGAGCGGTGCGAGGTGATCGTCGTGTATCCGGCCCGCTGAGCCATCGAGATGGCGTCGAGCGTCTCCGTCAGCGTGCCGATCTGGTTGACCTTCACGAGCAGGGAGTTGGCGGTGCTGCTCTCGATGCCGCGGGACAGGCGCGTGGGGTTGGTGACGAAGAGGTCGTCACCGACGATCTGCACCTTGTCGCCGATCGCCGCGGTGAGCTGCTTCCACCCGTCCCAGTCCTCCTCGTCGAGGGGATCCTCGATCGAGACGAGAGGGTAGTCCCGGACGAGCTCCACGTAGTAGGCACTCATCTCCTCGGTGCTGAGGGACTTGCCCTCGAACTGGTAGGTGCCGTTCTCGAAGAACTCGGAGGCGGCGACGTCGAGCGCCAGCGCGATGTCCTGGCCCGCCGTGTAACCGGCGCGCTCGATGGCGACGAGGATGAGGTCGAGTGCGTCGCGGTTGGACGGCAGGTTCGGGGCGAAGCCGCCCTCGTCGCCGAGGCCCGTCGCGAGGCCCTTCTCCTTCAGCACGGACTTGAGCTCGTGGTACACCTCGACGCCCCAGCGGAGGCCCTCGGAGTAGGTCTGCGCGCCGAGCGGCACGATCATGAACTCCTGGATGTCGACGTCGGAGTCGGCGTGGGAGCCACCGTTGAGGATGTTCATCAGCGGGACGGGGAGCACGTGCGCGTTCGGTCCGCCGAGGTAGCGGTAGAGCGGCAGCGCCGAGGACTCGGCGGCGGCGCGGGCTATGGCCAGGGAGACGCCGAGCATGGCGTTCGCACCGAGGTTCGACTTGTTCTCGGATCCGTCGAGGTCGATCATCGCCTGGTCGATGGCGCGCTGGTCGGCGGCGTCGAAGCCGAGGAGCGCGGGCTGGATCTGCTCGATGACGGCTTCGACGGCCTGCAGCACGCCCTTGCCGAGGTAGCGTCCCTTCTCGCCGTCCCGCCGCTCGTTCGCCTCGAACGCGCCGGTGGACGCGCCGGAGGGAACGGCCGCCCGGCCGAAGGTGTCGTCGTCGAGCAGGACCTCGACCTCGACGGTGGGGTTGCCGCGGGAATCGAGGATTTCCCTCGCGTGGATGGCATCGATGATGGCCATGGATTTGCTCCTCTTCGTTGGAGTGCGGGTGTTCACATCGTGTTGGGACGTCTTTGTCGAGAGCAACGGAGGTGGTGGTTCCAGCCTAGTTCACGGGGCGGGCGAGCGTCCGGTGGATCGAGACGCCGGAGCGCTTCCACCACTCTTCCGCCACGCTTCCGACCACTGTTCCAACCACTCTTCCGACGCCGTCATTGGGCTGGCGCTACCCGCCTGCGGAGACGCGTCTCTGCAGGTCGAGAACGGCCCTGCGCAGCGCGCGCTCCGGATCGATTCCCGCTGAGACGGCCCTCCGGGTCAGCGAGAGCAGCTCTGCGCCGACCTGCGCCTCCTCGTCGACCGGCTCGGGGACGGGCTCGCCGGCAGGCCGGGCCGACGTCTCGTCGAGGGGCTCGCCGGCCGCCACACCGGCGGCTCCGTGCGTCGAGCCGTCGGCGGGGCTACCGCCCGGAGCGGTACCGCGCGGCTGCTCGGCTACACGGTCCAGGGTCTTGGCGGCGAAGGCCAGCGCGGGCAGGTGCGGCGGTATGCCGTCGAAGGGGGACGTCCGCGAGGGCTTCTCCCGCTGCTTGACGGCGCGCCACGCGTCGACGATCTCCTCGGTGGTCGACGACGACCCTCCTGCCGCGAGGTCCTGCCGCAGTGCGCCGTCCGATGAGAAGACGTGCGGGTTGCGCCGCACGAGCTTCGCCGTGAGGGCCTCGGCGACATCGGCGAGCGCGAAGGTGCCCTGCTCGGACTGCAGCTGCGCATGGAGCACCACCTGGAACAGGAGGTCGCCGAGCTCGTCCCGCAGGTCACCGAGCAGTGCCGCATCCGGTGCCGCGGACCGCGAGACGTCGTCCACGGCCTCGTACAGCTCGTACGTCTCCTCCACGAGATAGTGGAGCAGGGAGGCGTGGTCCAGTGCCGCGGTCCAGGGGCAATGGCGCCTCAGGAGGTCGACCACCTCGACGAGGCGGTCCACCGGTGGTCCGGCGGGGGCGCCGACGGGACCACCGGTGGTCCTCACGGGATCCACCGGGTCGGTC
Organism: Arthrobacter sp. TJ-266; assembly: GCF_058269115.1. NCBI lineage: Bacteria > Bacillati > Actinomycetota > Actinomycetes > Micrococcales > Micrococcaceae > Arthrobacter > Arthrobacter sp. TJ-266. Next base: position 195,549 of record NZ_JBZCNC010000004.1, read on the forward strand.
AGGCCGAGGCGTGCGCGGCTGCGGCGTCGAAGCTCTGCGCGATGTGCTCCGCGAGCGCCTCGCGATCCTCGAGGGGCAGGAACGAGGCGTCCACCGCGTTGAGCGTCAGCTCCAGCAGGTCGCCGAGATCGTACCCGAACGTCTCGACGAGCAGCTCGAACTCACCCGTGAGGGTCACGCCGCTCATCAATCGGTTGTCGGTGTTGACCGTGACCTTGAACCCCAGCTGGTACAGCAGGTCGAAGGGGTGCGCGTCGATCGTGGTGCCGAAGGCCGCGATGGCACCGGTCTGCAGGTTCGACGACGGGCACAGCTCCAGCGGGATCCCGCGGTCGCGCACCCACGAGGCGATGCGGCCCAGGTTCGCGATCCCGACCTCCTGTCCGTCCGCCGGCTCCTCGTCGGAGGACTCCTCGATCTCGATGTCCTCGGCGATCCTGACGCCGTGACCGAGGCGCAGTGCGCGTCCGGCGACGAGCGCGTCCGCGATGCTGTCGAGGCCCGCGGCCTCACCCGCGTGGATCGTGACCGGGAACTGCTCGGAGGCGAGGTAGGTGAACGCATCCGCGAAGCGGGAGGGCAGGAAGCCGTTCTCCGCACCGGCGATGTCGAAGCCCACGGCGCCGCGCTCGCGATGCCGCACGGCGAGCTCCGCGATCTCCTGGCCACGGTCCGCGTGGCGCATCGCGGTGATCAGCTGACCCACCTGGATGACGGACCCGGCCGCGATCGCCGCCGCCGCGCCCGCCTCGAGCCCCTCCTGCACGGCCTCGACGGCCTCGTCGAGTGTCAGGCCGTTCTGGAGATGCTGTTCCGGCGCCCACCGCACCTCGGCGTAGATGACGCCGTCGGCCGCGAGGTCCTCGACGAACTCGCGGGCCACCCTGATGAGGCCCTCGCGCGTCTGCATGACGGCGATCGTCTGGTCGAAGGTCTGAAGGTACCGCTCGAGCGATCCCGAGTCGGCGGACTCCCGGAACCAGGCACCGAGGGACTCGGCGTCCGTGGCGGGCAGGGAGTGGCCGATCTCCGCCGCCAGCTCGAGGATCGTGGCCGGCCGCAGCCCGCCGTCCAGGTGGTCGTGGAGGGAGATCTTCGGCAGGGTCCGGATGTCGATCGCTGAGTCTGAGGGTGTCTGGTTCACGCAGGAAAGACTACGCGATGCCTGTGGGGCCGGGCCGGTCATGCACCGTCGGCAGGGGCGCCTTGCGGAGCGCCGAGCCGGGTCGCTGCCGACTGCGAGGAGCCGGGAACGAGGACCGGCTCAGTGGCTGGGTCATCCTTTGCGACGTCGCGGTGATCCGCCCCCGGCGTCGGCGTGGGCCCCCGGAGCCACGCGATCACGCGGTCCACCACGACCCCGAGGGAGACGGCGATGACGACGGCCACAACGACCCCGAGGAGGTGGTTGTTCTCGAACCAGGTACCCGCGAGGGCTCCGATCCCCACGGAGTAGGCCGCCCACACGACTCCGGAGAGCGCCGTCAGGGCCACGAACCGACGCTGTGAGTAGCCGGTGGCCCCCGCGGTCAGATTGACGGCCACGCGCCCGATCGGGACGAACCGGGCCACGAGGATCAGAGAGGCGGCGCGCTTCGAGAGCTCCTGGCCCGCCCAGCGGACCGACCGCTGCATGCGTGGCCGCCGCATCCACCGGAAGCGCGTGGTCCCGATGCTCCGGCCGATCACGTAGGCGATGTTGTCGCCGAGGAAGGCACCGAGGGCGGCGACGACGATCAGCAACCAGGGGTTGGGTACGCCCTGCGTGATGATCAGGGACGCGAGGCCGACGACGACCGACTCGCTGGGGAAGGGCGGGAAGAATCCGTCCACCACGCAGCAGATGAGGACCAGCAGGTACACCCAGGGCTGTTCGGCCGCCGCGAGGACGAAGGCGCTGATGCCGTCGAGTGCACTGGTGATGGTGTCCATCGGGGGCTCCTGCCGCTCGTCCGCCCCGCCGACCGCTCTCCGGCTGCTGGAGCCGCAGGAGCTTGGGGACGGGAACCGGCGCCGGGCGGCGCCACTCGGGTCGAGCCGCGCCGCGCTGCCGTGCGCCTGCCTTCGACGCTACCGGCGGGCCCCCGGCCACGTCGTCGCCCTTCCGGCCGACATCCGAGGCGGCCGGTGTCACCCCTGGGAATGAGACGGGCCGCCCCAACCCCTAGGGGGATCCCCCATGGTCGGAGCCTTCAGTGGCGGTGACCGCGGGGTCGCGCCGTGGGACCAGGACCGCCCCCGCGGTGTCAGGCGATGCGGTCGATGATGAGCTGCCGGGCAGGCCGTGAACCCTCCGGGGCGATCACGACGGCGTCGGCGAGAGCCTCCCGGGCGCGGTCGAACCTGTCCGGGGTGTCGGTGAGCAGCGTCATCAGCGGCTCCCCGGCCCGCACGTACGCTCCGGGCTTGGCGTGCAGGCGGACGCCGGCGCCCGCCTGCACCTGGTCCTCCTTGCGCGCACGGCCCGCACCGAGCCGCCACGCGGCAACGCCGACGGCGAGCGCGTCGAGGCCCACGAGCACGCCGTCGGCCGGGGCGAGAATCACCTCGGACTCCTTCGCGACGGGGAGGGTGGCCCGCGGGTCGCCACCCTGGGCCTCGATCATCCGGTTCCAGACGTCCATGGCCCGGCCGTCCCTCAGCGCGGCCGCGGGGTCGGCGTCGTGCACGCCCGCACAGGCGAGCATCTCCTCCGCAAGGCGGACGGTGAGCTCGACGACGTCGGACGGCCCTCCGCCGGCGAGGACCTCGACCGACTCCTCGACCTCGATGGCGTTGCCGGCCGTCAGGCCGAGCGGGGTACCCATGTCGGTGAGGAGCGCGACGGTGGTGACGCCGGCGTCCTTCCCCAGGGCCACCATGGTCTCGGCGAGCTCACGGGCCTGGTCGACGTCCTTCATGAACGCGCCGCTGCCCACCTTCACGTCGAGCACCAGCGAGCCGGTACCCTCGGCGATCTTCTTGCTCATGATCGAGGACGCGATGAGCGGGATGGCCTCGACGGTCCCGGTGACGTCACGCAGGGCGTAGAGCTTCTTGTCGGCGGGCGCGAGGCCGGTGCCGGCCGCACAGATGACGGCGCCCACCTCGGCGAGCTGCCGCAGCATGTCCTCGTTGCTGAGGTGCGCCCGCCAACCGGGGATGGACTCGAGCTTGTCCAGCGTGCCACCGGTGTGGCCGAGGCCGCGGCCGGAGAGCTGGGGCACGGCGACGCCGAACACGGCGACGAGCGGGGCCAGGGGCAGGGTGATCTTGTCACCCACGCCGCCCGTGGAGTGCTTGTCGCTGGTGGGGCGGCCGAGCGAGGAGAAGTCCATGCGCTCGCCCGAGGCGATCATGGCGGCCGTCCACCGGGAGATCTCGGCGCGGTCCATGCCGTTGAGCAGGATCGCCATGTTGAGGGCGGCCATCTGCTCGTCCGCGATGGCCCCGCGCGTGTAGGCGTCGATCGTCCAGTCGATCTGCTCGGGCGTGAGGGTGCCGCGGTCGCGCTTGATGCGGATGATGTCGACGGCGTCGAAGGCTTCGGTCATTGTGTGTCCTCGGGAAGTGGTGTGGAGGGCGGCTCGGCGGAGACGCTCAGGGGCACGGCGCGTCCTGCGGACGGACGCGCGGGCGATGCAGGGCGCTTCAGGCAAGGTGCTGGGGCCCGAAGGCGTCCGGCAGGACCTCGTCCATGGTGCGGATGCCGCTGACGGTCATGAGCACCATGTCGGGCGCCCGGAACTCGTACAGGAGCTGGCGGCAGCGGCCGCAGGGCATCAGTGTGTTGCCCTCGCCGTCCACACAGCTGAAGGCGCGGATGCGTCCGCCCCCGCTCATCGCGAGGGCGCTGACCAGGGCGCACTCGGCGCACAGCGTCAGCCCGTAGGAGGCGTTCTCGACGTTGCAGCCCGAGATGATGCGGCCGTCGTCGAGCAGTGCCGCGGCCCCGACCGGGTACTTCGAATAGGGAACGTACGCCCTGGTCATGGCCTCGCGCGCGGTGGCGGCGAGCTCGTCCCAGGGCAGATCGGTCTCGGTCATGCGGGTCTCCTAGCCCTTGATGTACGGGATGCCGCTGGCTCCGGGCGCGCGCGAGCGGCCGACGAGGCCGGCGACGGCGAACACGGTGACCACGTAGGGGAGCATGCGCAGGAACTGGTCCGGCACCGCAGTACCGGCCACGCTCAGGACGTTGGACAGGTTCGTGGCGAAGCCGAACAGCAGGGCCGCGAAGAAGGCGCCGATGGGGTTCCAGCGACCGAAGATCAGGGCCGCCAACGCGATGTAGCCCTGACCGGCGGTCATGTCCCGGCCGAAACCGGAGACGGCCACGAGGGTGAAGAAGGAACCGCCGATGCCTGCGACCACTCCGGCGAGCAGGACGTTCGTGAAGCGCATCCGGTTGACGTTGACGCCGAGCGTGTCCGCTGCCTTCGGGTGCTCCCCCACGGCTCGCGTGCGCAGGCCCCACCGCGAGTGGTAGAGAGCCACGTAGATCACGGCGACGGCCACGTACATGAGGTAGCCGACGATGGTCTGCGCGAAGAGGATGGGCCCGATCACGGGGATGTCAGCGAGGAGCGGGATCTCGACCACGGGCAACCGCGGAGGGGTGTTCCAGCGCTCGGGATCGGCGGTGAGCACCGTCGAGAAGAGGAAACCGGTGAGGCCCGAGACGAGGACGTTGAGCACGACGCCGACGATCACCTGGTTGACGACGTAGCGGATGCTGAACACCGCGAGGACCAGGGAGACGAGGGTTCCGGCGAGGGCCGCCGCGAGGAGCCCGACGAACGCGCTGCCCGAGAGCGAGGCCGCGACGGCCGCCGCGAAGGCCCCGAAGAGCAGCTGCCCCTCGATCGCGATGTTGACGACACCGGACCGCTCACAGAGGACACCCGACAGTGACCCGAAGATCAGGGGGACGGCGAGGCTGACCGATCCGGCGAGCAACCCGTAGAGGGCGATGTTCGGCGTGCCCGCGCTCCCGACCACCCAGGTCAGGAAGGCCACGACGAACAGGAAGGCGAACACCGCCGGCACCCACACGGGCACCACCCGGGCCGCGCGGGTCCGGAGGACGGCGACGACGGCCAGCGCGACCATGGCGAGTGACATGACCCAGCCGATGATGGGCGCGGAGACGACGATCGACGGCAGGACGAAGCGGTCGGCTTCCTCCGACAACCGGAAGGTGACGTCGTTGTCCGGAGCCCCGAGGGCGAAGACCAGGAGCGAGACGAGGGCCACCACGGAGAGGATCACCGGGTTCTTCCAGTTCCGCACCGTCGCGGTCGCGGGCGTGGGCTCGGGTGCGTCCGTGGTCCGGGCGGTTGCTGTACTGGTGCTCATGCTGCTGCTCCGGTCGAGGCTGGCGTGCGTGCGGGGGTGCTGCCCTTGCCGGAGCTCAGCGCACCGGGCGTCGGCAGGCGGAACAGCGCGCGCACCAGCGGCGGTGCGGCGATGAAGAGGACGATCAGCGACTGCACCACGAGGACGATGTCGATGCTCGTCCCGGTCTGCGCCTGCATGGTCACGCCGCCGGCACGGAACGCCCCGAAGAGCACCCCCGCCGCGAACGTTCCCCAGGGCGACGAGCGCCCGAGCAGGGCGACGGTGATGGCATCGAATCCGAAGCTCGCCGCGACGCCGGAGGTCAGCACCTTCTCGGTGCCCGCGACCTGCGCCACTCCTGCGAGGCCTGCGAGGGCACCGGCGATGGACATCGCGAGGATGTAGCCCTTGCTGACGCTCACGCCCGCCGTGCGGGCCGCGCTGGCATTGGCGCCGACCGCGCGCAGTTCGAAGCCGACCGTCGAGCGGTTGAGGAGCCACCAGACGAAGACCGTCGCGAGCACGGCGACCACGAAGCCCCAGTGCAGGCGGAAGTCCGGACCGAGCAGCAGCGGGTAGACCGCGGACCCCTCGAGCTGGGGGCTGATGGGGTTGGTCGAACCGGGGCGCTGGAACGAGGGGGTGCTGAGGAAGTACAGCACCAGGTTCGTGGCGATGTAGTTGAACATGATGGTGAGGATGACCTCGTTGGCGCCGGTGCGTGCCTTGAGGAGACCCACGAGACCGGCCCAGACGGCCCCGCCCACCATGCCGGCGATGATCACGAGCAGGAGGTGGACGCCGACGGGGAGGTCCAGCGTGAAGCCGATCCAGCCGGCGAAGGTGGCACCGATGAGGATCTGACCCTGGGCGCCGATGTTGAAGAGGCCCGCCCGGAAGGCCAGAGCCACGCCGAGGCCCGCGCAGATGAGCGGGGTCGCCACGGTGAGGGTCTGCGTGAGCGGGTAGATCATGCGGCTGAAGGTCTCGCCCTCGGCGTTGAACACCGATCCCTGGAACAGGGCGAGGTAGGCGCTCGACGCAGCGGTCCACGCCGCCAGGAGGGTGTCCTGGGGGCGGCTGAAGAAGTACGACGACGCTGCCGCCACGTTCTCGTCGGTCACCGCGATGAGCAGGCCGCCGAGGATCAGGGCGAGCACCACGGAGAGGAACGCGACGAGCGCGTTCCCCGTCATGATGCGCTGGAGGATCCCGGCGGCGCTCGGGGCGCCGGCTCCGAGAGCGGCCGACGTGGCCGGCACGGCGGGCGGGGGCACGTCTCCCCCGGCGGTCTCGACGGCGATGTCGAGGCGTACCTCGTCCTGCCGCGCGGCCTCCTTCGCCTCACGTCGCGTCAGCGACGCTCCGGCGTCGCCGTCCGACCCGGGAACGCCCGGCTTTCCGTCCTGCGCACTCACAGGTCTCCTCCTTGAACGTCGTGGGCCTGCGGCAACGCCTCGTCGGCGTGCATCCCGGCCATCATGAGGCCGAGCACATCGCGGGACACCGTCCCGGGCACGATGCCCATGAGGCGTCCGCGGTAGAGCACCGCGATTCGGTCGGCGAGTTCGAGCACCTCGTCGAGCTCGGTGGACACGATGATCACGGGCGTGCCGCCGTCGCGTTCGGCGACGATGCGGCGGTGCAGGAATTCGATGGATCCCACGTCCACGCCGCGGGTGGGCTGGGACGCGATGAACAGCTTGAGGGGCCGCGAGAACTCGCGGGCCATGACGACCTTCTGCTGGTTGCCGCCCGAGAGCGTACCCGCGGCAGCGGACGACGAATGCGTCCGTACGTCGTACTCCGCGATCTTCTCATCGGCGTTCTTCCCGATGGCCGACGGCGACATCGAGAGTCCGCGCGCGAAGGGCGCGGTGTCGTAGCGGTTGAGGATGAGGTTCTCGGCGACCGTGAACGTGCCCACGAGACCCTCCACGCTGCGGTCCTCGGGCACGAACCCGACGCCGGCACGGATGATGTCCTTCACCCGGCGCCCCACGAGCTCCTCGCCACCCAGGGTGATGGACCCTGTGACATGGTCCTGCAGCCCCATGATGGCTTCGGTGAGCTCGGTCTGGCCGTTGCCCTGGACACCGGCGATCGCGAGGATCTCGCCCTCGGCGACGTCGAAGCTCAGGCCGTCCACCACCCGCTGGCCGTTCGGGGCCTGCACCGTGAGGTCGCGGACCCTGAACGTGGCCTCGCCGGGGGTCGCCGGCTTCTTGTCGAGCGTGAGGCTCACCGACCGGCCGACCATGAGGGAGGCGAGCTCCGTGGTCGACGCGCTCGGGTCCGCCGTGCCGACCACCTTCCCGCGACGGATCACGGTGATGACGTCCGAGACGGCCTTCACCTCGCGCAGCTTGTGCGAGATGAAGACGATCGAGGTGCCGTCGGCCTTCAGCTGCGCCATGATGCCGAGCAGCTCGTCGGTCTCCTTCGGCGTGAGCACGGCGGTCGGCTCGTCGAGGATCAGTACCTCGGCGTCGCGGACGAGTGCCTTGATGATCTCCACGCGCTGCTGCACGCCCACGGGGAGGTCCTCGACGACCGCGTCGGGGTCGACGTCGAACCCGTACTGGTCGGAGATCTGCCGGATGCGCGTGCGCGTCTCCTGGAGATTGAGCATTCCGCCGGCGGACGTGGCCTCGTTGCCGAGCGCCACGTTCTCGGCCACGGTGAAGACCGGGACGAGCATGAAGTGCTGGTGCACCATGCCGATGCCCGCGGCCATCGCGTCGCCGGGCCCCTTGAAGGTCACCGGCCGGTCGTTCACGCGGATCTCGCCCTCGGTGGGGTCGTACAACCCGTAGAGCACGTTCATCAGCGTGGACTTGCCGGCTCCGTTCTCGCCGAGCAGGCTGTGGACCTGACCGGGTTCGACCACGAGGTCGATGTGATCGTTGGCGACGAGCGAGCCGAAGCGCTTCGTGATGCCGACCAGTTCGAGTTTCACTCAACAGCCTGTTCTGTGTCGTTGACGTCCGCTGGGACGTCCGGTGGGAACCTGCGAGGAGGCCCCGTGAAGGATACCGGTTGCCGTGACGATGCGCTCACCCGGTACAAACGCAAACCGCCCTCCCCCCGGCGTTGCTCCGCGGGAGGAGAGCGGCGTGCACTGCGTGGAACTACTGGGGGCTTGCCGCCGACTCGACGGTGATGTCGCCCGCGATGATCTGCTCCGTGAGTTCGTCGAGCGTGGTCTGCAGGTCCGCCGGTACGTTGGCCTCCTGGTCGTGGAACGGCGCGAGGGCCACCCCGCCGTTCTCCAGAGTGCCCACGTACGGGGTGTTGTCGAACTCACCCTCGACGTCCGTGGTGATGACGTCCTCGACGGCGTCGCCCATGAGCTTCATGACCGAGGTCAGGATGAACTCCTCGCCCTTCCCAGCCGTCTCGTAGCCGTCCGAGTCGACCCACACCGCCTTCGCGTTGGCGCCGGCACCGTTGGCCTCGATGATCGCATCGAGTGTGCCGAGTCCCACGGGTCCGGCGACCGGCATGATGATGTCGGCACCCTCATTGAGGAAGTTCTGCGTGTTGGTGGCTCCGGCCGCCTGGTCGTCGAAGTTACCGATGAACGTACCGTTCTGGCTCTCCTTGTCCCAGCCGAGCAGTTCGACGTTCTCGCCCGTCTCCTCGTTGTAGTACGCGACGCCGTCGGCGAAACCGTCCATGAAGATGGTGACCGTGGGGATGTTGATGCCGCCGTACGTGGCCACCTTGCCTGTCTCGGTCGTCGCCGCGGCGGCGTAGCCGGCGAGGAACGCTGCCTGCGCCGTGTCGTAGATGATCGGCTTGACGTTGGGCAGATCGATCGAGTTGTCGTCGACGATCGCGAAGTTCGTCTCGGCGTTCGCCTCCGCGGCCGCCTTCGTGGTGTCCGCGAGCAGGAAGCCCACGGTGACCACGAGGTTGCAGCCGCCCTGGACCATGCTGTCGACGTTCGGGCCGAAGTCGGTCTCGCTCTGGGACTCGGCCTGGTTGATCTCGATGCCGAGGTCGGTCTGCGCAGCTTGCAGGCCCTCGTAGCTCGACTGGTTGAACGAGCGGTCGTCGAAGCCTCCGGCGTCGGACACGATGCAGCCGAGGTAGTCGGTGGTTGCGGCGCCACTAGCGCCGTCGGCAGCCGGGGCGTCCGCAGGGGGCGGGGCGCCGCAGCCGGACAGCACGAGGGCGGAGACGCCGAGCACGGCGGCGGACAGGCCTGTGCCGCGCGTGATCTTGCGCAGTGAGTTCTTCAAAATGCCTCCAGGAGAAAGATGCGCCACGGGGACGACCACCCGTCGACCGAGAACAGGGACAGGGAAGCCGTGTTTTCGCTGAGTGACCGCGGCGCCGCCGCACCATCGGTGCAGCGCGTATGCGAACATCCTAAGGGCTCACGTGACGGACGACACTACGAGGTTCCGCAGGCGCGGGGGAATCGTTCAGGTTTCGTTATCCGGGCGTTCACGCCGCCCCGCCCAGCGGTGCCGCGACTCGCGCACTGCTCAGGCGCCGCCGTCGTACACGGCCTGCAGGGCGGCCGCCGCCATGACCCTGATGCCACACCCGATGGCGCGCTCGTCCGGCAGGTAGTCGCCGCGGTGGAGATCGAAGGTCTCCCCGCCCGGCGTGCGTGTGCCGAGCCGCATCATGGCTCCGGGCACCTCCTGCGTCATCCAGGCGAAGTCCTCCCCGCCCATGGACTGCGGGGTCAGGACGACGGCGCCGCGGCCGAGCTCGGCGCGTGCGGCGGCTTCCAGCAGCCCCGTCTCCGCCTCCTGGTTGACCACCGGAGGCACACCGCGGATGTGCTCGAGCTTGACGTCGACGCCGAACGGCGCCGCGACCTGCCGGACCACGCTGTCGAGGAGTTCGCCCGCGGACTCCCAGGCCTCCCCGTCGAGGCAGCGCAGCGTCCCGGACATGAAGCCGTGAGCGGGGATCGCATTCGGCGCCGACCCTGCGTGGATCTGACCCCAGACCACGGAGACCGCGCTCCGGACGTCGATACGGCGGGAGAGGACGGCCGGGACGTTCACGGCGATCGACGCGAGCGCGAACACGAGGTCCTCGGTGAGATGCGGCCGCGAGGTGTGCCCTCCCCGGCCGGTCAGCTCCACGCGGATGGTGTCGGAGGCGGAGGTGATCGCCCCGATGCGCGTGCCCACCAGACCGACGTCGATGCGGGGATCGCAGTGCAGCGCGAGGATGCGCGGCACGCCCTCGAGCACGCCCTGGGCGATGACGTCGATCGCCCCGCCGGGCATCATCTCCTCGGCGGGCTGGAAGATGATGCGCACGGTGCCGGGCAGGGGGTCCGCCGCGTGGAGTCGGGCGATGACGAGTGCCACGCCGAGCATCACGGTGGCGTGGATGTCATGACCGCAGGCGTGCGTCACGCCGGCGGTCGAGGAGGAGAACGGCAGACCCGTCTCCTCGACGATCGGCAGGGCGTCGATGTCCGCGCGCAGGCCGATGCGCAAGGGCCCGTCCCCGATGTCCACGAAGGCACCCGTGCCCTCGAGCACCTGCGGCTCGAGCCCCGCACGGCGGAGCCGCTCCACGATCAGCGCCGTGGTGCGGTGCTCCTTGTAGGACAGCTCCGGATGGCAATGGATGTCGCGTCGGACCTCCGTCAGCTCGTCGAGGAGAGGATCGAGCTCGGCGCCCACGCGTGTCGGCAGGGGTGTCTGTTGGCTGGGCGTGTCCACTTCTCAAGCCTACCGATCGCAGCAGCGCTGCCCGTCCGCCTCAGAGGACGTCCGTGTCCCCACTCGCCCGCAGGCGCTCGACCGCGGTCTTGACCTCCTGCGCGTGCTCCTTCGTGGTCACGAGCAGGGCGTCCGGCGTGTCCACGATGACGACGTTCTCGATCCCGATGAGCGCGATGACCCGCTTGGTGTCCGAGACGACGATGCCCGAGGCGTTCTCGGAGAAGACCCGGGCCCCCTCCCCCATGACCGTCAGCTCGCTGTTCTCCTCGGCCGGGTTCAGGCGGCCGATGGCCGCGAAGTCACCGACGTCGTCCCAGTTGAACTCGCCCGGGATCATCGCGACGTCGCCCGCGGCGGCCGCGGGCTCGGCGACGGCGTAGTCGATGGCGATCTTCGGGAGGTGCGGCCAGACGCGGCGGGCCACCTCGACCCGCCGGGGGGTGTCCCAGGCGCCGGCGATCTCCATGAGGCCCGCGTAGAGCTCGGGCTCGTTGGCGGACAGGTGCTTGAGCATGAGATCCACGGGCGCCACGAACATGCCGGCGTTCCAGGAGTAGTTGCCGCTCTCGATGTACCCGTCGGCCACCTCCTGCGACGGCTTCTCCACGAACTCGATGACGGCGCGGGCGCTGGGCGCACCCTCGGACGCGAGGGACTCGCCGGCGCGGATGTACCCGAAGCCGGTGGAGGCGTGGGTCGGCTTGATGCCGATCGTGACGATGTATCCCCGGGCGGCGGTGTGGATGGCCTCGCGGACGGCGGCCTGGAAGACCTCCACGGGTGCGATGACCTGGTCCGCGGCGAAGGAGCCCATGATGATGCTCGGGTCCCGCTGGTGCAGGATGGCGGCGGCCAGGCCGATCGCGGCGCCGGAATCCTTCGGCTCCGATTCGAGGACCAGGTTCATGTCCTCGATCTCGGGCAGCTGCGCGAGGACCGCCCGACGGTGCACGATCCCCGTGACCACCATGGTGCGGCCGTCGCACAGGGGGCGGAGCCGGTCGTAGGTCGCCCGGATCAGGGTGCTGCCGGAACCGGTGAGGTCGTGGAGGAACTTCGGAGCGGCCGCCCGCGAGAGGGGCCAGAGCCGTGTCCCGGTGCCTCCGGCGGGGATCACGCCGTGGAAGCGGGCCATCACCGGGTCGCTCGCGGCGTGCGCGGTGGCGTCCGCCGTGGGATCCGTCTCGGTGTCCGCCGGTGCGTCGGGCAGAGGGTCAGGGGTGTGGGCAGCCGCCCGCTCGGTACTCATCCGTTCCACGGTAACGGACGACGTCACGGTATCGCCCTCCGCCGCCTCGGAGGATCACCGCGCTCCCGGTCCCGCACCCAGGCGGCGAGCACGAGGGCGGCGACGGAACCTTCTGCCGCGCGCACGTGTTAACAAGGTCACAGGTGAGGGACCCCTAAATTGAACGGGGAGTGTCACCGCCCTACATTATTCTTACTAGAAGAGTGCTGTCGCACCGGCGTCACCCCTGCGCATCACGCGCGAACGCCCTCGCGATGCAGGGAGGTAATTTCAATGCCGAAGACACTGACTAAATCGCTGGTTCCAGCGGGCACCCTCTACCGCGGCCGCGAAGGTCAATGGTCCTGGGTTGCGCATCGCATCACCGGGGTCGTGATTTTCTTCTTCCTCCTCGTACATGTCCTGGACACCTCGTTGGTCCGCGTGTCCCCCGAGGCCTACGACGCCGTCATCGCGTCCTACAAGAACCCCATCATGGGCCTGGGTGAACTCGGTCTCGTGGCAGCCATCGTGTTCCACGCCTTCAACGGGATCCGCGTCATCCTCGTCGACTTCTGGAAGAAGGGGCCCAGGTACCACCGTCAGATGCTGTGGAGCGTCGTCGGTCTCTGGGCTGTCGTCATGATCGCCTTCTCGATCCGCCATCTCTCGCACGTCTTCGGAGGTTAGAACGCCATGGCTACCCCAACCATCGAGAGCCCGCGCTCGGGTCGAGTGACCCCGGGCTACTCACGCTCCACCGGATCGCGTGGCAACTTCGAGATGATCGCCTGGCTGTTCATGCGGCTCTCCGGCGCCATCCTCGTGGTCCTGATCTTCGTGCACCTCTACGTGAACCTGGTGGCCGGCGACGGCATCAGTGGGATCGACTTCGGTTTCGTCGCGGGTAAGTGGGCGGACCCGGTGTGGCAGATCTGGGACCTCACCATGCTGTGGCTGGCCATGCTGCACGGCACAAACGGCATCCGCGTGATCATCAACGACTACGCCGAGAAGAACAGCACGCGCATGTGGCTCAAGGGAGTCCTGTACACCTCCACGGTGGTCATCGTGGTGCTCGGCACCCTCGTGATCTTCACCTTCGATCCCTGCCCGGTCATCGACGGCGTGGCACACGTCGCGGAGTACTGCCCCGCTCCGTAAGCAGGATCGTCGCCTGCCGCAGGTCGGCAGTTCCCGCATGACAGGCCCGACGGGGCGCCCTCATGCACTCACACCGGTTTCAACAGAAAGAGCGACCAGCATGCAGGTCCACAAGTACGACGTCGTCATCGTCGGAGCGGGCGGCGCAGGGATGCGCGCAGCCATCGAGTCCGGCCAGCGCGCCCGCACCGCCGTCCTGACGAAGCTCTACCCCACGCGGTCGCACACGGGTGCGGCCCAGGGCGGCATGTGCGCCGCCCTCGCCAATGTCGAAGAGGACAACTGGGAGTGGCACACCTTCGACACCGTCAAGGGTGGCGACTACCTCGTCGACCAGGACGCCGCAGAGGTCATGGCGCGGGAGGCGATCGAGGCCGTCCTCGACCTCGAGAAGATGGGGCTGCCCTTCAACCGGACACCCGAGGGCCGGATCGACCAGCGTCGCTTCGGTGGTCACACACGTGACCACGGCAAGGCTCCCGTCCGCAGGTCCTGCTACGCGGCCGACCGCACGGGCCACATGATCCTCCAGACGCTGTACCAGAACTGCGTCAAGCACAACGTCGAGTTCTACAACGAGTACTACGTCCTCGACCTCCTCATGGTCGACGAGGAAGTAGTCGTCGACGGCGAGACGCGGGTCCAGAAGCGCGTCGCCGGGGTCGTCTCCTACGACCTCGCATCGGGCGAGCTGCACGTCTTCCAGGCGAAGTCGATCGTCTTCGCCTCGGGCGGCGTCGGCAAGGTCTACAAGACGACCTCCAACGCGCACACCCTCACCGGTGACGGCATGGGCATCGCGTTCCGTCGGGGCATCCCCCTCGAGGACATGGAGTTCTTCCAGTTCCACCCGACCGGACTCGCCGGTCTCGGCATCCTCCTCTCGGAGGCCGCCCGCGGTGAGGGTGCCATCCTCCGCAACTCGGAGGGCGAGCGCTTCATGGAGCGCTATGCACCGACCATCAAGGATCTCGCTCCCCGTGACATCGTGGCGCGGTCCATGGCGAACGAGGTCCGCGAGGGCCGCGGTGCGGGGCCGAACAAGGACTACGTACTCCTCGACCTCACCCACCTCGAGCCCGCCCACATCGACGCGAAGCTCCCGGACATCACCGAGTTCGCCCGGACGTACCTCGGCGTGGAGCCCTACACCGAACCGGTCCCCGTCTTCCCGACGGCGCACTACGCGATGGGCGGCATCCCCACCAACATCAAGGCCGAGGTCCTCGCGGACAACGACACCGTGGTGCCGGGGCTGTACGCCGCCGGCGAGGTCGCCTGCGTCTCGGTGCACGGATCGAACCGACTCGGCACCAACTCACTGCTGGACATCAATGTGTTCGGCAAGCGCGCCGGCCTGGCTGCCGCGGAGTACGCCCTGACGGCCGACTTCGTGGAGATCCCCGAGAACCCGACCACCGAGACCGACGAGCTCCTCAACCGGGCCCGCAGCTCGGAGGGCGGCGAGCGCGTGGCCCTCATCCGCAAGGAACTCCAGGACATCATGGACGCCAACGTGCAGGTGTTCCGCACGGAGGAGACCCTCCTCGAGGCGCTGCGCGTGATCGACTCGCTCGAGGAGCGCTACACACGCATCACCGTGCAGGACAAGGGCAAGCGGTTCAACCTCGACCTCCTCGAGGCCGTGGAACTGGGCTTCCTGCTGGACATGGCGAAGGTCATGACGGCAGCTGCACTGCACCGCAAGGAGTCCCGTGGCGGTCACTTCCGGGAGGACTACCCGGAGCGCGACGACGAGAACTTCATGACCCATTCCATGGCCTACAAGGACCCCAGCGCCGTCGAGACGAGCGGTGTGCGCCTTGAGACCAAACCGGTGATCTTCACCCGATACCAGCCCATGGAGCGAAAGTACTGATGAGCACCGAAACGATGGAGAAGGAGCCGGCCTCCAAGGTCGAGCTCGCACCCGGTGTCGGCGGTGGCGGAGAGATCCCCACGTTCGACATCACCCTGAAGGTCCGCCGCTACGACCCCGAGATCTCCGACGAGGCGCGGTGGGACGAGTGGCAGCTGACCATGTACGGCACGGACCGCGTGCTGGACGCCCTGCACAAGGTTAAGTGGGAGCACGACGGTTCGGTGTCGTTCCGACGGTCCTGCGCCCACGGCGTCTGCGGGTCCGATGCCATGCGCATCAACGGCCGCAACCGCCTGGCGTGCAAGACGCTTCTGAAGGACCTCGACACGTCGAAGCCCATCCTCGTCGAGCCCATCAAGGGCCTGCCCGTGGAGAAGGACCTCATCGTCGACATGGAGCCGTTCTTCCAGTCGTACCGCGAGATCATGCCGTTCCTCGTCACGAAGGGCCACGAGCCCACGAAGGAACGGCTGCAGTCCGCCGAGGAGCGCGAGCGCTACGACGACACCACCAAGTGCATTCTCTGCGCGGCGTGCACGTCGTCCTGCCCCGTCTTCTGGACCGACGGTCAGTACTTCGGTCCCGCAGCGATCGTCAACGCACACCGCTTCATCTTCGATTCACGTGATGACGCCGGTGACATGCGCCTCGAGATCCTGAATGACAAGGAAGGCGTGTGGCGCTGCCGCACCACCTTCAACTGCTCCGAGGCCTGCCCTCGCGGTATCCAGGTCACCAAGGCCATCTCCGAGGTCAAGCAGGCCATCCTGACCCGCAGGGTCTGATTCGCACGCAGGGTCAGATCCGGCCGGTAACGCCGGCCGGCACGATGAAGGGCGGTCCGTCACCGACGGGCCGCCCTTCGTCATGTCCGGGTCGGATGCTTCGTCACATCAGGGGCAGGCGACCGGCCGGAACGATCATCCTACGGAATCCTGCTTCCGCCGGCTGCGCTGCTGCAGGCTGCCCGTCCTGGCCCCGCGCCGTCGATCCTCCCTGACCTCGCGATCGGCCGTCCCGATGGCGCACCACGCCGTCGCCAGCAGGTACACCTGGTTCAGGAAGAAGAACCAGATGAAGAGCCCGAGGATCACGGCGAACTGCAGCAGGATGACGTTCCGGCCCAGGCCCGCGAGGAGGAGCGTCGAGAAGGACCGCAGGAGGGTGCTTCCGATACCGGCGATCACAGCTCCCTGCAGGAGCACGGGCCGCGGCATGTCTATGGCGGACGCCGAGCGCAGCAGGACGACGGCGACGAGCGTGTCGAGGACCACCATGACGGCGAACCCCGCCACCTGGGTGAGCCAGCGGCTCGCGTCGGTCAGGTGGAGGAAGGTGAGCACGGCGCCGAGCGTGGTGTTGGCGAGTACACCGACCACCGTGGTCACGAGCATCACCACCGCGAGCAGGGCGAGCGTCCCGAGGTCCTTGAGCTTGATCACCACAGGGAGCCCCACGAGCGGCGGCAGGTCGAAGATCCGCCGCATGGCCTCCCTGATCCCCGCCACCCAGCCGAGGGCCGTGGCGAGGGTCACCACGGCCGACACGAGGAGGGCCAGACCGAACCCGGTGTCGCCGTCGAACAGGACCTCCGGTCGCACGAGCCCCTCCTGATCGCCCTCGGCGATCAGCCCGGGCACGGCCGCGTCAAGGGCGCCGATGACGATGCGCTGGAGCGTCTCGTTGCCGGCGAGCACGAGCCCGAAGATCGCGAAGCCCACGAACAGGAGTGCGGCGATGGTGAAGAAGAGCCGGTAGGCGAGCCCGGCGGCCATCAGGGGGCCGCTCCGCACGAGGTAGAGCTGGAACACCCGGACCGGACGGAGGGTGTTGAACCGCGACAGGGCGAGATCGGTCCGCGCGAGGAACAGCTCCGCTCCCCCGCTGCCGGATCGTCTCAACCGACCGAGCCGCACCTGTGCGTCGATCACCTTGCGGTGGAGCTCGGGCAGGCTGGCGGGTGACGGCTGCTCAGGAACAGGGGGTTTGGGAGCGGTCAGCGATGCCAAAGTGCAGCTCCTCCCGCAACCTCCACAGGCCCGAGGGCAGGTGTTCGTAGAGCCCCATGGCTCCCACCTCGAAGGACGCCTCGAAGTCCCCCAGCTGCTCGAGCGCAGCATCCATCCCGGCGTCCGAGACGTCGTGGGCCACGGTCACGTGCGGGTGGAACGGGAATTCGAGGTCGCGCTCCAGGGGGCCCGTCTGGAGCCGCGTGTGCAGATCCACGCACTCCTCGTAGCCCTCGACGAGGTTCAGGAACACCACCGGTGACACCGGACGGAAGGAACCGGTTCCCCTCAGGGTCACACCGAAGGACTGTTGACCTTGCGCGACCTCCCGCACGTGGTCGATCGTCGCAGTCCAGTCCGTGGCCTGGGTGGTGGTGATCAGGGTGACGTGGGGCGGCACCACGGACGCCATCGGATCACCGAAGGAGGCGCGCCAGGTCACGAGCCTGCCGGCGAGCGGCTCCGGTATCGGGATGGTGATCCCCACGCAGCTCTCCGCCCGCAGTGCGTCCGCAGCGTCTGCAGAGGACGCACGACCGGGGAGGGCACACATGGGTCAGCGAGCTCCGGCGGCGGGCAGGAAGCCCACGCGCGCGTACACGTCGGCGAGTGTGGGTGCTGCCAGCGCCCGTGCCTTCGCGGCTCCCTGGGCCAGCAGCCGGTCGAGCTCCGCCGGATCGGCGAGCAGTTCCTCGGTCCGCGAGCGGATCGGCGCGAGCGCCTCGACCACCACGTCGGCTAGGTCGACCTTCAGATGGCCGTACATGCGGCCGGCGTACTCGGCCTCGAGCTCTGCCACGCTCCGACCCGACAGCAGGGAGAAGATACCGAGCAGGTTCGAGACGCCGGGCTTCTCGGCCCGATCGAAGCGGATCTCGGTACCCGCGTCCGTGACGGCCGACTTGATGCGCTTGGCCGTGACCTTCGGGTCGTCGAGCAGGTTGATCAGGCCTGCGACGGACGGTGCGGACTTGGACATCTTCGCCGTCGGGTTCTGGAGGTCGTAGATCTTCGCCGACTCCTTCTGGATGAAGGGCTCCGGCACCACGAAGGTCTCCCCGAACCGGGCGTTGAAACGCTGTGCGAGGTCCCGGCTCAGCTCCACGTGCTGTCGCTGGTCCTCACCGACCGGAACGCCGTCGGGCCGGTACAGCAGGATGTCCGCGGCCTGCAGGATCGGGTAGGTGAAGAGCCCCACGCTCGCCGCGTCGGTGCCCTGCTTGGACGCCTTGTCCTTGAACTGCGTCATGCGCGAGGCCTCACCGAAGCCGGTGAGGCAGTTGAGGACCCAGGCGAGCTGGGCGTGCTCCGGGACATGCGACTGCACGAACAGTGTTGCGGTGTCCGGATCCACACCGCCTGCGATGTACTGCGCTGCAGTGAGGCGGGAGCGGTGCGCCAGTTCCTGCGGGTCCTGCGGCACCGTGATCGCGTGCAGATCGGGGATGAAGTAGACGGCGTCGAAGGTCTCCTGCAGACGGACCCAGTTGACGAGCGCGCCGAGGTAGTTGCCGAGGTGGAGCGAGCCGGCCGAGGGCTGCATGCCGGACAGGACGCGCTGGCGGGCACCCTGTGCGGCAGGCGCCGCGGAAGAGGTGGTGGGAGCTGCGGTAGGGATGGTCATGGTGCGTCTGCGTCCTCGGGTTGTATCCGGTAGTCGACGACGAGCGGCGCGTGGTCCGAGAACCGCGTGTCCCAGCTCGGCGCCCGGTCGACGTCGGCGCTCACGGCGCTCTCCGCGAGGGCCTGCGTGGCCAGCTGGTAGTCGATGCGCCACCCGGTGTCGTTGTCGAAGGCCTTCCCACGCCAGGACCACCAGGTGTACGGCCCGTCGATCGGCCCGGCGAGGGATCGCGCGACGTCGATGAAGCCGCACTCGTCGGAGAAGAACCTGTCGAAGTACGCGCGTTCCTCGGGCAGGAAGCCGGCGTTCTTCACGTTGCCCTTCCAGTTCCGGATGTCCAGCTCCGTGTGCCCCACGTTCAGGTCACCCATCACGACGGCGTGGTCCGCGTGGTCCCGCAGGTGCGGCAGGCGGGCGGCCATGGCGTCGAGGAACCGGTACTTGTCGTCCTGTTTCTGCGTGCCCACCTCGCCGGAGTGCACGTAGGCGCTGACGACCGAGAGCGCCGTGCCGTGGATCTCGAAGTCGGCCTCGACCCAGCGTCCGGCGGTGTCGAAGTAGGAGTCACCGATGCTGGTCCTCGTGGCGACGGGCTCCTGGCGGGATGCGATGGCTACCCCCGCGCGGCCCTTCGCCTCGGCCTCGGTGTGGAGGATGTGCCAGCCATCACCGAGCAGGGAGCGGACCACGGCATCGGGCGCACGGACCTCTTGCAGACACAGGATGTCGACGTCGCGCCCGTCCAGCCACTGCTGCATGCCGCGCTTGTAGGCGGCGCGGATGCCGTTGACGTTCACGGAGGCGATGCGCAGGGGCTTCAGCTCTGGGGTGGATGCCGGACTCACTCGATCCACCTTACCCCGCAGTTTTGCGCGCATCACGTCCGCCGGAATGGCCTCCACTCAGTCGACCACGGTGCCTTCGACAGGCCCCTCCGACGAGCCCTTCATCATGGACCGGGCATTGTGCGAGGTGATCTCGATGGTCTCGAGCGCACGCTCCACCATCCCCTCGTCCTTACCCAGGTACTCCCTGACGACACCCACCTGCACCTGCACGATCTTGAAGCTGTGATCCAGCTTCAGATCCCGCGAGCGGTCGACCGCGGCTGGTGGCACACTCCCGCGCGCATCGAATCCCCCGTGCGTCTGAAGGCGGGCCGCAGCCTTGCGAGCAGCGGACCGCAGGCTGACCACCACATAGCTGAAGATAAGCAGCCAGCCGAGCGAGATGAGGGCCACGAGCCACCCGATGACGTCGTTCTGGTTGGCCGCGAACACCACGGCCACCAGGAAGACGATCACCATCACGGCCATGCCGGCGGTACCCATGCGCATACTCACGCCCCGGCCCGCGGGCCGTCCGTTGTTCCCGATGCTCTGCATACGGTCATTGTTCCGCATGCGCGCCACGAGCCGCCGAGCTTCCACCGCTGGCGAACTGCCAGCCCCTTCAAAGATTTTTCACATCTTCCCCCATCCGTGATGGGGGTCACCCCGAATCAGAGTTACGCGCGCCCTCTCGGTGCGCTTCACTCGCACTATGGAGGAATACCCCATGAACAAGAAGATGCGTCTCATCGCCGTACCGGCCCTCGCCCTCGGCGCTGTCGCCATGGCAGGTGCCCCCGCGATGGCCGACCACGCCACAGGCACCTACTCGTCCACGCTGGGCCAGCTGAACGGCACCACGGGCACCGGAACCATCACGGTCGACGTGAAGGGCGCCAGCGCCAAGATCAACCTGCAGGTTTCCGGCCTCGCCGAGACCTTCATGGACATGCCGTACCCCCACGTCCAGCACATCCACGGCGGCGCTGCAGGCGTCTGCCCCACCCCCGCCAACGACGCCGATGCCAATGGCATCGTCAGCGTTTCAGAGGGTGCAGCCGGCTACGGAGGAATCCTCACCACGATCACCACCTCCGGTGCAACCACGCCTGCCGAGGGCCTGAACCTCGCTCTCGGTGGCCAGGGTGGAACCTACTCGGTCGAGCGCACCATCGAGCTCGACCAGGCCACTCAGGACGCCCTCGCCGCCGGCACCGCCGTCGTCGTCGTCCACGGTCTGGATCCCGCAACCACCCCCGCAACGGCTGAGGTCTTCAACAGCCGTAGCGACCTGACCCCCGAGCCCCAGGAGGCGCTGCCCCTCGGCGCCACCTCGCCCGCACTGTGCGGCACGCTCGTGAAGACCCAGATGGGCGAAATGCCGTACGGCGGAGCCGACACCGGTGTTGCCACCGAGTCCTCCAACACCGCAGGCATGATCGCCCTCGGTGGCGGGCTCGTCCTCGCAGCAGCAGCCGGTGGCACCTACGCCGTTCGTCGCCGCGCCAACGCGTAATACCTATCCTTCACTGTGATCGGTAAAGCAATCGGCCACCGCTGGGGCTTCACGGCCCCGGCGGTGGCCGCCCTTTTTCTCCTGACCGGCTGTGGCTCCGGGGACGCCCCCGCCACCACAACCGAGACCTCCGTCAGCGCGGCGCCCACCGTGGCGCCGACGTCGCAGGCTCCTACGCAGGCTCCTGCCGCGCCGTCGTCCCCGCCCGCCGCGGCCCCCGCCCCTGCGGAACCCGCCCAGCCGGCGGTCCTCCCGGCATCGGAACCCGTCACCCTGGAGATCCCGACGATCGGCGTGCGGACGGACCTCCTCAGTCTCGGTCTCCGCGAGAACCGGAGCCTCGAGGTACCGCCGGACGGACCGGGCTCGCCGGCGAGCTGGTACAACCAGTCCCCCACCCCGGGTGACCGCGGGCCGGCAGTGATGCTCGGGCACGTGAACGCTACCGACGGCGGCAAGGGCGTGTTCGCCGATCTCCGCGCCCTGAAGGCGGGAGACCGCATCAACGTCATCCGCCAGGACGGCTCGACGGCGGAGTTCGAGTTCCAGCGCGGCGAGCAGTACGAGAAGGACAACTTCCCGACCTTCACGGTCTACGGCAACACCCCGGGCTCGGAACTGCGGCTCATCACGTGCGACGGCTACAACCCGGACACGGGCGAGTTCGACGACAACTACGTGGTGTACGCGACACTCGTCATCTGAACGACACGTCCCACGGCCGAGCGGTCCTGACGACACTCGATCCTGACGATGGCATGGTCGGGCACCGGTAGGACCCGCACCGCCGTGACGGGTCACAGCACACGAAGCGACGGCCGGGCCCCAGCCCCGACCGTCGCTTCGTCGTTGCGCGTACCGCCCTGTCCACCAGGACCAGACCGGACAGTCGTCGGCTGTGCGCCTGCGCACGGCGGACGACGTCGCTCACCGCCGCCGTCCCGACAGTCGTCGGAACCCACTCCGCCGCTCTACTTCTGGAAGAGCGTCCGCAGCCGGAGGGTCGTCAGGAACAGTCCCACGGCGATCATCACGAGGAAGTAGCTCACGTGGATGACCGTCGCCGGCGTGAAGGACGCGATGCTGATCTGCCGGAGGAGCTCGACACCGTGCCACAGCGGCAGGGCCTGGATGAACCACTGGATCCCCTGCGGGTACACGCTCAGGGGGTAGAAGGTGGCCGAGAACAGGAACATCGGCAGCATGACGAAGTTGATCCACTCCATCTGCTGGAAGGTCTTCATGAAGCTCGTGATGCCCATGCCGAAGGAGGCGAACCCGAAGGCGATGAGCACGGCCGCAGGGATGACGAGCAGCGCCACCGGGCTGGTGATCAGACCCATGAGAGCCATCACCGCCGTGAAGCCCGTCGCATACATGGCACCGCGGAGCAGGGCCAGGACGATCTCCCCGATCGCGACGTCGAGCGGACCGAGCGAGGTGGACAGCATGCCCTGGTAGAGCTTCGCGAAATTCATCCGGAAGAAGACGTTCCAGGTGCTGTCGTACACGGCACCGTTCATCGCCGAGACCGCGAGGAGTGCCGGGGCGATGTACGCGGCGTAGCTGATCGGCTGCCCGTCGGGTCCCTCGACGGTTCCGACGAGGGCTCCGAGTCCGACGCCCATCGACAGCAGGTACAGCACGGGCTCGAAGAAGCCAGAGAACATCACCAACCAGTTGTTGCTGCGCGTGGCCAGCAGGCCCCGGGCGATCACCGCCTTCGCGTTGCGCGAGTACAGGGCCGCGAGCGGTCTGCGCGACCCCTCGAGCGCGTAGTCGGCGGCCGTCAGCTGCGTGGTCATTTCCCCAACCTCCGTGCATAGACGCGACGCGCGAGCCGCAGGCCCACGATCGCCAGGACCACCAGGAAGGCGACGTGCACGACGGCGAGCCACGCCGGCAGGTCCTGGCCGTAGGTGAGCGCCCGGCCCAGCTCCGTGCCGTGCCAGAGCGGGGAGATCCACCCGATCCACTGGAGGAAGACGGGAAGTGTGGTCAGCGGGTAGAAGGTGCCGGAGAAGAGGAACAGCGGCATCACGATGAAGCGCATGACGAGGGCGAACTGGCCCTTGTCGTTCTCCACGCTCGCGGCGTAGGCCATGAGTGGCAGACCGAAGGCAAGGCCCGTGAGGACGGCGACGGGGACGGCGAGGACACCCGTCGCCTCGGGTGAGGCGCCGAAGGCTGCCACGATGAGGAAGTAGATCACCGTGGTCACCGTCAACCGCGTGGCGATCGCGAGGACGTGGCCGTGGACGATCTGGTCGGTACTGAGCGGGGAGGCGTGCGGCCCGTAGTAGACGCGCCGCCACTTGAAGCCGTCCATCACCGGGTAGGTGAACTCGGTGGCCGCGGTCATGATCGTCGCCGAGGCGAGCAGGGCTGGTGCAATGAAGGCGAGGTAGCTCACGCCCCCGAAGACGCTGCCGGAGGTCTGGTCGACGAGTGTCGCGAGCCCGACGCCCATCGCGAAGAGGTACATGACGGGCGTGCCGACGCTCGTCGCGAGCAGCGTCCACTTGTAGCTGTTCATGGCGCGCAGGACGTGCTCCGCGTAGTACAGCGACCCGAAGGTCCTGGCGCGGCGGGCCGAGACCTGCGGAGGGTGGGCGTGCAGGCGGAACGGCGTGCCGGGAGGGGCGTCGGGCGTCGCGGGTGTCACAGGAGCGGCGGCTGTGGGGCGTGGATCAGTCAACGAGGCTCCGTCCCGTCAGGCGGAGGAAGACGTCCTCGAGGGAGGATCTCCGGACGAGCGAGGTCACGGGCCGGAGCCCCCGCGAGATCACCTGCTCGAGGGCCGCCTCGCCGTCGTGCGCGTAGATGAGCACGCGGTCGGGCAGCGGCTCGAGCCGGTCACCGATGTCCAAGAGTTCGGCGGCGACGGTGGTGTTGCGTTCGGAACCGAAGCGCAGCTCGAGGACCTCCCGGGTGGAGTGCTCGCGGATGAGCTGCGCGGGTGATCCCTCGGCCATGATCCGGCCCTTGTCCACGACGACCAGCCGATCGCAGAGCTGTTCGGCCTCGTCCATGTAGTGCGTGGTGAGGATCAGGGTCACGCCGGATTCCTTGAGCCGGAACAGGCGGTCCCACAGGATGTGGCGGGCCTGGGGGTCCAGCCCCGTGGTCGGCTCGTCGAGGAGGAGGATCTTCGGCTCGTTGATGAGCGAGCGTGCGATGGTCAGGCGCCGCTTCATGCCCCCGGACAGCGCATCCACCTTCGCGGAGGCCTTGTCCGTGAGCTGGGCGAATTCGAGGAGCTCGTCCGCCTTCGGCTTGAGGTAGCTCATGGGGAGCCCGAAGTAGCGCCCGTAGACGAGCAGGTTGTCGCGTACCTTCAGTCCCTCGTCGAGGTTGTCCTGCTGCGGCACCACGCCGAGGTGCGCCCTGACCTCGGGGCCGTGCTCCTCCGGGTCCAGGCCCATGATGGTGAGGTCGCCGGAGGTGCGCTGCGACACCCCGCCGATCATGCGCATGGTCGTGGACTTGCCTGCGCCGTTGGGTCCGAGCAGCCCGAACGACTCCCCCGCGGGCACCTCGAACGAGATGCCGTCCACCGCCCTGAAGTCGCCGTAGTGCTTGTGGAGGTCGACAGCTGAGATGACCGGCGGACCGGCGGGGGTGATGGGCACCCGTCCAGCCTAGGCGAGTGGAGCGATTGGCAGAAGCCAAGTGCCCCTCAGAGGCCGGCCAGGCGCTCCGCTGCCTCGACCACGTTCGTGAGCAGCATCGCGCGGGTCATGGGACCCACTCCGCCCGGGTTCGGGGAGAGCCAACTGGCCACACCCGTGGCTGCCGGGTCGACGTCGCCCGTCAGCTTCGCCTTGCCCGTCTGCGCGTCCTCGACCCGGCTGACGCCGACGTCGAGCACGATCGCTCCCGGCTTCAGCTGGTCCGCCGTGATCATGTGGGGGATGCCTGCTGCGGCCACGACCACGTCCGCACGGCCGAGGTGGCCTGCGAGGTCCACCGTGCCGGTGTGCGCGAGTGTGACGGTCGCATTGATCTGCTTGCGGGTCAGGAGCAGCCCGAGCGGCCGGCCGACGGTGACGCCCCGCCCGACCACGAGTACGTCGAGCCCCTTGAGCTCGATGTCGTGACGCCGCAGGAGCTCCACGATGCCGTGCGGCGTGCACGGCAGGGGCGAGTCCATCGGCGCGTTGACGTTGAGCACCAGCTTGCCGAGGTTCGTCGGATGCAGGCCGTCCGCGTCCTTGGCCGGTGTGATCCGCTCGAGGATCGCGTTCGTGTCGATATGCGCGGGCAACGGCAGCTGGACGATGTACCCCGTGGTCGCATCGTCGTCGTTCAGTTCGTCGATGACTGCTTCGAGCTCGTCCTGCGTGACCGTGGCCGGGAGGTCGCGCCGCACCGACGTGATCCCCACCTGTGCACAGTCGCGGTGCTTGCCGGCGACGTACGAGTGGCTGCCCGGATCATCACCGACGAGCAGGGTGCCGAGACCGGGGGTGATGCCACGCTCGCGGAGGGCGCTCACACGCTCGGCGAGTTCCTCCTTGATGCGGGCTGCTGTGGCCTTGCCGTCAAGGATGCGTGCGGTCGTGGTCATGGGAACCGTCCTTCTGGTACTCGTCGAGCTGCTCGAGGAGGAACGCCTTGCCCCGGTCGCAGCACCCGGTGAAGCAGCATTCGCTGGTGGGGATGTCGTAGTCCGACGACGCGGCCGCCCTCGAGGAGAGTGCGGCGGGCGGCAGCGGGTCTACCACTCCTCCTGGCCCGGGTAGAGCGGGAAGTCCGCGGCGAGCGCGGAGACGCGCGCGCGCAGGGCGGCGACGTCGGGAGACGGCTTCAGCGCTGCGGCGATGATCTCGCCCACCTCACTGAACTCCCGCGCGCCGAAGCCCCGGGTGGCCAGTGCCGGCGTACCGATGCGGAGCCCCGAGGTGACCATGGGCGGGCGGGGGTCGAACGGCACGGCGTTGCGGTTGACGGTGATGCCGACCGAGTGGAGCACGTCCTCCGCCTGCTGGCCGTCGAGCACGGAGTTCCGCAGGTCCACCAGCACGAGGTGGACGTCGGTGCCACCGGTGAGCACCGAGACGCCGTGCTCGGTGACGTCGGATGCCGTGAGGCGCTCGGCGATGATGCGCGCACCTTCGAGGACGCGCTCCTGCCGCTCGCGGAACTCCGTGGACCCGGCGATCTTGAAGGCCGTCGCCTTACCGGCGATCACGTGCATGAGCGGCCCGCCCTGCTGACCGGGGAACACCGCGGAGTTGAGCTTCTTGGCCCACTCCTTCTTCGCGAGGATCACGCCGGAACGCGGACCCGCGAGGGTCTTGTGCACCGTGGAGGTGACGACGTCGGAGTGCGGCACGGGGCTCGGGTGGACGCCGGCTGCCACGAGACCCGCGAAGTGCGCCATGTCCGTCCAGAGGAGGGCTCCGATCTCGTCGGCGATGGACCGGAAGGCGGCGAAATCGAGCTGCCGCGGGTAGGCGGACCAGCCTGCGATGAGGACCTGCGGCTTCTCCGCGATCGCCTGCGCGCGCACGCGGTCCATGTCGAGGCGGTGGGTGTCCTCCTCGACGCCGTAGGCCGCCACCTCGTAGAGCTTCCCGGAGAAGTTGAGCTTCATGCCGTGCGTGAGGTGACCGCCGTGGGCGAGCGAGAGGCCCATGATCTTGTCACCGGGCGTGATCATCGCGGCCAGGGCAGCGGCGTTCGCCTGCGCACCCGAGTGCGGCTGGACGTTCGCGAACTCGGCACCGAACAGAGCCTTGACCCGCTCGATCGCGAGGTTCTCGGCGACGTCCACGTGCTCGCAGCCGCCGTAGTACCGGCGTCCGGGATACCCCTCGGCGTACTTGTTGGTGAGGACGCTCCCCTGGGCCTCGAGGACGGCACGCGGCGCGAAGTTCTCGGAGGCGATCATCTCGAGGGTGTCGCGCTGCCGGGCGAGCTCGTCGCGGAGCACGGCGGCGATCTCCGGATCAACTTCGGCGAGCGGCGCGTTCGTCACCGAGTTCGCGTGCACCGGGGTGGGAGCGGAGTGGGACGGAGCCATGGATGAGGTGGTCATCGGTTGATCCTTCTCTGGGTCTCGCGGGAGGTCAGTCTGACTCGCGGGCGGCACGGGTACCCCGGCCGCTCGAGAAACGTGACCCGCGGCCCAGGCGTGCGATCCGTGGTCTGCACCGGCGCTCGTCCCTGCGGTGCTGCTGGGACCAACTCCATGCCGCTTCCTGGTGGTTGCCCACCCTACGCCAGTCGCGACGCTCCCATGCTAGCCGCAGCGTCGATGCAGCCGCCACCGGGCCGCAGGTCACGGCAGGCTGGAATAGCTGCGACGCCGGTGCGGTTCCGGGAGGCAGAGCACCCTCGGGAGCGTATGCCGGAGCCGGCACATCGTCCGGTCGGGTGAGGAGAGGTTGATCGTGATGGACGAGGCACCGAGGGCAGGGGCAGCAGGACTCCCCGGCGTGGGCGAGGAACGGCGGGTCCGTGTGGTGGTGATCGGCGCGGGTCAGGCCGGCTTGAGCAGCGCTCACCACCTCCTGCGCCGCGGCCTCGCACGGCACAAGGACGTCGTCGTCCTGGATGCGAACGCCGCCCCCGGCGGCGCCTGGCTGCACCGCTGGCCCTCCCTCACCTTCGGGACCGCCCACGCACTCCACGACCTCCCCGGCCTGCCGCTCGGAACGCCGGATCCGGCAGAGCCGGCGTCGGCTGTGGTCAACCGGTACTACGGGGAGTACGAGCGGACCTTCGACCTGCCGGTGCTCCGCCCGGTCGGCGTGACCCGGGTGGAGGCGGACGGCGCGGACGGCCCCCTCCGCGTGGTGACGAGCAGCGGCACGTGGGTGGCCGACGTCGTCATCAGCGCCACCGGGACATGGGACCGCCCGTACTGGCCCTACTACCGTGGGCGCGACGTCTTCGCCGGTCAGCAGTTTCACACCCACGACTTCCGGTCCGCCGCCGCGTTCGCGGGGCGCCGGGTCCTGGTGGTGGGCGGCGGGACGTCCGCCGTGCAGTTCATGCTGCAACTCCAGGCAGCCGGGGCCCTGCCGGTCTGGTCGACGCGGCGGCCGCCGTCGTTCACGCGCCGCACGTTCGATCCCGAGTGGGGGCGGCAGGTGGAGTCCGACGTCGATGCGCGGACGCGGGCCGGGCTCCCGCCCGCCAGCGTGGTGTCCGTGACGGGGCTCGCCCTGACCCAGGAGTACCAGCGCGGTATCGAGGCGGGAGTGCTGGTCTCCCGCGGGCCACTGGCAGAGCTGCGCGAGCACTCCGCGGTGTTCACGGACGGCACGGTGGCGGAGATCGACGTCGTCCTGTGGGCCACGGGGTTCCGTGCATCCCTGGACCACCTGGCTCCGCTGCGCCTCCGCGAGCCGGGCGGCGGGATCCTGATGGACGGTGTGCGGGTGGTGCGCGAACCGCGCCTGCTGCTCGTGGGCTACGGCGCCTCGGCGTCCACGTTGGGGGCCACGCGGGCGGGCCGCGCCGCTGCGGTGGCCGCCGTCACGAAGGTGAAGGAACGTCCACCCCTCGGGACATCGACCGGTAGCCTCGCCTAGGTGACCTCCTCCGCGCCGCGCTCCCCCTCCTCCTACTCGCTGACCCTCTCCTGTCCGGACCGCCCGGGAATCGTCCACGGCGTCTCGGGGGCACTCGTGGACGCCGAGGCGAACATCACCGAGTCCCAGCAGTACGGCAGCCCCGACACCGGGACCTTCTTCATGCGGGTGGCACTCACCACGCCCACCGACGAGCAGGCCCTCCACGCGGCGCTGCAGCCGGTGGCGGAGTCCTTCGGCATGACGTGGTCACTCGTGGAGGCGCAACGCCGCACCCGCACGCTGATCATGGTGTCGAAGGCTGCGCACTGCCTCAACGACCTCCTCTTCCAGCACCGCTCGGGCACACTGCCCATCGACATCCCCGTGATCGTCTCGAACCACCCCGACCTCGCCGACCTCGCGGCATTCTACGGCGTCGAGTTCCACCACATCCCCGTGACACCGGACACCAAGGAGGACGCCGAGAACGCCCTTCGCGCCGTCATGCGGCGGTACGAGATCGAGCTGGTGGTGCTCGCCCGCTACATGCAGATCCTCAGCGACGACCTCTGCCGGGACCTGCTGGGGCGCGCCATCAACATCCACCACTCGTTCCTGCCCTCCTTCAAGGGCGCGCGGCCCTACCACCAGGCGCACGCCCGCGGCGTGAAGCTCATCGGGGCGACGGCGCACTACGTCACGGCGGCGCTCGACGAGGGGCCGATCATCGAGCAGGAAGTCACCCGCGTGGACCACGTGCGCACCGCGGAGCAGCTCGCCACGATCGGTCGCGAGCTCGAGGGGCGCGCCCTCGTCCAGGCGGTCCAATGGCACGCCGAACAGCGCGTGCTGCTCGACGGGCGCCGGACCATCGTCTTCAACTGACGCGTGCACCCGGTAGGAGCGGCCGCGCGCCGACGACACGTCGCCTAGGCTGACGGGATGTCCCGGCACACCTTCCGCGGGAGGACGCCCGTCGTCGCCCCCTCCGCCTTCATCGCCCCCACCGCGACCCTGATCGGCGACGTCACCGTCGGGGACCACGCGAGCGTCTTCTTCGGCGCTGCCGTCCGCGCCGACGCCGCGACGATCAGCATCGGCGCGGGGTCCAACCTGCAGGACAACGTAGTGGTGCACGCCGACCCCGGCTTCCCCGCGCGGATCGGCGCGCGCGTCAGCGTGGGCCACGCTGCCGTGGTGCACGGCTGCACCATCGAGGACGACTGCCTCATCGGCATGAGCGCCACCGTCATGAACGGCGCGGTGATCGGTACCGGCTCACTGGTGGCCGCCGGCGCCGTGGTGCTCGAGGGCACCGTGGTGCCTCCGCGCTCGCTGGTCGCAGGAGTACCGGCGAAAGTGCGGCGGACGCTCGCCGACGGCGAGGTGGACGGCGTGAAGGAGAACGCGACGAGTTACCGGAAGCTCGCGCAGGAGTACCTCACTGCGTTCACTTCTTGACGGCAACGGGTCGGTCCTGCACCCTTGGTTCCATGCCCGCTGAAACACCCTCGACGGCGAGGACACCGTGAGTGCCGCCCGCAAACCCGGTTCGCAATCCGCCCTGCGCGAGCAGAACCAGCAGCGCGTCATCGGGGCCCTCCGCTCGGGCGGACCACAGACGCAGGCCGAACTCTCGCGACAGACCGGCCTCTCCACGGCCACCATCTCGAACATCGTCAAGGTGATGGCGACCTCGGGGATCGTGCGCACGGCTCCGACCACGAGCTCCGGTCGCCGCGCGCTCTCGGTGATGCTCACCGACAACGGCCAGGTGGCGGTCGGTATCGACATCGGGCGGCGGCACCTCCGGGTGGCCCTCGCCACCCCGGATTACCGCGTGCTGCAGGAAGCATCGGTGGCACTCCCCCTCGGGCACTCGGCAGCCGACGGGCTGTCCGCGGCAGCCGACCTCATGGAGACCCTCCTCGAGAACAGCCGCGTGGACCGACGCGCCGTGCTCGGAGCCGGGATCGGCATCCCGGGGCCCATCGACCGGCGGACGGGGACCGTGGTGCAGGGTGCGATCCTCCCCGAATGGGTGGGCATCAACATCCGACAGAGCTTCGGCGAGCGATTGCAACTACCCGTCCTCATCGACAACGACGCGAACCTCGGCGCTCTCGCACAGGTGACCTGGGGGCCCCACAGCGCCGTGGAGAACCTGATGTTCATGAAAGTGGGCACGGGCATCGGGTCCGGTCTGGTTCTGAACGGCGCGCTCTTCTACGGCAATGTCGGGGTGACGGGCGAGATCGGCCACACCACCATCAACGAGCAGGGCCTCGTGTGCCGGTGCGGTAACCGCGGGTGCCTCGAGACCGTGGCATCGACCGCGACCATGATCGAGCTGCTCGGCCGCGGGAGCACGGAGGTGGTGGACACCCAGCGCATCATCGACTGGGCACTGCGGGGAGACACCGCGGCGCTGCGCGTGATCGACGACGCCGGCGTGGCCATCGGGCGGGCGATGGCGCACGTCGCCAACCTCATCAACCCGGAGACCATCGTGATCGGTGGGCCGCTGACGGAGCTCGGCGAGATCCTGCTCGCGCCGGTACGTCGCGGACTCGCGCGCCACGCGGTCCCGATCATCGGGGAGACGACGAGCGTGTGCATGTCCTCGCTCGGGGATCGCGCGGAGGCACTGGGCGGGGCCGCCGTCGTTCTCGCGCACCTCGGCGGGAAGCCCGCGCTGGCCATCCCCGCATAAAGATTCGGCGTTCTTTTCCTGATGTTTGCGTTCACTAGTTGACGGCAGCCCGCTGGTACGTGTTCAATCCTTGTGGGCCGCACTCCGGCCAGCATCATGACAACGCCGTCGCCGCGGGAGGGCCCTTGAACAACCACACCATCCTCGAGATGCGATCCATCACGAAGGAGTTCCCAGGAGTACGGGCTCTTTCCGAGGTGTCGCTCGAGGTACGGGCCGGCGAAATCCACGCCATCTGCGGCGAGAACGGTGCCGGCAAGTCCACGCTCATGAAGGTGCTCTCGGGGCTCTACCCCTACGGCGACTACAGCGGCGAGATCGTCTTCCAGGGCGAGGAGGTCCGCTTCAAGGACATCCGCTCGAGCGAAGCCGCCGGGATCGTGATCATCCACCAGGAGCTGGCGCTCATCCCCGAACTCTCCATCGCCGAGAACATCTTCCTCGGCAACGAGCCCACGCGCTTCGGCGTGATCGACTGGGACTACGTGAACCGGACCACCCTCGAGCTCATGGCCCGCGTGGGCCTCAACGAGGACCCGCTCACGAAGATCAAGGACATCGGGGTGGGCAAGCAGCAGCTCGTGGAGATCGCGAAGGCGCTGAACAAGTCCGTCAAGCTCCTCATCCTCGACGAGCCCACGGCCGCGCTCAACGAAGCGGATTCGCAGCACCTCCTCGACCTCATGGCCGGTCTGAGGTCCAAGGGGATCGCGTGCATCATGATCTCCCACAAGCTGAACGAGATCGAGCGGATCGCCGACTCCATCACGATCATCCGCGACGGCCGGTCCATCGAGACCCTGCACGTCAAGGACGACGGCGTGGACGAGGACCGCATCATCCGCGGCATGGTGGGGCGCTCCCTCGAGTCCCGCTTCCCCGACCACACGCCGTCGATCGGCGAGACCTTCTTCGAGGTACGCAACTGGACCGTGGGGCACCCCACGGTCCCGGACCGGCTGGTCGTCAAGAACTCCAGCTTCCACGTGCGGCGCGGGGAGATCGTCGGTATCGCGGGGCTCATGGGGGCGGGACGCACCGAACTCGCCCGCTCCGTCTTCGGACGGTCCTACGGCACGTTCCAGTCGGGTCAGATCCTGATCGACGGCAAGGAGGTGACGCTGAAGTCCGTGCCGCAGGCCATCAAGGCCGGGCTCGCCTACGTCACCGAGGACAGGAAGTCGCTCGGACTCAACCTGCTCGACGACATCAAGACCACCACGGTGTCCGCCGACCTCAAGAAGATCACACACGGTCTGGTGGTGGACCGCGACGAGGAGTTCCGCGTCGCCGAGGAGTACCGGACGTCCCTGCGCACCAAGACCCCGAGCGTCAACGAGGGGGTCGCCAAGCTCTCCGGGGGGAACCAGCAGAAGGTGGTCCTCGCGAAGTGGATGTTCACCGACCCCGAACTCCTGATCCTCGACGAACCCACACGCGGCATCGACGTCGGCGCCAAGTACGAGATCTACGGGATCATCCAGCGGCTCGCGGACCAGGGCAAGGGCGTGATCGTGATCTCGTCCGAACTCCCCGAACTGCTCGGACTCTCCGACCGCATCTACACGATCTTCGAAGGGGCCATCACGGGCGAACTCACCCGTGAGGACGCCAACCAGGAATCCCTGATGAAGCTCATGACCGCCAGCCGAACCGCTGCCTGACCGAAGACCCCCAAGGAAAGCCACATGAACTCCCTCAAACAACTCTTCGGCGGCAACGTCCGCCAGTTCGGGATGATCTTCGCGCTGGTCGCGCTCGTCCTGTATTTCCAGTGGGCCACCGGCGGCAACGTCCTGACGCCCGGCAACTTGATGAACCTGTTCAACGGCAACTCGTACATCCTGATCCTCGCGATCGGTATGGTGCTCGTCATCATCGCCGGGCACATCGATCTCTCGGTCGGCTCGATCGCCGCCTTCGTCGGGATCGTGGTGGCCATCGCCATGCGTGACTGGGGCATCCCCTGGTACCTCGGAGTGTTGCTCGGCCTCGCCCTCGGAGCCCTGATCGGGATCTGGCAGGGCTTCTGGGTGGCCTACGTCGGCATCCCCGCGTTCATCGTGACGCTCGCCGGCATGCTCCTGTTCCGGGGCGCGAACCAGGCGGTCGGCAACTCGCTCACCGTTCCGGTGCCCGAGGGCTTCCGGTACCTGGGAGCCGGTTATCTGCCGGAGGTCGGGCCCGACCTCGGGTACAACAACCTCACGCTGCTCATCGGATTCGCGCTCGTGGCCTTCGTCAACTACCACGCGATACGCGCCAGGCGGAAGCTCGAGACGATCGGGGCCGCCGTGCCACCGGTGTGGGTACCCGTCGTGAAGGTCGGGCTGCTCTCCGCCGTCATCCTCTATGCCACCTACATGTTCGCCACGGGTCGCCCGGGAACCTCGTTCCCCGTGCCCGGGATCATCCTCGGCGTCCTCGTCATCATCTACGCCTTCGTCTCGAACAAGACCATCCTCGGGCGCCACGTCTACGCCGTCGGCGGCAACCGCCACGCCGCCGAGCTGTCGGGTGTGCAGAGCAAGCGCGTGAACTTCGCGGTCATGATGAACATGTCGGTGCTGGCAGCCCTCGCCGGCATGATCTTCGTCGGACGCTCCACCGCGTCCGGACCGTCGGACGGTGTCGGGTGGGAGCTCGACGCCATCGCGGCCGTGTTCATCGGCGGCGCCGCGGTCTCCGGCGGCGTCGGCACCGTGGTGGGGTCGATCATCGGCGGACTCGTCATGGCCGTCCTCAACAACGGCCTGCAGCTGCTGGGCATCGGCACCGACACCACGCAGATCATCAAGGGCCTCGTGCTGCTCGCAGCAGTCGCCTTCGACGTCTACAACAAGAGCCAGGGCAAGCCGTCCATCATCGGCCTGCTCACCCGCAACTTCGGAGGCGGGTCGGGCAAGGGCACGGCGGCCTCCGCCACCCCCGCGACGACGGCTCCCAACCAGCAGCCCGTCGGGACCAAGGAAGTCATCTCCCACGACGTCTAGGGCGAGCTGCTCCCCCGGAACCTCCCTGTCCGCTCCATCCATTCCACTCGAGCAAGAGCAACAGAAAGAGAAAGCAATGCGTAAGTTCGCACAATCCTTTGCAGCGATCGCTGCAATTTCAGCACTGGCGCTGACCGGTTGCGGCCGCGAAGAAGCAGCCCCTGCCGCGGAGGGCGGCGAGTCCGCCGCCGCCGCCGGATTCGAAGAAGGATCCGCCATCGGCGTCGCGCTGCCGCAGAAGACCTCCGAGAACTGGGTCCTCGCCGAGCAGCTGTTCAACGACGGCCTCACCGAGGCCGGCTACGAGCCCAACGTCCAGTTCGCCAACGGCGGTGTCTCGGAGCAGCAGAACCAGATCAGCTCCATGATCACCAACGGCGTGAAGGTCCTCGTCGTCGGCGCGATCGACGGCGCTCAGCTCGGCACCCAGCTGGCTCAGGCCAAGGAGGCCGGCATCACGGTCATCGCCTACGACCGGCTCCTCACCAACACCGAGAACGTGGACTACTACGTGGCCTACGACAACTTCCAGGTCGGCGAGCTGCAGGGTCAGGCCCTGCTGGACGGCATGAAGGCGAAGAAGCCGGAGGGCCCCTACAACATCGAACTGTTCGCAGGATCCCCCGACGACGCCAACGCCCAGGTCTTCTTCGACGGTGCGATGAGCATCCTTCAGCCCGAGATCGACAACGGCAATGTCGTCGTGGTGTCCGGTCAGACGGACTTCAGTGCTGTGACGACGCAGGGCTGGACGGCTGAGAACGCCCAGGAGCGCATGGACACCCTGCTCTCCGGCAACTACGGCTCCACCGAGCTCGACGGCGTCCTGTCCCCCAATGACACGCTCGGCCGCGCGATCATCACGTCGGTCGAGAGTGCCGGCAAGCCCGTTCCCGTCGTGACGGGCCAGGACTCCGAGGTCGAGTCGGTTCGTTCGATCATGGAGGGCAAGCAGTACTCCACCATCAACAAGGACACCCGAGCCCTCGTGGAGCAGGCCATCACCATGGTCGGCGCCCTCCAGGCGGGCGAGGAGCCGGAGATCAACGATCCCGACTCCTACGACAACGGCGTGAAGACGGTTCCCGCGTACCTGCTCGAGCCGCAGATCGTCACCCGGGAGAACGCGGCAGAGGCCTACGCCGACGACCCGACCCTCTCCGCCATCACGAACGAGTAGAGCTTCCGGCTCCTCTCGACAGGAACGCCCCGGCTGTCGCCGGGGCGTTCTTTTCGTCCCGATGCTAAAGAGTCCTTGCGCAAGGGGTCTTTACCAGCGAGGGTCGTCCCATGACCGATCTGGTGACGAAGGACCCCGTGCGCATCCGCGCTCTCGCCCATCCCCTGCGGCTGACCCTGCTCGACGTCCTCGACGACGTCGGTCCGGCCACCGCCACGCAGTGCGCCGAGGCGACCGGGGAATCGGTGGCGAGCTGCTCGTACCATCTCCGAATCCTCGCGCGTCACGGCTTCATCGAACGGGCCGAGGGTTCGGGGCGGGACCGGCCGTGGCGTGCCGTGTCGACGAGCCGCACGCAGTCGATCGACCGCGACGTCCCCGGGTCGGTGCATGCCGTGGCCGCACTCGCCGGCACCGAGGTCCGGCGGCAGTACGAGAGGATCGCCGCCTGGCTGGAGCGTGCGCCCTCACGACCCTTCGACGAGGTGCAGTTGTCCTGCATCACCACGAGCCTCATCCACGCCACCCCGGCCGAACTCGAGGAGCTCCGGGCACAGCTGATCGCGCTCACCGCCCCCTTCGAGGACCGTCGGCAGCACGCCGATCAGCGGCCGGAGGGTACGGTGCCGGCCCGCTTCTTCGCCGTCCTGAACGTCGAGTCGCCGACCGACCCCTCAGCCCGCCCCACGACGGCCACCTCGTGACGCACGCCACCGCGACCGACGACGTCGCGACCAACCGCGAGGTCCTCGCCGTCCCGGCCTTCCGCCGTCTCACGCTGACCTGGTTCTTCACGAACCTCGGCGACTCCGCCCTCTACATCACCGCCGCCATCTGGGTGAAGAACCTGACGGGCAGCGACGCCGCCGCAGGGCTCGTCTTCGCAGCGCTCGGCCTGCCGGCGCTGCTCGCTCCGATCGTGGGGCAGCTCGCCGACCGCTTCCGCCGGAAGCCGCTCCTGATCGTCAACAACCTGGCCGCGGCCGCCGTCGTGCTGCTCCTGCTGACCGTCGACACGGTCGACGACGTGTGGATGGTCTACCTCGTCATGTTCCTCTACGGCACCGCCTCCTACCTGACGGCGGCGGCGCAGTCCGGCATCCTCAGGACCATGCTCGAGGACCGGTTCCTCGCACCCGCGAACGGGCTGCTCAGCAGCATCGACCAGAGTCTGCGGATCATCTCCCCCCTCGTCGGCGCTGCCCTGTTCACGGTGGGCGGCATGGACGCCGTCACGCTGCTGACGGCGTCGAGCTTCGTTGTCGCCGCCGTGGTCCTGACCACGCTGAAGCTCACGGAGCCCCGTCCGCACCGCGAGGCCGGGGAGTCGTTCTGGCAGAGCACCACGGCGGGGGTGCGCTTCCTCGCAGGCCACCCCTTCCTCCGGAGGGGAGCCCTCGCGATGATCATCGCCGTCGGAGCGACCGGCGTCATCAACATCACGATCTTCGCCACGGTCGAACAGGGCCTCCAGCTCCCGCTGCAGACCCTCAACATCGGCATCGCCGTGCAGGGGGTGTTCGCCGTCCTCGCGGGGCTGATGGTCGGCACGGTGATCCGGAGACTCGGCATCAGGGGCACGATGATCGCGGGGCTGCTGATGCTGTCCGTGGCCGTCGCGGGCCAGGCGACCACCCTGGTGCCCGTTGCGCTGGGAGCCGTCGCGATGACCGGGGCAGGCGTGGTGTTGGCCCTCGTCGCCTTCGTCACCACGCGTCAGCAGCTCACGCCACCCGGCATGCAGGGACGGACGTCCGCCGCTGCCAACATGCTCATGAACGTGCCGCAGGTCCTCACGGCGCTCGTCACGTCCACCCTGATCGGGCTGGTCGACTACCGCGTGCTCATCATCGGCACGGCGGTGCTCTGCGCGACCAGCACCGTCCCACTCCTGTTGACACCCAGAGCGCTCCTGACAGATGGACGCCCGAGTGGCCAGCAGCAAGGATAGGGTCATGAACCCACAGATACGCATCGCCGTTCCCCCCTGCGCCGAGGTCGGCGCTCCCAGCCCGATCGTCGCCACAGGAAAGCCCCTGAAGTGGGGGGTCATCGCGACGGGCGGCATCGCCACGAAGGTCACCGAGGACATCGCGCTCCTCGAGGACGCCGTGCTCCACGCCGTCAGCTCGCGGAGCGCGGACAGCGCAGCGGCGTTCGCTGAGCGTTTCGGTTTCGCCGTCAGCTACGGGAACGACGGCGACACCCCCGGTTACCAGCGCCTCATCGACGACCCCGAGGTCGACGTCGTGTACATCACGACTCCGCACGGTCAGCACTACGACGTCGCCAAGGCCGCCCTGACGGGCGGCAAGCACGTGCTGTGCGAGAAGCCCTTCACCATGAACGCCGCGGAAGCCGAGGACCTCGCCGGCCTGGCCGCCGAGCGGGGTCTGTTCCTCATGGAAGCCGTCTGGACGCGTTTCCTGCCCACGGTGAACCGCGCCTGGGACATCATCCACTCCGGCGAGCTGGGCGACGTCCGATGGATCCAGGCGGACCTCGGCTTCGCGGCTCCCGATGATCCGACCAGCCGGCTCTGGGACCCGAAAGCGGGCGGTGGTGCCCTCATGGACCTGACCGTGTACCCGCTGACCTGGGCCCTCGGTTCGGTCGGATTCCCGGACTCCGTCACCGCCATCGGAACGCTCAACGACGACGGCGTGGACCTGCAGACCGCGGTCACCCTCGGGTACTCGAGCGGCGCGTACGCCCAGCTGTCGTCGTCGTTCATCGCCTCGTGCCCCGGCCAGGCGACGGTCTGCGGTTCGCAGGGCTGGCTCAAGACCGGCGGAGGCAACCTGCACAACCCGACCGAACTCAGCGTGAAGGCCGGGCACGGCGAGGTACGGGTGGAGCAGTTCGAGCAGGTCGGAGCGGGTTACACCTACGAGCTGCGTGAGGTGACCCGCTGCATCCAGCAGGGGCTCACGGAGAGCCCGACGATGCCCGTGGCAGACACGCTGAAGACCATGCACCTGCTCGACGACGTGCGCTCGCAGATCGGTCTGCGCTACGCGAACGACGACGCCTGACGCTCTCCCCGGAGATCGAGGAGCGCACCTCAGTGTGTGCTCGAGGTGCCCTGAACGCACGAGAACGGCTCCCGCGGCGTAGGCCGCGGGAGCCGTTCCTCATGGAGCGCCTCGGTCAGAGGGCGGCCTTCGAGCGGCGGGCGGCCGCGAGGCCACCGATGCCGCTCAGCAGGAGGAGTGTTCCGAACAGCATGATCTGCTGAGCGTCGAAGCCCGTGGATGCGAGCGTCTTCGAGGAGTTCGACCCAGCGGGGGCCGAGACCTTGGCTGTCGGCGCAGCGTTCGTCATGGTCACGCCGGCGCTCGCCACCGAGACCGTTCCGGGAGCAGTGGCGATGCCGGTCGTGACCGGTGCTGCGGGCGTCGTTCCTGGGGTCCCGTCGACCGTACCCGGCGTGGTTCCGCCGTCGCCCGGACCATCAGTACCCGGCGTGGTTCCGCCGTCACCGGGTCCATCAGTACCCGGCGTGGTTGCGCCGTCGCCCGGTCCATCCGTACCCGGCGTGGTTCCGCCGTCGCCCGGTCCATCCGTACCGGGATCGGTCGGCGTCGTGGGAACGATCGGGCCAGTGGGCGTGGTTGCTCCGCCACTGCAGGCGGGGTTGCTGTTACCGATCACGGTGACCGTGTTGCAGCCGACGTTCACCGGGATTGTGACGATGGGCGAGATGACGTTTCCGTCGAGGATCCCACCACCGATGATTCCGCCACCGGTGCCGCCATCAGTACCGCCTCCGGTCGAGCCCGTGGTGCAGTCCGAGCCGCTGTCGCCGATCACGGTGACCGTGTTGCAGCCGACGTTCACCGGGATGGTGACGATGGGCGAGATGACGTTTCCGTCGACGATCCCGCCGTCAAGAATGCCGCCATCGAGGAGCCCTCCGCCGGTCGAACCGCCGGTGCCGCCGTCAGTGCCGCCTGTGCTGCCATCGGTACCGCCGGTGCTTCCACCGGTCGAGCCCGTGGTGCAGTCCGAGCCGCTGTCGCCGATCACGGTGACCGTGTTGCAGCCGACGTTCACCGGAACCGTACCGATGGGCGAGATGACGTTTCCGTCGACGATCCCGCCGTCAAGAATGCCGCCGTCGAGGAGCCCGCCACCGGTCGAACCGTCAGTGCCCCCATCAGTACCGCCACCGGTGCCACCGGTGCTGCCGCCGGTGCTGCCACCCGTCGAACCCGTGGTGCAATCCGAGGAGGTGTCTCCGATGATCGAGACCGTGTTGCAGCCGACGTTCACCGGGACCGTGACGATGGGCGAGATGACGTTTCCGTCGAGGATCCCGCCGTCAAGGACGCCGCCATCGAGGAGCCCTCCGCCAGCCGAACCGTCAGTGCCACCAGTGCCACCGGTCGAGCCCGTGGTGCAGTCCGAGCCGCTGTTCCCGATCACGGTGACCGAGTTGCAGCCGACGTTCACGGGGACCGTGATGACGGGAGTCAGCACGTTCTCGTTGAGGAGCCCGCCATCCAGCAGGCCTCCGTCAGCAGGAACGGGGGCAGGAGCCGGGGCGGTCGTGGTGCCGCCCGTGGAACCCGTCGACCCGGAGGTGCCGCCCGAAGTGGAGTCGCCGATCACCGAGACCGAGTTACCGGACACGTTGATCGGAGCGACGACCACCGGCGAGACCACGTTCTCGTTGAGCAGTCCGCCGTCGAGCAGACCGTCGCCCGCAGGAGCAGGTGCCGGCACAGCCCCGGTGTCGCTCGTCGTCGTGCCGGTGGTACCGGTGGAACCGGACTCCCCGGTGGACGACGAGTCCCCTATTACTGACACAGAGTTGCCGGACACGTTGATCGGAGCGACGACCACCGGCGAGACGACGTTGCCGTTGAGCAGACCGCCGTCCAGCAACCCGCCCTCGATGAGACCCGCGCCCGCAGGAGCAGGAGCAGGTGCAGGTGCGGGAGCGGGCGCAGGAGCCGGCGCAGTGCCCGCTCCGATGCCGAGGTCCACGCCCAGATCGAGCGACGCGTCGAGCGCCACGACGGCCTCGTCGAGGATCGAGGAGCTGGTGGTGCCGCCCTGAAGCGGGGTGGAGATGATGCTCCCGAGGCCCGATGTGGACTGGGAGGTGGACGTTGTCGACAGGTCGGCAGCTGTGGCCGACCCTGCCGCGAGGACTGCGAAGCCCCCTGCGAGGATGACTCCGTAGAGCCCTCGCTGCACGCATGTGCGCATGGTATTTCTCCTGGTATGAAAGTGGGTTGGAGGCGCCGGAACGCCGAGAGCCGTCAGCCGCGCGAGGGCGCGGCGAGGCCACCACTAATCAGGAGATGAGCCGGGATCGAACGTCGGAGCGGCAGGGAGATGAGCCGTGGCGTCGCGACGGGCACGCCCGCCGACGAGCAGGACGAGGAGGAACAGCGCGCCCCCGAGGGCCGCCACGGGGGCGGCAGAACCGGCTCCGGTGATGGATGCGGACCCGCCGAAGGCACCAGCCGGGGCGA
Source organism: Arthrobacter sp. TJ-266 (assembly GCF_058269115.1). Lineage (NCBI taxonomy): Bacteria > Bacillati > Actinomycetota > Actinomycetes > Micrococcales > Micrococcaceae > Arthrobacter > Arthrobacter sp. TJ-266. Next base: position 236,724 of record NZ_JBZCNC010000004.1, read on the forward strand.
AGGAGAGCGGTGAGGAGTCCAGCGTCACCGAGCCGGCCGCTGCGAGGACCGGCAGGACGGCGATGTCCATGACGCTCGCGGCGCCCGGCGTGGCTGCGACGCGGACGGCGGCCGTGGTGAGCTCGGCGAGAGCCGTCCGAGCCTCGATGGTGGCAGGGGCAGTGAGCTGGACCGGTGCGTCCACAGCCGCACGCTGCGCTGCCACGGGTGTGGCGACCTCGGGCGCAGAAAGCGCCGCGGGCGCCTCGGGTGCAGCATCGGTGGTCAGCACGGGAGCCGGGGCCGGAGCGGCATCTGGCAGGACGGTCTCCGGCTGGGCGGCGGGAGCGGGAACGACGACGGGAGCGGGAACGACGACCGGAACGGCCCCGATGGCGGGAACCGGCAGGAGCTCGACCACGGGGTCGATGACCTCGGCAACGGGTGCCAGGACGACCGGCTCCACGACGTCGAGCACGGGCTGCGTCACTCCACCGACGACGGCGTCGACCGTCCCCACGACGGGGCTCGTCACTTCGGTCACGGTGTTCTGCGGGACGACGGACCGGACGATCGGTACCTGAGCGATGACGTTGTCGACGGTAGCTGTCACGGGAGGGAGGACGGAGCCCACGGGCTCCGTGAGGAGCTGAGTGACCTGCGGCGCCACGGGGGCGGGCGCCTGAGCGCTCCGGGCCGCTGACGCGAGGGGGTCCGTGAGGGCCGTGACGGGTGCGGCAGCGGTCTGGACGACGTCGGACACGGAACCGAGAAGACCTGACGAGGCGGGAAGTTCGGCTGCGGACGCTCCGCCGGCTCCGAGGGCCATCCAGCCGAGGGCGCCGGCTCCGGTGAGGAGGGAAAGGCGCAGGGTGGTAGCGAGAGACCGACGCTTTTGCATCTTCATCGCACTTACACCACCCAGGCTGAGACCGTTGAGCAACCATAAGCCCACTGCCGAGCGCCTGTAAACACCCGGCCGGAACGAGATCAGCCGGTGGGCCCCGAAGGGACCACCGGCTGATGGAGGAGGGACTGCTACGAGGCGAGGTGCTCGAGGACCTCGGAGAGCTTCGCAGAGGGTCGCATGACCTCCGTGACCTTCGTGACGTCCGGGTGGTAGTACCCGCCGATGTCCACCGGGGAGCCCTGCACGGCGAGCAGCTCGGCCACGATGGTGTCCTCGTTGCCCGTCAGCGCCTCGGCCACGCGGGCGAAGCTCTCGGCGAGCTCGGCGTCGTCGTCCTGCTTCGCCAGCTCCTCCGCCCAGTAGCGGGCGAGGAAGTAGTGGCTCCCCCGGTTGTCGATCTCCCCCGCCCTGCGGCTCGGGGATTTGTTCTCGAGCAGGAATGTTCCGGTGGCGCGGTCGAGCGTGTCCGCGAGGACCTGCGCGCGCGGGTTGTCCGTCGTCGTCGCCAGGTGCTCGAAGCTGACGGCGAGAGCAAGGAACTCACCCAGGCTGTCCCAGCGGAGGTGGTTCTCCTTGACGAGCTGCTGCACGTGCTTCGGCGCCGACCCGCCGGCTCCGGTCTCGAAGAGTCCGCCACCGTTCATGAGCGGAACGACCGACAGCATCTTCGCGCTGGTGCCGAGCTCGAGGATCGGGAACAGGTCCGTCAGGTAGTCACGCAGCACATTGCCGGTGACCGAGATGGTGTCCTCGCCTTTGCGGATGCGCTCGAGGGTGAAGGCCGTGGCGTCGACCGGCGTCATGATCTCGAGCTGGGCGTCGTCCGCCGGGTGCTCGGCCAGGTAGGCCTTGACCTTGCCGATGACGTTGGCGTCGTGGGCCCTGGTCTCATCCAGCCAGAAGACGGCGGGGGTAGCGGAGGCACGGGCGCGGGTCACGGCCAGCTTCACCCAGTCGGTGATGGCGGCATCCTTGGTCTGGCACGCGCGCCAGATGTCCCTGGGGGCGACGTCATGCTCGATGAGGACGGTCCCGGCGGCGTCAACCACCTGCACCTTGCCCTCGGACTGGATCTCGAACGTCTTGTCGTGGCTGCCGTACTCCTCGGCGGCCTGCGCCATCAGGCCGACGTTCGGCACGGTGCCCATGGTGGTGGGATCGAACGCGCCGTTCGCGCGGCAATCGTCGATGACCACCTGGTAGATCCCTGCGTAGCTGCTGTCCGGCAGCACGGCGAGCGTGTCCGCCTCCGAGCCGTCGGGGCCCCACATGTGGCCCGAGGTGCGGATCATCGCGGGCATCGAGGCGTCCACGATGACGTCGCTCGGGACGTGCAGGTTGGTGATGCCGTTGTCGGAATCGACCATGGCGATCGCCGGGCCGTCCTCCATCCCCTTCGCGATCGCCGCTTCGACACCCTCGCGGACGTCCGCGGGCAGCTTGTCGAGGCCCCCGAGGATCGACGCGAGGCCGTTGTTGGGGCTCAGGCCTGCTGCAGTGAGCTGCTCGCCGTAGGTCGCGAAGAGCTCGGGGAGGAACGCACGCACCACGTGACCGAAGATGATGGGGTCCGAGACCTTCATCATGGTGGCCTTGAGGTGGGCGGAGAAGAGCACGCCCTCCTCCTTCGCGCGGGCCACCTGGGCGGTCAGGAACTCGTTGAGGGCGGCAGCGCGCATGACCGTGCCGTCGACGACCTCACCTTCGAGGACCGGGATGGCTTCCTTGAGCACGGTCACGGCGCCGTTCGCCCCGACCTGCTGGATGGTGATGGTGGTGTCCGCGTCGATGACGACGGACTGCTCGTTCGAACGGAAGTCGTCGCGCGTCATGTGAGCCACGTTCGTCTTCGACTCCGACGTCCACGCCCCCATGCTGTGCGGGTTCTGGCGTGCGTAGTTCTTGACGGAGAGCGGCGCGCGGCGGTCGGAGTTGCCCTCCCGCAGCACCGGGTTCACGGCGCTGCCCTTGACCTTGTCGTACCGCGACCGGACGTCCTTCTCCTCGTCGGTGGACGGGTGGTCGGGGTAGTCCGGCAGCGCGTAGCCCTGCGACTGCAGCTCGGCGATGGCCGCCTTGAGCTGCGGGATGGAGGCACTGATGTTCGGCAGCTTGATGATGTTGGCCTCCGGCGTCTTCGCCAGGGCCCCCAGCTCCGCGAGCGCATCGGGCATCTGCTGTTCCGGCGTGAGGCGGTCACCGAAGAGTCCGATGATGCGTCCGGACAGTGAGATGTCGCGGATCTCCACCTCGACGCCGGCCGTGGACGCGAACGCCTCGACGATCGGCAGGAACGAGTAGGTGGCCAGCATCGGCGCTTCGTCGGTGTGGGTGTAGATGATCTTGGCCATGCGGTGGCGTCTCCCTGGTGGTCTGCGTACTGCGGTCGGGTGGGGGTCGGGCATCGGCTCTAACTTACCGAGGTGGCGCGGGCTTCGCCTAACAACTGGGAACGCCCGACGACGGCCTCGACAGGCCGACCATGCGTCAGTGGAAGAAGTGGCGGGCGCCCGTGAGGTAGAGCGTCACGCCGGCGGCGTTCGCGGCGTCGACGACCTCCTGATCGCGCACGGACCCGCCCGGCTGGACCACGGCGCGGACACCGGCGTCGAGCAGGATCTGCAGGCCGTCGGCGAAGGGGAAGAAGGCGTCCGACGCCGCGACGGAGCCGCGGGCGCGCTCGGTGTCGGCGAGGGTGTTGGCCCGCTCGACGGCGAGGCGGCAGGAGTCCACGCGGTTGACCTGACCCATGCCCACACCCACGGAGGCGCCGTTGGAGGCGAGGAGGATCGCGTTGGACTTCGCGGCGCGGCACGCCTTCCAGGCGAAGGCGAGGTCGGCCAGCGTGGCGTCGTCGGCAGGCTCACCGGCGGCGAGGGTCCAGCCCGAGGGGTCGTCGCCGTCGGCGTCGAGCCTGTCCGCGACCTGCATCAGCACTCCCCCGGAGACCTGGCGCATCTCCAGGGGGTTCCGGCCGTACCCCTCCGGCAGGGTGAGCAGCCGGATGTTCTTCTTCTGGGAGAGGATCTCGACGGCCTCGGCCGAGAACGACGGCGCGATGACCACCTCCGTGAAGATGTCCTTCACACTCGCCGCCATGCCCGCCGTGACCTCGCGGTTCGCGGCGATCACGCCGCCGAACGCCGAGACCGGGTCGCAGGCGTGCGCCTTCGCGTGGGCGTCCGCGATCGGGTCCGCGGCGTCCGCGGAACCGACGGCCACGCCGCAGGGGTTGGCGTGCTTGATGATCGCGACGGCGGGCTCGTCGAAGTCGAAGGCTGCGCGGAGGGCGGCGTCGGCGTCCACGAAGTTGTTGTAGCTCATGGCCTTGCCGTGGAGCTGGTCCGCCTGGGCGATGCCCGGCGTCGCGCCCCTCTCCACGTACAGCGCGGCCTCCTGGTGCGGGTTCTCGCCGTAGCGGAGCACCTCGGAACGCTCGAGCGCGAGGCCCGCGTAGCCGGGGAAGGTGAAGGCGTCGTCGTCCGTGTCGAACTGCTCGGCCGTCCAGGAGGCGACGGCGGTGTCGTACGCGGCGGTGTGCGCGAAGGCGAGCGCGGCCAGCCGGCGTCGCGCCCTCAGATCGAAGCCGCCCTCGGCGGCGGCGGTGACGACGTCGGCATAGCGCGCCGGGTCGACGACGACGGCGACCGACGGGTGGTTCTTGGCGGCGGACCGCACCATGGCCGGGCCGCCGATGTCGATCTGCTCGACGACGGCGTCGGAGTCCGCACCCGAGCGGACCGTCTCCACGAAGGGGTAGAGGTTCACGACCACGAGGTCGAAGGCCTCGATATCGAGCTCCGCCAGCTGGTCCACGTGCTCCTGGCGACGGCGGTCCGCGAGGATCCCGGCGTGCACCTTGGGGTGGAGGGTCTTCACGCGCCCGTCGAGGGTCTCCTGGAACCCGGTCACCTCGGACACCTCGGTCACGGGGACGCCTGCAGCCGCGATGCGCTGCGCCGTCGAACCGGTGGAGACGATCGAGACGCCGGCGCGATGCAGTCCCTGGGCCAACTCCTCCAGACCGGTCTTGTCGAACACCGAGATGAGTGCTCGTCGGAGGGGGACGCGGTCGAGGTGGGTCAGGCTCACGCAGGTGTCCGTTCGTGGTGGGTCGCCGGGGTCGCCCACGAGTCTATCGGGGCGGACGGCGGGGCCCGGGGCCGGTGCTCGACGATGTCGGTGGTGGATGGCACGCTGGGAGCCATGACGGACGCGCGTCCTGCCCTCACCGAGGACCTCTCGGGCAACGAACTGCTGCGCTGGTACTGGCTCCGGACCGAACTCGCGGCCTTCGCCCGGTCCGTCGGGGTCAGCACTGCGGGCGGCAAACAGGATCTGACGGCGACGCTCGTCGCGTACCTCGATCGCGATGCGTCCTCCTCCGGGTCGACGCCGGACGCGGGGTCGACGCCGGCCGTAGGGCGGGCGGTGCCCGTGAAGCCCCGGCGGCCCGCGGCGGCCGCGGCCCTCGTGGAGCCCCTGACTCCCGGGACGGTGCTCCCCGCGGGCCAACGCTGCTCCCAGCAGCTCCGCCGGTACTGCACCGAGGTGATCGGGCCCGCCTTCCGCTTCGACGAGGCCATGCGCGAGTTCATCGCGACCTCCGGCGGCCGCACGCTGGGCGACGCGGTGGAGCACTGGTACGCCACCCGATCGACGCCGGGCAGGGAGATCGGTGCGCAGTTCGAGCTCAACCGCTTCATGCGTGAGTGGCACCGGGGCCACCCGGGTGAACCGCGCTCGGCCGGGCTCGATGCCTGGGCGGTGCACCGATCCCTCCCCGTCGAGGCACGCGGGCAGACCACCTGAGCGCCTCCGGCAGGCCGGTCGCGCCGCACCGACGCCCGTCCAGGAGCCCGACGTCGCACGCCGTCACCCGTGAAGCGGGGCAGCAGCACGGCGGTACAGTTCTCCCAGACACCCGCCCCTTCCCCGGAGGCTTCATGAGCATCGACACCCAGCTCCCCACAGGCGACCAGGTGGTCCAGGAGCTTCCCTGGCGCTGGAAGGTCCAGGGGAAGATCTTCCTCATCGGCGGCCTCGGCTTCATGTTCGACGCCTGGGACGTGACCCTCAACGCCTATCTGATCCCGCTGCTCATCGCCGACTGGGGCATCGAACCGGGACAGGCCGCGTGGGTCGCCACGTCCAATCTGCTCGGCATGGCGATCGGCGCCTTCGCCTGGGGCTCGATCGCGGACATCATCGGCCGCAAGAAGGCCTTCGCGCTCACGCTGCTGGTGTTCTCGATCTTCACCGTGCTCGGCGCCTTCTCCCCCGACATCGTCTGGTTCTGCGTCTTCCGCTTCTTCGCGGGCGTGGGCCTCGGCGGGTGCATCCCCGTGGACTACGCCCTGGTGGGCGAGTTCACACCGCGACGCCAGCGGGGCAGGGTCCTCACCGCGATGGACGCCTGGTGGCCCATCGGTGCGTTCCTCTGCGGCGTGGTGACGACGGCGGTCATCGCGAACGGCGGGGACTGGCGCCACGCCATGCTGGTCCTGGTGTTTCCCGCGCTCCTCGTCTTCTGGGTACGGCGCGGCGTGCCGGAGTCACCCCTCTACCTCGTGCAGCGCGGTCGGAGCGAGGAGGCCCGTGCCGTCATCGACGACCTCGTGGACCGCACGGGCGCGGAGCGGCGCGCGTGGCGCCTGCCCGAGCCCGAGGCGACCCCGAAGCTCTCGATCGGCAGTGTGTCCGGGCAGCTGACGGGCCTCTGGCGCTTCAACTGGCGCATCACGCTCACGGCCTGGAGCCTGTTCCTCACCATCCTGCTGGTGTACTACGGCGCCCTGACCTGGATGCCGCGCATCCTGATCCAGTCCGGCTACGGGCAGTCGGTGGCCTTCATCACGACGACCTTCATGACCGGCGTCGGGTTCCTCGGGGTCGTGGCCGCCGCGCTGCTCGTGGAGCGCGTGGGCCGCAAGTGGCTCCTCGCCATCACCGGCCCGGGGTCGGCGCTGCTCCTCGTGATCTTCGCCCTGACGCTCGACCTCCCCGCCGTCGCGACGGCCTGGCTGCTCGGCTTCGGCTTCGTGGTGCAGGTGGCCATCCCGGTGCTCTACACCTACGTCTCCGAGCTGTACCCCACGGAGCTGCGCGGCAGCGGCTTCGGATGGGCGTCCACCATCTCGCGCATCGGCGCCGGCCTCGTACCGCTGATCTTCGGCACCCTGCTGTGGCCCTACCTCGGCCTCCCGCTCACCTTCGCGCTGATCGGCGGCCTGGTTGTCCTCGCGGTGGTCTTCATGGCGTTCAACGCGCCGGAGACCAAGGCCGAAACCCTGAGGTGACCGCGGGTCCCCCGACCCGCGTCCCGACCACGGAAGGAGTGCCACCCGCGAGGGTGGCACTCCTTCCGTTCGTGGTGATGCCGTGGTGCGTGTGGAGCAGTGGGGCGGGTGGAACCGTGGCCGACTACGCCTCCGGCAGCTCCGCGTCCGGGGTCTCCTCGAGCGAGACGAGGGCCCAGGCGCCGTCCGCGTAGCGGACCGTCGCGGTGTAGATGGTTCCTTCGGACGAGTACGGGCGCTGCTCGGTGACCGAGCCGTCCTCGGCGAACTCCGTGTAGGCATCGGGGTTCACCGGGATCAGCGCGGTGACGTCGGCGCCCTCCGTGACGTCCTCCTCCGCCGTGGTCAGCAGCACGTTCTCGACCTTCGGCTGACCGCCCAGCACCCAGCCGCCGTCGTCGTACACACCCTGCAGGCGCTCGGCGTCCTCCTGCTCGGACGCAGCGCCGTCGAGGACCTCGGTGACCGCAGCGGAGTCGCCGGTCTGCAGCACATAGGACTTGAGGTCGAAGTAGTAGTAGAGGAAGGCCTTCGCTCCCGCGGGGGTCGCCTCGGCCACGAGGTCGTTGCTCGCGGGGCGCGAGATGTTGGCTGCGGCCGCCGTCGAGCTCGCAGGCGAGGGGCGGGTGTCCGCCGTCGTCGCGGGCGTGGACTCGGGGGTGCCGGCACAGGCCGTGAGTGCCAGGAGGGTGATGGCGGCGGTGGCCGCCGTACGTGCGAAGTTCATAGTGGTCCCAACGGAGTTCGAGAACGGAAGTGGCGCGAAAGCCTTCTCCACTTTACCGATGCCCAAGGCAACTTCCCGACGCCGACCGCCACCGCATGCCCGAGGTGCGCACATTCGGCCCGGAACGTCGGACGTGCCCATACTGAATGGATGAAATCCCTTCTCATCGCCCTCGCCCTGATCGCCCTCGTGCTCCTGGTTCTCGGAATTGCAGTCGAGACCCTGAAGTTCCTGCTCTACATCGGTCTCGTCGTGCTGGTCGCGTCGGCCGTCCTCCTCGTGCTCCAGCGCGTCCGTTCGCGGGTGCAGCGATAGTTCGCAGGTCGGCCGGACCGGCCGTCGATCCGCCGACGGCCGGGCTCCTGTCCGGGAGCCGGTTCCTGCATCAGAGCCAGTTGTTGCGCTTGAAGGCCCAGTAGAGGCCGCCGCCCATGGCCAGCATGAGGACGAGGGCGAACGGGTAGCCGAGCGTCCAGTGCAGTTCCGGCATGACGTCGAAGTTCATGCCGTAGATCGAGGCGATCAGGGTGGGAGCGAAGAGGATGGCCGCCCAGGAGGAGATGCGCTTGACGTCCTCGCCCTGGTGGAGCGACGTCTCGCTGAGGCGCGTCATCTCCTCGTTCTGGCGCTGCGCGACGAGCGTCGAGTGCACCGTCAGCGCGTTCTGCAGCAGTGCCCTGAAGGTGTTCACGCGCTCGACGACGCGGATCACGTGGTCCTGTACATCGCGGTAGTTCCGGCTGAGCTCGGCGTCCAGCTGGTATTTCTCCGAGCCCCTCAGAAGCGCCTCCATCATGTTCTCGAGTGGCTGCGTTGCCCGCTGGAACTCGATCACCTCCCGGTGCAGTTCGTAGATGCGCCGCGAGACGTCCGGTGATCCGCCGAACAGTTCGTCCTCGATCTCGTCGATGTCGTTCTCGAGGCCCTGGACCACGGGTTGGTACTCGTCCACCACCTGGTCCAGCAGCGCGTAGAGCACGGCCTGCGGACCGAGGCACAGCAGCGTCGGGTCCGCCTCGAGCCGGCGGCGCACCACCGCGAGGTCCGGTGACTCGGCATGGCGCACGGTGACCACGAAGTCGTGTCCCACGAAGATGTGGAGCTCCCCGAACTCCACCTTCTCCTCGGCGTCGAGGTAGCGGGCCGGGCGGAGCACCACGAACAGCGTGTCCTCGTAGCGCTCCAGCTTGGCGCGCTGATGCCCGTTGTGGGCGTCCTCGACGGCGAGCGGGTGCAGGTTGAACTCCGCCTCGACGGCGCGCAGCTCCTCGCGCTCGGGCCGGTACAGCCCTATCCACCCCATGCCGCCGCTGTCCCTCATCAACTCGAAGGTCTGGTCCAGCGTCTCGGGGTTGATGCGTTTGCGGCCATCCACGTAGACGGCGTTGGCCACGAGGGTCATCGGCGCGGCGCCTCGGGTGCCCCGGCCGCGAGCGCGGCGAGGGTCTCGATGAGCAGCCTGCGTTCCTCGACCTTGATGCGCTCGTGCAGTGAGGCCTCGGTGTCCCCGGGCAGCACGGCCACCGGCGCCTGCGCGAGGATGGGCCCGGTGTCCACGCCGGCGTCGGCGATCATCACCGTGCAGCCCGTGATCTTCACGCCGTAGGCGAGGGCGTCGCGGACCCCGTGGGCACCGGGGAAGCTCGGGAGGAGGGCGGGGTGCGTGTTCAGGTACCGGTCCGGGAAGCGGTCGAGGAACTGCTGGTCGACGATTCGCATGAAGCCGGAGGACACCACGTAGTCGGGTTCGTGCGCGGCGACGGCCTCCGTGAGTGCCCGGTTCCACGCGGCGCGGTCGTCGAACCGACGGAACTCGACCTCGAAGGTGGGGATCCCTGCGTCAGCGGCGCGCTGCACTCCCCCGGTGCCGGTCCGGTCCGCTCCGACGGCGGCGATCGTGACCGGCAGCGTGCCCTCGCCGACGGCGTCGATCACTGCCTGGAGGTTGGATCCGCTCCCGGAGACGAGGACTACGATGCGCATGGACCAACCATAGGGTCTCCCCTCACCTAGGGTTGAACCGGCGGACCACGGTCGCGGAACGATCCGCAGGCGGAGTCGGAACACGGAGGAATCATGGCGGGGCAGGGCACGCCGAAGGGCGCACGTACGACCGGGAGCGAACGCGAGCGGCCCGACGACCCCGCGAAGGCCTCCGCGCAGCTGTGGTTGAGGCTCTTCCTCCTGGCCCTCTTCGGCGCCGTCCTGACCAGCAGCCTGGCGCTTCCGTGGAAGGTGGCCGGGCTCGTCCTGGCGCTCACCGCACTGGCCCTCGGCGTCGTCGCCCTCGTGAAGGTGCTCGGCGCGAAACTCCACCGCATGGTGCTCGTCGCGACCTGCCTCGGGCTCGCCGCCTCGCTCTTCCTGGCGGCCGGCGTGGGCGCCTCGGTTCTCCTCTGGCCCGTGACCGAGCGGTACGAGGACTGCATGTCCCGTGCCCTCACCCTCCAGGCCACGAGTGAGTGCGAGGAGGGGCTGCGCCGGCTCGACGGCGTGAGCGGCTGACGCCTCCAGACAGCCGTAGAAGCCCACGCGAGCGCGAGCGGCCCGGTCCTCCCCGGCGGCGGTTCGGTCAGCGGCGGTTCGTCAGCGGCGGCGCGGCTCCCGTTCGAGGAGCGGCCCGACGGCGTGTCCGAGCACCGCTCCGACGAAGACCTCCAGCGCGAGCCACAGCCCCACCAACAGGGGATCCGGCCCGAGGTCCGTCAACCGGCCGAGTCCGAGCGATGCCCGCGAGAGCAGCGCGACGCCGGCGCCCGCCAGGCCCGCGGTGACACCGATGAGGAGCGCGAGCGCGAGCGTCGAGGCGGTGGACGTCAGCCAGCGGAGGTCGCTGTGGAGCACGAGCCATTCGTCGAGGTGATTCTCCCCTTCCCGAAAGAACCACCAGCCGGCCAGCAGCCCGGCGAGGACGGGGATGGCGAGCGCCGCATAGCCGTACTCCAGCACCCCGGCGGGCAGGGCACCGAGCACGGGGAGTGCCGGCAACGGACCCACGGTGCTCGCCAGCGGCGTGATCGCGCTGCCGCTGCCGAGAGCGAAACCGGCACCCGTGGACCACGCCATGGTCCACGCGGCAAAGTTGGGCAGCAGGCCGAGCTGCACGAGGGTGACCACCGAGGCCCCGGCGATCCCGCCGTCGATACGCTCGTACACGGCCGCGATCTCCGCCCAGTTCCAGCCGACGGCGACGGCCAGCAGCACGGACGCGAGCGCCAGCGACACGAGCACCGCGAGGAGACCGGCGCGGATCACGGACCACGCGTAGGAGCCCGCCCAGCGGGAGTGCTGGCTGGTGCGCGCCACCCAGGCCGCGGCGTCGACCCCCACGAGTCGGCTCCACGCCCCCGCCTCGCGGTAGGCACCGCAGAGCAGGCCGACGGCGGCGGAGACCGGCGGCACCAGGGCCCCCGCGAGGACCGGCGCCGTTGCCGCGGACGTGCTCGAGAAGGAGGCCACGAGGGCTCCCACGCCGGCGTAGGTCACGAGGGCGCCGAGCAGCGCCTGCCACAGCTGGTCCGTGTAGGAGGCACGGGCGAGCCGTCGGCCCGCGCGCCAGGCGAGGGCGAGCGGGATCAGCACGAGCCCGAAGGGGATCACGTGCAGGACCCCGGCCTCCGGCGAGCCCTGCAGGACGAGCGGCACACCGTGCATCACGAGCCACGCCTGGCCGGCGAGGCGCGCGGCGGTCTCGGCCGACCCGTCGGCGAAGCCGCCCGTGAGCCACACGGCAGCCACGGGAATCACCACGAGCAGCGCGGAGATCACGGCTGCCTGGCCGAGCTCGAACACTCCCTGCAGCCACAGGGGCATGGGAAGGGCACGGGGTTTCACGGGGAGTTTCATCCCCTCCATGGTGCCACCGGGCGTCCTCATGAGCGCCGACCGACGCGGCTCCTCGCGGTGTGCGGGTGAGGACGTGCAGGTGTGGTCAGCCCGCGATGTCGACGAGTCCCTTGACCACGGCGAGGCCTGCTCCGACGAACGCGATCACGACGACGAACAGGCGCGCCTGGTCGTCGCGCACGAACCGCGCCAGCTTCTCGCCCACGAAGATCCCCGTGATGATGGCCACGAGGATGGCGATCCACATCCACACCGCGAGGACGGGCGCCTGAGTGGGGTCGATCAGCAGCTTGGTCACCAGCGTCACCAGCCCGATGGTCATGAAGAACGGCTGGAGCGTCGCCGCGAAGGACCGCTGCGGCCAGCGTGAGAGCAGGGCGTAGGCACTGACGGCGGGGCCGCCGACCCCCGCCATCGAGTTGGTCACGCCGGCGGTGAATCCGGCGACGACCTTCGGCGGGTTGCCGCGGACCACGACGTCGGACCGCTGGAGCACGAGGGAGATGGTGAGAGCCACGAGGACCACGGCGCCCACGGTGACGGACAGGGGCGCCGAGGGGACCGCGACGGCGAGGATGGAACCCGGGATGGAGCCGAAGAGGGACGGGACCACGAGCCACCGGAACATGCTCCAGTCGATGTCCCGCCACACGCGCCCGAGGATGATCGCCGAGGACACCACACCGCAGATGTTCACCAGCAGCACGCCCGCGTGGGGTCCGAGGATGATCACGAGGAAGGGGGCGATGAGCAGGGCGAACCCGAGGCCCGCGATGCGCTGGGCGACGGCCCCCACGAGGATGGAAACCAGCACGATGCAGAAGATGCCGAAGGTCACCCGAGCTACAGTACGCCGGGGCAACGAACCACTCCCGACCGCACCGCACCACCCCTCCTCTGTGACGTGACCGGCGGTAGCCTGATGCCATGACCGCCCTCACCACGGCCCTGGCCACCGCCGACTGGCGCCGCCGCGTCTTCGGACTGTACGAGGAGGTCCGCGTGTGCGCGGCGACCGAGTCGCCGGAGGCGGCCCACGGCCTCTGGGTGCTGGGGCGCAACGAGCTGTTCCGTTCCCACCCGGCGTCGGCCCTCTCCGCGGACGCGAGGGCCTCCTTCGCCGGACTGGCGGTGGCGCCCTACGACCCCGCGTTCCGCTTCGAAGCGGTGCTGGAGGACGACGGCGCAGGCCAGGTGATGGACGTCGAGACGGGCACCGACGGCGTGGTGCCGTTCCGCCGCCTCGGGTCGCTCACCCTGGCCGGTCTCGGGAAGCTCGCCCTCTGGAAGCTCGCGTCCTACGGTGGCGGGCTGTTCCTGCCGCTGCGCGACGGCACCGCGGGTGTACCGGGCGGCACCTACGGCGGCGGCCGGTACGTCCTCGACACCATCAAGGGGGCGCACCTCGGCGAGGGCAGGGGCGCCGGCAGCCTCGTGGTGGACCTCAACTTCGCGTACAACCCGTCCTGCGCCTACGACGAGGCGTGGGCCTGCCCGCTCCCCGGGCCCGACAACAGGCTGCGCGACGACGTCCCGGTCGGGGAGCTGTACCGCGAGTACTGACGGCGGATCCGCCGCACCACCGCGCCGGAACAGTACGTAGGCTGATCACTTCCGGCGGAATCGTTCCGCCTCAGGACGTCCGAGGAGCGACCGTCGGTGAAGCATCCGGTGAACAAGGCGATCAACCAGGCGATGGACCCACCGACGGACCCGGCAGCGGATCAGGCGCTCTCCCGGCAGTCCGCGTGGCGGCGGCGCACCGAGATCCCCCTGATCCTCGCCGCGCTCGCGTATCTCGCGGCGTACTCGGTGCAGGTGACCCTGGATCCGGAGCCCGCCCTCGCCGTCGTGCTCGAAGCGGTGATCTGGGGCGTATGGGCCCTCTTCCTGCTCGACTACGTGGCCACGCTGCTCCAGGCTCCCGAGCGCGGCCGGTGGTTCGTGCGGCACCTGCACGAGCTGGTCATCCTGCTCCTGCCCGTCCTCCGGCCACTGCGACTGCTCCGTCTGGTGCCGCTGCTGCGGGTGCTCAACCGCTCGGGCGGGGACGTGCTGCGCGGGCACATCGTCCTGTACGTCGTCTCCGCGATGGTGGTGCTCGGCTACGCCGGGGCACTGGCCGTGCTCGACGTGGAGCAGGAGGCGCCCGGAGCGACGATCACCACCCTGCCCGACGCCCTGTGGTGGGCGCTGACCACCGTGACCTCCGTGGGCTACGGCGACTACTATCCGGTGACGGGAGCCGGACGCCTCGTCGCGGCCGGGCTCATGATCGGCGGGATCGGCGTCCTCAGTGCGGTCACGGCGGCGTTCGCCTCGTGGCTCGTGGAGAACGTGGCGTCGGCGCGCGCCGCCGAGGCCCAGGACCCGGGGTCCGACCAGCGCGTCCAGCAGCGGCTCGACAGCGTGAGCCTGCAGCTCGACACCCTGACGCGGCAGCTGGCGCACGGCGCCCACGCCGGCCGCGAACACGCGGGTACCGACCACGCTGCCAACGACCACGCGGGCCGCGACCACCCGGAGCAACGCACGGGGAACAGCCCGGATCGCAGCGCGACCTGACAGGGCGCGTCCGCGCCCCATTTTGCCGACTGTTCACCCGACCTCCACCCGGTGGTGGCCCCCCGAGCGTCGGGGAGCGGGACGCTTGAAGGGTGAGGATCGCTGTCGTCGCTGAATCATTCCTGCCCCACATGAACGGGGTCACCCATTCGCTGCTCAAGGTGCTCGCGCACCTGAGGAGCCGCGGTGACGACGTCCTGGTCATCGCGCCGTCGTCGTCCTGGCTCGACGACGAGGCGCCCGCCACGGTCGAGGGGTACCCGGTGAACACCCTGCCGTCCGTGCCCCTGTCCGGGTACGCCAACGTACGGCTCGCCGCCGGGACGGTGGCGCGGGTGCGCCGCATCCTCGCCGAGTTCGGGCCCGACGTCGTCCACATCGCCTCGCCCTTCGTGCTCGGCTGGCGTGCCGTCCAGGCCAGCGAGCAGCTCGGCATCCCCTCCGTGTCCATCTACCAGACCGAGGTGCCCGCCTACGCGGCGCGCTACGGCTTCCCCTGGCTGGAGTCCTTCCTCTGGCAGCGCGTCGAGAACATCCACGACGCCTCCACCCTCACCCTCGTGCCTTCCTCCTTCGCGCTCGACCAGCTGCGCTCCCACGGCGTACAGCGCCTGAACCTGTGGCGGCGCGGCGTGGACACGGAGCGCTTCAGCCCCACCCGGTACGACGCCGAGTGGCGGGCCTCCGTGGCCGGCCCGGAGGAGCGCCTCATCGGGTACGTGGGCAGGCTCGCGGCAGAGAAGCAGGTGGAGGACCTCGCGGTGCTCGACGCCATGCCGGGCACGCGCCTGGTGATCATCGGTTCCGGGCCACTGAAGGAGAGCCTCCGGGCGAAGCTCCCCCGCGCGTACTTCGCCGGGTTCCAGAGCGGACTCGACCTCGCAAGGATGGTCGCGTCCCTCGACCTCTTCGTGCATCCCGGCGAGTCGGAGACCTTCTGCCAGACCATCCAGGAGGCCATGGCGTCGGGGGTGCCGGTGGTGGCCGTCGGCCGCGGCGGGCCACTGGACCTCGTGGACCCCTCCCGGACCGGGTGGCTCTACCGGCCGGGGGATCTCGCCGGCCTGCGGGACGCCGTCGCGGACCTGACGGGTGATGACGCCAAGCGCCGGGCCTTCGGCCGGGCAGCGCACGCCTCCGTGCAGGGACGCACCTGGCCGGTCCTCTGCGAACAGCTCGTCGGTTTCTACGAGAAGGCCATCGCTGTGCAGGCGCGCCGCGCCGAAGTGGCGGACAGGGTTCGGCGCGCCCCGTAGCAACACGCACCTCCGGTTCCCCTCCTCTGGACCCTGCACCCACTGTGGGGGTAGGGTGCCCGCCGACAGAACGGACGGGTAGCAGGACCTATCATGGGGAAGTCACACGCCCATCCCTGGAGGTTCCGATTACCGATACCGCTGCCCAACACGACATCTACTTCGGCGCACCCGAGCCGGAGAACGAAGCCGAGATCCTTGAATCGGCGTCGCGCGCGGCGGTGGCGCGCCTCGAGGGCCGCTCGGACATCACGACGGTCAAGCGACGGTTCACCCTGGTGAACCGCGACCGCACCCCCCACCAGGCCATGGTGGAGGACCTCCTGTTCATCCGGGCAGCGCTCGATGCCGCGGGCATCGGCTTCCTGCTGGTGCGCGGCAACGACCAGCGTCCCGTCATCGCCGTCAACCTCGACGACCGCGAACGGCTCCGTGCCGCCCTGGTCGAGGCCTGCCGTGACGAGCCCTTCTACTCCCGCTCCGTGGACACCAAGCGCCGCACCACGCTCCTGGTGAGCGACGGCCAGCTCTCCTCGAGCGGCAAGGCCCGGATCTTCCGGCTCTTCCGGCCACGGATCGAGCCGCTGGGCGGCCTCGCGTACGGCCCGTCGGCCGGCGTGCAGATCGAACTGTGGACGCTCGGCGCCACCTCGATCGAACTGCCGATGGAGAACTCGCTCACGCGACGCACCCTGCCGGCCGCCGAGGTGGTGCGCGGTGAGGTGGTGCGTCACGGGCTCACCTGGCCCACCATCGACAACATGTTCGCCGACCACGCCACGGACATCGATTTCGACATCGACCTCGTCTTCTCCTGGGTGGACGGCAGCAGCCCCGAGTACCAGGCCGCCCGAGCCGCGCGCCAGAAGGGCGTGGTGGTCGGCGAGGGCGACGACCACGAGGCGCGCTTCCGGCAGATCGACGAACTGAAGTACGCCCTGCGCTCGGTGTACATGTTCGCGCCCTGGGTGCGCCGCATCTTCATCGCCACGGACTCGGACCGGCCCGCATGGCTCGCCGATCACCCGTCGGTGACCCTGGTGCGCTCGGAGGAGCACTTCACGGACCCCTCGGTGCTCCCGACCCACAACTCCCAGGCCGTCGAGGCCCAGCTCCAGCACATCCCGGGACTGTCCGAGTACTTCCTCTACTCCAACGACGACATGTTCTTCGGCCGGCCCGTGGCCCCCGACATGTTCTTCTCCCCCGGCGGTGTCACGAAGTTCATCGAGGCCGCCACCCGCATAGGCCTCGGTGAGAACGACGCCGAGCGCAGCGGCTTCGAGAACGCGGCCCGCGTGAACCGGCGTCTGCTCCACAAGCGCTTCGGCCGCATCACCACGCGGCACCTCGAGCACACGGCCGCCCCTCTGCGGAAGAGCGTGCTGCTCGAGATGGAGCGCGAGTTCGCGGACGAGTTCACGGCGACGGCAGCCTCCCGCTTCCGCGCCAAGGACAACATCTCGGTCACCAACTCGCTGTACCACTACTACGCGCTCCTGACCGGGCGCGCGGTCACGCAGGAGATGGCGCGGGTGCAGTACGTGGACACCACGCTCCGCTCCGGGCTGAAGAGCCTCAACAAGATGCTCGACAAGCGGAACCACGACTTCTTCTGTCTGAACGACGGCAGCTTCCCCGAGGTCGCAGCGGAGGAGCGGGCCCATCTCGTCACGGACTTCCTCGAGAAGTACTTCCCGGTCAAGGCTCCCTGGGAGGTCTGACCGACCCGTCGGAGGGGCTCGGTCAGCAGCCGGAGTCGCTGTGGAAGGCCCTGGCGTCGTCGACGAGACCGCCGATCCCGGCGCTGTCGCAGTTGGTGGCGATCAGCGTCAGGTAGAGTGCCGCCGAGACCACGGCGCACACGAGGGCGATCAGCAGCGGAACGAGCGTCGCGAGCCGTCGGGTCTGCATGGACACAGGATGGTACCGGCCCGGATCGTCGTTGTCCCGCCTCGCCGGCGACCGGGTGCAGGGCGGCGCGGAAACCACCGGACGACGCCGCATTGCCACGTCCGGGCGCGAAACACCAGACCTCAGGAGCACGCGCCGGCACCCGTCGGAGGGTCTGGGTCGCGTGCCAGACTGCCGCCATGCAGACCTTCCTGCCCTACCCCGACTTCGAGGCCAGCGCCCGTGTGCTGGACCAGGCCCGGCTCGGCAAGCAGCGCGTCGAGACCCTGCAGGCGCTGCGCGCGCTCGTGATCCCCGACTACGGCTGGCGCCAGCACCCGGCCATCCGGATGTGGATGGGGTACGTCCCCGCCCTGACGGTCTACGGGCTGGCGATGGTGTCCGAGTGGGTGTCCCGCGGTCACGCGGATTCCACCCAGCGGCTGATCCTCGAGTTCGCCCCCCACGTGCTCGACGACCCCGACGTACCGATGCCGCCCTGGCTCGGCGACCCGGCGGTGCATGCCAGCCACCAGTCGAACCTCGTGCAGAAAGCACCCGAGTTCTACCGCAGCCGCTTCCCCGGCGTCCCGGAGGACCTGCCCTACAGCTGGCCGGCGCCCGAGCAGGAACTCATTCCCGCCGAGCCGACCGCGAACCGGCTCTGGGTGTGGCGTGCGGCCCAGCACCCTCCTGAGGGCGACGCCACACTCCTCATGCCGCCCGAACCACCCGGCGGCCGGGCTGCTCCGAAGTGGGAGCGGCAACTGCACACCTTCGAGGAGGCGGTGGCCGCCGGCGACGCCGTCGCCATCGCCGATCCTGACGGCGAGCACTTCCGGACGGGGCACGTGGGGGACGTCCTGATGCACGAGGACGGTCTTCTGCGTCCGGCGCACCTGCACGGATGGCTGCGGCGCTCCGACTTCGATCCGCCCGCCCTGCTGCAGGACCCGCGGACGCTGTTCAGCGTCGGGCTGCCCGCCGGCGTCACCGTCTGAGAGGGCCCCGGCCTCGTCCCGGGGGCCGGACACCCATTCTGCATCTTCGTCGGCTGATCGGAGCACGCTGACGAAGCGGCGGAACGCTCGGCGCGGACCGCCTCAGGCGGAGGTGAGCTGGCGCGCGCCCTCCGGGAAGGTGACACCGTGCGCCTCGAGCCGTCGGCGCGTCTCCTCCCGCGGAACCACCTCACCGACGGACGAGTGACGGCCGGCGGGCACCACCGAGTGCACGATCGTCTCCTCGTACACGTGCACGAGGTTGTAGGACTGGGCGCCGTCACGGCCGCGGGTGCCACCGCCGTCGAACAGGAGGTCCTGCGTGTAGCAGGTGGCGCTGGCCACCGAGACGGGCACGCCGGCGAACATCGCCGTCGTCGAATAATGCAGGTGCCCGGCGAGGATGCTGCGGACGTCCGAGCCGCGCACCACGTCCGCGAGCGAGCGCTGGCCCCGGAGCTCCACCAGCACGGCGAGATCCTGCACGCTGGGAACGGGCGGGTGGTGGAGGGCGAGGATGGTGCCGTGGGGTGCCGGGACCTCGAGCTGGTCCGCGAGCCACCGGAGCTGCGCGCCCGTGAACTCGCCGTGGTGATGACCCGGCACGGTGGAATCCATGGTGATGATTCGCAACCCGTCGATGAACTGCACCTGATCCACCGGGGCGTCGGTGCCGTGGGCGGCCGGTCCGTGGAGCAGGCCCGCTCGGAAGGCGGCGCGGTCGTCGTGATTACCCATGGCCCAGATGACCTGGGCCCCGAGCCGGGCGGCCGCGGGCTCCACGATGGCCCGCAGTTTCACGTAGGCGCCGGGCTCCCCCTTGTCCGCGAGATCACCGGTGAACACGATCGCGTGGGGCCGGACGCCGGATGCCTCGAGGTCGTCGAACACCTCGCGGAGCCGCTGCTCGCTGTCCACCGCGCCGTAGAGGGGATCGTCCCCGCCGAGCAGGTGGGTGTCGCTCATGTGCAGGAGGAAGTGCTGGGGCCGGGGATGTTCCGCTGTCCGGGGGACCATGAGACCTTTTCCGATGGCTGGGGCGAGCTTCGCTTGTTCCCATCAAAACAGACCACGATCGGTGCCCCGTGAACTTTCTGCGGCAGGTCGAGAAACATTGCGGAAACTTCGAGCCGGTGGGCCATCGGGGTTGGAGCTTCGGCGCCCGTGCTGTTCACTGAGGCCTAAGGGGCTCAGTGATCAGGTCAAGGGAGATGCCGAGGGTGACACCTCCTCAACGAAACATCCAACTGGGCGCACTGCCCGACGCCGTGCTCTGTGAACGCGCCACCGACGGCGACACCGCGGCATTCGAGGTCCTCGCCCGCCGCTACGGCCCCATGATGCGCGGTTACGCGCTGCGGCTCACGGGCTCGACGGCGGACGCCGACGACGCCGTGCAGGAGACCCTCATCCACGCCTGGGACCACCTCGACGAACTGCGTGACGGCAGCGTGGTGAAGTCCTGGCTCATGCGCATCTGCGGGCGGAGGAGCATCGACATCGTGCGTCGGCGGCGGGACCACGCGGACTCTGAGACCCTCGCCGAGGTGCCTGACCACGCGCCGAGTCCCGAGAGCGCCACCATCGCCGGCTCGGGGCTGAACTCCCTGGCCGCGGCACTCGGAGCGCTCCCTCCCGAGCAGCGCCAGTGCTGGGTGCTGAAGGAGATCGGGGGTCTGTCCTACGACGAGATCGCGGCTCAGCTCGGGCTCAGCAGCGAGAGCGTCCGGGGACGCCTCGCACGGGCCCGCGCTACGCTGATGAAGGACATGGAGGGCTGGCGATGAGCGAAGCACCTGCGGACGACGCGCGCCGCGAGGACGATCCCTCCGTCGCGGACGACTGCGGCCACTCCCTCGACGAGCTCGACGATTTCCTCACCACCGGCGCCTCACCGTACGAGGGGCACTACCGCCAGTGCCCGCAGTGCCAGGCCGGCCTCGCGAGTCTCCGCTCCCTGAGCGAGCTGACGCGACGGCTCGCCGAGGAGGACACCCGGCAGGCCTCGGAGTCGGACGGCTGGCTCCAGGACATCCTCGCCAACCTGCGCCTCGAGACCCGGGCCGGGCGCTCGATCCCCGTCGCGTCCGAGGACCCCGACGACGGGCTCTCGGCGACCGAGGGCGCCGTGGTGGCACTCATCAGGAGCACGGGTGACGCGATCGACGGCGTCACGATCGGCAAGTGCCGGCTGCACGGGGAGATCACCGAACCCGGCGCCGAGACCCGTGTGGAACTGAGCGTCACGGCTCTGCACGGCTACCGCCTGCCCACCCTCGTCGAGACGCTCAGGGAGGCCGTGACCGAGGCGTTCGCGGTGCACACCGAACTCGTGCTCACCGCGGTGGACATCACGGTCTCCGACCTCCTCGAACTCGAGGAGGCCCCCGAGGACGACGACGTCCCCGACACGGACGGCACGGACGACGCCCGGAAGGACCAGCCATGAGCACGGAGCTGGAGAGGCTCGCCGACAGGATCGAGCAGACGGTCCTCGCGACCGACGGCGTCGCGGGCCTCTACCCACCCCATTCCGCCCTGAAGACCATCCTCACCGCGGGCCGCGCCCGTGCGGTGTCCACCGACGGCGAGGGACAGGTGGGACTGCGCGAGGAGGGTGGTGTCCTCGTGGTCCACATCCGCTTCGCAGGACTCGCGACGCACGCGGCGCCGGCGCTGGTCCGCAGCGTGGCAGCCTCCGTACGAAACGCTCTCGGTCCTCAGTCCACGGGCGCGGAAGTGCGGGTGCAGCTCTGCGCGATCGTCGCCGGGACCGATCTGCCGCGCGTCGTCGACGCCCTCCAGGACACCTAGCACCGCGCCGCCCGCGCCCCGTAGGCTTCTTCAAGCGCACCACCCACTCCAGCGAAAGGCACCACCATGGGTTTCCGCCCGAGCCACATCCCCCTCCGCCTCACCACCGGCGCCTTCATCCTCAACTCCGGCCTGGGCAAGACCAGCCTGGACGAGGGCACCGCGGGCTACCTGCAGTCCATGGCGTCCAAGGCGTTCCCGCAGTTCAGCCAGCTCGAGCCGCAGCAGTTCGGGAAGGTCCTCGCGGCCTCCGAGATCGCCGTGGGATCCGCCCTCCTCGCCCCGTTCGTCTCCAGCAAGCTCGCCGGCCTGGGACTGCTCGCATTCTCGGCAGGCATGATGACCATGTACTTCCGCACGCCGGAGCTCACCCAGGAGGACGGCGTACGTCCCACCCAGGACGGGACGTCGGTCGCGAAGGACATCTGGATGGTCGGGATCGCCCTCGCGCTGATCCTCGACCGCTCGAAGAAGTAGCCCGGGCGGCGCGCAGGGACCCGGAGGCCTGCTGATGTGCGGACGCTTCGTCATCGCGGGGAACAAGGCCGACCTCATCGACGCCTTCGAGGTGGACGAGTCGGTCGAGGACGAGATCGAGCCCTCCTGGAACGTCGCGCCGACCGACACCGTGCAGCTCGTGGTCGACCGCCTCGACCCGGATACCGGTGAGCTCACCCGCCGCCTCGAGACGGCCACCTGGGGCCTGATCCCCTCGTGGTCGAAGAGCGCGTCCGTCGGGTCACGCATGATCAACGCACGCAGCGAGACGGTGCTCGAGAAGCCGTCCTTCCGCGCTGCCGCGCTCAAGCGGCGCGGACTCGTACCCGCGGATGGCTACTACGAGTGGCGGAAGAACGCGGACGGCTCGAAGACCCCCGTGTACCTGCACGGGCCGGAGGGCGCGCACCTCGGCTTCGCGGGCCTGTACGAGTTCTGGCGCGACCCGGCGACGGCGTCGGAGGTCGAGCCGAAGGGCCGCTGGGTGGTGAGCTGCACCATCATCACGCGCCCCGCGAGCGACGCGCTCGGGCAGATCCACGACCGCACGCCCGTGATCGTGCCGCCCGAACTGCGGGCCGACTGGCTGGACCCGCGGCACGACTCCCGGCCTGCCGTACAGGAACTGCTCGACGCCCTCCCCGATCCGCACCTCATCCCCCGACTCGTGGGCCCGCGGGTCGGATCGGTGCGGAACAACGGCCCGGACCTGATCGAGCCGTTGCCCGAGGACCCGACCGCCGACGCCGAGCAGCAGACCCTGCTCTGACACCTTCCTGGTCCTACCGACGACACCTTCCGGGGCTCGCCGGGCTTCCCCGACGTTCCCTCGGCCGCCGATCCGCGCGCGTAGCCGTCCGGGCCGCTCCTGGGAAGGCCGGCCTCCCGCTGATCCCTGCTTGTCGCTCCGGGCGCTGCCGCCCTAGATTCGTGACCTGGACGCAACGGGACGGATCCGAGGAGACGCATGATCAGGACGGACATCGCGCCGGGTGTGCACTACGTGGAGCACGCGCGGACCAACGTGTACCTCGTCGAGGACGACGACGGCGTGCTGCTGGTCGACACGGGTCTGCCGCGCTCACGCACGGTGATCCTGGAGGCGCTCTCGAGGATCGGGCGCGGCATCGAGGACGTCCGTGCCGTCGTCCTGACGCACGGTCACTTCGACCACGTCGGGACGGCACGGCATCTGCAGACAGTGCACGGCATCCCCGTGTACTGCCACCCCGATGACACCGCGATCGCCGCGCATCCCTACCGGTACGAGCGCGAACGCACGCCCTTCGTGTACCCGTTCCTGCACCCGCGAGCCGTCCCCGGGCTCCTCGCGATGACGGCGGCTGGCGCGCTCGAGGTCAAGGGCATCCACGACACCCTGCCGCTGACCCCGGAGTCCGCGGCCGCGCTCCCCGGGTCGCCACTGCTCGTGCCCACGCCGGGGCACACCAAGGGTCACTGCGGGCTGCACTTCCCCGACCGCGACGCCGTCGTCAGCGGTGATGCGCTGGTCACCCTCGACCCCTACACCGGCGCGCCGGGGCCGCAGGTGGTGGCGCGCGCTGCGACCGCCGACACCGCGACCGCCATCCGCTCCCTCGCCGCCCTCGAATCGACGGGAGCACGGACGGTGCTGCCGGGGCACGGCTTCCCCTGGCGCGCCGGCGTCGGCTCCGCCGTCGCACAGGCACGCGAGGTGGGCGGCCACTGAGCCCTCCCCCGTCCACCGCACACGCGCCGCGCGGCCGCCGTCGCATCCGGGGGACCGAGCCGGGACGATACGCTGGGCGCATGGGCTGGTTCAAGCGCACAACGGTCATGGGATTCGCGCGCGACACGGTGAAGAGGGCGGCGCTCGGTCTGCTGACGGCGCAGGGCGTGGTGATCGCCGGGCTCGTGGGCGTCGACGCGTATCAGAAACGGCGGCGCACCAGGCGCGAGGGATTCCCCCAGCCGGGCACGTTCCACACGAGGATCGCGGACACCGACACCACCGTCTACACGTACGGTGAGGATCTCTTCGACGCGATGATCGCGGCCATCGACGCCGCCGAGCACCAGGTGTTGCTCGAGACCTACATCTGGAAGGGCGACGCCGTGGGCGCGCGCTTCCGCGACGCCGTGAACCGTGCCGCCGAGCGCGGCGTGAAGGTCTTCGTGATCTACGACGGCTTCGCGAACCTGGTGGTGAACCCGCTGTTCTACCGCTTCCACCCGGGCGTCAACGCCTACCGCTTCCCCGTCCTCCGCCCCTCGATCGTCTTCACGAACATCCGCGGAACGGGCTTCGACCACCGCAAGGTCCTCGTGGTGGATGACATCGTGGGCTTCGTGGGCGGCTACAACATCGGCTCGCTCTACGCCACCAAATGGCGCGACACGCACCTGGAGGTCCGCGGACCGTCCGTGTGGGAGCTGCGCGAGGCCTTCGTCAGTCTCTGGAACCTGCGCGGCTTCCCCCGGCGCGAGCCGCTGCCGGACATGAGCGCCTCCTTCTGGGAACCGCGAATCCGCGCCGTCAACAACATCCCGGCTCACCTCGTCTTCCCGATCCGCGGCGTGTACCTCGACGCGATCAACCGGGCCCAGCGGCACATCTTCATCACCACGGCCTACTTCATCCCGGACCGGCAGATCCTCGACGCACTGCTGCGGGCGAGCCGGCGGGGCGTGGACGTCCGGGTGATCCTGCCCGAGGACTCCAACCACGTGATCTCCGACTGGTTGTCCCGCGGCTTCTACTCCTCGCTGATCGGTGCCGGCGTGCAGATCCTGCTCTACCAGAACTCCATGATCCACGCGAAGACGGCCACCGTGGACGGCGAATGGAGCACGGTAGGCACCGCGAACATCGACCGCCTGAGCCTCACCGGCAACTACGAGATCAACCTCGAGATCTTCGACCGGAACCTCGCCGCCACGATGGAGCGGATCTTCGACGTCGATTCCTCGAACAGCCGCATCCTGACGCGGGAGGAATGGGAGAGCCGGCACGTCGTTGCGCGCGCCAGTGAACTCATCCTCGCGCCGCTGCGCCCGTTCCTCTAGCCACCTCCAGCCGCCGCGCGGACCGGTCAGTCCGCCTCGCCCGCATCCGGGCGCGACGACGAGAAACGCTCCATGTAGCCCTCGTGCGAGGACGAGACGTGGCCCGCCATGAGGCGCTCGGCGTCGACGGCGTTCCCGGAATCGACCGCGGCCATGATCAGGCGGTGCTCGCCCCACGACTGCTTGCCGCGGTTGTCCACGTCCGCCGCGTAGAGCCACTCGATCTTCCCCGAGATCTGCCGCAGGAGCGCCGCGAGGGACGTGCTGCCGCTCAGTTCGGCGACACCGAGGTGGAAGCGGTTGTTGAGCTCCGGCAGGTCGCGGAGGGCTCCCGCCTGCACGGCGCGGTCGCCGTCGTCGAGCACCTCCGAGATGATCCGACGGGCCGTCCACCACTCGGCGTCCGGGCCGCTCCGCGCACCGGGCGCGAACTGCGCGGCGGCTCTGCGGGCCGCGCGGCGTGCGATGGTCGCCTCGATGATCCCGCGGACGGCGAAGAGGTCCTCGGCGTCGTCGAGCGGCACCTCCGCGACGGTGGAGCCCGCGTAGGGCCGTGAGTCGACGAACCCCTCCGCCTCGAGGGCGCGCAGCGCCTCCCGGACGGGCACGCGCGAGACCCCGTACTTCGCGGCGAGCGCCGCCTCGGTGACGCGCACCCCCGGGAGCAGGGCACCGAAGATGATGTCCCGCCGGATGGCCTCGAGGACACGCTGCGGTGCCGCCTCCTGGTCAGGCCGCAAATGCCGCTCCCGGGATGGCGCCGAGGAGTTCGCGCGTGTACTCCTGCTGCGGCCGTGAGAAGACGTCCTCCACCGTGCCGGCCTCCATCACGTCCCCCGATCGCATGACGACGACGCGGTGCGCGATCTGCCGCACCACGGAGAGGTCGTGGGTGATGAACAGGTAGGTGAGCCCCAGCCTCTCCTGCAGGTCGGCGAGCAGCGTGAGGATCTGGTCCTGGACGAGGACGTCGAGCGCCGACACGGCTTCGTCGCAGATGAGCAGTTCCGGCTCCAGCGCCAGCGCGCGCGCGATGGCCACGCGCTGCCGCTGCCCCCCGGAGAGCTCGTTGGGGCGCCGCTGCGCGACGGCACGCGGCAGGGCAACCTGGTCCAAAAGTTCGCCGACCCGCCGCTGCCGGCTCGCCCTGTCCCCCACCCCGAAGATCCGCA
This sequence comes from Arthrobacter sp. TJ-266, assembly GCF_058269115.1. Lineage (NCBI taxonomy): Bacteria > Bacillati > Actinomycetota > Actinomycetes > Micrococcales > Micrococcaceae > Arthrobacter > Arthrobacter sp. TJ-266. The sequence goes on from NZ_JBZCNC010000004.1 coordinate 262,732, forward strand.
GGGGCTCGTCGATCAGGCGCTCGATGCTGTAGGTGGGATCGAGCGAGCCGTAGGGGTCCTGGAAGACGGGCTGCACCTTGCGGCGCAGGGCCCGGCGCTCCCCGCCGCGCGTGGTGGTCGGTGATGCGCCGTCGATCAGTGCCTCACCCGAGGACGCCGTCTCCAGCCCCAGGATGATGCGCGCCACCGTGGTCTTGCCCGATCCCGATTCCCCGACCACCGCCGTGGTGGTCCCGCGCTCGACGTCGAACGAGACGTCGTTCACGGCGCGGACCGTGCTGCCGCGCTGCCCGCGGAGCGCGAACTCCTTGACGAGGTTCCGCACCACGAGGATGGACTCCGACGCCTGCGCCGGTGCGTCCGCGAGGGGCTCGGCGTCGAGGGCCGCCGCGACGGACGGCGCTGCTGCGACGAGCTGCTTCGTGTAGTCCTCCTGCGGGTCCAGCAGGATCTGGCGGGGTGTCCCGACCTCGACGATCCGCCCCTCGGACATCACGATGATGCGGTCGGTGCGGTCCGCCGCCAGCCCGAGGTCGTGGGTGATGAACAGCAGCGACGTGCCGCGGGCGTCCACGAGGGACTGCAGGTGGTTGAGGATCTGCCGCTGCACCGTGACGTCGAGGGCGGACGTCGGTTCGTCGGCGATGAGCAGCTCCGGCTCTCCCGCGAGGGCGATGGCGATCAGCACGCGTTGCCGCATGCCGCCCGAGAACTCGTGCGGGTACTGGCCGTACCGCCGTTCGGCATCCGGGATCCCGGCCTCGGTGAGCAGCGCCACCGAGCGTCGCTTCACCTCGGCGCGGTCCAGCTTGCCCTCGGCCCCGAGGTCCCGCCGGGAGGCGACGAGGGCGTCGGCCACCTGCGGCCCGATCTTCATGGCCGGGTTCAGGTTGGACATCGGATCCTGCGGGACGAGGCCCACGCGCTGGCCGCGGATGGTCCGCAGCACCGGCTCGGAGGCGGTGGCGAGGTCCTCGACGTCGCCCCTGGTGCGGCCGGCTCCGAGCACGATGGACCCGTGGGTGATGCGCCCGCTGCCGGGCAGGAGCCGCAGGATCGCACCGATGGCGGTCGACTTGCCGGAGCCCGACTGGCCCACGATCGCCACCCGCTCACCCCGCCGCACGGAGAAGCCGATGCGGTGGAGCACGGGCGCGCCGGTGAAGGCGACCTCGAGGTCCGTGACCTCGAGAATGTTCTCAGCGTCCTGCAGCATAGCCCTGGACTCCTCGCGGGTTGGCGGCGGCGGACAACACACCGGTGGCATGGTCCCTGGACACGGAGGAGAGCCGCCCGAGCGACCAGTCCCCCGCTCGCGTGATGACGTGACCGCGGCGTTCGAGGTCGCTGATGACGTCCTCGCCGAGGCGGTCCTCGACGACGGCGCCACCCGGCTCCCACGTCCGGGGCCAGAAGGAGCCGGGGATCGACGTCGTGTGGAGCGACGGCGCGTCGATGGCCTGCTGGGGCGTGTACCCGCCGACGATCGTGCGGAGGATGTAGAGCAGCTGCCACTGGTCCTGCTGGTCACCTCCCGGGGACCCGAGGGCGACGACGGGCCGGCCGTCCTTCAGGATCAGGGTGGGGGTGAGCGTGGTGCGCGGGCGCTTGCCGGCCTCGAGCGTGGACGGGGCGCCCTCCTCGAGCCAGGTCATCTGCAGGCGCGAGCCGAGGCAGAACCCGAGCTCGGGGATGGTGGGCGAGGACTGCAGCCACCCGCCGCTGGGCGTCGCGGAGACCATGTTGCCGTGGGAGTCGACGACGTCGATATGGCAGGTGTCGCCGCGCGTCTCACCGCTGCGCGAGACCGTCGGCTCGCCGACCCCGGCGAAACCCGCGCCGCCGACGAGGGCGGGCGGCGTGTACTCGGTCCGCAGCGGCGGGGTGAAGGGGGTCCGGCCGGGTACGGTGCCCGGACGGAACTCGAGCGACGCCTCCTCGGTGATGAGCGCGCGCCGCTCTGCCACGTACTCGGCCGAGAGCAGGTACTCCAGGGGCACGTCGGCGTCGCCGTAGTAGGCCTCGCGGTCGGCGATGGCGAGCTTCTGCGCCTCGAGGATGGTGTGCGCGCCGAGTGCCGTGGACGGGTCGAGGCGGTCGTCGTCGAACCCGTCGAGGATCGCGAGGGTCTGCAGCAGGGCCGGGCCCTGGCCCCATGGTCCCGTCTTCGCGATGGTGTGGCCACGGAACTCCAGCGTGGTCGCCTCCTCGTAGCCCGCCTCGAAACCCGCGAAGTCCTCGACGGTGATGACGCCCGCGTGGTCGAGCCCCGAGGAGTGCCGGTGCGGGGTCCGCACGAACTCGGCGGCGGCCTGCGCCACGAGTCCCGTCCGCCACTCGAGCCGGGCGGCGTCGATGCGTTCCTCGCGCGTACCGCCGTCGGCCCCCGCGCCCACGAGCGAGCCGAGCACACGGGCGTACGCCTCGTTCCGGATCATCTCGCCCTCCCGCGGCGCCCTGCCCTCGGGCATCCAGAGCGCGGCCGAGGTGGGCCAGTGCTCGGTGAAGAGGTCCGCGACGGCGGCGATGGTGGCGCCCACCCGGCCGACGACCGGGTGGCCGTCGCGGGCGTACCCGACGGCGAAAGCGAGGACGTCCTCGAGCTCCCACGTGCCGTGGTCGCGCAGGAGCAGGAGCCAGGCGTCGACGGCGGCGGGGACCGCCGCGGCCAGGGCGCCGGCGCCCGGAACCAGCTCGAGACCCTCCGCGACGTAGTGCTCACGCGTTGCCGCGGCAGGAGCCGGGCCCTGCCCCATGAGGACCACCGGGCGCCCCGGCTCCTCGGCCGTGGCGAAGACTCCGGTCATGTCGCCACCGGGGCCGTTGAGGTGGGGCTCCACCACGTGGAGGACGAAGGCGCCGGCCACGGCGGCGTCGAACGCGTTGCCGCCGCGCTCCAGGACGGCCTGCGCGGAGGCGGTGGCCAGCCAGTGCGTGGACGCGCTCATGCCGAAGGTCCCCTGCAGGGTGGGGCGCGTGGTGAAGTAGGGAGGGGGCGTGTACGTCGTCTTCTCTGTCATGTGGGGGTTACTTCCGTGTGGTGTTCGTGGGGTCGAAGGCATCGCGCAGCGCGTCGCCGAACAGGTTGAAGGCCAAGCAGATCACGGCGATCGCGATGCCCGGGAAGATCGCCGCGCTCGGGGCGCGGAAGATGTACTGCTGTGCGTCGGAGAGCATGATGCCGAGGCTCGGTGTGGGCGGCTGGATGCCGAGACCGAGGAAGGAGAGCAGCGCCTCGCCGATCACGGCGACGGGCATGATGACCGTGGCCTGCACGATGATCGCCGAGGTGGCGTTCGGCAGCACGTGCCGCAGCATGATCCACGTGGGCGAGGCGTCCATGGTGCGGGCGCCGAGCACGAAGTCGCTCTCCTTGATGCGGAGCGTCTCGCCGCGGACCACGCGGATCATCGTGGGGATCTGCGCGATCCCGAGCGCGATCGCGGCGTTCGTGAGGCTCGGTCCGCTGATGGCGGCGAGCCCGACGGCGATGATGAGGAACGGGAACGCGAGGGTCACGTCGGTGAGGCGCGAGATGACGGCGTCGAACCCGCGCGAGTAGCCGGCGAGGAGCCCGAGGGGCGTCCCGACGACCACCGCGAGCAGCACGGACAGCACGCCGACCTGCAGTGAGGTCTGGATGCCGAAGAGGAGCCGCGAGAGGACGTCGCGCCCGAGATCGTCGGTACCGAGCGGGTAGCCGACGGTGAGGGGCTGCTGGAACGGGGTGTCGAAGTGCACCTGCGTGGGCGAGTAGGGCGCGAGGACCGGCGCGAGGACGGCGGCGAGCACCACCGCGACGAGCATGATGCCGCCCGTGATGCCGAGCGGGTTGTGGCGGAGCGAGGTCAGGATACGGCCGCGGCCCGAGCCGAGGCCCTGACCTCCGCCGGCGCCCGCTGCTGTGCCCGGGGGCAGTGTCTCTACGGCCATCAGTTGGCTCCTCCGACGCGGATCTTGGGATTGACCACCGAGTACAGGATGTCCACGGCGAGGTTGATGAGGATGTAGCTGACGGTGATGATGAGCACCACGGCCTGGATCACGGGGTAGTCGCGGGTGAAGACGGCGTCGAGCGTGAGCTTCCCGAAGCCCGGGAGCGCGAAGATGCGCTCCGTGACCACGGCGCCCGAGATGAGCCCGCCGAGCTGGAGACCCACGATGGTGACGACCACGATCAGCGAGTTGCGGAGCCCGTACCGCACGAGCACGCGGCCGCGGCCGAGCCCTTTCGCGCGGGCCGTCCGCACGTAGTCGGTGGTCATGGTCTCGATCATCGAGGCCCGGGTCTGGCGCATGATGACGGCGGCGAGACCGGTGCCGAGGATCAGCGCCGGCAGCGTGAGGTAGTAGAGCCCGCGCAGGGGTTCGGACATCACGTCCACGTACCCCGAGGCCGGGAACCAGCCGAGGATCACCGCGAGGTACAGGATGGCGAGGATACCGAGCCAGAAGTTCGGGACGGACAGGCCCACCAGCGCGAAGGCGTTCGCCACCCACTCGGGCCACCGGCCGCGGAACCGCTCGGCGATGACGCCGAAGACGATGCCGATGACCACGGCCACCACGATCGCGTAGGCCGAGAGCCACAGTGTGACGGGCAGTGTCGTGGCGATCAGCTCGGTGACGGGCGTGCCCGTGCGGGTCGACTCGCCGAAGTCGCCCCGGAACATGTTGCCCACGAAGGTGACGAACTGGGTGATCAGCGGCTGGTCCAGACCCATGTCCGCACGGACGGCGGCGAGCTGCTCCGGCGTCGCCTCCTCCCCCGCCATGGCGAGCGCCGGGTCCCCGGGGAGCTGGCGCACGCCGATGAAGACGACGATCGCGGCCAGGACGAGCGTGACCACCGACTGCCACAGCCGGGTGAGGAGGTAGCGGCCCATGTCAGTTCTCGCTCTCGGTGGTCGGCTCGATGAAGGCGGCACCGCTCAGGTGCACCACGCCGTCGGCGAAGGTCTCGACGCCGGCGATGTCGGTGCTGTAGGCGGTGAGGTTCCGCTGCCGGTACAGGTAGAGGATCGGGTTGTCCTGCTGCACCAGCTCGACCGCCTGCCCGTAGATCTCCGCACGTTCGTCGACGTCGTTCACCTGCGCGGCACTGGTCAGGAGGTCATCCACCGCCGGGTTGCTGTAGCCGGAGTAGTTGTTTCCACCTCCGGTGGACAGGAAGTTGAACATGTTGCCGTGGGGATCGATCCGCCCGGACCAGCCGAGCTGCAGCGCTTCGAAGTCGCCGCGCGACTGCACGTCGAGGAGCGTGGAGTACTCGACGGGCACCACGGTGAGATCGAAGCCGCCGTCGGCCACCGCCGCCTGCAGGGCCTGGCCGTAGCGGAGCGTGTCCGGGGTGTTCGTGACCTGCATCTCGATCGGGTACGGGGTCTCGACGCCGGCGTCCTCGAGGAGCTGCTTCGCCCCCTCGGGATCGTACGGCGGGCAGGCCTCGCTGAGGTCCGAGGCGTACGGGCTGTCCGGTGAGATCGGCGAGCATGCCGGCTCGAACCAGCTGTTGAACACCGTGTTGACGAGGGCTTCGCGGTCGATCGACATCGAGAGCGCCATCCGGATGGCGCCCTCCTGCGCGAGGGGCGTCTCGATGACTCCCGGCGGCTCCCCCGTACCCTCCGTGTTGCCGACGTTGACCGTGAGCGCCTGATACCCGAGGGATCCGACCTGCAGCACCCCCACGCCGTCCTCCCGCAGCAGCGCGTCGACGTCCTGCGGCGAGATGGTGTCCGCAACCTGGACGTCCCCTGACCTGAGATTCGCCGCCCTGATGTTGGCGTCCGTGATGATCCGGTAGGTGATGGTGTCGAGGTGCACGTTCTCGGCGTCGTAGTAGAGAGGGTCGCGCTCCACGGTGATGGAGGTCTGCGGCACGCGGTCCACGAACTTGAACGGGCCGACGCACACCGGGCTGAGCCCGAAATCGGCGCCCTGCGCCTCGATGGCCTGCGGCGAGAGCATCATGCCGGCGCGGTCCGCGAGCGCCGCGGTCAACGGGGCGAACGGCGTCTCGTAGGTGATCTGCACACGGTCCGGCGCCACGGCGCGGATGTCCGTGATGGGTCCCAGCTCGCTCTTGCGGGTGGACCCATCGAGCGTCAGGTGGCGCTCGATCGTCGCGCGGACGGCCTCGGCGTCGAAGGGCACACCGTCGGCGAAGACGGCGTCGGTCCGCACCGGGATGGTGACCGTCAGGCCGTCGGCGGAGACGTCCGGCAGAGCGGTGGCGAGCTGCGGGACGATCTCACCCTCGGCGTCGATGTCGTAGAGCTTCTGGCACATGGTCTGCATGACGTAGCGCGTGTAGAGGGAGGACGACGTCGTCGGGTCCAGCCTGTCGGGCTCCGCCGAGAGCGCCATCACGAGGTCCCCGCCCTCGCGGATGGTGGCGTCCCCGAGGGGGACGCTCGTGACGTCGTCGCGCACCGGCGCGGCCGGCAGCGGCTGGATGGGCTGGCACGCGGTCAGGGTGGTCAGGGCGACGGCGGCGGCGGCCACGAGGCGCGTCACACCGCCGGCAGGCGTGCCTCGACGGCGGACGCGCGGTGCGTGCTGTCTGCTGTGCTGCATGGGGTTCCTCACGGACGGGCGGGATGGAACTGCTTCTGCACCGTGACCGATTCCACATTGAATACAATCACTCGTACGACGATAAGCTTCGTATACATTCGTTTCAAGACTGTTTCCGAGGGGATACGTGAAGAAGAACCGGGTGGCGACGGATCGCCTTCATCTCTGGCTCATGCTGGCCCTGACGTTCTCGACCGGCGTGATCGACGCCGTCGGCTACCTGGGCCTCGACCGCGTCTTCACGGGCAACATGACCGGCAACGTGGTGCTGCTCGGCATGGCGTTCGGTGGAGGGGCCGACCTGCCCATCCTGCGACCGGCCCTGGCCCTCGTGTTCTTCATGGTCGGCGCGGCCCTCGCGGGCCGCCTGCTGCGCAAGGCCCCGGAGGGCTGGAGCGGCCGCACCTCGCTGGCCCTGCTGTCGGTCACCGTGGGCCTCGCCGCCCTCGCCGTCTACGTGGCGCTCGTCGACGTGCACGCCGAGGAGATCCTGGGCAGCATCACCACCTCGGTGCTGGCCGCCATGATGGGCGTCCAGGCCGCGACGGCCAAGCGTCTCAAGGTCGCGGAGATCACCACCGTTGTGGTCACCTCCACCATCACGGGCCTGGCCTCCGATTCCCGCCTCGCGGGCGGGAAGAGCCCGTTCTGGGCCCGGCGGTTCCTCGCCATCGCGCTGATCCTCGTGGGCGCCGTCGTCGGGGCCCTGACGTTGAGGGTGGACCTCTGGCTGGGCGTGGCGGTCTCCGCCGCGGTCTCCGCCGTCGTCACCCTCCTGGGCCACCTCCGGCACCGGCGCGACCGCCGTGACCAGCAGGCCGAAGGGGCAGGGAACGTCGCGGAAACCGCACTACGGTAGAACCATGGAACAGGTAGACCAGCAGTTCGCATTCCACCGCCTGGCCCGCTCGTGGCCCGCCTACCGCTGGTGGAAACCGCTGGTGACGGGCCTGCTCGGCATTGCGATCTACGTGGCCTTCACCGTGATCCTCATCCTGGTCTCCGCGGTGTTGGCGCTCGCCACCTCCGCCGACGCCGAGCAGTACCTCGACGCGGCGGCGGCGATCGACCTCAGCGACCCCGTGATCTTCGCGTTCACCCTGGCGTCGCTGATCCTCATGATCCCGGCGCTCGTCCTTGCCACCCTGATCATCGGCCCGAAGCCCATCGGCCTGCTCTCCTCCGTGACCGGGCGCCTCCGCTGGCGCTGGCTCGGGCTGTGCACGCTGGTGGCACTCGGGATCTACGCGGTCAGCCTTCTCGTCTCGACCGCCATCGGAGCCCTGTTCCCCACGGAGGCCGCGCCGATCCCGCAGCCCGACACCTCGACCATGGTGATCCTCCTCGCGCTCACGCTCCTGGCGGTCCCGTTCCAGGCGGCGGCCGAGGAGTACGTGTTCCGCGGCTACCTCATGCAGCTCGTGGGCAGCTGGCTGAAGCACCCCGTCTTCGCGATCCTGCTCCCGGTACCCCTCTTCGTGCTCGGTCACCTCTACGACCCGCTCGGGCAGGTGGACATCGCCATCTTCGCGATCTTCGCCGGCTGGATCACCTGGCGGACGGGCGGCCTCGAGGCGGCCATCGCCGTCCACGCCATCAACAACATGACCATCTTCGCCCTGGGGGCCCTGGGCCTCGTGGACGTCAATGCCTCGGAAGGGTCGATCGGCGGCCTTGTGGTGTCCGTCCTGACGATGGGTATCACGGCCTTCGTGATCGTGCGCCTCGCGAACCGGCGCGGCATCGAGCGGACGCGGACCGTGACCCCTCCGCCGGTCCAGCAGCCGTTCGGCGGTGCACCGGGCATGATCCCCTTCCCCGCGGGCGACGGCGTCTGGCACCAGAGCGCTCCCCAGCTCCACCAGGGCGCGGGCCGGCAGCCGGTTCCGGGGGCCGACACAGGTAGCCCGCGGTACGACCCCTCCCACACCGATCGCTTCCAGTACGACGCCTCGCAGTACGACCCCTCCCAGTACGACCCCGCGCGCTACGGGTCGGTTCGGGAGGCTCCTGCCCGGCAGGAGCAGGTGCGGAACGACGCCGGCGGCACGAACACGCACGCCGGCTCACACGCCATGCCCCGCGACCTGCTTCGCCCAGCGCCCGACGTGATGCGCGAAGCGGCGCCCGGCTCGAGTCCCCATGCGGCGCGCGATGCGTCCGCGTCCCCTGCCCGTTCACCGTTCGCGCGGCCCGATGGCACGGTCGAGTCCGGGGCGCCCGCCCAGGTGGAGACCGGGAGCGGTTTCGGCGACCGGAGGCACCCCTCCGGCCCGGTCTTCCCTCCCGGCCCCGGCCACCCCGCAGGCACACCCTTCCCCGCGGGCCCCGGATTCCCTGCCGCGGGCCCCACGTCAGGCGCGGCGAGCCCCTCCGGCGCCCGGGACACGGACGACGACGCGCAGACGACCAACCAGCGGGATGAGCACGGCGACGGGAACGGGCCGGCGTCCTGACCATGGAGGTGACGGGGCGCGCGCGGGCGTGGGACTGGGCGATCGGTGCGCTCGGGATGCTACTCCTGCTCCTGATCGGGGTCGCCGTGCTCTGGTTCATGGTGAGCACGCCGACCGGGAGCGAAGCCGGCGAGCGGACCGTTCCGACCGATTCGCCCGACGGCCCTGCGGCTGGAGCCCCCGCTGATCTTTCGGAGGACGAGGTGTGGTTCGGTGACCTCGTCCTCGACTCGGCGTCGGCCGTCGCCGCCGGCTCCGACCTCCGCGATGTCCGGGCGGTAGGCCGTGACGTCGTCTCCGGTCCCCGCGGGCTCGTCGCGCAGCAGCTGACGGTGGACGCCACGGTGCCGTTCGACGTCGTCGCGGACGAGCTCGGCGGCGGCGCCCGGATCCGCGCCGCGGAGGACGGGCAGGCGACGGTGGAGCGCAGCGTCGAGGCACTCGGGCGGGACCTGCCTGTCACCGCCACCGGCACCGTCGAGGTGCAGGGCGGCACGCTCGTGGTGGAACCCACGTCGATCGACGTCGGCGGGCCGGGGTTCCTCTCGGACGGGATCGCCGCCGTCGTCCGCAGGTTCGTGACCATCGAGCACCGCATCGAGGGCCTGCCGGAGGGACTCGAGCTGCAGGACGTCACGGTGCAGGAAGACGGCTTCCGTGCCACCCTGACCGGCCAGGACGTGACCCTGGGCCAGTGAGGCGCCGTGTGGGGCGAACCTGCGGAAAACCTGCGCACCGCCGCTCCGGCACATGTTCTAGGGTCAAAAGGAACCGGTCGGGAATCAGCGAGGGGCACAGTGCATGGCATGTGAGGGTTGCTCGACGTCCAGCAGGATGGACTTCGACTTCAGTATGGCGTTCCAGCCCATCTACGACGTGATCGACGACCGCGTCTGGGGCTATGAGGCGCTGGTGCGGGGGCTTCAGGGCGAGGGCGCCTTCGACGTGCTCTCGCGGGTGCTCCCCGAGCAGAAGTACCGTTTCGACCAGGACTGCCGGGTCAAGGCGATCGAACTGGCGTCGCGCCTGTTCCCCGCCGATCAGGACCTGAAGCTCTCCATCAACTTCATGCCGAACGCGGTGTACGAGCCGGCGGCCTGCCTGCGCGCCACCCTGCTGGCGGCCACGCGGTGCAACTTCCCGACGACGTCGATCATGTTCGAGTTCACGGAGGACGAGGAGGTCACGGATACCGACCACCTCATCAACATCATCACCGAGTACCGGAAGCAGGGCTTCACGACCGCGATCGACGACTTCGGGGCGGGTCACGCGGGCCTCGGCCTCCTGGTCGAATTCCAGCCGGACGTCATCAAGATCGACATGAAGCTCGTGCGTGGCATCGACGCCAGCCGCCCGCGTCAGGCCGTCGTGGCGGGGATCGTGGGCATCGCCCGGCAGCTGGGGATCACGGTGCTCGCCGAGGGCGTCGAGACGGAAGCGGAGTTCCTGTTCCTGAAGTCCCAGGACATCCGCCTCTTCCAGGGCTACCTGTTCGCCCGGCCCGAGTTCGAGGCCCTCCCGGCTGTGCAGCTGCGGCCGGCACCCGAGATCAGCGCCGTGGCCTGACGCCGGGCGGTCGCGCGGAGCCTCAGCCCTCGACCCGGAGGCCCATGCTCTCGGCCAGGAAGGGCGCGAGGAGCTGCAGCTGGTACTCGTCGATCGTGGCACCGCGCAGTCCGTCGAGGCCGTTGATGCTGCGGAAGCTGCTCGTGCGGAGATCGGCGTCCTTGAGGGTGGCGCCGTCGAGCGTCAGCGTCCCGACCGTGCAGTCCTGCAGGGCGAGCCGCGTTGCCCGCGCGCCGGTGAGATCGAGCTCGCCGATGATGCACCCGCTCAGGAGCACGTCGGTGAGCGTGGCGGCCCTCAAATTCACGTAGTCGAGCTTCCCGCCGTCGAGGTGCACCGCGTCCAGCCGCCCGTCGTACAGCTCCGCCGAACCCCAGCGCGTCCCTCGGAGGGACGTCTCACGCCAGCTGCTGCGCGCAGCACGGAACACGGGCGCGAAGAGGTCCTCGATGGAGCACTCGACGAACCGCGCGCCCCGGAGCTCGGTGTCGTCGAGGGACAGTCCGCGGAACAGGCACTCCTGGAACGTGATGCCCGCGAGGTCCTCGCCGTCGAGCACCAGGCGGTCGTAGGACTCCCCCTCACGACGGTCGCCGTCGAGCAGCCGGGGTGCGTCGACCGCCGTCAGGTTGCGCGGTTCACGCAGGGACAGGCGCGGAGGCGCGGTGGCGCCGCGCGCGGATCGCGGTGGCAGGGGGATCTCCGATCGGACGTGCAGCGGTTCTGCGGGTGAGCTCCATCCAAGCACCTGCCACGGTCGAAACACTCCCCGCAGGGGCCGGTGACGCCCTACAGTGGTCGCACCCCGAATCCGCCCACGCGGCGGACCGCCACCGAGAACGGAGCCGCTCATGTCACGGACGAACAGCACAGCGAGCGCCACGGACGGGCAGGACGCCTCGCTCCTGAAGGTCCTCGGCAACTGGGACGCGCTCGCCCTGGGCTTCGGCGCGATGATCGGCTTCGGCTGGGTGGTCTTGACCGGCGGCTGGATCGCCTCGGCCGGTACGGGCGGCGCGGTCCTGGCGATGGTGACGGGCGGGATCATCATGGGCGTCGTCGGCCTCACCTACGCGGAACTGACGGCCGCGATGCCGAAGGCCGGCGGTGAACACAACTTCCTGCTGCGCGGGATGGGGCCACGATGGTCCTTCGTGGGGTCATGGGCCATCACGGGCGGGTACGTCACGATCGTGGCGTTCGAGGCCGTGGCTCTCCCCCGGACGGCCGAGTACATCTTCCCCGGCCTGAGCCGGATCCCGCTGTGGACGGTCGCCGGTGACGAGGTGCACCTCACGTGGGCGCTCGTGGGTGCCGTCGCCGCCGTGGTGATCACCCTGATCAACATCCGCGGCGTGAAGATCGCCGGTGCCGCGCAGACGTTCGTGGTCATCTTCCTCCTCGTCATCGGGCTCGTCCTCGTGGTCGGGAGTTTCACGGGCGGCTCGACGGCGACCATGCAGCCCTTCTTCACGGGCGGTTCCGCCGGGTTCTTCGCCGTCCTCGTGGTGGTGCCGTTCCTCTTCGTCGGCTTCGACGTCATCCCGCAGTCGGCGGAGGAGGTGAACATCCCCGCCCGGCAGATCGGCCGCCTCGTCGTCGTCGCGGTGGTGCTGGCCACCATCTGGTACGTGATGACCATCCTGACGACGGCGTCGGCCATGCCCGCGAGCGAGCTCGCGACCGCTGACATCGCGACGGCGGATGCGATGGGCACCATGTTCGGCTCGGGGATCGCGGCGAACATCCTGATCGCCGGGGGTATCGCGGGCATCCTGACGTCCTGGAACTCCCTCCTGCTCGGGGCGTCGCGCCTCATGTACTCGATGTCGCGCTCCGGCATGCTCCCCCGCTGGTTCGGCGTGCTCCACCCGACCTACCGCACGCCGGTCAACGCGCTGATCTTCATCGGCGCGTTGTCCTTCCTGGCGCCCTTCTTCGGTACGCAGATGCTCGGCTGGCTCGTGGACTCGGGCGCCCCGAGCATCGTGCTCGCCTACATCCTCGTGTCGCTCGTCTTCGTGATCCTGCGGCGTCGCGAGCCCGGCATGGACCGCCCGCTCCGCGTGGGCGGCGCCGGGAACGGCGGCACGGTGATCGGCTGGATCGCCGTCGTCCTCTGCGTGGCCCTGCTCAGCCTGTACCTGCCCGGGATGCCCGCGGCACTGACGCCCCCGCCGTGGATCCTTTTCGGCCTGTGGTGGGTGCTCGGCATCGTGTTCCTGCTCCGGATCCCCCGCGGGATCGTACCGGGGCACGACGCCGAGGAGCGGTTGCTCGCCCGGCTCGCCGACCGCCCGTGACCCCTCGGTGCACCGGGACCACCGTGCTTTACTGGGGTCATTCATCAGCTTCGGGGGAGGACGATCGATGAGCACGGACCAGCAACCGGCTTCGTACGATCCGCGCTACGACGGCATCTACCAGCGCGGCGGCACCTCGTCGACGCAGGCAACGCCGCAGCCGGACCACGCGCCATCCGCACCGCAGCCTGCACGGACTGCAGCGTGGTCGTCGACTCCCCCGGCGGACGAGGATCTGCCCGCGGCCCCGCGGGAGGCGGCGCGGGAGGCACCGCCCGTCGCGCCGTCGTCGTACTCCTCGCCTGCCCCGCTCGGACGTCGGGACGGCACCGCCTCCTCGCCGTCGATGATCCGTGAGGTCGGTGCCGCATCCGCCGTGACCGAGTCGCGGCTCCGGAACCCGTTCGACGTCTGGGTGTGGGCCGTGGCCGCGGTCCTGACCGCGCTCGGCATCTACTTCATCTCGGCGCCGATCGCCTCAGCCGAGGAGTATGCGGAGGCGATGATGGCGCAATCGGGCACCACTGCGTTGATCAACCCCTGGTACAACTACACGATCAACGTCGCCCCGACGCTCATCCTCCTGGGCGTGGGCACCGCCGTCGTGCAGCTGTTCGTGCTGTCGCTCCGCCACACCGCCCGCGCCTCCGCGACCCGCTGACCGGCGCCCGAAGCGGCAAGGGCCCGAACGCCCGTCGGCGCAGCGTCTACCCGTGGTTGCGCTGCGCAGCCACGGTCACTGCGATCGCGACGGCAAGCAGCGGCACGACGATGATCCCCATCTGGAGCATCGACCAGCCGAGAGCCAGGAACAGCAGGACCGCCAGCAGCAGCACCGCCCACACGGCACCGGCCAGAGGCGCGTTCGAGAACTTCCTGAACCCGGTTCGTTCCATGTCACATCTCCTCGCGAGTGCTCGTGCGAGTCAGCCGAAGCACGACGCAGCGGCGCCCGTCATCCCACCGAAAATACCGCCGCCGATCAGGCCGACGGCGCCTGCACCGACCGTACCGACGATCGGCAGGGTCACCGTACCCGCGGCCGCGCCTCCGAGTCCACCGGCGACGGCGCCCGCACCGGCGCCCGCACCGTACCGAGTGCGCACTGAGCCGGATTGACGTCGGCCGTGGAAGCGGCAAGCGAGGACGTCGGCGCCGTCGACTGTGCCGGGTCGACGACGGAAATGATCAGCTGTCCGGCTGCGGTCTCCTCGTGGGCCAGGGTCACGGTTGTCCCCCGCGCGTCGGAGGTCTGAGTGGGGAGGGTCTCCGTCAGCCCGGTCGAAACGTCCGTAGCGGTTGCCACCCCCGCAGCCGAGACGTCGAAGGTGTAGTCGCTCGACCCAAATCCGAGTTGACTGTCATTGAGCTCGTAGTACGTCATGGTGGGCGCGGCGTCGGTGGACGCAACCCCGTCGGCGGGCGTCTCGTCCGGGGCGCCGCGAACGCAGCAGTGCCGATCATGGAGGATCCCATCACGGATCCGGCGATAACAGCTTTGGCCACAAGGTTCTTCATCAGGTCCTTCTCCTCCGCGTTGTTCAGCGGCGCGCGCTCGCTCAGACACGGGCAAACAACGCACCACCATGCGGGTGTCATCGGTAACTCAGGAAGAATATTCCGATTCGGAATGTCCATTGACTCAGCAAATCCTCCCGACCAACGCTCGTCACGAAAGCATTCCGAGTGATCGTTCGGCCAATCTCTCAGAGTGCATGTACAGATAATTCCCAGCAGATTCTTTGGTCGGTCCGCTGCCGCCGGAAGCGACGAGAGCGCTGCTCCGGAACCGCTCGGCCGTAGGGTGGAGGGCATGGAATCCCCGATCGAGACCTACCTGCGGACCATCCACCGGGAGATCTCGGATCTCAAGGACGGCAAGCCCTACAGCACCATCCCGGCGATGGCGAACGTGGATCCGGACAACTTCGGCATTTGCCTGACCACGGTGGACGGCTACATGTACGAGGTGGGTGACACGCGCGAGGAGTTCACCATCCAGTCCATCTCCAAGCCCTTCACGTACGGCCTCGCCCTGGCCGATCTCGGCATGGACGCGGTGGACGAGAAGGTGGACGTGGAGCCCTCGGGCGACTCGTTCAACGAGATCTCGCTCGCACCCGGCACGGGCCGCCCGTCGAACGCCATGATCAACGCGGGAGCGCTGACCGCAACCTCGCTGGTGCAGTCGCGTGGCGGGAACCGCCGCTTCAAGCGCATCCTGCGGACCTACTCGGACTTCGCGGGCCGCCAGCTCGGCGTCAACGAGGAGGTGTTCAACTCCGAGCTGGAGCACGGCCACCGGAACCGTGCGCTCGGCTACCTGCTGCGCTCCTTCGGCATCATCGAGGCCGATCCCGAGCCGGTCATCGCCGACTACTTCCGCCAATGCTCGGTGATGGTCAACTGCATGGACCTCTCGGTGATGGCCGCGACGCTCGCCAACTCGGGGCGGAACCCGATCACCGGCGTCGAGGCGATGGACCTCCTCGCCGTCGAACGCGTGCTCTCCGTCATGACCACGTGCGGCATGTACGACGACGCCGGCTCCTGGATCAGCACCGTCGGCATGCCGGCGAAGAGCGGTGTGGGCGGCGGCACCATCGCCGTCCTACCCGGCCAGGTGGGGCTCGCCGTCTACTCCCCGCCGCTGGACGAGCACGGCAGCAGCGTGCGCGGCATGGCCACGAGCCAGCGGCTCTCACGTGACATGGAACTGCACTTCGTGCGCGCGGCACGGGCCGGGAAATCCGCCATCCGCGCCACCTACGACATCACGGCGGCTCCCTCGGGCATCCGCCGGAACGACGACGCCATGGACCTCCTGCGCGACGAGGGCCATCGCGCCATGGTGATCGAACTCAACGGCGACCTCCTCTTCGCGGGCACGGAATCGATGGTGCGTGAGCTCAGCGGGCTCGACGACGACGTGGACTTCGTGGTGCTGGACCTCCGCCGGGTGGACGAGGTGGCGGACGTCTCGCTCAGGCTGCTCGGCGAGGTCCGCAAGAACCTCGCCAAGGTGGACTGCGACCTCGTGCTGATCGACGGCGAGGGCACGCTGGCGGAGACCTTCAAGCACGTGGACCGCCCCGTACCCACGTTCGACACCCGGACCGCCGCGGTGGAGTGGTGCGAGAACGAGCTGATCCGCCGGTACGGCAGCGATCTGATCCTGCCGGCCGAGGTGGAGGTGGCCCAGTGCCCCGCGCTCAGCCCGCTCGAGGAGGACGACGTCCGTGCGCTCGCCGCCCGGATGGAGGACCGCAGCTACGAGAAAGGCCATGTGGTGCGCCGCGTGGGGCAGTCCTTCGGCGGTGTGTTCTTCATCCTCTCGGGGAAGATCGTCACGTCCGTACCCGGGCCGAGCGGCGAGCGTCTGAAGCTGACCACCCTCAGTGCCGGCATGACCTTCGGCGAGCTGGCCCTCGGCAGCGACGACCGCCAGGAGACCACGGTCAAGGCCCTCGAGGACGTCCGGGTGAAGGTGCTCACGGCGCAGGCCATCAGGACGCTCGAACGCGAGGACCCGCGCCTCGCCGTCGAACTGTGGAAAGCCCTGACGCGGGATGCCTACACGCGCGTGGACCTGTACCTGCGCGAGACCGCGGTCAGGATCCGCGACTAGCGGTCCGGACATCAGTTGCCTGAGCGGGTAGCGGGCTCGGCGTCGGGCCCGCCACCTAGACTGGCCCCGGACCGACGGGGACCACTCTGGACCATTGGCAACCACCAGCACGAGCACGAGGAACGGGACGCATCCGATGACGGTACTGATCGCGGGGTGCGGGGACCTCGGCACGGAGGTCGGCCTGCGGCTGGCCGCGCGGGGCGAACGTGTGATCGGCTGGCGGCGCTCCGCCCATGTACTACCGCAGGCGATCGAGGGCGCGAGCGTTGACCTCACCGGAACCCTGCCGCGCATCCCCGGGGACACGGACGTGGTGGTGATCGCCACCGCGGCGGGCGGGCGCACGGAGGAGGCCTACCGCAGCGCCTACGTGGACGCGACCGGTAACGTGCTGGACGCCCTGGAGCGCGACGGCGTACAGCCGCGGCGCGTGCTCTTCGTGAGCTCGACGGCGGTCTACGGGGACTTCGACGGCGGCTGGGTCACCGAGGACTCGCCCGCCGAGAGCACGGCGCCGACGGCCCGGCTGGTCCGCGAGGCCGAGCAGGTGCTCCTCGCGCGCAGCGACGCCGGGACAGTGCTTCGGCTCTCGGGGATCTACGGCCCCGGGCGCACCCGCCTGATCGACCAGGTGACCGGCGGCTCGGCCCGCCTGCCCGTGGAGCCGCAGTGGACCAACCGGATCCACCGGGACGACGCCGCCGCGGCGATCGTGCACCTCGTCACGGGCATACCCGCACCGGCCCGGATCTACCTCGGGAGCGACGAGCTACCCGTGGACCTCGGCGAGGTGCTCCGGTTCCTCGCCGCCGAACTCGGCCTGCCCGCACCGGCGCCGGGCGAGGCGTCGTCCACCCGGGGTGGTGCGCGCCGCGTGGACAGCAGCCTGCTGCGCTCCACCGGTTTCTCCTTCACCTACCCGACGTACCGCGAGGGCTACCGGTCGGTGCTCGCGGGCGAGGGCGTCAGGCACCCGTGACGGCCGCGGCGGGCGTCCGTGCCTGCGCGGTGAGGCGCCCGAGCCGCACGAGCGACCACACGAAGATGGTCACCACGAGCACGTTGCGGAGCGTGAGCAGCACCGCGACGGCGGGGTTCAGCTCGTACCGCAGCGCGTCGTAGAACACCGGGTACACCAGGGTGGTCAGGCCGGCCGTCGCGAGCATGGCGAAGGCCGGGTACCGCCACTCGGCCGCCCGGTCGAGCACCAGTCCCGCGGCGATCACCGCGGTGATCCACAGCATGAACTGGGGCGATCCCACCTTGTTGAAGACCACGAGGGTGCTCACGAGCGCCAGTGACCCGGTGGCCAGCAGGGCTCCGGCCGGCGCGCCGCGGTGCAGGGCGACGGCGAGGAACGCGGCCACCAGCACCACCGTCAGGGCGAGCAGCGGCGTCATCAGATCCCCGACGAGACCGCTCAGCGCGCCGCGCACCTCCATGGTGTTGATGACCTCGTCCTCGAAGAAGTAGGCGCCCGAACTCCCCGTGATCGCCTGCCACACACCCGGAGTGCTGAGCGGGGCCTCGAGCTGCATTCCACGTGCGCCCTGAGCGGTGAGGAATCCGGTGAGGTTGCCGACGTCCCCGAAGATCGCGACGACCACCGCGATCCCCGCGGTGAGCGCGACGCCCGCCGCGAGGATCCGCAGCCGTCCGCGCCGCACCACCACGAGGGCGGCCAGCACGACGGCGGCCGGCCACACCTTGATCCAGGTGGCCGCGCTGAGCAGGAGGGACGCGGCGAACGGGCGCGCGGCGACGATCAGCAGCCCCAGGATCACGAGCGGGGCGGTGAGGCCGTCGATGCGGCCCACGGCCACGGGCCCGAGCAGCGCCGTGGCGGTGAGCCACCAGTAGGCGGCGGTGTACGACGACGGCGTGCCGCGCCGCAGGAGGGCCGAAGTACCGACGGCGTTGAGCCCGGCGAAGAGCAGGAACCAGGTGAGCTGGTAGAGGTAGGGCCCGAACACGGCCGCGAGCACCATGGGGACGAGTGCCCCGACCGGGTAGACCCACGCGGTGTCGACGCCCTCCCAGACGCCGTCGCCCAGCGCGGCGAAGGCCCACTGCCGGTAGAACCGGACGTCGCTCAGCACTCCCCCGCTGACGACGAAGGGGATGAGGCGGGCGAGGAACCCGACGTGGATGATCGCGAAGAAGAGCCAGACCGTGCGGGCGCTGTTGCGGGTCTCCGGTCGGGGCAGTCGGATGCGCACTGATGGCTCCTGGTCGGCGGGCGGCGGCAGCGGCAAGTGTCTCACCCGGCGCGCCGGCCGTGCGAATCCCGGCTGCTACGGCGCGCGGAGTCCGAGCTGGGCGGCGAGCCGGTCCACCGTGTAGGCGTACAGCGCGTCCCGGTCTGCGAAGGTGTCCGCCCCGTACTGCCCGAACACCTCGAAGGACACCGCGCCGAAGAGGGCGGACCACGCCTGGACCGTCGCCGCGATGGCGGAATCGGGTGCGCCGAGGGACAGCTGGTCGCGGATGGCCTGGAAGTCCCCGGCGAGGGTGGGGGGCGCGACGCCGTCGATCGGCAGGACCTCCCCCGCCGTCCAGGCCTCGTCCATGGTCCGGGCGAGCAGCGTGATCACGCGGGTCCCCTGTTCCACGGTGCGCTCCGGCGCTCGGTACCCGGGGACCGGGCTGCCGAACAGCAGCGCCCAGCGGGAGGGCTCGCGCAGCGCCCAGGTGCGCACGGCGTGCGCGAGCGCGCTGAAGCGGTCGACGCCGGCTCCACCTGCCGCCGCGACGGCGGCGTCCACCTCGTCGCCGAGCTCCGTGTAGGCGTCGACGACGAGCACCGTGAGGAGTTCGTCGCGGTTGGCGACGTACCGGTACACCGCGGAGGAGACCACCCCGAGTTCGCGGGCCACGGCGCGCAGGGACAGCGCGGCGGCACCGACCTCCGCCAGCTGCTGACGGCCGATCCTGGTGATGTCCTCGAGCGTCCGCTCCCGGGCGCGTTCGCGTGGTGTTCCTGGCATGACCCCACTGTGGCAGCGGCATCAGAGCAGTGTCAACAAATGAGAGCAGTGCTCTTGACTTCGGGTGAGGAGGCGCTCACTCTTGATTGTGAGAGCACCGCTCTCGCTTTCCCCTCAGCTTCGCCCTACAGAAGGACATGCCATGACCCAGTACGTCGTCACCGGAGCAGGACCCGTCGGCTGGACCGTCGCCGAGCAGCTGGCGGAGCGCGGACACACGGTCCGGATCCTCACCCGATCCGGGACCGGGCCGGACCACCCGCTCATCGAGAAACTGCGCGTGGACGCTTCGGATCCCGTGGCCCTCGGAGCCGTCGTCGCCGGGGCCACTGCCGTGTTCCACTGCATCCATGGCAGCGCCTACTCGGCGGCGGCGTGGGAACGGGAGCTGCCCGCCGCGGAGGCCGCGGTGCTCGAGGCGGCAGGGCGGCAGGGCGCCGTGGTCGTCTTCCCGGAGGGTCTCTACTCATACAGCCGCCCCGATCAGGTCATGACCGAGACGTCCGAGCGAGCCGCGACCGGCGGCAAGCGCGGCGTCAGGACGGCCCTGCTCGCGGCGCGCGCCGCATCCACGACGGACACCGTCTCGGTGGTCGCCGCGGACTTCTTCGGTCCGCGGGTCCGCACGGCGCACGCCGGGGAACGCATGATCCTGCCCCTCCTCGACGGCAAGCGCATCCAGGTCATCGGTGACCAGGACGCCCCCCACTCGTTCACCTACGTCGCCGATCTCGCCGCCGCGATGATCGCCGCGGCATCCCTTCCGCGTGAACGGGACCGCGTGCTGCACGCACCGACCCTCCCCGCGCTGTCGCAACGGTCGATGTCCGCGGCCTTCGCCCGGGCAGCGGAGATCAACCCGCCGAAGGTCTCCGCCGTGCCCGCGTGGCTGGTACACGTCCTCGGGACCGTCATGCCCTCCATGCGGGAGCTCGCGGAGATGGTGTACCAGTTCGACCGCCCGTTCGTGATGGACTCCACCGCGTCGGAGCGGACGCTCGCTCTGGCCCCGACAGCGATCGACGAGGCCGCCACGAGGACCGTGCGGTGGTGGCAGGAGGAGCGCGCGACGTCGTCGCACGCGAGCCGCTGAACGGGCCGTTCAGACGGCCAGGCGGTTGAGGCGGTCAGCCCGTCGGTGCCGGACGCTCAGCGCGAAGACGGGACGAAGCCCAGGCGCTTGTCGACCACGCCGGTCAGGGGCTTGCCGTCGCGCCAGAGCAGCAGGTTGCGTTCGAACTGCGCGGCGAGCTGGTCCAGCCAGGACCCGGCGTTGCTGGCCAGGTGTGGTGTCACCAGGACCGTGGGCAGGGACCACAGCGGGTGCGCCGGGGGCAGGGGTTCGACGGCGAACGTGTCCAGGACCGCCCCGGCGAGCGCGCCGGAGCGCAGCCGTTCCACGAGGGCGTCCTCGTCCAGGAGCTTCCCCCGGCCGGCGTTGATCACCACGCACGAGGGCTTGAGCGCGGCGAGCACCGCGGCGTCCACGAGGTTCTCCGTCGCCGGGGTCAGGGGTGCGAGGAGCACGAGCCAGTCGGCCCCGCCCGCCACGTGCCGCAGGTCCGCGGACGCGTGGATCCGGCCGAAGTCGTCGTCGTGCTCCCTCGCCGTGCGGCCCACACCCTCCACGTGGACGCCGACGGCGCGGAGCAGCTGCGCGGTGCGGCGCCCGATGCTCCCGGTGCCCACCACCAGCGCCGTGGTCCCTGCCAGGGTGCGGCCCTCCTGCCAGGCCCAGCGTGCTTCGCGCTGGGCGTCGCGCAGCGGACCGAAGCCCTTCGCGGCGTGCAGCATGGCGCCGAGCACGTACTCGGCCATGGGCTGGTCGAACACGCCGTGCGCGTTGGTGACCACGACGTCGGACTCCACGAGCTCGGGGAAGAGGAGCTTGTCCACGCCCGCGGCGGCCACGTGCAGCCACCGGAGCGACCCCGCGGCATGCCAGGCTGCGGGCAGCGCTCCGGAGAAGTAGTCCCAGAGGTAGAGGACGTCGGCACCGTCGAGGGCCGCGGCGAGGCCGTCCGCCGTCGTGACCCTGACCTCCGCCCGCTCGGCGACGCGCTCGAGGCCGCGCACGGGGCGCGCCCCCTGCAGGACGGCGACGACCGGCCGCTCAGGCACCCTGCGGCTCCGCGCGGTGCCCCACCGGTCCGGAGTCCGTGAGGTCCTGGCGCTCGCCGGCGTCGGGCCCGGGATCGGGCGGGACCGCGTTCGGGTCCCCCGAGGCGACGCCGGTCTCGGGCCGGTTCTCGATCGACTGGTCCCGCAGGTAGCGGAGCACCACGATGCCCACGGCCGTGGTGGGCACGGCGAGGAAGGCGCCGATGATCCCGAACAGCGTGCCGCCGGCCGTCACCGAGGCGAGCACCACGGCCGGGTGGATCTCCAGCGTGCGCCCCACGAGCAGCGGCTGGATCAGGTTGCTCTCGAGCTGCTGCACCAGCACCACCAGGCCGAGGACGGTCAGGGCGCTCACCCAGCCGTAGGCGAGGAAGGCCACGAGCGTTGCGACGAGACCGGAGACGATCGCCCCGACCACCGGGATGAACGCGGCGAAGAACACGAGGACCGCCAGCGGGATGGCCAGCGGGATGTCCAGCAGCACCAGGCCCAGCCCGATGAACACGGCGTCCACGAGCGCCACCGTGGCCTGCGCCAGAATGTAGGAGGAGAGCGCCTTCCACGTGCCGCCCGCGATCGTCGAGGCGTGCGCGAACGCCGTCGAGTTGGTCCAGCGGGAGGCCCACGGCATGAAGCGGTCGCCGTCCTTCAGGCAGAAGAACGTGAACACGAGCGCGAGGAGCACCACTACGGTGCCCGAGGTGAGCTCCCCCAGCCCGGTGGTGATGCCCGTGACCACGTTGCCGGCGTTGGCCTGGAGCTGCGTGAGCGCGGTGTCCACCACGGTGTCGAGGTCCGAGAGCTGGAGGTTCAGCGGCGGGCCGGCCGCGAAGTCGGCGAGGTCGGCGATGTTGTCCCGGGCCAGACCGGAGAGCTCCGTGATGCCGCTCGCGATCGCGGGGATGGTCAGCGCACCGATCCCCACCACCACGCCGATGAAGCCGATCAGGGTCACGAGGGCCGCGAGGACCTTCGGCAGGACGCGCCGGAGGATCCGGTTGAGCGGCCACAGCACCGAGGCGAGCAGGAGCGCGAACAGGGTGGGCAGCACGATGGACCAGAGCGTCTTCGTCACGTACCAGAGGATCACGAGCCCCGCGATGACGATGATGCCGCGGCCGGTCCAGGCTGCGCTGACCCTCAGTCCGTCCGCGAAGGCTCCGGGGCGGAAGCGCCGCGCCACCGAGGAGCCGTGCGACGCCGGGACGGGAACGGGCCTCGGGCGCAGGCGCCGGCGCTTCCGCGCGGGTTCGGGAGGGTGTTGGTGCTCGGGCGCACCGGTCTCGTCAGCTGTCACGAGTTCATCCTGCCCTAGTCGGGGAAGCCGCCGGGACTAGGGTTGGAGCACCGTCCCGACATCAGCAAAGGTGACCTCATGCGCTACGTGAAACTCGGCTCCACAGGCCTCGACATCTCGCCCATCGCCCTCGGCTGCATGAGCTACGGCACGCCGGACCGCGGCAACCACGCGTGGACCCTCCCCGAGGAGGAGAGCCGGCCGCTGATCAGGGCGGCGATCGACGCCGGCATCACCTTCTTCGACACCGCCAACGTCTACTCGGACGGCTCGAGCGAGGAGATCGTGGGCCGGGTGCTCGCCGAGTCCACGCGCCGCGAGGAGATCGTGATCGCCACCAAGGTACACGGCCGCATGCACGAGGGGCCCAACGGCGCGGGGCTCTCCCGAAAGGCGATCATGACGGAGCTCGACGCCAGCCTGCGCCGCCTCGGCACCGACTACGTGGACCTCTACCAGATCCACCGCTTCGATCCCCTGACCCCGCTGGAGGAGACCCTCGAGGCGCTGCACGACGTCGTGAAGGCCGGGAAGGTGCGCTACCTCGGGGCGTCCTCGATGTACGCGTGGCAGTTCTCGAAGGCCCTGTACCTCCAGCAGCAGCACGGGTGGGCCCGCTTCGTGACGATGCAGGACCACTACAACCTCATCAACCGCGAGGAGGAGCGCGAGATGTACGGACTCTGCGCGGACCAGGGCATCGGCGTGCTGCCGTGGAGCCCCCTCGCGCGCGGCAAGCTCGCCCGCGCGTGGGACGAGACGACGTCGCGCTCGGAGACGGACCAGTTCGGGAAGACCCTCTACGGCACGCTCGAGTCCGACCGCCTGGTGGCGGACGCCGTGGGGCGCGTGGCCGCGGAGCGCGGTGTGACGCGCGCGCAGGTGGCCCTCGCCTGGGTGTCGCGGAACCCGGTGGTGTCCGCGCCGATCGTCGGCGTCGGGAAGCCGCACCACCTCGAGGACGCACTCGCGTCGCTGGACCTCGAGCTCACCGCCGACGAGGTGCAGGCCCTCGAGGAGCACTACGTGCCGCACCCGCTCGTCGGGTTCTGAGACCCGCGGTGACCCTCGGCCTCACGCCCGTGGTGCCCGACGACGCCGCTCACCTCGTCGACTTCCTCGCCTCCAACGCCTTCCCGTTCCACGTGGTCACGCAGCACACGCGCGAGTCCGCGCGCATCTTCGTGGCGAGCGGCCGCTTCCACCGCGAGGACTCCCGCGGCTTCTGGATCGACGACGACGACGCCGGGCGGCACGGCGTGGTGGTCCTCGAGGACCCCGAGGACGACACCGCCATGATGGACCTCCGGCTGGCCGAGGCCTCGCGCGGGCGGGGCCTCGGCGCCGTGACGCTGCGCGCCCTCGCGGACCTCGTGTTCGGCACGCTGCCCCCGCGCCGCCTCGAGGGCCAGACCCGGGAGGACAACGTGGCGATGCGGCGCACCTTCGTGAGCGCGGGGTACGTCCAGGAGGCCTACTACCGGCAGGGCTGGTCCGCGGACGGCAGCGGATCCGTCGCGTCCGTCGGGTATGCGCTGCTGCGCGACGACTGGTCCCGAGGCATCGTGACGCCCCTGCCCGCGGACGAGCCGCACCGTGGACCGGAACCGCATGCCGGCTGACCTCGTGCTGCGCGGCGGCTGCGTGTTCGACGGCCGGGACGTGCACCCCACCGCGACGGCGGTCGTTGTCGAGGGCGGCGTCATCGCTCGGGTCGGGTCCGATGCCGACGCCCTGCGGCACGCGGGCCCCGCCACGCGCGTGGTGGACCTCGACGGCCGCATGGTGACGCCGGGGTTCATCGACGCACACGCCCACACGTTCATGGGCGGGCTCGAGGCCCTCGCGTGCGACGTCATGTCCTGTGACACCCCGGCCGAGGTGCAGGACGCCGTTGCCCGGTACGCCCGCGCGCACCCCGCCCCCGAGTGGATCACGGGAGCGGGCTGGTACAAGGGCCACTACGACGGCGGCTTCCCGGACGCCGCGCTGCTCGACGCCGCGGTGCCGGACCGCCCGGTGTACCTCATCAACCGAGACCACCACAGCGCGTGGGTCAACAGTGCCGCCCTCGCGCGCGCGGGCATCGACGGCACGACGCCGGACCCGCACGACGGCAGCGTGGGACGCCGCGCCGACGGCTCGGCGAGCGGGATCCTGCACGAGGGTGCGATGGCTCTCGTGACCCGGCTGCTGCCACCGATCACCCGGGAGGCCGTCGAGGCGGGGATCCTGCACGGCCAGCGGCACCTGCACGCGCTCGGGATCACGGGCTGGCAGGAGGCCATCATCGGCGACTACGCGGGCTACCCGGATGCCGCGCCGGCCTACCGGGCCCTCGCGCGGTCCGGCCTGCTGACGGGCAGGGCCACAGGGGCGCTCTGGGTGCCGCGCGACCTGACCCTGGAGGGCATCCCGGCGCTGCTCGAGGACTTCCACGAGCGCCGCCGGCTGAACGCGGAGGCGGGCTTCCCGACCTCGAGCGCCAAGATCATGATCGACGGCGTCCCCGAGAACCGTACGGCCGCGATGCTGGACCCTTACGAGCCCGCCGGATGCGGGTGCGTGCCCGGCACACCCTCGGCGTCCGCCGACCGCGGGCCCACCTACCTGCCGACCGAGGTGCTCCACGCCGTCGTCGCCGCGCTGCACGCCGCCCGGTTCGACCTCCACCTCCACGCCATCGGTGACCGCGCCGTGCGGACGGGCCTCGACGCCGTGGCAGGCGCCGTCCGCGCCGGGTCCTCCACCCAAGGCGCCGGGGCCTCCACCCGAAGCGCTGGGGCTCGCGGCTGGCAGCACCGCCACACCATGGCGCACGTGCAACTGGTCCATCCGGCGGACGTCCCGCGGTTCGGCGAGCTCGGCGTGACCGTCAACGCGCAGGCGCTCTGGGCCTGCAGCGACGAGCAGATGCGCTCCCTCACCCTGCCGCTCATCGGTCCCGAGCGGGCGCGGTGGCAGTACCCCTTCGCGTCGATGGTCGCCGGCGGAGCACCTCTCGCCCTCGGGTCGGACTGGCCGGTCTCCGACGCCGACCCGTGGCAGGCCATCCACGTCGCCGTCCACCGGATGCACCCGGACCACGCGGGGGTGCCGCCACTCGTGGCCTCGGAGGCGCTGACGCTCACGGCGGCGCTCGCCGCCGCGACCTCGGGCTCGGCGCGCGTCACGCGCACGCGGGGAGGTGCGGTGCGGGAGGGGGCGACGGCGGACCTCACGGTTCTCTCGGCCGATCCGTACGACGTGGCACCGGCCGGACTCCATTCGTTGGCCGCTGATCTGACGGTCGTCGAGGGGCGCGTGGTGCACGAGCGGTAGCCTCCCACATTGTGGGACTCGTGTTGTACGTTGTGTAGAAAACTGACCCGGAAGGTACGACGATGACCATTTCCAGACGGCAGATCCTCGGCGGAGCAGGTTTCCTCGCGGCAGCAGCGGCGCTCAACGGCTGCGCAGGTTTCTCCGGTGGCGGAGGGACCAGCGGCGGCGGCGAGGAGGGCGGGGAGAACACCCTCACGTTCACCACCTGGGGCAGTCCTGCCGAGGAGGAGGGCTTCCGCCGCGGCATCGAGGCCTTCCAGGCCGCCAACTCCGGCGTCACCGTGGAGCTGAATCTCGTGCCGTACGAGCAGATCTTCACGAACATCGACGCCCAGCTGCAGGCGGGCACGGCCCCGGACCTGTTCCGCGTGGACTACGGCACCATCGGCGCCTACAGCAGCCAGGACCAGCTGCTCGACCTCACCAGCTACTTCGACACCGCGGAGGCGGAGGCCTTCCTCCCCGCCATGTGGCAGGCCGTGCAGTTCGACGGCAAGCCCTTCGGTGTCCCCCACCAGACCGACACCTCCGCCCTCGTCTACCGCACCGATCTCTTCGAGCAGGCCGGCATCACGAGTGTCCCGACGAGCCTCGACTCCGCGTGGACCTGGGACGAGTTCCGCCAGGTCGCCGAGCAGCTCCGCGGAGAGCTCCCCGATGATCTCTTCCCCTTCGTCTACAACTGGCAGCTCGGCGGCTCCACGCGCTGGCTGAGCTGGCTGTTCCAGGCCGGTGGCCGCCTGTTCGACGACGCCCTCACCGGCTCGGCCATCGAGTCCGACGCCGGGATCAAGGCCCTCGAGTTCACACAGGGGTTCTTCACCGACAACCTCGTGCCCCCGAGCAGTTCGGTGAAGTCCTCGACCTACGCGGACGACGCCTTCTCGGCCGGCACCACGGCGATGGCCTTCGTAGGGAACTTCGTACTCCCGGCGCTCGACGAGAACATCACCGACTTCGAGTGGGGCGCCACCTACCTCCCCCGGGACGAGCGCGGCGCCTGCGACCTCGGCGGCAACGCGCTCGTGGCCACCAAGAACGCCCGGAACCCGGAGCTGGCGGCGCAATTCCTGAAGTTCATGACACAGCCGGAGCAGATGTCCGACTTCTGTGCCCGGGCCATGGAGCTGCCCACGCTGAACAGCCTTGTGGGCACCGAGCTGGACTACCAGACGCGCCCGGACATCGCGGGCATCTTCGTGGAGCAGGCCACCACGCTGGAGCCGAGCGACGTGCAGCAGCTCACCTCGCCGGCCATGGCCACCATCAACCCGACCCTGCGTGACGAGCTCGAGCTCGCCTTCACGCAGGGCCAGCCGGTCGAGCAGACGCTCGCCAACATCGCCGCGGCCGTCAACGAGGCAGCCGGCTGATGTCCGCCGACACCTCGGCCCGCGAGGAGTCGACCGACGGCGGCGCCGGTGGCACGGCGACCGGCACGCTACCGCCGGCCGTCCCGGCGACCACCTACCTGGCGGCGACCGGCCGCCCCTCGCGGCAGCACCGCTCCACCGGCGCTGCCGCGGGCTTCCTCGGTCCCAACCTGATCCTGCTCGGGATCTTCCTCTTCCTGCCGCTGGGGTGGGCGTTCCTCATCAGTTTCCAGGAGTCCAACGGCTTCGGCGCCAGCGGCTGGGTGGGCTTGGAGAACTACCAGCGCCTGCTCACGGACCCCACGTTCTGGCAGTCCGCCCTCAACACGGCCGTCTTCACCCTCATCACCGTGCCGCTGAGCCTGGCCCTCGGGCTCGGGCTCGCCGTGCTGATGAACTCCGTGCTGCCCGGCCGCCGGCTGTTCCGGACGCTGATCTACCTGCCCATGGTCATCTCCGGCATCGCGACCGCCCTCATGGGCGTGTTGCTCTTCGACGAGGCGACGGGCATCATCAACAAGCTCCTGAGGGAGGGCGGCCTCGCCACCATCCCCTGGCAGTCACAGGGCTCGGCGGCCTTCGCGTCGATCATCCTCGTGACCCTCTGGATCCGCGTGGGCTTCAACATGGTCATCTACCTGGCCGGGCTCCAGAGCATCTCGCCCGAGCTGTACGAGGCCGCACGGCTGGAGGGGGCGAGTTCGTGGCAGCAGTTCCGGTATCTCACGGTGCCGCTCGTGGGACCGTCCACCTTCTTCCTGCTGATCATGGACGTCATCTACTCGTTCCAGGTGTTCGACACCATCTTCGTGATGACCGGCGGCGGTCCCGGAAGGTCCACATCCGTGCTTGTCACCTACGCCTACGAGAACGGCTTCGTGACGCGCGACCAGAGCTACGCGGCAGCCATCGGCATCGTGATCTTCCTGATCACGCTGGTCTTCACGGCCGTTCAGTGGAAGGGCAATCGCTCGAGGGACGAGGTGGGTTAGGTGACAACTTTCGTGCCGCGCGTGAAGAAGGTCTCCCCCGCCCAGCGCACCTCGTCGATCCTCCGCGTGGTGATCGCCGTCGTCGTGGGGCTGGTCATGATGTTCCCGCTCTACTGGATGATCACCATCGCGTTCTCGCCGAGCTCCGACGTGGTGAGTCGGGAGCTGCGCATCTGGCCGTCGCAGTGGACGCTCGACAACTTCCGCACCATTTTAGACACCTTCCCCACCCTGACCTGGTTCGGGAACTCCGTGGTCATCACGGCGATCGTCACGGCCCTCACCGTGACGGTGAACCTGCTGGCGGGCTACGCCTTCGCCAAGCTCGACTTCCGGGGCAAGGGCTTCGTCTTCCTGCTGGTGCTCAGCACCATGATGGTGCCCGTGCAGGTGCTCATGGTGGCGCAGTTCCGGCTCGTGACCGAGCTCGGCATCTACGGGACGTTCTGGGCGGTGATCTTCCCCTCGGCGGCCTCGGCGTTCGGGATCTTCCTGGCCCGCCAGTTCATCATCGCCATCCCGAACGAGCTGATGGAGGCGGCGAAGATGGACGGCGCCGGCACCATTCGCATCTTCCTCCAGATCGTCCTGCCGCTCTGCAAGCCGCTCATCGCCGTGCTGGTTCTGCTCACCGTCATGTACCAGTGGAACGACTTCGCCTGGCCCCTGATCGCGCTCAAGGACGCCCAGCTCTTCACGCTGCCCATCGGGCTGCTGTACCTGCAGGGCCAGTACGGCGCGGACTACGGCGCCATCATGGCCCTGGCGCTCATCTCGATCACGCCGATCGTCATCATGTTCCTGGCGTTCCAGAAGTACTTCGTGCAGGGGCTAGCGCGCAGCGGTATCCGCTGAGCCGGAACCACGACGAGCCGGTCACCACCGGCGGAATCCGCCCTCCGTGCTGAGCACCTGACCCACCATCCATCGGCCCTCGTCGCTCACCAACCAGGCGATCAGGCGCGCGGGATCGTCCGGCTCGCCGAAGCGCCCGCCCGGGAAGTGCTCGAGCACGGCCTTCAACACCTCGGACGGGCGGTCGCGCGTGTCCTCGTCGAGGTACCCGGTGTTGACGGGCCCGGGATTCACCGTGTTCAGGAGGATGCGCCGATCCACCAGGTGGTCGGCCACGGACGCCGTGAGGCCCGCGAGCGCGGCCTTCGACGCCGCGTAGGCGATCTCGTGGGGCATCGGCCCGGAATGCTGACCGGACGTCATCCAGATCACGCGGCCGCCCTCCCGGCCGTCGTGCTGCTCGGCGAAGTGCTTGGTGGCGAGGATCGTGGAGCGGGTGTTGACCTGCCAGTGGGCATCGAGGTGCTCCCAGTCGATCTCGTCGAGCGGCCCGTCGCCGCCGCTCCTCGCGTGGTTGCAGATCAGTCCGTCCAGGTGTCCCAGCGCGTCCCGTGCACCGGAGATGAGCTGCTCCCCGCCGTCGTGCCGTGACAGGTCGAGGCTCAGGTTCGCGAGCTGCGCTCCGTCGCCGAGCTGTTCCCTGATGCCGCCGAGCACGTCCTCGAGGCTCTCGGCCCCCCAGGGCTGCTCGGCGTCGTGCGGTGCGTAGTGGTGGAGGACGAGTGAGGCGCCCATGCGGGCCAGGCGCGAGGCGACGCCGTAGCCGATGCCCTTGCGGCGGCTCACGCCGGTGACCACGAAGGTGCGCCCCGTCAGGGCCTGGTGTGGGTACATGGCTCCCAGCCTAGGTCGGTGCTGCTCGGTAGGGTGGGAGCAACGTCCACGACGAGCCGAGGAGTCGCATGCACCGCCTGCCCATCCGATCCGCGGCGCTCCTGGCCGCCGCAGTGCTGGGCCTGGCGGGGTGCTCGGGTGGGTCCGTAATTGGTCTGCTCGACGAGGAGCAGACCGAGAGCGACGTCCTCACCATTCAGTCGGACCTCGACGGCATCGATCTCGGCAGCACACGACTGCTGGCTGAGCGCGACGGCGTGGAGTACTTCGCGGCGCGCCCCACGGACAGCGCGGTCACGGAGGCGGACGCCGGCGAGAGCGAGGGTGTCTGCCTGCTCGTGGAAGAGGGCATCGGCGTGGGCCTGGAGTGCGCCGCGCTGGAGGCCGGAGCCACCGGCGCCACCATCCGGGACAGCCGCGTCACGGCGGTGCTGCTGCCGGACGAGATCGACCGCAACGCGCTCGTCGACGAGGGCTTCGAGCTCCTGCATCCCAATCTCGCGGTTCGCCCCGCGGAGGCGGGCTGACCGCCTGGCATGGCAGCACGCACACCGCCGACCGGAGGAGGAACCATGGCCATCGCAGAGGACGACGGTGGGGAGATGATCGTCGGGGACGTCACCCACAGCGGTGGCCGGGCACTCGCCGTCGGGGTCTCGGCGCCCGCCGGGGGCGACGGCGCCTCGCACGTGAGCATCGGCTAGGTGGAGCAGGGCGAGCGCCTGGAGCTCACCGTCCGGGAGGCCACGGCGCTGAGGGACGAACTCACGCGGATCCTCGGCGACCTCGCAGAACACGAGGAGCACGGCCGGCGCTAGGCCTGGACCTGGGTCTCCCCCACGACGATGCGGTGGTTCAGGTCGCACTGGAAGACGGCGATGGTTCCGGGGGGCACCGGGCCCTCCGCGGGCCACTGGTCCTCACTCAGCTCGATCAGGGCCGAACCGCAACTGGGGCATCGGGCTTCCATGCGTACGTCCTGTCCTCTCGGGGCGGAGCCGCCTCCGGTCTCCTGCCTCCCCACCTGTTCAGTACACACCGGACGCCGCTCCGGCACCAGCGGCGCGGCTTGGGAGCCGGGCACCCCGTCTCATGCGGTGCGCCGCCGTCCGAGCACCGCGACGGCCGCCACCCCCAGGGCAGCGGCCCCCACAAGGAGGGCACCCCAGGGAAGCGAGGGCTTCCCCGCCAGGGATCGTGTGGAGGGATCGTCGCCGGAGCGCATGATCGGCAGGAGCTCGACGGCGTGCGCTGCACGGGCCAGTGCCGAGCTGCCGCGGTGGAGCGAGGGCGTGAGCGACGCCAGTGCTCGCAGCACCAGGGTGTCGACGACGTCGCGGGCGCGGTCGAGGACGGACAGCGGGAGGGCGGTGACGACGTTCCCGGGCGGCCTGCGCGCCACCACGGGGTGGACGCGCGTGGGTGCGATGCGGCGCACGAGCTCCCAGAGCACGCCGAGGACCTGCAGCTCGAACCGTGACAGCTGCTCCTGCAGGCGGGGGAACAGGGCGTACTCCTCGTCACGGACGTCGTCGTCGAGCACCTCCGTGAGCCGTCCCAGCAGCTGTGCCCGTTCCGGCGAGCCGTCGTCGAGCCCTTCGAGGGTCGTCACCAGTTCGTTGATCTCCTGGTGTTCGCGTTCCACGGCGAGGGTCAGCTCACCGCCGTCGCTGAGGACGCGGCGCATCACGGGCCAGAGAACGGACTCCTCAGCGAAGGCGTGCGGGAACACGAGGCGGTAGATCGCGAGCAGCGTGGCCGCCTGCTCCTCACGGGAGCTTCCGCGGAGGCGCTGCACGAGGGCGTCGAGCTTCTCGTGGTCCCGCTTCTGCCGCACGAGCACGCTGAGCCGCCCGCCGAGCTGCAGCCTCCATCCCTACCCGCTGCCCACCTGCGCGGCACCCCTTTTCCGCCCTGTCCCCGCCACACTCCGATGCCTATAATTGGGGGTGCTCACAGCCGGAGTGGACCTCGCAGCCGAGACGAAGGGCACGGCCCTCGCGGTGCTCGACTGGTCGCAGCCGACCGTCACGGTGGAGCTCGAACTCGGTGCCTCCGACGCCCGCATCGCCGCGACTGCGCCGTCGGTGCGCAGCCTCGGCATCGACTGCGCCTTCGGGTGGCCCGACGACTTCGTGGCCTTCCTCGTCCGCCACGCCGCGGGTGACCGCGTTGCTCCCGCCGAGGATGCGGGGATGGACTGGCGCCGCCGCCTCTCCTACCGCGTCACCGATCGCGCCACCCGCGAGATCACCGGCAGGTGGCCGCTCAGCGTCGCCACGGACCGGCTGGGCCTGACCGCGATGCACTGCGCGGTGCTGCTCGACCTCGTGGGCGACGCCCTCGGGGCGCCGGTGGACCGCTCGGGCGGGGGCACCGCCGTCGAGGTGTACCCGTCGGCAGCGCTGCGCGGCTGGGATTTCGACACGCGCGGCTACAAGAACGACGCCGGGGTGCGGCGTGCACTGCTGTCCCACCTCCTCGCCCGCGCGCCCTGGTTGGTCCTCACCAAGGCGGACGAGCAGCTCATGATCGCCTCGGACGACGCCTTCGACGCCGTCATCGCAGCCCTCGCCGCCCGCGCGCACGCTCTCGGCCGGACGCACGGGGTGCCTGACGAGCACCTCGAGCAGGCGCGCCGCGAGGGCTGGATCGCCCTCCCGTCGGGCGCCTTCGAGGACCTCGCGCCGTGAGCGGCCCCGACGACACCACGTTCGACGCCGATCTCACCGCGAGGGCGAGGGATCTGTACGCGCTGGCCCTCGATCAGTTCATCAGTGGCCGGAACGCGGCCGCCGCGGACGCGAAGCGCTCCGGGGACAAGGATCTCGCCGCGGCGCTCCGCGGACTGCCCAAGCCGGCGTCCGCGGCGTGGCTCGTCAACGTGCTCGTGGACCGGCGTCGCGCGGAGGTGGAACAGGTGCTCGAGCTCGGGGCGTCGCTCCGGGAGGCGCAGGAGGGGCTCGACCGCGCGCAGCTCAACGCCCTCGGCCAGCAGCGTCAGAGGCTCCTCGCCGCCGTGGCGCAGGAGTCCCTCGCGGCGGCGTCGGAAGCCGGGCACGAGGTGGGGCCGGCCGCGCTTCCCGGCGTGGAGCAGACCCTCCGCGCGGCTCTCGCGGACCCCGGTGCCGCTGCGGCGGTGCTCACCGGACGGCTGGTGCGGACGCTGGAGGCCAGTGGCTGGGACGCCGTCGACCTCGACGGAGCAGTCGGGGGTCCCTTCACTCCGCCCGGAGCCGAGGGGGACGAGGGGAACGGCTCGGACGAGTCGGACGACTCGGACGGGGACAGCAGCGCGGACGGGAGCAGCGGCGGCGCCGACGGTGCCGGTAACGGGGCCGACTCCGGGGCCCGCGGCCCACAGGACGACGGCGCGCCCGACGCCCGGTCCGCGGCGAGGGCCGCGCGGCGCCGGAAGCAGGCCGAGGCGGCTCTCGCGGCGGCCCGCGCATCACGGGAAGCCGCCGAATCCGCGGCGGCCGAAGCGCACCAGGAGGTCGAGCGGGCGGCCGCACGGCGCACGGAGGTGAAGGCCTCCATCGAGGATCTCGAACGGCAGCTGGACGCCCTCCGGAAGTCGCTCTCGGATCTCGAGAGCTCCTCGCCCGACCTCACTCAGCGGGCGGACGAGGCGGACGCCGAACTGGCGGAGGCCCAGGACGAGGAGGACGCGGCGTCCGACGATCTCGACCAGCTCACCGGGTGAGAGGCCGAACGCCCCGCGACCGGTGGCTGCGGGGCGTTCGGGATGGAACAGGTTGCCGGGCGCCGTCCTCGATGGCCGGGCCGGCGCCCGTCCGGCCGGGAGCGGAGGCTCCCACATCGGCGTCCGATCCGGCCGGGCGGGGCTCAGAACCCGCAGGGGCTCTGGTACGCCGAGATCGCGGTGCTGGTGGCGGGGGCGGGGCAGAGGAACTGGGAGTACCGCAGGTCGTCGTCCACGAAGCGCTTCAGCCACGAGATGCTGTAGGACGCGATGGTGGTGTTGCTCGAGGTCGGCGCGTAGTGCGATGCACCGCGGAGCTCCAGGTACGCCTTCTGCGACAGGTTCGTCAGCCCGTTGTAGAGCGGGATCGCGTGGCGACTGGTGGATGCGACGTTGTCGTTCTGCGCGCCGATGATCAGGCTCGGGGTGGTCACCTCGGGCCAGC
Organism: Arthrobacter sp. TJ-266; assembly: GCF_058269115.1. Lineage (NCBI taxonomy): Bacteria > Bacillati > Actinomycetota > Actinomycetes > Micrococcales > Micrococcaceae > Arthrobacter > Arthrobacter sp. TJ-266. The sequence goes on from NZ_JBZCNC010000004.1 coordinate 297,204, forward strand.
TCTTGTCCACGTTGTACGGCGTCATACCGATGGTGGCCTGCAGCGCCGGGTTGTCCTTCGCCGCTTCGAGCGTGCCGCCGCCGCCCATGGAGTGGCCCATGACGGCCAGGCGGGTGGGGTCGATCCGGTCGCGGACGGTGCTGGACTGCGTCAGGTAGGTCAGCGCCGCGTTGAGCTGGTCCCCGCGCTCGGAGGGCTGGTCGTAGCGCGAGCGGGTGTCGATGGTGAACACCACGAAGCCCTGCGACGCGAGGCGCGGGCCGAGCCACGAGATGCTCGACTGGGACGCCGTGTACCCGGGGGCGATCGCCACGGCGCCGAACTTCCCCGCCGTCGTCGTCGTGGGGTAGTAGATGGTGCCGCCGCCGAAGGTGCGGGCGGCGAAGGAGGACACCGTGGTGGTGGCGGTGGCGAAGCTGCCGCGGGTGGCTTCGATGCTGGCACGGGTGGGCGCGGGCCCACGCTCGTTGACGTTCGCCACCACCATCGTGGCCGGCGCGACGGCGGACGGTGCAGAGACGGGAGCTGCGGAACCGCTGAGCGCGGTGCCGAGCAGGAGCGAGGTGACGGCGGCCGAGACGGCAGCCGCGCGGGTGAGGCGGAAAGATGGCACGGGGAGGGCTCCTCTGGGGATGGTTCGAACGGGGGCGCGACGGATCGCGGGTGGTACCCGGACAAGGGCCGAACGTGGGTGGGACCGGGTGGGTCCGCCGGCGGCGCGACACCGGTGGAACCTGATCCCATCGTGAGAGTAGGACCCGCCTCCGACATCGGCAACAGCAATCTCGCCGGTCTGGTTTTTCCCTCGCGTGCATGAGAAAGTTCGCCGCCGAGGTGTCGGGTGCGTAACTTTCGTGCGGTCACGGCGGGTTGATGGGGTGGCGGGCTACTTTTCGGGGCGGTGCATGCCTACGCTGAGGCGAAGCGCCCTGATCGGCGTGCCGCTCACGCATCGATGCACGTCCTGTGCTGGAAGGGCCGGCCTCCTCGGGCCGGTGAGGTCTCACATGTACGTCGAGAAGAACACGCCTGCGCCCCATGACGACCGGCTGCATGCCCTCGAGGCGGCGCGGCTCCGCCTGCTGGACACCATGCTGGTGCTGCGCTGCGACTGCGCGGATGTCTTCTCCGACCCGCGGCGCACCGCGTCCGAGCGCGACGTCGCCGCCCTCGAGCTCGCGCAGGTGGTCGGGCAGATCCGCAGATGCGACGACGAATTACACCTCCTGCGTGAGCAGGCGCGGGATTCCCTCGCCGCACCCGCTGCGCCGGAAGGCTGGTTCGGATGACTGCCGGCACCACGGGATCGGCCGAGAACACGAGCGCGACCGACGGCACACCGACGGGCAAGCAGAAGGGCACGTCGAAGGGCACCTCCACGAGCTCGGCGAAGAGTGCGGTGAACGGCTCGACGGAGAGTGAGACGAAGAGTGCCACGAAGAGCCCTTCGAAGGGCACCTCGAAGGCGTCCTCGAAGATGTCCTCGAACAAGGGCAAGGCGGCCATGGGCAAGGCCGCGACGCTCGCACGGCTCCTGGAGCGCGTGGCGGCCGGTGACCGCGCCGCGTTCGAGAAGCTGTACCGCCGTACGGCGGCCAGCGTCTACGCCCTGGTGCGCCGGCTGCTCCCCGACGAGGCCGCGAGCGCGGCCGTGACGGAGGAGGTCTACGTCCGCGTGTGGGCCGGCGCCCACGCCTACGAGCGCACGCGGCACAGCGCCGAGCACTGGCTCCTGAACCTGACGCACCGGTGCGCGGTCGAGAGGATCCGCACGGCCGGGCCGGCTCCCGCGGTGGCGCCCGAGGCCTCGCTGCTCCCCTCGCTCGCCGGTGCGTCCGCGATGCATGCCATCTCCCTTCTCACCCCCGAGCAGGCGGAAGCGCTGGAACTGAGCTACCTCGGCGGCCGCACGCACGCGGAATCGGCGCGTGAACTCGGCGTCGATCAGGCCACGTTCCGGCTGCGCGTCGGCACGGCGCTCTCGCGGCTGCGTCAGGGCATGGAGGCGGACGCCGGGAACCTGCGGGGCTCCGGAACCCACCTCCGTCAGGATCCTCGCTAAGGGCGGAGCACTCCCCCTCCGCGCGCAGGACGTCCGTGGGGCGTGTCACACTGCGAACATGACGATCCCCATCGAGGCCTACGCCCACGTCCGCTTGACGGTCACCGACATCGACGTCTCACGGGCGTTCTACGACGCCCTCTTCGGCCTGCCCGTGGCTTTCGAGGTACCCGAGGGCGCTGACGAGCAGACGCGTGAGCAGCTGGGTTTCCTCTACGGCGGTGTCATTTATCAGCTCGGCGGCACCCTCCTGGGCCTGCGACCGGTGGCGTCGGACAGCTTCGACGAGGACCGCGTGGGTCTCGACCACGTCGCCTTCACGGTCGCGAGCAGGTCCGTGCTCGACGACGCCGCGAGCCTGCTCGAGAGCCGCGGGATCACCCACGCCGGAGTCAAGGACATCGGCGCCGGGCACATCCTCGAATTCCGGGATCCCGACAACATCGCGCTGGAACTCTTCGCCCCGAACGGCTGACCACCGCGGCCGATTATGAGAGAGCCTTCATCGGCACCTCATGTTCGGCTCACATGGGCCCGTCACTGTTGATCCACACCCTGCTGGATCAATCGTGAAGGACTTGCACCCATGCGCCTGCCCGCCCGCTCCCTCGTCACCCTGACCGCCTCCGTCGCTACGCTCGGACTCGTGGTGGGCTGTAGTGCGCCCGCGCAGGATGTCGACCTCCAGACCTCGGGAGCCACGCCGTCCTCCTCGCCGGCCCCGGCTTCACCCTCCGCCGCGCCGTCGTCGGCCGCTCCGACCGCCGCATCATCCGCGACGCCCGGCTCCACCCCCGGCGCGCCCGGACAGGCCGCCGGGAACGCAGGCGGCGCCGTCGTCATCGGCGCCGGTGACGACTACTCGATCGACGCGTCGGGCTCCTCCGTGACCCTCACCTGTGACGGCGGTGGTGACGTGAGCATCGACGCCGACAACGTGACCCTGACCGTCACCGGCCCCTGCGAGGACATCGAGGTGGACGGCGACGCGAACACCGTCACGGCCGGCGACGCCGACGAGTTCTCCGTGGACGGCGATTCCAACACCCTCACCGGTGCGGCCGTCCGCGCGGTGGACCTTGATGGGGATGCCACCACCGTCACCGTGCGGTCCACCGACGAGGTGGACATCGACGGATCCACCAACACCGTGACCTACGCCGAGGGTGAGCCGCGGATCCAGGACGACGGCGACGGCTCGAACACGGTGACCCGCGGCTGATCCCGGTCCGCCCGCTCCTCCCCCGCACCAGCTCACTGCGCGCCGCGATCCAGGTGCTCGCTGCACCACGGCGCGCGTGCTCGCGCGTCCCCGCCACACCCCCACCGCTTCCTCCCTCGTGCCCCAGGAGTCCGTCATGGCCCTCATGCCCCGCATCCTCGCAGCCACCGGTCTGCTCGCTGTCCCCGCACTCCTCGCGGTGGCGAGCCAGTCCCTGGCGACGCCGGCCGACGTCCCGCCGGTGGAACCGCAGACGGTCGTCGTCGACCTCGCGCCCGCCGGCGCCGCGGACGACGGCGGCACCGCCGAACGCAGCACCGGGAACGGCGCCGCAGGCGACGACACTGCAGGGAACCGGACCGGGCACGCCGCCCGCAGCGTCGCCCGCTCCTAGCACTCCGAGCCCAGCGCCGACGGACGCCGAACCGGCACCCGCACCCGCACCCGCACCCGCACCTGCTCCGGCACCAGCTCCCGCTCCTGCCCCCGCACCCGCTCCCGCTCCCGTCCCGGCCCCCGGGCTCGTGGAGCGTGAGGTGCTCGACGACGGACTGGAGTATGACGCCGGGGACGATACCGGGGATGACGACGGCTCGGACGGTGACGACTGATGGCCGCCGATGCACGTGACGCACTCCGGGCTCCGGGCACGGGAATGCCGGCGTCGCCCCTCCCCAGGAAGCCGCTCGGCGGCTCCGCCGTCTCGGCACGCTGGCGGATCGTCGGCTGGATCATCCTGACCACCGCCCTCGCCCTGCTCGCTCTCGTGGTGACGGTGCGTTCACTGCTGATCGCGGGCGTGGACCGCGAGGCCAACGACGACGTGGTGCAGGAGGTCCAGGAGTTCACGACCTTCGCCTCCGAGGCCGTGGATCCGCAGACCGCCCAGGAGTACACGTCGGTGGGCGCCCTGCTGGAGCGCTATCTGTCGCGCCAGAACTCCTCGTCCTCGGAAGTGATCCTCGGACTCACCGGTGACGAGGTGCTCTACCTCGGCTCCTACGCGGGAACGGTGGACGACGGCGGCTACCGGCTCACGGACGATGCCGCCCTCCTGCAGGAGCTGCGGCAGGACCCGGCGGCGTCCGGCGTACTCGAGACCCCGGCGGGCATGATGCGCTGGGGGAAGGTGGATGTGCAGGCCGGCTCGGAGGACGGGTCGCTCGTCATCGCCAACTTCACCCGGGTGGGCTACGCCGAGGTGCAGGAGACCGTCACCGTGATCTTCTTCGTGGCCCTCGGCGGCCTGCTCTTCACGGCCGGCATCGCCTGGCTGGTGGCCGGGCAGATCCTCCGCCCCATCCGGGACGTCCGGCGGGTCGCGGCCGAGATCACCGAGTCCGACCTCACGCTGCGCGTCCCCGTCCAGGGGCGCGACGACGTCGCAGCGCTCGCCACCACCTTCAACGACATGCTCGACCGCCTCGAGCAGGCCTACGTGACCCAGCGACGGTTCATCGACGACGCCAGCCACGAGCTGCGGACGCCCATCACGGTCATCCGCGGGCACCTCGAACTCATCGACGACGAGCCCGCGAGCCGGAGGGCGACCCTCGCCCTCGTGGACGACGAACTGTCGCGGATGGCCCGGATCGTCTCGGACCTCCTGCTGCTCGTGAAGGCGGAGCGCGCCGACTTCGTGCGGCAGGAACCCGTGGACGTGGCGCACCTCATGCTCGATCTCGACGCGAAGATGCAGGCGCTCGGGGACCGCCGGTGGCTACTGATGGAGGTTGCCGAGGGCGTTGCGCCCCTCGACCGGCAGCGGGTCACCCAGGCGATGCTGCAGCTCGGCGCGAACGCGGTGCAGTACTCACCCCAGGGTTCGGCGGTGCGGCTCGGTTCGGCCTTCGAGGGCCGCGGTGCGGCACGTCAGCTGCGGCTGTGGATCGAGGACACGGGCCCCGGCGTCACCGAGGAGGAAGCGGGCGTGATCTTCGAACGATTCCAGCTCGGCACCGCGGGCGCGCTGCCTGCCGACCGGTTGGCCCAGGGCGGTCAGCGCGGCGGCGCGGGCCTCGGACTCTCGATCGTGCGCGCCATCGCCGACGCCCACGGCGGTTCGGCCTGGGTCCGCAGCGAGACCGGACACGGCTCCACCTTCGGCCTCCTGCTGCCGGCACCGCACACGGTGACGCATCGCTCCGGGGACGCGACCGGTGCGCCGTCGCCGTGGTCGGCCCCACCCGCTCCTGGCGGTCCGGCCGCACCGCCGGCGCCACCCGCGCATCCACCGCTGCTCGTCGCCGCGCGGACCGGTACGGACGCTGCGTCGGGCAGCCGCCCGGTGACGGCCCAGCTCCCGATCCAGCAGCCCCGCCCCGATTACCACCCGTCCGACCAGCCCCTGCGGGACACCCTGAAGGAGACACCATGAGCCGCATCCTGATTGCCGAGGGGAACGCCGCCCTCGCCTCCCGGCTCTCCGCGGCCCTCGAGGATGCCGGGTACAGGACCGAGCAGGCCGACGACGGCGAGACGGCGCTGTTCCTGGCACGGGCCTCCGGGTTCGACCGCCTCATCCTCGGAGCCGACCTGCCGCTCCTCGCCGGCCCCGAGGTCCTCGCGCAGATCCGCAGCGAGGGCGTGACGACTCCCGCGATCGTGCTGACGCGTGGTGACGCTGAGGGCGGGAACGAGCACGGAGCCGGCTCCATCCGGCACCTCACCACGCCGTTCCTCATCACCGACCTGCTGGCCCTGGTGCGGCTGCCATGAGCGTCGTCGAGCACTCCACCACTCCCCCGCTGCGCACCGGCGGCACACCGGACCGCCGCCCGGAGGCGAAGCTGCCGGGAGCCGGCCGACCGGCTGTCGTGCGGGCGGTCGGGGCCGCCGCCGGGCTCGCCCTCGCGGTGGGCATCATCCTGGCCGCGCAGCAGCCCGACTCGGGACTGACGCCACAGGGTGCCGTCACCCTGATGGTCTTCGTCCTGGCCGTCTGGCTGTGGATCTTCACCTCGATCGACGACACCTACGTGGCCCTCGGCGCGGCCACGGTCCTGGTGCTCACCGGGACCATGGACGCCGGTGCGCTGTTCTCCACGCTCGGCGAGGAGACGGTCTGGCTCCTGCTGGCGGCCTTCGTGATCGCCGCAGGAGTGCGAGCGTCCGGACTCGCCACCCGTGGTGCCGCGTTCATCATCACGGGCGCCTCCACCCCCCGGCAGCTCGCGCACCTCACCACCCTGGCGCTCGTGGTCACCGCGTTCGCGGTGCCCTCGACGTCGGGCCGCGCGGCCCTCGCCCTCCCGGTGTTCCTCGCCCTCCGGCAGGCGCTGCCCGGCCGCACCGCCCTGGTGCGGGCGCTGGCCATCCTCTTCCCGTCGGTGATCCTCCTCTCGGCCGTGGGCTCGTTCCTCGGAGCCGGGGCGCACCTCATCACGAGCCAGATCCTCGAGACGGCCACCGGCAGCGGCTTCGACTTCGCCACCTGGCTGCTCCTCGGCCTGCCCCTCGCCCTCGTGGCGTCGCACAGCTGCGCCGAACTGGTGCTGCACCTGTTCACGACGGGCGCGGAACGCCGGGAGCGCCTGAGCATCAGCACGGCCGATCTCGAGGAGCACTCCGCCACACCCGTCACGGGGCCGCTCACCGTCGCCGAGTCGCGGGCCGCGCTCCTGCTCGGGGCCGTCGTCGTGCTGTGGTGCACCGAACCCCTCCACGGGCTGCACCCCGCGCTCGTGGCGCTGATCGGGGCGCTCATCGCCGCATCACCGGCCTACGGCTCCGTCGACCTCGCGAAGGGGCTGAAGTCGGTCCCGTGGTCGCTGCTGCTGTTCATGGCGGCCACGCTGGCCCTCGGCAACGCCCTCGTCTCCACCGGCGCCGCCACGTGGCTCGCAGGCGGGGTTCTCGAACCCATCCGGGCGCTCGGTGCCGCTGCCGCGCCGCTGTTCGTGGTGCTCGTGGTGGTGCTGTCCACCCTCGCCCACCTCGTCATCCAGAGCAGGTCGGCGAGGTCCGCGGTGCTCATCCCCCTCGTGATCGCCCTCGCCCCCGCCGTGGGTGTGGACCCCATGGCCGCGGCGTTCTCCTCGACCGCCGCCGCCGGCTTCTGCCATACGCTGCCCAGCTCGGCCAAGCCGGTCGCGATGTTCGCCGCCGTGGACGGTGTGGAGACGTACTCGCCGAAGGACCTGCTGCGGCTCTCGACCGTCCTCGCGCCCGTCAACCTGATCCTCGTGCTCGCCTTCAGCTTCCTGGTGTGGCCGCTGCTCGGCCTCCCGCTCTTCCCCTGACCGCCGTCCTGACGACCACCCGACCCCCATCAACATCGCCGAACACCGACCGACACCGACCGAGGAGAACCACCATGGCAGTCCCCCAGCGCATCCTGATCGCACCCAGCGGTTTCAAGGAGTCCCTCGACGCGGAGACCGTGGCCCGATCCATCGCCGCGGGGGTCCGCCGCGTGCTGCCGGGGGTGCAGATCACGGCCGTCCCGATCGCCGACGGCGGTGAGGGCACCGCCGCCACGCTCGCTGCCGCGACGGGAGGCGTGCTCGTCCCCGTCAACGTGACCGGGCCGGTGGGTACCCCCGTCGAGTCCCACTTCGCGCGCCTCGGCGGTGCCGCGACCGGTACCGCGGTCGTGGAGATGGCCGCCGCCGCGGGCCTCCGGCTCGTACCGCGCACGCTCCGCGACCCGGGCGCCACCACCACCTACGGCGTGGGCGAACTCATCCGGGCGGCACTCGACGAGGGCATCCGCACCATCGTGGTGGGATGCGGCGATTCGGGCACGAGCGACGGCGGTGCGGGCGCGCTCCAGGCGCTCGGCGCGAAGGTGCTCGACGGCAAGGGACGCGAGCTGCCCTTCGGTGGGTCCGCACTCATCCGGGCCGAACAGCTGGACCTCTCCGGCCTCCACCCCGGCGTGCGGGAGGCGACGATCGTGCTCGCGTGCAACCAGCACAACGTGCTCTGCGGGAAGAAGGGGGTGGCGCGCGTCTTCGGGCCCCAGAAGGGCGCCTCACCGAAGCAGGTCGAGGAACTCGCGAAGGCCATGCGCCAGTGGGCGCGGGTGCTGGAGCGCGACGGCGTGGGCGCCGGCGTCGACTACCGGACCGGGCCGGGGACCGGCGCCTCCGGTGGTCTCGGCGCGGGTCTCGCCGCCGTCGGCGCGAGCCTCGTCCCCCGGTTCGAGGCGCTGATCGACAGCGGACTCGCGGGGATGGACCTCGATGCCCTCATGCAGAAGGCCGATCTCGTGATCACCGCCGAGGGAGCCATCGACTTCCAGACGCCGAACGGCAAGGTGCCCGCCGTCGTCGCGCACCGGGCGCAGCTGGCCGGGGTACCGGTGCTGGCGCTCGCGGGATCGCTCGGCAAGGGTGCCCCGGACGTGCATGACATCGGGATCGACGCGATCGCCTCGATCATGACCATCCCGATGAACCTCGAGGACGCGGTGGCGAACGGCGAGCAGCTGCTGATCGAGGCGACGGAGCGCACCATGCGGCTGCTGCTGCTCGGCGCCGCGGTGTCGTCCTCCGTGGATGCGAAGCGTCGTGAGGCGCCGGTGCTCTGAGCTGTCACACCCAGAGGCGTCGAAGGGCGTGCAGGCGGCAGGACGGGCTCCGAGGGGGCGGATGGAACCCGTCCTGCCATCTGTAGGTCGTTGCCCGGCCACCGAACCGCACGCACTGTCTCTTGTGATGCGTGGCACACGTGCGGCTCGGTGGTCTGGTTCTGCAGGGTCCGACGGCGGACGAGCGTCAGGGCAGCTTGACCGCCAGGACGTTGCAGCGGGCGGTCAGCAGGATTGTCTGCGCCGTCGAGCCCATGATCAGCTTCCCCACGGGCGTGCGGTGCCGCAGGCCGATCACGATCAGCTCGGCCCCCACCTCGGCGGCGACGTCGACCAGCTCCTCCGCCGCCGTCGCCTCCGAGAGGCTGTGGCGGATGGCGTAGGGCACGCCTGCACCGCCCAGCATGGCGTCGAGGCGAGCCACATCGGCGTCGTCGGCGTAGGCCGGGTTGACCAGCCGGTCGGCACGGGCGGTGTTGATGACCACGAGATCGGCCTGCCGGAGGCGAGCCTCCTCGATGGCCGCCGCGACGGTCGCCTCGCCGAGCGGATTGGGGACGAATCCCACCACGATGGTGCTCATCGGTCGGTGTCCTTCCAGGTGGTGTCGGTGGCGGTGGTGTCGGTCGCCACAGCGGGCACGTCCGACCCGCGAACGACGTCGGCGGCATCGGTGTTCGCCGCCACCATGGCCTCGAACTGGCGCTGGCGCCGCTTGAGCAGGAACGAGAGCGCGAAGATGACGATCAGCGCCACGTAGATGACCGCGGCCACCGGCGACTGGATGAGCGCCACCGGGTCACCCTGCGAGATGGCGAGCGATCGCCGCAGCTGGCTCTCGAAGATCGGCCCGAGGATCAGGCCCACCACCATGGGGGCGATCGGGTAGCCGTAGCGCCGCATGAAGAAGCCGAGGATCCCCACGATCAGGAGGATGATCACGTCGATCGGCGTGAAGTTCACCGAGAACGCGCCGAGGACGGCGAACACCAGGATGCCCGAGTAGAGATAGGGCCTCGGGATCTGGAGGATCTTGACCCAGATGCCCACCAGCGGGAGGTTGAGCACCAGCAGCATCAGGTTGCCCACGTACAGGCTCGCGATGAGCGCCCACACGAGCGTGCTGTTGGACTCGAACAGCTGAGGCCCCACCGGGATCTGGTAGCGCTGGAACGCGACGAGCATCATCGCGGCGGTCGCCGTCGTCGGGATGCCGAGCGTCAGCAGCGGCACGAGCACGCCCGCGGCGGCCGCGTTGTTCGCGGCCTCCGGACCGGCCACGCCCTCAATGGCGCCCTTGCCGAACTCCTTCTTGTTCTCGCCCTTGGCGAGCTTGCGCTCGGAGGCGTAGGAGAGGAACGTCGCGACGTCGGCGCCGCCGGCGGGGATGGTCCCGACCGGGAAGCCGATCAGGGTGCCGCGGAGCCAGGGCCGCCACGAGCGGCGGAGATCGTCCTTGCGGAGCCAGCTCGTCCAGCCGCCCGTCACGGGGATGATCTTGATCGGGCCGTGCCGCAGGCGCGACGCGACGTACAGGGCCTCGCCGACGGCGAAGAGCGCCACTGCCACGAGGACGACGTCGATCCCGTCCGCCAGGAACGGGCTGCCGAAGGTGTAGCGCTGCTGCGCGGTCAGGGCGTCGAAGCCGACGAGCGCGATGAACAGGCCGAGGCCCAGCGAGGCGAGGCCCCGGAGCACCGACGAGCCGAGCAGCGCGCCGACCGTCAGGAAGGCCACCACCATCAGGGCCACGTACTCGACCGGGCCGATCTGCACCGCGAAGGCGGCGACGTACGGGGCCACGAAGCTCAGCAGCACGGTGGCGATGGTGCCGGCCACGAAGGAACCGACCGCCGCCGTCGCCAGGGCCGCCGCTCCCCTGCCGGCCTTCGCCATCTTGTTGCCCTCGAGCGCCGTGACGATCGAGGAGGACTCCCCGGGGGTGTTGAGGAGGATGGACGTCGTCGATCCGCCGTACATACCGCCGTAGTAGATGCCCGCGAAGACGATGATCGCCGCCGTCGGCTCGAGGCTGTAGGTGATGGGCATGAGCAGGGCCACGGTCATGGCGGGGCCGATGCCGGGCAGCACGCCCACGGCGGTGCCGACGAGCACGCCGCCGAGCGCGAAAAGCAGGTACATGGGCTGCATCGCCGTGGCGAAGCCGTCCATGAGGAGCATGAAGTTATCCACCGAACACCTCGATCCCGGAGAGCAGGCCGGCGGGCAGGGAGACGCCGAGCAGTCCGGCGAACACGAACTGCAGCACGAGCGCGAGCACGACGGCGGTCACGAGGTTCCGCCACCAGGGGCGGGCCCCGAGCGACCACGCGGCGCCGAAGAACAGGATGGCTGCCGCGACGGGCCAGCCGAGCGGCACGATCAGGAAGGCGTGGAGCAGCACGAAGCCGGCGAGCTTGCCGACCGTGAGCCAGTCGGTGCCGGCCTCGAGGTCCACGTCCTCCCCCTCGTCGGGGGCGCCGCGCTTGCCGCGCAGCACCTGGAGGACCAGCCCGGCGCCGACGACGACCAGCAGGGCCGAGACGGCGAACGGCCAGGCACGAGGGCCGATGTCGCTCGCGGAGGGCGGGGTCTGGATCCCGGCGCCGGCGACGAACCCGACGACGCCGATGCTCACGATGATGAGCGCGAAGACGAGCTCACCCACCGCAGGGCCGGGAGCAGCAGCCGTGCTGCTCCCGGGCGCGTTCTGGACGGAGGTGCTCATGGGCTAGAGCAGACCGATGTCGGTGAGCGTGGCCTTGACCTCGGTGATGTCCTCGTTGAGGAAGGTCTCGAACTCCTCGCCGGTCAGGAAGGCGTCGCTCCAGTTGTTCTCCTCGAGCGTGGCCTTCCAGGTGTCGGTGCCGTGCAGGTCCGTGACGAGCTGCGTGAGCTTCTCCGCCTGGGCGTCGTCGATGTTCCCGGGAGCCACCACACCGCGCCAGTTGGTGAGCACGAGATCCACGCCCTCCTCGGTGAGGGTGGGGGTTTCGGGCAGCTGCGGTGCGGCTTCCTCACCGGACACCGCGAGCGCGCGCAGCGTGCCTGCCTCGACCTGCTCGGCGTACTCGCCGACACCGGAGATGCCCGCGTTGACCTTGTTGCCGAGCAGTGCCGCGAGGGACTCGCCGCCGCCGGAGTAGGGGATGTAGTTCAGCTTGTCGGAGGAGATGCCGGCTTCCTTGAGCACGGACCCCGCGAGGATGTGGTCCGCGCCTCCTGCCGATCCGCCCGTGATGGAGACGCCCTGGCCCTTGGCCTCGACGTCGTCGAGGAGGTCCTGCAGCGTCTGGTAGGGCGACTCGGCCGGCACCACGATCACGAGGGGCTCCTCGGTGAGGCGGGCGATCGGCGTGGTGTCCTCGATGCGGTTGGCGGCGTTGTTGGTCTCGACCGCACCCACCATGACGTAGCCCATGACCATGAGCGTGTTGGGGTCCGTCTCCGTGGCGAGCTGCGCGAGGCCGTTGGTACCCCCGGCACCACCGACATTGACCACCTGCGCGTTGCCCACGAGGTCGTTCTCGGTGAGGTCCGTCTCCATGGCACGGCCGGTCTGGTCCCACCCTCCGCCGGGATCGGCGGGGACCACGATGTTGAGGCGCTCGATGGCGCCGTCGTCGCCGCCGGCGGTGGTGCTCTGGGTCATGGAGCTGCAGGCCGAGAGCGCGAGGGCGGAGACGAGGGCGAGGGACGTGATCGCCGAACGGCGCGTCGTGATGCGGGAGGTGGTCATGGGATCTCTTCCTTGAGATTGGGCGCTCGGTGGGAGCGGGAACGTGTGTGATGCGGATCACCACTGCTGTGCCCAGGGTAGGAAGGTGGCTGAGCGGGGGTAAAGCATGCGGTCGTAGTGCTCGTAGTGGTCTTTGTGGTCACCGCCCGCCCCGGCAGTGCCCCATGTCACACTGGACGGATGATCAGGACGATGTCGCTTCGATCGCAGCTGTTCTTCCTGCAGCTCGCCATCGTCCTCGTCATCGTCGCGGTGGCAGGCGGCACCGCCGTCACCATGCAGCGCCTGCAGATCCGCGAGCAGTACCAGGACCGGATGCTGGGCGTCGCGCAGTCCGTCGCCCAGCTGCCCTCGGTGGTCGAGGCCTTCGACGAGACCGACCCGAGCGCCACCATCCAGCCCATCGCGGACCTCATCCGGCAGTCCACCGGCGTGACGTACGTCGTCGTCACCGATGACGAGGGCATCCGCTACTCGCACCCGAACCCGGACCTGATCGGGGAGCTCGTGTCCACGGATCCGTCCGTGCCGCTCTCCGGTGACACCTTCGTGGGCACCCAGACCGGGACGCTGGGCAAGTCGTGGCGCGCGAAGGTCCCCATCCGCAACAGCGACGGCGGCGTCATCGGCACGGCGTCCGTGGGTGTCCTCGAATCCGAACTCGCCGCCGACCTCTACGAGGACCTCCCCCGCCTGCTCATCTGGCTGATCGTCGCCGCGCTGGTGGGCTCGGCGGGTGCCAGCTGGATCTCGCGCCTGGTCTGGCTGCGGATCTACCGCCTCGAACCCGAGCAGATCGCCACCCTCCTCGAGACACGCGATGCCATGATCCACGGCATCAGCGAAGGGGTGGTGGCCGTCGATGCGCACCACCGGATAGCACTGCTCAACGACGAGGCGAAGCGGCTGCTGGGCCTCGACGACGCCGCCACCGGCCGCCCGGCCGAGGACGTCATGGAGCCCGCCCTCGCGCGGCTGCTCACCGATCCGGCGGACACCGACGAGACCGTGCTCTCCGGCGAGCGCGTGCTCCTCGCACGCACCTCGGACGCCCTGGTGGACGGCACGCGGGTGGGCCGCGTGATGATCCTCCGTGACCGCACCGAGCTCTACCAGCTGCTCATTGACCTCGACGGCGAACGCGACGTCACCCAGGCGCTCCGCGCCCAGGCGCACGAGTTCGCGAACCGCATGCACACCATCTCCGGGCTGCTCGAGCTCGGCAGGACCGGGCAGGCGGTCGACTTCATCTCGCGCTCCGGCCACGGCGGGTCACTCGTCGCCGGGAGCATCGCTCCCGGCATCCAGGACCCGGACGCCGCGAGTCTCCTCATGACGAAGAGCACCATCGCGGCGGAGAAGGGCATCGACCTCACCATCGACGACTCCTCGACCCTCGCACCGGACGGCACCACCGACGTCGTGACCGTCCTCGGCATCCTGATCGACAACGCGCTGGAAGCCGTGACGGCGAGCGGGCGCGGCGACGGCCAGGTCTCGGTGCACGTGGCCACCGAGCCTGGCTCCGTCCGCATCACCGTTGCCGACAACGGCCCCGGCGTCGCCCCGGCGGACCTCGACGGCATCTTCTCCTCCGGGTACTCCACGAAGGACGGCGGCCGGACCGGGACGCGCGGCTTCGGCCTGGCGCTGGTGGACCGCATCGCCCGGCGCCGCTCGGGGCACGTGGTGGTGGACGACGCCGACCTCGGCGGGGCCGAGTTCACCGTCTGGCTCTCACCGTCCCACGTCGAGGCGCGCGCCGGGCTGCAGGTGCCATGACCCTCCCCGCCACCGTTCCGCTGATCCCCACGCTCGTGGTCGACGACGACCACGAGGTGGCGGGGATCCACACCGGCTTCCTGCTCGCGCACGGCGCGTTCGACGTCGTCGGGGCCGCGCACACCGGCGCCCGTGCCCTGGAGCTGGCCGAGACCCTGAGGCCCCGGCTGGTGCTGCTGGACATCCACCTGCCGGACATGACGGGCATCGACGTGCTGCGGGCCCTCCGCAACCGCCCCGGTGACCCCGTCGACGTCATCGCGATCACGGCCGCCCGCGAACTCGACACCGTCCGTGCCGCCGTGGCCGGCGGCGTGCTGCACTACCTCGTGAAGCCGTTCAACGCGGCCGTGCTCAACGAGCGGCTGGACCACTACGTCGCCTACCGCCGCGATCTCGACGACCACGCGGCCGCCGGAGCCTCCGCCCTCGACCAGGGGCGGATCGACCAGCTGCTCCGCACGGGCGCGACTCCGGGCGCCGGGCCGGGAAGCGCGTCGGGGACTGCGACGGGCACCGCCGCGCTCCTGCCGCCCAAGGGCCTCTCCGCCCCCACGCTCGACGCCGTGATGCTGGACGTCCGTGCGCACGGCGGCGGGACCTCCGCCTCCGAGGTGGCCGAGCGCCTCGGTATGGCGCGCGTCAGTGCCCGCCGGTACCTGGAGTTCCTCGTAGCGCGGGGCCAGGCGCGGATCGTCCCGCAGTACGGGTCCGCGGGGCGGCCGGAGAAGTTCTACGTGTGGACGGACGCGGGCGCCCGCTGAGACCTGACTCCTGAGGAATAACACCGCGCACACGCTGTTGTCCCTGCATGACCGAGAACACAGCCCCGAACACAGCCCCGGACACGACGCCCACACCGACAGGGCACACGCGGACGGCGGCGGACACGTCCGTGCAGCCACGTGGCGTCCGCAGCACCATCGGGTTCATCGGCTCGGGCAACATCGGCGGGCAGCTCGCGCGCCTCGCCGTCGCCCGCGGCTACCGCGTGATCATGAGCAACTCCCGCCGCCCGGAGTCGCTGCAGGAGCTCGTGGCCGAACTCGGTGACAGTGCACGCGCCGGCACGGTGGAGGAGGCGGCCACCGGGGGCGACGTCGTCGTGGTCACCATCCCGCTCAGGAGCATCGATGCCGTCCCCGCCGAGCCGCTGGCGGGCAAGCTCGTCATCGACACGTGCAACTACTACCCGGAGCGCGACGGGCACATCGCCGAACTCGACGACGAGACGACCACCACGAGCGAACTGCTGCAGCGCCACCTCCCCGGGTCCTTTGTGGTGAAGGTGTTCAACGGCATCCACTTCGCGCAGCTGACCACGGACGGCACACCTACCGGGACACCGGGCCGTCGCGCCCTGCCCATCGCCGGTGACGACTCAGACGCCAAGCAGGCCGTGACCGAGCTCCTCGACGAGTTCGGCTTCGACACCGTCGACGCCGGTGCCCTCGCGGAGGGGTGGCGCTTCCAGCGCGACACCCCCGCCTACGGGCCGCAGCTCGACGCCGACGGCCTGCGCGAGGCGCTCGGGCGGGCTGCCCGCTACGCGGACATGTAGGCAGCCAGTGCATCGGCCGGATCCGTGCGGCTCACTCTCCGCGCTCGGCGGACGGCGGACGGCGGACGGCACTATCGTTGCCGGCGAGGCCCAGTGATCAGAAGACGAGGTAGCACCATGAGACGTGGAGCCCACATCGACGGCGAGTATCGATACACCCTCGACCGTCACTGGGGCGACGACGAGGCATCACGGAACATCCTGCACCTCGTCATGTTGAACCCCTCCGTCGCTGACGGGCTCGGTGACGACCCCACCATCCGGCGCTGCATCAGTTACGCCCGATCGCTCGGACTCGACGGGCTCCGCGTGGTCAACCTCTTCGCGCTCCGCTCCACCGACCCTCGAGGCTTACGCACTCATGTAGACCCCGTCGGCCCGCGCAATGACCAGATCCTCGATCAGTGCATGCGCGAGGTCGCGGACGACTTCATGGTCGCAGCATGGGGAGCCGACACCTTCGCCCGGGACCGAGCCACAGTCGTCCATGCACGTGTCGCGTCCCACGGCATCGCGCTGAAGTGCTGGGGGAGAACGAAGGACGGTCACCCTGGGCATCCGCTCTATCTTCGACGAGATGCCGTACTGACCACGTGGACGCCGTGATGGTACCGGCTGTCCGTCGACAGGTTCGGTCTTCCTACCCTTGGTGAGCCGGTCCGAGCCGCCGGGCTGAGTCCCCCGTCGGACGGGCCTCCCGCCGCGGGGTCTACTTCCCGCCGAGGACGATCGGCGAGCAGCGTGTCCCCTCGCAGATCTGGTAGCTGACGGACGCCCTCGTCGTCGTCGTCGAGTAGCGGCCCGTATTGGGGATGGTGGTCCTGACACCGTTCGTCACGAGGGTCACCGTCGTCGCCTTCGTCCCCGACCATGCCAGCGCCGTGATGATCCCGCCGCGCACCTTGGCGCTCGCCACAGCGAGCTTGATGGAGGGTACCGGGGCAGGCGCCGGAGCGGGTGCGGGAGCGGGAGCGGGTGCGGGAGCGGGAGCGGGTGCGGGAACCGGAGCGGGAACCGGAGCGGGAACCGGAGCGGGAACCGGAGCAGGGGCAGGTGCCGGAGCAGGGGCAGGTGCCGGAATCGGAGCAGGGGCAGGCGCCGGAACCGGAGCAGGGGCAGGCGCCGGTGCCGGCACGAAGGAGAAGTCCCTCACCACCACCTTCTCCGGCATGACCGCCGCAGGAGTGCCTCCGCCGCCGTCGGTCACCCAGAGGTTGAAGTGGATGGTCTCGCGAGCGGGCTCGGGGACGTTCTCGCCCTCCAACACCGTGCGCTTGAGCAGCGGCCCGGCGTAGCCCTCCCCCGCGAAGGTCTCGAAGGTGAGCTTGTTCGGCTCCCACACCAGGCGGTGGGTGAGGATTGGGTGGTTGGTGACACCGAAGATTGCGGTGTTGTTGCCCACTCCGGGGGGCTTGGTGGCGTCGAACCAGAAGCCGTGGCCCTGCGTCACCGGCCACACCTGGTTGTAGTTGCTCCCTCCGCCCCAGGAACTGGCCTCGCAGAGGTCCATCTCGTTGTAGCCGGGGGCCACGGCGGGGTCGTAGGTGAAGAGGCACCCCCACACCACTTCCTTCTGCAGCGTGGTGAGGTCCTTCTCGATGGTGGTGCTGTAGGTGCCGTACCCGAAGCCGTGCCGCGTGGTGTTGAACTCCGCCCCGATCGCCGCCTTGCCCGTGGGGTTGGAGAGGGTCATGGTCACATGGCCGTTCGCGTCGGGGCTGCTGACGTTGGCCGGGTCGAAGAGCTTGTTGTAGTTCGGTGCGCCACTCCACCACCGCTTCTCCCAGTTGAAGCCCTTCCAGGCGAAGTCGCCCACCGGGCCGGGGTTGGCCGCCATCGGGGTGGTGTCGGCGGCGGTCGCGGGTGCCGGGACGGCGACCGCCAGCATCAGCGCTGCGGTCACGGCCCCGATGAAGGACGCCGCGTTCCGACGCCGGTGCTGTGGGCGGGTCTCGACGGTGACTGCCTGGCGGGCACGACGACGTACGGGAAAAGGAAGCATGGCGGAGACCTTCTCGTTCGGTAGCCCGGCGGACCTCGAGGGTTCCGTGGCTTTGCGTCACCGGTTCGCACCGGCTTTGCCCTTCTCGCTGAGCGGTTGCCCGAGCGCCGCCGTCGGTCCTCGACCACAGGGCCTCCGGCCCTTCCATCCTCCCGCCGATCCGCCGCCCCCACCCGGCGGATTCGCTCAGCAATGCCTCAGGATTGACGCAGTGGGTCAACCCGGCCTATCCCGTATGGGACCCGTCCGGACACTCAGGTACCTTTGTTCCAGTATTCGCGGCCCCTGACACCGGATGGGCGGCCCAGCGCTACCGGTCCGGCGTCCGGCCGGCACCGAAGCAGTGCCAGGCGCACAGGTAGGAACGGGAGTCCCGCATCATGAGTACCGAATCATCGGGGTCCACGGCCGCAGAGATGAACCCGCACCAGGAGGACTCCGGCGGACGCAGGCTGCTGATCCGCGCCGTGGTGCTCGTGACCACCGTCCTCGGGCTGAACTACATCGTGTGGCGCTGGCTCTACTCGATCAACTGGGATGCATGGTGGATCGCCATACCCCTGGTCCTCGCGGAGACCTACTCGCTCATCGACTCGCTGCTGTTCGGCTTCACGGTCTGGAAGCTGAAGAAGCGCACGCCGCCCGAGGCGCCGGAGGGCCTCACGGTGGACGTTTTCATCACCACGTACAACGAGCCCCTGGACCTCGTCCTGACCACGGCGCGTGCGGCGAAGGCCATCCGCTACCCGCACCGCACCTGGATCCTCGACGACGGCAACCGGGCGGAGGTCCGAGAAGCGGCGGACGCCGAGGGGATCGGCTGGATCACGCGTTCGGCGGACTGGAAGGACATGCCGCGGCACGCGAAGGCGGGCAACCTGAACAATGCCCTGATGTCCACGGACGGCGAGTTCCTCGTGATCCTCGATGCCGACCAGATCCCCGATCCGGAGATCCTGCACAGGACGCTCGGGTACTTCACGAACGAGAAGATGTCCCTCGTGCAGACCCCGCAGGTCTTCGTGAACGTGCCGGACTCGGACCCGCTCGGCAGCCAGGCGCCCCTGTTCTACGGTCCCATCCAGCAGGGCAAGGACGGCTGGAACGCGGCCTTCTTCTGCGGTTCCAACGCCATCATCCGCCGCGAGGCCCTCATGCAGCTCGGCGTCACGCGCTACGTCACGGAGATCGAACTGGCCCTGCACAAGGCCCTGAAGACCTCGGACAAGGTCATCGCGAAGGCGAAGAAGGGGCTGGATCCGGGCAACGACCGCATGGTCGACGCCCTGGACCTCGTGGCGAAGGACCTGAGGAGGGTGCGCCGCCGCCTGCAGAAGGGGCACGGCATCTCGGAGGTCACCTACGAGTTCCAGCAGCGGATGGTCTCCATCACGCGCCTGCTCGTCAGCGCGGACATCGCTGCGTTCCACGCGGATCTCGCGTCGCTCGAGGACCTCGACATCGCCGGGCTCGACGCCGGTCTGCAGGACGCCTCGGCGTCGACCCCCGCTCTCGCCGTGGTCGACGACGCCGCCCTCGACCAGCTCGCCCAGCGCGCCTGGTCGCCACTCGCAGCGATCGACGCCGTCCGCGTCCTCATCGATTCCGTCAACGCGGACCGCAGCGGGGAGGCGCAGGCCGTGATGCCGATGGCCACCATCTCCGTCACCGAGGACATGGCCACCTGCATGCGGCTCCACTCGCTCGGGTGGGAATCCGCCTACCACCACGAGAAGCTCGCCGACGGCCTCGCGCCCGAGGACCTCAACTCCATGCTGACGCAGCGGCTCCGGTGGGCGCAGGGCACCATCCAGGTCATGTTCCGCGAGAACCCCTTCGCCCAGAAGGGCCTGACGATCGCCCAGAAGCTGATGTACGGGGCCACCATGTGGAGCTACTTCTCCGGCTTCACGGCCCTGATCTACATCGCGGCGCCCATCATCTACCTGATCTTCGGCATCCTCCCGGTCAACTCCATCAGCATCGAGTTCTTCTCGCGGCTCATCCCCTTCCTCGTGGTGAACCAGCTGCTCTTCGCGATCGTGGGCAAGGGCACCAAGACCTGGCGTGGCCAGCAGTACTCGCTGGCCCTGTTCCCCGTGTGGATCCGCTCGGTCACCTCGGCGTTCGGCAACGTGTACCTGGGACGCAGCCTGGACTTCGCCGTCACCCCGAAGACACTGCAGCAGGATGCGCAGCTCCGCTGGGACCTCGTGAAGCCGCAGCTCTGGGCCATGGGCCTGCTGCTGGGGGCCGCGATCATCGGGATCATCCGCCTCGCAGTGGGCCAGGCGGACGTCCTCGGCACCACCGTGAACATCGTCTGGGTCATCTTCGACCTCGTGATCTTCAGCGTCATCATCGAAGCAGTCCGCTACCGCGGCTACGAGCACTATCAGGCGGACATCGCTCGTGCGAAAGAAAGGCAGGACGCCAGGGAATGACCGGTCTCACCCGGGGGCGGAATCGCCGGAGGGGACCCGTCCGGATTCTGATGGCAGTGTGGTTGACAGCGCTCATCGCGCTCGGCACACCCGCCCTCACCGCGGTTCCCGGCGCCATCGCCGCCCCAGCGGTGACCATGACGACGCAGGACCAGCAGCCCATCGAGGACCCGACGTCGCTCACCGAGGGGCGCTACTTCGGCCCGGAACTCGACTGGTCCGCCTCCGGCGCCCGCGCCTACGCGGACCGGTCCGGCGTGACGCCGTCGTTCTACAGCCGTCCCGTCGCCTACCCGCTCGACGCCGATGCCGAACGCGACCTCGCGGACCTCGCTCGGCAGAACGCACCGCTCGGCGCGCTGGCCGTCGTCTCGCTCGAACCGACCGTTCCGCTCGAGGAGCTCACGGCAGAGGACGCCGCCCACCTGGCGGAGACCCTGGGGCGGATCAGCGAGGGAGTGCGCACCGCGTTCTTCCTCCGCTTCGCACCCGAGATGAACGGCACCTGGTTCGGCTGGGGCCAGCAGCCGGACGCGTACGTGGCCGCCTTCCGCACCGTCGCGGACGTCGTGCACGCCGAGGTGCCGTCCGCGGCGATGGTGTGGGCGCCGTCGTACGCGGCCGGGTACCCGTTCACGGAGGCCTACGGCGCCGTCGAGGGGCTGGAATCGGGCAGCGTCCCGGCACTCGACAGCAACGGGAACGGCCTGATCGACGGCGGTGACGACCCCTACGCGCCCTACTACCCGGGCGACGACGCCGTGGACTGGGTGGGGCTGTCCCTCTACCACTTCGGGAGTTACGAGAGCGGGCAGGTCGCCGTCACCGACGGCGCCCGCACCTACTCGGGTGCCATCCGGACGTCCGTGCTGCCGGAGCCGGACAAGTTCGCAGACCAGCTCGCCGGCGTGTACGGCGCGGCTCCCGGCGCCCCGCAGATCGACTTCGCGAAGGAGTACGCCTCCGGCAGGGACCAGCGGATGATCGTGCAGACCGCCGCCCTGTTCGATCCCGAGGACGCAGACAGCGCGCCGGAGACCGAGATCAAACGGGCCTGGCTGGAGCAGGTGCTGGCACCCGGCATCGCGGAGGAGTATCCCGAAATCGGGGCCGTCACCTGGCTCGAATCCTCGCGGCCGGAGCCCGAGGCCGAAGGCCACACGGTGGACTGGGGGCTCCTGACGGACGACGGCGCGACGGCGGCGCTCGCCGACACGCTCGCTACGGACCCGGGCCTCCGGCTCGGGCCCATCACCGAGGTGGTCGCCCAGGAGGACGCCAACGAGGCGACGTCCCAGGTATGGGAATCAGGCTCCCCCACCAGCACGGCGATGAACTGGCTCGTCGGATCCGTCGTCGGACTGTTCGTCCTGGTGCTCCTCGCCGGGCTCGCCCGGAGATTCGTGCCGCAGTGGCGCTACCCGGACGAGCGGAACCCGCGCGATATGCGCCTGGATCTGCTGCGCGGGTGGATCATCACCGCCGTCGTCGTCACCCACATCGAAGTGGCAGGTCCGTGGTCCTTCCTGGCCCTGAACATCGTCGGGGCCATCACGGGTGCTGAACTGTTCGTCATGCTCTCCGGCGTGGTGATGGGCATGGTCTACCCGGTGGCGATCCGCCGGCTCGGCTCGAAGGCCGCGCTGAAGGGCACCCTCAAGCGCGCGCTACGTCTCTACCTGACGTCCCTCGGCGTGATCCTCGCGGTGTACCTGCTCGCTCTCGTGCCCTTCATCGACGCCGATGTGATCACCACGTTCACCGACCGCGGCACGGGCGACGACGGCGGAGGTGCGGCGGGGCGTGTCTACGACCTCTACCCGAATGCCGCCAGGCTGTTCGACTACCCACCGCCCGGGTACGCCATCCGCGACCTGCTGCTCCTGAACATGGGGCCGTGGACGTTCAACATCATGGGTCTGTTCGTGGTGCTAACCCTCACCGTGCCGCTGCTCGTGGAACTGCTGCGGAAGAAGCTGTGGTGGCTGCTCCTGCTGGTGAGCTGGTCCCTCTACGTCATCGACAGCATCTACCACGTACGCGTGGTCGACTCGCAGTTCCAGGACGTGTTCCCGCTGCTGACGTGGCAGGTCATCTTCGTGCACGGGATCGTGGTGGGCTACTACCGCCGGCAGATCATCGACGCGCTCAGCCGCAACGCCGGGAAGCTCCTCTTCGGCGCCCTGCTCGGTGTCTACGCACTCGGCCTCGGCGTCCTGTGGCTGAACTCGACGTTCCGCCTGGAGTTGCCGTTCGTCCCCGAGGGCTTCTACGAGAGCCTGTACGACGCCGGGTACGTCCGGGTGTTCATGCAGCCCGGGCGCCTGATCGACCTCGCGTTCTTCGTCGTCGCGGCGCACATCGTCCTCACCTGCTTCTGGAAGCCGCTCAACAGGGCGTTCGGCTGGCTGTACATCCCGCTCGGGCAGTCCAGCCTGTACGTGTTCATCGTCCACGTGTTCTTCGTGCTCGCCGTGGGAAACCTGCCGGGCCTCGACCGCACCAGCTGGTGGCAGGGCCTCGTGATCCACGCGGTGGTGACGATGATCATCTGGGTCATGGTGAAGAGGAAGTTCCTCTACTCGGTGATCCCGAACTAGTCGGCGCCGCGCCAGATCCGACGCCAGAGGGACCGCTTCTCCGGCGCGGGCGGCGCGGCCTCCTCGGCTGCGCGCCTCGCGGTGGCCCGGCGCTCACGCCACCGCTCCACCTCGGCCTCCACGTCGCGGAGCTTCGTGATGACCGGCGGCCCGCCCTGCAACTGCCGCCGTGCGTCGATCACGCGGTAGTTGAAGTCCTCGAGGATGTCCCGCACCTGCTTCTCGGTGTACTGGCGGTCCAGGCGGTCGTCGAGCTCGGCGTCCTCGGTGCGCAGCAGGATGGCGCGCGGTCCGAGGCCGGTGATGTTCTCCCGCTGGATCAGGCCCTTGACCCACCAGTCGGGGTCGTGCGCCTCGCCGAGCCCCGGGATCGGCTTTCCGGCCAGCGCCAGGTTGTCGAACTCGCCGCGGGCGATCGCGCGGTCCACGATCAGCCGGGCCCGCTTGACCTCGTCCTCGCCCTGTCGCAGCGGGGCCATCTCGCCGGTCGCCTCGTCGCCGCCGTCGTCGTTCTGCCGTTCGAGTTCGGCGAGCGCATCGCTCGCGTCCCCGGCGCCCCGCGCGGCACGGTACTGGGAGGCCTTGCGCAACCGCTCCTCGTGCTCGTTCGACCTGCCGATGCCGCTGCCCTCCTCCGCGTCCCCTCCAGTATTTCGAGGGCCTGCGGCGGAGTGCAACCCGCAGCGGCCCCTCGACACGGCGCGCCGGGGCCTCAGCAGCCTTCACCGCGCGACGTTCGTCACCCGGCCCGGACACCCCGGGACGACGACGGCGGGCCACCCCGTGAGGGCAACCCGCCGTCGGTCATCGAGCGGTCTACCGGGCCGGGTCAGACCAGCCAGGCGGTCGTGTCGCCCGGCAGACGGCCGTCCTCGAGCGGGGCGCTGCTCAACAGCAGCCTGCCCGCGGGCAGGTCCACCGGCGTCGAGCCGAAGTTCGTGACCGAATGCCACCCGCTCGGCCGCGTGAAGTGGAGCACCTCGTCGGAGCCGCCGTCCACCCATTCGAACTGCTCCTCGCCCTGCAGTTCGCGTCGCAGCGCGAGCGCCCGGCGGTAGAAGCTGAGGTGCGAGGAGGAGTCGGCTTCCTGCACCTCCACGGCGTACTCGCCGAACCACGCCGGCTGCGGGAGGTGGGCGGGGCCGAACCCGAAGCCGAAGGACTCGCCGTCACGCGTCCAGGGCAGCGGCACGCGGCAGCCGTCCCGGCCCACGTCCACGCCCGTGTTGCGGAAGAACGTGGGGTCCTGGCGGTCCGCGTCGGCGATGTCCGCCACCTCGTGCAGGCCGAGCTCCTCCCCCTGGTACAGGTAGGCCGAACCGGGCAGCGCGAGCATGAGCTGCGTGACCGCGCGGGCCCGGCGCTCACCGAGCTCACGGTCCAGCTCGGACTCCGCGCCACCGGCGAGCAGCCAGTCCCGGCCGTGCGTGCTCATCGCCCCGCCCTCGGACGGCGACGGGGACAGCCCGTAGCGGGTGGCGTGCCGGACGACGTCGTGGTTGGAGAACACCCAGGTGGAGGATGCGCCCGAGGCCGTGGCCTCCGTGAGGTTCTTCGTGATGATGTCGCGGAACTCGCGGGGGTCCCAGCCGGCCTGCAGCAGGTCGAAGTTGAAGGCCTGTCCGAGGCCCTCGGGGCTCGCATACCGCGAGCGACGCTCGGCGTGGACCCAGGCCTCGGCCACGGCGGTGCGCGGCGGCGTGTACTCGTTGAACACCTGGCGCCACTCGGCGAAGACCTCGTGGACCTCGTCGCGGTCCCAGAACGGGTGGAGGCCGTTGTTGTTCTCGTTCTCGGAACCGAGGGCGGCTTTCATGGGCAGCGGTTCGGACATGTCCTTGGTCAGGGCGTGCGCCACGTCCACGCGGAAGCCGTCCACGCCGCGATCGGACCAGAAACGCAGGGTCGTCAGGAAGTCGTCGCGGACCTCCCGGTTGTCCCAGTTCAGGTCCGGCTGCTCCTTGGCGAAGATGTGCATGTACCACTGGCCGTCGGCCGTGCGCTCCCACGCGGGGCCGCCGAACACGGAGTCCCAGTCCGAGGGCGGCACCGAGCCGTCCGGGCCCGAGCCGTCGCGGAAGATGTACCGGTCCCGCGCGGGCGATCCCTTGGGCGAGGCCGAGGCCTCCTGGAACCAGACGTGCCGGTTGGAGGTGTGGTTGGGCACGATGTCCGCGATGAGCTTGATACCGGCGGCGTGCAGCGCGGAGATCATCTCGTCGAAGTCCGCGAGCGTGCCGAGCTTGGGGTCCACGTCGCGGTAGTCGTCGACGTCGTACCCGCCGTCGGCGAGCGCCGAGGGGTAGAAGGGGCTCAGCCAGACGGCGTCGATCCCCAATGAGGCGAGGTAGGGGATGCGGGACGTGATGCCCTTCAGGTCCCCGATGCCGTCACCGTTCGAATCGGCGAAGCTGCGGGGGTAGATCTGGTAGACGGACGCCTGGCGCCACCAGTTCGGGTCCTGCATGCGCTCGGCGAGTGCCTCGGCGGAGAGGTCGGCGGTCGCGTCGACGGCGGAATCCACTGCGGGGTCGACGGTGGAGCTGACGGGTGCTGTCACGGGGCGGGTTGCCTTTCGGTGGTGGTCCCGCGTGGAGACCTGAGTGCTGGATGCCGTAGTGCGTGCCGTGCGCCCACTCGTACTGCGCAGTGACGTGCACGACCTACTACGGTGCCACGACGGGGCCGTCCGACGCGAACGCAATCGCCTTCCCTCCAGCACGCGGGGAAGGTCCTCACGCGTCGGGTTGCTCCTCGAGCAGCACGACGGCCCAGGGCTCCAGCCGCAGCTCGACCTGCAGCACGCCGTCGTCACCCGCTCGCACCTCGCTGATGTGGAGCGCTGTGGACGCCGCGTGGAGGGCGGCTTCGTGGTCCCGCGTGAGGTTGAGCGGATCCCCGAGCGCGTGCCACGCCGCAATGACGTTCCCGTGGGCCGCGTCGAGCGACTCGAGCCGGACGCGGGCCCGCGGGGCGAGCCCCGTGATCCGCACCGTCTGCGTCCTGACCGTTCCCGTCGCCGCCGTCGCGTCCGCGACGTCGCGGGTGTCGAAGGACGCCGGGACGCTCAGGCCGACCTCGTCCGGGTAATGGTGCAGCAGCCCGCTCATGCGGCCCGTGACGGACGAGGTCGAGAGCACTCCGGACGGACCCTCTGCGAGAAGGCGGTCGCCGAGCCGCGACAGCATGCGGTACGCGTGCCAGGTGGGCTTCCGGATGCCGTGGTGGGTGAGCATCCCGAAGCCGCCGTGGAACGGCTCGAGGCCGGCGCCGTTCTCCTCGAAGATGTCCGTGAAGACCCAGTAGGCGAGCGAGTCGACGAGCCCGAGGGTGCGGAGGTTCGAGCGGACGACGAACGTCGCGGCCTGGAGGTGGTCGTGGGTATGGTCGCGGGGGCTCGAGCTGGAGTTCCACTCCGTCAGATGGATCTCGGCATCCGGGTAGGGGCTCGTGTCGACGATCTGCCTGAGCGTGCGGAGGTCGGTGGGCGTCGCGTCCACTCCGCGCGTGAGTTTGAGACCTTGATCGTGTTCGTCCAACGCCCAATCGGTCGGGTAGGGGTGACACGAAACGAAGTCGACCGGGAGTCCGTGCTCCGCGCAGTACGCGAGGAAGACCCGCAGCCACACGGGCTGCCAGTCGAGGGCATCGAGATCCGCGGCCCCGACCACCACCGCATGTTCCGCCAGGTTCTCCGTCTCGCCGTCGAAGCGGGCATCCGGCACGAAATTGCTCGTGGACGGACCACCCACGCGCAGCGACGCATCCACGCCTTTCACCGCGGCCGCCGTGACGCGGTACAGCTCGAAGTACTCGGAGCGCGTCCCGCGGAAGAACGGGCTGAGGTTGGGCTCGTTCCAGACCTCGAAGTACCACCGCCGGATCTCCTCGAGCCCGTAGCGGTCACGCCAGTGCTCGACCGTCAGCCGCACGAGCTCCGACCATCTGGCGTTGTCCGTGGGAGGCGAGCCGTGTGCCCCCCACCAGAAGACGGTCGCCTTCTCGCGTGCCAACTCGCCAGGGCTGAAGCCGAACTCGACGAAGGGACGGATCCCGGTCTCGAGCAGGCGGTCGAACAGCTCGTCGACGTACCGGAAGGTGGGCTGGACCCGCCCGTCGCGTTCCACGTACACGAACATGTCGTCGTGGAACAGTCCGTGGAACCTGACGTACCCGTAGCCGATCTCACGCTGGGCCAGGGCCAGATGGTCCTGCCAGTCGGCCCGTAGCCCCTCGGCGGCGCGACCTGCTCCGACGACGACGTTCCAGTGATGCCGTAGTGGGAGCCCTTCGTCCGTCGCGTCCGCG
Source organism: Arthrobacter sp. TJ-266 (assembly GCF_058269115.1). Classification (NCBI taxonomy): domain Bacteria; kingdom Bacillati; phylum Actinomycetota; class Actinomycetes; order Micrococcales; family Micrococcaceae; genus Arthrobacter; species Arthrobacter sp. TJ-266. The sequence goes on from NZ_JBZCNC010000004.1 coordinate 324,457, forward strand.
ACCAGCGGCGCCGGGATCACCTGATGCCCTCCGCGCGAAGGGTCACTGCGAGCGCCGAGGCGTGTCGGCGGATGATGGTGGACACCCGCCGCACCTCGGCCTCCGTCGCCTGGTGCAGCGGTATGGAGCAACTGATCGCATCCGTGGCCGGGATGCGGTAGGGAACGACGGCGGCGACGCAGGACACACCCGTCGTGTTCTCCTCGCGCTCGGAGGCGAATCCCGCGGCGCGGATACCGAGGAGGGCTGTGTCGAGGGCGTCGACGTCGGTGATGGTGTTCGGGGTCAACCGGCTCAACCGGCCCTCGGGCAGGACGGCGGACACCTCGGCGGGACTGAGTTCGGCCAGGAGGGCCTTGCCGAGGGCGGTGGCGTGGGCCGGGAGCTGCCGGCCCACCCGCGAGACGGCCCGGTGGCTCTCGCTCGTCTCGCGCGTGGCGAGGTAGATGACGTTCGACTGCTCGAGTCGGGCGTAGTGCGTCGTGTAGCCCGCCTCGTCACGGATCTCCTCGAGCCGCCGGGTCGCGAAGAGCAGGGCGCCGTCGCGGTCGAGGTAGGACGTACCGACGATCAGCGCCCGCGATCCGACGCCCACCATGGAGCCGTCCCCGGTGAACTCGATCCAGCGCATGGCCGCCATGGTGTGGAGGAGCTGGTGCAGGCTCGACCGCGGGTATCCCGTTGCCCGGTGCAGCGCGGTGACGGACATGGGATCCCGCGCCTCGCCGAGGACCTGCAGGATCTCCAGCGCCCGTTCCGCCGATTTGACGGTCCGCTGCGCGGGCACGGAGGGCTCGATGTCGTTCGTGGCCACCTGCTTCACCACGTCGTCCCCAGGGGGCCGCTCGTGAAGGAGTCACCGAGGAGCGTGGTCAGTGGGAGCTCGTCGGGGTGGCCGAGTGCGGCGGCGTACTGCTCGGCGTCGTCCTCGGGCCGGAACCCGACGCGGGCACCGGCCTCGTGGTTCACCCAGCGACGCGTGTTGGCGGAGACCGCCCACACCACGTGGGCGCCGCCGTCGTCATTGCGCAGGACTGCCTCGACAAGGCGCGCGAGGTCATCGGGCGAGGCCCAGGTGGACAGCGACCGCGCGCTCGACGGTCGCTCCTCCGCGGTGCCGATGCGGGCGGAGACGATGGTCATGCCGAACCGGTCCGCGTACAGCTGCCCGAGGGCTTCGACGGCCACCTTGCTCACGCCGTAGAAGGTGTCGGGCCGCGGGTGCAATTCATCCGACACGAGGGCTTCCTCCGCCGTCGCATAACCGACCGCGTGGATCGAACTCGCGAGCAGGACCCGGCGCACACCTGCTGAACGGGCTGCCTCGAGCACCGTGTAGGTGCCGTGGATGTTGGTCTCCAGGATCTCGCGCCACGGGCGCTCGCCGGGATGACCGGCAAGGTGGACGAGGAGGTCGGTGTCCGTGCAGGCCGTCCGGACGGCCGCTCCATCCGTGATGGACGCCACCACGGCCTGCTCCCCGTCGAGCAGTTCCGGCGGGGCGGCGAGATCGAGCAGCGTCACGGTCCGCCCGGGTGCGACGAGGGCGGGACGGAGCAGCGCGGCGACCTTGCCACTGCCCCCTGTGATCAGTATCCGTTCGCTCATGGTCTGCCTCCCCTGCGGGCTCCTGCCCGCCGATTCCCTTGACACTCCTGATCGTCAACGTTAGCGTAGCGCATGCGTTCACAATGATGGAACGCATTCGCATATGTAAATGGAGCACATTGTGAAGAATCACCCTGCGGCACGAAGAACGACGGCGTTAGTCACCGCAGCACTGATGGTGGGGTCCATCAGCGCCTGCTCGAGCGGATCCTCCACCGCCGCCCCCGAAGGAGACGGGGAGCTCGGCGGCACCATCGAGGTCTGGACCCGCAGCGGCCCGGAACCCGCGGCCACCTACCAGAGGATCTTCGACGCCTTCACCGAGAAGACCGGCGTGGAGGTGGACTTCCAGGCGGTCCTCGAATTCGACACCCAGCTGCAGGCACGCGCCTCACAGCGGGACCTCCCCGACGTCATGATCAATGACGCCAGTTCACTCGGGAACTACGTGAGCCAGGGCCTGCTCCTGCCGATCGACCGGGAATCGCTCGCAGGTCAGGCGGACATCGCCGAGGCGACCTGGGAGCAGAACAAGGGCACCGACGGCACCTACTACGGCGTCCCCTGGTCGCGCCAGGCCAACGCCACGATGATCCGCAAGGATTGGCGTGAGAAGCTCGGGCTCGAGGTCCCCACCACCTGGGACGAGCTGCAGGCCCTTGCGACGGCGTTCGCGACCCAGGACCCGGACGGCAACGGCCAGGACGACACCTACGGCATGGTGGTCCCCGGCAGCGCGAAGAGCGGGTACATCGCCCGATGGGGCAACTCCTACATCTGGCAGGCCGGCGGCGATCTCCTCGAGGACAACGGCGACGGGACCTACACCTCCGTGGTCGACTCCCCCGGGACGGCCGAAGCCATGGAGTTCATGCGCACCCAGTTCTGCACGCCCGGGAACGTGGTACCCGGGTCGCTCAACCTCACCACCGCGGAGACGCCGTTCTTCGCGGAGGGCACGGCGGGCATCTACCTCACGGGGCCGTACAACCTCAGCGTGTTCGACGCCGCCGTCGGCAAGGAGAACGTCGAAGTCATCCCCATGCCGAGTGGTCCCGCGGGCTCCACGACCTTCGCGGAGGGCGAAAACATCTACTACGGCGCAAGTTCCGACATGGTCGAGGAGCAGAAAGCCCTCGCCGAGTTCCTCATCTCGCCGGAAGCCCAGGAGCTGGGCATGGACAGCGCCCTGCAGGACGACGGCGTGGTCAGCCAGCCGGTGGTCCGACTGCCGGTCAACTCGACCGTCGACATCTCCGAGGTGTACGGCGACGAGCGCTGGCAGATCATCGCGGACGACTACGCCGAGGACTCCAAGGCCTTTCCCTGGGCCATCGACTTCCTACCCTTCCGCCAGATCCTCGCCGACGGCATGAACGCCATGATGGCCGACTGCTCGAGCGACATCGGCGCGGGCCTTCAGGCGATCGACGAGGGCTTCACCGCGGAGCTCGAAGCACAGGACCTGGCCCGATGACGCTTCCCGCAACCCGCCCCGCCGCGGAGGTCCGCGCCGGGGCGGGTCGGGGCGCGGGAACCACCGATGCCTTGCCCGCGGGCAGCGGCGCCCGCCGCAAGCCCCTCCGGCGCGCGCTCGTCCCGTGGCTCTTCCTGCTCCCCGGGCTGCTGTTCGCGCTGGTCTTCAAGTTCATCCCCATGCTCGAGGGCTTCCGGCTCAGCGCCTTCAAGGTGCAACCCTTCCTCGGCGACATCCTCGTGGGGTTCGACAACTATGCGCAGGTCATCGGGGACCCACGGTTCCAGGACGCCCTGGGCAACACGGTGGTCCTCGGCATCGGGCAGACCGTGGGCGCTCTCGTCATCGGCCTCGTGCTGGCCCTGCTGCTCGAGGGACAATCACGGACACTCTTCGTCGTCCGGACGGCCGTGTTCCTGCCGGTCGTCACCGCGATCGCCGTGATCGGTGAGATCTGGCGCATCCTCTTCTTCCCCACGGAGACCGGGTTCCTCAACAGCATCCTCGGAGCCCTCGGCATCCCCCCGCAGCAGTTCCTCTCCGATCCGGCCACGGCCCTGTGGTACGTCATGCTCGTCGGCATCTGGACGAGCGCGCCCTACACCATGGTCATCATCCTCGCCGGCCTCGCGGGTATCGATCGCACCTACTACGAGGCCGCCGCCGTGGACGGCGTGTCCCTCGGGCAGCGGCTGCGCTACATCGTGCTCCCCGGGCTGCGAGCATCCATCTCGGTGGTCCTGACACTCGCCGCCATCCGCAGCCTCAGGACCTTCACGGAGGTGTACGTCCTGACCGGCGGCGGACCCGCAGGATCCACGGAGGTGTGGATGACACGCATCTACTCGCTGGGCTTCCAGCAGAACGACATCGGCGTGGCGTCGGCGGCGTCGGTCCTGCTGCTCCTCGTCACCCTTGCGCTGACCATCGGCGTCAGGCTGATCACCTCACGGAGGCAGGACAGATGAGCACTCCCACCCGCCGTCCGAACCAGCAGTTCGACACCGCGCTCGGCTGGCGCCCCGGAGTCACCGCACCCAACGTGCTCCGAGTGGTCCTCGCCGTCGTCATCCTCTGCATCTTCGCCGCACCGTTCGTGGTGATCGTGTCCGGCGCCTTCGACGCGAGTACCGACTCCACGCGCGTGAGCCTCTTCCCGAACGATCCCTCGCTCAGGCCCTTCGAGGTCGCCGCGGACAAGGGCGTGTTCGGCTACTTCGCGAACTCACTCGTGATCGTGGGCGGCGGGCTGGCCCTGCAGATCGCCGTCTCGATCCTCACGGCCTACGCGCTGGCCCGTCACCGCTTCCGGGGCGCGGGCCTCGTGCTGCTCCTGTTCCTGCTGACGATGATGCTGCCGGAGGAGGTGATCGCCATCCCCCTCTCGCAGGTCATCGGCGATCTGCCCCTGATCGGTGTCAGCCTGCGGGGCACCCCCTTCGGAGTGATCCTGCCTGTCGCGGTCTGGGGGTTCTCGATCCTCGTCATGACCGAGTTCATGAAGGACATCCCGGACGAGATCGAGGAAGCCGCACGGCTCGACGGCGTGGGTGAGCTGAAGATGCTGTGGCTCATCATCCTCCCGCTCTGCAAGCCCGTGCTCGGTGTCGCGACGATCTTCGGTTTCATGATGATCTGGGACCAGTACCTGCTCCCGCTGATCGCCGCCGATGATCCCTCGGACTACACGCTCACCGTGGCCCTGTCCGTGCTCCGCAACGACGCCCAGGTGGGCCCCGGCGTGCTGCTCGCCGGCGCCCTCCTGGCGCTGCTTCCGAGCCTCGTCATCTACCTGCTCATGCAGAAGTCGCTGATCCGCGGCATAACCTCCGGCGCCACGAAAGGCTGATCGTGCAGATCAAGGACCTCATCATCACCCCCATCGCCTTCCGCGACCCCCCGCTGCTGAACTCCAACGGCGTCCACGAACCCCTCGCGCTCCGCACCATCCTGCAGCTCGTGGTCGAGGACGGCGCGGGTCGCCAGGTCATCGGACTGGGCGAAGGTTCCGGCGAACGCGAGGTGCTCGACCGCCTCGAGCAGGTACGCCCGGCCCTCGTCGGTGCCGGCGTCTTCGATCTCAACGGGATCGAGCGGACGGTCAACGAGGTGCTCGGGGGCGACGCCGGGCCGCTGTCGCGGCTGCAGCGACGCGTCGTGTACTCGATCATCGACGTCGCGTGCCACGACGCCCAGGGGCACCTGACCGGCCTGCCGGTGTCGGAGCTGCTCGGCGGCGCCGTCCGCACGCACGTCCCCTACAGTGCGTACCTCTTCTACAAGTGGGGCGAGCATCCGCCGACCGCCGGCAGCGACACCGGCGGGACGCACGGGGAGGTCACCGAGGACGCCTGGGGGCCCGCCCTCGACCCCGAGGGGATCGTCAGGCAGGCACGCGTCCTGATCGATGCATTCGGGTTCGGGTCGATCAAGCTCAAGGCAGGGGTCTTCCCGCCGGAGGAGGAGATCGCCGCCATCCGCGCGCTCGCCGCGGCCTTCCCGGGCCACCCCCTGCGGATCGATCCGAACGGCGCCTGGACGGTGGAGACGGCGCTGATGGTGGCCCGCGAACTCCGTGGGACGCTCGAGTACTTCGAGGATCCCGTGCTCGGACTGGACGCGATGTCCGCCGTGGCCCGCGAGGCCGGGATCCCGCTGGCGACGAACATGTGTGTCGTCACGCCCGAGCAGGTGAGGGAAGCCGTGCTCAAGGACTCGGTGCAGATCATCCTGTCGGACCATCACTACTGGGGCGGGCTCCGGCACACCCGAGAACTCGGCGCCCTGTGCGACGCCCTCGGCATCGGGATGTCGATGCACTCCAACTCACATCTCGGCATCTCCCTCGCAGCCATGACGCACGTCGCCGCCGCCACCCCGCAGCTCGCCTACGCGTGCGACACCCACTACCCGTGGAACAGCGCGGACGAGGTGGTGAAGTCGGGCGTGCTCGAGATCCACGACGGCACGGTGGCGGTCCCGACGACGCCCGGCCTCGGAGTCGAGCTGGACCTCGACCAGCTCGCCCGCCTCCATGCCGTGTACGTCGCATCGGGACGGACGACGCGGGACGACACCGGGTACATGCAGGGCATCCAGCCCGCCTACTCGCCGACGCTCCCCCGCTTCTGATGGAACCCCTCGCGGCAACGCTCTACGCCTACCCCTGGGACGTGCCCACCCGAGCGTCCGCCGCCGAACTCGCGGGTCTGGGATTCGACGACGTCACCCTCGCCGCCGCCTACCATGCGGTGCGCGCGGCGACACCGAGGCGGCCGGACCGCCGGGTCGTCGACGCGCCGTCGGGCGTGTACTTCCCGGTCCGCGACCACATCTGGGGCGAGTCCCGGCTGCGCCCGCGGAACGCGGCGGAGCCCACGGGCTCGCACTCGTTCACCGGCGCGCGCGATCTCCTCGCGGGTTCCGGCATCCGCACCCGCGCCTGGGTGGTGATCACGCACGCCGACGGGGCGGGCGCAGACACGCCGGACCTGTGCGTCATGAACGCCTTCGACGAGACCTACGCCTACGCGCTGTGCCCGTCCCAACCCGACGTCGTCCGGTACGCGGGCACGCTGGTCGCGGAGGCGGCGCGCAGTACCGCCGCGGACGCGATGATCATCGAGGCGTGCGGACCGCTGGGAGTCGCGCACCAGTCGACCCACGAGAAGTCCGCGGGTGCGGACTGGAGCACCACCGACGAGGGCCTCCTCTCCCTGTGCTTCTGCCCGCCCTGCACCGTGGCGTACGGGGACGCGGGCGTGGACGTGCAGCGCCTACGTATCCTCGTGCGCCACGGCATCGGGACGGGGGCGCCCTGCGTCGCGGACGTGCTCGACGACGCCGCCGACGCTGTCCTCGCGGTCCGCCGCAGGGCCACGGCGGCGGTCCGTGACGCCTCCTGCGAGGCCGCGAGAGCCGGTGGTGTCAGGGACCTCGCGTTCTTCGCGGCGCCCGACCCGTGGGCAACAGGTCCGAACACCTCTCTCGAGGCCCTTGTCACCCCACGGAAGGAGGGTGACCGCAGCGACCGTCAGGGACCGGATGCCGTCGTCGTCGACGCCTGGGAGCACGGGGCCGCGAGCCGCGAGCGGGTGCGACGGACGAAGGAGGTGACGGCGCGGCACCGGGGGCTGCGGACGGGCGCGTACACGACCGTCCTACCGCCGTCGCCGGCCGACCCGCAGTCCCTGCGCTCCCACTGGCGCTCGCTGGTCGCAGCCGGAGCCGACGAGCTGCACATCTATCACGGCGGCCTCGCCTCCGCTGCCCGACTCGACTGTGCAGCCGAGGCACTCGCCGACCTGCGGACGGAGGTGCGCGAGCCACCTGCCCCGCCACCTCACCCGTCACCTGACCCAGCACGAGAACCAGCACGAGAACCAGCTCAGGAGCCAGCCTCATGACCGCACTCACCGCACGGCTCGCCGAACGCCCGGTGGTCGCCGTGCTCCGCGCACAGCACGCCGAGCGTTTCCACGACGTCTGCCGCGTCCTGGCCGACAACGGGATCCCTGCCGTCGAGATCACCCTGACCACGGCGGGCGCGCTCGAAGCCATCGCCGCCGCCCGGCGCGAGCTCCCGTCCCACGTCGTCGTGGGTGCGGGAACCGTCCGCACCGAGGAGCAGGCGCTGGCCGCGATCGACGCCGGCGCGCAGTTCCTGGTGAGTCAGATCGCCGACCCGCGGGTCATCGCCGCGGCACGTTCGCGCGGGGTGTCCTTCATCCCGGGGGCGCTGACCCCCACGGAGATCGTGACGGCGTGGGGCTACGGCGTCGAGGCCGTCAAGGTGTCTCCCGTGGGTCCGGTGGGGGGGATCGCCTACATCGAGGAACTCGCCGGGCCGCTCCCGGAGATCCCGCTGTTCCCGACCGGCGGTGTGCTGATCGACGAGGCACCCGGCTACCTCACGGCCGGTGCCGCGCTGATCGGGCTCAGCCGCGACCTCGTGCGGGACGCCTTCGACGACGACGGCGACCTCGATGCCCTCGCCGCGCGCGCGCGCCGCGCCATCGGCTTGATCGACAACCGCTGGAACCTGCCGGCCATGCACCAGGAGGAGACCGTCTCATGACCCCATCGACCACCACGACCAGCGCGGCCACCGTTGCCTTCCTCGGCCTCGGCATCATGGGCCTGCCCATGGCCCGCAATCTCGTCGACGCAGGCCACGCGGTCGCGGGGTTCAACCGCTCACCGGCCCGAGCGGCAGCCCTCGAGGAACACGGCGGGAGGGCAGCGGCCAGCATCGCCGACGCGGTGGCCGGTGCGGACATCGTGGTGACCATGCTCCCCGACTCGCCGGACGTCGAGGCCGTGGTGCTCGGCGACGGCGGCGTATTCGGAGCCGCGGCACCCGGGACGCTCCTGATCGACATGAGTTCGATCGCCCCGGGGACCTCCCGACGAATCGCCGACGAGGGTGCCGCGTGCGGCATCCGCGTTCTCGATGCACCGGTGAGCGGCGGGGAGCAGGCTGCGATCGACGGAACGCTGTCCGTCATGGTGGGCGGTTCGTCGTCGGACCTCGACAGTGCGCGGCCGGTCCTCGAGGTGCTGGGCAGCACGATCGTCCACGTGGGACCCGCGGGTTCAGGGCAGACGGTGAAGGCCGCGAACCAGTTGATCGTTGCCGGCAACATCCAGATCCTCGCCGAGGCCCTGACACTGCTCGATGCCCAGGCCGTGGACCTGGCGGCGGCCGTCGAGGTGCTCGGAGGGGGGCTGGCGGGAAGCACGGTGCTGCAGCGGAAGGCCGCGGGGATGCTGGAGCACTCGTTCACTCCCGGTTTCCGCGCGGAGCTTCATCACAAGGATCTCGGAATAGCACTCGCGACGGCTCGCGACGCCTCCGTGGTGCTGCCGATGAGCGGACTGCTCGGGCAACTCATGGCCTCGCTCGTCGCGACCGGCGACGGCGCACTCGACCATTCTGCCCTGCTGGTCGGTGTCGAGCGGCTGTCCGGCCGGGCTCCGGACTGAGCGTCTGTGGCAGGCCCCTCCCTGCGTGAGTGATGACAACGGGACGATCACGAAATGATGACGGAATGATCACGGGGCCTCCCGGCTTACACCTGTCATGACTACTCTCGCGATCATCGGTGCAGGACGCGGCCTCGGGGCCGCCGTAGCTCGGCGTTTCGGCGCCGAGGGATTCTCCGTGGCTCTCATCTCCCGCAACCAGGGCAAGCTCGACGCTCTGGCGGAGGACCTCGGGAAGGTCGGCGTGCACGCCCGCGGGTTCGTCGCCGACGTCCGCGACCCCGCGTCCATCGCCGCCGCGCTCGAGGCTGCGACGGAGACCCTCGGTCCCATCGAGGTGCTCCAGTACAGCCCGCTGCCGCAGAAGGACTTCATGCGTCCCGTCCTCGAGACCACCCCGGAGGACCTCCGGGGGCCGGTCGAGTTCTCCATCTACGGACCCGTCGCCGCCGTGCACCAGGTGGTTCCCGGCATGCGGTTCCTCGGTGAGAACCGCGGCACCATCCTCTTCGTCAACGGCGGCTCCGCCGTGAAGCCCGGCCGGTCCTTCACCGGTACCTCGGTGGCCTTCGCAGGCCAGGCCGCCTACGCCCAGCTCCTGCACGAGGTACTCGGGGAGGAGGGTATCCACGTGTCGCAGCTCATCATCGGCGGCGCGATCGTCGAGGGTGATCCCGAGAAGGATCCCGACGTCCTCGCCGGTCACCTCTGGGACCTGCACGTGAAGCGGGACACCTTCCGCTATCAGGTCAGCGAAGACTGATCACCCGACCACCCCGCAACTCCTGGAGGACAGCATGAAGATCGCACTGCTCGGCGTCGGCCGCATGGGCCACGAACTCGGCGTGCACCTCGTCGCCGCGGGTCACCACGTCACCGCCTGGAACCGCACCCCGGGCGCCGTCGACCGCCTCCGCGACGCCGGGGCAACGGTGGGAGGAACGGCGGAGGACGCCGTGCGCGGCGCCGACGTCGTCATGACCGTCCTCTTCGGCCCGGACACCGTCCGGGATGTGGTGCTGTCCGGTCTCGAGGTGCCCGCGGACGCCGTGTGGCTCGACGTCACGACGGTCTCCCCCGAGGACGCCCGGGAGTTCGCCGAGTACGCGTCGGCCGCGGGCGTCCGCTACGTGCACGGGCCCGTGATCGGCAGCCTCGCGCCCGCGCGTGCCGGGCAGTTGGGCGTGCTCCTCGGAGGTGCTGAGGTGGACGTCGACGTCGTCGAGCCCCTCGCCGCGCTGTGGGCCGACCCGGAGCGCCTGCGCCGTGTCGCCACGCCGTCGGACGCCGCGACCGGCAAGCTCCTCGCCAACCTCGCGCTGGGCGTCTCGCTGCAGGGACTCGTGGAGGCACTGCGCCTCGGCGCCGCCAACGGCCTCGACGCCGCCGCGGTCATGGACCTCCTCACAGGCACGGGCCTCGGCGTCATCGCCGGCATGAAGGGGCCTGTGATCACCGGCGGCACCTTCGGCGACACCCAGTTCTCCGCCGACCTGCTGGCGAAGGACGCGAGGCTGATCCTCCGCTCCACACCCGATCCGCTGCCCGCCGTCACAGCGCTGTTGCAGTCCCTCACGGAAGCGCAGCGGGCCGGCCGGGGCGACGACGACATCGCGGTGATCGCGAAGCCGGAGCTCGGCTAGTCACGCACCCCGGCGCCTGATCCGGGATTGCGCACCTACGCGTGGCCCGGTCGCCCCGGCCACCGCGGGAGAGGGGCGCGTCTGCACTGTCTGACCGTCGGCGGAAGTGGGTACGGTACGAGCATGGCAACCATCGACACCCCCGGTCCCGACGCAACCCATCAGCGCCCTGAGGGCGTCTCCGACATCACCGTCGAGGCCCTCGGCAAACTCTCCGAGGCACTCGAGGTCGTGGAGCACGCCCGCGGCTACCTCTACGGCTTCCACCGCCTGACGGGCAAGGCCGATCTCAACCTGTCCGACGCCGAGGAGCTGTTCCGCAAGGCCGGCCACACGGAGATCGCAGACAAACTGGCCACGGAGATCATCGGGCGCAACGTGATCAAGGGTCGCTGGACCTTCCAGATCATGGAGGACTACGACGACCACTACTACGCCGAGTTCAAGGCCTTCGAGAAGGAGGCCCGCGACTCCCTCGTCGAGGGCAAGCGGCACCTGTTCGAGGCCGAGATGAAAGAGGACCGCCGCACCAAGGGCCTCGAACACCACGAGGCGCTCCCTCCGGAGGCGTGAGCAGGGGTAGGTTCCCGCCGGGCGCTCGGAAGTCAAGACCGAATGCCGATTGCGGACTGGTCAGTACACTGCGAAGATGACCCGCCCCCGGATCCACCGTTCGAGAGTCGGCCGCGCGTGACGACCACCGGGGTCGCGTCACCCCTGGATTCACTGACACTCCAGGCGAATGCGGCACGAGGGTCGCTCGTGAGATCGCTCGCCCTCGCCCACGCGCTCGGCGACGGCGTTCCCTCTCCCGGGTCGGGACGGACCGCCGAGACGTGGGACGCCCTCACCACCCTCGCCGCCATCGACCTGTCGGTCGCCCGCGTCGTCGAACCACACCTCGATGCGCTGGCCATCATCGATCAGGCGAATCGAGGAGCGCCGACGGCGCTCCCCCCATCAGGCGTCTGGGGAGTCTTCGCCGCCGAGAGCCCCGGGCTCGCGCTCCAGGCCTCGGAGGAACCGGACGGGGCCTGGACGCTCACGGGCACGAAGCCCTGGTGCTCCCTCGCCGAGCACCTCGATCATGCCGTCGTGACGGCGCGGGTCGACGGCGGGCGCCGCGCCTTCGCCGTCGACCTCCGACGTGACGGCGTGACGTTCGAGCCGGCGGACACCTGGGTGAGCCACGGCCTACCGCTCGTGACCAGTTGCTCGGTGACCTTCGATACGGTGGCCGCGACACCGCTGGGTGCCACCGACTGGTATCTCCGGCGCGACGGCTTCGCCTGGGGCGGGATGGGTGTGGCTGCCTGCTGGTACGGCGGCGCGCTCGGCGTCGCCAGAACGCTCCTGAGTGCCGCAGGGCGGCGCTCCCCTGACCAGGTGATGCTCATGCACCTCGGCCGGGTCGACACCGCCCTTCACGAGACCCGGACCCTTCTCGCCGATGCGGCGGACGCCGTCGACACCGGACGCGCGGCGGGCCAGCAAGGCGCCCTGATCGCGGCACGGGTCCGCGCCTCCGCCTTCCGGTCCGCCGAGCTGGTCCTCGAAGCCGCGTCCCACGCACTGGGTCCGCAGCCGCTGGCCTTCGACGAGCAGCATGCCGCACGGGTCGCCGACCTGAACCTCTACCTCCGCCAGCACCACGCGGAACGCGACGACGCCTCGCTGGGGCAGCGCGTCCTGGATCTCGCGCACGGGGGCGTATCACCGTGGTGACCTTCACGCACGACGCCGAAGGAACACCGGAGAGTCACTGGCGCATTTGGCAGCAGGACCGGGAGGCCACCGACGAGCTGCGGGTGGACGAATTGTTCGACGGTCGGCTCCCCGCGCGCTTCGTCCTCCTCGCCGCACATCCCGATGACGAGACCCTCGGCGCCGGCGGCCTGCTCGCCCGTCTCGCGCGTGAGGGCGTCCGCTGCGACGTCGTCGTCCTGACCGACGGCGAGGGCTCCCACCCCTCCTCCCCCACCCACGCCCCCGAGCAGCTCGCCGAGGTACGGCGTGCGGAGGTGAGCGGCGCCCTGCAGGTGCTGGCGCCCTCCGCGCAGCTCACCTTCGAGGGACTGCCCGACGGAGGCCTCACCCGCCCCGCGGTCGAAGCCGCCCTCCTCCGCCATCTGGGCGACGGCGACGATCCGCGCACGCTCGTCGCAGCGCCTTGGCGACGCGACGGACACACAGACCACGACGTCGTCGGACACGCTGCCGCCGAGGTGTGTTCCGCGCGGGACATCGCGCTGCTCGAATACCCCATCTGGCTGTGGCACTGGGGTACGGCGACGGACCAGGCGCAGGACCTCGCTGACCTCACCCTGCACAGGCTCGACCCCGACGACCACGAGCGGAAGCGCTCGGCCCTCGCTCTCCACGTATCGCAGACGGCGCCCCTCTCCGACGCGCCCGGTGACGAGGTCCTGCTCACTCCCGCCGTGATCGAGCACTTCGAGCGCGACGTCGAAGCCTTCTTCGTCAGTGGTGGCTCCTCGACCTTCGAACGGCTGCACCAGGACAAGGCCGATCCGTGGGACGTGACGGACCGCTTCTACGAGCAGCGCAAACGAGCCCTGACCATGGGGAGCCTGCCACGGCAGCGCTTCGAACGGACCCTCGAGATCGGTTGCTCGGTCGGCGCCCTGACCCAGGATCTGGCCGCGCGTTCCGACATGCTCCTGGCGCTCGACACCAGCGAGACCGCGGTCCGCCGGACGAACGAGGCGCTCATCCTCGACGAGGCCGCGACGGCCCGGCTCGCCACCGTTCCCCGCGACTGGCCGGAGGATGATGGTCCCTTCGACCTGATCGTTCTCTCCGAGACCGGCTACTTCCTCTCCTCGGACCAGCTCGACGACGTCATACGCCTCATCCGCACCTCACTCACGGACGACGGCGTCCTCGTGCTCTGCCATTGGCGCTACCCGATCGAGGGCTGGGAGCTCGACGGCGACGCCGTGCACGAGCGCGTGCGCCGCCTCTCCGGCCTGTCGACCCTGGCCCTCCACACCGAGGAGGACTTCCTGCTGGAAGTGCTCGTTCCCGCTCCTGCAACGTCGGTGGCTCGGCGCGAGGGCCTGCTGTGATGCCCGGTCAGGTGGCCGTCGTCGTCCCCGCCCGCAACGAGGAGGACTCGCTGCCCGACTGCCTGGCATCGCTCGACACCGCGCGCAGGCAGTTGCTGCGCACCATCCCGCGGGTCCTGGTCTCGGTCACGGTGGTCCTCGATCGGTGCACGGACGGATCGGAACGCATTGCCCGCAGGACGCCGGGCGTCTCTGTCATCGCCGGTTCCTTCGGTTCGGTGGGAGCGGCCCGGCACGCAGGCGTCCGCTTCGCGCTGGCGCGATCACGCAGCTTGCCGAGCCATACGTGGATCGCGGCCACCGACGCGGACACGACGGTGCCGCGGGACTGGCTGGTTCGTTTCCACCGGCTCGCGGCGGACCACGACCTCGTGCTGGGCACCGTCCGGCCCGTCCTCACCGCCGACAACACCGAGCGGCTGCAGCTCTGGGCGGACTCGTACTCCGCGGTCGAAGGGCATGGTCACGTTCACGGCGCGAATCTGGGGATCAGGGGCAGCACCTACGAGGGGGTCGGCGGTTTCCGGCCACTGGCACATGACGAGGACGTCGATCTCGCGGCCCGGGCGAAGGCCTCCGGCGCACGATGGACGGCGACCGCCGCGCTGCAGGTCGCCACGTCCTCGCGCACGGTGGGCCGCGCGCCCGGGGGGTTCTCCTCCTACCTGCGCGAACTCGGCACCCCGATCACGCGCTGACCGGGCTATGGGGCCTCGGTACCCGGGGACGGCGTTTACGACGTTGTAGTGAATGTCCAAGGGGTCTGCTAGACATGGGGAGTCACGAGTCGATGCCGGCGTGGTCCGGGCCTCGTGGCCGTGCTCGAGGGGGGTTCGACAGGTTCGATGACAACGGTGATTCCATGAGGTTCGGCGAGATGCTGCGCCAGGCGCGCACCGCCAAAGGCATGACGCAGGTGGAACTGGGCGACGGCGCGTACTCCAGCCGGTTCATCTCGCTCCTCGAGCATGACCAGCGCCAGCCGACGCCCGGCATGGTGCAGCACTTCGCGGAGCGTCTCGGCATGGACGCGCGCACCCTCACCTGGTGGGTCGAGACGCCGACGGCCGGGGACGAATCAGCTCTCACTCTCGCGGTCTTCGCGGCCAACAGCGCCCGGAATATGCGGGATGACGAACTCGCGGCCGCTGAGGCCGAACACGCCGCCAACATCGCCCAGGAGCAACGGAACGGGTCGGCGTGGTGGCTCATGTCGATGCTGCAGGCGCAATCACTCATCGCACTGCGTCGACTTCGTGAGGCCGAGGCCGTACTTCTGCGCATGGAGGCTTCGACGCTGATGCCACCGGTACCCGAACTCCACGCGATCGTCCTGGGTCGCCTGTCGGTCATCGCACGGAGCACCGGACGCCTCACTAGGGCGCTCGAGCTGGCACGGGAGTCCATGACCGTTGCGGAGGTACTGAGCAAAGCTGCGCCGGCACGCATGGAGACCGCATTCACGTTGATCGCAGCCCTCGCAGTGATGGGTGATCTCGACGAGGCCTGGGAAGTGGCCCTCGGACTCGATATCACGGGCGCCACGCCGTCCGTCCCCTCCGTCACCATCGCGCAGGGGGCCTGGGCCATCGGCAACGTCGCTTTCCGGCGGGGTGACGTGGCCGAGGGCAGGCACCAGCACGAACTTGCCGCCCGATTGCTCCTGCCCGAGGCCGATCTCCACTTGTGGTCCGACTTCCACAGCGCCAGCGCCTGGTTGAAGCTGCAGGCCGGTGTCTTCGACGACTCGGTTCGCGAATCGATCAGGAAGGCGGGGATCGGCCTGTCGCTCGTCGGCACCGAGGCTCAGATACTTCAGTTGAAGCTGACCCGGGTGAGGGTTGCACTGGTCATGGAGGACCTCGCCGAGGCAGAGTCCCTCCTGAAGCAGCTCACTCAGGGTCGGGATCTCCTCGACTTCGAGGCCGACGCCGAACTCGAGTACTGCCTCGGCCAGTACTACCTGGCGCGGGGTTCACGGAAGCAGGCCGAGCACCACCTCTCCGCGGCGGCACGCCTGTACTCGGAGGCAGGCGCTGACGAGAAGGCCTTCGAGCTTCTGGAGCAGGTGCGCGCACTCGGCGCCTGATGCAGGGCTCGTGCAACTGACGCGTTCCACGCCGTCACCGTGACGCGCCCGGCCTGAACCTCCTGATGCTGTAGACGATGAAGACGGCCGCGAGCACGCCGGAGATGATCAGCCCCGATCCCACGTTCCAGCCGCCGGGCAACCACCAGCGCTCCTCGAGCGGCCACCAGCCGGGCACCGGCGGCTGCAGACCCCACACCACGCCGACGATGATCAGCAGGAGTGCGCCGGTGAAGCTCAGCACGATGGCGCCGGTGGTCCGCACCCCCTGCGCTGCCGCCGCGAAGGCCCTGCTCTTGACGGGCTGCAGCGCCCGCCGCGCCCAGTCGTACTGCTGCGCCAGGACGGCCAGCCCGGCAACCAAGGCGAGCAATCCCGGTCCCGGCAGCACCAGGGCGGCGACGCCGACCAGCACGAGCACCCACCCGACCGCGAGCCCCATGATTCTGCTCGCTCCGTGGGGTCTGGACCGGCCGGCGGAGACTGCGCCGTGCGATTCGCCACACTCCCTCTTCCCGGTCGTCCTCCCGGTCATCGAAAATTCCTCAGCATGCTTTGCATTCCTCTATCGTTGATGGTCAGGCCACCCGCGGCAAGGCGTCGCACCCTTCAGCCGACGGGTTGCAGGCCTGGTTCCCTCTCGCGCTCATCGACAAGGAGCAGATCATGATCGGATTCATCGTTGCGGGGCTCATCATCGGTGCGCTCGCACGCCTCATCAAGCCCGGCAGGCAGAACCTGGGCTTCATCGCCACCCTCCTGCTGGGCCTCGTCGGGTCGGTGATCGGCGGCTCGATCGCGAGCCTGCTCCACACCGGCAACATCTTCGAGTTGAACGTCCTCGGCTTCATCGTGTCGGTGATCGCGGCAGTGCTCCTGATCGGCGTCGCGGAGAGCGTCGCCGGCCGCCGGCGCGTGGGCCGCTAGCCCTGCGGGGCCACCCGGGGGAGGTCGGTAGGCGCGCCCGTTCCCGCTCGACGACGGAATCACGGCACGCACTCCACCTCCCATTCGTTCCACTACTACACGTTGTAGAACATGTCGGCCCCGAGGTGTAGCGTGTGGCTCAAGTGGGGTACGTAATCGTTCGGAAGGCTCTCTCATGAACAAGAACTGGCGCTGGCTCCCCGCCGGCATCGTCCCGGTCGTCATCGTAGGTGCCGCCGTGAGCGGCTCCGCAGTGGCCGAGGCACAACCACAGCTGCCCGCGAAGACCGCTCAGGAGTTGCTCGAGTTCGTGGCCACCAGCTCCGACGACGCCTACTCGGGCACCGTCGAGCAGTCGTCGGACCTCGGACTGCCGGACCTCGCCATGGCCACCCCGCCGGGCGCCACCTCGAGTTCTGACCCCACCTCCACCGCGCTCGAACTGCTGACCGGTGAGCACACCGCCCAGGTGTACGTCGACGGCCCGGAGAAGGCCCGTGTGCAGGTCTTGGATCAGCTCGCGCAGCGTGACGTCATCGTGAACGAGGACGAGGTCTGGAGCTACAACTCCCAGACCAACGAGGCCGTCCACGCCGGCCTGCCGGACAAGGAGCAGGTCAAGGCCGAGCTCGAGGCCACCCTGCAGCAGAAGGCAGCCGAATACCCCGAGGTGCAGAACCTCCCCCGCACGCCGGCCGAACTCGCTCAGGTCTTCCTCGCCGAGGTGGATCCCAGCACCGAGGTGACCGTGGACGGCACCAGCCGCGTCGCCGGCCGGAGCGCCTACGAGCTCCTCCTGACACCCGAGGATCCCGCGACCCTGATCGGCTCCATCTCGGTGGCCGTCGATTCCGAGACCGGCGTTCCGCTCAGCGTCACCGTCCAGGCCAAGGGCCAGGAGGAAGCCGCTTTCCAGGCCGGCTTCAGCTCGGTCGACTTCACCGCACCGGATGCGAGCATCTTCCAGTTCGCCGCCCCGGCCGGCGCCACCGTCACCGAACTGCCAACAGCCGAGGAGGCTCGCGCCGAGCTCGAAGCCAAGCGCGGCTCGCTCGATCCCGAGGCCGTGGACCCCGAGCGGCCCACGATCATCGGCGAGGACTGGAGCACCATCGTCGAGCTGCCTGCCGGCAGCGCGGCCAAGCTCGGGCTGAACCCCGGCACGGGCGAGAGCGCCGGCATGGGCGACATCATGGAGATCAAGCCGGGCATGGACCCCGAGGAGGTCGCCGGAGCGCAGGCCCTGCTCGAGCAGGCTCTCATGCAGGTCGACGGCGGGCGCGCCCTGCAGACCTCGCTCGTCTCCGTTCTCATCACCGATGACGGCCGTATCCTCGCAGGCGCTGTAGGCGTCGACCAGCTCGTCGCTGCCGCCCAGCAGTGACCGCAGCAGCACCCGCGCAGTCCGGACCCACGGTTCGGACTGCGCGGTGACGGGCGCGCGCTTCGCCATCGAGACGCATGGCCTCAGTAAGACCTTCGGCCAGCAGAAGGCCGTCGACGGCGTGGACCTCGCCGTCCCGCGCGGCACCGTCTTCGGCTTCCTCGGGCCCAACGGGTCCGGCAAGACCACCACCATCCGGATGCTGCTGGGGTTGAGCGCCGCCTCGAGCGGCGAGATCCGACTGCTCGACGGCGTGATGCCGCGCGACGCGCGGGGCGTCCTACCCAGGGTGGGAGCCCTCGTCGAGGGGCCGGCCATCTACCCGTTCCTCTCCGGCCGTGCCAATCTGCAGCGGTTCGACGCAGCAGATCGCCACACGTCCCCCTCCACACGCAACGCTCGCGTCGATGCCGCCCTCGAGCGCGTCGGCCTCGGCCATGCTGCCAAGAAACGGGCCCACGCCTATTCGCTGGGGATGAAGCAGCGCCTCGGCATCGCCAATGCCCTGCTCGCTCCCCGGGATCTGCTCATCCTCGACGAGCCCACCAACGGCCTCGACCCGCAGGGCACGCGGGAGGTCCGCAACCTCATCAAATCCCTGTCCGACGACGGCACCACGATCTTCGTCTCGAGCCACCTGCTCGCGGAGGTGGAGCAGATGTGCTCCATGATCGCGGTGATGAGCGCCGGTCGGCTCGTGGCGCAGGGCACGCTCGATGAGCTCCGAGCCGTCGGTACCGCCCGGGTCCGGATCGAGACTCCGGACTACGCGGACGCACACCGCGTGCTCACCGGACTCGGCCTCACGCCGCAACTGCACGGGCGCGACGACGTCATCACCGCGGAGCTGTCCGTCGACGGCCTGCAGCCGGAGACGGTCAACGCGGCGCTGGTGCACGCCGATGTCAGGGTGCGCGGATTCGAAGCCAGCGGCGCCTCGCTCGAGGACCGGTTCGTCGCGCTCACAGGAGAGGGATTCGATGTCGCAGGCTGACGGAACCGCAGTCGAGGCCAGGCCGAAGGGCTCGCTCGGGCTCACGCTCGTCCTGTCGGAGATCACTGTGCTGTTCCGGCGGCTCCGTACCTGGGCAATGATCGGTGCCCTGGCGCTGATCCCCATCCTCATCGCCGTCGTCGTCCGGGTGTCCTCGGACGGCTCCGCCAGTGGGCGCGGTCCCGCCTTCCTCAACAGCATCACGGAGAATGGATTGTTCGTCTCCCTGACCGCCCTCACCGTCGCCATCCCGCTGTTCCTGCCCCTGACCATCGGTGTCGTCGCCGGCGACACCATCGCCGGTGAGGCCAACCTCGGCACCCTGCGCTATCTGCTGGTCGCACCGGCGGGGCGCATCCGGCTGCTCCTGGTCAAGTACGCCGGCGCTGCCGTGTTCTGTTTCGTCGCCACGCTCACGGTCGTCGTCACCGGTGCGATCATCGGCGCCATCCTCTTCCCCATAGGACCGGTCACGCTGCTCTCGGGTGACACCGTCGGGATCGGCGGCTACTTCGGGCGGCTGCTCCTCCTGGCGTTGTACGTGACGGTGTCCCTGCTGGGTCTCAGCGCGATCGGCCTGTTCATCTCGACCCTCACCACCATTCCTGTCGGAGCGATGGCCGCGACGGCCGCGCTCGCCGCCGTCGCGCAGATCCTCGGCGCCCTGCCGCAGCTCGAGTGGCTGCACCCGTGGTTGTTCACCAACTACTGGCTCGGGTTCGCCGACTTCCTGCGGCAGCCCATCGTGTGGACCTCGTTCCTCGACAACGCCCTGCTCCAGGCCGGGTACATCGCGGTCTTCGGAGCGCTGGCGTACGGGCGCTTCAGCACCAAGGACATCCTGAGCTGAAACGTCCGGCGCCGCTGCTTCCCTGAGGTGTCCGTCATCGAGAAGGGTCACCCGGAGCCGAGACGCACCGGGCTGCTGGTCACTCCTACACTGGGGCCATGACAGGGAGAGTAGTGCGCGGGCCGTACGCGAAGGGCGAGCAGAGGCGGCGCATGATCGTCGAGACGGCGACGGACGTCTTCGCGACCGCAGGGTTCGAGGGGGCGGCGCTCAAGCGTGTCGCCGAACTCGTGGGCGTGCAGGAGGCCACCCTCTTCCACTACTTCAGCAGCAAGCAGGAACTGCAGCAGGCCGTGCTCGCCGAGCGGGACGAACGCGCCCGGGAACTCGCCGGGGAGAAGGGCATCACCATCGACGACCTCCCCACGATCGCCGCGCACAACGAGGACCAGCCAGGACTCACCGCCCTGCACGCGGTGGCCTCGGCGACAGCGCATCAGCCCTCTCACGCCTCGCACCGGTACTTCCACGACCGCTACGTGGGCCTGGTACACAACGTCGCCCAGGACGTCCGTGAGCGGCAGCGCTCGGGAGAGTACCGGGCGGACATCGACGCCGAATGGGCCGCACGCCTGCTCCTCGGTACGTTCGACGGTCTTCAGCTGCAATGGCTGTATGACAGGAGCGTCAGCATGGAGGAAGGGCTGCGCCAGGCGATCGCGCTGCTGAAAGCCCGCTGAGGCCTGCGACGGACGCGGTCCGGGTGCGTTCATCCTGATGCAAACCTGCCGACAAACAGAGCCGAGCAGGCGCGGCCATACGAGGTAGCGGGCATAGGTTCGAAGGGACCGGGCATCCCGTCCGGTCACGCGAACCCCACGGGGGACACCCATGACGTCGAGGACCGCCCGATGACTGCTGACCTGAGAGCAGAATCGACTGCAGGCCTTGCGCCGGACGCCGGTCCGAAGGGCGGGGTTCCGGCTCCACCCGCGACCATCGGCCCGCTCCGCCGGCGTGCTGCCGGGCAGGCCGTCATGGAGCAGGTACTGACGCTGCAGGCCGCGGCCCCACCCCGCGGTTTCCTGGGGAGGATGTTCGGCGTACCGCTGCTGCCTGCGTCCGCGCAGTCCTGGTACGCAGGGGCGCTCGGCGAGCGCCTGGTGGGCCGTGTCCTCGCCACCCTCGGTCCCAAATGGACGGTGCTGCACGCCGTCCCGGTCGGCACCCGGTCCTCGGACATCGACCACGTGGTGATCGGACCGGCCGGCGTCTTCACGATCAACACGAAGCACCACGAGGGGGCCAGGATCTGGACGGCCAAGGGAACGTTCATGGTGAACGGCACCCGGGTGCCCTACCTCCGGAACTCGGCACACGAGGGCGCCCGCGCCGCGAAGTTGCTCTCCGCGGCGGTTCGTGACGACGTGACCGCCGAAGCCCTGATCGTCGTCGTCGGTAGCCGTCAGCTCACCCGGCGCGAGAAGCACGAGTCGGTCTCCGTCCTCACGCCCCATGAGGTCCGCGCATGGCTCGGACGCCGCCCCGGGGTGTTCTCGCCCGATCAGGTGGCACTCCTGTCCGCGGCCGCGGCCCAGCCTGATACGTGGACACGCAGCGCACCGACCCTCCGGAACCCGGCCGACGTCGTCGGGCACTTCGACGCGCTGGTGCGCGCCGTGAAGCAGGCACGACGACGGCGGATCGGCTGGCTGCTGGCCGCACCGGCCGCGTTCCTCGTGTCGGCGGCAGGCATCTTCCCGCCGCTCTGACCACCCCACGCCGCAAGGATCACGATGCTTCATTTCCCCTCGACCAGCACTGCAGCGGACACTGCGCGCGCAGCCAACGTAGCCCGCCTCCACCGGCTCCTCGACGATCACGTCTGGGCCTTCAGCAACTGCCGCGTGGACGTGCCGGGGCAGCCGGTGGCCGAGGTCGATTGGCTGTTCTACAACGCCGTCAAGGGCACATTCCTGGTCAGCGAGTGGAAGCATTTCCCGTCGCCCGTCCTGGAGGCCACGGACGAGGGAAAGCCGTGGGTCCTCGCCGATGGGACCACCGTCTCGAACCCTGTGGAGCAGGTGAGCAAACAGGCCAAGGCAGTCCGGAAAGCCTTGCGCGGCATCCGGGATCAGCATTTTCCTGCTGTCGAGGAATTGGCCGTCAATCCGTACCAGGCGGTTTACTCACCGCAGGTGACCGGTGCAACGCAGCTCGAACGATTGCGCTTTGGTCGCGTGCACACCACGCTCGACGACCTTGCCGTGACGATCGAACGGATCACCGGCCCCGCTGCGCTCGTCGTCGAGGGCTCTGCGTGCCGCATCGAGTTGGCAGAGGCACTGGCGGAGCTGTTCCGATGCTCCATCTCGAACGGAGTCCGGCGGAAAATCGCGCCCCCGCCGCCCGCTCCCGTGCCGACGGCACATCGCGTTGCAGCGATCCACCGCGAACTGGCAGCCCTGCACCTCGAACTGGCTGCCCTCCTCGACACCGGAGCCAGCGCCCACACCGGTGCGGGCGGCGGAACGGACAGCAATGCCGGTGCCG
Organism: Arthrobacter sp. TJ-266; assembly: GCF_058269115.1. Lineage (NCBI taxonomy): Bacteria > Bacillati > Actinomycetota > Actinomycetes > Micrococcales > Micrococcaceae > Arthrobacter > Arthrobacter sp. TJ-266. The sequence goes on from NZ_JBZCNC010000004.1 coordinate 346,996, forward strand.
ACCGGACGGAAATCGTCCCACCCGGCCGTGATGCCTCCCCGCCCTCTACAGCTACCCGAGCAGTGGTGACGAAGGCGCCATCGAAAGGGCCGCACGCGATGGTTGGTCCGATCGTCAAGGCTCACGTCGAACGGCTCGTACCGGCAGCCTCGGCGTCACCTGAAGACGTGAGGAACGCTCTGCTCGCGAGCCTCAGGGACGAGCGATTGAGGTCGAGCGGCCTCCACGTGGGGCTGTTCGGCTCGCTCGTCGGCACGCACATCACCGGAGGGATCGGGTTGAAGGCACTCGTGCCCGGCGGGCTCAGGGCGTGGTGCATCGCCCAGGCCGCCGGATCGGGGATGCTGGTCGAACCGGACACAGCGGATCCGTCGATCCTGCGACGCGCCGCCTCGACCCGCCAACAGAAAGATGTCGGATGAACCAGGTAGCGCACGATCGGCCCGAGCAGCTGCACATGATCGTCGCCGGCCTTCTTCAGGGCGAACAGCCCATCGCCGTCTACGACTGCATCGGCGTGGGGACGGGCTTCATCGGCCTGACCAATCAGCGGGTGATCCTCCAGGACAAGAGCTTCGTGGGCAATAAGGTGGCGCTCACGTCACTGCCGTACCGCAACATCCAGGCGGTATCGATGCTGACCAACAAGTCGATGCTGGGGAAGTTCGCGTCCAGTTCGTCGATCGCGGTCTCGGCCGGCTCCAAAGCCTTCGAAGCGGACTTCCGGGGAGACGAGAAGGCCAAGCACGCCCACGACGTCATCCTCTGGCACATCATCAACCGTTGAGAGCCGCAGGACCGGGCAAGTGATGACGCGATATCAAATCTCTTGCCTGGTGGTTATCTGCCTATCGCGCAGCAAAAGCCCAGCGTTCAACCTCATCAGGTCCGACTGTCCTACTGCCTGTAGACAGCTCCTCCGACCACGACTTCATTTGTTCGAGCGCTGCCACATATGTCTTCCAACCGTAGTTAGTCGTGCCAGGATCAAACTCCTTCTGCCCGGTGACCCGGCCGAGAGTCCTGAGCACGCGATTGTCGACAATGAGACACGCATGATCGATTACTCCCCCGCCCGCGAAGTACATGAACTTGGTGAAGAAGTTGGGCCCCAGGTACTTTATGGCATTCCCGCGCGGTTGCATCAGAAGAAATGCGGCTTTGGGGTCGGTGGAAGACAGTTCAGCCACCTGCTTCAGGAGCTTGCCAGGAGCTGGCAATGCTGCGATGGCCGCGATGCGGCGCGGGCTATTACGGTGATTCGAGCCCGATCCCCAAGCCAGAGCGTGCCAGAGCAATCTCAGCGCCGAGTCGCCAGACTCATCCTTTCGTGCGGAATCTGCCATGTCGAAGAGGGATCCGCGACTAATTCGCCCTTGGACGGTTTCTCCTCCGATCCCCATGACTGGTCCACCCGGAACACCGGATAGTCGCTCGTTCCACCAGCCGACATCCAGATCGAAGCCATGTTCGGTTATGGCCAGTACGCGCGAATGTTCATCCACCCATTCGCGAAGCTTGTCGGGAACCGGGGTGTGCGGGGCGTTGAAGGTCATGAGGTCACAGTATGTGAATTGAGTAAGCCCCGACGTATTTCGACAGTGAGTCAGTAAAACGGTTGCGCGGCCACGTTATTCCTTCTCTACAGGTCCGGCGTGCGCTTCGCCCAGCCCGTCGCCTGCTCGAAGGCGTGGACCACCCGCAGCAGGTCGACGTCGCCGCCGTGCGGCATGGCGAGCTGCAGACCGACCGGCAGACCGCCGTCGCTGAAGCCCGACGGTACCGAGACGGCCGGTAGACCCGTCGCGGAAATCAGGGTGGCCGAGCGCATCCAGTCGAGGTACGTCCCGAACTCCACGCCGTTCACCGACGTCGGGTAGCGCTGGGCCGCATCGAACGGGAGGACCTGCGCGGCCGGAGTGGCGAGGACGTCGTACTGGCCGAACCACCGGCGCACGCTCGTGTCGAGCCTGGTCCGGGCGAGTGCGGCGTCCACGAGGTCCTGAGCGGTCAGGGCCAGCCCCTGCTCCACGTTCCACCGGATCTCCTGCTTGATCACGTCGCCGTGCTTCCGCACCAGCTCGCCGAGGCCGAGCACGAAGTCGAAGGCCCGCGTGGTCGTGAAGACGCGGTCGGCGTCGCGCAGGTCCGGTGCCGCGTCCTCGACGGTGGCACCGAGATCGGTGAACACCTGCAGCTGCCCCTCGAGCACGCGCAGCACCTCGCGGTCCACGGGGACGCCGAGCCCCGCGTGGGCGGACCACCCGATGCGCAGGCCCGTGAGGTCGCGCTCCAGCGGGTCGCCGAAGGACCCCCGCACCGGGTAGGCGTAGGGGACGGCCGCATCGGCACCCGCGATCGCCGTCATGCCGAGCGCGATGTCCTCGACGCTACGCGCCATCAGCCCGGTGCGGCTCAGCCAGGCCCAGGCGTTACGCGTGGGCACGGAGGGCACCACACCGATGGACGGCCGATACCCGACGATGTTGCAGAAGGACGCCGGGATCCGCAGCGATCCGCCCATGTCGCTGCCGTCGCCCAGTGGCTGGATCCGCGCCGCGATGGACGCCGCCACTCCCCCGCTGCTGCCACCCGCACTCCGGGTGATGTCGTAGGGATTCACGGTGGTGCCGAACACCTCGTTGAAGGTGTGCGACCCGGCGGCGAACTCGGGCACGTTGGTCTTGCCGGTCGTCACCACTCCCGCGGCGCGGAGGCGCCCGATGACGAGGTCGTCGAACGTGGGAACGAAGTCCTTGAAGATCGCCGACCCCTGCGTGGTGCGCATGCCCCGCGTGTTGTGGGTGTCCTTATGCGTCATCGGCAGCCCGTGGAGCGGCGGGAGGTCGGCGCCCGACGTCGTCAGCCGGTCCGCGGCGGCCGCGAGCGCCGCCGCTCCCTCGCGGTCCTGGGTGACGACGGCGTTGATCGCGCCGTTGACGGCGTCGATCCGCGCGAAGTGCGCTTCGAGCGCTTCCCGCGCAGACACCTCGCCACGCCGGATGGCGCCGGTCAGCTCGACGGCGGAGAGCTCGTGCAGCTCAGCGGTCACGCGGGCGTCCCGACCTGCGAGAGCAGCGCCGTCATGGCAGCGCGCACACCCGTGGTCAGGGTCGGCTCGAGGGCGGGCGCGAAGAAGGGCGAGTGGTTACCGGGCGGCGGGGTGTCGCCGTCGAGCAGTGCCTGCGGGTGCCCGCCGAAGAACCAGTAGACGCTCGGCACGCCGATGGCCTCGGCCAGCAGTCCGAAGTCCTCGCTACCCATGACCGGCGGGGACTCGATCACGGCGTCCTCGCCCAATACCTCACCGAGCACGGCCATCAGGTCCGTTGTCGAGTCGGGATCGTTGTAGCACTGGGGGAAGCTGGTGATCTCCTCGATGGTCGGCTCCGGCGCACCCGACGCCATGGCCTCCGCGCTGATGATCCGGCGGAGGGAGACGAGCACGCGCTCGCGCACCTCGGGATCGAACGTGCGCACGTTGAGGGTGAACTCCGCCGTCGCCGGAATGATGTTCTCCTTCAGCCCCGCATGGAACGTGCCGATGGTGACCACGGCCGACTTCATCGGGTGCACCTCCCGCGAGACGACGGTCTGCAACCGGACCACCATGTGGGCGCCGAGGACTATCGGGTCGATCGACTGCTCGGGCTGCGAGCCGTGCGCCTGCTTGCCCTGCACGGTGACGCGCCAGGAGTCGGCCATCGCCATGGCCGTGCCCTTGCTGATGTTGACGGTTCCTGTGAGTCCGGGCCACACGTGCTGCCCGTAGATGATGGAAGGCTTCGGCGCTGTGTCCCACAGCCCGTCCTCGACCATGGCCTCCGCCCCTTCGCCGATCTCCTCACCGGGCTGGAAGATGAAGACGACGGTGCCGGACCAGGCGTCGAGGTTCTCGGTCAGCAGCTGGGCGGCGGTCAGGCCGACCGTGATGTGGGTGTCGTGCCCGCAGCCGTGCATCACCGGGACCGCGGTCCCGTCGGCGAGCGCGCCCGTCGTCGTACTCGCGTAGTCGAGGCCCGTGTCCTCCAGCATGGGCAGACCGTCTGTATCCGCGCGGTAGCCGATCACCGGTCCGTCGCCATTCCGGAGGACGCCGACGACGCCGGTCCCGCCGCACATGAACGCGTCCAGCCCGAGGTGCGTGAGCTTCTCGAGGATGAACGCGGCGGTGTGCGTCTCCTGCATGGACAGCTCGGGGTGGGCGTGGAGGTGGCGGTACAGCTCGTGCATCGCCGAGGTGTGGGCGTCGGTGAGCTCGAAGACAGCGGTGTCGATGGCCATGGTGTCCTTCATGGAGTCGGAAGTGCGGGCGGTCACCTCGAGTACATCAGGACTGCGACGGCGAGCGCGAGGGGAACCCTTCCCGGCACGTTCACCTCGCCGTCGTGCCGGGGTCACCCGATGGTGACTACGCTCGGCAGCGTTGGCGTCATGAGAGCCGCGTTCCGCTTCCTCGCCGTCCTCCTGTCCGCCGTCCTCGTCACCGGAGCAGCCAAGCCGGCGGTTCAGGACTTCCCCACCCCGGTCGACGGCGGTGCCTGGCCCGCCGGCCACCTGCAGGGCATCGCCGTGGACACCGAGAACGAGGTGATCTACTACTCCTTCACCACCATGCTCGTGAAGACCGACCTCGAGGGCACCGTGCTCGGCACCGTCACGGGCTTCACCGGGCACCTGGGCGATCTCGACTTCAACAAGAAGGACGGCCGCGTTTACGGGTCGCTGGAGTACAAGGAGGCGGAGTCCTTCTACATCGTCATCTTCGACGCGAGCCGCATCACCAGGATGGGCATGGACGCCGAGACGGACGGCATCGTCACCGCCGTGTACCTCGACGAGGTGGTGCAGGACTTCACAGCGGACATGGACGGCAACGGCGTGTTCGACGGCAACATCGCGGACACCTCGGACCACCGGTACGGCAGCAGTGGGATCGACGGCGTCACCTTCGGCTCGGCCTTCGGACGCAAGAACGGCAAGCAGCTGCTCACCGTCGCGTACGGCGTGTACTCGAATCTCGGCCGCACGGACAACGACCACCAGGTGCTGCTGCAGTACGACGTCACGCGCTGGAAGAAGTACGAGCAGCCCCTCTCCCAGGCCGCCCCGCACACCTCGGGGCCGGCGACGACGGACGGCAAGTACTTCGTCCACACCGGCAACACCCGGTTCGGCGTGCAGAACCTGAACTACGACGCCGCCAGCCACACCTGGCTCCTCGGCGTCTACAAGGGCGCGAAGCCAGAGTTCCCCAGCTACTCGCTCTACGCGATCGACGGCTCGTCGCGGCCCCTGCGTGGCGAGATCGTCGGCCAACCGGCCTACGAGGAAGGCCTGCTCCTCCCCCTCGCCGAGCAGGGCCTGCGCCACGGGCCCACCGGCATCCGCGGCTGGAACTTCACGGCCGACGTCGGCATGGAGTCACTCGGGAACGGCTATTTCTACATCGCCCGGCAGGGCCGCCTCGTCGAGGACGGCGTCACCCAGCAGACCGCCGTGCTGGACCTCTACCGGTGGACGGGTGCGGCGCCGTCGCCCTTCGAGCGGGTCACGCGCTAGTCGCCGCCGAGCATTCTCGAGCGGTGACATGCCCTCGAGGGAGAGGCCTACTCCTCAGTCTTCGGGCGAGCACGGAGACGTGTCGATGCGGCGTTTTCCGCATGAAAGCCGAAGGCCTTCCTCACCTGTTCCGAGGTTCGGCTCAAGGTTTGCCGGTTCCTGCCCATGCGCGGCGGCGGTGATGAATAGTTGCAATGAGGACGCGCCGGCGCACAGCGCGAGGCGTCGACGCCGCACTTCTTTCCATCACGAACTCACTTTTTCCCGGGGGATCCATGTCATCGTCATCCGACCACTTTCCTGCATACAACCCGTCCCGACCGCCCACACCACCGCGTCCGCGGGCGACCGTCTCGACCTACGTCGTGGCCGCCATCGTGGTGCTGTTCATGATCATCGGCGGGATCACCAGCGGGTTCGGCGGGGTCATCTCCACGCTCGCCGTCTTCCTGTTCTTCACCGGCCTGTACACGCTGATCTTCGGCCGGCCCTCCTGGCTCCGGCTCCCCGCGAGGAAGTGGGGCGGTGCCACATTGGGCGCGGCCGTCGTGCTGCTCCTCATCGGCGGGATCGTGTCACCGACACCGTCGGCGCCGTTGGAGACGGCAGCAGTTGATACCGAATCCGTGCCGTCGGCGACGGAGTCGAGCGACGCCACGGAGACGCCGTCGGCCGCCGAAGCCAGCGCGAGCGCTGCAGCCGAGGCGACGAAGGAGGCCGAAGCCGAGGCGAGTGCTGAAGCCGAAGCGGCGGTGAAGGCCGAGGAGGACGCGAAGAAAAAGGCCGAGGCCGAGGCGCAGGCCGCAGCGGACGCCGCGCGGGAGGCCGAGGAGAAAGCGAAGGCGGACGCCGACGCAAAAGCGAAGGCGGAAGCGGACGCCGTTGCAGCAGCCGAGGCACAGGCCAAAGCCGAAGCCGACGCGAAAGCGAAGGCGGAGGCTGACGCAGCTGAGAAGGCCGCGGCGGGCACCATCAGCCAGCAGAATGCTAGGCGCAAAGCCAACGATTACCTGGACTTCACAGCGTTCTCCAGGACGGGCCTCATTGACCAGTTGATCTACGAGGAGTATTCCGTGGAGGATGCCACGTGGGCAGTCGACCGCATCACGGTCGACTGGAACGAGCAAGCTGCAAAGAAGGCCGCGGACTACCTCGACTTCACCGCATTCTCGCGTGCCGGCCTCTACGACCAGCTGATCTACGAGGGCTACACCCCTGAGCAGGCCGACTACGGGGTCAGCACCACGGGCCTCTAGGCCTGATCGATCTCCTGCCCTCCCTGGAAGGCCGCTCGCTCCTCTTGGAGCGGGCGGCCTTCCGATGTTTCAGGGCTCATCCGGTCCTCCCCGGTAGCCTGAGGCAATGAAGCCACTGTCAGACCTCCCTCCGTACATCTACGGCACCACGCGCCTCGGGCACGACGACGTTCCCCGCGACCAGCAGGCCCACATGGCCCGGACCGCCATCGACGCCGGGCTGTGGCTCCACACCTCACGTCAGTACGACCACGCGCTCGAGGTCCTCGGCGCCGCCTTCGACGAGGACCGATCGAAGGTCCCGCCGGTCATGGTGAAGTTGGGCGGCGGCACGGCCGACGACGTCCGGGCGACCATCGCGGAGAACATCGAACCGCTGGGCATCAGCTCGATCGATATCGGCCAGCTCACCGGTGCCGGGGCGTTCGCCGAGGACATGCGGACGGGCGGACCGGTGCTCGCCGATCTGCAGCGCATCAGGGACGAGGGGCTCGTGGGCCGCTTCGTCCTCGAGATCTTCCCGTGGACGTCCGAGGCTCCCCTCGCGGCGCTCAGGGCCGGGCACCTCGATGGGCTGATCGACGGCTACATCTTCTACCTCAACCCGCTGCAGCGCTTCGCCTCGAACGAACTCTGGGACGAACTGCTGGCGCAGGACAAGCCCATCATCTCGATGCGCACCGTTGCAGGCGCTCCCGTCCACACCCTCCGCGACGTCCCCGGTGCAGCGTGGCAGCCGTACCTGCAGGAGCGCGCCGTCGAGGTCGCTCCCGTCTTCGAGCGGTCCGGCGTCGTGAGCTGGCCGGAGTTCTGCATGCGCTTCGCGCACAGCACACCTCAGATGGTCTCGACGGTCGGGTCCGCGAGCCGCGAGGAGAACCTGCGCGAGCTGCTCGAGGTCAGTCGTGACATCCAGCCGCTCCCACAGGACGTCGTGAATGAGCTCTTCGCCCTGCAGCGCCGCTGGTCGGACGAGACGGACATCCACGCGGAGCCCTGGAGCATGTAGGGCCACAACGCAAAGGAACGACGGCGGGGCGGTCACCGGGGGTGACTGCCCCGCCGTCACGTCGCTATGCGAAACCGGACAATATGCCCGCGACTAAGCGCTTGTCTGGTGTTCCGTCCCTGCAGCTCGGGCGAGTACGCCCTCCTGGTTTCGAACCCAAGCATTTCCATCGATGTCCCGGAAACGAGGCTCCGGCATGTAGCCGGCATTCCCGATGATGGGTCGCGGATCGATGTCGGCGGGAAGCTGCTCGATCCAACGGTTCTCCCCACTGCTCAGGAAGTAGCGCCCTGTCGGAAGAACCTCCGCCCGCCCTCTCATGGCAACGATCATCTTCCCCTTCCGAGTGCGCCCCTCACTCCGTACGAGGACGACGTCGAACACCGGTGACGCCGACTGGTTGCTGATGATGACGCCCCAATCCTCCCTGCCCCCTTCCACGGGAAGCCCTACCGGCCACACTGACAAGTGGCTTGCCTGACGACGCAACTCGCCCTCTGCGCTGGTCCGATCACGTGCACTCTCGAGCTCATGCATCCGCTGCGCTGCACTCGCGGCTTCACGCGAGTACTTCGTCTGGAAACCGACGAATACAAGCGCGCCGGCCGTTGCGAAAGCTCCCACAACCTGAGCTGCGTCCACCCAATCCACTGTTTTCCCCCTTTGTCGTCGGGATACCGTTCAATAGGGCATCCCTCCTGCGATTCCTCGTCGATCACATCAGTCAGCTCATCGACCTGCTCGCTCCGGTCGCTCACTCGCAACCGACGCCGTCGTTGTTCCCGTCGAACTTGGGCTGGAAGCCGGGGTCACCCGGGTAGATCGGAGCAGCCCCGGCAGCACGGACCTCTGAACAGTTGGCGTAGACCGGCGCAGGTGCCGGCGCAACGGCAGCAGGTGCCACCGGCACAGGGGCGACCGGCGCAGGCGCAACCGGAGCTGACGCTCCACCCTCGCAGGCGACGCCGTCGCCGTCGCCGTCCTGATCCGCCGAGTACGCGGGCGAGCCCACGGGGATGTTCGACAGCCCGGCTGCCGCGGCATCACTGCAGTTCGCGAAGGCTCCGCGCGCGGGGGCAACGGGCACGACGACGGGCGCCGGCTCGGGAGACGGGGCGGGCTCGGCCGGCGGCGTCACGAACGGCGCCACCTGGTTAGTCGGCGCGAGGATGCCGTTGCAGTCGGACAGCACGCGCACCATCGCATCGCGCTCGGCCTGCGTGACCCACAGCGCGTAGGTCGCCTTCACCGAGACCTGCCGCGCCACGTACTCGCAGCGGTACCCCGTGTTCGGCGGCAGCCAGGTGGCGGCGTCGCCCGCGCCCTTCTGCTGGTTCGTGGGCCCGTCGGTCGCCTGGAGGTTCAGCGGATCGTTCGCGAAGGCGACCCGCTGATCGACGGTCAGCTGTTGCGCACCCTTCTGCCAGGCGTCGGACAGGGCGACGACGTGGTCGATCTGCACGTCGTCGCTCGTGGTCTGCCCGCGCTGGAACGCGATCGTGGTTCCCGTGTAGGGGTCGGCCAGCGTGCCCGACTGCACCTTGCACGGCACCGAGTTCGCGTGGACGATGTCCGTCAGGTCACGGTTGAGCATGTCGTTGCGGGTGTCGCAGCCGTTGCGGTCGACGTCGAGCCACGCCTGCCCGAACTGCTGGCGGTCGTAGCCGGTCTTCGGCGCCCTGCCCTTGATGGGCAGCGTCTCCAGTAGCGCGAGCGCGGTGGTGTTGGCCACCGGCTGGTCCGACGGCGCTGCCGGCGTTCCGGTGGCCTCGACGACGGCGTCGGCGTCGAGCGGGGCGACGTCCGACGTCGTCGGGCTGGGTGTAGGAGTTGCCGTGACTGACGGTGACGGTGTTGCGGACCGCGACGGCGAGGACGTGGGAGCGCTAGTGCTGGGGGCGCTCGTCCCTGCACGCCCGGTGGTCGGTGCAGTGGTCTGCTCCGCAACGGCCGTGGGCGCCGAGTCCGACGCCGGAGCGATGGCGCTTCCCAGCATCATGACGACGACGGCAGCGCCTGCCGTCATCGCCCCGGCCCGTCGTCCCCGGAGCTGCGCCCATGATGGCCTACTGGTGAGGAGTGTGTACACGCCGGTGAAGAACGCGAAGATCGCGGCCATGACCAGTGCGCCGCTCAACCCGTTGCTGATGAGCCCGATGACCACGAGGAAGAGGGCAAGGCCGGCGGTAATGGCCGTGAGGAGGCGGACCTTCGGCCGGAAAGTCGTACGTCTTGAGGGCTGAAACGGGCCCGGTGATGCGGTGATGGGATCCCCCAGAGATCGTTGACGCGATGACGTGCCGAGCGCAGCCTATCGGTGTGTAGGCGCGGCAGCCGCTCAGACCTGGCCCGCCGTCAACCGGCACGTGGGACCGGATGCCGGCGGTGGAGGATCAGTAAGGTGGACGCGAGCCGCAGTGAAGGAGACCACGATGATGAGCTCTTGCACGATGTCCGGCACTTACTTCCCGGGCCCTGACGCCACGCCTGACGTGGGTACGAACAGAGGCGACCATGTGGTTTGACTCCTGGACGGACATCCTCAGGGTCCTGATCGTGGGCGCGGTGTCCTACGCCACCCTGATCGGCCTCCTGCGAATTTCGGGGAAGAGGACGCTGAGCCAACTCAATGCCTTCGACTTCATCATCACCGTCGCTCTGGGCTCCACCCTCGCGACCATCCTCCTCAGTTCCGACGTCGCCTACGCCGAAGGGGTCGCTGCCCTGGTTCTCCTCGCAGGGCAGCAATTCCTCGTCGCCTGGGTGTCCGGCCGCCGGCCGGGAGCACGCAACGCGATCACCGCGAAGCCCACAGCCCTCGTCGTCGACGGCCGCCTGCAGCACGGCGAGCTCCGCCGCAACCGGCTCACCGAGTCCGAGGTGCTGCAGGCCGTCCGCAGTACCGGCACGGGCGATCTGTCCTCGGTCGCCGCCGTCGTCCTGGAGACCAACGGCACCCTCAGCGTCATCCCCACGGAGGCATTGGGCAGCGGCTCCGCCATGAGTGGCATCATCGGCTACCCCCGCGAGGACGACTGACCAGCGATGACCGACATTGAAGGCGCGGAGCTACCGCCGGAGACCGCGCTGCGCCGGGCCGAGGCCGTGGCCGCCCGGTTGGACAAGCCGATGGGCATCCTCGGCGTCATCTTCCTCTTCGTGGTGCTCGGCCAGCTACTTGCCACCAGCCCCGGGATGATCCTGTTCTTCACCATCCTGGGCTGGGTCTTCTGGGCGGTGTTCGTCGCCGAGTTCCTGCTGCGCGCGTACATCGCGGGCTTCAGCCGGGCGTTCTGGAGGAAGAGCTGGTGGCAGGTCGTCTTCCTCTTGGTGCCCTTCCTGCGCTTCTTCCGGGCGTTGCAGGCGCTGCGGGTCGTCCGCCTGGCCCGGTTCGCCCGCTTCGGCGGCATCATCTCCGCGGGTGTGCGCGGATCGCGCTCGGCCGGACGGCTTCTCTCAAGCCGCATCGGATGGCTGGCGGCCGTGACCGCCGTCGTCATCCTGGCCTCCAGCCAACTGCTGTACGCGACGGGCACGCACACCTCCTACGCGGACGCCCTCTTCGAATCGGCGATGGCCACCATCACCGGCACAGGGATCACCCCGACCACCCCCTTCGCGCGCGTCCTCCAGGTACTGCTCGCCGTCTACTCGGTCGCCGTCTTCGCCACCCTCGCAGGGTCACTCGGCGCTTTCTTCCTGCGCGGCGCAGCCTCGCCTTCCCCGTCGTCCGACGATCCCGCCATGGAACTACCTCCGCGTCCCGTCGATTAACCTTCTGGGTGCTGTCCTGTTCCGATCGTGAGCCAGCGCCCGACGACGACGGAAGGTTCGGCCGACATGAGCACGGTGCGCACAGCACGAGCGAGCAGGCGTCCGACGGCGCGTGTCATGGCAGGCGCCGCCCGTGCCCAGTAGCACCGCTGTCCGCCGCCGACGACGTTCGGCCGGCGTCCTCCTCGGGCTCGTGGTGGTCGGCGCCCTCTGCGCGGTGCTCGCGTTCGTCGGCCCCGGCCTCATCAGCGGTGTGCGCTCCGGCGCCGGCCCGTTGCTCGGCACCTCCGACTGCACCGTCGAGACGGCGGACGGGACAATCGGGCTCGACCGCGAGGAGGCCCAGCTGGCGACGACGGCGGTCGCGCTGCAGGCGCGCGGCCTGGCCTCACCCGACACGGCGGGGATCGACGACGCCGTCCTGCAGGCGCTCACCACCGGACCGGCGGACGACGCCGGACCTGTGCTGCGGTGCGAGGGAACCGCTGCCGACGGGCTGCCGCAGGAGGAGTTGACCGCGACGGGTCTCACGCCTCGCGCGGAAGGCGTGCGTACGGCGATGACCGAGGTCTTCGGCGAGCAGAGCCTGGGTGGGTTCGAGCCCGGCGGGGTGGGGCAGGGCCACGGCGGCGAGTCGACGCACTACGACGGCCGCGCGGTGGACGTGTTCTTCCGGCCGGTCAGCGAGGACAACCGGCGTTCGGGCTGGATGGTCGCTCACTGGCTCGTCGCCCATGCCGACGAGCTGGATATCCAGTACGTGATCTTCGACGACCACTTCTGGAGCTCCCGCAACTCCCGCGGAACATGGCAGAACTACGAGGCGCCTCAGCCTGCGAACGAGATCCTGCGTCACCTCGACCACGTGCACGTGGACGTGTTGCGGGGCGGCGACGTCTAAAGCTCCTGCTTCCGCCTGATCGATGGACTGATCGATCGCATCAAGAACGGCGAGACCATCAACGTCACCCTTGACCGCGAGGTCGTCGCGATTCTCGTTCCGCCGTCGCTCACTACTTTCGATCGTTTGACGCGTACCGGCGCCGTCCGAGCCGCGCGATCGAGGCGAATGGACTTCCTGGCCCCTACCCGAATCAGCGCATCCGAAAACACAGCGAGCATGCTTGACGACCTCCGCGGCGGAACTTGGTCGGTACACCAACACGACGACTGACGGCAGTGCATACTGTTGCTTTCCGCAGTCAGTACTCCTGCATCACGATGCGCAACGTAGCTGCTTAGATGAGGCTATGGAGCAACAGACTCAGGAACTTGGGCTTTTCATCAGCGGCAACGATGTTGCAGTGGTGGGCAGTACTGACCTTGTACAGCACTTCATGCAGGAGTTGGCAGTGCGACCAGAATTGGTCACGACGGCCAAACGCGCAACGATCAATGCTGTTGCCGCCGTAGCCGGGATGGGGTCTGTTGCAGGTCCGTCAACGGTCGGTGCAACTTTCTCGATGACCGCCGAGTCTGCTCATCTGCTGGACAAGCTGCGCCAGTTCAATCCCGACGGACCGGTCGGCGGCATCATTCGCGGTGCGAAAGGCAGAATCGCCTCCACCGCCAAATTCGAGCCCGCACAGCTCAATCCAATGGCAGTTTCCAATGTCGCTGCACTGAGCGCAGCAGCTGCCTTGAAGGCGGCACTGGCCGACCTCGAACAGCTTGTTGAGGCGATGGATATTAAGCTCGATCGGCTCTTGAACGACAATCGTGCGGAGGCGTTGGGCAACGTACAGGGAGTCACCCTCGTACTGGAGAAGGCCTACGCGATGTACGAAGACACGGGTCGAGTGAGCGAGACGACATGGGCACAGATCAGCAGCCACAGCACCGCGCTCGCGCAATCAAGTTCGTACGCGCTGAACCAAGTGGACGCGCTCGCTGAATCCCTCCTCGCCGGTTCTTCGTCGGAGCGGGCAGACGCGATACGGCTTACGAGTCGCACTGAACTGCAGAGTTGGCTGGTCCTGCTGGCCGCCTGCCAAGCCAATCAGGAACGTTTTGATGCTCTCGAAGTCGTTCACGTCGCGACGACCGAACCACTGGAGGTGGAGCACCACGCACGCGCGATCAATCGTGCGAACGCCCGTCGACGGGAGCTCACCGGCCAGCGACTTCACAAAGTCAACGACGCCGTCAGTAAGAGCGCGACGATTACCGATCTTTCACGCGTCGTCAGCCCGCTCCGGAGCAAATCGACTCTTGACTCCGCAGAAGCGATCCAAAAGACAGTAGCCACCTTCGCAAAGATCTACGGCCTAGAAGATCTTATCTACGGAGCTGTCGAGCGCGAATCCTGGAGAAAATCCGTAGGCGACCTCGCAACACAGACGCGCCAGGCGGTTGGATCCGCAGCGAACGCTTTACCCGGGGCCGTAGCTGGCGCTCGGCCCCGGGTAGCAAAGCTTCGTGAGATCGAGTTCTCTCGTCCGAAGTGGCCGAAGCGGACTAAATCCAACGACCTGAAGCAACTCGAGGAATCACCGGACCAGCAACCCATCAACCCGTCGCAAGATACGCCCTGACGCTGGACCGAAGAGCGTCTGCATGGTCGTAGATCTCGTCGAGCGACGTGATGGCAATGCGCTGCTCCACCTTCTGCTCGTCGAAGATCCCGAGGTACTTCTGCACACGATTGAAGTGAAGCCGTGCAATTGGTTTCCGGTTGTTGTCGTCGAGCAACACGGCGAAGTAGGACTTTGCGTCGCGGTGCACAACCCGGAGCGGCTTCACCTCATTGCAAACGATCGCACGGACAATCTGGAAGCCTTCCATCTCCTCGAGCGTAGTCTCGACGCCCGTCTCGGCGAGATCGGTTTCCACTGATGCCTCGCTGGTGACAGTGGCAGCGATCACCGAATCGTTAGCCATGGGGAAGTTCGGCGCGCCAAGGGCAGCCTTCAGCCGTTCGTTCACCTGCTCGTTGAGGAACTGCTTCGTCGCCTTCGTCACCAGCGGCGTGAACTGCTCTCGAACCTTCTGCGTGTAGGCGCCGCTGTCGTAGACCCTCATGGTCAATGACTTGATCCATTCGGGGTCCGGCTCTTTGAATTGAGCCGCCAGAGTCCGCTTGATCTGACCAATGTACTTCAGCTCACCCGCCGCGCTGATGATGGAGTCCAGATCGAAGATATCCTTCGTCAGCTTCATCAGCTCGGGGATCAGCGTCTCGTCAATGTCGTTGAGATCGAGTACTAGGAAGGGCTTCGAGTCCATCCGATTCGGGGCATCAAGATCGGTGAAGAACTCATAGACTTCGCCGTTCGTCAGGATCGCGATCCGCGCGTTCGTAACGGCGAAGTAGCGATACAGCTGCGATGCGTGCTCGATCTTGAGCGGTTCCTTGGACTTCTTGCACTCGATCAGAATCTGCACGGTCCCGCCATGCATGATGGCGTAATCAATTTTCTCGCCCTTCTTCACACCGACATCCGCTGTGAACTCGGGGACAACCTCCAAGGGGTTGAATACGTCGTAACCGAGGATGGTCGAGATGAACGGCATGATGAACGCATTCTTCGTCGCCTCCTCCGTCTCGATCTGAGCCCTCTGCTGCCGCACCTTCGCGGCAAGCGCGGTCAATCGCTCTGCAAACTCCATTAATCCCCCTGTGTCGAGTCGGTTTTCAGCAACACTATTCCGCCTTGGCCTTGAATCGTTCAGTTGAGGTTGCGACACACGAAGGGTGGCCCGACTCTCACCGACCGGGCAGATCTACTCATCATCCGATCGCGTAGAAGGAGATCGCATCAGGGGGTTCCTGGCGAAGTGGCACGCTACACTTCAACCGCGTATACCAGCCGGCGCCAGGACCGAGTTGGAATCACATCAGATCGGTCGTCAAGGCCCTTCTACCGACAAGGGACCGGTAATGAAGAGAGCTCTAACGAACATTGCACTCGTGGTGACTGGGATGTTGCTGGTCATCGTCGTCGGTATCGGCGCGTTGACCCTGAACGGCATCAATCCGCTGCAGGCGAACCGGATCGATCGAAGCCAGCCCGTGCTGCTGACCTCAGTTCAAGAACTCAGTCAGTACAACGCGGCTGTCGGTAATTTCGAAGTAGTGCTCGACGTCGAAGACGACGTTCCCTGGTTGCCAGACTTTCTCTCCGGCCGTCGGACGCTTTTCGTCGCTGCCGGAACCGTCAACGCCTACGTGGACATGTCCGGGTTGAGCGACGGCGACCTGACACTCTCGCCTGACGGAACCACGGTAACAATGCGCTTGCCCGAACCAGAGTTGGACAAGCCCAACCTCGACCAGGAACGGTCTTACCTGTTTTCGCAGGATCGGGGAGCCTTAGAGCGAGTATCCGACGCCTTCGAGTTGCCTGAGCAGTCCGAGTACTACCTGGAAGCCGAAACGCGCATGGCCGCAGCCGCCGACGAGTCAGAGCTTCGCACGCAGGCGTCCGAGAATACGCGGGCAATGTTGACCGGGATGTTCGGAGCGCTCGATATGCAGGTGGCCTTCCGTGACTCATGAGAGTCCTGCGCGCTACTGAGTACCTTGACGAGTCGAAAATCCAGCAGTGCACCCCGCGGAGACCCTACATGAGGTCCTAAGAGTGCCAGGCGATCGCGTTGAGAAGCTGTCGCCCAATCCGTTGGACCGCAGCCGCCGTACTTAAGTCCTCGCACGAAAATGACGCCAGCTGGGCTTCCACCGATTTCTCCAGGGCGGTCCACGAGATCCAGCACACTACATCGTCGATTCCCGCGATCAATTCCTCTTCGGAGGCCGATACGTCGCCTGCACGCGCCAGTATCGCCGGAAGATGTCGCCGGATCGCCTCATGCAGTGGCATCTTGCCGAGTCCTTTAAGTGCCACGGGAGGTTCGACTCCGAGAAGGAACAGCAACGGCTTCAGCTCGCCTGCATTGCTCAAGACTGCCACGTACTCGCGTGCGAGTTGTTCAGGTTGGAAGGCGCTGGCCTTAATGCGTTTCGCCTCTACTAAGGTGAAGACGCCCGGCGAGATGAAGAGGGCATCCGGTTGCACAATGAACGTGGAGCCAGCTTCTGCTGACGGGTTGACCGACATGTCGCCGGACAAAAGAGAGATGTCGGCTTGTTCCGCCCCTTCGACCAATCGCGCTCTCGTGGAACACGCTCCAGAACAGGCGCTCATCACTACGCCCAGAAAATGCTGACGCGGCAGCAGGTCTAATGCGATTAGAACCTCAGCCGTGAGGACGTTCTCCATGCCACGCCCTCCACGCCGATACTTCGTGGCCTTCTCCCACGAAATCTCCTCGAGTAGGCGGGCGATCATTGACGGCGACACAGCCTCGGATTCCATGGACGCATCATCTCCCATGGGGTAGCCGCTGTGACGCGAACCGGCGTCCGTACCATTGGTTAGCGCTAACCAATGTTGAGGAGCCGCAGACACTGCACAAAGTGGCGGACCGGTTACCCGAAGGTGACCTGCCCGCGGTCGTGCAGTGGCTGCGGTCGACGTCGCGATGGAACAAGTCGTTTGGCATGGCAAGGGTCCGGAACGGACGGCCACGAGACTTAGTAGTCCGTTGAGACACGAACCCAACTCATCGGAGGCCTCCAGCTACGACTACTGCTCACCCAAGCGCACCTGCCGGCCCGGCAAGGGCAGCTTCACTCGCCCCAGTTCCTCACCATTGCGGGAGTCGTCTACAGCGTTCTGTGCCCTCGTAGACTGGCACCACACGCCGGCTACGAAGGGCTCCCTCATGTTGAACAGCGAACGGACCGGCACTGGAAAGCCACTCGTACTCGTGCACGGGCTCGGCTCGAGCGTCCGCACCTGGGATCCCATCGTTCCTATGCTGCAGGAACAACGCGAGGTCATTGCTATCGACCTACCCGGGTTCGGCAGCAGCGAGCCGCTCGCGGGTGAGGTGACCATCGCGACCCTCACGGACGCCGTCGAGCAATTCCTCGATCAGGAGAACCTGCGCGGCGCAGACATCGCCGGAAGCTCGATGGGGGCGCGGATCGTCGTCGAGCTGGCGCGGCGGGGTCACGCAGGCAACGTCGTCGCCCTCGATCCCGGAGGATTCTGGAGCGACACCCAGGTACGAATCTTCAACGGCAGCATCACCGCGTCCATCGCGCTGGTCCGGCGCCTTCAGCCCGTCCTGCCGTCACTCGTCCAGCAGACTGCCGGCCGGACGGCGCTGCTCGCCCAATTCTCAGCGGCCCCATGGAAGCTCGACCCGGACCTCGTCCTGACGGAGCTCCGCGGATTCGCCACCTCGCCCAGTCTTGACGAAGCACGCAGGTCGCTCGCGCACGGACCACGCCAAGCAGGCGCACCCAAGGGCACGATCAAAGGCACGCTGGCGTTCGGCTGGGGTCGTGCGGACAGGGTCACCCCGCTCAGCCAGGCCGCCGTCGCCATGTCGCTCTACCCGGACGCCACCCTGCACGTCTTCGAGGACTGCGGACACTTCCCGCACTGGGACCAACCGCAGGAGACAACCCGGTTCATCGTCGACGCCACTGCCGCTGGGTCTGAGTGACCGCCGTCTGAGGCGCACTCACTACTGCAAGGTGGAGTTGCCATGAGGTTGATCGCGTCGAGCGAGAACATCGACGCCCGGAGTCACGCCGAACGTAGGGTCGCCGGATCGCTCCGGGACATCCGTTCCGTTGACGGCGTGGCCTTCCATTCGGTCCCCCTTCCTCGACACCGTAAGAAGGTGATGGGTGAGGTGGACTTCGTGGTCCTGTGGAAGGGTGCGGTCCTGGTCCTGGAGGTCAAGGGAGGACAGATTGGGCAGGCCGGTGACGGTGTCTGGTACTCGACGGACCGGGGAGGCCATGACCATGCGATGCGGCGCAGCCCGTGGGATCAAGCCGGAGACGCCACCTTCGCGCTCATGGAGATTCTCACCCGCCTGTCGGACGACGCCGGCTGGCCGTTCGCGTTTGCCGTCTTAACTCCTGACCAGCCTCAAGCTGCGGATTCGGAGTGGGATCCGCAACAGCACATCGGGTCGGAACGGATGACCCCGGCCGGGTTGGAGCACGCTCTGGACGAATTGGCCCGAGTGGCCAGCCCCTTACCAGAAGACCCCGACCACCCCCGACGCCTGGACGTGGGTCCGATGGAGGACCTCTCGGCGGTCTTCACGCACCTGTGTCGCGAGGTCGACGCCATGCGGACCGGCCCGAAGACCGAGAACTCGCGCCCCTGACCGAAGCCCCTCGAACTCGAGCAGCACAAAGAGACGGGCCGGACACCCGAAGGTGACCGGCCCGCCGTCGTGCAGTGACCAGGGTCAGAAGGTACGGATCGGGATCTCCGCCGGGTCCGCGAGGAGCGACTCGATCTCGTCGTCGAGCTTGACCAGCGTGATCGACGCGCCAGCCATGTCGAGGGAGGTGCAGTACTCCCCCACGTAGTTGCGGCCCACGGTGATGCCCTGCTCCGCCAGACGCTTGTGCGCCTGCCCGTACAGCAGGTACAGCTCGCTGATCGGAGTGCCGCCGAGGCCGTTAACCATCAGGGCCACGCGGTCACCGCTCTCGAACGGCAGATCCTTGACCACCGGCGCCAGGAGCTCCTCGACGATCTCGTTGGCCGACATCATCTTCGCCCGACGACGCCCCGGCTCACCGTGGATGCCGACGCCCATCTCGATCTCGTCCTCGCCGAGCTCGAACAGCGGGCTGCCCTTCGCCGGCGGCGTGCACGCGGTCAGCGCGACGCCCATGGTACGGGTCACGGAGTTGACCTTCTCGCCGATCCGGATGACCTCGTCGAGGTCCGCCCCGCGCTCGGCGGCAGCGGCCACGGCCTTGATCACGAAGAAGTTGCCCGCGACCCCGCGGCGGCCGATCGTGTAGGTCGAGTCCTCGACGGAGACGTCGTCGTTGATGAAGAGCGTCTTCACCTCGATGCCTTCGGCGGAGGACATCTCCTGCGCCATCTCGAACACCATCTTGTCGCCCGTGTAGTTGTTCACCAGCAGCAGCACGCCCTTCGGCGAGGCCATGAGCTTGGTCGTCTCGTACACGTAGTCGAACGGCGGCGCCGCGAAGACGTCACCCGGGCAGGCGGCGTCGAGCATGCCCTTGCCCACGATCATCACGTGCGCGGGCTCATGCCCCGACCCGGAGCCCTGCACGATCGACACCTTGTTCTGGTCCGGGCCGTCGGCGCGCATGATCAGGTTGTACTCGGGCACGTACTTCAGGGTGTCCGGGTTGGCGAGCGCGAGGCCCTCGAGCATCTCGGGGACGAACTGCTGCGGATCATTGACGAACTTCTTCATGGGTTCTCCACTTCGTTGTGAGTCGGACGGACGAGAGAAAGAGTCAGGGCCAGTCAGCCACGATGCGCTCGGCGATGATCGCCACGGCCACCGCGCCGGCGTCGGGCGAGCCGATACTGCGCTCCCCGCTGTAGCTGGCGCGGCCGCGACGGGCTTCGAGGGTGGACGTCGCATCCGCGCACTCGCGCATCTTCGCGCCGAACGCCGCACGGCACTCCGACGGCGAGGCGCCTGCCGCGAGCTGCCGTTCGAGTTCGTCGGTCGCGGGGATGAGGGCGTCGAGCAGGGTCTTGTCGCCGAGGTCGGCGTTGCCGCGGGCCTTGATGCCGTCGGTTGCTCCGCGCAACATGGCGACGACGGCGGTCCCATCGATCGTGTCCACCGTCTTCGCGGCGGCGGACGCCCGGAGGAACGCGGTGCCCCACAGCGGTCCGGACGTTCCGCCGATCCTGCTGGAGATCGCGATGGCGATCTGCTGGAGGAACGTGGCGACGTCGTCGCGCTTGAACGAATCCCAGTCCGCGAGGACCTTCTCGAAGCCGCGGGCCAGGGAGTAGCCGAGGTCGCCGTCGCCCACCACGGCGTCGAGGTCGCCGAACTCCTTCTCCTTCTCGACGGCGGTCTTCGCCAGCGAGTGGACAACGAATTCGACGTCGGCGAGGTCGGTGGCGCTCATGAGGTCTCCGTTTCGGTGTTCGCGGCCTCAGAAGCAGGGCCGGGTGCGGACAGCAGTGTCTGCAGGGTGGCGAGGGTGACGACGCCGGATGGCTCGGCGCCGCGCGGGTCGGCGAGAATCTCGGCCTGCTCGCCGTCGGGATCCCCGAGTGAGCTGACCACGAGCGAGGCACCCGCGAAGTCCTCCTCGCGCGTGAAGCCGCTGACCGTCACCACGGTGCGGAGCCCGGCTCCGACGGCGGCGCGGAGCCCGTTGCTGCTGTCCTCGACGACGATCGCGTCGTCCGCGGACACCCCCAGCTCGGAGAGCGCCAGCAGGTAGATGTCCGGTGCGGGTTTCTTCGCGGGCACCACGTCCCCGGCGAACACCGAGAACTGCGCCGCCAGAGAGTCCCCGACGGCGTGCGTAAGCACCGCGCGGACCGCGGGTTCGGCAGAGGTGGAGGCGACGGCGAGCGTCCACCCGGCGTCGTGCGCTTCCTGCACGATCCGCGCGATGCCGGGACGTGCGGGCATGACGCCGCTCTCCACGAGTCCCTTGTAGACCTCGGTCTTCCGCTTGTGCCAGGAGAGGATCGCGGCGTCCACCGCGGCGTCGTCGTCCAGCCCCAACGAGGCAGTCAGCGAGGGCGTGAGGATGCTCCGCATTCGCTCCTTCCCGCCGCCGATCTTCACCTTCTCCGCGTACTCCTCGACGCTCCACTGCACGGGGACGTCAAAGTCCGTGAAGGTCCGGTTGAAGGCGGGGAGGTGGCCGTACTGCTCGGTGTCGGCGAGCACGCCGTCGCAGTCGAAGATCAGGGCCGGCATGGTCAGCGGCCGCCCTTGCCCGCGCTGCCGAACTGGCCGCAGAGGTCGGTGACCATCGCGACGACGTCGGCCCGCGTGTGCTTGAACAGCGACGGCGGATCCCATTTGTTGTTCTGCTCCGCCTGCTTCAGGAACGCCAGGCTGGACTGCATGTACTGCTCCTTGAGGGCCGTGGAGATGTTGACCTTCGCGCAGCCGCGGGCAATGAGGTCGGCGAACTGCTTTGGGCTCAGTCCGCTGCCGCCGTGCAGGGCGATGGGCACGTTCCGAGCCTCGACAATCTGCGTGACGCGGTCGACGTCGAGCACGGGTGCTGCCTTGTAGCTGCCGTGGGCGTTGCCGATCGAGGGGGCGAAGACGTCGATCCCGGTGGCGTCGATGAACGCGAGCGCCACCTCGAGGCTCTGCTGCTTGGACACCTCGTCGGAGCCGTGATCGTCCTCGACGCCGGTGATGGCCTCGATCTCGCCCTCCACCTGGGCGCCGTAGCTGCGGGCCTCGGCGACGACATCGATGGTCTGGCGCTGGTTCTCCTCGACCGGCAGCTCGGAGGCGTCGAACAGCACCGAGTTCCAGCCGGCCTTCAGGCATTCGGTGACCACCGCGCGGTCGGGGCAGTGGTCCAGGTGCAGCGTGACGGGCACCTCGATGCCGCGGGTCATGGACTGCCACATGTCGAACAGCACCCGCGAGCCGATGGAGCGCACGGTCTTCACGGAGGTCTGCAGGATCACCGGGGAGTTGGCCTCCACGGCTCCGGCGAGCACGCCCTCCATGGTGAGGTCGTTGAAGATGTTGATGGCGGGCACCCCGTAGCGGGCCTGGAAGGCCGGCTCCACGATGTCCTTCAGCGGTACGACGCCCATGGCGATTCCTCCTGGGTAGGCTGCTCCCCACGCTAGGGGCACGCCGCCCGCGCCGGAATGGGTGGTACCCCTCCCTCCCCTCTGGGGGTAATCACCACCTCGCCAGGGCACGACGGCGAATGGTTGAGTGGGGCGCGGCCGGCCCGGCCGTGATTCATCCTCCTGAACGAACTTCGACGACGAAGGACACCCCATGCCCCAGGGATCAGTGCTCGAGACCATCACCTCCGAGGAAGCCCGCCGAGTCATCGACGCCGCGGCTGCGAAGGCCACGGAGATCGGCCAGCCGATGGACATCGCCGTGGTGGACGCCGGTGGCAACCTGAAGGCGCACGTGCGGATGGACGGCGCGAACATCGGCAGCATCACCATCTCGATCAACAAGGCCTACACGTCCATCGCGTTCCAGTGCGAGACCGGCGACCTGCAGGGCGTCACCCGGCAGGACGGCCCCATCTACGGTTTGAGTGACGCGCACGGCGGACGGCTCGCGGTGTTCCCCGGCGGCATCCCGCTGGTGCGGAACGGCAGCATCATGGGCGCAATCGGCGTCTCCACCGGCACCATCGAGCAGGACCAGGAAGTCGCCGAGGCAGGTGTCGCCGCCTACTGAGACGGCTAATGGCTTACGTCCTCAAAAGTGACGACGGCGGCGCTTACGTCCCGGACTCAGCGATCCGCTTGATCGCGGCGAGGGTCGTCGGGATGCCCTCGTGTGCGAGCCGGGTCCGGTCAACAATCTGCGCGGGCGCATCGGCCCCGAACTTCTCCTCGAAGAAGGCGACACCACCCGGCAGGAAGTCCCACGACTCTGTCAGGATGGTCCCGGTTCCGTCCGGGGTCAGCGTGTAGCCCCAGCGCACCCTGTCGCCGCCGACCACCCACGCGAACTCCCGCCCGCGCTCCGCGGCGACAATCTGCGATCGGGTCTCCCAGGTACGGTCGGGGAGCTCGTTACGTCCCGTGAACCAGGCGCCGACCTGACCAGCCTCTGCGTCGTCCTCCCACCAGCACTGCGTGCAGACAGGGCTCCACTCGCCGGTGCGAGTGATATCCGAGACGAGGTCGTAGACGCTCTCCGGCGACGCCGCGATGGTGATGGATTGCTCGTGGTGCAGGGCTGCGGGCTGACTCATGCGCCCATTCTCACAGAGCACCTCGTACGTTCTTTACCTACTGTGTCGCGTCCTGTTGCAGGGTCACGAGCATGGTGCGGTTGCGGGCGCCGGTCTTCCGGAGCATCGACCCCACGTGCTTCTCCACGGTCTTCACGGAGATCCCGAGCCGCGTGGCGATCTGCTTGTCCGCCAGCCCTTCGGCGAGCAGGTCGCGCACCTCAAGTTCTCGCGCTGTCAGGTGGACGGCGCTCGGCTCCTCCTCGGGAGGCTGCCGCGTCTCGGCCAGCCGGCTGAAGACGGCCCCGTCCAGCAGGGCGTCTCCTCGGGCGGCTGCGACGACGACGCGCGCCACCTCCGACGGCGTCGAGGACAGCGAGATGAAACCCCGCACGCCCGACGACGCTGCTGCCGCCAGCTGCTCGTGCGTGGGGCGGTCGACGACGGCGACGATCGGCCGTTCGACCGATTCACCGTTTCGGCCTCTCACCTCCGCATACTGGCTCAGCAGATGCTCGTCGAGGACAATCATGTCCGGCTGCAGCAGGGACACCGCTTCGGTTAGGTCCTCGAGTGTGGCAAGCTCGCCCAGCACCTGAACGGACGGCTCGGAGGTCTCGAGCAGGCGAACGAGCCCGGCGCGGATCAGCGGCTGCGTGCAGGCGACCAACACTTTCCAGCGCTCCCGCGACCCGTCGCCGTTAGAGGAGAAGGGCACTTCCGCGCGGATGCTGGTCCCCCAGCCCGGTGTCGAGTCGACGTGGAATTCGCCGCGGAGATAGTGGGCGCGAGCGGCCATGCCGTGCAGGCCGAGCCGGGTTTTGCCGCTGCCGGTGTCACTCAACGTTGCATCGCGGTCGAAGCCGCGACCGTTGTCCTCGACTACCGCTGACATGGACGTGGCGTCGTAGAAGATGCCGACCCGGCAGGTGGTGGCACGGGCGTGCGCGACGACGTTCGCGACCGCCTCCTGGATCAGCATGAACAGCTGATGCGCGACGACGGGTGCGAGCTCATGCTGCTCACCGCTAACGAGGAATGTGAAGTCGATGGGATAGTCAGCACCCACGCGGTCGATTTCCTGCCGGACCGCGTCCTCGAGGGAAGTGCCGGTGAGACGCGCGGGCGCCAGACCGAGCACAGTTCGTCGGGTCTCGAAGAGCGCTTCGTGGGCGAGCACGCGAGCGGAGTCGATGTGCTGGATGGAAGGTGATCCGCCTGGGGTCGCCTTGTCCGCCCGGTCGAGGTGTAGCAGGAGCGATCCGAGCGACCGGCCGATGGTTTCGTGTACGCCCTGCAGCGCCCGCTCGCGTTCACCGGCGACGGCGATTTCGCGTTCCTTCGCGGCAGCTGCCTGGTGCAGCCGGGAGTTCATGATCGCGATCGCAGCGTGGTTGGCGAAGAGCTCCACGAGCGACGCGTCAGCTGCGGTGAAGACGCGGCCGGGCCCGTTGCTAAAAATAGCGAATGTGCCGATGATGGCACCGTCCCACGCGATGGGCACTCCAATGACGGCACTCCCCCAGCGTGGGTCAGCGGGGTCGATGTGCCCGATGGCAACGGAGGCGTAGCGGTCGAGGATCACCGTCCCGCGGGTGGCGACAATCTGCCCGGTGAGCCCCTCTGTCAGAGGGAAGGTCTGGCCCTGGTGGCAGCCGACCCCCTGGTCCACTTCCTTGCGGTAGTAGCCCTCGGTCTCGTGGACGATCGAGATGGAACCGCTCTCGCAATCCAACAGTGCGACGGCGTGCCCGAGTACGCGCTCAAGCAGTGGCACCAACTCGAACTGTCCGGCCAGGTCGCTAGCAAGTTCGGTGATGCGGTCGAGCTCCGAGCGCGGAGTCTCATTGAGATGGATCTGGCTCTCGTTCGGCGTGGGAAGCTGCGGCATGTACGGCACCTGTCTCCTGCAACCCGGCGCGACACTGCGCACGGGCCTTCAGAGTAGCGGGCCTATCTCCCGATCAAAGGTCCGCCGGTTCCACTTCTACTACCCGCGACCGCTCATAAGCCCAGAGGGCGTGATCAAGATGTGTCGGGTTCTCGTTGAGAGCCGCTGCCGCCTCGACCACGATTTCACGTGCCTCTTGCGGGCTGACCTTACGATTCACAGCTCGGCTGACTGCAGCAACTATCCAGGTATCGGCCTTCACGCCGGGCGTCCCAAGGAGCATGCAGAAGTACTCCCACGTCACAGAACCAAGACCGTGAACTTTCGTGTAAGCCTTCTTATGCTCCGAGTTTGTCCCCTCGAGGTCATCCGCCTGCACGACGCCGGCATCGACCAGATTTCGCGCAGCTTCCTGAATAGCCGACGCCTTGGTGCGCCCACTGATCATCTGGTCGTTAAGCAACTCCTGCAGAGTTTCCGCGTTGAACCCGTAAGTCGCTGGAGGTCATTTGGCACGGATTCGGGGTCTAGAGCGGCGGCATACCTATTCACGGCACCGCGCACGCCGTTGTGTTCGGATCCGTAGTTGGCCTGAATCGAAAGCACAGCGTCGATAAGAGCAGCCTCTATGGCGCCCGCCCGTCCTCCGGGCCAGACGGCCTACTCGTCCCGGGGAAGCTCGGCCTCGATCATCGTCAGCAATCGTTGTACATCGGTCACGTGCTCAACTCCAATTCCTACAACTACTCTTGCACCACGTCCTACCAATGGGACGAGCGTCTATCAGGGCCGGGCACGCTACGCTTCATTGCGGCACTCTCCAACCAGTATGCTCATTCGAATCTATTTTGCGACGGCACCTCGCCGACCCCGACTGGACGACGCCGGCAAAATAAATCGGCAGCATTTCTTTTAACCAAAGTAATAGGGTGACTCATGCGGGAATTTACACAACAAGGGTTCGACGCGGCAGTCGCAGAAGCGCACAAGCTGGGGCGCGTCAGATTCAGGAGAAAGTACGGGTTTGACCGCTCAAAGAAGTTTGTTGCAGTCCATCAAGGGCAGCACATCGACAGCAAAGCGCTTATCTCCGCAGCTGCGGCCCACTCCGGCTGCCTCACGCCGCGAGAAAGCTCTGACTTCTCGGGAGGTCTAGCAACAACCCGCATACTTGATGACTTCGGCGTCCTATGGATAGATCAAAGCCGTTTGGCCTCGATTTTATCTGTCTCGTCTGGTGCCGACGAAGGCGCGACGAAGCAGGGCGTGTGGTGGGTCAATCAAGGGGACAACTTCGGATCCGCATTCAGCGAAGGGTCGCTGTGGGCAGCCTTCCGCCGATCAGATGGCCGGCTGGGGCACCTTGACTGGGTGCCGTCCCTTGAACGGATGAAACTTGGAGACTTGGTTATCCATTACTCGGCGGGGATGGCCCGCGGCGTCAGCAGGGTAGTTGTTACCGCCGTTCCAAGTGAACGCCCCACGCACTACGGGCCCCCGTCGCCGTACAACGATGGGATGCTCGTGCTGGTCGAGCAGGTGCTAGTCGATGTCGAGTTGTCGTTAGCTGAAGTGCAGCCACTTATCGGCCCACGAACCGGCCCGATGAACGTTACAGGTACGCCTGGACGCAACTACTTATCTCCTTTACCTCCTTCACTGGGCCTGGCTATGATCCAGTACCTCGCCGGTCGCTCAGGAACGCTTCATCTGTCGCCTGCCAACGGCTCATCGTCCGTCGACAGCCGACTGCCTCCCGGGATCGTAGTAACCGACCTCCCCGCGACTACCACTAGAAGGGCGGAGCAGACCTACCTTCGAGCGAACCTTCTGGCCCACTACGGACCGCAATGTGCAATCTGTGGTCGCACACTCCCGGCAGAACTGCTCGTCGCGGCGCACATCAAGGCTCGCAAGTGGTGCTCCGAGGAGGAACGACTCAACTTTCATTCAATCGCCATGCTCGCGTGTTCGCTTGGGTGTGATGCGTTGTTCGAGCAGGGGTTCATCGGTGTTGACGGCTCAGGTGAAGTGCATTTATCCCCCGAACTACAGCTCTCGCAAGACGACGCAATCCTGCGCCTGCAGGGTCGTTACTGCTTGGCGTTCAAGGCCGAGAATGTTCCGCACTTCCAGCATCGGTGGGACACGAACTTTCGCATCTAGTTCGAGTCGACCTGATCGGGCCGAAGTCCAGCGCTGGCGGCATCCTGGCCGCCGTCGCTCCCATACGCTTGCTAACCTGCCTATTGCGCCATGGCAGCTGCCTGCACGAAAACATCCGCAGGCATCGGCCGGTGCAACTTCCAGGTGATGGCGATGGGCTTTTCACCCGAGTGCTGAACATAGTCCACTGCGCCTAGACAGGTGTACGGCACCGCAAGGCCAGTTTCGTCCTCAGCGGTTGACCTCGTAAAAATCAGAACATGCGAGTCATGACTCTTTCTGTCGAGGTATCTCTGTCCTACTGCGCTCGTCGGCGACGTCGCGTTCTGCGATTCCCAGTGAAACAGCTCTGGGCTAATCGCAAAGTCCTTGTACATTGTTGACGCGGAGTGATTTTTCTCGTCCTTCTTCAGCGTGACGAAGAAGGCATCTGTCGAAGTTTGTGGGCACCAGGCGACGCCTTCCCGGTGCTGGACCGTCCTCCCTGACTCCAGCGATCCGTAGCTGAGCGCTGCCAAAATCTCTTCCCGGCGATAGGTCGCGTGCGACAGGAGTGGAACGTGCTGCAACCCGAGTCCGAGGCTCTTGCCTGCATGACGGGACGATGACACCCCGAGCGCGATTAGCTGCTGAATCTCACTACAGACGAAGCGGTACTGACGGAGGGCACGAAGTCCGTCTTCGTAGGTACTGAATCGGCCGCCGTCGTTCCACAGCGTATGAAAAAGCATCCGCGCGAACGTCTGCTCGCGTGGACCGAGATCGGCATAGGGCGCACAAGACGGTTCAAGCAGCTTCGAGTATGCCTCCGCACGCTCAGTATCATCGATATGAAGGAAGCGCACCATTCGATCGAGTAGCTTCTGCTCCTCAGGACTGGCCAGCGCGAGGAGTTGCCGAGTGGCGCCCTCCTCACCGGGAGAACCAATCAACTTTGCCTGGCGGAGGTAGCTGGTCCAAGAGTCCTTACTCGTGCGGTACAGCTGTTTGAGGTCATTGCCCGACTTCTCGAGATACAGGCCTAGGTCCGTCTCGCCATGGGACGCGATGTCTTCTACGAGCTGCCTGCGAGTGAAGCGAAGCTGCGCTTTGATGCTGTCGAGGACGATCCTCTGAGCAACGCGATCGAGAATGATCTGCGAGCCCGATGGGAGATAGGGGAACTCGCTCTCCACTGCTTGCTCGAGTTGCTTTCGTCCATACCCAGTGAGGGCTCGGTACCTAAGGTCGAATCGGAACTCACGGCGTTGCTGGCCGATGAAGTCGAGCACGGTGAGCACGGACTTTCCTTCAGCTCGCCTCAGTCCGCGGCCGAGCTGTTGAAGGAAAACCGTCGAGCTCTGAGTAGGACGGAGAAGAAGCACCGTATCGACCTGCGGTAGGTCGAGCCCTTCGTTGAACAGATCGACAGTGAAGAGACAGTTGACAGATGCGTCTCGCAGCTGTGCCAGGGCGTGAGCGCGCGCAGCATCATCGGTGCCACCATCGATGGCAAGCGATCGGATACCGGCGCAATTGAAGACCTCTGCCATGTAGCGCGCGTGTTGAACCGATACGCAAAATCCGAGTGCGCGCATGTCGTCGGTATTGGTGACCTTGTCGCGCACCTCGCGAATCACCTTGGCCGCGCGCGCGTCGTTACCGGTGTAGAGACGATCAAGTTCCGCGATGTCGTAAGTGCCTCGCTTCCAGCCCAGCTGTCTGAGGTCGACATCGTCCGATACCCCGAAGTAGTGAAATGGCACTAGAAGGTCAGCATCCAATGCATCCCAGAGCCGCAGCTCACTCGCGGTCCGACCACCGAAAAACTGTTGGGCGACGTCCCGCCCGTCGCCGCGTTCAGGGGTGGCTGTTAGGCCGAGTAGCTGTTGAGGACGGAGGTGGTCGATGATGCGGCGATAGCTTGGGGCCATCGCGTGGTGAAACTCGTCAATCACGACGACATCGAAGGCGTCCGCTTCGAACGTTCGTACTCCCCGTGCAGCGAGCGATTGGACCGACGCGAAGACGTGGTCCCACTGCGATGGCTTGTCATCTCCCACGTGAAGCTCACCGAACGCGCCATCCTGCATGACAGTTCGGTATGTGCTGAGCGCTTGCCTCAAAATTTCCTGCCGATGCGCGACAAAGAGCAACCTGAGGCGTCGGCCCGCCGCGTTGCAGAGTCGCTGGTAGTCAAGCGCGGCGATGACAGTCTTGCCCGTACCCGTAGCGGCCACCATGAGATTCTTTGTGTGGCCTTTGAGCCGTTCCGACTCGAGATCTTCGAGCATCTCGACCTGGTGCAGGTATGGCTCGAGCTCCAGCCCCGTTGTCGTGGCAGGTCGACCCGTGCGTCTCCCTCCATTGCGCTCGAGCGCAGCGTCGAGCTTCTCTCCGTCCCGCGCCGGGTCATAGCTCTGAAACGCGCGCTGCTCCCAGTAGCTAGCGAAAGTCACCTCGAACTTCTTGAGGAGCTCTGGGGTCGCGACCGAGCTGAGGCGCACATTCCACTCCAACCCGTCGACGAGGGCAGCCTTGCTCAAGTTGGAGCTGCCTACGTAGGCCGTGTCGAAGCCAGTGTGCCGGCGAAACAGCCACGCCTTCGCGTGTAATCGGGTTGATTGTGACTCATAGCTAATCTTGACCTCGGCACCATAGCGACTGACCAATTCATCGATAGCTCGCCGTTCCGTGGCACCCATGTAGGTGGTTGTAATGACGCGTAGCTTCACGCCGCGTTCAACCAAGCGCTCCAGAGCTGGGTGGAGCAGCCTGAGCCCGGTCCAACGGACGAAGGCGCAGAGAAGATCGACGGTGTTGGCAGATTCCATCTCAGCGCGCAGCTCAGCCGCCAAGTTTGGTTCGTCTCTACCATTTGTCAGGAGAGCAGATCCTGAGAGTGCAGTGACGGGGCGACGTAAATCCCGCCGCTTTATCGAAGCGGGACTATAAAGCGACCGGAGCTGTGACGGCCCCTCGTGAATCACCCCGCCGGCTGACAGCGTCGAAAGGAATTGGTTTGATAAAGCGACGCGGTGGCCTGAAGGCGCCCTCAGTAACAGTTCACGAACTACATCAGCAACATGCCCAGAGAGGGCGGTAAGCGCGTCAGCCTCCCCCAGCTGCTCCACTCGGGCTTCTAGTTCAGGCGCTTCCGCGAGACGCTCCGATAGTGATTGGGTGATGAGGCTCTCGTAGAGACCCTCAGCAAATTTCACGCGCGCTTGTCCCCCACCAAATTCGTCCACAGGCTCAGGCTAAGTCTGCGGAGTGACAAAATCGTGCAGGCTGGCAGGCTGGCAGGCTGGCAGGCTGGCAGGCTGGCAGGCTCGATGCTCGAGC
This sequence comes from Arthrobacter sp. TJ-266, assembly GCF_058269115.1. Lineage (NCBI taxonomy): Bacteria > Bacillati > Actinomycetota > Actinomycetes > Micrococcales > Micrococcaceae > Arthrobacter > Arthrobacter sp. TJ-266. Next base: position 377,718 of record NZ_JBZCNC010000004.1, read on the forward strand.
GATGAGTACCCCGTCCATATCAGTTGGCTGTAAGCACGATAGGGAGCTGCAAGACGTTGGGGAGTTATGCGATCGATANTGGCAGGCTGGCAGGCTGGCAGGCTGGCAGGCTGGCAGGCTCGATGCTCGAGCGATGAGTACCCCGTCCATATCAGTTGGCTGTAAGCACGATAGGGAGCTGCAAGACGTTGGGGAGTTATGCGATCGATACCATTGGAACCTGATTTCGATAAGGGGCATTCTGCCGAGCGGGTCGTGTAGAAGAAGTTGTGGGGTATCGCAGCCAGGCGAACACCCGCCGCGATTAGTCGAAGTCACCAGATGGATCGTGGCGCAGCTGCAGCCTCGCGGCAGTGGCCAGCTCGGGTTCTTCGCGCATGACCCACTCCCCGATCCGCTCGTTCACTTATTGGCCGAAGTGCTCGGCCTACCGCTTGCTGTGACCATGCGTTGCAGGGTAAGAGGCGCCGCTGATCATATGATCGGCCTATGACCGCAGAGCCTCGCTTCCTAACTCCTACCGACGTCGCCGAGGAGCTGGCGGTGAGCCAGTCGCAGATGTACGCGATCCTTAAGTCCGGGGAGCTACCAGCGATTCAAGTGGGTGGCCGCGGTCAGTGGCGGATCGAGCGGGTGAGGCTCGAGGAATACATCGCCCGCATGTACGAGCAGGCTGAGCGGCAGCGGAACAAGCTGAGCCCAGGCGACCTTCCGGCCGAGTAGGTCGACATGGAGGAAGAGGACTGGGGTGCCTGCAACTCGCGTGAGGAGTGGCTCTTCATGTATGCGCGCGGCCTGTCCCCTGAGCGAATAGCGGACCTTTGCAGAGTCGACCGGCGTAGCGTTCGGAGGGTCACAGAAGCCGCCGACCGAAAAGACCCCGACTTTTTTCACCGCCGTCCCGTCGTCCACGATCAGCCGGCGCTGCCGCGCATCCAGCATCACCTGACGTGGTCTGAATGTTGCGCGAACCTGCTCTGGTTCGTGGAGACGACCGGCAGGCTACCTCGGCAGCACGGCTCGAAGTGGGAGCGGATGTGCCACGGCTTCCTCTATAAGGTGCGCCACCAACACCACGAAGGCGTCCTGAGCAGCGAGCAGCTCCAGAGCCTCGATCAGCTAGACGGTTGGTATTCGCCGCCGCGACACCCAGACCACTGGCAGCAGCGGTATGAAGACTACCTGCGCTTTATACGCGAACATGGTCGGCGCCCGCGGGTGGAATCACCAAAAGGTAGCGAAGAACGATCGCTGAAGGTCTGGATTTGGTCGCAGCGGAGGCTGCTGAAGCGCGGAGCGATGCTGCCTGAAAGGGCTAAAATGCTCGATGAGAGCGTGCCGGCATGGCGCGGACGATCTTAGCCCGCAGGAACGATTCGGGTGCCGAGCTTCTTCCTCACCAAGCCGGTAACAGGTAACAGTGATTCTCGACCTCCTGTAGCGCAACTCAAGACGGCTCAGCCTGTCGCCGAAGCAAATGCATCTCGACGCAAACTTCGTGGGCGTCTCGTCGCCCTCATGCCTACTTTCCCAAACTCGTTCGATATCGAGTGCGTCTCGGAATAGGTTGAATCTGCCGTCTCCCTTTCGAGAACGAGTCGATTCTTCACCTGTCACTGGACCGCGTCCTACTGCAGAGTCGGGAGCATAGTGCGGTTCCGGGCGCCGGTCTTCTGGAGCATCGACCCCACGAGTTTCTCTACGGTCTTCACGGAGAGCCCGAGACACATGGCAATCTGCCTGTACGCCAACCCTTCGGCGAGCAGGTCGCGCGCCTCGAGTCCGCGCTCCGCCAAGCGGGCCGCGCTTGGCTCCTATTCGGCAGGCCCCGCGTCTCGTCCACGTCCTGCAGGGCTCGTTCCCGTTCACAGGCGATGGCCACCCCTCACTCCTTCATATCGGCGGCATGGTGAAGCCGGGATGTCACGATAGCGATCGTGGCGCGGTTGGCGAGTAGCTCCACGAGCGAAGCGCCCCTTGCCCTGAAGACGCGGCCTGGTCCGTTGCTGAAGATGGCGGAGGTATCGATGATCGCCCCATCTCACGCGATGGGCACTCGGATGACAGTGCTCCCCCGACGCGAGTCCACGGGATTGATCTGCTCGAAGGCCGTGGAGGCGTTGCGGTGAGGATAAAGGTGCCGCGGGTGGCGACGATCTCCCCGGTGCGACTTACAGTCCGCGCAAAGGTCTAGCGCTGGTGGCGGCCGACACTCTGATTCACCTCCTTGCGGTAGTAGGCCTCGACCTGGTGGACGATCGAGGTGGAGCCGCCCTAGCGGTCCAACGATGCGACGACGTGCCCGATGACACGTTCCAGCAGTGGCACCAGGTCAAACTGGCCGCAAGGATGCCGGCCAGTTCGGCGCTGCGGTCGGGGTCTGAGCGCTGAGCATGGTTCTCGCAGTTGCCGGTCTGGTTCAGCATGGCGAGCTGCGGCATGTTCGGCACCTGTCTCCGGCAGCCCTGGGCGACACTGCACACGGGCCTTCAGGATGGCGACTCATCAAACGTACGCTTTCTCCCTGCTGAGAATCGACGAAGTGAGACACATAGTTGCGACGCACCTTGTGCACCGGCATCCGAGCCGATACCGGAGTAGAATTCTCATCGCTCTACACCGCCATCCGTCCCATCAGAGGATCCTTTGCCGAGACTGTGATCGAGTCCCTCCGGCGGAGCACCGGATCCTGCTTATTGAAGCTACATCCATGACAGCTTTGGTCAGTCGTTTGCTACTCAAGGCCTAGTCAGACTTTTGCGGTGGTTCGTATGCTTAGGGCATGGAAGATCTTACGCTCGTCGCCAGCGACGAGCACATTGCGCGTATAGCCCATGAAAGCGACCCTGTGCGAGCTATTGTGGAGTTGGTGTGGAACGCCATTGACGCCGAAGCGGATTCGGTCGACGTTGTATTACAGCGCAACACAATGGGATCAATTAGCGAAGTGCGCGTCGAAGATGATGGGCACGGCATTAGCTCCGATGAAGTTGCTTCAACTTTCGGGCGTATTGGTGGCTCCTGGAAGTCACGCAGCGAAACATCAAAGAACAACAAACGTCCTCTACACGGCAGGTTGGGTCAGGGTCGGCTGCGGGTGTTCGCTCTGGGCTCCCGGGTGAGTTGGGAAAGCATCAGTGACAACACTGCGGGCGCGCGGGAGCAGATTACGATCTCTGGCAGCACAACCAGCCGCGACCAGTTCTCCTGGACTGCTACTCCCTCGACGGTTGAACGAACCGGCACTGTCGTCATCGCCTACAACGACGCACAGCGACCGCTCAATGTACTAGAGGCAGAGGACGTCGCACCAACGCTACGCTCTCATTTTGCGCCGCTACTACTGAATGATAAGTCGCTCAAAATCACCTATGATGGTTCAAGTCTTAATCCCTCAAAAGAAATAATTCGAGACACCCAGATATCTTTTACTTTTGGTGATTACCTCTCCCATAAGGCCACGATGCGAATCATTGAGTGGCGTACGGGCAAGCACCGCGCAATCTCTTTCGGGCCCGATACTGACCACTTCCCATTTGAAACGTCAGGCAGCACCTTCGAAAGCCAATTCAGCTTCTCCGTTTACGTAACCTGGGATGGCCTCGGCGGCGATGAACTGGCATCCCTCGGCCTTGGAGATATGGCCCCGGGATCTACTGGGGACCTCTGGGCCGTGGTCAGACAGACGCTTCATGACCACTTCAACGGACGCCGACGCGAGCGGCGACGGGAACAGATAGAACAGTGGAAAAAATCTGGAATTTACCCATATCTCACTGAACCAAAGAACGAGACAGAGCGCGCCGAGCGAGCCGTTTTCGATGTCGTATCGGGTTCTCTTGTCCAGCATATTTCTAGCACGAATAAACAGGCGCGATTGACTCTCGGTCTACTGCGGGATGCTGTTCGCCACGATCCCGAGAAGCTGACAACCATCTTGCACGAAGTTGTCGCTCTGAACGATACAGACCGTGACATGCTAAATAAGCTTTTGAGCGAAACAACCTTATCTGCCATTATTAGATCAGCGAATGTAGTCGCGAGTCGACACAAGTTTCTTATCGCACTCGAGCATATTCTCTTCGACCCGAAAGACTCGGGTGAGGTTGGTGAAAGAGACCATCTACACAAAATTCTGGAACACGAGTTGTGGGTTTTCGGAGAGTCTTACCACCTCATGAGTACTGAACGAAGCTTGACCGATCTGCTTCGCAATCACCTCAAACTTCAGGGACTTTCTACAAAAAACGTCGATACCGTCAGAAGATGGGACGGTAAGACCGGCCGCACAGACCTTCACCTAGCCGCTAGGAACAAGGAACACGATCGCATCAGACATTTGATCGTAGAGCTCAAAGCACCGGACATCACAGCGTCCCGTAAGGAACTCGACCAAGTCGAGGACTATGCAAACGCCATCCTGTCGAATCCCGCCTTTACCGGAGAACGTACGACATGGGACATCGTCTTAGTTGTCACTGACTATGCCGACTTGGTACGTCGACGTGTAACAAATGATGACTTGGAGAGCGGCCTCTTTTTTGAGCCGCAGAAAGAGCGAGGACGCCCGCTGGTCCGTGCCTACATTCGCCGATGGCGGGACGTGATCGACGAAAATAGGCGGCGGCTAGACTTCATGACGAGCGCACTGGAGCACGATCCATCCATAACCGAAGGGCTTCAGTACGTACGCGACGAATATAATAGCTTGCTTCCCGAGCAACTACGTATTGATGCCCCACCCGATGAAGTCACAGTAGAAGAGTCGCGAGAACTGTCGACCGCCACCGCTCAGACATAGGCCCGACTTTTCAATTACGATCATTGTCACGGCGCACGCTCATCACAACGCTTCATAAACTTCATCACCGGAAAAAGGCGTATCATCTAAGCTCTCATTGGCATCATCATCCTCGGGGACTGCGTCATTCACCGGCGGAACAACACCCCAGCGCTGAAGTGCCCACTCTGCGATTGCAACGCGGCGTCCCTCGATAGCTTTTGGTGTCCATGCATCGAATTTCTGCGCGATTTCATGCTCACGTGCAAGCGCCGGTAGGCTGAAATAGCACCGCGGCTTTTCTTGCCCAGGCTTACCGCGCTTCACTGCGAACTCGTGATTCGAGTAGTACGAGTTGTCATAGGTAAGCACGAGGTTACCAACCCCATTGAGTAGCCGTCGGTGTTGCTCCCGGTCGAAGTAGTCCCACCAGTCGCTGTCCTCAGCCGGATTTTGGGGCAGAATGTGCTCGGTCGTCTTCCGCGCGCCAGTGTCCCGGAAATCTGTGAACGGTCGAAGATCGCTAGTGTTCTTCGAGAGAGCGAGCTCGTACTCGTACAGGACGTATTTGTGACTCCGTCGGTCGTACCAGTTGATCTGAGGGCCGAAATTTGCCAATACGGCGTCGTCAGGCGCAAGCCACCACAACTTAGCGGCGACACGATCCACAATCGCCCTGGGATCGGTTCCATGGAAAAGGTCGAATGCTGCAGACGCCAGAGCCGGCTGTCCAGCGTTCGAACGCAATGCGCAGATCGCGTAGGCCCTCGCCGAAAACCTCTCGCTTAGTTGAACGAGATTGGCATAGAGATGCCCATCCTTTGGATGAGAAAGCCGAGCCGCAAGTAACAAAGGGGTGAAATTGGCCACGTTTCCGCTTCGCACGAGTGCAGCCGAGTACCTTCTCGCCCGCGCGGCATCTTCATGACTAAACGAGCTGTAGTTGGCATCCGGCGTGTAGAGATCAAGCATGAACGCTGAGGACTTCGCTAGCGTGCGCACATAGTCCGATACGTGTTCGTACAGCGACTGCCATGCCTCCTCTGTTGCCTCGGGCCCCACGTCCCCTTCGGGGATAAGGCGGATGCTGCCGGATACATATTTCGAACGTGGGAAAGCCTTTTTGACGGACGACGTCCCTCGCCAGGCTCGAGAGTTCGGATTCCGAGTTGCTAGCCAATGCGATCGCAGGAGTGCGTCGTCGGTCACTCGGATGTTTGCGAGGTTAATAAAGATCGCCGACCACGACGTATTTATATAGTGGACGAGATCAGCCTGCCTTGCATCGGGCAGCTGACGCGCCATGTAAAGCAGGTAGTTTTTAACTTTTTCCAGTTCAGAAAGGGACTGGCCACGCTCGTTCAAAGTCTCAAAGAGAACGCCTACTTCTGCGACGCTCGTAACCGAATAGACGAGGAAGCCGAGTTGAAAGCATGCACGCGCCCTCAGATCGATGAGTCGCCGCGCAGCGGTCTGGTCAGATACATCAGCGACCGTCGACTCGATCTTCTCTGCAAAAAATCGAGACGCAGCCAGAAGTCGACGCTGCCCCTCAAGCATCACATTGTCGTAAGGTACTTCTTCCCCCAGAACGGAGTCGCGAAAGAATGAGTCAAGTTCGGCACCAAGCGCGAGCCGTGGTTTTGTCACGCCTCCAATAGAGACGGTTATCAATCTGCGAAGATCTCGCGCGGTCTCAGCGAGATCTTCCGAAAGACCTTCATCAAGATTTTTAGCTACCAGTACGTCGACGCGTCTGCGGATCTGCTCGAGCAGAATTAAGCATGTCGTCAACCGCTGCTGACCATCGACAACCTCGAACGCAAGAACCTCCTGGCCGGCCTGCGTACGTTGCGGGTGTTCCGAGGTTTGGCGAAGTACCAGTGTCCCCGCGTAATGGTGCTGCTCACGCCCTAGGAGATCCAGGTCCTCCCATAGGTCGAGGAGCTGTTTTTCTTGCCATGCGTAAGGACGCTGATAGTCGGCGACAACAAAGATTTTATCATTGAGTACGCGCTCTAGAGGCGAAAGATCAGCCATCGTTGGACCACTCCGAAGTTACGTCCGGCAAGACCTCAATTGAGTCGGTCAGATCAACCATGAAAACTCCCTGTGTCGGATTGCTCATTCCTGCCCCACTAATTGAAGCAGTGAGTCGTAGCTGTCAACCACTTCGTATCTCACGTTCCCGTGCTCAGTCTTACCGTTAACGGAGGTAAAAAACTTGCGGGCACACTCAATCTTGGCGTTCTCGATGCCCTTGAGTTGAAGGGTGGACATCGAGCCTTTGGTCTCGGCGACGAAGTAGACGTGCTTGATTCTCGTGGTGTCATCGCGGAAAGCTATGGCCCAGTCGGGGTTGTAGGTGCCTACAGGCGTTGGAATGAAAAATCCGCGGGGAAGCTTCGAGTAGACGACGACCTCGTCGCTGACGTCGAGGTTCTCGACAAACGTCCTTTCAACCTTCGAGTCGGTAACAACATAGTCATAGACGCTTTTCTTAAGCTTGTCGCCTGCTTTCGACAGATCTTGCGCAGTCTGGTTTTCTGTAAAGATCGATGAATCGTAGTGGTCGCCGAGCGGGTCGTAAGTAAGGTGCTCGACGATAACAGTCGCCTTTTGCTCGTTGATGATGCGGGCGGCTTCGGTGATGAACTGTTCAGGATTTTGTTTGAACTTGCCGAAGGTGCCTGGGCTGATGCCCGTGAGGATTGCAGCGCAAGTGCGCCGGGTGAGTTGCGTTTTCTCCGCCACCTCGCCGAGTAGGTCGTACTTGACGGTCGAGCCCGCAGAAACCGCCGAATGCTCGACCTTCGTCTCCGAGACCTTGAAGCCTGTGCCGGCCTCGAGCTGCTCGACTTCAAGTCCGACGACCTGCTTACCGCTTTCCACGAGGTACTGCATGACGGTGACCTGCAGAGAGGTGTTGAGCACCTGAATGCAGTTGGAAATCAGCTCAGTCGAATCGAACTCAACCTGGTAGACAGCCTTGTGGTTGATGCGCCCCCACAACTCCTGAAACTCCCGCCTCTTGAAGTTGGCCTCGTTGAGCGGGATCCTCTTCGGTTTGCGTCCGTCTGTCGGCTGCGGCACATCGACCAGCAGCGAGTCGATAAATTCCGCGACCTGGGCGTGGTACTCCTCCAGCCCGGCAGGCATCGGCGGGAGATCGATCTCCGCACGCGCTTCCCACTTTTCGGTAAGGCGCTGCTCGTAGTCGATGAACCCGTTGACGGTGAGCCAGTGCTGCAGCTGTTTGGCCTGGTCGGGCGTGATGGCGACCTTCTTACCAGTAACCGGGTTCTCGACGGTGCGTCCAGCGAAAAACTCCGCTGTTACCTTGCGTGGGCGAGCCGACAACGACTCGACGATCTCTTTCTGTAGCGCAGTGACGAACTCGGTGTACGACTCGTCGGTGACGACGGTCAACTCGTTGATGTCGTGCACGGTGACTGGGTTGTCCATCCGTTCACCCTGCTGGTTAACCGCCAGCCGCAGACCGCGACCGATCTCCTGCCGACGGGTCGTGGTGTTGTCGCTCTTTTTGAGCATGCCCATCACGAATACATTCGGGTTATCCCAGCCCTCACGCAGTGCCGAGTGCGACCAGATGAACCGCACCGGTTCATCAAACGACAGCAACCGCTCCTTGTCCTTCAGGATCAGGTCGTAAGCATCGACGTCGTCAGACTGCCCGGCGGTTTCACCCGTCCTTTTGACCGAGCCGTCGACCGGGCGGCCGGTCTTCTTATCGATCGAGAAGTAGCCCTCGTGTGTCTTCCGCACATCAATCGCCTCGACGTGCTTCCTGTACCGTTCGGCAGCGTCGTCGAAGTCAAGCTGGCCCAAGTGGTCAGCCAGCAGCGCATCGTATTCCTCCTCGAACACGCGCGCGTACTCGCCGAGCGTGTCATCTCGGTCGTAGTCGCGGTATTTCGCGACTCCATCGATGAAGAACAGTGACAGCGTCTTGATTCCCTGAGGGAAGAGCTCGCGCTCCTTATCGAGGTGGGTCCGAATGACTTCTCGGATTTGAATACGCCGCTTCGCGTCGTCAGTCACGTCCTGAGTGATTTCACCGGCACCGAGGATGGACCCGTCGCTCAGTTCGATGATGTCGCGGTTGGCGTCGACATCGCGAATGAATAGCCCCTTGTAGGCCTCGATACCGCCAGAGATGTCGTGCAGGTTCATGCCCTGAGATAGTCGCTTTACCTGCCGCCGGATTCCCTGGGCGGTCTGTACCTCCAGCTCGACGCGTGCCTTGGGGAAATCTGGCCCCTTGCCAATCTCCAGCCCGTCGACGTAGAGGTAAGCGGTGCTGCCGGCTAGGTGCTTCACCGAGATGCCACGCACCGCGATCTTCTTGACCAGCTTCTGATTATAAGCATTGACAGCGTCGAGTCGGTGCACCTTGGTGCGCTCAATTTTGTGGGTGGCCGAGTATCGCAGTGCAAACAGGGCGTTGAACCGCGCGAGTGCGGCGAGAGACTTCGATGGTTTCTTCGCGTCGCCCTCGATCTTCTGCGGCTCGTCCATGATGAGGATTGGCCGGTTCGCGGCGATCATGTCGATCGGTCGGCGGGACTGGAAGTCGTCGAGTACCTCGTAGATGCGGCGGGCATCCTTACCGGTGGCGTTGAATGCCTGGCTGTTGATGATCATCACCTGCACGCCTGCGTCCGAAGAGAAGCGCTCCACTTCGTGCAGCCGTGACGAGTTGTAGACGAACGTGCGCGGCTTAGTGCCGTAGAACTGCTGGAAATGCTCGGCGGTGATATCGAACGACTTCTTCACACCTTCACGGATCGCAATCGACGGAACGACCACGATGTACTTTGACCACCCGTACCGCTTGTGCAACTCCATGATCGTTTTGATGTATACGTAGGTCTTGCCGGTGCCGGTCTCCATCTCGACGTCGAGATTTAGCGGCGCGGCCGGTTCCTTCACCGGGTCCTTCATATCTTCCGACGGCGTAAGCCCCCTCGCCTGCTGCACATTGTGGATGTTACCGAGGAGTTGCGGCGAAGTAAGTACAATCTCAGCGTTGCGCAAAGCCGCGTTCTCCAGCAGCGTGAGCGCTACCTCTTTACCGGGGTCGATACGGTACGTCACCCCGTCGGCATAGGGTTGACCTGCGAATGTATCGACCACCGCGTCGACAGCCTCGGTTTGGTACTGCTGAACTTTGAACTGGAGCTTCATCAGATCAGATCGCCCTTATTTCTGTCTCAGGCGATATTACACGAAATACCTGCTCGGCGTTGATACGTGCGGCGTCACTAGTAAATCCCGAATCTCTAAATACCGCGCGCAAAGGATGCCTTTCGGCGATCGCTTGCAGAACGTCGTTGGTCACTTCGTGACCAAAGCATGCGATAAGCGCGTCGTCGGCAATAGTCAGCACTCGATGACCTATCATCTGCTCAACCTTGATGGGCTCGGATAGGTCAAGGCCCCAATCAACAAGTACCTGGAAGAGCAGGTCTTCGTCATTTCGGTCGGCTTTGACGCTATCAACGGCATCCGAAAGTGAAAGCTGTACCAAATCATCTGCAGTCGCCGCCGTGTCCGTCATATTGGTGGTGTCTATATGCAGCGAGCGAAAGCCGACATCTAAATCTTCCCCAAACAGTCCGGTTGCTTGCCGTACCTTCATGCCGGCACGTCGCAGCCGTTCGCGGGCAATGTCGGCGATGGTTGCGAAGCCGCGCCTCGCGGCAAATGACCCAGCTTCGAGTGCCTCATCAAGCTGCACGACAATAAATCGTCGAGCGCCTTGATCAGCGGCGTTGAGTTCCATGACTGCGTGCGCGGTCGAACCCGACCCGGCGAAGAAGTCGAGGACCACGGCCTCCCTATCAGATTTAGTAACGGCCTCTATCCACTTGGCTAGGACCCCGACATCTTTGGGGTAGTCAAATAGCGACGCTCCAAGCAACTTGTCTAGAGCATCGCTCGCATTAGCACGTACCTGGAAAAACGCGGGGCGAATGGCCTGCTGTTCGACGTCATTCAGGTAGGTCTTAGAGCTGATCGTCGCCGTTTCATCCTTACCGAACACAATTCTGTTCTGCTTGATCTTTTCGGCCATTGATTCCCGGGAATAACGCCACCCATTAGGCGGCATGGCGACTGGTCGGTTTGTGAGAGGATGCAGCACCTCAAACATAAGGTTCTCCCGAGGGTTCGGGCTACTAACCGGGCTACGCCGAAATGGTTGACCAGTCTCGTCGATCTCTGAGTACATCGAAAGTCCCTTTTCGGTGTCTGGCTTCGTCCGCCACCATTCTCGAAAAAGACTCGTTGCGTGTGCGGGGTCGTGGCCCGATTTGTCCCATGCTGCATCGGCCGCCTCCATCACGAGGTCATAGCCGCGCTTTGGCTCAGACCAGCGGACGTCATTGGCGACAAGAAGGGTACGGTTGCGTGCGTAGATGAGCATGTAGTCCAAACCGCCAGCCGTGAACCGGGCGTCGTTCTTTCCGACACCCTGCCACACGACGTTCGCGAGAAAGTTCTCTGCGCCGAACACAAGATCGAGCAGCGACCTTAAGTTCGCGTGCTCGTGGTCGTCAATTGCCGCAATGATGACGCCATCTTCGGTCAATAAACCGCGTGCGAGCTTAAGTCGCGAATACATCATGCTCAGCCAGTCGGAATGAAACCGGCCATTAGCTTCGGTGTTCGTAACGAGGCGGTCACCAGTCGCTGACTTCTGACCTGACCGCTGGAGGTAGTCGGCGTTCGATTCCGCGAAGTCATCGTCGTATACGAAGTCGTTGCCCGTGTTATATGGCGGGTCGATGTAGATTACCTTGACCTTGCCAAGATATGACTCTTGGAGCAGCTTGAGTGCTTCCAGGTTGTCGCCTTCGATGAAGAGGTTTCGGGTCGTGTCGAAGTCAACCGACTCCTCCCGTATCGGACGGAGCGTCTTTGCGATCGGTGCGTTAGCGGCAAAGGCTGCAGCACGCTTGCCGGGCCAGTCGAGCTGGTACCGCTCCTGCGGGCCCTCAATGATGTGGTCTGAGAGTTCCTGGCGAAGTGCATCGAAATCGAGCGCACGCACCGGGTTGCCGTCGGCGTCGGCAGTCTCGGTGACGACCGTGGGAAACAACTCAGCGATAGAGTCGATGTTGCTCTGGGTGAGGTTAGGTGAGTGCATCTTGAGTTTGTCCATGGTCATTCCTTGTTGCTCGGTGCGGTGTCGGTCAGCTTGGCGAGCACTAAGGCGCGTTCCATGACCTGCTTGCGGAGTTCGATTTTGCGGTTGAGTTGAGGTTCGGCGCGAAGCTTTTTCTCCAGCGCGGCGATTTCTCGCTGGAGCTTTCGGCAACGGCCTAGTCTTTCGGTAGCCTCTAAAGCAGTCTCGCCCGCGCGTGTTTCCATAGGTAACAGGGCTGCGAGGATCGCTTCGTAGAGGCTCGGTAAGTCGAGCGCTGTGGGCAGCTGCCGGCGTAGGGAGTCGACCGGGAGCCAATCGGTCGTGAAGTACGTACCCACGGTCGGGGATCTGGTCTGAAGTGTTTTGTGCGCTGCAACTGTACGGACCCGCTGCCCGCTGGTGACCTCGAAAATGATCGGGAAGTAGATGGACTTGTCGATGGCAGTGAGCACGTCGTCGGCGACGTACTCACCCTTGGTCTCGATAGTGAAGACCTGGATTTCCGGCGTCGCTGCGGTGCCATGCAGGAGGGTGGTGTCCTCAGCGAGCTTGTAAGCCCACGTGATTCGCTGGACCTCGTCGACAAATTTCTCACGGAGGGCGGTGGGTACGTTGCCGTGCTCGTAGAACTTCGTTTTCGGCACGGTGCGGCCGAACGCAGCGTTTGCGGGCCAGCGGTAGAGCACGGGTTCAGCCATCCGTTGATTCCTCGACGATGGCGAGGAAGGCGATCAGTTCGAAGTCTTCGAGCCCCGCGATGCTCTGTACGAGGGCGGTGGTGTAGCCAGGAGTGAAGAGGCTATCGACGTCGCGTTCCTCGGTGACGTCGATCATCGAACGGATGGCTTCGGTGAGCAGGTGGCTGTATTGGCCCATGTCAGAACCGTCGCGAGTGGCGGCGTTGAAGACACGGCACACCTCCCAGGCAGGTTCCTCGCGGTTGCGGCATCCCGCACGGATGAGGTCGAGCAGGTGCTTGACCTCCGTGTGGTCGGCAATCACTTGGCCTTGTTCATCGAGGTAGACGAGGTAGTGCGGGTGTAGACGGTTGCCGCGGTTGAGGTGCTCGTCGGCTTTGACGTTGCGCAGCACGAACAGCACGCCAGGTTTCAGTCCCTTGCTACGGTCCGCGGGAACGACGGCGTGCAGGCCCTTCGGGGTGCCACTGGGGTCGCCGTATTCCTTGATGTAGCCGAGCAGATCCATGCGAAAGTCGTTGAGGCCGAGGTCAGTGATCGATACCCCGGTGCGGACATCTTCGAGTTCGATGACCTCGTCCTGGAGCTTGCGGAGCTGCTCCTTACGGAACGCGGCGTCGCTGGCATCTGGGTCGAGGATGTTGTCGTCGCCCGTGCCGCCGAGATTGGCGGCGACCATGCGGTTCTCGACTCGCTCTTTGAGGTTGATGTATTCGTCGAGTGAAATGTCGGGCCAGAAGTTCACGAGCTGGATGCGTTCATTGATTGAGCCGATCCGGTCGATCCGGCCGAACCGCTGGATGATCCGTACGGGGTTCCAGTGGATGTCATAGTTGATCAGGAAGTCGCAGTCCTGGAGGTTCTGGCCTTCGCTAATGCAGTCGGTGCCGATCAGTACATCGATTTCTGAGGTCTCCTGCGGCATGACGAGGTGTCGCTGTTTTGATCTTGGTGAGAACAGCGTCAGCGTCTGCTGAAAGTTGTAGCCTCGGCCGACTGTCGTCGAGGGGTTGCCCTTGCCTGTCACGAGGGCACTGTCATAGCCATGCTGCTTCAGTGTCGGAGCGAGGTTCTTATAGAGGTACTCGGCGGTGTCGGCAAAAGCTGAGAAAATCAGCACTTTCCGGTTACCGGGGTTCAGGGGCTGCTCGAACTTCCCTGCGATTACATCGCGCAGCATCCGCAGCTTGGAGTCGTGTTCGGGGGTGATCCCGCTGATAGAAGCGAGCAACTGCTGAATGACCTTTTCATCACTGTCAAGGTCACGGCTCCAGGACTCGACATCCATGTCCGCAAGGTCGATCTGCACCTTTCTACCGACCGTACTGCTCGTGGGGAATTCGAAGTCGTCGTCGTCGGTATCGATGTCGGAGAACGCCGAAACGATGTCGGCGATGTTCGCCGCGTGGCTGTCGACGGCATCCATCGCCTCGGCGACCGTGGACCCCAACCGATTGAGTGTGAGCCGAAACGCCTCGATGCTGGACTCCAGCCGTTTGAGCAGGTTCACCGTCATAAGTCTGCGGATGCCTTGCTCGCGGCTGGCCGCGCCGAGGTTAGCCGTCTGCCCACCCATGGAGTTCTGCCCCGAGCCCACGCCGTAGAGCTCCTCGTACTTGTCTCGCCGACTCGGAAGTACATAGGCCAGGGGCGTGTAGACCGCCAGAGTCAGAAGCTGGAGCTGCTCGAAGATCTCATTGAACGTTGGTGCGTCGGTCAGATCCGTTAGCGGCGGGCGTAGTGACTCGGGCTTCAGCCGCTCGGGGAACGCACCGATTTCACTGGTGTCGTAGAACGCCTGGATGTGTTTGCGGGACCGGGCGATGGTGACGGCGTCGAGCAGTTCGAAGAAGTCGAAGTCCAGCCGAGCCAGGATTGCCTGAGCGGTGCGGTCCTCGAGTGGCAGGTCGGACCACTCGTTGAACACCCGCTGTGCCTGCCGGAATACCTCCTCGACCGAGGTCTGGATGTTCAGCTTCGCTGCGAGCTGCGCCGAATCACCCTCGTAGGCCAGAGCAAGCTGGTTACGCAGATCGTTGAAGCGGTTGTTCACCGGGGTCGCCGAGAGCATCAGCACCTTGGTCTTCACCCCCTCGCGGAAGACTTTGCGCATCAGCCGCTGATAGCGGGTCTCACGCTCGTGCACCAGGTCAGCGTTGCGGAAGTTATGCGACTCGTCGATCACCACAAGGTCGTAGTTGCCCCAGTTGATCAGATCCAGCCTTTTACCCAGCGACTCGCCACCGTCACGGGACAGGTCGGTGTGTGCGAGCACGTCGTAGTTGAAGCGGTCCTTCGCGAAGATGTTTGTCGTGTAGTTCGAGTTGTAGTTCGTCCAGTTATCGGCAAGCTTCTTCGGCGCCAGCACGAGCACGGTCTTGTTGCGCAGTTCGTAGTACTTGACGACGGCCAACGCGGTAAACGTCTTTCCGAGGCCTACGCTGTCGGCAAGAATGCAACCGTTGTAGGTCTCCAGCTTGTTGATCAAGCCGGTCGCGGCGTCTTTCTGGAAGTTGTACAGCGACTTCCAGACCTCGGTGTCCTGGTAGCCGCTCAAATCATTCGGAAGGACGTCCTCGCTGATGTCGTCGAGGAATTCGCTGAACAGGTTGTAGAGGATCAGAAAGTACACCCTCTGCGGCGAGTTTTCTGCGTAGACACTGGCGATGTGCTCGCGCACCGCCTCGGTCACGTCGTCGAGCTGGTCTTTGTTGTGCCAGATTTGGTCGAAGAGTCGGAGGTAGTGCTGCGTGAACGATGGATCATCCATTTTGTGCACCGTGTTCGAGACGGCTGGGCCGCGCTCGTACCCGAGATCCGCGGTGGTGAAGCCTTGGAGTGGGGCGTAGGCCGCGGTGTCGTCGACTACGGCGAACGACTGCATCGGCGCGCCCGTGTGGTTCGAGCGGAATGTAACCTTTTGCCGCACCCATTCGGCGCACTCGCGCGCGATCGCCCGCTGCGTCAGCTTGTTGCGTAGGCGGATCTCGAACTCGGTACCGTACAGCGCGGCATCCCGGTTCTTGTCGCTCGGGATGAAGAATTGCCGCTTTTCCGGGGCGGGCTTGTCCGTCGCCTGCGCCGTCGTGAAGGACGGTGCGGTGAAGATGAACTCGAGCTCCTTGATCGATTGAAGCTCGTGCTTCAACGCCTCGAACGCGAAGATCGAGAACGTGCTCGCCGCGATGCGTAGCTTCGAACCGGGCGTGATCGACGCCTTCAGATCATCGCCCAGAAAATCATTGAGATTGTCGATGATGCGCACAGTCAGAGACAACCTACAGCAGCATTGCTGCGCACCTTGTGCGCTGGCGTTACTTTGTCGACACCCCACGTATAAACGACGTCCTTCGTCACGCTCAATTGCTTGGCGACGTCGTCAACAAACAGCCAAGGCTCGGACATGCACGCTCCCATACCGGGTGGACCAAATTGTTGCGGGTATGAACGAATCTACCTCGTCGGACTTGATAATCATCTCTACTCGCGTGCCATGCCGCGTCGTGTTGTGGGCTCAGGGCAAACCGAGGTCAAGGGGCTCACGCGCAGCACGGTCCGGTTCAGAGCCTTTCGCTATCGGCAACCTACAGGCGGCGCACCAATTCGACCTCGCACGACTACTCGGACACGAATAGGATCCCCTGCGTTAGAGCCACGTTCCATGACGGTTTCAGCTCGTCTTGAAACGCCTCGTCGACACTAAACGCACCCCATACAGCAGCCTCATAAGCGGTGGAAGGTACGTGTTCGCACATGCCATTATTCTTACGCCTCAGTAGGAACACCATCTGCTCCTACATCCCGTAGGTGGCAGAGCTGCGCATCGATCCCCCGGGGTCACCTCACAGTGTCATATGCGCTGTTATCGGCGACGACAGGACCGGGTTCCGCCGTGCTGACGCAAATATTCGCGCGGCAGAACGCAGCGGGCGCGGTCCCTTCCACCCGTCCGACGGTCGAGGACCAAGCACTTTCGTCGCCGGGGTCAGGAGCCGATGGGTGCGAGCGAAGGGCCGTTACCCGCAGGGACCGACTGCTCGATCGACGGCATGATCGGAGGAGGCGTCGAGATCGTCTCCGAAAAGCTGTGCAGCACATTCGTGCCTACCAGGAGCGCCAGTGCCAACAGCACGAGTCGTCCGAATACGCCAAGACAGCTCGGCTGGTTCCGTCGTCGTGCACGTACCGGAGGCCGAAGCCGCGACATGCGCACCGCAGTGCTGTGAGGCTGAGGACGTGCCGCGGCTGCCCGACGGCTCGCGAGAACCGATGACGCTGCGTCGGACCGCTCGAGCAGCGCGGTGGTGGCCATGACAGGACTCGTCGGTTTGGAGAGATAACCCGCCAGGTAGTCATGGATCTTCCGGACCAGCGGCTCATCGATCACCAGAGGGAGAGCTTGCACGGTCGCGACCAGATGATCGATCCCTACGATGGTCACGCCTGCACTCGTGCTGAGCGGAAGAACGGGCTGTCCGACGAGGCAAATCCACGCCCGCACCAAAGCACGATGTCTCGGTTCGAGGAGCACGGCCACTGCTGCGCCCTGATCGAGGGCCTTCTCCATCTCCCGCCGTCGCGAGAAGCCGTTCTGGCGGAGGTCGCCGTCTCGTAGTTGAACAGTGCCCGACCAGTTCTTCGCGTCGATCACCAGCACACCGCCGGGGCCTACAAGGAGGTGGTCGAGGTTCGCCTTCGGCCGGCCCGGCCAGTGCACGTCGTTCAAGACCAACCAGCCGCTTGTCTCCAGCCGCCGCAATTGCTCGCCCACTCGTCGCTCGCCCTCAGCTCCCGCGAGCCACGCCTGCTGCGTCCTTCGCGCCTGGTCGAGCTCGGCCTCCAGACGCGACACTCGTTCCCCGACGCGACGCGCCTGCTCGGCTGCGCCCTGTCCTGCTTCCACCGTTATCCCCCTACCTGCCCTCCCAACCGTAGGCAGAGATGACCCCGGGTAGACGAAGCATTAGCGCAGGAGTACGGCAACCTTCCGCATCCTTCGCGAGCGGATCAGAAGAGGGACGCCGTGTCCGCGACCTCCGCATACTTCGCCTGGAGGTCGTAGAGCGCCGCTCGCTGCACAACGTCGTCGCGGTCCCCCACCGCGTCGCGGACCACGATCGGCACGAAGTTGTGCTGGACCGCGTCGACCGCCGTCGCCCGGACGCAGCCACTGGTGCTGACGCCGACGATGATGACCGTGTCCACGTCGGCCTCGCGCAGCCGCTCGGCGAGGTCGGTGCCGAAGAACGCACTCGCTCCCTGCTTCACCAGCACCGGTTCATCCTCGAGTGGAGCGACCTCCGGCATCAGCTCCCCCAGCGGCGGCACGGCTCCGGGCTGCTCGCTGATGAGCAGCCGCAGCGCCGGGACCTTCCGCATGAAGACCCCGCCCTGCTCCTCGCTCTCGAATCGCACCACCGTGTGGAACACCGGATACCCGGCAGCCCGGGCTTGAGCGAGGACAGCAGCAGCACCGTCCAGGCAGTCGTCTGACGGCAGGCACAGTGGACTCGACGGGTCGAAGTACGCCCGCATGAGGTCCACCGCGATGACCGCCCGGCGCGGACCGGGCGTCAGATGCCCGTCGAAGCCCGACGAGAAGCCAGGCGATGACTCCTGCGAGGACGCAGACCCAGCATCCGTCACAGCACCGCCAGCGGGGGCGTCGGGGCAGGCAGCCCGGTCTCGGTGAGGCTGTTGGCCAGCAGGTTCTCCATGGAGTCGCCCCGGTTGAACAGCGGCAGCGGCTCCTCACGGCCCTCGCGCATCGAGGCGCGCAACGTTTCAGTTGCTCCAAGATCGAGGTCGCCGTTGTCGTCGCACACCACCCCGTACGTACGGGCACCCGCCTGCGTGACCAAGCCGCGCCGCACCTCCTTGCACACCAGCTCAGGATCGCGGGCCAGCGGGTCGCCCCAGCCGCCTCCGCCCCACGTCACGAAGTGGAGGACGTCGTCCTTACCGACGGCGACGTCGTGCACCTTGGACGGCAAGACCTCCCGGGTGCCGTCCGCGCGATCGATCCACTTGGTGCCGCGCGCCCCGGGTTCGCCGCCCTTCACACCCCACGGGTAGGTGAGCCAGCGGTCGTCGTGGATGGCGATGGTGCCGGCCTCCAGGAAGCGATACGCCACGTCCACGCCGTTGCCGCCGCGGTGCAGGCCCGCGCCGCCGGTGTCCGGGATGGTCTCCCAGCGGTCGATGATCAGCGGGTAGTAGCTCTCCAGGTACTCGCACGGGATGTTGACGAAGGACGGCCAGAGCGAATGACCGTCCGGGCCGTCGCCCACGGGGCGCCCGGGGATGCCGCCGAAGCCGATGGAGTACAGCTGGAACCACTCGCCCTTCCGCTCGCCCTCGCTGTAGTTCCCCGAGTACATGAAGTGGGGTGAGGAGGAGAAACCGGCGGCGTTCAGCAGGTCCGGGTTGGCCTGGCCGAGGAGCCCGCCGAAGAGATCGAACAGGCGGCCGATGCCGTGGTTCCGGCCGTTGAGCGCCGCCGGGTAGGCCGGCTTCCAGAACGAGTTCTCCGGGATCTCCACGTCCACCAGCGGGTAAAAGCCGTCATTCCAGAGGATCTGCGGGTCCGCGACGGTGATCATGTAGATGCCGAAGAACATCCGGATCAGGTTCTCGTTAATGTAGTAGTTGATGGGCCCCTGCGCCTGCGGGGCGCTGCCCGTGAGGTCGATCAGCACCTTGTCGCCGGTGCGGGTGATGGTCATCGTCAGCTCGTACGGGCCGTAGCCGCGGCCGTCGTCGTCGATGTAGTCCGTGAAGGAGAGCGGCTTGCCCTCCTCGAACACCAGCGCCAGCAGCACCTTCATGGCGCGGTAGTTGCGGTCCAGCAGCGCGTTCAGCGCGGACGTGTAGGTGTCCACGCCGAACCGCGCGCACATCTCCTGGACCCGGCGCGACGCCGTCCGGCACGCCGCGACGATCCCGTTCAGGTCCGCGCGGTTCCAGTCCGGCTTCCGCACCTGATTGAGGATGATGCCCAGCGACGTGTCATCGCGCTCGCCCTTCCGGTACAGCTTGAAGGGCGGGATGATCACGCCCTCCTCGAAGATGGTCCGCGCATCGGTGGGCATGGACGCCGGGGTCTTCCCGCCGACGTCGGTCATGTGCCCGAACTGCGACGCCCACCCCACGATGCGCCCCTCGAAGAAGATGGGCATGACCACGAGCCAGTCGTTGGCGTGGCTGATCGCCGCGCCGCAGGAGTACGGGTCCGACGTCATGAGGACGTCGCCCTCCTCGATGGTGCCGCTGAAGTTCGCCAGGAAGTCGGGGATGGAGAGCCCGAACTGGCCCACGATCATCTTGCCCTCGGGGTCGGCGATGAGCGGGAACTCGTCGTGCTGCTCGCGGATGCCCGGGGAGAGCGCCGTGCGGAACAGGGTCTCGTCCATCTCGTAGCGGGCACTGCGGAGGGCGTTCTCGATGAGGTCGAGCGTCACCACGTCCACGTCCACCGGGTTCAACGGCGAGGTGGCGGTCTCGATCAGCTGTGCCATGGGTCAGTCCTCACTCGTCGTGGTCGTGTCAGGTGCGGTCTCGTGCTCGATGGGCCGGATCAGGAGGCTCCCGTGGTGGTGCACCGTGGCCGCGTGGCCCGGCAGCACCAGCGTGGTGGAGTCCATCTCGGCGACGACGGCGGGACCGGTGATCACGTTGCCGGCCTTGAGCAGATGCCGGTCGTAGATGGACGCCTCGAGGTGCTTGCCGCCCACGAAGATGGAGTGCGTGCTCCGCAGCGCCGGGAGCGGGTCGGCGGGGCCGGCGTCGAGCGTGACGCTCGCGACCTGCGGACGCGGGCCGCTCACGGTGGCGCGGGCGGTGACGAGCTCGTGCTCGTTGTCGAGGAGGAAGGCGAAGAGGCGCTCGTGCTCGGCGTCGAACGAGGCCCGGAGGGCGGTGAGGCCGCCGTCGTCCCCGTTTCCACTGAAGGTCCGCAGATTGACGGTGATCGGGATCTCGAAGCCCTGCCCGTGGTACCGGAGGTCCGCGGAGTAGGTGACCGTGAGGTCCTCCTCGGCCAGGCCCGCGGCGAGCAGCGACTCCTTCGCGGTACCGGCGAGCTCCTCGAGAACGGTGCGCACCTGGGCGTCATCGAGCTCGCTGAAGCGCCGCACCAGGGTGCGCGCGGCCTCGTCGCGGAGGCTCGTGGTCGCGTCGCCGTAGGCGCAGAGCACACCGGGCGACGGCGGGATGATCACCGGCCATGCGCCCGTCAGCTTGCCGAGCGCGTT
Organism: Arthrobacter sp. TJ-266; assembly: GCF_058269115.1. Taxonomy (NCBI): domain Bacteria; kingdom Bacillati; phylum Actinomycetota; class Actinomycetes; order Micrococcales; family Micrococcaceae; genus Arthrobacter; species Arthrobacter sp. TJ-266. Next base: position 398,619 of record NZ_JBZCNC010000004.1, read on the forward strand.
GGCGTGCAGCGGGCCGGCGCCGCCGAACGCCACGAGCGCGAAGTCCCGCGGGTCGAAGCCCTGCTGCGTGGAGACGAGCTTCAGGGCGCCGTAGATGTTCTCGTTGACGATGTCGATGATGCCCTCGGCCGCGCTCTCCACGCCGTCCAGCCCGATCGCCTCGGCGATGGTCTTCACCGCGGTGGCGGCTGCCTCGACGTCGAGCCCGATCTCCCCGCCCGCCAGCTGCGACGGCAGGAAGCCGAGCACCACGTTGGCGTCCGTCACGGTCGGCTCGCTGCCGCCCTTCCCGTACGACGCCGGACCTGGCACCGCACCCGCGGACTGCGGACCCACGCGGAGCGCGCCGGTGAGCTGCGGGACGTGCGCGATCGAGCCACCGCCGGCGCCGACGGTGCGGACGTCCACCGAGGTGGCGCGGACGGTGAGGTCGCCGACCGTCGTCTCCCGGCCGATGCGCGGGGTGAGGTCCTGCACGAGCGCGACGTCCGTGGAGGTGCCGCCCATGTCGAAGGTGAGGAGGTTCTTGAAGCCGGCCTGCTCGGCGGCCCACACCGCACCCGTCACACCGCCGGCCGGGCCGGAGAGCAGCAGGGACACGGGGTTGCTGGCGGCCACCTTGCCGGACACCAGACCGCCGTCGCTCCGGAGGATGGAGAGCTGGCCCTCGATGCCCGCGGCGGCCAGCTTGTCCTCGAGGTTGCCGACGTAGCGGGAGACCTGCCCCTGCACGTAGGCGTTGGCCACGGTGGTGATGGTGCGCTCGTACTCGCGGAGTTCCGGAAGCACGATCGAGGAGCGGGAGACGGGGATGCCCGGCAGTTCCTCGGCGGCGAGCTCGGCGATGCGCGCCTCGTGGCTGCCGTTGGCGTATGAGTTGATGAGGCTGATGCTGAGCGCCTCGATGCCGCGCTTTTTCAGCTTCCGCAGCTGGGTGCGGACGTCGTCGTCGTCCAGGGCGATGCGCACGCTGCCGGTGGTGGTGACGCGCTCGGCCACCTCCACGGTGTCCTCGAGGTCGGCGAGCGGCTCGGGCTTCGGCCAGATGATCCAGCCGGCCAGGCCGCCGGGCACGAACGAGCGGGCGATCTGCAGCACCTGGCGGAACCCCTTGGTGGTCACGAGGCCTACGCGGGCGCCCTTGTGCTCGAGAATCGCGTTGGTGGCCACGGTGGTGCCGTGCAGCACCTCGGTGACGGACGACGTCGGGATCCCGGCGGCCTTACAGGCCTGCTCGATGCCGTGGAGGACGCCGATGGACTGGTCCTCCGGGGTGGACGCCGTCTTGTACCGGTGGGTCTCGCCGGAGGCCTCGTCGATCAGGAGGATGTCCGTGAACGTGCCGCCCACGTCTACGCCGAGCCGAAACGCCATCAGGTCTCCTCTGGGTGGTGCTGCCTCGTGCCGCTCCGGTCTCGCTTGCATCGGACCGGCGCGCATCGGATGGGGTGTGGAGTGTGACGCCCGCCGTCCGGGCCCGGAAGGGGACGGGTCCGGCAGGGGGGTGGCGGGCGTCACACCTCCACTGCGTGTCAGCGTAGGGGCGGGGGTGCTGCGCGTCAATGAATTGCATACAACTTCTCCTTCGTGACGACAGTTCTCTTGCTTCGCGGTCCTCTTGCTGCCAAGTTGTATACGTTCGGGCTCCCCGCCCGCCCCCATCCGAACGCCCGGAGGCCTGCCGATGACTGCCAGCGACACTCCCGCCGCACCCGCCGCCGATCCGGCTGCTGATACTGCTGCTGCTTCCACTACTGACTCCGCGGCGCCCGCCACCGGGCCGCTCGCGGGCCTCCGCGTGGTCGAGATGGGGCAGCTCCTCGCCGGTCCGTTCTGCGGACAGCTGCTCGGGGACCTCGGGGCCGACGTCGTGAAGATCGAGGACCCGGCCAAAGGCGATCCGCTCCGTCAGTGGGGCCGGCAGCTGCCGCAGGGGGAATCACTCTGGTGGTCCGTCGTCGGGCGCAACAAGCGCTCGGTGACCCTGAACCTGCGCGACCCCGAGAGCCAGGACCTCGCCCGGAAGCTCATCGGCACCGCGGACATCGTGATCGAGAACTTCCGCCCCGGCACGCTCGAGCGCTGGGGGCTCGGCTACGCCGACCTCGCTTCGATGAATCCCGGTCTGATCATGGTGCGCGTGTCCGGGTTCGGGCAGGACGGTCCCTACTCGCAGCGCGCCGGCTACGGGGCCATCGGCGAGGCGATGGGCGGGCTCCGGTACGTGGTGGGCGATCCGTCCACGCCGCCGTCACGCGTCGGGATCTCCATCGGCGACACGCTCGCCGCCCTCTTCGCGACCATCGGCGCGCTCGCCGCCGTCCGCGAGCGCGAGGTCAGCGGGCGCGGGCAGGTGGTGGATTCGGCGATCTACGAGGCGGTGCTCGGCGTCATGGAGTCGCTAGTGCCGGAGTGGCAGGTGACGGGGTACCAGCGCGAGCGGACCGGCGCGATCCTCCCGAACGTGGCACCCAGCAACGTCTACCCCACGCGGGACGGCTCGTGGTTGCTGATCGCCGCGAACCAGGACACGGTGTTCGGTCGGCTCGCGGAGGCGATCGGGCAGCCTTCATTGGCGACCGATCCGCGCTACGCCACCCACGGCGCACGCGGGGAGCGGCAGGAGGAGCTCGACGCCCTGATCGGCGAGTACACCTCCACGCAGGACGCTGCCTCGCTGGAGGCCTCGCTCGAGGCGCACGGGGTTCCCGCGGGCAAGATCTTCCGGCCCGTGGACATGCTCAGCGACGCGCAGTACCTTGCGCGCGAGTCGATCACCGAGGTGCAGCACCCGGTCCTCGGATCCGTGGCGCAGCAGAACGTGTTCCCGCGGCTGAGCCGCACCACCGGCACCGTCCGCTGGCCCGGCCCGCCGCTCGGCGCGCACACCGCGGAGGTCCTCGCGGAGGTGGGGGTCGACGACGGCGCCCTTGCGTCCCTGCGCGAGCGAGGGCTGGCATGAGCCTGCCGGGCCTGCCGTCCTCCATCCGGCTCGTGGAGGTGGGTCTGCGGGACGGGCTGCAGTCCGTGCCGTCGATGGTGCCGACCGCGGAGAAGGTCGCGCTCGTGGAGCTGCTGATCGACGCCGGTGTGCGGGAGATCGAGGCCGTGAGCTTCGCGCATCCGAAGGTCCTCCCCCAGCTCGCCGATGCCGCCGAGGTGATGGCCGCTGTGCCCCGGGTTGAGGGCGTGCGCTACCGCGGGCTGGCCCCGAACTTCCGGGGTGCCGAGCGGGCGGTGGACTGCGGGCTCGACGAGCTCGTGGTCGTCGTGTCCGCCGACGAGGAGGTCAGTCTCAGGAACCAGCGGCTCACCGTGGACGAGATCCTGGCCGACGTGTCGCGCATCGGCGCGCTCGCGGCGTCGTCGGGCGTCCGGCTCGTCGTCGCCGTCGCCTGTGCGTTCTTCGCCCCGGCACGCGGACCCGTCCCGCGCGAGGAGCGGCTGCGCGTGGTGCAGGCGGCCGTCGATGCCGGCGCCGACGGCGTGTACCTCGCGGCCACCTCGGGTGAGGAGGAGCCGGGCGAGATGTACGACGGCGTCGCGGAGGTCCGCGCGCTGTACCCGGGGCTTGACGTCGGCGTGCACCTCCACAACCGCAACGGCTTCGCGCCCGCGAACGCGCTGGCGTGCATGATGGCCGGGGCCACGTGGCTGGAAGGCTCCTTCGCCGGGCTCGGCGGGGACTTGTGGTTCCCGGGCGATCCGTCCGTGCTGGGCAACGCGGCGCTCGAGGACCTCGTGCACCTGTGCGATGGGCTCGGCGTCTCGACCGGGATCGACCTGTCGACGTACATGCTCGCGTCCGACAAGATCGTGGAGTTGACCGGGCGGGCGTCGTCGTCGTTCGTGTCCCGCGGGGGTACGCGTGCCGGGCTGGCCGCGGCGTCGTGGCCGGACGCGCAGTGACTCTTCCCGCCGCGTCCGCGGACACCGCCGACGATTCCGCCTACGGCCAGGTACGCGCCCTGATCGCCTCGGGCGAACTGGCCGCGGGATCGTGGCTGCGCGAGACGACGCTCGCCGCGCGCATCGGCGTCAGCCGAACCCCCATCCGCGAGGCGCTCAACCGGCTTGCCGCGGAGGGACTCGTGGAGCTCAGCCGCAACAAGGGCGCGCAGGTGGTCAGCTTCTCCCCCGAGGACATCGCCGGCCTCTACGACGTGCGGGCCGGCTTCGAGCCGCACGCCGTGCTGCTCTCCGTCCCCAACCTCACGGACGACGACGTCGACGAACTCGCGTCGCTCTCCGCCCGTATGGAGGCTGTCGTGGCTGCCGGCGGTGACATGTCCGGGCTGAGCGCGCTGAACGCCGCGTTTCACGGGATCTTCATCGAGCGCTGCGGGAACCGGCACGTGGCAACGGCACTGCAGGCCGTCATGCGGCCCGCCGTCGTCTCGCACACGTTCCGGAAGTACAGTGCCGAAGCCCTCCGCCGGTCCATGCAGCACCACGCCGAACTCGTAGCGGCCGCGTCGGCCCGGGACGGCGAGTGGGCTGAAGCCGTCATGCGGACGCACATCCTGGCGGCGCGGAACGCGGCGGGGGCGAACCCCTCGACGCGGTAGGTCGGCCGGTGGTGGGCCTCAAGCGGCCGTGGCTGATGCGCCAAGACCTGGATGATCACTTCTTGATCTCCCGTTGACGCGCGTGAAACCGTACCCTCTACGCCTGCATCGGCTCGGGCGCGTGCCTCCTGATCGCAGCACTCCTCGGCATGTGCAGATTCATCCGCACGATCACGACAGGTAGTTGACGCACTACTAGACAGCCGAAGGACCTGGTGTCAGGACCTCCACAGCGCAGAGCAAGCCGGGAGCGCGCGCAAGGCGAGCATCAGTGGTCACCAGTGGACACTCGAGAGCCTCGGCCAGCGCCACGTAGCACGCGTCATAGCTCGTGAGATTCTCGCGTAGTGCCCAGCAGCGCCCCAGCAGCGGGCGATGGATAGCCCGTTGAAGCGGCAGGTCGACAAGGTCAGAAACGGCCTGTCCAGCTCGTGCGGTGGTGAGCCCTCCATGTCGCACCAGACGCCTGAGCACCGAAACCACCTCGAGGTCGATGAGCTCCGGCGCTGCAAGAGTGTCCCGCCGCAACGCCTCGCGGGCTCGTTCGCCGTCCACCCCATCATCGGCGAGCGCCACGACAAGCACGCCGGCGTCAATGACCAGCACGGTCTTCCCGGATCAGTTCGTTGACCGCCCGAATCGACGCGGAACCGCCTCGCAGAGTCGCGACCCGGCGCATGACCTCCTCCACCGATGGATTGGCTGCCTCCACGATCAGCCGACTCCGGAGGTACTCCTGCAGCGATTGGTGCGCCTCATCTGCCCGCCGACGAAGCACGGCGTGTGTTTCAGCGGGCACGTCCTTGATCTGGATACTCGGCATGGCGCCATTATGGCGCCACATGTCCATCATCGCAAGGGTACCCACCACAGCAGTTGTTCTACTGAGCACCGCTCTCGTGGTGACGACGAGGACGATCAGCAGCGGTCCGCCAGTCCCTAAGCCGTTGGGCTCAGGAGCCGACGGGCGCGCTCAGGGTGTCAGCCGTCTTCCACCAGAGCAGGTTGACCTCGGCGTAGCGGTCCATGGGATCGAACGGCTTCGCCCACGGCTTGTCGATGATGTAGTGGATGTTCTTCACCGACGCCGCGTCCCAGACCGACGGGTGCTGGTGCGGCAGGGTCTTCAGCGCGTTGTAGACGTAGGGCAGCGGCTGCCAGCGGTCGCGGTAGTACTCGTTGAGGAAGTCCTGCTCGGCGAACGGGTAGGCCGAGAGATTCTCGACGGCCGCCAGCCGGGCCACCATGTCGGCGAGGACGGCCTCGTCCGGTGACAGCACCAGGAAGCCACCGTTGAGGTAGTTGTCCGTCGCGTCCGGTTCGGTGACGTGGTCCCCGCCCCGACAGTGCGTGTAGAAGCAGGTCTCGGGCCGCCAGCTCGGCGGGTAGCTCGCGATCCGGTTGGGGTTGCACCGGCAGGCATGGCACGCAGCGATGCCGCCGTCGGGCAGATCAAGGGTGAACAGCTCGTCCATGGTCCGGGTCACGAGCATGTCGGCGTCCAGGAAGACGACGCGCTCGAACTCCGTGAGGCCCCACACGGCCAGCTTGGTCCACACCTCCGCGAACCGGGCGTTGGCGTAGCTGTCAGCCGAGCCACCGGCCGGGCGCAACGGTGCGACGTCGCGCAGGAGGCACCCGTCGTCCTGCAGGAGCCGGCGGGCCTCGTCGTCGATCCCGTCCGTCACCATGACGACGAACGGCGCGGTGCTTCCCGAGGCCTCGAGCGAGGCCCGGAGCGTCCGGACCCCGATCAGGTAGTCGGGTTGGGTCAGCAAGGTCACCCAGGCGTTCATCGGTGGTGTTCCTGTTCTGGCAGTCACGGGTGGCTGGAAGCAGCCGGGTCAGTCGAGCAGGGCGGCGGTGAACGTGTTGGCGAAGCGGTGCTGCGGGTCGAGGGTCTCGCGGACGCGGCGGAAGGCCTCCCACTGCGGGTAGAGCGCCGGCCAGTTGTACAGCGACTCGTCGAAGTACTTGCCCCAGTGCGGGCGGCCACCCTCCTCGGCGAGGGCGCGCTCCACGGCCCGGAGGAAACTGTCGCCCTCCTCGGACAGCGAACCGTCCGCCGCGTAGTAGACCACGAAGCCGAAGTAGCAGGTGTCCTGGCCGTTGGACGGGCTCAGCCATCCCTCGGACGCGCCGGTGCAGCGCAGGATCACCGGGTAGTGCATCCGGGGCTTGGTCGCCGCGTGCCACTCCTTGAGCTTCCTGATGACCGCTCCGGCCTGCGCGAGCGGGATGCCGATCTCGACGTTGATCTGGGGGGTCGCGATCCCCTTGCAGAACACCTGGTAGATGTCACCCGTGACGTCGGTGAAGTCCCGGAAGCGCGACACCGTGCGGAGCGACTTCCCGTTGTCGGCGACACCCTTGCTGTCGTCGCGGAGGTGCTGCAGGGTTGCCTCGATCGTGCTGTTCATGGACGTGTCGGTCGTCGCGTACTCCACGAGCTTGCTGCCGCCGGCCCGGTAGCCGGAGAGCTCGTCGTCGGACGCCTCGTTGGCGGTCCAGACCTGGACCTGGTTCTCCTGCGGGAACCACCAGGCCTTGACCAGGATGTTCTCGCGGTTCCAGGTCTCCAGGTCCGTCTCCAGCGTGCCGGCGTCGACGGCCTTCTTCACGCAGGTGTAGATCACGGTGTCCCGGGCACGCAGGGTCACGGCCGTGATCACGCCCAGAGAACCGAGGCTGAGCTGCACGGCGGGGAAATCAGGGTGGTCGTGCGCGTACTCGGCGACCGTGCCGTCGGCCAGCACCATGCGGATGGCCAGCGCGGCACCGGCGATCGAACTCTGCTGCAGGCCCTGACCGTGGGTGCCGGTGGACAGGGCACCGGCCACGGTCTGCTCGGCGATCACTCCGGGTGAGGCGTCGAGCATCTGCCCGCGCGCGGACAGGAACGCGTACACCTCGGCCAGGGGCGTGGAACCGCCGAAGGTCGCGGTGTCCTCGGTGCTGGAGATCAGACCACTCAGCATGCTCAGGTCCAGGAGCGTTCCCTTGCCGTCCGCGACCTTGATCATCCTGCCGGGTGACATGCGGCTCCCGATCATGCGGACCGGGCCGTCGCTCGTGGCGAGGAACTCGCACAACTCCGCCTCGGTGGACGGGACGACGAGCGAGCCGGGAGGGCCCAGACGGGAGTTCCGCGCCCAGTTGCGGAGCCTGGTGTCCTCTCCGTCGAGGTCAGGTTCCTGGGCGGGGTAGGCAAGCTGTGTGGTGGACATGACGCGTCTCCTGTAGAAGTTCGGTTCTGCCTTCGAAGCCGCACTGACCGGTGGAGATGATCCACCCCGCAGGCGTATTCCACTGCTGGGAACGAACTTCTCACGTCTGTAGAAGTCCTGCTAACACCATAGCCCAGCCTCGGTCAACCAGATGATTACACTGACAAAATGACTGTTGTATGCATCCCCGACGCCCACGCCCGTGACCTCCTCGGCGACCTCCCCGACGGCGTCGAGGTGATCGCCTGGAACGGCGAGGACGAGAAACCCGACCGCCTCGCGGAGACCGTGTTCTGGGTGCCGCAGGTCGAGGACTCCACTGACCTCCCCGGGAAGTTCGCAGCAATGCCGAACCTCGACGTGGTGCAACTGCTCAGTGCCGGCGTCGAGGACATCCTCGACGAGGTCCCGGACGGCGTGACCCTCTGCACCGCGCGGGGAGTGCACGGTCCTGCGGTTGCCGAACTGGTCCTCACCCTCGTGCTGGCCACCCTGCGTCAGCTCCCCCACTTCACCGACGCCCAGCGGAAGGGCACGTGGGATCCGCTGGAGGCCGACGACCTGCGTGACAAGCGCGTGCTGATCATCGGAGCCGGTGACCTCGGTGAGCAGACCGCCAAGCGGTTACGGAGTTTCGACGCCGAACCTGTGTTCGTAGCCCACACGGCACGGGATGGCATCCATGCCACGTCGGAACTGCCGGACCTGCTGCCCAAGGCCGACGTGGTGGTGCTGACACTCCCGCTCACCGCGGACACCGAGGGGCTCGTGGACGCGGAGTTCCTGGCGCGGATGCCCGACGGCGCCCTGCTGGTCAACGTGGCGCGCGGCAAGGTGGTGGACACCTCGGCACTGCTCGCGGAACTGACCACCGGGCGGCTGCGCGCCGCCCTGGACGTGATGGAGCCCGAGCCGCTGCCCGACGGGCACCCGCTGTGGACGGCCCCGAACCTGATCATCACCCCGCACGCCGCCGGGTCCGTCGTGCAGTCCGGCCCGCGCGCCTTCGCCCTGGTCAACGCGCAGGTGCGCCGCTACGTGGCCGGCGAGGACCTCGTCAATGTCGTCAAGGGCGCCGACTGAGCCTTCGCCCTGCGCGGTTAAGGGGCCGGACGTCAGGCGAACGCTGTGAAGTGCGGCCCGAGGGTGTCGAGCCAGGCGACGGGATGCTCGGCCACGGCGTCGGCCCCGGGCCGGGCCCGCGCGGCGGCGACCGCCTCCACCAGCGCCGCGCCGGTCCGCTCGAACGGGTACTGATCCAGCACCCAGCGGCGGTTCGCGGCGCGGACGGGCGCCAGGGCGTCGATGTCCTGGATCAGCTCGGCCACGCGGTCGCGGATGAGCAGCGGTCGCTGGTCGGCGATCCGCCAGGCGCCGGGCGCCTCGAACAGCTCGTGGCCCCCGCCGCCGTCGTACCCGACGACGAGGCAGCCTGACGCGAGCGCTTCGGCGACCGGCAGACCGAAGCTCTCGGTGTGCCCGAGGGCGATGAAGACCGCGGTGCTCCCCAGGGTGGCGGCCACGTCCGCGCGCGGGGCCTGGACCAGTTCCACGAGCTCGACGCCGGCGAGCCGGGGATCCTCGGCCAGCACCCGCTTCAGCAGCGAGGCCTCACGCGGCCGCTTCTTGGGGAACCAGCTCACGCGGAGCTGGTTGCGGGCGCCGGGGGTGAACAGCTCGCCGTCCACGGGGTTGGGGACAAGGCTCACCGGCAGGCCGGGCAGCGCGGCGGACAGCACGTCGCGGCTCTCACCGGACACCACCCAGACGGCGGGAGCCGGGGACCAGCCGGGGAAGTCGGCGTCGGAGCCGTCGGAATCGGAGGGGTCGCCGGCGGCGAAGGTGTAGAAGTGGTTCTGGTTGAAGATGACCTTGCGGGCGCCGGGTGCCGGGTCGCGGCCCTGCACGGTCGGTGTCTCCGGCAGGACCAGGAGGTCGTTCGCGCGGATCGGGGTGGTGGCGCCGAACAGCATCGGTACGTCGTCGCCGATCCAGTCCGTGCGGTCGTCCCGATCGGGCAGCCACAGCCAGGCCTCGTACCCGGCCTCGCGCAGCAGCCGGACGTGCTGCGTCATCACGTGCACACCGCCGCTGTGGTGGCGTGTGGCGAACGCCGCGTAGACGATCCGCCCCGCGCCCCCGGGCGCGCTCACCAGGCGGGAGGGGTCAGGTACCAGGACGCGCCGCTGCCGGTGTTGTGGGCGGGGAACGAGCCCGGTCCGAGCCCGACGTCGGCGCGCCACCCCTCGCCCCACTTGGCGTCGAGGCCCTGCAGGATCTCCGCCCGGTTGCCCTCGGAGGACTGACCGGTCGCGTTCATCGTCTGCCGGCGGAGGTGCGAGACGTACGCTCCCTCGGTGATCACGCACCGCAGGCCGGCAGCCCGTACGCGGATGGCCAGATCCAGGTCCGCGCCATAGCCGTGGCGTGGGAACGCCACCTCGTCGAGCCCGCCCAGCCCGACGACGGACGGTACCGCGAACGCGATCGCCGTGCCGTCGCAGAAGTCGACGTCGCGGAGCACATCACGGGGGACGTACTCGGCGGCGGTGGGCGGGATGGTGTGGGCCCGCTGATGGAGCCAGAAATCGTCGTAGCAGGCCGCCGCGAGCGCGATGTCGCCCGCGGTTGCGAACGGCGCGAGCAATCCGTCGAGGAATCCGGGCGAGAGCCGGATGTCGTTGTTCAGCACCACGCACACCGCGTGCCCGTCCTCCGACGCCGTCCGCAGCGCCCAGTTCGACGCACCGATCCAGCGCAGGTTCTCCCCCGGGCGGTACACCGAGATGTTGCCTTGCGGAAGGGCGTAGTCCCCGGCGTTGTCGACCACCACGATGCGCAGGGTCGGGTCGAGGTCACTGCCGTCACGGCAGAGGTCGGCGACGACCGCGTCGGTCAGCTCGGGCGAACCGAACGCGGGAATGACGACCAGGGCCGACGCCGTGGGCGTGGAGGGCGTCACTGCTCGGCGCGGGCGGCATGGCCCCCGCAGTAGCCGTTCACGGTGATGGAAGACATCGGTTCCCCTCGGGTCAGGTGGACGTGTGCCACGGCAGCGAAGACTACCGGGTGTTCGACCGAACCCTTGCCATCGAGCACGCCAGCTCCTTCACGGAAGCCTTCCGCAACCCGGACGAGCCAATCGACATCGCCGGTCCGAATCCCACACCGCGCTCGCACCGGCTGGGACCACGTCCGACGGATTGCCCAGCAGAAGCAGAGCCCGGACGCCTAGGATCGGAATCATGACCGGCGACGAAGACCTCGACCCACCCGTGCCCAGCTACCTCGAGGGCATCGAGCTCAGGCGGGTCCACGACGGGAAGATCATCGAGGACCACGACGACGCATCATCACCGCCTGACGGCGCCGACACGTAGGTCTCCGACCTGCATCGTGAACCGGAGCAGCTCATCCTCCACGCCCTACCGCTGGAGGGCCTTGCCGTCCGCATCGAGGTAGTCGCGCCACGAACGCGTGGGGGTCCAGCCCAGCATCCGCTGCGCCTTGGCGCTCGAGATGCCGGAGGCGTCCGGCCGGCTCAACTGACGGAGCTCGATCTGATCGCCGTAGTACTGCTCGAGGACCTCGGCGAAGTCGTAGCCCCCTACGTTGTCGGGTGACGCGATGTAGAACACCTCATGACCCGGCAGATCCGACTCCGTGGCCAGCACGATGGCGTCGGCCAGGTCGTAGGCGTCGATGTAGCTCCACAGATTGGGGCTCAACACGGAGCTGTCGCGGATCTGCGGGCCGAGGTTCAGCTCGTAGTTGCCCTCGAACTGCACCCAGCACGGGCGGATCGAGATGCACCGGAGGTCCGACCGCCGCACGGCCGCATCCATCAGCTGCTCACCGAAATGCTTGGACAGCGCGTACGGATCCTGGGGACGGATGGGGTGCTCCTCGTCCACGGGAGCGTAGTCGGGGAGGAAATCCCGCTCGGGGAAGAAGAAGCCGGGCACGGTCTCGCTCGAGATGTACACGAATCGCTTGACCCCGAAGCTGATGGCGGCCTCGAGGACGTTGAACGTCGCCATCAGGTTGGTCTGGAAGACCACGTGGGGCGGGTTGCCCGTCGGCTCCGGGATGGCCGCGATGTGGACGACGGCGTCCGCGCCGCGCACGACGGCGTAGGCCTCGCCCGCGTCCGTGAGGTCGGCCATCGTGTACTTCGGGGCACCATCGGGCTTGCGGTCGAAGCCAGGGCGGGTCAGATCGGTGGTCATGACCTCGTGCCCGGCGTCGATCATCGCCTGGGTGGTGGCACGGCCCACCTTGCCGTGCGCTCCGGTGATCAGGACTTTCATGGGCTCTCCTTGAAGGGGGCGAGTGGGCGACGGCTGTGACGATCATGAGGCCACGTGTGCCTCCGAACGCTTGTCCTCACCTATACACGACGTCCCGCGCACCCGCCCGACGGAGTCGGCCTCGCACCAGCGCGCGTACTGCAGCCACGATCTGTGCAGTGGCGGGAGGTACTCGGAAGCAGTACTAGGCCGGCGTCACCTTCTGCGTCCCGGCGAGCACCTGGAAGGACGTGGAGAGGCTCGACGTCGCGGCGCGGTCTGTGCGCTCGGACAGCACGTACCAGTCCATCCGCACGCCCTGGGGCCTGACCTCGAGCACGGAGTATCCGTGGGAGTCGAAGTCGAGGTACTTCACGTGGGGGTTGTTCGTCCGGAAGCGGGCCTCGACGCCGAGTGACGCCGTGCGCGGAGGCACCCCGAGGATGTCGTCGAGGTTGTCGCTGGTCACCGAGGTGCACACGAGCTCCGTACCCACGGAGGCGCCCGTCGTCGGGTAGGTGCTGCGGTCCGCTGGGAGGTCGCAGGCCCAGCCCGAGTGGATGTCACCCGTGAGGAACACGGTGTCGGTGATGCCGTTGTCGCCGAGGTGGCGCAGCACGCGCGACTGGTCGGCCGTGTAGCCGTCCCACTGGTCGATGTTGTAGGGGACGCCGTCCACCGTCGTGGTGCCCATCAGCTTCTCCATGGCGTCGGTGGAGGCGGTGCCCATGGCCGGCGGGAACAGCACGGGCGTGATCATCACCGGGTTGCCAACGAGCTTCCACTGCGCCTGCTGGGTGGAGAGGCCGTCCAGCAGCCACTCCATCTGCGCCTCGCCCGTGATGCTGCGTGCGGGGTCCTTGACGGCCGGGTCCGTGGTGGACGGCGCCTGCTGGTCCCGGTAGGAGCGCAGGTCCAGCATCGAGATGCTCGCGAGCGCGCCGAACTCCAGGCGGCGGTACAGCTGCCCACCGGCCTCGTACCGTACCGGCATCCACTCGGCGTACGCCTGCATCGCGGCCGCGCGCCGCTCCACCCAGAGGCCCTCGGCACCCTCGGTGTGGTTCTCCGCGCCACCCTCCCAGGCGTCGTTGGTGGACTCGTGGTCGTCCCACGTCACCACGAACGGCACGGCCGCGTGCAGTGCCTGCAGGTCGGCGTCCTCCTTGTACTGCGCGTGGCGCCGGCGGTAGTGCTCCAGCGTGGTCATCTCGACGGCGGGATCGTGCGGGCGGACGACGACGTCGCGCGCCTGGTACTCGCCCGGCGCGTACTCGTAGAGGTAGTCGCCGAGGTGGAGGACGAGGTCGAGGTCACCGCGGGCGGCGAGCAGGCGGTAGGAGGAGAACCAGCCGGCCTGGAGGTTTGCGCAGGAGACGACGCCCACGCGCAGGAGGTCCACGGCCGCACCCGGCGCCGGCGCGGTGCGCGTCCGGCCGACCGGTGACTCGTCCTTCCCGCTGAGGAAGCGGTAGAAGTAGGTGGTCGCCGGGCTCAGCCCGCGGACGTCGGCCTTGACGGTGTGGTCACGCTCCGGCCCGGTCCTCACCGTGCCGCGCGCGACGACGCGGCGGAAGTCCGGCGTCGTCGACAGTTCCCAACGCACCGGCACGGCCGGGCCCTTCCCGTGGCCGGGCTTGGCGTCCTTCGTGGGCGTGACGCGCGTCCAGAGGAGCACGCCGTCGGGCAGGGGATCGCCCGAGGCGATGCCGTGGCGGAAGGTACCCGAGGCGGCGACGGCCGGGACGGCGACGGCGGTGGCGGCAGCAGCGGTGGCGCTGCCGGCGACCGCGAGCGTGCTGGCGGCCTTCAGGACGGAACGGCGGGAGAAGTCACTCATGCTCCTGATTACACCGTGCAGCACGGGCCCCGCACGCCGTTTCGGGCGGTTCGTGGCCCACTGTTCAACGGACGTTCACCAGGGCTCCGAGGGGCGCGTACGACGGCGGGCGCGCACCGCCGTCGTCCGTGCTGCCCACCTGATCACCGACGGAGGCTTGCGGACGAATTGAGCCCAGCGCTGGTGAATGTCAAGTGAATGATGGGTGAACGGTAGGGTGGGGCAACAGTCTTCAGAGCCCGAAGGGGTGCCCGGCGGATCCCGGGGTCGCGATCGTGAGGAGCAGCCATGTCCGGAGTGCCAGTCCGCGTGGCCGGACGCGCCGTCGTCGTACTCGGACACCTCGCCGTCTACACCCTGATCTGGGCCGGGCTCGCGATGCTCACGGCCGGTCTCGGTATCCGCTACTTCTGGGGCGAGATCTCGGTGACCCAGATGCGCCTGAACCTCGTGTCCGTCGAGACCGACGGCGGCGGCGGCACCCTCGTCTGGCTGGGCATCCTCGGCGTGGGCGTCGCGCCCCTTCTCCTGACCGGGGGCATCGCACTCTGGCAGCTGCACCGGCGTCGTGCGGGTCGCCACGCTGTGAAGCCCGAGTCAGCTCCGCGGAGGCGCCGCTCGCCGTGGATCATGCGCACCGTCTCCACCGCCCTGGTGGGCACACTGGTGATCGCGGGATCCACCGCGTTCGTGAGCACCGTGGGCGTCCGCGACTACGTGGCCGCCGCGGATTCCGAGTACGCGATCGGTGACTACTACGCCGCCCCGACCGTCACGAGCGCAGAGAACAAGCGCAACCTCGTGGTCGTCTACCTGGAATCGGGCGAGGAGACCCTCGCCAATGACGAGTTCTTCGAGAAGGATGCCTTCGCCGCCCTCAAGGACGTCACCCAGGAAGCCGACGGCTGGCAGAGCATCGACGGTTTCGAGCAGTACCGCGGCGGCGGCTGGACCATGTCCGGCCTCGTGAGCACCCAGTGCGGCATCCCGCTGAAGGGCTCCGGCCCGGTGGCGGACAGCACCGCTCCCTCGGAATCGGGCGACGACGTCGAGACCTACCTCGGCGGGGTGACCTGCCTCGGTGACGTGCTGGCCGACCACGGCTACACGAACGTGTTCCTGGGCGGGGCGAACGGCTCCTTCGCCGCGAAGGACACCTTCCTCGCGACGCACGGCTACTCGACGACGAAGGACCTCACGGACTGGCGGCTGGCCGGCGAAGCGCCCACGAGCTTCCGCAGCGACTGGGGCCTGAGCGACGAACGCCTGCTGGCCAACGCGAAGACCGAGGTGGATGCGCTGCACGCCGAGGCCGAGCGGACGGGCACGCCGTTCAACCTCTCGGTGCTGACCCTCGACACCCACGAGCCCGTGCACGTGTACGACTACTGCGGCGTGGACACCAGCAACGAGGTCACCTCGGTGTTCTCCTGCTCCATGGACCTCGTGGCGGACTTCGTCCAGCACCTCGAGGATCAGGGCTACCTCGAGGACACGGCGGTGGCGATCATGGGAGACCACCTCAAGCACATGAACGCCGGCGACGCCTTCCAGGAGCAGCTGGCGGACCACCCGAACCGGACGATCTTCAACCGGCTGTGGGTCCCGGGGACTCAAGGTCCGCTCCGCTCCGGGGCCGACCAGCTGAGCATGTACCCGACGCTGCTGGAGGCCGCGGGCTTCACCCTGGCCGACCGGGAGGCGGGGCTCGGCGTCTCCGCGTTTGCCTCGACCCTGCCGGCGCGGTCGGCGCAGACGTTGGAGCCGGACGTCTACGGCGAGCTCCTCGACTCGCACTCGTCGGAGTTCTACGAGGGCGCCTGGGGCACCACCACCGCCGACTGACGGGTGCCTCCGCGTTGCGCCTAGGCTTGCTGCGAAGCCGTACCCCGCCACGAGGAGAGCCATGACCTACGAACTGCGCACCTACATCGCCGCCCCCGGCAAGCTCGACGCCCTGCTCGAGCGGTTCCGCTCCCTCACGCTCGACCTGTTCGCCGAGCACGGGATCAGGAGCCTCGGCTACTGGACGCCCGTGGGCTCGAACGACACCCTGGTCTACCTCGTGCAGCACGACGGCGATCCGAAGGCCAACTGGACGGCGTTCGGCAGCGACCAGCGGTGGATCGACGGGAAGGCCGCCTCCGAGGTGGACGGACCTCTCTCGACGTCGATCGAGTCCGTGATGCTCGAGGCCACGGACCTATACCCGGTGGCAGAGCCCCGTTAGTCACCTGCATCCCTGTTGGTCGATGTGCCTGCTTCGATGTGGGGCCAGCTCAAGGAGGAACGGCCTCCTGATGCTCCATGTGCCACCCTTGACCGCTACCGCGACATGAACTGAGAGGTTGTTCCACCGTGACAATCTGGGGAATTCACAACGATGCTCTGGCGACCGAACTCGTCGAAAAGGGGTTCATCAGTATCGGTTGGGACGCGATACGCGACATCCGCGGCGTGGGCGCGGACCGGGACGCCCTGAAATTGGCGCTTCAAACCGCCTATCCGGAGGCGAAGGCTGGCGCGATCCCGGTTTGGGCGGGCATTCTGTTGCGCTTTGCCTTCGAGATGAAGCTCGGCGACATCGTCATAGCTCCGCAGAAGGCCGACAGCACTCTCAACTTCGGAGTCATTACGGGCGAGTACTCGTACGACCCCGACGTTACGCCTCATGCTCACCGTCGAACCGTGCGCTGGACCCGCACAGGCGTCTCCCGAAGCCTATTCCCGCAAAAGGCGCTCTATGAGATCGGATCAGCAATGACGCTGTTCCGGGTGAAGAGCAACGCAACCGTTTTTGAACAGTTCCTGTCCGCACCAACACAAGAATCCTTCGTTGCCGCCGCCGACCGAATGCCGGCGGAGGCGGTGGAGGACTGGGCCGAGGAAGAACCTAGCGCGACGCGGCTTGACCAGTTCACCCACGATTTCGTTTTGAAGACTCTACTGACCGACCTGTCACACGAGGAGTTCGAGTACTTCACCGCTGATCTGCTGCGGGCGATGGGCTATCAGGCGCGCGTGACTCCGTACTCCGCCGATGGAGGCATCGACGTCATTGCTCACAAAGATCCGTTGGGCCTCGAGCCGCCGGTCATCAAAGTCCAGTGCAAACACACAGGCGTGCAGCAATCGAGGCCGGATATCCAACGACTTGCGGGGACCCTTGCACCGGGTGAGCTGGCCTTGTTCGTTTGTCTGGGCGGCTTCAGCCGAGAGGCGCTTGGCTATGAGCGTGAGAGGCAGAATCTGCGCTTGCTCACCGGCTCCGAAGTGGTGTCGCTTACTCTCAACCACTACGAACGACTCGACACGAAGTGGCGCTCACGCATGCCGCTTCGGCAGATCTACGTCGTTGACCGCACGACGGAAGGCCGCTGAAGGAGTACACGCTCCTGAACCGCCCGATCCACGTCATCACTTCGCTTGGTGAAGGATGCCCGGCACCCTTGAAGGTGCCGGGCATCGTTCGTCGTGACGACGGCGGGCGTGAACCGTCCCACTTCACGGGTCCACTAGGTGGGAATGCGCGCACATTCCCACGTAGAGGACCAGCAAAGTGGGATGAACCGGTCCCTCGCGACGTGAGGCCGGGGCAAGCGACGCGAAGGGCAAGAAATCACGAACGCCCCGCCGCAGACAGGCCGCCGTACGCCGGTCCGCTGAAGCGGCGTGCGGATTACTCCGGACGCGCGAGGGGCGGAGGGGTCGTCGTCGGGCGATCGCCGAACGCAGGGACCGCGGGAGGGGCGTCCTGACCCGAGAAGAGCCTCCGCTTCGGGTTCTCGCTCTTCTCGACCTCGGCGAAGACCGCCATGTCGCGCACGTTCTTCTGCACGGTGATGGCGCCGAAGAGGGACATCAGCATCGCCAGCCCGTAGAAGCCCTTCTCGGACAGCAGCATGTCCGCGTTCCAGAGGCCGATGACCAGGAGTGACAGGGCCGCGACGACGGAGAACCACGCCACGCCGTAGTAGATGTTCGTGACCGGGATGTCCTCCGCGCGGTCACGGATGGTCTTCTGGATGGAGATCACCGCGAACAGCCCGAAGAGGAGCAGCGTGAAGTAGTAGCCCTTCTCGTTGAACTCCATCGACGCGTTCCACAGGCCGATCAGGTAGGACGACACCCCCACGAGCAGCGCGACCCAGCTCGCGCCGATGAAGGCGCCCGTCGGTTTCTGCGGTACGAGCTTCGACTCGGCCATGTGTTTCCCCCTTGAAAGGTCGAGCAGGTGCTCGATGTGTCCTGGATGTGCACTCTATAGGCGATGCCCGGCACCTCGAGAGGTACCGGGCATCGTGGCGTATGCCGAGAGGGCTCAGCCGGTCGTCACGTCTCCGCTCCGACGCCGCCTGGCCAGCAGGAGGAGCCCGCCGATCAGCGCCAGCAGGATGCCGAGCCCGGCGATCATCAGCACGTTCGTGCCGGTGTAGGCGAGGTCGCCGTCCGAGGCGAAGAAGCCGTCGTCGTCGTACCCGCCGCCGTTACCGGAGCCACCGTTACCGGCGCCGTCGTCGGAGCCGCCGCCGGTACCGTCACCAGCACCGTCATCCCCAGGGTCACCCGGGGAGGGCGAGGGCGAGGGGGAAGGCGAGGGGGTGGGGGTAGGGGTAGGCGTCGGCGTCGGCGTCGGCGTCGGGGTCGGGTCGACGACGGCTCCGTCGCCGACGGCCGCACGGCCCACCGACGCCGGTGCCACCGGGCTGAACTGCTCGAAGTACTCGACGGCGGCGATCAGGTCGATCTGCCCCGAGTCCGCCGGGTTCGCTCCCTCGGTGAAGACCGTGAAGCCGTCGCCCCCGCCCGCGAGGAACGAGTTCGTGGTCACGCGGAACACCTGGTCGTCCGTGATGCGCACGCCCTCGAAGCTCATCGACGTGACGCGCTCCCCCAGCGGCGCATCCGTGAGGTACGTGTAGCCGAAGCCCTCCGAGACGCCGAGGTGCAGCTTGTCCGCGGGGTCCGCTGAGCGCCACTGCTGCTCCAGGAGCTGCTTCAGCTGGGCACCGGTGAGGTCGAGCGTGAAGAGCGTGTTGCCGAACGGCTGCACCGCCGCCACCTCGGCGTAGGTGATCGCTCCGCCGTCGTCCCCGAAGAGGAGGTCCGCGCGGACACCGCCCGGGTTCATGAACGCGATCTGCGCGGGCTCGCCGCCGAACTCCGCGTTCGACGTCGCCTCCAGCTGGATGTCCGCGATCAGGTTCGAGAGCGAGGACTCCGTGGCGCGATTCGGACCGCGGGTGATGTCCGCCGTGATGCTGCCGACCTGGACGGCGCCCTCGACGTCGGCCTTGGCCTTCGCCTCGGCGACGATCGCCGCGACCTCCGGATCCGCCGGGTACAGGGCCACGTTGCCCTCACCGGTCAGGGGCAGGAGGGCGGACTCGACGGCGACGACGTCGCCGGTCTCCCGGTCCACGCGCACCTGCAACTGGTCCAGGAGGGTGCCGTACTGGCCGGCCTGCAGCACCGGACGCTCGCGGTTCCCGAGCCCCTCGACGGGGAACGAGCAGTTGTACGCCTGGTGGGTGTGCCCGGAGAAGATGGCGTCGATCCCCGCGGAGGCACCCCGCACGAGCTCACCGTACGGCGAGTCCTCCGCGGCGATCGTGGCGCAGTCGGTGCTGCCCGAGCCGTCGTGCGCGAGGAGCACCACGACGTCGGCCTCGCCGTTGCCCTCGAAGCCGTCGCGCAGCTGGCCGGCCACGCGATTGGCGGCCTGGAGCTGGTTGCCGAACCGGAGCCCCTGGATACCGGCCGGGGAGACGAGCGTCGGTGTGGCCTCGGTGACGGTGCCGATGAAGCCCACACGGACGCCGTCGACCTCCTGGACGGAGTACTCGTCGAGCACGGGCTCACCCGTGGCCGCGCTATACACGTTCGCCCCGAGGCCGAACTGCGTTCCGCCGTAGCGCGGCAGCACGCGGTCCGTGAGATCCGCGAAGCCGCGGTCGAACTCGTGGTTGCCCACCGCGGAGACGTCGAGACCGGCGGCGACGAGCGCGTCGATCGTGGGGTTGTCCTGCTGCGAGAAGGACGTGAAGGTCGAGGCGCCGATGCTGTCTCCCGCGGAGACGAAGAGCGTGTTCGGATTCTCGGCCGTGAGGGTGTCCACCGCGCCGGCGATCACCGCAGCGCCGGCTTCGGCCCGGTTGGGCTCGAGCCGCCCGTGGAAGTCGTTGATGCCGAGCACCTGCACCGTGGTGGTGTCCGCGGTGATGTCGAAGAGCGTGGTGGTGCCGGAGACCTCGTTGCCGACGGCGATCATCGGCTTGCCCGTGGGTGAGCCCGCCGCGGGAATGAAGGTGAGGCCCTCGGGCCCGAGGTCGCCCGCGGCCGCGAGGTCCCCGCCGTCCTCCACGGACTGGGAGAAGTCGCGGTTGTTCACATAGGTGACGAAGGTGCTGGCGGCGGGGTCCGTGATGTCGTAGACGGCGATGCCGCCCACGCGCTCGAGTCCGATGAAGGCGTACGTCCGGCCCTCCACCTCGCCGATGGCGAGGTTCTCCGGCTCGGGGCCCTTGTCGTCGCTGCGGCCCTCGAGGTTGGACTCGGAGTGGTTGGAGTTGAAGAAGCCGGGGTTGGCGGCGTGGGTGATCTCCTCGAGGTCGTCACCCGAATCGAACACCTGGGTGCCGCCGGTGGTCCACACGGAGAAGGAGCGGCTGCCGAACGCGAACAGCTCGTCGTAGCAGCCCTCCGCGGTGAGGCCGCTGGCGGTGCTGATGTTCAGGCGGCCGAGGTCGGCATCGCCGGTCAGTCCTGCGAGCGAGCTCGTCGCGCAGAGCGGCGCGAGGCCGTCCTCGCCGAGGTCCTTGACGCGCGCCGGCTCGACGTACTCTCCCCACTCGCGGGCGTCGCCCTCGTTGGCGGTGACGAGGTACGTCTCGCCGTCGCCGGCGGTGTAGGCGTTCAGCCCGTCCGGCATGTACAGGCCCTTGAGGCCCGGGTAGGTGCGGATGTCGAAGGTCGGGGCGTCCTCGGGGTCGCGGTCCGAGGGGTCCAGGCCGTTGCCGGCGAACCCGTGGTCCTTCGCGCCGAGCGGCAGGATGTCCGTCACCGTGGCGGAGGCGAGGTCGACGACGGCGACGGCATTCGCCTCCTGCAGCGCGGCGTAGGCTGTGCCGCCGTCGATCGCGATGTACTCGGGCTCGAGGTTCTCGGAGACCGGGTGCGCGGACCCGGCGATGCCCGCGAACACGCGGACGCCGTCGGGCAGGGGCAGCGTGCCGCCGTTCTCCGGGGCCTCGAAGGCACCGAACCCGGCGGTGCGGACGGCGGTCTGAGCGGGCGCCGCGACGGTCGCGGGGAGTGCGACGACGCTCACGGACCCCTCGGGGTCCACGGTGTAGTTCTCGCTCGGCTCGCCCTCGTTGGCGACCACGGCCGTGGTGCCGTCCGCGGAGATGCTGACCATGTCCGGCAGCGCGCCGACCGTCACGGAGCCGAGGACGGCGCCGTCACCCGCGGCGTCGAAGAAAAGGAGCGTCCCAGGATCGGTCTTCACGGGCGCTTCGAGCGCCACGACGCCGAGGCCGTCCGCGCGGATGTCCACGGAGTTCGCGACGCCCTGTCCCTGGATGCCGAAGAGTCGCGCGGGCGCAGTGGGGTCGGCGACGTCGAGCACGTCCACCAGCCCGAGCTGCGCGTTGACCACGAACATGCGCTTCGACGCGGCGTGGTACGCCACGATCTCCGCGGCCGACTCGTCGAACACACCCGTCTCGAAGGAGCCGACCGGCGCGAGCGTCAGCGCGGCGTCCTCGCTCGAGTAGGTGCTGGGCGCGGGCACGACGGCGGCGCTTGCTGGGAGTGCCAGGAGGCAGGTGCCGGTGACGGCCACCGCCGCGAGGGCGCTCGTGAGGCTGCGGAAGGGGCGGGACGGAGCCATGGTTCTCCCAGATCGGGGTACGGGTTCCTCCCTGTGTACAAACCCGACGCGGCCTACGGGTGAACGGACGGCGCCGCCCAGGTGACGCTCATGGAACTGTCAGGGGCGCCGTACGCGCCGATCCCTCCACGCCCCGGTGCACCACAGCGCCCACAGCACCAGCAGCGGCTGGAAGAAGAGGCGGGTCAGGCGCGCGGCGTCGGTATCGAGCCCGAAGGCGCTGACGCCGTCGACGTACTGCGCGATGTTGCCGGGGAAGATGGCCACGAAGAACGCGGCGACCGTCCAGCCCACCACCAGCCGGTACCTGCCGAGAACCAGCAGCGCGGCTCCGAGGAGCAGTTCGACGACGCCGGACGCCACCACCACGAGGTCCGGGTCCAGCGGCAGCCAGGCCGGCACCTGCGCCACGAACTCCTGCCGTGCGACGGTCAGGTGAGCGGTTCCCGCGAACACGAGGAACGCTCCGAGGATCACCCGTCCCACCGTGCGTACCAGACTGTTTCCCGGGCGTCTCATCCGGTGAACCTAACACCGCAGCCCGGCCGACGGCGGTAAAGTCAGGGTGCTGCCGTTCCCAGCCCTATCACCACGAGATCCCTTCCGGGGAGGACGCCGCCCTCGTCAGAGGGGTGCGCCCGCGCGGCGATCAGGGCGACCACGGACGGCAGAGCACCCCGCTGTGAACCATGAAGGAGATCGTCATCACCGCCCGGAACCGCACCAACGTCCGCCTCCGCACCACCCTCGCCCTGCTGGCCGACCACCAGGCAGCAGGCACCGCCGTCACCCCCAGCGAACTGATGGCGCAGGCCGTGGCCGAGGTGCCCTTCGACGCCACCGAGGCGGAGCTGCTCTCCGGCGGGATCCCCCGCGGCTACAAGGCCCTGACCACGGCCACCTCGAAGCTCGTGAAGGCCGGCTGGCTCGTCAAGGGCCGTGCTGGGTGGACGGCCACCGAGGAGGGCGTCCGAGCGGTGCGCGCATTCGACGACGCCGACCAGTTCGTCAATGCCATGCTCAGCGGTGCTCCGATCCCGGACCACGCCGAGGCACCCGTGCACGCCCCGCCATCCCCCGAGCAGCTCGGTGAGGAGTCGACGGACTCGGCCGAGGCGCAGTCCTCCGACGCACCGGCGTCTACCGCGCCTGCTGCATCGGTGCTCTCGGACTCCTCCGACTCCTCCGCTCCCGAGGACCCGACGCCGCCGGACGTCACCCCGACCATCGAGGCTCCCGAACTCGAGGACGCCGCGTCCGGCTCCGGATCGGGGAGCTCGGACGCATGGCATGACCAGCCCCAGTCCGTGGCGCTCTCCGGCGATTTCGACCCCCTGTTCGGCGAGGCGGGCCACTGGAGTCTCGACCGGCGGGAACTGCAGCTCGACTACGACTCCGCTGCCAACACCTGGGCCCGGACCCTGCAGCTGCCTGCCGGTACGTACCAGTACAAGATCGTGGTCAACAGCTCGTGGGAGGAGAACTACGGCCGGTACGGCGAGCGCGACGGCGCCAACCACGAGCTGCACCTGCTCTCCGACACCGCGGTGACCTTCCGGTTCGACTACGGCACGAAGGACGTCGCCACCTCCTAGCCGGGATGTCCGACCGCCCGACGGCCCCGTCTGCTGCACGCGCGGCGGGCGGGGCCGTCGTCCTTCCTGTCCGCTCGCCGGTGTTGCGTCGGCCGACAACCAGGTGAACCGACACGCCTGGCCTCTACCCGAGGACGGCGTTGGCGATGAACAGCAACGGGATGGACCCCGCCCACACCGCCGTGGTGATACCCGACCAACCCCTCAGGGCCGCCGTGCCCTCGAGACCCGCGAATCGCGTGACCACCCAGAAGTAGGAATCGTTGAAGTAGCTGAACACCATGGATCCGGCGGTGCAGGCCATGGCGGCGACGATCGGGTCGATGCCGAGTGACCCGACAAGCGGCGCCGTGACCGAAGCCGCCGTGATCATCGCGACGGTGCCGGAGCCCTGGGCGATCCGCACCAGTGTGGCGATGAGGAACGGGACCAGGAACGCGGGCAGGGGCGTCGCAGCGATGGCCTCCGCGAGAGCGTCTCCCACACCCGAGCTGCGCAGCACCTGCCCGAGCGCTCCGCCCGCCCCCGTGATGAGGAGGATCAGCCCGGCCGACGCCGCTGCGTCCGCGAACCAGCCCTGCACCTTGGTGCGCGGGGTCCAGCGCGGCAGGAGCGTGTAGACGGCGAGGATCACGCCGATGACCAGGGCCACCACGGGGTTTCCGACGAACGCGAGGGGCGCTGCCCACGCGGACGGCTCGTACTCCCCTGCCGCTGCGCCGACCACACCCTGATTGCTCTGGTCGATCGCGCCACTGACCGTGTTGAGGATGATCAGCACCAGCGGCACGAGGAGGGGCAGCGACGCGACGAACGCGCCGACCTTGTGGGGCTTCGCGCCCGGAGGTGGCGTGCCGAGGTCCACGGAGGGATCGGCGGGGAGGTCGACGGCGTCGTCGTCGTGCACCGACCCGTCGGGTCCCGCCTGCGCGTGCGCTCCGTCCAGGGGGCGATCCGCCACGGCGCTTCCGCTGCGGCCCCGGGCGGCGACGCCGCCGTACACGGCCTCGCGCACCTCCTGGGACATCGACGATTCCAGCTTCGGCCCCATCCACTTGGCGTAGACCACCACGACGGGCAGGAGGATCACCGTGAACACGAGGCCCGCGAGGATGAGCGCGCCGAGGTCCGCACCGAGGATCCCCGCGACCGCGAGAGGCCCCGGCGTGGGAGGCACGAGGTGGTGGGTGAGCGTCATGCCGCAGCCGAGCGCGAGGGCGAGGGTAATGTACCCGGCGCGCTTGACCCGGGCGATGGAGCGGGCGAGCGGGTTCATGATCACGTAGCCCGAGTCGCAGAACACCGGGATGGAGACGAGCGCCCCGACGCTGCCGAGCGCCCACGGCTCGCGCCCCTTGCCGAAGAGCTTCAGGAACGCGAGCGCGAGGGCGTTGGCGGCGCCCGAGACCTCGAGGATCTTGCCGATCCCCACGCCGAGCCCGATCACGATCCCGATGGACGCGAGCGTGTTCCCGAAGCCCGTGGTGATCGAGGAGACGATGTCCAGCGGCGCCTGACCCGCGACGAGTCCCGTCACGAGCGCGGCGATCAGGAGTGCGACGAACGCATCCAGCCGGGTCTTCAGGACCAGCACCACGATGGTGGCGATACCCAGGACCAGTGCGAGCAACAGTTGTATGTCCACGGTGACGTACTCCTCGATGACGGCCGGGCCTCGTTGCCCGGGCTCGATGTGTCAGGACCGGCGGCCGCCTCGACCGTCAGTGTGCTGTGGGTCACAGTAGCACCGCGGCATCCGCGCCTGGAGGGCAACCTTCGCTCAGCGTTGTCCAAGGTCTGCCTGTGGAATGCGGGTCGCGCCCGATCGTGCGGACAGGATGACATGCAGGCGACGGAAGAGGCACGGGACGTGGGATCGATCGACAGGGAGTGGGTTCGGGAGAACCGGCACGCGGCCGACGGCGTGCGGCGATCACCCTCCGGACGAGTGCCGCGGTGGGCCATCGACGAGGCCCTGGGCAAGCAGGTCGTCCCCACCGCGTGGCGCCCCCCGACGGCGGCCAGTCGCCGTAGCAGGCGTGACCGACGGCGCCTCCGTGTGGGTACCGTCGGCGTGCTCGCCCTCGTCGCGTTCCTCTACTCGTCGCCCTCGCTCTTCTCGCACGTCGTGGTGCCCGCCGCGGCACCGTACCTCCCGGGAGCAGATGTCCCCCCGCGCGGCGTCGAGGCAGCCGACGCTCCCCTCGGGCTCCCGCCGGTTGCGCCTGCGTCGGACGCCTACAGGTTCCACGCGTCACCCGTCGGGGACCAGGACAAGATCGCCTACGACCCCTGCCGACCCGTTCACTACGTGGTGCGGCCCGACGGCGCGCCGATGGGCTCCGAGGGACTCATCGAGCAGGCTGTCGCAGAGGTCTCGGCTGCCACGGGCCTCCACTTCATCGCGGACGGAGCAACGGCGGAGGGCCCGAGCGTGGAGCGCGATCTGTACCAGCCGGACGTGTACGGGAGGAGGTGGGTACCGGTCCTGGTGACATGGTCGAGCCCGTCCGAAGTACCCGAACTCGCGGGCGACGTCATCGGGCTCGGAGGGAGTGACTACGCCCAGGCGCCTGGCCAGCCGCTCGTGTACGTGGGCGGGCAGGTCCACCTCGACGCCGCGGACGCCACGGACGTCCTGGCGTTCCCCGAGGGCCGGGACCACGTCCGGGCGACGATCATGCACGAACTCGCCCACGTCGTCGGACTCGACCACGTCGACGACCCGGCGCAGCTCATGCACGCCGAGAACACCGGAGTCGTGTCCTTCAACGACGGTGACCGTGCGGGCCTCGCTCAACTCGGCGCCGGTCCCTGCGCACCGGGGCTGTGAACTCGCCGTGTCAAGAGTTCGGGAACAGACCCTCGATCCGGCGTACCGAAGCTCCCTCGCACGCCGGTAGATTTATCCGATGAGCAATGACGCCGCCCCGATCCTCCGCCCGTTCAACCCGGACGGCGGTGATGATCAGCCCGCCGAGGCGCTCGAGGCGATGATCGCCCAGATCGAGGCGGAAGTCGCAGAGCTCCAGTTCGACCGCTTCCGGAACAACGACGCCGTGGCGCTCGGGCAGCTCCTCGTGCAGCTCGGGGTGGGGCGCAACCTGCCGATCGCGATCGGCATCAGCACACCGGATCACCTGCTGTTCCGCGCAGCGCTCAACGGCGCCACCCCGGACAACGACCACTGGCTCGCGGCGAAGAGCCGCACCGCGCTGCGCTACCGTGCGCCGTCCCTGCTCGTGGGACTCCGGGCGCGGCGCGGCGGTGGCCGGTTCGAGGACAACCCGCTGATCGACCTGACCACGCACGCAGCCCACGGCGGGTCCTTTCCGCTCTTCATCAGGGGTGTCGGCGCGGTGGGCACGGTGACGGTGTCGGGGCTGCCGCAACTCGACGACCACCGGCTGGTGGTCGAGGCCCTTCGCACCTTCCACGCCGCGGACGGCCTCTAGGCCGAGCGGACGACGGCGGTCCGTCAGGTGCGGCAGCGCCGTCGTCCTTCGGTCACAGCGCCGCGTCGATGGCCTCCGCGATGGGCGTGGGGCCGCTGTTGAACCGGATCGTCTTGTCCACGGTGCCGAGATCGGCGAGGACCACCGCGGCGACGTGCGCCACGTCCTCGCGCGGCACGGAATCCTGCTGCGGTTCGTCACCGACCTCGATCCGCCCGGTGCCGGGCTCGGTGGTCAGCCCTCCGGGTCCGAGGATGGTCCAGGCGAGCTTCGAGGCGCGCAGGTGCTCGTCCGCTGCGGCCTTGGCCTCCGCGTAGTGGAAGAACGCGTTGTCCTCGAGCACCCCGTGATCCGTCCGCGAGCCGATGTAGGACACCATGACGTAGCGGCCCACCGAGGCGAGCTCCGCGGCGTCCATCGAGTGGATCGCGGCGTCGCGGTCGATCGCGTAGGTGGCCTCGGGACTGCCGCCGCCCGCGCCGGCGGACCAGACCACGGCGTCGTGCCCGCGGAAGAGGTCCGCCATCTCGTCGACCGACAGCGAGGACACGTCCGCCACCACGGCCGTGCCGCCGATCTTCTCGACGTCGCCCGCGTGGTCGGGGTTCCGGAACACGGAACTCACGTGGTGGCCCTGGCCGGTCAGGAGCTCGGTGAGGTGCAGCGCTACTCTGCCGTGCCCGCCGATGATGGCTACGCGTGACATGGGATCTCCTTCGAATCGGTGGTCGGTTCCCCTTCGACGCTAGACCTCGTCACCGACGGAGCGCCACCGCCCGCAGTGGGTTCAGCCGCTGGCGGAGGCCTGCTACGACGCGTCGATGGGCAGCAGCAGGTCCTTGACCGCCGGATCGGTGCGGAGGAACTCCTGCACTGCCGGGTCGGCGAAGGCCTCGGTGAGCTTCCTGATGTTGTCCGTGTCGAGGTAGTCGGTGCCGACGGTCAACTGCGAGGCGAACTCGTCCGGCGCCGCGGGAGCGAAGATCTGCTGTTCGAGCGGAACCTTGGCCGCGGTGTAGTACTCGGTGTATCCGACGGCTGCGTCGAGGTCCGGCAGAGCACGCGACTGCGCCCCGAAGTCGAGCAGCGTGAAGGAGAGGTTCTTCGGGTTGGACTCGATATCCTCCTGCGTGGCCGTCCATTTGTCCACACCGTCCTTCAGGGTGATGAGGCCGGCACGCTCAAGCAGCCAGAGCCCCTGGGCCTCGTTGGCGGGATCCGAGTACAGCGAGATGGTGCCGCCGTCGGGGATCTGGTCCACGCTCGTGTACTTGTCCGACCAGATGCCGAAACCCCAACGGAACACCGGTGCCACGGCGGTCTCGCGGAAGTCCGGGTTCGCTTCGAGGACCTGCCCGAGCCACAGTTCGTGCTGGTAGATCGTGGCTGCGACCTCTCCCTCACTCACGGCGCGGTTGATCGTGTTGCTGTCGCTGAGTCCTCGGAACTCGATGTCGATGCCGTACTCCGGTGCCACCTCTCGGTCGATGAACTCGATGAGCGCCTGCTCCGCATGGTTGCCCTCGGCCGTGGCCACGAGGAGGGTGGCGCCCTCCGTCTCGGCCGCGGATTCCGCAGGATTCAGGAGCGGGACGGCGATGAAGGCGCCCGCGGCGAGCACGGCAACGGCTCCTCCCGCGATCCACGGCGCCCGGCGCCGCCGTCGGAGCGTGAAGCCGTGACCGGCCGCGGGAACCGGTGCGACGGGGGTGTCGGAAGGGGTCGTGGCGGGAGTGTTGGACGAAGTGTTCTCGGTCATGATGAAGGCCTTTCTGGGCACGCCGAAGGACGCGGTGTCGGGAGGGAGGGGAAAGAGGTGTGCGAGGGACGGGACCGGTGTCAGGCCCGCTGCAGGCGTTGCTGAGGGGTGGTGTGGCGGACGAGCCGATCGCCGGTCACCTGGACGAGTGCCACCGTGACGACGAGGATGACGATCGTCGCGAGCATCACCGTGTTGTCGAAGCGCTGGTAGCCGTAGGTCACGGCGACGTACCCGATGCCCCCGGCGCCGATCGTGCCGGCGATGGCCGAGTACTCGATCATCGCGATCACCTGGATGGTGAGACCGCCGATCACCGCGGGCACGGCCTCGCTGAACTGCGCGGTCCGCATGACCTGGAAGGTCGAGCCTCCCGAGGCGCGGGCCACCTGGATGACGGACGGCGGGACGGACCGCAGGGCGTTCTCGACGATCCGCGAGAAGAAGGCGATACCCGCCAGTGACATCGGCACCACGGCAGCGGCGATACCGATGTTGGTCCCCGTGACGAAGCGTGTGAACGGCACGATCGCCGCCATCAGGATGAGGAAGGGCAGTGACCGGCCGATGCTGATGATCCAGCTGAGCGCGGTATGCACCGCCGGACGTTCGTGGAGTCCGCCCGGCGCGAAGTTGTGGAGCAGTACCCCCAGTGGGGTGCCGAGGACGACGACGACGGCCATGACGATGCCGACCATCGCGACGGTCTCCCCGTAAGCGGGGGCCAGCAGCGCGGGGAGGTCCCCGATGGCCACGTCCGCGCGGGGCAGCACGAGGGCGCTCATGCCACGCTCCCGACGGCCCCGGTGAGGACTCGCTCGGTGGCGCCGGCGGGCACCCTCCGGAGATCCGGCGTGCCGCTCAGGCCGCACCGGGCGAGCGCTGCTGCCACGCGGGCGTCGTCGTCCGTCCCGATGCCCAGGGTGGCGCTGCCGGTGTTGACCCCGTGCACCGTCTCGACGGCTGCACCGAGCAGGTGGACGGCGACCCCGAGCTCTGCCGTGACGCGCTGGATCCAGTCGCCGGGTACGGAGGTGGAGTCGTAGGTGACGAACCATGCGCGGGTTCCGCTCTCGGCACCGGCGTGTCCGCGGCGGGGCTGCAACGACCTCCCGAGCCGGGATTCGTGCGAGGTCAGCAGGTCCACCAGGCAGCCCTGCTCCACGATCCGCCCGTGATCGAGCCGCGCCACGGTGTCCGCGACCTGACGCACCGTGTCCATCTCGTGGGTGATGAGGACGACCGTCAGCTCGAGATCGTCCCGGAGTTCTCGGAGGAGCCCGACGACGGAGCGTGTGGTGTCCGGGTCCAACCCCGACGTGGCTTCGTCGGCGAGCAGGATGCTGGGTCGCAGGGCGAGCGCGCGTGCGATCCCGACCCGCTGCGCCTGGCCGCCCGAGAGCTGGAACGGGTAGTACCCGGCTTTGTCGGCGAGCCCCACGCGGTCCAGCAACTCGTGCACACGGGCCGCCGTCTCCTGCGGTGTCACGCCGAGGAAATCGAGGGGCAGGGCGACGTTCTCGGCGGCCGTGCGCCGGCTCAGCAGACTCGAGGACTGGAAGACGGTGCCGATGCGGCGCCGTGCCTCGCGGAGGTGTTTCTCGGGCAGGCCGGACAGGTCCTCGCCGTTCACCACCACGGACCCCGAGGTGGGACGCTCCAGCAGGTTGATGCACTGGGCGAGGGTGCTCTTGCCCGCACCGCTCGGCCCGACGACGGCCGCGATGCGCCCGGTGGGCACCTCGAAATCGAGTCGGTCGAGAACGGTGACGGCGGTGCCGCCGTGGCCATAGGTCTTGGTCAGGTGTCGTAGAGAGATCATGGGGTTCCTCGGAAAGGGCGGAGTGGATCGATAGAACGGCGCTGGACGGCGGAACCGGGAATCAGTGCCGGAGGTTGACGCAGGACGACGGCGCCGGACGTCGGTTCATGAGCGCGTCAGGGACGCGTCAGGGATGCGTCAGGGGCGGACGGTCTGGAGGCGGTACCGCGCTCCGCGGTGGTCCTCGGGCAGGCGGTCGCCCTTACCGAACAGCTTTTGACGCAGTGTCCCCTCGGCGTACCCCGTGGGATAGGCGCCGCGCCTTTGCAGCTCGGGGATCACGTGCGTGATGACGTCCTCGAAGGAGCCGGGTGTGATGGCGTAGGCGAGGTTGAATCCATCGACGTCGGTCTCGTCGACCCACGCCTGGAGCTCATTGGCCACCTGGGCGCCGGAGCCGACGATCCGCGGTCCGAGCCCTCCGATCCCCGCCCATTCCGCGATGTCGCGGACCGTCCACGGGGCGCCGTCGTCGTTCACCTTCTGGAAGTTCGCAACGGCGGACTGGATGGCGTTCGACTCGACGTTGCCGAGTGGCTCGTCGGGGTCGTAGATGCTGAGATCGATCCCGAGCCAGCCGGACAGCAGGACGAGGGCGCCCTCGTAGCTGACGTACTGCTGGTAGTCGGCGTGCTTCGCCCGGGCCTTCTCCTCGGTCTCGTCGGTGATGATCGTGAGCATCGTGTAGATCCGCACCGCATAGCGATCCCGCCCGGCGGCCTCCACCGCGTCCCGGATACGGGACACGGAGTCCTTGAGGATGGCCTTCGTCGGCGCGCCGACGAACACGGCTTCTGCGTTTCCGGCCGCGAAACGGACACCGCGGGGCGAGGCTCCGGCCTGGTAGATCACCGGGGTCCGCTGCGGGGAGGGCTCACTCAGATGGATGCCGGGAACGGTGAAGTAGGTGCCGTCGTGCCCGATGTCGTGGACCTTGGCGGGGTCGGTGAAGACGCCGGTGGCGCGGTCGCGGACCACGGCGTCGTCCTCCCAGGAACCTTCGAGGAGCTTGTAGAGGACCTCGAGGTACTCGTCGGCGTGGTCGTAACGCTCGTCGTGCTCGAGCTGGTCCTCGTTGCCCATGTTGCGGGCGGCCGAGGGCAGGTAGCCCGTGACGACGTTCCAGCCCACCCGCCCGTTGGTGAGGTGGTCCAGGGTGGAGAGGCGACGGGCGAAGGGGTACGGGTGCTCGTAGGCCGTGCCGGCCGTGACACCGAAGCCGAGGTGGTCGGTCACGAGCGCCATGGCGGAGACGAGCAGGAACGGATCGTTGACGGGCGTCTGCGTGCCCTGCCGGAGCGTCGCCTCGTTGGAGCCGCCGTAGACGTCGTACGTGCCGAGGACGTCCGCGATGAAGATGCCGTCGAACAGACCCTTCTCGAGCGTCTGCGCGAGATCGGCCCAGTACCGCAGGTCCTTGTAGCGCCAGGACTGGTCCTCGGGGTGCCGCCACAGCCCGGGCGACTGGTGGCCCACGCAGTTCATGTCGAAGGCGTTGAAACGGATGTGCCGTGCGGGAGCGGGCATGAAGAATCCTCGTGTCGAGGCACTGCCGTGGAGGGAGCGCCGTACTTGCCCGGCAGCTCAGCCGGACCGAATCCTCACCTGGGGCACCCCGCTACAGCGAGAGGGTTGCCGTCCAACGAACCAGGGTTTTGCGTTGGAACTCGTGATTCTGGGTCCGAGCCTAGGCCGGGTGTTCCGCGGACGTCCACCCTCCCGGGTCACAGTGCGTCACGAACCTCCGCTCCGGCGACGGGGTCACCAGCGGTCACCGCAGGTAGGAGGCGCCGTTCACGTCGATCACGGTGCCGCTGACCCAGACCGGCGCATCGGTGGCGAGCCAGGCCACCGCCTGCGCCACCTCCTCCGCCGTCGCGACCCGGTTGAAGGCGCTCTGGGCGCGCACGGCGTCGCCCGCGGGGCCGTCGAGCACGGTGCGGCCCATGGCGGTCTCCACGAAGCCGGGCGCCACGGCGGCCGAGAGGATGCCGTGCGGCGCCAGTGCCACCGCGAGCGACTGCGTCATGGAGTGCAGTGCCGCCTTGCTCGCGCCGTACGCGGGCGTGGTCGGCTCGCCCCGGTAGGCGCCGCGCGAACCGACGGCGACGAGTCGGCCGCCGTCGGGCCCCTGCGGGCGTTCGATCAGATGGCGCGCGACGAGCCACGCGAGGTTCGCCGGGCCGGTCAGGTTGACGGCGAGCGTGCGCTGCCAAGCACGCTGCCACTCCTCGTAGGAGGTGGAATCGAGCGGATGGGCGGTGAAGACCCCTGCGTTGTTGACGAGCACGTCGACCCCGCCAAGTGCCCCGACGGCGTCCGTCACGATGCGCGCGCATGCCTCCGGATCGGCCACATCACCGACGACGACGGCGTGGCCCTCCCCGGGAAGACCTGCGCGAACCGACTCCGCGGCGTCGACGTCCCGGCCCGCGTGCACGCCCAGGCGGTGCCCGCGGCCTGCGAGTTCGACGGCGATGCCGGCGCCGATGCCGCGACTCGCGCCGGTGACCAGGATGCTCAGCGTCATGCTCCTGACGCTACAACCTGCACGGCTCCAGACGTCGGCCCTGTGCACCTGTGGATACTCCCGCCATTGTGGGAGTCACCCTTGCTAGGCTGGCTCACCACTTGCCCCTCCGCGTGCCGAAGGATGTCATGGAACCGTTCACAACCCACCTCGAGAGGGGCTTCCTCCGTCTGCGGTGGCGACGCGGAGTGGAGGTCACCCACCCCGTCGCCGTCGCTGCCGCCCGCGCCCTCGCCGAGCACCACGGCCCCACGGCGCTGCCCCTCCTCGTCCACATGCACGGGATCACGGGCATCACCCCGGAGGCACGGGTGGGCATGAGTTCGTACACCGGCTTCAGCCGCGTGGCCATCGTCGGCGAGGATGCCGTGGACGAGGTGATGTCCGGCTTCGCGCACCGCTCCCCCACGACATCCCGGTACTTCTCCTCCGAGGCCGATGCCCTGAGCTGGCTCGTCGATGCCCCCGGTCGGGATGCCGTCGCCACCCACCACGAGTCCCCTGCCGGTCAGGAATCGGCGCGTTGACCACCGGCGCTCGTCGATGCCAGAGTCGGGACCATGAGTGAGCACACGAAGGACGACATCTCCGTCAGCGACGACGGCGCGAAGACCCGCTACGTCGCTATGCTCGACGGCAACCCCGCGGGCATCGCCGCCTACGAGCGCTCGGGTGACACGATCGTCTTCACGCACACGGTCGTCGACGAGGACCTCGAGGGCAGAGGCATCGGCAGCGTCCTGATCCGGCACGCGCTCGACGACGCCCGATCGCAGAACCTCACGGTGGTGCCCCGCTGCGAGTTCGTGGCCGCGTTCATCGACGACCATCCCGAATACCAGGACCTCACCGACCGCTCCGCCTGAGCCGGACGAACCTCCGCGGCCCCCTACGGAGCGGAACCTGTCCGTCGGCGCCGCCCGCGTTACTGATCAGGCCGAGCCGCGTCGATCCGACAACACCGCGCGCGCTCGGGATCAGGCCGAGCTGCGTCCGCCCGCCGGCAGGGCCGCATCGATCAGCACCTCGGCCGCCTGACGCGCGTGGTCCGCCGCGCTCGCGGTGCCGGCGATCGCCGCCGTCGTCTGCGCTCCCTCCGCGAGGATGGACAGCTGCGGAGCCAGGTGCGACGGCGCCCCTGCCTCCTGCGCGAGCTCACCGACGTACCGCTGGAAGGACTCCTTGTGCTTCCGCGCGTACTCGGCGACGTCCGGGCTCACGGCGCCCAGTTCCGCGAAGCTGTTGATGAAGCCGCACCCACGGAACGAGTCCTGGCCGAACCACTCGGCCAGGTAGTCGAAGATCGCCAGGAGCCGGTCCCGTGGGGTGGACGCGCGGCGGACCCTGGCGTCCAGCCCGTCCGTCCAGGACGCGTGCCACCGCTCGAGGACGGCCATCACGATGCTGCTCTTCGAGGGGAACTCCTGGTACAGCCGCTTGAGCGAGACACCGGCCGCCGTGCGCAGCTCGTCCATGCCCACGGACTGGATGCCTCGGGCGTTGTAGAGCTCATCGGCGCTCGCGATGATGCGTGATCGCACGTCGTCGGAAATCATCCAGCCATTCTACTTGTTTTGAGAAGGATCGTTCTATACTCTGTGATCAGCAGGAGAGAACGACCGTTCTCACCGCTCGAGGAAAGGACGCACGTCATGGGTTTCATCAAGGTCGGCACCGAGAACAGCACGGATCTCCACCTCTACTACGAGGACCACGGCACCGGTCAGCCGGTCGTCCTCATCCACGGCTACCCGCTCGACGGCGGCTCCTGGGAGAAGCAGACCGCAGCCCTCCTCACCGCCGGCTACCGTGTCATCACCTACGACCGCCGCGGCTTCGGGCAATCCAGCAAGCCGACCACCGGCTACGACTACGACACCTTCGCCGCTGACCTCAACACGGTCCTCGAGACCCTCGACCTCACGGACGCCGTCCTCGTCGGATTCTCCATGGGCACGGGTGAGGTGGGCCGCTACATCGGCACCTACGGAGAGGCCCGCGTCGCCAAGGCCGTCTTCCTCGCCTCGCTCGAACCGTTCCTCCTGCAGACCGATGACAACGCCGCCGGCGTGCCCTCGACGGTGTTCGACGGCATCCGTTCGGCCGCCATGGAGGACCGCTACGCCTGGTTCACGAACTTCTACAAGGACTTCTTCAACACCGACGTCTACCTCGGCAACCGCCTCAGCGAGGAAGCACTCCGGGGGGCCTGGAACGTGGCAGCGGGCTCGTCCTGGTACGCCTCCTTCGCCGTCGTCGATTCCTGGCTGACCGACTTCCGCGCCGACATCGCCAAGATCACCGTGCCCACCCTGATCGCCCACGGCACCGAGGACCGCATCCTGCCCATCGACTCCACGGGCCGCGAGTTCACCAAGCACCTGCCTGCCGCGGAGTACGTCGAGATCGAGGGCGCACCGCACGGCATGCTGTGGACGCACGGCGCCGAGATCAACGAGATCCTGCTCCCCTTCCTCGCGAAGTAGCCGCACGAGCGGGAGGGGCGCCGGTTCGTCCGGCGCCCCTCGCGTCGTGGTCACGTCACACGCGTGTGCCGTGCGTGGACGTCAGAACTGGATGCCGCGCGTGAGTGCGCCGTCGATCAGCAGGTTGGCACCGGTGGTCCGGCTGGAGCGCGGGCTGGCGAGGAACACGACGGCGTCCGCCACCTCCTGCGGGGTACCCAGGCGGCCTGTGGGGTTGAGCCCGAGGGCCGTGGCGAACAGGTCCGGGTTGCCGCTCTCGATGCCCTGCCACACCCCGCCCTCGTGGTACGTGTTGCCCGGCGACACGGTGTTCGCGCGGATGCCCTGGCCCGCGAGCTGGAACGCGAGCCCGGCCATGTACCCGATCAGCGCGGACTTCACGGTGCCGTAGGGACCGGACGCGAAGTCCACCTCGCGTCCGGAGACGCTCGAGATCGCGGTGATCGACGGCGTCGGACTGTTCGCCAGGTGCGGCAGCGACGCCTTCACCAGGCGCACCGTACCGAGGAGGTCCACGCGCAGGCTCGCCTCCCAGTTCTCCTCGGTGTCCTCGATGGCGAGCGCGCTCACGTTGCTCACCACGGCGTCGATCCGGCCGAAGTCCGCCGCCACGGCCTCCACCCAGGCAGCGACCGCCGCGCCGTCACCGACGTCGAGCACGTACCCGGAGACCCGGCCCGACGACGACGCGAACGCCTGCTCCGTCGCCGCGACCTCCGCTGCGTTGCGCGCGCAGAACGCGACATGCGCGCCCTCCGCCGCGAAGGACTCGACGATGGCGCGGCCGATACCCTTCGTACCGCCGGTGACGACGGCGGTGATGCCGTCCAGGTGCAGGTCCATGGTGTGCCTTTCGGAAGGGGGTGGCCGGGCGGGTGAGCAGGCGGATCAGGGGTCGGGTCAGCGGAGGGCCGCGGCCTCGCGGCGCAGGTGCGCGTGGAGCCCGCCGTAGGCGTCGGCCGCCGGGAACAGCGCCTTGGGCGCCTTGACCACCACGCTGTAGTTGGCGTCCACGGCGTTGGCGATCGGCGCCAGTGCCGTCTGCGTGAGCAGCTGGTAGGCGTCGAGGTGGTGCAGTCCGAAGAGGTCGCCGAACCAGCGCACCATCTCCACCTGGCCGATCCGCCAGGAGTCCTCCATGGGCCGGGACGAGCCCACGGCCATCCAGTGGTAGTCGGTCTCCAGCCGCGGCCATGCCGGGGCTCCGCCCTTGATGAGGTCCACGATGATGGTCGAGTGCATGGCCCCTTCGACCGCCGTGCCGCACGCCTCGCCCTCACCCTGCCGGTAGTGGCCGTCGCCGATCGAGAACAGCGCGCCCTCCACGTTCACACCGAGGTACACCGTGGTGCCCGCCTTGACGTCCGGCGCGTCCATGTTGCCGCCGAACCGCTCGGGCACGAGGCTCGAGCGCACCTCTCCCCCGGGCGGGGCCACACCCACGGTCCCGAGCATCGGCTCGAGCGGCAGCGCCACCTCGAAATCGCCGTGGCGTGACTGGAACCCCACGGTGCGGCGCTCGGTGTCCACGTGGTAGATCCAGGTGATGTCCGGCAGCGGGTCCTGCAGCGTGGCCGTGCGGTCGGTGCTCGTGAGCCCGCCGAAGAAGGGGATGGTCGCCGACGCCCCGTAGGACCGCGCGGGCGTGAGATCGACGACGTGCAGGGCGAGGGTGTCCCCCGGCTCCGCGCCCTCCACGTAGAACGGCCCGGTCTGCGGGTTCACGAAGTTGAGGTCCACCTTCTCGCCCGAGACGTCGTCCACCGAGGTCAGCGCGTTGTTGAAGGCGTCCTCGGACCACAGCTTCAGCGCCGTACCGGGGCGCACCGTCATGACGGGTGCGCTCCCGCCGAAGGTGTAGACGAGCTGATCGGGCCGCGGGTGGTACTCGATGATCTCCATGACCGGATGCTACGGGCAGCCTCCGGACCCGACAAGGGCCGTCCGCGTCAGTTGGCGAGGACGTCCACGAGACGCAGCTCGGCCGTCCACAGCCCCACGGAATCGCCGGTGTTGTTGAGGATCGACGCCGTGTACCCATTGAAGTACGAGGTTGCGGTGTTGGTGCCCGGGCCGGTGTGGACCTTCAGCTCGGCTCCCGGCTGCAGCACGTACCCCTCGCCGACGCTCAGCACGTTGTTGGCGGCGTCGCGGAGGAACCAGCCACTCACGTCCACGGCCGACGCCGACGTGTTGCGCAGCGTGACGTACTCTCCGCCGTCCGGCAGGACGTCGTCGCCCGCCGGGTTATTGATGGCCTCGCTGATCTCCACGGCGGCGCCGGGGAACACGGGCAGTCCGCGGAGGAAGCGGCCGATCTGGATCGGGAAGTCCGTGGTCACGGCGTCCACCCCGAGGTCGACGACGGCCTGCACGGCCTCCGGGGAATTGACGGTGTACACGCTCATGACGAGCCCGGCCGCCTGGACGCGCGCGACGTCGGCGGCGGTGAGGCCGCGGTAGTTCGCCCCGATGGAGTCGACGTAGGTGGCCAACTCGGCGAGGACCGCGGCCGAGGGGACGGCGCCGATGAGCTGCTGGAGGGGCACCTCGGGTGCGAGCTCGGCGAAGCGGCGGTTGGAGGCGGCATCGAACCCGATGACCTGCACCTTGTCCACCGCCACGAGCTTCTGCCAGGCCGGGTTTCCGGTGAGTTCGTCCGCGACGAGCTGCTCGATCCCGGGTGAGTTCCGCGGGCTCTTGATCTCGATGTACACGCCGGTGGTGCGGGTGGCGGCCTTCACGGCGTCGTCGAGGTGCGGGATGCGCTCGCCGACGAAGCGCGCGTCGAAGGAGGAGCCGGCGTCGAGCTGCTGGAGCTCGGCCCAGGTGAAGGAGGTGATGGGATCGTTCGCGCGCTCGGGGAAGACCTCCTCCACGTCGGTGGTGCGGGCCGGGGTGTCGTCGTGGAAGAGGAACGGCACGCCATCCGCGCTGAGCTGCACGTCGATCTCGATGAACTCCGCTCCGGACGCCCGGCCGTCCCGGAACGCGGCGACGGTGTTCTCCGGAGCAGTGCCGCCGGCGCCGCGGTGGCCCACGAGGAGGGGTGCCCCGACCTGGCGCTTCGCCGGGTGCGCCGTCGGCACGTCGGCCACGCGGGCGGCCTGCGCCGGGACGGCGAGGAACGAGAGCCCGACGGCGATCGCGGCTGCGCGGGCGACGGGACGGACGATGCGGTGCGGCATGGAGTTCCTTCGGTCGGTGGCCTCACGCCGGATCCGGTGCAACGCGGCGCACCCCTCATGCAACAGCCCGAACCCGACGCGCTGAGCAACGGTGCGTGAACGCCCGGTGAAGGAGAACCGCCCACCTGACACTTCCGGGCACCGATCATCGGGCGCGGACGCCAGCGGCCTCGTAGCGTGGGGAGGGAAAGGAGGCGGTGCCCGTGGAACTCTGGAACCGCGCGATCGAACTCATCGAGGAAGACCTCACGGCGCCGGTGGACGTCGGCGCGCTCGCCCGGACGGCGCTCACGTCCGAGTACCACTTCCGCCGCATGTTCGCGTCCCTCGCGGGCCTGCCCCTCTGGCGAGTACATCCGCCGGCGGCGCCTGACGGTCGCCACCGCGGAGATCGTGGACGGGATGCCCGTCCTCGAGGTGGCCGTCCGCTACGGATACGGATCGGCCGAGGCGTTCACCCGAGCGTTCAAGGCCATGCACGGGCTGACGCCCTCCGACGCGCGCCTTCCCGGCGCCGCACTCCACTCACAACCGCACCTGAGGTTCCATCTACGCATCGAAGGGAGATCGACCATGAAGCACCGGATCGTCACGAAGGAGGAGTTCGCGCTGGTGGGCCTCCGAACACGCGTGGCACTCGTCCACGAGGGCCACAACCCCGCGATCGAGGAGTTCGAACGCAGCCTGGACGAGGGCGTCGACGCCGTCCTCGCGGAACTCGTCGACACCGAGCCCGCCGGCCTGCTCGCCGTCACGGACAATCTCGAGGACCCCTCCACGGAGGGCACCGCCCTGGACTACTGGCACGCCGTCGCCACGACGCAACCTGCTCGGGAGGGTTTCGAGCGGTTGCCCGTACCCGCCGGGACGTGGGTGGTGTTCGAGACCGAGGGCGCTTTCCCGCAGGCGCTCCAGCAGATGTGGGCGGACGCCGCGGCGGAGTGGTTCCCGGCGAACCCCTACCGCTGGGCGCCCGGCCCGCAGCTGCTGAGCGTGCAGCCCGACCTCGGCGGGTCGAGCGGCCGCGGGCAACTGTGGATCCCGATCGAACCGGCCTGAGATGAAGGGGCCGGGCTCAGGCCCTGCCCTTGAGGATCAGGTTCCAGTAGACCTTGGGCAGCAGGATCCGCTCGGCCACGAAGGTCAGGCGGCGCTCGCGGGCGAGGTTGTTCCAGCCGGGCACAGTGGGCATGGGCGAGTACTTGTCGTCGAACTCGGAGAACACCACGGTGTTCCGGGTGACCACGAAGGGGCACGCCGAGTAGTGGTTGTACTCGGCCGTGGGCTTCTTGCCTTTGAGCACGGCCCGGATGTTCTTCGCGAGCACCTTCGTCTGCATCCGCAGCGCAGCGCCCGACTTCGAGTTGAGCGTGGAGGCGGCGTCACCGAGCGACCAGATCTCCGGGAAACGCGGGTGGCGCAGGATCACGGGATCCACCTCCACGAACCCGCCGATGTTCCCGGGAGCGGGCAGGTCGGTGGTCTTCAGCCATTCGGGCGCGGACTGCGGCGGGACCACGTGCAGCACGTCGTACCCGAGGGTCTCGGAAGCCCCGGTGACGGTGTTGGTCAGGCGCACCGAACGGCCCGTGGGATCCACGGAGGCGAGTTCGGTGCTGTAGCGGACCTCGATGCCGTACTCGTCGATCTTCCGTCCCAGTTCCTCGTCGACGATCTCCATCCCGAAGATGGTGGGTGTGGCCACCACGAGCACCACCCGGATGTCCTCGAGGACGCCCTGGCGCCGCCAGTAGTCGCATGCCAGGTACATGGGCTTCTGGGCAGCGCCGTCGCACGATGCCGGCCCGGGGGGCTGGGTGAAGACCACGGTGCCGCCGGTGACCGCCCGCAGGAGTTTCCACGCCTTCGGCGCGAGTTCGAACTCGTAGTTTGAGGCACCGAACGGGCCCTCCATGGCGTCCTTGAGGCCCGGGATCGCATTCCAGTCGTTCTGGATGCCCGGGCAGATGACCAGGTGGTCGTAGGTGACGGCCGAGCCGGAGGCGAGCAGCACCGTCCTGGTCTCGGTGCTGACGTCCGTGGCCTTGTCCCTGATCCAGGTGACCCCCTTCGGCATCACCTCGGACTGCAGGCGGACCGCCTCCAGCGCATCGGCGGTTCCGCCGGCGATATGCGAGAAGAGCGGCTGGTAGTAGTGGCGTTCGCGTGGCTCGATGACCGCGACGTCCTTCATCCGGTACCGCTTCAGGCGCCCGGCGAGCGAGACGCCCGCGTTGCCCCCGCCGATGATGAGGATGCGGTGGTGCCGTTTCTCGCCCGGTGCGGGCACCACCGGGACGGTGCGGCCCGCCGATCTGGTGCTCGTGCTGGCGCTCGATTCGATGACCGCTACCTCTTCCGCTGTGCGTTGCCCTGCGCTACGTGCGATGCCCTGCCGATTCCTCGACAGTACCGCTCGGTGCCGACAGTGGGCGCTGCTCCGCGGGGGAGGCGGACGGGCAGGACAGTGTGCAGCGGGTCAGCCTCAGAAGGCGCGGGCGTCTTCGTGCGCACGCCGACGGTTCAGGAGCGGGCGTAGCGCCGGACGAACGCGCCGAGGATCCGCGCCGGCTGGTCCACCGCCAGGGCCCGCGCCCTCGCCATGTACTCCTCGGCCTGCTCCGGCGGGAAGTAGCCGGCGTGCCGGTAGGTGTCGATGCGCCCCACGAGCGCCTCGACGTCGAGCTCCGGGTGGAACTGCGTGGCGTAGACGTTCTCGCCGACCCGGAACATCTGCACCGGGCACGTGGCGGAGGAGGCGAGGAGCACGGCACCCGGCGGGAGCGCCGCGCACGCCTCCTTGTGTCCCACGAACGCGGGGAACGACGACGGCAGCCCCGCCAGCAGCGGGTCCGCCGCGCCGTCGTCGGTCACGGTCACCTCGACGGCGCCGATGGACTCCGCGTACGTGCTGTCCACCACGGCACCCTGGTGCCGGCCGAGGGTGCCGACACCGTAGCAGGCGCCGAGGAACGGGACGTCCTCGGGTACCACGCGGTCCAGCAGCGCCCCGAGTTCGCCCTCGACGCGGAGCTGCACGGCGCTCTTGGACTCCTCGGGATCGGAGGCGTTGAAGGGGCTCCCGCCGAGGAAGATCCCCGAGTAGTCCGCGAGATCGATCTCCGGGAGCGGCCCGGCCTCGAGCCGGACCCGCCGCAGTTCCGACTCGGCCAGACCGCCGAAGCGGAGGAAGCTCCTGTACTCGGCGTCGGCCGCGGCGTCCTCGGCTCGCGTGGCCAGCAGCAGGAAGGGTTTCACCCCTCGATGCTACTGGCCTCCAGGACCGCCGCCCCGCCGTCGGCCGCCACCTCGGTGCCGCCGGCCGCGCGGGCCCGGAACCTCGCGCCGTCCGGGCCGGTGACCCGGTAGTCTCCGCCCGCTCCGGATACCCGGAACTCCCCCGAGGACCCGTCGGGCGCGGTCACGGTCACCACAGCGCCGTCGGCCGTGCCCGGGTAGACGGTGACGAGGGGGTCCTCGAGGTAGTCGTAGTCGGGGCGGTCGGAGCGGTTGCCGGTCACCAGCACCGCACCTTCCCGCACCCACACCGGCAGGGAGTCGAAGCCGTGCACCTCACGCCGCCACGCTCCCCCGGTGACCACCTCTCCCGTGAGCAGCTGCGTCCACGTACCGGCGGGCAGGTAGTACTCCACCTCGCCGCCGGCCGAGAACACGGGGGCCACCAGGAGATCCGGGCCCAGCATGTACTGGCGGTCCAGGTGCGCGACGGCGGGATCACCCGGGAACGCGAGCTGCATGGGCCGCATGAACGGTGTACCCCTCGTGTGCGCCTCCAGGCCCACGGAGTACAGGTACGGCATGAGGGACAGTTTGAGCCGCGTGAAGGTCCGCGTGACGTCCACGGCACTCTGGCCCGCGGGCTCGTCGCCGGTGTCGAAGGCCCATGGGACGCGGTAGTTGGTGGAGCCGTGCAGGCGCGAGTGGCTCGAGAGCAGCCCGAAGGCCAGCCAGCGCTTGAACACGGCGGGGTCGGGTGAGCCCTCGAAGCCGCCGATGTCGTGGCTCCAGTACCCGAAGCCGCTCAGCGCGAGCGAGAGCCCGCCGCGCAGGGTCTCCGCCATGGACTCGAAGGAGGAGGAGTTGTCCCCGCCCCAGTGCACGGGCATCTGCTGCCCGCCTGCGGTCGCCGACCGGGCGAACAGCACCGCCTCACCCGGGCCGCGGACCTCCTCGAGTACGTCGAACACCGCCCGGTTGTAGAGCTGGGGGTAGAGGTTGTGCATCGTCTCGGGCGGGGTGCCGTCGTGCCACTGAACGCCCAGCGGGATGCGCTCGCCGAAGTCCGTCTTGATGGCGTCGACGC
The DNA here is from genome assembly GCF_058269115.1 of Arthrobacter sp. TJ-266. Lineage (NCBI taxonomy): Bacteria > Bacillati > Actinomycetota > Actinomycetes > Micrococcales > Micrococcaceae > Arthrobacter > Arthrobacter sp. TJ-266. The sequence continues at coordinate 441,596 of NZ_JBZCNC010000004.1, forward strand.
CCTGGTGGAGCAGCGTGCGGACCTTGCCCTGGAACCAGGCGGTGGCGTCCGGGTTGGTGAAGTCCACGAGCCCCATGCCCGCCTGCCACAGGTCCCACTGCCACACCGTCCCGTCCTCGCGGCGCACCAGGTAGCCCGCCCGGGCGGCCTCGTCGAAGAGGCTGGAGCGCTGCCCGATGTACGGGTTGAGCCAGGCGCTCACGCGCAGCCCGCGGTCGTGCAGCCGTGCGAGCATGCCCTCGGGATCGGGGAACACCCGGGCGTCCCACTCGAAGTCCGTCCAGTTGAACTCGCGCATCCAGAAGCAGTCGAAGTGGAAGACGCTCAGGGGCAGCTCCCGCTCGGCCATGCCGTCCACGAAGTGCGTGACGGTCTGCTCGTCGTAGTCGGTGGTGAAGCTCGTGGAGAGCCACAGGCCGTAGGACCACGCCGGTACCCGGGCGGGCCGGCCTGTGAGGCGCGTGTAGCGCTCCAGGATCTCTGCCGGGGTGGCGCCCTGGATCACGAAGTACTCGAGGATCTGCCCGGGCACCGAGAACTGGACGCGCTCCACGGCCTCGGATCCCACCTCGAAGGAGACGTGCTCCGGGTGGTTCACGAAGACTCCGTAGCCGCGGTTGGTCAGGTAGAACGGGATGTTCTTGTAGGACTGCTCGCTCGACGTGCCGCCGTCGGCGTTCCAGATGTCCACGGTCTGGCCGTTCTTCACGAACGGGCCGAAGCGCTCGCCCAGCCCGTACACGAGTTCGCCGACACCCAGCGAGAGCTGCGCGTGCAGGTACGACGACGACGGCGCGCGCCCGCTGGCCGTCACGCCCGCCACCCCGGCGGGTTCAGTGGTGACCGGTGCGTCCGGCGCGAGGTCCATCCGGCCGATCGACTTGTGGCCGCTCGAGGTGAGCACCCGTCCGTCGGTCTCGAAGGTGAGGTTCCACGGCGCTCCCCGGGTGATGCGCGCGGTGAGCGGACCGGCCGTGAGGATGCCGCCGTCGTCGTCCGCCGAGGCGGTGCCGCTGCCCTCCTCCGCGCCCACCAGGTCGAAGCCGCGGTGCGGGGTGTCCCCGCGGTGGTTCTCGATGCGGACGCCGATCACGCCGTCGAGCGGGCTGCTCAGGGTGACGGTCAGCAGGGCCCGGTTCAAGGTGTCGCCGCGCCGCTCGATGACCTTCGTCGGCGCGGAGACCGTGAGCCGGCCGCCCACCGCCTCGACGTCGTAGGCCTCCTGCGCGTACTGCGCATCGACGCCGGGGCGGACATGCCAGAATCCGTCGGTGAATTTCATGGTTACTTGACTGCTCCTGCTGTGATGCCCCGGGTGAGGGTGCGCTGGAAGATGAGGAAGAAGATGAGCGTGGGAAGGAGCCCGAGGAGGGCGGAGGCGCTCGTGGTGGTGACGTCCATGAGGCGGTCGCCCTGCAGGACGGTGATGGCCACGGGTACGGTCTGGTTGTCATTGCCCACGAGGAACGTCAGCGGGATCAGGAACTCGTTCCAGGTCCAGATGAAGAAGAAGATGAGCAGCACGCTCAGCGTGGGCCGGGAGATCGGGAAGATCACGCGCCAGAGGATCTGCCAGCGGCTCGCGCCGTCGAGCGACGCCGCCTCCAGCAGTTCCCTGGGGAACGTGCCGTACACCGAGGCGAGCAGATAGGTGCCGAACGCACTCTGGATGACCGTGAAGATGATGATCACGGCCCACTGGCTGTCGTAGAGGCCCACCTCGCGGAACATGAAGTAGAGCGGGTAGAGGAGCACCTCCTGCGGCAGCATGTTCGCGAGCAGGATCAGCAGCACCAGCCAGGTCCGGCCGCGGACGCGCCCGATGCCGAGCGCGAAGGCGTTGAACATCGAGATACCGACCGCCAGGACGGCCACCACGGTACTGATGAAGAAGCTGTTCCAGAGCTTCCGCGGGAAGTCGACGCGCTCCCAGAAGGCCGTGATGCCGTCGAAGTACAGCGAGGACGGCAGCGAGAGCGGCCCGCCGGTGGCGTAGTCCGCGGGTGACTTGAACGAGTTGGCGAGGATCAGCAGGAAGGGGACGGCGATGAGCAGCCCGATCAGGGCGGCGATCGCGAGGATCACCCAGTCCCCCGGCGTCTTCCGCGCGCGGCCTCCGCCACGTCGTGGCCGCGGGGCCTGTAGTGCGTCCCGGGTGATCGTACCGGCGGGGGTGCCGGCAGGGCTGTCGGTGATGGCCATCAGCGTGCCTCCTCACTGCGTTCGAGCCTCGTCTGCACGAGGACGAAGATGATGCTGACGACGGCGATGACCACCGTCAGCGCGGTGGCGATCGTGGCGCCGTAGCCCACCTGCTGGGACTGGAAGAACTCGCTGTAGGCGTAGTAGGCGGGGACGATCGTCGAAGTCCCCGGGCCACCGCCGGTCAGCGCGTAGATGGGTCCGAAGACCTTCAGCGCCGCGATGGCGCAGGTGAGCGTGACCACGAAGATCTCGGGCCGGATGATGCTCACGGTGATGGCGCGGAAGCGCTGGAACCAGTTGGCGCCGTCGAGCTCGGCGGCCTCGTAGAGCTCGGGGTCCACGCGCTGCAGGGCCGCCATGAAGATGACCACGGGGTAGCCGAGCTGCACCCAGACCATGATCACCATGATGCTCGGCAGGGCGGTCTCCGGGCTGCCGAGCCAGTTGCCCTGCAGGCCGCCGAGCCCCACGCCGGCGAGCACTTGGTTGAGCGCACCGTTCTCGGGCCGGAGGATCCAGCCGATCACGATCGCCGCGATGACGCCCGGCAGGATCTGCGGCAGGTAGTAGGTGGCGCGGAGGAAGCTGGCCACACGGCCGCCGAACTTCCGGCCGATGAGGTCGAAGAGCATCGCGGCGAGGACGAGGCCCAGCACGGTGGGGACCACCACCATCGCGATGATCATGGCGACGGAGTTGCGGAACGAGGTCCAGAACGTGGTGTCGCCGGCCAGCTCCACCCAGTTCTCGAGGCCGATGAACTCCGGCGGCCGGATGCCGCGGTAGGAGGTGAACGTCAGGTAGACGTTCCACAGGAGGGGGACCACGATGATGAGCGTGAGCAGTGCGAGCCCGGGCAGCAGGTAGAACCAGAAGGACGTGCTGCTCGAGCCGGGGATGAGGCTGGTGGGGGCGGAGCGCCGGACGCGCTCCTTCGACCGGGTTGCGATCGCCATGGGCGTGCACCTTCCAGACGTGGTGGTCGGGGGTCGGTCGTGCCGCCGGGCCGGGACTGGCCTGGCGGCACGATCAGGGGTGGGGGTTCGGCCGTCAGCCGACGATGTCGTCGACGCCGCTCTGGTACTGCTCGCCGACCTGCTCCTGGAACTCCTCGGGGGACGTGGTCCCGTTCAGGAGCTCCTGGAGACCGGCGTTCAGCTCGTCGTAGAACGTGGGGGTGGGCCAGTCCGGGTAGAAGGCGATGCCGTCCTTCTCGGTGAGGGCGTTGAAGTTGGCGATCAGCTCGGAGCTCTTCTCGTCCGTGATGTCCGCCGGGTCCGCCGCGACGGGGACGCCGCCGTTGTTGCCGATCAGGTTCTGGATATCCGGGCGCATGGTGATGTCGATGAACTCGTAGGCGAGCTCCTTGTTGGCCGCGTTCTCCGGTACGGCCCACATGTTGCCCGCGGATCCCGGTGCCAGTTCGGCCTCGGGGAAGAGGAACGTGCCCCACTCGAAGCCGGTGGCCTCGGTGGTGAAGCGGTTGTGCCACCAGCTACCCGAGAAGAAGATCGGGTTCGTCCCGTTGATGAAGGCGGTGCCGGCGTCCTCCGCCGTCGAGCCCGTGGCGTTGGTGGAGATGAAGCCCTTGTCCGTCCACTCCTTGACGGTCTCGGTGGCGTAGGAGACCTCCTCGCCCTGCCAGTCCACCGGGTTCGTGTACAGCTGGTAGTCCTCGACCCATTCGCGGTCCGCCTGGGTCAGCGCGAGCTGGTACCAGAGCTGCCCCAGCGGGTACTCCGCTGCGGATTGGGCCATGGGCGTGATGCCCTGGTCCGTGAACGCCTGCATCACGTCCTCGAACTCGTCGAGGGTGGTCGGGACCTCGAGCCCTGCCGCGGTGAACATGTCCTGGTTGTAGTAGACCTCCACGAACTCGCCGTAGTTCGGTATGCCGAACCAGCTGCCGGAGCCCATGATGCCGCGCTCGTCGTACTTCGCGGTGGTCTGCAGCGACGGCGCCAGCTTCTCGTCCCAGCCGTACTCCTCCACGGCCTCGTCGAGGTTGCTGAGCAGGCCCTGGCTGGAGAGCAGCCCGGCCGTCGCATTGCCCTTGTTGTACTCGAGGAGGTCCGGGGCCTCGTCCGAGTTCAGCACCTGGCTCGCCGTGGACCGGATCTGCTCGAAGCTGCGCTCCTCGAACTCGACGGTGGCGCCCGTCTCCTCCTCGAAGATCCTGATGGCCTCCTCCCAGGCGATCCCCATGGCGCTCGTCTCGCTCTCGAAGTGCCACAGCTTGAGGGTCTGCCCGTCGCCTTCCGCGGAGCCCTCCGAACCGGAGCCCGAGCCGGAGCAACCGGACAGGGCGAGCGCTGCTGCCGTCAGTGCTGCGCCGATGATCATTCTGCTTCTCTTCATGGCCTACTCCCTTGTAGTGGTCGGCTGATCGCCGACTCTGATCGAAACGTTTCGACGGCGGGCGATGCCGGCCCTCGTCGAGGTGGAACTGGTGGGTGGACAGGGTCCCGGCGCTAGCTGCCCGGGCTGGGTGCCGCGACCGAGCCGTGGTCGCGGTATCTCGGCGCGACGAGTTCGACGCGCGGTTCAACGGTGCCGTCGAGCTGCTGCACAGCGAGATCGACGGCTCGGACACAGGAATCCGCCGGGATCAGCGGAATCACGTCGAGGGGCGGGGTGAACACCGAGGTGTCGAACGTGGGCACTCCGGCGACGACCGAGAGATCGCCCGGGATCGAGAGGGCGCGCCCGGCGATCGCCTCGAGGACGCCCTTGTGCACGCCCTCCTCGGCGTGGATCACCAGTCCCGTGGGAGCCTGGTCGGCATCGAGCACCCCGAAGAGCGCCCCACGGACCTGGGAGGCGTCCTTCTCGACCACGGTGAACAGCGCGCGGACGCCGCGCTCCGAGGCCCGGGCCAGGAAGCCGTCGCGGAACCGCATGGGGAAGTTCGAGCCACGCTCGTAGACCGCCTGGGGGTGTCCGAGGAGCGCGAGCGACGTGTGCCCCGCGTCGACGAGGCGGTCCACGGCCATCGCTGCGGCAGCCTCGAAGTCGAGGTCCACGCAGACGAGGCCCTCGGCGTCGCCGGGCACACCGATCAGGACCGCGGGCACGCCGAGCGACCGCACGAGATCGGCACGCTCGTCGTCGACCGAGACGTCCAGGACGATGATGCCGTCGACGAGGCGACTCGAGGAGACCCGGCGGAGACCCTCGGTGGCCTCGTTCTCGGTCAGCAGGAGGACGTCGTAGTCGTGCGCGCGGGCAGCGGTGGCGACCGCGAGGACGAAAGCCATGTGGGCCGGTGCGTAGGTGTCACTCCTCAGGGGAGCGGTGAGCGCGAAGATCCGGGTCCGGGTGCCGGCGAGCATGCGGCCCGCCGCATTCGGCATGTAGTCGAGTTCCCGTACGGCCTGGTCGATCCGCAGGCGTGTCTGCTCGCCGATGGGCCGCTTGCCACTGAGGGCATAGGAGACGGTGCTGATGGACACTCCTGCGACGCGCGCCACGTCGTGGATGTTGGCCATGCTGACTCCGATGTCTGCGGGAAGGACGGGGACCGGATCTAATCGTCTAAACGTTTCGACGACCGGCTGCCTGTACGCTACGTCACATTCTCGCGGCGGACAAGAGGCAATTCCTGAAGCGTCGTCGCGACCCCCTACCGACGACCCGGACACGAAAAGGGAGGGACGCCATGGCGTCCCTCCCTTTCCGTTCGATCCGGGTTACCCGCGCGAGCCCGCGCGGTCCAGCAGGTCGAGGTCGGCCAGCTCCTCGGCCGCACGCTCGAGATCGCCCTGCAGGATCTCGACGGGCCCGGCACTGTGGCGGCCGTGCGAGGGCTGCCGGACGACGACGTCGGACGCGTCACGCGCGCGGCGGTCGCCGTCGTCGGTGACGAGGGCCTTCGCCTCGAGCCGGGCGGCCTGCTCGGCGTCGCGCGCAGCACGTCGTGCGCCCGTGTGCACCTTCTCGTCGCCGGACGCGGACGTCGTCCCGCCGGTCTTCTCGCCGGTCTTCCCGCCGGCGAGAAGACCGACAGGGGCGGACGTCGCCGCCGGGGACATCGACGCGGCAGGTCCCGCGGGAGCAGCCGGGGCCATGTCCACCGTGGTCCGCAGCGGGGTCTCCTTGATGAAGAGGATGCAGACGAGGCTGACCAGTGCGATGGCGGCGCAGACGAGGAAGATCAGCGCCGTGCTGTCGCCGTAGGCGGCCCGGACGATGTCCGCGATCGGTGCGGGGAGGTCAACGAGATCCAGGGACCCTCCTGCGGCGCCTCCCGAGGACGGGATGCCCGCGGCGGTGAGGCCCTCGGTGGTCTTGGTGGCCACCTGCGAGCCGAGCAGGGCACCCAGGACGGCGACGCCGGCGGCACCGCCGAGCGAGCGGAAGAAGGCCACGGACGCACTGGCCGAGCCGATGTCCTTGACCGCCACGGTGTTCTGCACGGCGAGCACGAGGTTCTGCAGCAGGAGGCCGAGGCCCATGCCGAACAGGAAGGTGTACACGCCGACGAGCCGGAGGTCCGTGAGGTGGTCGATGGTCCCGGCCAGGCCGAGGCCCGCGATGAGGAACAGCGCACCGGCGATGAGGTACCGCTTCCACTTGCCGAAGCGGGTCACGAGCTGACCGGCGCCGATGGAGCCGAGCAGATTGCCCGCGATCATCGGCAGGGTCAGCAGACCTGCCTCCGTGGGCGTGGCCCCGCGGGCCACCTGGTAGTACTGGCCGAGGTAGCTGGAGGAGGCGAAGAGCGCGATCCCGACGCCGATCGAGGCGACGATCGCGAGGGCGGTGGTGCGCTCGGTGATGAGGGTCAGCGGAATCATGGGCTCCGGCGCCTTGGCCTCGACCACGAGGAGGAGCGCGAGGAGGATCACGCTGCCGCCCACCATGAGGGCGCTCTCGCGGGAGAACCACGCGTAGTAGCCCTCCTTGCCCGCGAAGGAGACCCAGATGAGCAGCAGACTCACGCCCGCGGTGAGCAGGAGCGCGCCCAGCCAGTCGATGCGGGCCTTGCGGCGGGTGTCGGGGAGCTTCAGGGTGAGCTGCAGCAGCACCAGCGCGACGACGGCGAGCGGCACGCAGACGAAGAACGTCCAGCGCCAGCCGAGCGGCGAGTCGACGATGAAGCCGCCGAGTAACGGGCCGCCCGCGGTCGCGACGGCCATGACGCCACCGAGGTAGCCCGAGTACCGGCCGCGCTCACGCGGGGCGATGATGGTCCCGATGATCGCCATCGCGAGGGCGGTCAGCCCGCCCATGGCGACACCCTGGATGACGCGGGCGGTGAGCAGCAGCGGGATGTTCTGCGCGAACCCCGCGAGCACGGAGCCCGCGACGAAGATGACGATGCTGACCTGCACCAGCACCTTCTTGTCGAACAGGTCGGCGAACTTGCCCCAGATGGGGGTGGTGGCGGCGTTGGCGAGCAGCGCGGCGGTGATGACCCACGCGAAGTCCGTCTGGGACCCGTTGAGATCGCTCATGATGGTGGGCAGCGCGTTCGCCACGATGGTGCTGCTGAGGATCGCGGTGAAGAGCCCCGCGAGCAGTCCCGTGAGGGCCTGCAGGATCTGCCGGTGGTTCATCGGCTCGTCGTTGCCCTTCGGTCCCGCGTGATGCGCTGCGGAGGGTGCGGAGGGTGCGGAGGGTGCGGAGGCTTGGGTGGAGGGGCGTGCGGACGCCGCTACGTCCGTCGAGTGCGTGGCCATCAGCGGTCTTCCTTCGTGGTCTGGGACGGGATGTCCTGGTGGTGACGGCCGTCGTTGCCCGTGTCCTGGGTGGTGCGGGTGCTGCTCGCGCCGGGGGCGCCGGCGTCGTGCGCGGCCGAGCGGAGCGCCGCGGCCAGGTGCTGCACGGACGACGACGCCACGTAGGCCTCGTTCTCCGTCCAATCGGAGAGGATCTCGCGCAGGGTCGCCGCGCGTCGCTCGTAGGTCTCGGCGAGGTAGCGCTCCCCCCTCGGTGAGAGGGAGAGCAGGCTCGCCCGGCCGTCCAGCGGATCGGTTGCCCGGTCCACGAAGCCGGCCTGCTCGAGGTCGGCGAGCTGGCGGCTGAGTGCGGACGCGCCGATACCGAGCCGGGCGGCGAGCGCGGAGGCCCTCATGGGGCTCCCCTCGCCGATGAAGAAGAGCACGCCCGTGTGGGCGGGCCCCAGGTCGGCGTTCTTCATGCCGGCTGCGGTGACCCCGCGCAGTGCGCGCTGCAGATCGAAGATGCTGTGCACCAGTTCCGCCGCTGTGTGCTGCGCTACCGACATCCCGACTCCCCTGACCGTCACGAACGTCCTACCAGTTCGTTGCTCTAAGTAACGATACTCCTGACATTTCGTTAGGTCAACTAAACAAACGGTCCTCCGTCCACGTCAAGGAGGTAAGCCGACGGCGGCACCCCTTGCCGTCGTCGCGCGCGGACTGTTACGCCTGATACAGAGCGCGGGTTCCCTACCCGCACGGAATGCGCCCGCTCGCGGGCCGCGGAGGAGGACTGTCGCCATGGCACGCAAGGAACCGAAGGTGGAGGAAGTCACCGAGTCCGATCTCGAGGTCGGCAAGGGCCCGAAGGAGTGGGCGGCAGGCCTACCCGGCGTGTACCACTCCATGAAGCCCGCGATCGAGCACATGGGACTCGAGCGGACGCTGAAGACCGTCCTGAAGATGAACCAGAAGGACGGGTTCGACTGCCCGAGCTGCGCCTGGCCGGACCCGAGCAAGCGAAAGGCGTTCGAGTTCTGCGAGAACGGGGCGAAGGCCGTGACGTGGGAGGCCGCGCCGGTCATCATCCCCACCGACTTCTGGGCCGAGAACTCCCTCACCGAGCTCCGCGAGCGCTCCGAGTTCTGGTTGGGCATGCAGGGCCGCCTTACGGAACCGCTGCACAAGCCTGCGGGGGAGGATCACTACCGGCCGGTGAGCTGGGACGAAGCATTCACCATGATCGGCAACAAGCTGAAGAGCCTCGACTCCCCCGACGAAGCCGCCTTCTACACGAGCGGCCGCACGTCCAACGAGGCTGCGTTCATGTACCAGCTGTTCGCCCGCGGCTACGGCACCAACAACCTGCCCGACTGCTCCAACATGTGCCACGAGTCATCGGGCTGGGGCATGGGACAAACCATCGGTATCGGTAAGGCGACCGTCACGTTCGACGACTTCGCGGACGCCGACCTCATCATCGTGATGGGCCAGAACCCCGGCACCAACCACCCGCGCATGCTGACCGAGCTGGAGGCGTGCAAGGAGAACGGCGGACAGATCGTCGCCGTCAACCCGCTGCCGGAAGCCGGCCTCAAGCGCTACAAGAACCCGCAGAAGGTCAAGGGCGTGGCCGGTAAGGGCACCGAGATCTCGGACCAGTACCTGCAGGTGCGTTCCGGCGGCGACATGGCACTGCTGCAGGCTGTGTCCAAGCGCGTGTTCGAGGCCGAGGAGGAGAACCCGGGCAAGGTGCTGGACCACGCGTTCCTCGAGGAGCACTGCGAGGGCCTGGACGAACTCCGGAACTACCTGCTGAAGCTGGACGAAGCCACGGTCCTCGAGGCCACGGGTCTGACCTCCGTGGAGATCGACGAGCTCGCCGCCCGTTACATCGCCGCCGACAAGGTCATCATCACCTGGGCCATGGGCATCACGCAGCAGAAGAAGGGCGTGGCCACCATCAAGGAGATGATCAACCTCCTGCTGCTGCGCGGCAACATCGGCAAGAAGGGCGCCGGCGCCTCCCCCATCCGTGGGCACAGCAACGTGCAGGGTGACCGCACGATGGGCATCTGGGAGCAGATGCCGCCCACCTTCATGGACGCCCTCGGCCGCGAATTCAACTTCGAGCCGCCGCGGGAGCACGGGGCCGACGTCGTCGAGTCGGTCCGCCGCATGCGCGACGGCAAGGTGAAGGTGCTCGTGGCGCTCGGCGGTAACCTCGTCTCCGCCGTCTCGGACACCCAGATCGCCGAGAAGGCCTTCCAGAACACCGACATGACGGTCCAGATCTCCATCAAGCTCAACCGCTCGCACCTCATCACGGGCGAGGAGGCGTTGATCCTGCCCTGCAAGGGCCGCACGGAGATCGACCGCCAGGCCACGGGCGAGCAGTTCGTCTCGGTCGAGGACACCGTGTGTGCCGTCCACGCGTCATCGGGCACCGTGGAGCCGGTGTCGGACAACCTCCTCTCGGAGCCGGCCATCATCTCGCGGCTTGCCATGGCGACCATCGACGGCAGGATCAACGCCGACTGGGCAGGGTTCGAGAAGGACTACGACCTCGTGCGCGACCACATCTCCCGCGTGGTCGAGGGCTGCGAGGACTACAACGTGAAGATCCGCCGCAAGGGCGGGTTCATCCTCCCCAACGGCCCGCGCGACTCCCGTACGTTCAACACCCCCACGGGTAAAGCGGTGCTCACGGTCAACGACCTCGAGTACCTCGAGCGGCCGGAGGGGACGCTGATCCTGCAGACCCTCCGTTCGCACGACCAGTGGAACACCACCATCTACGGCAACAACGACCGCTACCGCGGGATCAAGAAGGGCCGCCACGTGGTGTTCATCAACCCCGAGGACATCGCCGAGCTGGGCCTGGAGGACGGCCAGAACGTGGACATCCACGGAGTGCACGACGACGGGGTGCAGCGAGTGCTCCGTGCCTACCGCGTGGTCACGTACCCCACGGCCCGTGGCTGCGCGGCGTCGTACTATCCCGAGGCCAACGTGCTGATCCCCCTCACCCACGTGGCGCAGGGAAGCAACACCCCCACGTCGAAGCAGGTCATCGTCCGGTTCGAGCCGAGTCTCCACACGGCGCCGGCCAGTCATGACTCCTCGGCCGTGGCTCCCGCGCCCGTGCCGGACACGGAGCCGGACGGCTTCCCGGGAAGCGGGACGACGCCGGCAAAGGTCGCGGAGGCAGCGAACGCCTGATCCGCCGACGCCGGAGGTGACCGCGGGTAGCGGACGCCTCCGGCACCAGGCTGCGTCGCGTTGATACGCGCGGCCGCCCATACCGCGCCACTGGTCACGGATGCGTCGTCGATAGACTGCTCACGTTCGACGGACGGGAGCAGGGCATGATCGGGCAGCAGCAGGACGAGCGGGCTCTCCATCAGCGCCGCGTGGTTCGGGTGCTGGTCGTCGCGCAGATCCTCGGCGGTATCGGCGCGGGCGCCACCCTCAGCCTCGGGGCGCTGCTCGCAGCGGAGACCTCGGGATCGAGCGCGTGGTCGGGGATGGCTGCGACCATGGCCACGCTCGGTGCCGCCGCCGCGGCCGTGCCGCTCGCGCAGCTCGCACAACTCCGAGGCCGTGGGGTCGCGCTGGCCACCGGCTCGGCCATCGCCTGCCTCGGTGCCCTGCTGGCGATCACCGCGGCAACGCTGTCCCTGTTCCCCCTGCTGCTCGTGGCGCTCGTCCTCCTGGGCGCAGGCGCTGCCACCGGCCTGCAGGCGCGCTTCGCCGCGACCGACCTCGCGACGGAATCCACCCGCGGACGCAGCCTGTCCGTCGTCGTCTGGTCCACGACCATCGGGGCCGTGCTGGGACCCAACCTCTTCGAGCCGGGCCAGGCGGTCGCCGTCGTGCTCGGCATCCCGCCCCTGAGCGGTGGTTTCGTGTTCACGGCGGCCGCGCAGACCGCCGCAGCACTCGTCTACCGGCTGGCACTGCGCCCCGACCCCCTGCTGACCGCCCTCCGCGCCCAGGACGACGCCGCGCCGGCCTCCCCTGCCTCCCCGTCCGACGGCGCCGGTTCCCGCCCGGCCCGACGCCACGGTCTCGCGGTCCTCGCCCGCACACCGGGAGCGTGCTTCGCCGTCGTCACCATCGCGGTCAGCCATGCGGCCATGGTGTCCCTCATGTCGATGACGCCCGTCCACCTGCACGATCACGGGGCCACCCTCTCGATCGTCGGGCTCACCATCAGCCTGCACATCGCCGGGATGTACGCGCTCTCCCCCCTCTTCGGCTGGCTCGCCGACCGCGCGGGCGCCGTGCGCGGCATCCTCTGCGGTCAGGTGCTGCTGCTCACCGCCCTGCTCGTCGCGTGGCGCGGAGCCGAGTCGCAGACGTGGGTCACCGTGAGCCTGATCCTGCTCGGGCTCGGATGGTCGGCGTGCATCGTCTCGGCGTCGGCGCTGCTCGCGGGCGTCGTCGCCGTGCACGAGCGCGCTGCCGCGCAGGGCTCCTCGGACCTCGTGATGAACCTGGCGGGCGCCTCGGGCGGCGCGCTCGCCGGGCCCGCGCTGGTGCTCCTCGGCTACTCGGGGCTCGGACTGCTCGTGGCAGTGCCCGTCGCCGCGGTGCTCGTGTGGACTGTGGCGCGGTTGCGGGAACGGACGCCGGTCGGCGTCTGAGCGTGCCTGTCGTCGGCCGTCGCTAATAGGCCGCCGCTAGTCGGCCGCCGCTACTGGGCCGAACCTGTCCAGCCCTTCTCCTCCTGCGTCTGCTCGTCCTTCGCGATGATGGTGAGCACGGTCTTCGCGGCCTTCTCCACGGCGGCGCTCGTCTCCTCGCGTCCGTCCGTGGTGACCGTGCCGGCCGCGTAGCCCACCATGAAGGCGCTGATCACGCCGGCGTGCGGGGAGAGATGATGCGAGGAGCGCTCGGCGACCTCCACGAGCCGCGGATGGTCCACCTCGAGATCCAGGATCTGCAGGGCCTGCGCCAGGGTGCGGCTCCATTCACTGAGGGTGCGCTCTTCGTCGTCGGGCGTTGCCATGGTGTCTCCTCGTGGGTGGGCCGGTATGCGTGGTGCTTCCCCAGCAATAGCACCGCGCTGCGACGGCTCTCAAGGGCCATCGACCGGCGGCCACGCCCTTGACTCCTGGGCCGGCGACCGATCAGTGGCCCCGAGCGACCTCGGCGGACCGTTCGTCCTGGACCGGCCAGGTTCCCGTGGCGAAGAACTCCTCCAGCACGGCCGTGGGCGCCTGAGGGTCGAGTCCCTGCCGTGCGAGCCAGGCGTCGTCCCCGTACGTGGCCCCGTACCTGTCCCCGGAATCACACATGAGCGAGACGATGCTCCCCGTGCGGCCGTCGGCCACGAGATCGGCCACGAGTTGCCAGACGCCCCAGAGATTCGTGCCCGTCGACGGCCCCGCGTGCAAACCTGTCAGCGTGCGCAGATGCCGGCTCGCGGCGACGGACGCGGAGTCCGGCACCCGGATCATGGCGTCGATGACGGACGGCACGAAGCTCGGCTCCAGCCGCGGCCTGCCGATGCCCTCGATGCGCGAGGGGCGCCCCGTCGGGCTCGAGCCGGGCTCGGCCCAGGCCGGGAAGAAGGCGGACCCTTCCGGGTCGACGACGGCGAGGCGCGTCGGGTGCCGGTGATAGCGGAGGTACCGGCCGATGGTCGCACTGGTGCCGCCCGTGCCGGCACCGACGACGATCCACGCCGGGACCGGATGCGGCTCGAGGGCGAGCTGCTCGAAGATCGACTCGGCGATGTTGTTGTTGCCACGCCAGTCCGTGGCGCGTTCGGCGAAGGTGAACTGATCCATGTAGTGGCCGCCTGTCTGCCGGGCGACCTCCTCCGCGGCGGCGTAGACGTCCGACGCGTGCTCCACGAACCTGCAGGTGCCACCGTACTGCTCGATCAGCGCGATCTTCTCGCGACTGGTGGTCGCGGTCATGACGGCGATGAACGGCAGCCCGAGCAGCTGGGCGAAGTAGGCCTCGGAGACGGCCGTGGAGCCGCTGGACGCCTCGACGATCGTGGTTCCCTCCGTGATCCAGCCGTTGACCAGCCCGAAGAGGAACAGCGACCGCGCCAGGCGGTGCTTGAGGCTCCCGGTGCGGTGCGTCGACTCGTCCTTGAGGTACACCTGGACCCCCCAGTGCTTCGGAAGGGGGACGGCGAACAGGTGGGTGTCGGCCGACCGGTTGCCGTCCGCCTCGATGCGCCGCACGGCGTCGTCGGACCACGATCTGTCTGTAGGGATGAACCTCGTCACCGCGTCAGACTACAAGCGGGCGGTGGAGGTCGCCGTCGGGGGTGTACTACGCCACACCGGGGTGACACGATTTCCTCGTCCTGTCTCCAGGGCACCTCGACGGAGAGGAACCACCCAGCATGACCAACTCCCCTTTCATCCGGACACGCGGCACGCGGCTGGCGGCCCTGCTCGGAGCATCGATGCTCCTCGCAACGGGCTCCGGAGCAGCGGCCACTGCAGCACCCTCCGCACCGATCGTCACCCAGACGGCGGTGGCCGCACCCGCGAAGAAGGCACCGCCGTCGTCCTCGCCGGATTTCGGCCCGAACGTCACCGTCTTCGACCCGAGCATGCCCGTGGCCGAGATCCAGGCGACGGTGGACGCGGTCAATGCCCGGCAGATCGACGACGAGATGGGTACCCGGCGCGACGCTCTCTTGTTCCTCCCGGGAACGTACGGCACGGATGCCGAGCCGCTGCAGTTCAAGGTGGGCTACTACACGGAGGTGGCAGGGCTCGGCGCCTCACCCTCGGACGTGGTGATCAACGGCAAGATCGAGGTCTACAACCGGTGCCTCGAGGACAACGGCACGGCCAACTGCATCGCCCTCAACAACTTCTGGCGCACGCTCTCCAACCTAACGCTCGAGGTCAACGGCGCGGGCCAGGACGGCTGCCGGGCCACGGCGAACTTCTGGGCCGTCTCGCAGGCCGTCTCGCTCCGCCGCGTGAACGTCACGGGCGGCACGCTCTCCCTCATGGACTACTGCACCGCCGGCCCGCAGTTCGCCAGCGGCGGGTACCTCGCGGACTCGAAGGCGGGCGACGTCGTCAACGGGTCCCAGCAGCAGTGGCTCACCCGCAACAGTGAGATCGGCAGCTGGTCCAACGGCGTCTGGAACCAGGTGTTCTCGGGCACCGTGGGAGCGCCGACGGACGAGGGCTTCCCCGTTCCCCCGTACACCACACTGGACGAGACCCCGGTCAGCCGCGAGAAGCCCTACCTCTTCGCGGACACCAACGGCGCGTACAGCGTGCGCGTGCCCGCGGCCGAGACGAACTCGCGCGGCATCTCCTGGGTCGAGGGCCTCACCGCAGGGCGCACCATCCCGCTGTCCGAGTTCTTCGTAGCCCGTCCCGGCGATTCCGTCCAGGCCATCAACAACGCCCTGGCGCGCGGCAAGAACCTCCTGCTGACACCGGGCGTCTACGACATCGCGGACACCATCAGGGTGAAGCGCGCCGACACCGTGGTGCTCGGGATCGGCCACGCGACGCTGACCGCCGTGAACGGCGCCGTCCCGATGCGCGTCGCGGACGTACCGGGCGTGGTGATCGCCGGCGTCACGATCGACGGCGGCACGGTCAACTCGCCGGTCCTCCTGCAGATCGGCACGAAGAACGGCACCAACGGGGCGAAGAAGAACGACGCCGCCAACCCCACCACCCTCAGCGACGTCTACTTCCGTATCGGGGGCCCGCACGTCGGCAAGGCCGACACCAGCCTCGAGGTCAACAGCGACAACGTACTGATCGACCACATCTGGGTGTGGCGCGCGGATCACGGCAACGAAGGTGCGTTCGGCTGGGACGTCAGCACGGGGCGCAACGGCGTGATCATCAACGGCGACGACGTCACCGCGACAGGCCTCTTCGTGGAGCACTACCAGGAGTACAACACCATCTGGAACGGCGAGCGCGGCCGCACCGTCCTCTACCAGAACGAGCTCCCCTACGACCCGCCGAACCAGGCGGCGTGGCAGCACGACGGCGTGCTGGGATGGGCCGGCTACAAGGTGGCGGACGATGTCGAGCAGCACACCCTGTGGGGCGGCGGCTCGTACATCTTCACGAACGTGGACCCGACCATCCGCGCCACCCGCGGTTTCGAGGTACCGGACACCCCGGGAGTCGTGCTGAACCATGTGCTGACCGTCAATCTCGGCGCGGGGACCATCGATCACGTGGTGAACGACACCGGGGCGCCCGTCAGCAACGCGAACACGGGCATTCCGAGCTACCTGGTGCGCTACCCCTAGCGCGGGTGCCGGCGGCGGGTGGGATGGCGTCTCGGCCGCTGATGCACGCGTGATGGGTGGGGCGAACATCGGCTTCCCGGCGCCTCGTCCCACCCATCGCCATGATCAGCCCTGCACGCCGCTGTGGTAGCGAGGCCACGTGTGCGTACTCTTCAACGTATGCAGACCATGACGCAGTGCAGGTGATCGACGTCCGGGACGCAACGCCCCCTGAGGACAACATCGTCGTCTTCCTCGAACACCTCACCCGTGTCGGCGCGGAGCTCCTCAGCGATGAGGAGCGCGTCGCCTGTGGGCTGATGCTCCGTCACACGGACGGGCAAGCCCTGTTCTGCAGCGCATCGCCGGTCGTCACGGAGATGTACGGGGTCCTCGCTGCCCTGCATGCCCTGGGTGAAGGTCCCGCTCCCCATGCCCTCAGCGCGTCCGAGCCGCAGGTCGCCGACGACACCGGGGATCCGCGGCATCCACCGTTCTTCGGCGTGCCGGCGTCCCGGGGATTCGCCTCCATCCTCAGCGTTCCCCTGATGATCGGCGCGGGGGGCTCCGCCGCACTGAACTTCTATGCCCGGCCGGTGGCGTTCTTCTCCCCGGACCGGCAACACGTCGCGGCGGTGTTCGCGGAACAGGCGAGCACCTCGATCGAGTTGCGGTTACGGCTCACGCAGAGCCAGGACCTGGCGCACCACATGCGCTCGGCCATGGAATCACGGACCAGCATCGACATGGCGATCGGGATCATCGTCGCCCAGAACAGGTGCACCCAGGAAGAAGCCTCCGTCATCCTCAAGCGCGCCTCGAATGCCCGCAACGTCAAGCTTCGGCACCTTGCACAGGACATCGTCGTGCGGGCGAGTGGCGCCACCTCGACCACCCACTTCACGTCCTGACCGCTTTCCAGGAGACCAGTTGTCCCCGACGGCTTCCTACCGCTGGTCGAGCGGCCCACTCTGACCGGCGTGTGCGTCGTCGTCTGCATCGGCGAGGAGACGAGGGCCGACGAACTGATCCTCGGCGCGACGGGCGAGGACACGCAGTTTCGCGTCGTCGCTCGTCGAATACTCCCGTGGCTGCTGGTCGATCACGCAGAGCGTGCCGATCGTCCACCCGCCGGGTCCGCGGAGCGGGTAACCGGCGTAGAAGCGTATGTAGGGCTCCCCCACCACCAGAGGGTTGTCCTTGAACCGTTCATCCTCGAGGGCGTCGAGCACGATCAGCGGGCCGGCGTTGCGGATCGTCGCGTTGCAGAATGAAATCTCTCGCGGCATGTTCTGCTGCACCGGTCCGATGACGGACTTCAGGAACTGCCGCCGGTCATCGATCAGGGCGACGATCGAGGAGCTCACGTCGAAATAGTCCTTGGCTTCCTGCGTGATCGCATCGAATCGCTCCTCATGCTCGGTGTCCAGCAGACCGGAGCGGGTCACCGCGTGCAGGCGTTCCAGTTCCTGTTCCCTGGCGGTGAGCAGGAACGCACCGGCGGCGCCGAGCTCGTGTCGGGAGCCCGGCGCGTCCGGCAACGAGCCATCCGACGACGCACTCACCGGAATCTTCTCCCCGCTGTCGCCGAGGAGCTCGTTCGTCGCCTCCGCGAGGATGTCGCATTCCCTGTCCTCGAGCGCCAGCAATCCACCCAGGTACGCCTCGAGCTCGAACTGTGACACAGCACCACCCAGGGCGTAGTACGTGACCCAGACACGTTGTAACGACAATCCACTGTCCGAGAGGGCCTCCCTGAACTGCTGGACCTGCGGTTGTGAACTCATGACGTGAACCTTCATTTCGACGATCCTGCCCGAGCCGTTCGACTGGCATTGTGAGGCCACCGACCGACTCCTGCCCCCATAACTCAGCTGGCTTATCATTCGAGGCTACCAACTTCAGCTGCTCCGACGTGCCAACACCGGTCCTCGACCCCCAGCCTGTACTTCTCGGCCGCTCAGGGGACGGGAGAGGGTGACTTGCCAGAAGGGAGCACCAGCCGAACTGAGCCAACCCCTCGGGTGGGATTCGTGCCGCCGCGAGCCGGGGAGCGACCTCGACGTAGTAACCGCTGGTGCTCGAAGTGCGTCGTGGGCTCCGCGTCGCTGACTGAGGCGACGACGGCTTCGGCGACAGCATGTGGGTGAGTGACGTGGCGCCATCCGCCCGCCTGCAGCGCGGGGAAGGGCGGGACGGAGAGTCCTGTCGCAAGAACCCAACGAAACGAACATCGTCGGCCAATCAGTACTGACGAGGAACACGCGGACCACTGTGAGCCCGGGTCACCGTTGACGCTGACCGCATCCAGGACTCCGGTCACGCCATCTCGGCGTCCGCACGTGGTGGTCTGCGTGGGCGCGGCCGTGGCACTTCTGCTGGTCCAGGCCTCGCTCCCCGCAGCAGCGGAACCGGTGCGAGGGGCGGATCAGGTGACCGCCGATCCGGGTCGAGCGTGCGTCGCCGCCGCTGCGGCCACCGATGATGAAGCGGTCAAGATCCCGCCGGGCTACAACCGCTACGGCCTCACGACGTCGCCCACTGAGTTCATCGAGATCGGATTACTGAGACCCGACGGCTTCATCGAGTCCTGCGAGGACCAGAACCAGCTCGCCGCCCACGGGGTCATGTTCAGCCCGCGCGCGGACGAATTGTGTCCCCTCCCTGCGGGCACGAGCTACGTCTACACGTCGGGTAGGACGAAGAACGGCATGTCGCTCACGCTCGCCGGTACACGCGCGGAGGACGGAACCGTGACCGAGTACTCCGCGGACCCCGCGGACCCCGACGAGCAGACCGTCGAGTGCATCCACGTCCCCGCACGCTAGCGGAGCGGCGCGGCTGACGCGGCGTGTCGCGCGCGGCACACCGCCCGCCCACGACTCGCCGCCGAATCGGGTGACCGCAACTTCGCGCACCACCGGGTGACACTTGCAGTCCTTCCCTTCCACCCGCACCCGCACCCGCACCGCCCGCATCCTGCGGAAGCAGCACTGAGGACCCCATGACATCCATCATCGGCACGTCACGCCCGAGAACTCCTGCCGTCGCGGGCTCCACGCCACGCGGTCCGCACCCGTCCTGGAAGCGCGTAACCGCCGAGGGTCCGAACTCGAACCGCAACGCCCGGAACCTGCTCATCACCACGACCTACGCCCTGGTCGCGATCGGCCTGATGATGGTGCTCTCGGCGTCCTCCGTCGAACTCGTCGCCTCCGGGAAGTCCCCGTACGACTACTTCATCAAGCAGCTGATGTGGGTGGGTCTGGGCAGCATCGCGCTCGCCATCTGCGCCGTCATCCCGTTCAGGGCCTACCGGAAGCTGTCCTGGCTCATCCTTCTCGGCTCGTTCGCACTCGCACTGCTCGTATTCAGCCCCATCGGGCACGAGGTGCAGGGCAACCTCAACTGGATCAAGATCGGCTCGTTCACTGCGCAGCCCTCGGAATTCCTGAAACTCAGCATCATCATCTGGGGCGGCGCGATCCTCGCGAGGAAAGCCAGGCTCCTCGACCAGGCGAGCCACATGTTCGTCCCGGTGGTGCCCGTCGCCGCCGTCGCCGTCTGCCTCGTCATCGCGGGCAAGGATCTCGGCACCGCCATGATCCTGGGGCTCATCATCGCCGGACTGTTCTTCTTCGCCGGCGCCAGCATCAAGCTCTTCGTCGCCGGGACCGTGGTGGGTCTCGCCGTGACGATCATCGCCGTGGCCTCCAGCCCCAACCGGATGAAGCGCGTCGACGCGTGGCTCAACCCGACGGCAGACGGCATGGCCGAAGGCCTCGGCTACCAGGGCGCCCAAGCCCGCTATTCACTCGCGGGCGGCGACGTGTTCGGCGTCGGGCTCGGACAGAGCCGCCTGAAGGTCAACTGGATCCCCGAGGCGCACAACGACTTCGTGTTCGCCGTCCTCGGCGAGGAACTCGGCCTCATGGGCGCACTCCTCGTGATCCTGCTCCTCGCCGTCCTCGGGTACTCCATCTACCGCATCGCGAAACTCGCGAAGGACCTCTACTCCACCTACGTCTGCGGTGGCATCCTCGTCTGGATCATCGGCCAGGCCATCGTCAACATCGCGGTCGTCACCGGCATGGTTCCGGTCATCGGCGTGCCCCTGCCCTTCCTCTCCTACGGCGGCTCGTCCATGATCGCGCTGCTCTCCGCCGTCGGCGTCCTCATCTCCTGCTCCCGCGCCACCGACCGTCGGGCCTCGATCACCTCGGAACAGGCCAAGGCTCACCGTGGACACGCCCTGACCATCCACTGAATCATGGTGACCATCTTGGCCCTTACCAACGGCTGGAGGCGGATGAGCTGCAGTAGGAGTTCGGGGAAGGCCCGTGCCTCATCGCCTGGTCGACGGTCGAACCCGTCTACGTCAAGGACCCGTTCGGGGAAGAACGAGGGTCTGGGGGCCATGTAGGTCCACTCCAACCAACGTGATGCGTTCTTCGACGCTGACCGGAACCTGGACGAGATCGGGCTCGCGACCGAGGAGGACATCCCCATCGGCGTGATCGGGTTCAGGATCAGCGATCGGCAGGGCGGACCAGGCGTCACAAGTTGCGCGTGATGATCAAGCTATCTCCCGAGCAACAGCGTCGACGGTCTCGAGTTCTGACGCCGCGCCGCGGACCCTTCGAGCCCTGGACCGGGTGTCAGCCGAGCGGAACGGCGCGGTCCTCGAACCACCGCACGAGGTTCAGCATCACCCGGCGCGTGACTGCAGGATCCGCGTCGTCGGTCGCATCCACGAACGTCCTCTCGAAGCCCGGGACGTCGCGGGACAGGGCAGGGCTGACTACGTCGTGTCGCATGGCCCACCCCGGGAACTGACGGTGGTCCCGCGTTTCCTCGATGATGACCCGAAGACGGGCATGGCGGGGATCGGCTCTGATGACGGCGAGGCGCTGCCTGACCGCCGCGGCGGGGCCCTCGAGCACCTGCACGAAGCGGCCACCGCGGTACAGCAGCAGACCGGTGAGCTGCTCGCGCTGGTTCGTGCGGCGGCAGGTCGACAGCAGATCGGCGAGCGCCACGTCGTCGAAGTCCTGCGTCGCGACGCTGGAGTACACCACGGAGAGCACCTGCTCAGCGCGAGCCGGCTCCGACGCCGGAGGCGCGTCGTCGTCGTCCTCCGACAGCCCCCAGACGGCGAGGTCCACCTCGCCGTCGTCCTCGCCAGCGTCATCGATGAACACGTCGTCGCGGCCGCTGCCGTCCCTGCTCCGCCCCGTGCTGTACGGAGCCCGGGGGCCGCGGGCGAGGTCATCGATCATCTCGTTGACGGACTGCGAGATCATGTCCCGTTCGAGGGCGGGAAGGGGCATCAGTCCGTGCAGGTATGCGTCGACCTCGTACTCGTCGACGTCACCGCCCATGCTCAGGTAGTGCAGCCACAGCTCCCCCACGGTGATCCCCACGCGATCCATGGCGTCGAAGGTGAAGGCGTGCTGGACCAGATCGGCCTGACGCTCAGGAGTCGCGTCATCGCCCGCGGTGGTGTGCTCGCCGTCGTTCCGGTCCTGATCGTCGAAATGCTCGACCATGCCGCACCCACTCCCGCCACCTACTCGCGCCCGTGACCCCATCACCTGACCTGTCCACCGTAGCGAGTCACCGCTCCGAACGGGTCGGCGGCGGGCCGGGTGGACCGCGACCCGTTTCTGTGGCACAGCAGCTGTCGGGAGTAGCTGGAGGGTCAGCTGCCGGTGTCCGACGGCGGGGATCCCGGCTCGATACCGCCGGCCCTGAGGGCGCTCGGCGTCACCCCGAACCATCGCCGCACGCATCGCGTCAGGGCCGACTGCTCCGCGAGACCCACGAGCCCCGCGACCTGCTGCAGCGGCAGGTCGGTGCGGGTCAGGAGGCGGAGCGCGGTGTCGCGGCGGGCGTCGTCGAGCAGGGACTCGAACGTCGCGCCCTCGGCCGTGAGCCTGCGCTGGAGGGTCCGGGGGTGCATCCCGAGGAGCCGCGCCACGGAGGAGATGCGCGGCGGCGCGGAGCCGAGCAGGCCGTCGATGGCCTGGCGCACCTGCGGGGCGACCACGCGGCCCGGTTCCGGGAAGTGGTTCCGCAGGTAGTCGAGCGCGATCTCGCGGAGCGTCTCGTCCACCTGCACCAGGGGGCGGTCGAGCAGGCTCCGCGGCACGCGCAGCAGGGACGCCGGCTGCCCGAAGCGCACCTCCGCGCCGAAGAACTCGACGTAGCGCGAGGCCGGCGCCTTCGGCAGGTGCGAGAGGTGCACGGAGTGGAGCCCGTACGGTCCGCCGACGAGGAACCTGATCATGCGGTGCGAGAACGCGAGGATGGCGTCCGTGGCCTGACGCGGGGGTGTGCCCTCCGAGGAGCCGTAGCAGAGCCCCACCTCCCCCGCCCGCCCCTCGGGGTCCGGCACGAGGGTGAACCGCAGCACCGGGCTGTGAAGGAAGAGGAACTGCGACGCGCAGTCGAGGGCCGCGCCGACCGTCGGCGAGTTCTGCACCGCGACCGCGAGCGGCCCGAGGATGTCGATGTCCTGGTACTCGGAGATCCGCAACCCGAGGTCAGGGCACGGGAGCGAGCGCGCCGCACCCTCGAGGAGCCGCGCCATCGCGACGTCGGGTACGAGGACGTCGTCGCTGTCCAGCGCCTCGGGCGGCACGCGGTAGTGCGCGGCGAGCGCTCCGGCGTCGCCCCCGAACTGCTCGACGACGGCGCGCAAGCCCCGCATGCCGGCAGATCGGATCACGGAGCTCATGTCGCACAAGGGTAAACATGTGTCGCACTGAGTCAAGTCGCCGAGCGGCGGCGCGCGGAATACTGGAGGCATGAACGCTCCCGAACACCTCGACGTCGTCATCGTCGGCGCCGGTCTCTCCGGCATCGGCGCCGCCTACAGGGTCGCCACGGAACTGCCCGGGAAGAGCTTCGCCGTGCTCGAAGCCAGAGGCGCCATCGGCGGCACGTGGGACCTCTTCCGCTACCCCGGCGTCCGCTCGGACAGCGACATGTTCACCCTTGGCTACCCCTTCCGGCCGTGGACGGAGGCGAAGTCCATCGCCGACGGCTCCTCGATCCTGAAGTACGTCCAGGAGACCGCCGAGGACCCCCGGATCAAGGACCGCCTGCGTTTCCGCACCAAGCTCGTCAGCGCCGCGTGGTCCTCCGAGGATGCGCGGTGGACGCTCGAACTCGAGGAGAGGGACGACGACGCCCCGGCGGAGCGACGCCGGCTCACGTGCGGTTTCCTCTACCTCTGCAGCGGCTACTACAACTACGACCGAGGGTACGAGCCATCCTTCCTTGGCATCGGGTCCTTCGAGGGCGAGATCGTCCGGCCGCAGTTCTGGCCCGAGGACCTCGACTACGCCGGCAAGCGCGTCGTCGTGATCGGGAGCGGCGCCACCGCCGTCACGCTCGTGCCGTCCATGGCGAAGGAGGCCGCGCACGTGACCATGCTGCAGCGCTCCCCCACCTACGTCACGGCCGTCCCCAGCCGCGACGCGTTCTCCGACGCCGCCCGCCGTCGGCTTCCCGCGGGCCTCGCCCACCACGTGGCGCGCGCCAAGAACGTGCTCTTCACGCAGGCGTTCTACCAGTTGTGCAGGCGCAGGCCCGAGACGGCCAAGAAGCTCATCCGCACCCAGACCGCCCGCATCCTCGGCGACGAGGCGATGGTCGAGAAGCACTTCACGCCCGCCTACAACCCGTGGGACCAGCGCCTCTGCGTCGCCCCGAGCGCCGACCTGTTCAAGGCCCTGAAGTCCGGCAGCGCGTCCGTGGTCACGGACACCATCGACACGTTCACGCCCACCGGCATCCGCCTCGCGTCGGGGCAGGAACTCGAGGCCGACGTCGTCGTCACCGCTACGGGGCTCTCCATGCTGCCGCTCGGCGGCGCGACCTTCACGGTGGACGGTGCGCCCGTGAACCTCGGGGACTCCTGGGTGTACCGGGGGCTCATGGTCAGCGGCGTGCCGAATCTCGCGCTCTGCGTCGGCTACACCAACGCCTCGTGGACGCTCCGCGCCGACCTCAGCTCGCGCTACGTGTGCCGGTTCATCCGCTACCTCGACCGGCACGGTCACCGGTACGGCGCTCCGGCGGCCGACGGCGGCATGACGGCCCGGCCCATCCTCGACCTCACGTCGGGGTACGTGCAGCGCGCCGTGTCCGCGTTCCCCAAGCAGGGCGACCGGCCGCCGTGGATCATGCGGCAGAACTACCTGCTCGACGCCCCCAGCGCCCTCCGCGGCAACGTCGCCCGGAACATGGTGTTCGATGCGCCCACCGCCCCATACGACACCGTCCCCGCACCCGAGCTCGACCCCGAGGAGATCCACGCGTGAGCATCCAGCCCTTCCAGTTCACCGGCGCCACCGCCGTCGTCACCGGAGCCGCAGCCGGGATGGGCGAGCACCTCGCCCGGGGGCTCGCAGAGCGCGGCAGCCACCTGCTCCTCGCGGACCGCGATGCAGCAGGGCTCGACGCCGTGGCCTCCTCCATCCGCGCCGCCTACCCGGACACCCGGGTCACCACGTTCGTGGCGGACCTCTCGGAGCGGGACGCCGTGGAGCGTCTCGCCACGGACCTGCTCGCGGCGACGGACCGTGTGGAACTGCTCGTCAACAACGCCGGGGTGGCCCTGGCGGGCCGGTTCGACCAGATCGGCATGGCGGACTTCGACTGGGTCATGGCGATCAACTTCACGGCGCCGGTCCTTCTCACGCACCGTCTGCTCCCCCGCATGGCTCCCGGCGGTCACATCGTGAACCTGTCCAGCCTCTTCGGGCTCGTGGGCCCGGCCGGCCAGACCGCGTACTCGTCCAGCAAGTTCGCGCTCCGCGGCTTCACGGAGTCGCTCCGCAACGAGCTGCTCCCCCGCGGCATCGGCGTCACCTCGGTGCACCCCGGTGGCATCCGGACGAACATCGCGTTGAACGCGCGCATCGGCGGGAACCTGAGTGAGGCGGACGTGCAGCGCGCCAAGCAGGACTTCACGAAGCTGCTCACCTTCCCCGCGGATCGCGCCGCCGAGCTGATGCTGGAGGCGGTGAAGGCGCGCAGGGCGCGCCTGCTCATCGGGCTCAGCGCCAAGCTGCCCGACGTCGTCGCCCGCGTGGCACCCATGTCCTTCGGGGCGTTCGAGCGCCGGGCCACCGCCGTCGTGCGGCTCGTGCGGAAGGCGCGGCGGTGAACTACCCGGCACCCGTGCTCGACGACGGCTACCTCGCCGTGGACGGCGTCCGGGTGCGCTGCCGTGACGAGGGTGACCGCACCATGCCGCCCGTGGTGCTGCTCCACGGGATCGGCCGGAGCCTCGAGGACTGGGCGGGCCTCCACGGGCGGCTCGCTCCGGATCACCGGGTGATCGCGCTCGACCTCCCCGGCTTCGGTCTGTCCGAGCGGACCGCCGGCCGGTACTCGCTGGAATCGCTCGCCCGCTTCGTGCTCGCCGCCCTCGACGCCCTCGGCGAGCACCGCCCGGTGCACCTGGTCGGTAACTCGCTCGGCGGTGCGATCGCGTTGAAGATCAGCGCGCTCGAGTCGCAGCGCGTCCGGAGTCTGGTGCTCGCCAACAGCGCCGGCTTCGGCAAGGAGGTGACGCTCGCGCTGCGGTTGCTCGCCATCCGGCCGCTCGGCAGGCGGCTCATGCGGGACACGTCGCGGAAGGCCGCCTACCGGACCGAGCGCGCACTGTTCTTCGACAAGCGCTTCGTCACCGAGGAGCGCCTCGACCACGCGCACGCCGTCTCGGCGAACCCGGTGTACGCGGAGGTGCTGCTCTCCGTCGCGAGCCACCTCGGCACGGTCCGCGGGGTGCGTCGTCGCTGGCGTACCCGGCTGCTGACCGCCGTCGCGGCACAGCGGAAGCCCACGCTCGTGGTCTGGGGCGACGAGGACCGCGTGCTCCCTGCGTCCCACCTCGAGCACGCCCGGCGCATCTTCCCCTACGCCGAGTTCCACCTGTTCGAGCGCTGCGGGCACATGCCGCAGATCGAACGGGAGGAGGAGTTCGACGCGCTGGTCAGGGCGTTCATCGGCAACCTGAAGGCCTGATGGCGTCCTTTTGCGGTCACATCCTCCCGGGTGCATGCGGGGCCGGGCAGGATGTCGGACCCGCATGGTGAAATGACGCATGCCGCGCGTCATCTTCCACACCGCAACCACCCTCAACGGCTTCCTGGCCGACGACCACAACTCGCTCGAGTGGTTGTTCGACGTCGAGCCCCCGCCTCCGGAGGACCACGAGCGCTTCGTCGAGACCATCGGCGTGCTGGTCGAGGGCTCGACGACGTACGAGTGGGTGCTCGAGCACGAGGGGTTGCTCGCTGATCCCACGAAGTGGCAGGACCTCTACGGAACGCGTACCACGTTCGTGTTCACCACGCGCGAGCTCCCCGTACCCGAGGGCGCGGACGTCCGCTTCGTCTCCGGCGGGGTCGCAGCCGCGTTCGGGGCCATGGTGGAGGCCGCGGCCGGCCGTGACATCTGGGTGGTGGGCGGCGGTGACCTCGCGGGCCAGTTCCTGGCCGCGGGGCTGCTCGACGAGATCAGGGTCGCCGTGGCGCCGGTGACCCTGCCGACGGGCGCCCCGCTGCTGCCGCTGCGGGTGGAGTCCGATCAGCTGCGATTGCGCGGGGTGGAACAGCAGGGGCAGTTCGCGTTCCTCACCTACGCCGTGACCCGGGCCGACCGGGCCGGAGGACCGTCATGACGCTCGGGGGAGTGCCCGCGCGGTATCACGCGATCGGCCGGACCATCAGCTCGTCAGCTCCCACGAAGCCGTGCCGCGCATAGAGCGGACGTGAGCGCCTACTCGGCGCCGTGACGAGGCGCACCGCACCGACTCCGCGGGCATGCTGTGCCGCTGCGTCGACGAGCAGGCCGCCCAGCCCGGCGCCACGATGCTGCGGTAGAACGTACACGTTGGCCAGGTAGGCCCAGCAGGACGGCGACGAGCCGGGTTTCGGCATGCGGTGGAAGACGGCGACGTTGCACATCCCACGCGCTGCCCCCTCGTCGTCGGACGCGAGGAACAGCGCGCGGTCGGACGTGCGGGCCCACGCGATGAACGCCGCGGTGAAGGACCCGCTGGAGGACTCGGCAGAGGAGTCGGAGGAGCCGTCCGTCCCGCCCGCCGCCCACGGCTCGTCGGAAGGCGCACTGTTCTCGAGCGCCCAGGCGGTACGCAGCGACGCGAGCGCCTCGAGCCCCTAGTCGTCGTCGTGCGCGACGCTCCTGATGCTGCTCACGCGGGGACCACGTGCGGCACGTAGGCCTCCTGCCACCTCTCCAGCTCGGCGAAGAAGGCGCTGCGCGCGGGCTCCGGGGACAACGTGAGGTCGTGGATGCCGCCCGCGATGCGCACGAGGGTCACGTGGGCGCCGAGCCGGTGCGCCCGTCCGGCGATGTGCGCGACGTCGAGCACCACGTCCGTGGAGGAGACGCGCTCCGGCTCCCTCGTCGGGGTGGAGCTGGCGTCGGAGCAGGCGACGAGGACCGGGCAGTCGATGGCGAGACCCCGCTGCACGTCCGCGTGCCCGCGTCGGACGGTGCGCAACCAGCCCGCCACCACCGGGTAGCCGCCGTGCGGCTTCCAGGCGAGGTCGTACTCCCACGCCCCGCCCGTCTCACGGTGCAGGTAGTGC
Organism: Arthrobacter sp. TJ-266; assembly: GCF_058269115.1. NCBI lineage: Bacteria > Bacillati > Actinomycetota > Actinomycetes > Micrococcales > Micrococcaceae > Arthrobacter > Arthrobacter sp. TJ-266. Next base: position 469,348 of record NZ_JBZCNC010000004.1, read on the forward strand.
CCGTAGGCGCTGCCGAGTTTCCCGACGACGGCGCGCGGCCGGCGCACGCCGAGGCGGTCCACCGCCGCCGTCCCGAGGGTGCGGGTGAAGAAGCTCGCGTTGAGGTCGAACCAGGGGCTGTTGAGCACGAGGGCGTCGACCACGCCGCGCCCACGCCGGCGGTGCGCCCAGAGCGAGGTGATGAGCCCGCCGGTGGAGTGGCCCATGACCACCAGGACGTCGTGGCCCTCCTCCTCGCGGATGATCCGCGCGGCCTCGTCCAGTTCCTCGTCGTAGGTCTCGAGGCTCAGCACGTAGTTGGGGGTCTGGTGATCGCGGAGCGAGCGCCCGTACTTGCGGAGGTCCAGGGCGTAGAAGTCGAAACCTGCACGGAGCCATGCGTCCGCGAGGTGGTCCTGGAAGAAGTAGTCCACGAAACCGTGCACGTAGAGCACCGCGCGGCGCGAGCCTCCCGGGAGGGAACGGCGGACCAGCGTCGCGAGCACGTCGCCCTCGTCGTCGGCCGTCAACGGAAGGGTCCGCGCTCCGTAGCCCTGCCCGAGGACGTCCTCGTGGTAGCTGCTCTCCGGATCCGTCGTCATCGTGGTCCTTCCCGGCCGGCGGCCCTGAAGGCCGGGCCCGCGTTCTCGGGGCGCGCGGGCACTGTTCACCCGCCGCAAGACTGCCGTCATCAGTGTGTCACCTGCTCTCTGTATGCTGACGCCACCGCACCCACACCAGGAGTTGATTGACCGTGTCACAAAGCTTCACCAACGGCCCCCGCCGCGCCATCGCGGCGGTAGCCATCGGCTGCGCCGCAGCGCTGACCCTCGCGCCCGCAGCCACCGCCGCACCCGGCGGTGCCAAGGGCCCCACGACGTCGACCACCACGATCACCGTGATGGGCACCAGCGACCTCCACGGCTACATCGAGAACTGGGACTACTTCACCAACGCGGAGTACACGGACGCGGCCGGCAACGACGTCGGCCTGGCGAAGATCTCCACGCTCGTCAACCAGGTGCGCGCCGATCGCGGCGCCGACTCCACGCTGCTGATCGACAACGGCGACACCATCCAGGGCACGTCCCTCACCGACTACTTCGCGAACGTCGAGCCCGTCGACGAGACCGGCGAGACGCACCCCATGGCCGCGGCCATGAACGCCATGGACTACGACGCCACCACGCTCGGCAACCACGAGTTCAACTACGGCGTGTCACTGCTGCGCGCCTACGAGGGCCAGCTGGACTTCCCGGTGCTCGGCGCGAACGTCAAGGACTGGACCACGGGCGAGGACGCCTTCACGCCGTACGTCCTGAAGACCGTCAAGGTGAAGGGCCAGAAGCCCATCCAGGTCGGGATCCTCGGCCTCACCACGCCGGGCAGCGCCATCTGGGACAAGAACAACGTCGAGGGCGAGCTCCGCTTCCTCGACATGGTGGAGCAGGCGAAGAAGTACGTGCCGGAGATGCGCGCCGCCGGCGCCGACGTCGTCGTCGTCAGCTCCCACTCCGGCCCGTCCGGAACCTCGTCCTACGGCGCGGGCCTCCCCGTCGAGAACGCCTCGACGCTCATCGCGGAGCAGGTGCCGGGCATCGACGCCATCCTCGCGGGCCACGAGCACCGCGAGATCGCCGAGACCTTCGTGACCAACAAGCAGACCGGTGAGCAGGTCCTCCTGACCGAGCCGAAGAACTGGGGCCAGCGCCTCTCCGTCATGGACTTCGAACTCGCCAAGGTCCGCGGCCAGTGGGACGTGGTGTCGGCGAACTCCGAGCTGCTGAACAGCAACACGGTCGAGGCGGATCCGACGATCTCCGCGATCGCCGCCGAGCAGCACCGCACCACCATCGACTACGTCAACACCGCCATCGGCACCGCGACCGAGACGATGTCCGCGGCCGATTCCCGCTTCCGCGACACCGCGGTGATGGACTTCGTCAACACGGTTCAGGCCCAGGCCGTGGACAGGGCCCTTGACGGGACGCCGAACGCGGACCTGCCCGTGCTCTCCATCGTGGCACCGTTCAACCGGGCGGCCGTCATCCCCGCCGGGCCCGTCACCATCCGTGACATGGCCGGGCTGTACGTCTTCCCGAACACCCTGTTCGGCGTCGAGCTGACCGGCGCACAGGTCAAGGACTACCTCGAGTACTCGGCGCGGTACTTCACCCAGACCGCCGCCGGAGCGCCCGTCGACCCGGCGACCCTGACCAACGCGGGCGGCACGCCCGACTACAACTACGACATGATGTCCGGCGTCTCCTACCAGATCGACATCAGCAAGCCGGTGGGCCAGCGCATCGTGAACCTCAGCTACAACGATGCGCCGATCGATCCGGTGCAGCGCTTCGCCGTGGCCACCAACAACTACCGGCAGTCCGGCGGCGGGAACTTCCCGCACATCGCGACGGCTCCCGTGCTGGTGAACCAGACCACGGAGATCCGTCAGCTGCTCATCGACTACCTGATCGCCGAAGGCAGTATCGACCCCGCCTCCTTCTTCGAGGAGAACTGGGAGCTCACCCGCAACGGCGCGCCCGTCTTCGACTGACGCACACCCGTTGTTCCCGGAAGGGTCCGGACCTCACGGTCCGGACCCTTCTGCTGTGCTCCCCTAGATTGGACGGATGACCATCGAGATCTCACGGGCAACAGCGGACGACGCCGAAGCCCTCGCCGCCTGCGCGGCAATCACCTTCCCGCTCGCCTGCCCCGCGGGCTCGCGGCCCGAGGACATCGCCGACCACATCAGCACGCATCTCTCACCGGAGCGCTTCACGGACCTGGTCGCGCGTCCCGGGCACACCATCCTCTGCCTCCGCGACGCGACAGGCGTCAGCGGGTCGGACATCAGCGGGTCGACGATCAGCGGGTGGAGCATGGTGGTGCTCGATCAGCCCGGGGACGCCGATGTGCTCTCCGCGCTGTCCCTCACCCCGACTGTCGAACTCAGCAAGTTCTACGTGCATCCCGACCAGCACGGTCGCGGTGCGGCTGCGGCCCTCATGGCCGCGACCCTCGGTGTGGCCGCCGACTCGGGCTACGCGGGCGTGTGGCTCGGGGTCAACCAGGAGAACGCGCGCGCCATCAGGTTCTACGAGAAGCACGGGTTCCGCCGCGTGGGGTCGAAGCGGTTCCGTCTGGGTGAGCGCTTCGAGGACGACTACATCCTCGAGCAGCCGCTACCCCCTACGGCGTCGCGCGGCTGACGACCTTCCCCGTGAACGCCACGTTTCGCCGCGCGGATGCACCTCCGTAACGGGCTCCCCACGGATGGAATCACCGGCCGGTGGCTATCCAGTAGCGCAGCTTCGCGGGCGCACCGGGGAAGGGCCCGGCGTCCTCGTCGAGCACCCCACCGCACCGCTCGATGACGGTTCGCGATCCGTCGTTGTCCGGATCGCAGGTCACGAGTGCCCTCCCGATCCCGAGATCGTGTGCCTCCACGAGTGACAGGTCCAGGATCTGCGTCGCGTAGCCGCGGCGACGGGCGTGCGGGCGCACCGCGTAGCCGATGTGTCCGCCGACCGCCTCCAGGAAGGGGTTGAGGGAGTGGCGGATCGAGACGCGGCCCACCACCTGGCCGGACACCTCGGCCACGAAGTAGGACGCGGCGACACGGCCGGGGCGCAGATCCTGGCCCCGCCGTTCCTGGTCCAGTTCGTCGAGGTACTGCTCCCAGGGTTTCCCCGGCCGGTACCCGAGGAGGAACTCGAAGCCCTCCGCCGCGAGTTCCTGCTGCGCATCGGCGATGACGGGCTCGTCCGTCGCGGTCAGGTACCGGAGGGTGACCACGCCGCGAGCGGTGTGCTCGGCGGTGGGCCGGACGGCGTCGTCGGTCCCGCCTCCGGTCAGGGCCGACGGCGGGAGCTCTTGAGCTGAGGAGGCACTGTCTGCTGTGACGGGCATGCGGTCACTGTACGGGCGGGAGGCGCGGTCCGGGGTCCGCGATCGTCCCCCGGGAAGCCGGGGCGGTCCCGAGGAACCGTGCGATGTCCGCCGCGCACGCCTCCGGCGAGCGATCCGTCGTGTCGACGGCGAGGTCGTAGCTCACGCCGTCGTGCACGCTCAGCGCCTGCCGCCTCGCCATGCCCGCGACGCGGTCGGGGCGGTCGGCCTCCCGTGCAGCAGCGACCTCGGGGTCGCAGTGCACGCCCACCCACACGATGCCCTCGGTCCCGAACAGCGAGCGGAGCCGCTCCTGCCCCGCGCCGCCGGAGAGCAGCACCTCGTCGAGGATCAGGGGAGCTCCGGCGGCTGCCATCGCGCGGAGTCCCGCGTACCAGCAGCGTTCGAGCCGCCTGTGCTCCTCGGTGAAGGTGATACTCCCATTCCGGTGGAACGTGATACCGGATGCAGCGTGCTCGCCTCGTCCGGGAAGGGCGTCGATGAACGTGTCCACCCCGAAGGTCAACCATGGTCCCGGGAGGATCTCCTGGAGCGCGCGTGCGATCGACGACGTGCCCGCGCTCGATCCGCCGTTGAGGACGAGGACGGATGGACGGAACCCCCGGACCGCGTCCGGATCAGGCGACAGTCAGCTCACCCATGCGGCCCCAGCCCTCCGCGGCGATGCGCTCGCTGATGATCTGCGGTGTCTCCACCAGCGCCTGCGGCATGTCCTGCATGGCCTGCGAGAAGTGGGCGCTGTTCACGTGGGCCTCGGCGGCGTCGTCCTGGAAGGCTTCGACGAGCACGAAGGTGTGGGGATCATCGACGCTGCGCGACCACTCGAACCACAGGTTGCCCGGTTCCTGGCGGGTCGCCTCCGTGAAGTCGCGGGTGTGCTCGATCCAGCGCTCGCTCCACTCCGGCTTCACGGTGAACTTGACGACGATGAAAATCATGGGGATGCCTTCCGGTGCGGGGTCGGGTACTCCTCCAACCTAGGCGCTGCACCGGCGGCGTGCATGCGCCGTCTCCGTATGTTGATCACCGGCACCGGGGACGGTACACCTCCCTGTCCCACCGCGAGGCACCCCCGCTCACGGGCAGTACCCCGGCAAGTGCAATACGGCGTAATGCAAACGTGAGGAGGCCCGGCCACCGGGCGTAGCCTCGCCGGAATGCAGCACACACAGGGAAGCATCCCCACCCTCGACCTCAGCACGGCGCGATCCGCCGACGGCACCTTCTCCCCCGACTTCATCGAGGCCCTGCGCGACGCCGCGCACACGGTCGGCTTCTTCCACATCGTGAACTACGGCGCCGCCCCCACCCAGGTGGACGACCTGTTCTCCATCACGCGCCGCTTCTTCGACCTCCCCCTCGAGGAACGCCTGGCCATCCACAACCGCACCTCGCCCCACTTCCGCGGCTACGCGGGTCTCGGGACGGAGATCACCCGTGGCCGCCCGGACGCCCGCGAGCAGATCGACTTCTCCCCGGAGCGCGAACCCGTAGCGGACTACCCCGCGGACGAGCCGTTCTGGCTCCTGCAGGGCCCGAACCTGTGGCCCCGCCACACCCTTCCCGAGCTCGAGCACCGAGCCATGGAGTGGGCGGCCCTGATGTCCTCGGTGGGCGCCGAACTGCTCTCCGCGATCGCCGTGGCCCTCCACCTCCCCGAGGACTACTTCGCGGAGCCCTTCGAGGGGACTCCTGCATGGATGGCCAAACTCGTGCACTACGTCGGCGGCGTCGTCGAGGGTGCCGGCTCCCAGGGCGTGGGCTCCCATGCCGACTACGGCTTCGTGACACTCCTCCTGCAGGACGAGGTGGGCGGCCTCGAGGTGCTGCCGCACGGAACCACCGAATGGGTGCCGGTGACGCCCATCCCGGGGGCGCTCGTCGTCAACCTGGGCGAGATGCTCGAGGTCGCCACCGAGGGCTACCTCGCCGCGACCATCCACCGCGTCACAGCGCCCGCCCCCGGGGTGGACCGTTACGCCATCCCGTTCTTCTGGTCGCCGCGGCTCGATGCCGTGATCGAGCCGGTGCCGTTGACCGAGGACCTCCGCGCCGCGGCGCGCGGACTCTCCGACGATCCCGACAACCCCATGCTCTCCTCCTACGGCTCGAACATGCTGAAGGGCCGCCTGCGTGCCCACCCGGACGTCACCGAACTCCACTACCCCGAGCTGGCGGCGCGCTGACCGCGCGACCCCGGGACAACGAACGACGACGGCGGCACTCACTTCGAGTGCCACCGTCGTCGTGCGCACTGCGTGGCACAGCCGTGCCGCTGGTCCTCCGTTCCTCGCGCGGCGAAGGGCTGGTCGAATTCCGAGCTTTTGCGCCACCAATGACGATCGTGAGGTAAGGATCAACGCTGATTCTGTGCCGGTCGACAAGGATCAGCGCAGGCTAGGGCAAGGAAAGTGAACGCTAGGCAAAGTCGCGTCTACGTTGGTGCTCGTTGAGGGAAACCAGTCCACAGATCGTGTGGATCCTGTTCCTCGACATGTGGCTGTAGCTGGAATTACAGCCACGACGGTGCCCCGTCCCGGGTGCCGGATTCCCACCAGGAAGAGGCCCTGTCATGCGTAAGTCCGCAAAGATCATCACCGCCCTGTCCGTCACCGGTCTCGCTGTCGCTGCCGGTTCCGCCTTCACCGGCACCGGTCTCAGCACTACGGCTGGCGCGAGCCAGTTCGTCGGCGGCACGGTGTCGCAGGCTGTCACCGGCGCAACCCTCACCAATCTGCAGTACGGATTCGTCGATGACACCACGAAGACGGCCGTCAATAAGGTGACGCTGACCTTCGCTGAAGGCGCCGATACCAAGGCAGTCACGCTCGCTCTGACCGGCGGCACCGCCGCAGTCTTCACGTGCTCGGCGGTGGACGCAACCAGCAACAAGTCAGTCTGTGACGCAGCCGCGGGTACGAGCCAGACCGGGGTCGAGAGCGCTTCCGTCACCGTCAGCTAGTAGCGGTCCACTGGGTGGCCGGCTCCGAGGGCCGGTCGCCCATTCCGTTGCCCCCAGGTCGTGACCTGCAGAACGAACTGGCCGAGCCCCTGGGGGTTAGCAGTGGCTTCACCCTTGATCCAGAGAATGAGCAATGTAGGGCTGGTACTGCTCGCTGCCGTGGCGACATGCGCAGCGCTTGTGCTGGTCAGTGGTCAAGCCGCAGTGGTCATCACGCACGGCGTCAGCATGAACCCGGTCTACCACGAGGGCGATCTCGTCGTCGTCGCCCGGGCAGCCTCGTACGGCGTGGGTGACATCGCCGCCTACGACCTCCCTGACAAGGATGAGGTGGCCCTTCACCGGATCATCGACGGCGACAGCAGCGCGTTCATCTTCCAGGGCGACAACAACCAGTCCATCGACCCGATCCAACCGAGCGGTGAAGACCTCGTGGGCCGGGCCGTCCTCCACATCCCCCAGGGCGGCGTGTGGCTCCGGACCCTCACGAGCCCTCCGGTCCTCGGCCTGGTGGCCTTCGGCCTCGTGACCGCCGGCAGCGCCGTGACCACACGGAAACAGCGCAAGCGAAGGAAAGCAGCCATGGCCCAGCACTCCGCCAGCCCATCAACCGCGTACCAGCCCCTGGGAATGCTTCCTGCACCGCTACGCGTTCCTGCCGCCCTCTGCGCCGCGTCCGCCGTCGTCGGCGTCACCCTCGGCGCGCTGGGCTGGTCAGCCCCCCTGCAGGTCCCGTCCACAGCGCTGGTCGAAGCCGGCACGCGCATGGATTTTTCCTACACCGCCGCTGTCGGCGAGAGCCCGGCCTACGATGCCACCACCGCAACGTCACCGGACCCGATCTTCCGGACGCGTGCCGATACCGTCGATGTCCGCTACAGCTACTCCGGCGATGCCGGAACCGTGACCGTGCTCGCCGAGCTGTCGATGCAGGGTGGTTGGCAGTCGACCGTGCCCCTCTCCGAGCCCGCCACCTTCACCGGCAGCGAGCACGAAGGAACCATCCAACTGGACCTCGACGCACTCGAGGCGAGGGCCGAGGCTGGTGCGGTTGCCGCGGGCCTGCCGATGGGCCCCGTCTCGGTCGCCCTGGTGCCCGAAGTGGCCACCGAAACGGGAGCAACGTTCCGGCCCGCGCTGAACCTCGACCTGGCGCCCCTGGCGCTCACCCTCCCCGGGGGCGCAGACAGCCTGTCCGTCACGGACACCGCCGGCGCGCAGCAGACGGCGCTCGTGTCCCGGACGGTCGGCGTCAACGGGGTCGGCATCAGCGCTGCAGCAGCTCGCGTTCTTTCGGCAGTACTGCTGGCCGCAGCCATCATCACCGGAACTATCCTCACGGTCCTGGCCCGCCGGATCACTCCGGAGGACGAAGCCGCAGCAATCCGGCGCCGCTATGCCGCGTTGCTGGTGCGCGTGCATCCCATGCCGGCACCGCAGGGGCGGCCGGTCATCGATGTCACCACCTTCCCGACACTGGCGAAACTTGCCGAACGCTACGGCCTGCTCGTGCTGCACTGGTCCCGCAGCGGCATGGAGACCTTCATCGTCCAGGATGAGAACATCACCTACCGCTACCGACCGGCTCCCATCGACTCATCGAGCGAATCGGAGCTCGACCTCGTCGACGCGCATCAGGAGCGCTGACCCCGCCTATCGGGAGCGCCCGTCGCGCGCCTGATCCCGTCGATCCGGACACCTGCCGTCGCTTCACTCTGCCCACCCTCGCCCGAGGACACGAGGTCACGCGCCGGTACTGCCGTCGAACGCGTAGTGCAGCCTTACCAGCTGCGAGTCCCCGAGACGCTCGGCGTCGAGCAATCGGAGGCGGGCCGGCAATCCGGCGTAAAGCCTCGAACCACCGCCACGGCTTCGAGCTCCACCTTCTGACGGGGATAGCCCAGCACGGTGACACCCATGAGCGTGCTCGGCGGCATTGCCCCCATCACACCGACCAACGCGTCCCAGGCCTCGACGAGTCCTTGTCGATCCGCCGAGGCGACGAGCACCCGCAACTGAACCACGTCCGCGAGCCCACCACCCGACAGCTGCAGAACACGCTCGAGGTTCCGAAGCGCCAGCACGGCCTGCTCCGCGAAGGAATCACCCTCCACGTCGCCGGCATCTGTGAGCGGACAGGCACCAGCGCAGAAGACAAGGCTCGACGACGGCGCAACGGTGGACGCGTAGGCGTAGGGCACGGCCGCGAGACCCAGCGGAGGAGGAACGGGGGTCACGGCACGGTTCCGCCGTCGATCCAGCGGATGCGGATGGGCCCGCGCACGTCGGCCTCCACCGGCTCACCCTTCTGCGTGACGTCGACGAGGCCCTCGTCCGCGAGCCCGAAGGCGATCCGCCGAGCCGCCGGCATGAGGTCGCGCCAGGCGTCTCCCCCGATGCTGCGTGCCGCATCGGACGGGCAGAGCGTCCTATCACAGCCCCGCTGCTCGGCGATGCGCAGGATCTCCGCGCGCAGATCCTCGTCCGAGGGACGGTCAGGCATCGCCGTCGTCCTGCACCTGCTCCGCGGGCGGTTGCGGCGCCTGGTTCCTCGCCTGCAGGGCCTCGAGCTGCTCCAGGGCGCCCGTCCACCGGGCTCTCCGCTGGGCGGCGGTCTGCTCCCACCACGGCGTGCCGCGCTCCCCCAGCCCCTCCTTCGCGAGCTGCACCGTGCGGCGTGCCCGTGGCAGTGCCGCGCCGTCGTCGCCCTTCGCACTGTTGCGCACTCCCGAGCGTCCGCGCCCGAGGTGGGACATCAGGCGCGCCTTCACGTCGTCGGGCAGGGAGGGGTCGGTCTTCCGCCAGCGGCGGCCGCTGTGCAGGAAGAAGCGCTCGTCGTCGGAGCTGCCTGCGAGATCACTCACGGCGGTCAGCTCGCGGACCCGGGCGGGCCGATGAGCAGCAGGACCGTGAACACCACGGAGACCCCGACGATCGCCACGAACACGGCCGTCAGGGGCGCTCGGAGCACCCATGCCTGCAGCTGCTCCAGGAGGTTGCGGGGGTGCTCACCGCCGGGGGCGAGGCGCCAGGAACCGGCGAGCCGGCCCTTCCGTTCGATCCAGCGCTCGTAGGGGATGGTGGCGAAGGGGACGACGGCGGAGGCGAGGCCGAGCAGGCCCGTCACCGGGGACCAGCGCTGGTTGATCCAGACGAATGCGACCGTCAGGACGAAGCAGAGGAAGACGAAGCCGTGCACCGCACCGGCGGGTGGCACCAGCGCCTCGGTGGTGCGCGTGACGTACTTGAAGAACATGCCCAGCAGCAGGAACGCCCACGTGATCGCTTCCGCGACGGCAACGGTCCTGAACAGGGTGCGGGGGTTCATCGGTCCTCCTGGTCGGCTCTGCATGGTGGTTCCATCCTCCCATCAGCCGCCCCGCCTCCTGATCGCCGGGAAGAGAGCCGGGAACAGAGCGGGCACGGAGAAGGCTACGGAGCCGGACATGAAGAGGGCCCCGGAGCCGATGCTCCGGGGCCCTTTCCGCGGGACTACTTGCCCTTGAAGGCGGTTTTCACGTCGGACGCGGCGTCCTTGACGTTCTCGCCGGCCTGCTTGGTGGTGGCCGAGGCCTGGTCGGCCTGGCCCTCCGCCTTGAGGTCCTGGTTGTTCGTGGCGTCGCCGGCGGCCTCCTTGGCCTTGCCCGCGAGTTCCTCGGCCTTGTTCTTCGCCTTGTCGATGAAGCTCATGATGCGTCCTTCCCTGTTCCGTTCTCGTCCCCGGGGGGATCCCCGGCGATGCGTTACTGCGTAACGTTCCTGGTTCTCGACGCCGTGGAGACGTCGATGATGATGGCCACCGTGCGCGGCACGGCTTCGAGCGACGACGCGAGGCGCTCCACGGCGCCTCCACGGATCGAGGCCACGGTCTCCGCGATCTCGGCCCTGTGGTTCAGCGTGGCGCGGATGGTGATGTCCGGCGCCCCGGCACTTCCCCGGAGCACGCTCCTCGCCTTCTGTACGTCCGGCAGCTGCTCCACATCGGCGTTCAGGGTCCCCTCGAGGAGGGCCGGGTTCAGCGTCACGAGGCCGTTGTCATCGGCGGCGTGCAGCCGGTACACCCGGGCACGACGGCGGCGGGGCACCTGTGCGGCGAGCCACGCCAGTCCGAGGACCGCGAGGATCACGCCTGCGGCGACCAGCCCACCCTGCAGTGCGGGTGCGGCTGCCGTGGCCACGGGGTCGAACCCGATCACTGGCGTGCCGCTCGAGGGGGTCGGCGCGCCCTGGACCACCGAGCCGAGGAGGCCCAGCGTGGCTGCGAGGAGTGCTGCCGCTCCGATGAGGAGCACGAGGCCGATGACGGCGAGCCAGAACCTGTTGAGCCGTGCGGGTGATTGCCTCATGATCGTCTCCTTCCGAGGGTGTGCCTGGGGATGATGTCCGGCGTACCGGGATGCGCGGTGGTGGGGTCCGGGGTCAGGTCAGTCATGGTGCTCCGTCCTGGCGCGCACCCTGACCCTGGGCGCGGGCTTCAGGCCGAGATCGTCCACCGAAGACTGGACGACGTCCCTGACCGTGGCCTGGAGTTCACCTGTGGACACGAGGTACGTGGACAGGGAGAGCTTCAGTCTTCCGCCCCGGAGCTGGGCGCGGGCGGCCGAGACGCCGTCCACCCGCTCGGCGCGGGCCGTCGCGAGGCGCTCGACGGCGGAGCGTCCCATGACCGTCGTGGTGCCGTCCATACCGTGCCAGGTGGTTCCCGCTGTGAGCGCGGTGCGCCGCCCCGGCAGCAACGCCGCCAGCAGGAGTACCAGGCCGATCACCGCGGCCACCGCCGCGGCGGCGTAGAGGGCGGTGGAGCCCCACGTCACGGCCGTGGTGGTCGAGAGGGCGCCTTCGGCAAGAGAGGTGTCCCCCGTGAGCGCGGACACCCCGAGCCAGACGAGGCCTGCCCCGGCGGCGACGAGCACGATGGCTGTGAGCGTGGCCGGGAGCGTCCGGCTGGGCCGGCGGGGCAGCTTGTGTGCCGATGCGGTACTCATGCGAGCGTCCTTCCCTTGCCGGCGGAACCGTTCTCGAGCGAGGCGATGGTGACGTCGATGCGTCCCACGTGCACCGCCGTCGTGCGTTCGAGGACGTCCGTGACGTGGCGGCGGAGCGCCTCGGACCCCGCACGGAGCGGCGCCGGGTACTGCATCGCGACCGTCAGGGAGACGTACGCGATGGTGCCGTTGAGTTCGACGTCGGCACTGGGCCTGGCGTCCAGGTCACCGGAGGCTCCGAGCCCCAGGACCCCGCCGGACCTGCCGCCGATGAACGGCAGCTCGGAGGCGGCCTGGCTGGCGATCTTCCGCAGCACCTTCTCCTTCATGACGAGGTGTCCGCGCTGCGCCGCATCCGGCGCCTGCGGATCGGTGGTGGTCCTCATGGCGCTCACCCGTTCGAGCTGCGGCGGTTCAGGAGGTCCTGCACGTCCAGCTTGCCCTCGAGGTAGCGGCCGATGGCGAGGCCCACCGCGCCGAAGAAGACGACGGCGATGAACTGGAGGAACCCGCCGAACACGGCGACGATCCCCAGGAGGAGACCTACGAACAATCCGATGGTGCTGCGCGACATGATGCTGTCCTGTCTGATGGGAGAGGGGAAGGAAGGTGCGGCGGACGGAGCGCCCGCCGCACGGAGGTGCTACTCGAGCTCGGTGCCGCGACCCGAGGTCTCGGCGTCGTCCTCGTCACCCGGCAGGTGCACGTCGGTGACGTTGACGTTCACCTCGATGACCTCGAGCCCCGTGGCGCGCTCCACGGAGTTCACGACGTTGCGGCGGATGTTCTCGCTCACCTCGACGATCGAGCTGCCGTAGTCCACGACGATGCTGACGTCGATCGCCGTCTGGCGCTCGCCCTTCTCGACGCTCACGCCACCGCTGACGTTGGTCTGCGAGCCCGGGATGCGCTCGGTGATCTGGTTGAAGGCGCGGCGTGCCGCGTTGCCCATGGCGAAGACGCCGGGTACCTCGCGGGTGGCGACACCGGCGAGCTTCTGGACGACGGTCTCCGCGATGGTGGTGTCGCCCTTCTCGGTCTGCAGCGGGCCCTTGCGGACGGCGGCGGACTCCGTGCTCGGGGTGGACTTCTGGGCGGTCACTGTCTCGGCCATGATGCGTTTCCTTCTCTGTCGATGGGACTGAATGCGTCGTACACGGGTAAGTCGTCGCCCGCGGGGCAAAGCGCACGGTGAATCCCTGAGACGCTGGTCACAGGAAGGTCGGCGTCCCGTGGTTCAGTGGTCCCGTAGCGTCCGCACCTCCCCCATGTCTCCTACCTCCCGCACTGCTGAAGGGCCCGCCCGCATGTTCCTCCTCGAACCGGCCGTACCGGCCGCCGGTGCCGCGCCCGCGCACGCCGATCTCGTGTTCTCGGCGACGGACCTCGTCACGGCGTCCGAGTGCGGGTACCGGCTGCTGCGCGTCCTGGACGAGAAACTGGGCCGTGCGCCGAAGGCGGTGTTCGCGCCGGACGAGATGCTGCAGCGCGCGGCCTCCCTCGGCGACGTGCACGAGCACCGTGTCCTCGAGGAGCTCGTCGCCGAGCACGGCTCCTGGTCGGCCGGCACCAGCGGCGGCGTGTACGAGGTCGAGACTGCTGTCTCGATGGACCGTGCCACGCTCACCGCCAAGCACGAGGAATCCCTCGGCGCCCTCCGCTCCGGAGCCTCAGTGGTGTTCCAGGCGGCATTCTTCGACGGCACGTTCCACGGCCGCTCCGACTTCCTCGTCCGCGAACCGGACTCCTCCTACGCGGTCTGGGACACGAAGCTGGCCCGGCACGCGAAGGTGGGTGCCTTGCTCCAGCTCGCCGCGTACGGCGATCAGCTGATCACCGCCGGCATCCCCACGTCACCGGAGGTCACGCTGGTACTCGGCGACCGCTCCCGCGGCATGCACAGCCTCACGGACCTGCTGCCCGTGTTCCGGCAACGGCGGTCACGCTTCCTCGACCTGGTCACCCGACACCGGCAGCAGCCGCACCGCGTGGCATGGAACAGCCCCGACGTCGGTGCCTGCGGCCGCTGCGACTACTGCTCCGAGCAGGTCACGGCGACGCGCGACCTCCTGCTGGTCGCGGGCATGACGGGTGACCGCCGCGCGAAGCTGAGGGGTCAGGGCATCAGCACCATCGACGCGCTCGCCGCCATGGACCCCCGCCCGGAGTACGCTCCCCTGCAGCGCCTCCACGAGCAGGCGCGCCTGCAGGTGGGCCTCGGGGAGGTGGACGGCGCCGTGACCTACCAGGACGCCGACGCCGTGGAGCACACCGTCTCCTACCGTCTGCTGCCCGGCGCCACCGTGGCCTCGTTGCCCGCGCCCAGCCACGGGGACATCTTCTTCGACTTCGAGGGGGACCCGCTGTGGCAGGACCCGGTGGACGGCACCTGGGGGCTCGAATACCTCTTCGGGGTCGTCGAACAGCCCGAGGACCGCGACGCGGAACCACCGTTCCGTCCGTTCTGGGCGCACAGCCGCTCCGAGGAACGCGCGGCGCTCGTCGACTTCCTCGAGTACGTGGCGGCCCGCCGGCAGCGGTACCCGGACCTGCACGTCTACCACTACGCCGCGTACGAGAAGAGCGCCCTGCGGCGCCTGTCCCTGGTGCACGTCATCGGGGAGGACGCCGTGAACACCCTGCTGCGCGAGGGCGTGCTGGTGGACTTGTACGAGACAGTCCGGCACAGCCTGCGTATCAGCGAACGCTCCTACAGCATCAAGAAGCTCGAACCCCTCTACATGGGTGACCGGCTGCGGTCGGGTGACGTCACAGACGCAGGCGCCTCCGTCGTCGCGTACGCCGCCTACTGCGCTGCGCGCGATGCCGGTGAGGAACCACTGGCCGCGCGGGTGCTGGCGGGTATCAGCGACTACAACCGCTACGACTGCCTCTCCACCCTTCGGCTGCGCGACTGGCTGCTGGCGCTGGTCCCCGGGTCCGGCCGGCTCTCCCCGGTCTCCGGGGAGGTCGACGACGCCGATACGTCGCTCGCCGAGGAGGACGCCTCGACGTACGGGCCCAGGGCGGAGGAGGCCCGCCTGCTCGACCACCTCGCCGGACTCCCCGCCGAGCAGGCGCTGCAGGCCGACCGGCGGGCGGTGGCCATGGTCGCCGCCGCGGTGGGCTACCACCGGCGCGAACGGAAGCAGTTCTGGTGGTCCCACTACGACCGCCTCGCAGCGCCGCCGCACGACTGGGAGGAATCGCGGGACGTCCTGGTCCTCGACGAGGTCCGCGTGGAGCAGGACTGGGAGCGACCCACCCCGCGGTCCAACCCCGTACGCGTGCTCGCCGCACGTACGCGCCTGCAGCCCGGGGTGGAGGCCCAGGTTGGGTCCACCCACTTCGCGATCTACGATGCGCCCACGCCCCCGGGCACCGATGACGAGGACAGCAGCGGTGTGGGCCGCGGTGGGTGGTACGACGTGGCGGTCACCGGGCTCACCGAGGAGCGCGGTGCCCTCCGGCTCCTGATCCGTGAGAAGTTGCGGAAGGGCGGCGAGCCACGCGGTGAGTTCCCCGTGGCCCTGGCGCCCGACCGGCCCCTCCCGACGGGCTCCCTCGAGAAGGCACTGATCGCCCTCGCGGACCGGGTGGGTCAGACGTTGCCCGGGGTTCCTGACGGCCCTGCTCTCGATCTCCTCCGCCGGCTGCCTCCCCGGCTCGCCGACGGCGCCCCGCTCCCCGAGGTGCCACCCGGACCGGACGGCTACGCGCAGGCCATCACGTCGGCCCTGCTGACACTCCGGGATTCCTACCTCGCCGTGCAGGGGCCCCCCGGTACCGGCAAGACCCACGTGGGAGCCGACGTCATCGCGCGTCTCGTCCGCCACGGCTGGAAGGTCGGCGTGGTGGCGCAGTCCCACGCCGTGGTCGACAACCTGCTCTGCCGCGCGCTGGAGGCGGGCGTCCCCGAGCACGTCGTCGCGAAGAAGCTCAAGGGCGCGGAGGAGGTGCCGTGGACGCGCAGGGCGGACGCCGACATCGTCCACCTCCTCGCCTCCGAGGGAGGCTGCCTCGTGGGTGGGACGGCCTGGACGATGACGGGCTCGAGCATCCCGCCGGCCTCGCTCGACCTGCTCGTCATCGACGAGGCGGGGCAGTTCTCGCTCGCGAACACCCTGGCCGTCGCGCAGGCCACCACCAGGCTCCTGCTCCTCGGGGACCCGCAACAGCTCCCCCAGGTCTCGCAGGGCACGCATCCCGAACCGGTGGATCAGTCGGCCCTGAGCTGGCTGTCCGACGGCCACGCCACGCTGCCGCCCACACTCGGGTACTTCCTCGCCGACACGTGGCGCCTGCACCCCGCGCTGTGCGACGCCGTCTCGACCTTCGCCTACGACGGGCGGCTGACCACGGCCTCCGCGGCGCGCGGCCGGCACCTGGACGGCGTGGGCCCGGGGATCGCCCTGGTCGAGGTGGAGCACGCGTCCAACACCACCTCTTCGCCCGAGGAGGCCGCGGAAGTGGTGCGGCAGGTGCGCCGACACCTCGGGTTGCCGTGGACGTCCGGGGATGCGACCGACGCAACCGGCGGGGCAACCGGCGGAGCGTCGTCGCCGCGGCCCCTCGGCGAGGAGGACATCCTGGTGGTCGCCGCCTACAACGCGCAGGTGCACCTGGTGCAGCGTGCACTCGCGGCGGCCGGCCTGCGGAAGGTGCGCGTGGGAACCGTGGACCGGTTCCAGGGTCAGCAGGCCGCCGTCGTGCTCGTCACGATGGCGACGTCCTCCGCGGCGGAGGCCCCTCGCGGCATCGGGTTCCTGCTCAACAGGAACCGGGTCAACGTCGCGGTGTCGCGTGGGCAGTGGCGGGCCGTCATCATCAGGTCACCGTGGCTCACGCACCACCTGCCGACCACCCCGGCGGCACTGGCCGAACTCGGCGCGTTCATCGGGTTGTGCGAGCGCGGGCGCCTGAACTGACACCGGGGCACCCCGGGCCATCACACTGGCGCCGGTTAACGCAAAAACAGGCCGGACCGAAGTCCGACCTGTTTCCGCGAAAAGAATCTAGGAGAAGATCCGAGCCTTAGAGGGGCTGGATGTTCGACGCCTGAGGACCCTTGGGGCCCTGCTCGGTGTCGAAGCTGACCTTCTGGTTCTCATCAAGCGAGCGGTAGCCGCTTGCGTTGATGGCGGAGAAGTGTGCGAACACGTCTGCGCTTCCGTCGTCGGGAGCAATGAATCCAAAGCCCTTTTCAGCGTTGAACCACTTCACGGTACCTGTTGCCATTTTTGTTTATCCTTCTGAAATTCAGACGCGATCCGACTTTCGGAACGCCCCAGTCGCGGCGTGCTTGTCCGCTTTTTCAGAGACGCATCCGGCCCCTAAGGGCTGGACAGCGTGAAATACAAATGCGCAACACTACAACCACGCCCCACTTAACCAAACGAAGGTGGGTCATGGCAAGCAGAGACCACAACTTGTTCGCCGAGAGCCCATGTGATCGTCCCGTCCGGGTCGGCTCACGCCGCCGTTCGGGCCCCTGCCGTGAGCAGCATGGCGTCCGAGAGCAGCTCGAAGGAGCGGAGCCAGGTGGCCGTGCTGCCCGCCTGCGTGGCGACGATCAGCTCGTCCGCCCCCACCTGCGCCGCGAAGCGTTCGAGGTAGTCGCGGACCACGTCGGGCGTCCCCACGGCGCTGTAGCGCGCCATCTCCGCCATGTGCTGACCGCCGGGCGAGGCCAGGATCGCCTCCTGCTCCTCACGGGTGAACGTCTGCCCGCGCCCGAGGAGCAGCGTGACGCGCCGGAGCATCGCCTCGTGGAACTCGTGGTGCGCCTCGCCCGCGTCGTCCGCGGCAATCACGTTGACGCCCGCGATGAAGTGTGGTGTGTCGTTCTGGGCCGACGGGGTGAACTCGCGGCGGTAGATGCTGGCGGCGTCGTGCAGGGCCTGCGGCGCGAAGTGGGACGCGAAGGCGAACGGGAGACCGAGCGCGGCGGCGAGACGCGCGCCGAACAGGGAGGAGCCGAGGATGTACAGCGGCACGTTCGTCCCGCGTCCCGGCGTGGCCTGGACGCCCGGCACGCGGGAGTCTCCCGTGAGGTAGCCCTGCAGCTCGAGGACGTCCTGGGGGAAGCTCTCGGCGGCCATGGGATCGCGGCGGAGAGCACGCGCGGTGGTCTGGTCACTCCCCGGCGCGCGGCCGAGCCCCAGGTCAATCCGTTTCGGGTACAGGCTCTCCAGCGTGCCGAACTGCTCGGCGATGGTCAGCGGCGAGTGGTTCGGCAGCATCACGCCCCCGGAGCCGAGGCGGATGCTCGACGTCCTCGCGGCGACGTGCGCGATCAGCACGCTCGTGGCCGACGAGGCGATGCTGCCCATGTTGTGGTGCTCCGCGTACCAGATGCGCCGGTAGCCCCACGCCTCCGCGTGCTGGGCCAGGGTGACACTCGCGGCGAACGTCTCCGCGGGCGTTGAACCCTCGGCGACCTGCGCGAGATCGAGGATGGACAGGGGAAGAGTCATGGGGGAACCTCTCGACATCGGTGCGCGCACGGGCACGCCGCACGCCTCTGGGGGGAACGACGCCACCGGAGCTTCTATTTCCCGGCGGTCGTTCCCGGGCAGCGGCCTGTCATGGCCCTTCTGACAGACTGGCCCCATGGCCACTCACGACCTTCCGACCACCGAACCAGAGCTCCGCGAGCGCCAGGACCACCTCGTCCGGCTCCTCGCCGTCGAGCAGAACACCGCGCGGCTCCAGGCCCTGAGCGACGAGCTCGAGGCCGTCCAGCGTCGCCTCGAGCAGGTCCGCGGGACCTGACAGACCTGATGGACCTGATGGACCTGATGGACCTGATGGACCGACGTCGACCCCGTGGGGCCGCCGGAGTGAGGCCTCCGGCATGAGATCCCCCGCATGACGTCATCCGTGCATCCCGGCCACGCCGGGCGTCCGCTGCAGGAACCGGTCCTCGCCGGCATGGTGACGGCGCTCGTCGGCTTCACGTCGTCGTTCGCGGTGGTCCTCGCGGGGCTACGGGCCACCGGGGCCACAGCCGAGCAGGCCGCGTCGGGGCTGCTCGCGCTCACCGCCGTCGTCGGCCTGGGGATCGTCCTGCTGGCGCTGCGCTACCGGATCCCCGTGACGCTCTCGTGGTCCACCCCCGGGGCGGCGCTGCTCGCCGGCGCCACCGTGCCCGACGGCGGCTGGGCCGCCGCGGTGGGGGCCTTCCTCGTCACGGCGCTCCTGATCCTGCTGACCGGGGCGGTGCCCTGGCTCGGACGCCTCGTCGCGCGGATTCCCCAGCACCTCGCGCAGGCCATGCTCGCGGGCGTCCTGCTGCCCCTCTGCCTCGCACCCTTCCGCTCGCTCGGCACCATCCCGCTGCTGGTCCTGCCGGTGATCCTGGTCTGGCTCGTCGCCTCCGCCGTGGTCCCCCGCTGGGCGGTACCGCTGGCGCTCGTCGCAGCGTTAGTGATCATCGCCGTCGATCTCCTCCGCACCGGAGCGGTGATCGACCCGGCGTCCCTGGCGCCCTCGCTCTCCGTCACCCTGCCGACGTTCGAGCTGGGTGCCGTCATCGGCATAGCCCTGCCGCTCTACGTCGTGACGATGGCGTCACAGAACCTTCCCGGCGTCGCCGTCCTGTCCTCCTTCGGCTACCGCGCGCCGTGGCGGGCCGCGCTCACCGTCACGGGCCTCGGGACGGCCGCGGCCGCGCCCTTCGGCGGGCACGCGGTGAACCTCGCCGCCCTGTCCGCGGCCCTCTCCGCGGGCGAGGGGGCAGGAGCGGACAAGGACCGCCGGTGGGTAGCCGCGCTCACGGCGGGGTTGACCTACCTGGTGCTGGCAGCGGGCTCGGGGGCGCTCGTCGTCGTCGTGGGCGCGGCGCCCCCGGGGCTCGTGGAGGCCGTTGCCGGCCTGGCGCTCATCGGCACCATGGCGACGGCGGTGACCTCCGCCTTCCGCGAGGCCGAGGGCCGCATGAGCGGGGCCGTCACGTTCCTCCTCGCAGCCTCGGGCCTGTCGATCGGTGGGATCGGCGGCGCGTTTTGGGCGCTCGTCGGCGGGCTGGCGGTTCGCGCCGTGCTCGAGCGGGAAGCGGCTCGGCGGCACTGACGGCACCCGCGGTGGAACTCCCGTTCATCGCCGGAGCCACGGCGATGTCCGTCCAGCGTGTCAGACGGCGGTGTTCGGCGCCTGCGCCTCGTCACCCTGCTCGCGCGCCCGCTTCTCGCGTGCACGGTCGAGCGCGTTGATCACGGGAGCCGCGGTGATGCCGTGGATCACGATGGACAGCACGATCACGAGCCCGCCGATGCGCCACAGCGCGGACTCGTCGGCGGCGAACTCGCCCTTCGAGAGCGCGTAGCTCAGGTAGTAGATCGAACCGATGCCGCGTACCCCGAAGAACGCGAGCACGCCGCGCTCCCGCGGACCGGTCTTGCCGCGGGCCAGGCTGATCCAGGCCGTCAGAGGCCTCACCAGGAGGATGAACGCGACGGCCACCACGATCTCCAGCATCTGAAGGCCCTCGAACAGGCCACGCGCCACCGCTCCCCCGAGGAGCACCAGCACGACGACGGTCAGGAGCCGCTCGAGCTGTTCGATGTAGCTGTGCAGCACGCCGTGGTAGCCGTTGGTCTGTTCTCCCATGCGGATCGTGACGGCGCAGACGAACACCGCGATGAAGCCGTAGCCCTCCACCGCCTCGGTGAGGCCGTAGGTCAGGAACGTCGCGGCGAGCGCCACGAAGCCCTCCGAGTAGTTGGCGAGGCGGATGCTCTTCAGCGGCGTCCGGAAGAAGACCCGCCCGAGCAGCTTCCCCATGCCGAACCCGAAGGCGCAGCCGATGATCATGCGCCAGAGGACGTCGAGCAGGATCCACTCGGGGAACCACGCGGACGGGCTGAGACCCACGGTGCTGAGGAGGATCGCCAGGTACACGAACGGGAAGGCGAGCCCGTCGTTCAGGCCCGCTTCGGAGGTCAGACCGAAACGCACCTCGTCCTCGCCGTCGAGTTCCTCCTCCGACTCCGAGGGCTCCCCCACCTGCACCTCGGAGGCGAGCACCGGGTCGGTGGGAGCCAGTGCGGCGGCGATGAGGAGGGCGGACGCGACGCCGAGCCCGAGGATCCACATCCCCATCAGCGTGAGCGCGACGATGCACAGCGGCATGGCGATGCCGAGCAGGCGCCACGTGGTGGACCAGCGGTGCCACCCCACGGGCCTGTCCAGGGCGAGACCGGCACCCATCAGCGAGATGATGACGCACACCTCGCTGAGGTGGAGGGTGACGTCGCCGTAGGCCAGCGGGTCCGGATCCGGGAGGTCGGGAGCGAAGCTGAAGATGAGGATCCCCGCGGCGAGGAACACCATCGGCATGGACACCGGCGCGCGCTGCAGCAGTCGGGGCAGCAGGGCTGCGGCGAAGACGGCGAGGCCGGCTGCCGCGAAGATGATGCTCGGAGCTTCGAACACGCCGTACCTCTTCCGTTGTCATCCCGCGTCCCGGGCCGCGGGCGGGGTGCCCGATCCAGGGTAAAACAACCCTCCCACGGATACCGCGGGCAGGGGCACGGCCGGGGCGCGGCGTCTCCCCCGCGTGAGAGTATGAAATTATGCCCATTTCGCCTCACCCCATGGTCGATGTCACCGACATCATCAGGATCGTGGGCGGTGCGGCGTTCCAGCGCGGGCAGACCTACGCGAAGGACGGCGCGGTCAGCTCGCTCGCCTGGGACGCCGACTCCAAGATCCTCACCGGCAAGGTCCGCGGTTCCGCCCCTTCCGAGTACCGCACCAAGCTCCGCCTCGGCGTGAAGGGTGACGGCCGCTTCCGCCCCCTCGAGAACTTCTGCAGCTGCCCCATCGGCGCGGACTGCAAGCACGTGGCGGCCACAGCCCTGCAGAGCAACACCGAGAACGTCCTCGCGAAGCACGAGCAGGAGCTCGGGGCCAACCCCGCACCACGCACGACGGCGCCCGCCGGCTGGCAGGCGTCCCTCCTCGATCTGCTGGAGGGGGACCTCGAGCCGGCCGCGCCGGCGGCCCTGACACCGCTGGGACTGCAGTTTGAACTCCGGACCCCGGAGGTCGCCGTCCAGCGGTGGGGGTCGGCCGCCGAGCGCCAGGGGCAGCGCACGCTCAACACGCGCCTCGGCGTACGGCCCGTGAGCCAGAACGGCAAGGGCAAGTGGATCAAGAACAACCTGTCCTGGGGCAGCATCAGCTACCAGACGTACGGGCTGAAACTGGACGCCGACCAGCACCGCTGGTTCTCCCAGTTCCCGGCGCTGCACCGCGGCACCGGCGTCAACTACTTCGGCAACAACGACTCCTGGCTCTACCTCGACGACTTCAGCAACCCCCTCCTCTGGCAACTGCTCGAGGAGGCGGAGCGCCTCGGCATCGCGTTCGTCGGATCGAAGAAGTCCGTCACCATCGCGCTCGCCGGTCGCGCGATCCTCAAGCTGGACGCGACGGAGACCGAGGACGGGTCGCTGCAGCTGTGCCCTGCGCTGGACATCGACGGGCAGCCGCACCCCTCCGACACCGCCCACGTGATCAGCACGCACGGCATCTACACCGTGGCGCCGGATGACACGATCACGCTCGCGCCGACGTCCCGCCGACTGACGGCGAAGGACATCGAGTTGCTGCAGCGTGGGCGGCCCGTGGTGGTGCCGGAGGAGGAGAAGTCGCTCTTCCTGCAGGACTACTACCCGAAGCTGCGGCAGTCGATCGACGTGGACAGCAGTGACGGCAGCGTGGAGCTCCCCGAGATCCAGCCGCCGTCCCTCGTGCTCGTCACGGCCTACGGCCTTGAGGGCTCGGTGTCGCTCGACTGGCACTTCGACTACCCGCTCGGCGACGCCGTGCAGCGCCGGCCCCTGCGCAGGGGCGGGCCGGGCAGCGATGACGGCTACCGCGACGCCGACGCCGAGGACGCCCTCTCCGTCGCCGCGCGCCGGGTACTCGGGAGCATGCCGCTCCGGCAGGCCACGCTCCAGGACATGCAGGCCGTCGAGTTCGCGGAGGAGGTGCTGCCCGAGCTCGCCGCGCTCCCGGGTATCTCCATCGAAGTGGTCGGCGAGAAACCCGACTACCGGGAGCTGACGGAGATGCCGACCCTGCGGGTCAGCACCGTCGAGACGGACAACCGGGACTGGTTCGACCTCGGGGTCATGGTCACGGTCAGTGGCCGCACCATCCCCTTCGACTCGATCTTCCGGGCGCTCGCGCAGGGCCGCAAGAAGCTGAAGCTCGTGGACAACACGTACCTCTCGCTCGAGCAGCCCGTGTTCGACCAGCTCCGTGAACTGATCGAGGAAGCCCGCTCCCTGGCGGAGTGGGATCCCGAGTCGGGCCTGCAGATCAGCCGCTACCAGGCGGGGCTCTGGGCGGACTTCGAGGACCTCGCCGAGGAGACGGAGCAGGCGCAGTCCTGGCGCGACGCCGTCAGCGGTCTCCTGGAACTCTCCGACGTCGAGGCAACACCGGCGCCCGCCGGGCTCCAGGCAGAGATGCGGCCCTACCAGGCGGACGGCTTCAGCTGGCTCGCCTTCCTGTGGCGGCACCAGCTCGGCGGGGTCCTCGCCGACGACATGGGGCTCGGCAAGACCCTGCAGGCCCTGGCACTCATGGTCCACGCGCAGGAGACCACCGGGATCGACGCCCCGTTCCTCGTCGTCGCGCCCACCTCGGTGGTACCCAACTGGGGCAACGAGGCCCGGCGGTTCGCGCCCGGCCTGAAGGTGGTGACCGTCACCGACACCCAGGGCGCCTCGGGCGTGCCCGTACGGGAGCAGGTGAGGGGCGCCGACGTCGTCATCACCTCCTACACGCTGTTCCGGCTCGACTTCCCGGCCTACCAGGAGCCCACGTGGTCCGGTCTGGTGCTCGACGAGGCCCAGTTCGTGAAGAACCGCGCGTCCAAGGTGCACCAGGCGGCCAAGGACTTCGATGCCCCGTTCAAGCTCGCGATCACCGGCACGCCCATGGAGAACAACCTCATGGAGCTGTGGTCCATGTTCGACATCGTGGCGCCGGGCCTCTTCCCCTCGGCCCGCAAGTTCACCGAGGACTACCGCACGCCCATCGAGAAGATCGGCGACAACCGGCCGCTCGTCCGGCTCCGCAAGCGCATCCGCCCGCTCATGATGCGCCGCACCAAGGAGGCCGTGGCCTCGGACCTCCCGCCGAAGCAGGAGCAGGTCCTCGAGGTGGAGCTGCACCCGGAGCACCGGCACATCTACGAGACCTACCTGCAGCGCGAACGGCAGAAGCTCCTCGGCCTGATCGAGGACATGAACCGCAACCGGATGATCGTCTTCCGGTCCCTGACGCTGCTGCGGATGCTCAGCCTCGACGCCTCGCTCGTCGACCCCGAGCACGAGGGCGTTCCCTCCGCCAAACTCGAAGTGCTCTTCGAGAACCTGGAGGGCATCATCGCCGAGGGCCACCGGGCGCTCGTGTTCAGTCAGTTCACGTCCTACCTGAAGAAGGCCGCCGAGCAGCTCGACGCCCGCGGCATCCCGTACGCCTACCTCGACGGATCCACCCGCAGCCGCGGTGACGTGATCGACTCCTTCAAGGAGGGCGACGCGCCCGTCTTCCTCATCAGCCTCAAGGCCGGTGGATTCGGGCTGAACCTCACGGAGGCGGACTACTGCTTCCTGCTGGACCCCTGGTGGAACCCTGCGTCCGAGGCCCAGGCAGTGGACCGGACCCACCGCATCGGCCAGACCAAGAACGTCATGGTCTACCGCATGGTGTCCAAGGGCACCATCGAGGAGAAGGTCATGAAGCTGAAGGAGCAGAAGGCGAAGCTGTTCACCTCGGTGATGGACGACGACGCCGTCTTCAGCTCGGCGCTGACCGCGGAGGACATCCGAGGCCTGCTCGACGTCTAGGCGCGCCCGGCCGCCTCCAGACGGCCTGCTGCCAGCCCGGACCGCTCGTCGCAGGGCAGGCGGTCGTCGTCGACGCGGGCTCAGTCGTCGTCGCGTCCGATGAGTGCCGGATCCAGCAGTTCGGCGAACGCCCGCGGCCTCGACGCGATCCACCAGTGGCCCCCCGGAACGGTGGTGACCGTGAGGTCGGGCACCCAGTCCTCGAGCCCGTCCACGAGCCGGGGCGAGAGGAACGGGTCCTTCAGCGGCACGATCACGTGGACGGGCAGCGTCACGCGCCGACGCCGTGGGAGCCTGACGGCGCCGCCCAGGTTCGCGCGGTAGAGGGCCAGCCCCCGGATGGGATCCTTGCCGACGTTGCGCCGTGCGGCGAACTCGTAGCGGCGGGTCATCACCGCGCGCCAGAACAGCTCGGGCAGCACCGGCAGCTGGAAGGCCGCGACGTACCAGCTCCGGAGCACCTGACCGACGCCCTCGGGCACGAGGCGCGGAGTACGGAGGCGTGCCCGTAGCCACTGCGAGAAGTGCCGGAGGTCCGGACCGGAGATGCTCGTGAACTCTACGACCAGCCCGTCGGCCCGCTCGTCCTGCACCACGGCCCATCCCTGGATGGAGCCCCAGTCGTGCCCCACGAGCCGGACGCCGTCGGGCGCGCCCACGGCGTCGAGCACCGTGAAGAGGTCGTCGAGGAGCTCCGGCAGGGTGAAGCCCGAGCCGCCCAGCGTCCTGGACCGGCCGGCGTTCCGCGTGTCGAAGGTGATCAGATGATGCGTCGACGCGAGTTCACGGATCACGGGCAGGAAGACGCGGTGGTCGTCGGGGTAGCCGTGCACCAACAGCAGGCTCGGTGTGCCCGGTTCGGGCTCCACGCCGTACTCGAAGACGACGAGATCAGCGCCCGCCGAGCGGATGATGCGGAATCTCTCCCTCAGCGTGTCCATGCCCCAACCCTAGGTGCCCCGTGCCTCCCACGGGAGGTCGGCGGTCGCCGTGGACGGCATGACCCGCCCGCGCTCCAGCTGGATGCTGCGGCCGGCGACGGTGTCTGCGAAGGCGTCGTCGTGCGTGGCCATGACCACGGCGCCGCCCGTCGACGCATGCTCGAGGACGAGTTCCGCCATGAGGGTGCGGGTGGGATCGTCGAGGCCCGCGGTCGGTTCGTCGAGCGCCCACACGCGCGGGCCGGTGGCCATGATGGAGGCGAGGGCCACGAGGCGCCGCTGGACGAACCCGAGCTCGTAGGGGTGTACCTGCTCCAGCGCAGCCAGCCCCACCCGCTCGAGCGCTGCTGACGCCCGGAGTGAGGCAGCAGCGCGGCGCTCGCCCGCGAGCAGCGGACCGTAGGAGACCTCGCGCAGCACGGTGCGCTCGAACAGCTGCTGGTCGGTGTCCTGGATGAGGTACCCCACGTGCCGGGCCAGGATGCCGGTCGGCTGCCGGGCGATGGTGACGCCGTCCACGACGACGGTCCCGGCGTCCGCCCTGCACAGCCCGTTGAGGTGCTGCAGCAGCGTGGACTTGCCGGATCCGTTGGCGCCGAGCACCGCCACGACCTCGCCCGTGCGGACCGAGAGATCGACGTCGCGGAGCCCGGCCGCTCCTCCGGACCCGCCTGCCCTGTCGGACCCCGCCGCCCTGTCGGACTCCACCGCCCTGTCGGACCCGGCCGCTCTGCGTCGCTCGGGTCGGAGCAGCCGTCCGCGCTCGGAGGGGTAGGTGAAGCTGACGGACCGCATCGCCACCGCCACCTCTCCCGGCGCCGATCCGTCGGGCACGGTCTGCGGATCCGCGGACCCGGCCTGTGAGGAAAGGACAGCCGGACGGGTGAGCGGACGGGCGGGGAGGCGCGGTGGCTCCCCCGCCGTCCCGATGCCGTACCGGCGCAGTCCCGCCCAGCGCGTCTCGGCAAGGGGTCCGGTGAACACGGCGCGGCCGTCGGCGAGGGCCACCACCCGGATGTCCGAGGGCGCCGTCCGGGGCAGGGTCGGTTCGCAGACGACGACGGCGGTGCCCCCGGCGCGCAGCATCTCGAGGGCCTCGGCGACTCCGGCCGCGGCGGCGCCGTCGAGCCCCTGGAAGGGCTCGTCGAGGATCAGCACCCGCGGGCGCTGGGCCACGGCCGCCGCGATGATGGTGCGCTGGAGCTGGCCTCCGGAGAGCCGGCGCGGATCCCGGTCGAGGAGCTCCGTGAGGTTCATGGCCGCAGCGATCTCCGCGACGAGGGTCCTCAGGTCCTCCGGAGCCACTCCACGGTTGGCGGATCCGAAGGCGATCTCCTCGGCGACGGTGGCCGACATCATGGACAGTTGCCCCCAGGAGCCCTGGGCCACGAACCCCACGCGCGCACTCCAGGCGGCGGGGTCGATCCGCGGATCCCCGGGGCTGCCGGTGAATCGGATGGTCTCGCCGTCGAGCGTGAGGCTCCCACGGAACGTGCAGCCGGCCTCGGACCCCGCCTGACCCGCGAGGAGGCGGGCGAGCGTCGTCTTCCCGGAGGAGGACGCACCGGCGATCACCACGTACTCCCCCGCCTGCACGGAGAGCCCGAGGTCCACGAGGAGCGGCACGCCGTCGTCGTAGGCGAAGGACTCGCTGACGAGGGAAATCATCCGATGACCTCGCGTCCGAGCCAGAGCACGGAGAACAGCCCGACCGCGACGAGCATCACCCGGCGTGCCATCCGCTGACGCCGCGAGTCGGTGTCAGCGACGTAGCTCGTGCGGACCCCGGGTGAGGAGAAACCGCGCGCAGCGAGCATGCGGTTACGCTCCGAGGCGTCGACGAGCAGCCCGATCACCAGCGGCGTGGTGACGGCCAGGAGGGCGCGGGCGCGGGTCAGCGGCCCGCGCCCCACCACGAGACCGCGTGCCTGCTGCGCGCGCGTGATCTGCCCTGCGCGGAGGGCGACGTGCGGGATGAGCCCGACGGCGGACCCGATGATGAAGACGAGCTTCCGGCTGACGCCCCGGTGGGTCATGGTGGCCAGGAGCTGCGGGACGTCGAGCGTCATGGCGACCGTCAGGAAGATCCCCGCGAAGACGCTCATGCGCAGACCCATGAGGGCGGCGAACGTGAGACCCTCACCGGTGACCCGGGCCACGCCGAGATCGAGGAGCACGTCAGTGCCCTCGGGGAAGAACAGGCCGTGCAGCAGCAGCGTCGAGATCAGGAGCGGACCGGCGACGACGGCGACGGCCACGCCGATCTGCCGAGGTCGGCCGGAGAGCAGGATCGCGGGGAGGACGACGAGCAGCAGCACCGCCAGGGAGAACTGCCAGCGGTTCACGACGAGGACGAGCACCACCACCAGAGCTGCGGCGAGCAGTTCCGTGAGCGGGTTGTAGCTCCTTCGTCGTGGCATGCGTCAGGTCGCGGGGCTTCCGGCGTCGTGCCCGACCGCGCGGTCACCGCTCCGGACGCCGAGGACGCGGTGGGTCCTCGCGAAGGGGAACTGGCGGACGGCGCGGCGGGGCAGGGCATAGACGATCAGGGCGACGACGACGAACACGACGATCTTGTCCACGGAGTCCGAGAGCAGGCCCTGCTTGGTGGCGGCGACGAGCAGCTTGTCACCCATGGACCGGAAGACGGCGATGATCGCGTTGGTTCCCACCGTGCCGCCCCCGCCGAACATGAACGCGGCCACCGGGGCGGCGATGAGCCCGCCCACCGCGCCGACGACGAGCCCGGCCACGGGCGCCAGGTACACGTGGCGAAAGGCTCCGTACTTCGCGGCGAGCCCTGCGAGGACGCCGATCAGCGCCGCGCCGGCCGCGAAGGGCAGGGCGAAGGGGTTGAAGAGCCCCCACAGTGCGTTGCTGATGGCGCCCGTCGCGGCTCCGGCTGCGGGCCCTGCGAGGACGGCCACGAGCACCGTCCCGATGGCATCCAGGTAGATCTGCATGCCGAGCGAGCCGGCGATCTGACCGATCGCGATGTTCAGGGCGATGCCGATGGGCATGACGACGAGCGAGCTGGTGCTCAGCGTCGGCAGGATGCCCGCGACGAGGAGGGCGCCGCCGCCGAGGAATCCGAAGAGCACCACGAGGGAGGCGGTGCTGCCCATGCCGCCGGCGATCTCCGCGGGCTGAACGGTGACGAGGAAGAGGTAGGTGGCCGCGATGAGAACGGCACCGAGGATGATCAGCAGTCGGCGCGGCCGCTGTGTCGCGGGATCGGCTGCGAGGGTCAGGGGTGTCACGGTGGTCCTAGGGCGCGTCGGGGTGAGGTCAGCGCACCTCATGTCACCTCGGTGCCGGCCGGCAGCTACGCGGGCAGCCCCAGTGTACCGGCCGCTCACCCGGCGCAGCCGCGCGGTGGCGGGGCGGAGGCAGGTAGGGACAGGGCGGAGACGGGCAGAGACTGGCTCGCGTCGGGGTGGAAGCGGGGTCGGGCCGGGTCAGCCGTGCATGCGCGCGAGGTCCGCGAGTCGCTGCACCATGAGCTCGAACACCGGGGCAGGCTGGTTCCCCGTGACGATCCTCGCGTTCGGTCTGCGCTTCCACATGCCCACGGTGTCCGCGACGGTCTGGCCGATGGTCAGTGGCGAGGACGTCTCGACGTCCACCGTCGCGAGCCTCTCCTCGAAGGAGGCCTCGCCCGTGGCGACCATGACGGCGAAGAGGTCGTGGAGGTGCGCGATGTACCCCTGGTCGTACGCGCGGTGGAACTCCATGTAGAAGCGGAGGGCATCGGACACACAGGCGACGACGTCGTTGTCGCTCCCGCTGCGGAGCCCCGGCGGGTCCTCGGGTGAGAGCAGCTCCGGTCCCGCACCGGCAGCGCGCGCGAGGGCGTCGATGTGCGCGGGCGTGCACTCGATCCGCTCGGTGGTCTCGAGCGCGCAGACGATCGGGAGCTTCTCGACCGGCAGGCCCTCGTAGGCGGCGAAGACCTCCCGGGCCGCGTGCGGGTCCACGTGAATGTTCCACTCCGCCACCGGGGTGGTGTTCCCGGGGTGGTGGAAGGCCCCGCCCATGATGACGAGGCCCCTGAGGAGGTGGGGCAGCTCGGGCTCGGCCCGCAGGGCCAGCGCGAGGTTGGTCAGCGGTCCGGTCACCACCCCGGTGATCAGACCAGGATGGCAGCGCACGGCCTCCACCCACACGTCCACGGCATGCCTGCCGGAGACACGGCCGCGGGGTTCCGGCAGCACGGCGTACCCGATGCCCTGGTCGCCGTGCGTCTCCTCCGTGGTCACGAGCGGCACCTCGAGGGGTACCTCGCTACCGATCGCCACCTCGACGCCCGCCTTTCCGCACAACTCGAGGAGGGCGAGGTTGTTGAGTGCCACCTGACGGGCGCCCACGTTCCCCGCCGTGCAGGTGATCGCCTCGATGCTCACCCCGGGGGTCGCCAGGAGGTACAGGAGCGCGACGGCGTCGTCGATGCCGGTGTCGACGTCGAGCAGGAGGCGGCTGCGCTCCGGGCGCCCCTCCGTCACGGCCGGTCCGCCGCGGTGGTGCGCAACAGCTCGAGGCGGAGGGTCCGAGCGGTCTCCAGGTGCCGCCGGGCGATGGTCCGGGCGTCATCACTGCGACGCTCCGCGATGGCGCTGATGAGCTCCTCGTGCTCCACGAGGACCTCCTGCCACCTGTCCCCCACGGACAGCGTGGACCGCGGCGTGTGGATGAGGTGCGTGGACAACCGCTGCAGCAGGTCCATCAGGATCGGGTTCCGCGCGGAGGCCCAGAGCGTGGTGTGGAACTCGAGGTTGTTGGTGACCCTCACGGTGTCATCGGGATCGACGACGGCGCGGTCACGCTCCAGCAGCGCCTCGAGCCGCATGAGATCGGCCGTGCCCCGGTTCAGGGCTGCCTGGCCCGCGGCCTCCTCCTCGAGCATGACGCGGAGGTCGTAGATCTGGATGACCTCCTGAGGGTCGATCTGCGGTACCTGCAGACCCCGTGCGGCGCGCTCGAGCAGGCGTTCGTGCTGCAGCCGGCTGAGAGCCTCCCGGACGGGCGTGCGGGAGACCCCGAACCGCTCGGAGATCACCACCTCCCGCAGCGCTGTGCCCGGCGGGTGCACCCCGGCGAGGATCTCGCTGCGGAGCACGCGGAAGATCGACTCGCCGTCGACGCGCGGTGACGCCTCTGTCGACTCGACCATGGATTTCCTCGCAGTGGGGACGGAACGGATGGGAGTGGTGCCGGTGGCCCGTCAGACGGGCCGGGCCGGGAGGTTTCCCTCCCGGCCCGGAACGCGCAGGTACAACCGGACGTCAGCTGGCGAGCTGGCGCAGCACGTACTGCAGGATGCCGCCGTTGCGGTAGTAGTCCGCTTCGCCCGGGGTGTCGATGCGCAGCACGGCGTCGAATTCCACCGGCGTGCCGCCGTCGGCGGGCGCCGCGGTCACATGCACGGTGCGGGGCGTGCGGCCCTCGTTGAGCTCCGTGACACCGCTGACCGAGAACGTCTCGGTACCCGTGAGTCCGAGGGACTCGGCGTTCTGGCCCGCGGGGTACTGCAGCGGCAGCACGCCCATGCCGATGAGGTTGGAGCGGTGGATGCGCTCGTAGCTCTCGGCGACGACGGCCTTCACACCCAGCAGGGCGGTGCCCTTCGCAGCCCAGTCACGCGAGGACCCGGAGCCGTACTCCTTGCCCGCGAGGACCACGAGCGGGGTGCCCGCCGCGCGGTAGTTCTCCGCGGCGTCGTACACCGCGGCCTGCGGTGCGTCGGCCTGCGAGAAGTCCCGCGTGAACCCGCCCTCGACGCCGTCGAGCAGCTGGTTCTTGATCCGGATGTTCGCGAAGGTGCCGCGGATCATGACCTCGTGGTTGCCACGGCGTGAGCCGTAGGAGTTGAAGTCCTTGCGCTCCACACCCTTCTCGGTGAGGTACCGGCCGGCCGGGGTGTCGGACTTGAACGAACCCGCGGGCGAGATGTGGTCGGTGGTGACCGAGTCGCCGAGCTTCAGCAGGACACGCGCGCCGTCGATGTCCTCGACCGGGCTCGCCTCGCGCTGCAGGCCCTCGAAGTACGGGGGCTTCCGCACGTACGTGGACTCGGGATCCCAGGCGAAGGTGTCGCCGGCGGGCGTCGGCAGCGACTTCCAGCGGTCGTCGCCCTCGAAGATGGTCGCGTAGCTAGAGGTGAACATGTCCTCGTCGATGGACTCGTCGATGACCTTCTGCACCTCGACCGGGTTCGGCCAGATGTCCTTCAGGAACACGTCCGTGCCCGACTCGTCCTGGCCGAGGGGCTCGTTGTCGAAGTCGAAGTCCATGGTGCCGGCCAGGGCGTAGGCGACCACCAGTGGCGGTGAGGCCAGGTAGTTCATCTTGACGTCCGGGTTGATGCGGCCCTCGAAGTTCCGGTTGCCGGACAGGACGGCCGTGACCGCGAGGTCGTTGTCCTGGATGGCCTGCGAGATCTCGTCCTCGAGCGGACCCGAGTTGCCGATGCAGGTGGCGCAGCCGTAACCCACGGTGAAGAAGCCGAGCTTCTCGAGGTACGGGATCAGGCCCGACTTCTCGTAGTAGTCGGTGACGACCTTCGAGCCCGGCGCCACGGAGGTCTTGACCCACGGCTTGGACACGAGGCCCTTCTCGACCGCGTTGCGTGCCAGCACGGCGGCGGCGAGCATGACGGACGGGTTGGACGTGTTGGTGCACGAGGTGATCGACGCGATGCTGACGATCCCGTGGTCGAGCTCGAACTCGCGGCCGTCCTTCATGCTGACGGCTACCTTCTTCGACGGGCGTGAACCACCTGCACCGGCGCCGACGGTCTCCCGTGGCTCCGAGTTCTCGTCCGTGACGGATGCGGTGGTACCCGGGGTGAAGCTCGGGGAGTCGGACGCGGGGAAGCTCTCCTGCGAGGACTCGTCGACGGTGCCGCCCGGCGCGAACGTCAGGTCGGGGTCGTCCGAGTAGTTGCGCAGGTCCTCGCGGAACTGGCTCTTGGCCTTCGTGAGCTCCACGCGGTCCTGCGGGCGCTTCGGGCCGGCGATCGAGGGCACGACGGTCGAGAGGTCCAGCTCGAGGTACTCGGAGAAGCGGATCTCGCGGGAGGGGTCGTGCCAGAGGCCCTGCTCCTTGGCGTAGGCCTCGACCAGCGCCACGTTCTCGGCGGGCCGGCCGGTGAGGCGCAGGTAGTCGAGGGTGACGTCGTCGATCGGGAACATGGCGGCCGTGGATCCGAACTCCGGGCTCATGTTGCCGATCGTGGCGCGGTTCGCGAGCGGCACGGACGCCACGCCCTGGCCGTAGAACTCGACGAACTTGCCGACCACGCCGTGCTTGCGCAGGATCTGGGTGATGGTGAGCACCACGTCCGTGGCCGTGGCTCCCGCGGGGATCTCTCCGGTGAGCTTGAAGCCGACGACGCGCGGGATGAGCATGGAGACGGGCTGGCCGAGCATGGCCGCCTCGGCCTCGATGCCGCCCACGCCCCAGCCGAGCACGCCGAGGCCGTTGACCATGGTGGTGTGCGAGTCGGTACCCACGCAGGTGTCGGGGTAGGCACGGAGCACGCCGTCCACCTCGCGGGTCATGACGGTGCGCGCCAGGTACTCGAGGTTGACCTGGTGGACGATACCCATCCCCGGGGGAACGACCTTGAAGTCGTCGAACGCCGTCTGGCCCCACCGGAGGAACTGGTAGCGCTCGCCGTTGCGCTGGTACTCGATCTCCATGTTCCGCTCGAGCGCACCGGCGTTGCCGAAGGCGTCGATCTGCACGGAGTGGTCGATGACCATCTCGGCGGGCGCAAGCGGGTTGACGCGCGTCGGGTCGCCGCCGAGGTCGGCGACGGCCTCACGCATGGTGGCGAGGTCCACGATGCAGGGGACGCCCGTGAAGTCCTGCATGATCACGCGGGCCGGCGTGAACTGGATCTCGGTGTCCGGCTCGGCGTCCGCGTCCCACTGGGCGAGGGCGCGCACGTGGTCGGCCGTGATGTTGGCACCGTCTTCGGTGCGCAGCAGGTTCTCCAGCAGTACCTTGAGGCTGAACGGAAGATTGTCGGCGCCGTCAACCGCGCCCAGTCGGAAAATTTCGTACTCGGCACCGGCGACGTCGAGGACGCCTTTCGCACCGAATGAGTCCGCAGTCGACATGACGTTGGCTCCCTTCAGAGGTTGTGGAATACCTTCATACTAAGCCACGCCTACCCGCACTGTATACAGTCGTACACCGAGCGTACGGCGCGTCACCTCCGGGACTGGACGGCGATCGACTCCTCGGGAAGGGCATCCGCGCCGAACAGCAACTCGTCCTGCTCCGGGGAGACCTGGCGGCTGTGGTCGACGATCGGGCCGGTGCCTGCGATCTCGCGGATCATCTCGATCCCGGCGATCGCTTCCTGCTTCGAGGCATAGAAGGTGGAGACCGCCACGAGGGTTCCGTCGGGGGCGGTCAGCTTCACCCGGAAACCGTCGTCGTGAGCGTCCACCAGTTTGAAGTATCCAGCCATCGTCCTACCTCCTTGTAAGGGGCTTCTTCATCTGCGGTCCCCCATCATAAGCACACTGACCGCCTCGGATCCGGCGCGGATCAGGGC
The DNA here is from genome assembly GCF_058269115.1 of Arthrobacter sp. TJ-266. Taxonomy (NCBI): domain Bacteria; kingdom Bacillati; phylum Actinomycetota; class Actinomycetes; order Micrococcales; family Micrococcaceae; genus Arthrobacter; species Arthrobacter sp. TJ-266. Next base: position 503,565 of record NZ_JBZCNC010000004.1, read on the forward strand.
TTGAAACACGCCGTGCGTCCGGGAAGATCAGGAACATGGGAACCTGTTCCACAGTGTTGCCCACGCCACCCCCATTTCCGGGCGGCACGTGCGGTGGGCCGCCCGGCACCGGCCGGCCCCACCGGGACCCGAAGGAGCACCATGACCGAGCCCACCGACGCCCGTCCGAGCGACGGCCACCCCGCTGCCGACCGGCGGGAGCACGTCCTCGATCCGTCGGCGGGCGCCGCCGGCCACGGCTCTGCCACCATCCGCGACGAGCAGTCCACCCACGAGGCCGGAGCTGTTCCCGCCGCCTTCACCGGGGCCGACTCCCCCGCGGAGGACGCCACCGGTACCGGTACCGGCGCGGACGACGACGGCGGGCAGTCCCGCCCGGAGGAGTCGCAGGAGCCCGACGGCTGGGACAGCGCAGCGCACCGCTCCTGAGCGGGCGGGACACGGTGGCGCGGAGCGGCGCCGTGTATCAGCGGACGCGGCCCGACGACGCGGTGCGGCTCAGCGATGCGGCCCAGCGACGCTCCTCGGCGACCCGGATCAGCGGCGCTCCTCAGCGACCCCGCTGCGCGAGGCGCGCCACGATCGACGCCGGCACCACGCGGGCGAGCGCCACGAGGACCCGGTACCGCGCACTGGGGATCGAGACCGCCTTGCCGGCCGCGGCATCGCGAAGCCCTTCGGCGACCACCTGGGCCGCCCCGAGCCACAGAAAGGACGGGATGGACGACGTCTCCACGCCCATCCTCTGGTGGAACTCGGTGCGGACGAAGCCCGGACACAGTGCCGTCACCCGGACGCCGTCGGCCCGGTAGGTGATGTTCGCCCACCGGCTGAAGCTGATCATCGCGGCCTTCGCCGCACCGTAGGTGCCCCGCGGGGTGAAGCCCGCCACGCTCGCGACGTTGATGATCGTGCCCGAGCCGTGCGCCCTCATGGTCGCCAGCGCCGTGTGCGCCAGCGCCAGGGGGACCTCGACGTGGATCCTGAGGTGCCGGATCTCGTCGTCGAGCGTGTTGTCCGCGAACGGGAGGGCCACCCCGTAGCCCGCGTTGTTCACGAGCACCGTCACCGGACGGTCCGTGCGGGCCAGGCGCTCCTGCACCCGGGCCCGTCCGGCGTCGTCGAGCAGGTCCGCGGTGATCGTCTCGACGTCGACACCAAAGCGCTCGCGCAGCTCTTCCGCCACGTTGCGCAGGCGTTCGTCCGTGCGCGCCACGAGGACGAGCGCATGCCCGTCCGCGGCGAGCCGGCGGGCGAACTCGGCCCCGATGCCCGAGGTGCCACCCGTGACGAGCGCGGTCCGTGTCATGAGCCCATACTCTTCCCCGCCCGTCCGGCGCACAAGACGACCGCCTCGCCGAGGGCCGTATCGCCGTGGCTCGCCAGCCTGTACGTTGGCCCCATCGGCGGGCACAGCAGGCACGACGGCGAAGCCCGCGGGTTCCGACGCCCGGGTCCACCGGGCGGTTCGACGCACCACGAAAGGCGAGTTCCATGAGCGGTAACAGAGCTGTTGCGTACAAGGGACCGGGGAAGGTCGAGGTCATCGACATCGACTACCCCACGTTCGAACTCAAGGACGGGCCGGGGGTGAACCCGGCCAACGTGGGCCGCTCGGTCCACCACGGCGTGATCCTGAAGACGGTGACCACCAACATCTGCGGCTCGGACCAGCACATGGTCCGAGGACGCACCACGGCGCCCGCGGACCTCGTGCTCGGCCACGAGATCACGGGTGAAGTGGTCGAGGTGGGGCGCGACGTCGAATTCATCAAGGTGGGTGACATCTGCTCCGTGCCGTTCAACATCGCGTGCGGCCGGTGCCGCAACTGCAAGGAACGCAAGACGGGCATCTGCCTCAACGTGAACCCGGACCGGCCGGGCAGCGCGTACGGCTACGTGGACATGGGCGGCTGGGTCGGCGGGCAGGCCGAGTACGTGCTGGTCCCCTACGCCGACTGGAACCTGCTGAAGTTCCCGGACCGGGACCAGGCGCTCGAGAAGATCCTCGACCTCACCATGCTGTCCGACATCTTCCCCACGGGCTTCCACGGCGCCGTCACCGCCGGTGTCGGCGTCGGGTCCACCGTGTACGTGGCGGGTGCGGGGCCCGTGGGCCTGGCCGCCGCCGTGTCGGCACAGCTGCTCGGCGCCGCCGTGGTGATCGTCGGCGACCTCAACGAGGACCGCCTGGCGCAGGCCCGGAGCTTCGGCTGCGAGACCGTGGACGTCTCGAAGGGCGATCCACGCGACCAGATCGAGCAGTTGCTCGGCGTGCCGGAGGTGGACTGCGGCGTGGACGCCGTGGGCTTCGAAGCGCGCGGACACGGGTCCGGCTCGGGCACGGAGGCTCCCGCGACGGTGCTGAACTCGCTCATGGACGTGACGGCGGCGGGCGGGGCACTCGGCATACCCGGGCTCTACGTCACCGGGGACCCGGGAGCAGTGGACGACGCCGCGAAGGTGGGCTCGCTCTCGATCAGCCTCGGGACGGGGTGGGCGAAGTCGCTCTCCTTCACCACCGGTCAGTGCCCGGTGATGAAGTACAACCGCGGTCTGATGATGGCGATCCTCCACGACCGCGTTCATATCGCGAAAGCGGTCAACGCAAAGTCGATCGGGCTCGACGAGGCGCCGCGCGGCTACGAGGAGTTCGACGCCGGAGCGGCCACCAAGTACGTCCTCGATCCGCACGGCTACGTAGCGGCCTGACCACGACCTGACCGCCCCCGAGCGCGACCGCGGGAGGGAGCTCCGAGAGGGCCCGGATCCGCAGGATCCGGGCCTTTTCCGCGCGTTCATCTCGGCTCTGGCGCTCGGAGAAGCGTCAGTGTGGCAGACGAAGTTCATATTCGCCAGCTCTTTTCCCTCATCTTCGAGCGATGTCAAGCGGCGCGCCGTACCGGTTTGGCATCAAATCAGAATTGCTTTACGGTGGGACGAGTTCCCCGTCCGGGGAAGCGAATGAGCTGCAGAAAATCAGGCAGCGATGAATGCCCGGCACCGCCCTCCACCGCTCGTTGCTCAACCGGCGGCTGCCGAACCATGACCTCTAGAACGTCAAGGTGAGCAGCGGCGCGAAGAAGTCCGGGGACGGACCTAGTGCGGGTGGCCTTTCGGAGCATCGTAACCCCATGAAAACAACCTCTTTCAGCACAGGCGCCCGTCGCGGACTCGCAGCAGTGGCCCTCACCGGCCTCGGCCTCGGCGCAGCAGCCGGTGCAGCCAACGCAGACACCTGGGACCAGCTCGCGCAGTGCGAGAGCGGCGGGAACTGGAGCATCAACACGGGTAACGGCTACCTCGGTGGCCTGCAGTTCTCGCAGTCCAGCTGGAACGCAGCCGGCGGTACGGGCTCGCCCGCCGCCGCGAGCGTCGCCGAGCAGAAGCGCGTCGCCGCGAACCTCCAGCAGATGCAGGGCTGGGGCGCCTGGCCCGCCTGCTCCGCCAAGCTCGGTCTGACCTCCGGGTCGTCCACCGCCGTCGGCGGCTCGCAGGGTGCAGCCGCGCAGGCTCCCGTTCAGGTCCAGCAGGTCCAGCAGGCACCCGTCCAGGTGCAGCAGGTCCAGCAGGCTCCCGTCGTCCAGGCACCGGTCGTCCAGGCACCGGTGGCCCAGGCTCCCGTCGCCCTGAGCGGCGAGACCTACACCATCCAGTCCGGCGACACGCTCAGCTCGATCGCCACGAAGCTCGGCGTCGAGGGTGGCTGGCAGGCCCTGTTCGCCGCCAACGCCGACACCGTGATCCACCAGGACCTCATCTTCACCGGTGCGGTCCTGCAGCTCCCGGCCTGATCCGAGGCTTGTGAGCTCGCGCTCCTCCTGACCCGAAGCGCCGACGGCGCTGAGGGTCACCACGCGGCATCCGGCCGACGAGGCATGTTCCTCGAGGCCGGGTGCCGCGTTCTGCGTTGAGGGCCCTAGCACTACAGTGGAGCGCGGCATCGGCGTCCCGGCGATGCCGACAGACGACGACGTCACTCGAGGAGTCTCCACGATGCCCGCCATGAAGTCCCCCTCCGCCCCGCGCCGATCCACGGTGTCGGCCGTGATGCGCCCGGTCAACACCCTGGTGGAGCGGTTCATCCCCAGCGCTCTGGTCTTCGCCGTCGTCCTGACGTTCGTGGTGGCGATCGCCGCCCTCCTGCTCACGGATGCCGGACCCGTCGAGGTGATCGACGGGTGGGGTGACGGCCTGGCCGGCCTCCTGGCCTTCATGACGCAGATGGCGTTGATCCTGCTGCTCGGCCACGCACTCGCGCACACCGGACCCGTGCGCAGATTGCTCACGCGCCTGGGCGCCGTCCCGCGGACAGCGGTGCAGGCCTACGTGTTCGTGTTCGTCGTCGCGGCCGTCGCGTCCCTCATCACGTGGGGGCTCGGACTGGTCATCGGTGGACTGCTCGCCAAGGAGGTCGCTGCGCAGGCCCGGGAGAAGGGCCTTCGCCTGCACTTCCCCCTGCTGGTGGCCTCGGGCTTCTCCGGGTTCGTGGTGTGGCACATGGGCTACTCCGGCTCCGGCCCGCTGACCGCGGCCACCGAGGGCTCCTTCATCGCGGAACAGGTGGGCCGCACCGTTCCCGTCTCCGAGACCACCTTCTCCTGGTGGAACATCACCGCCGCAGTCGCCACGATCGTGCTCGTCGCCGGAGCGCTGGCGCTCGTCGCACCCAAGGGCACCGACGCCGTCACGGAGCTGCCGTTCGACGCCCGGACCACGGACGACGTCCACCTCGAGGACGAGGTGCTCACGCCCGCCGACCGTCTCGACGCCAGCCGCATCCTGACCAGCCTCGTAGGTCTCGCGCTGGTCGCGTATCTGGTGATCCACTACGTACAGGGCGGGACGGCGACGCTGGACATCGTCAACTGGACGTTCCTCGCCCTGTTGTTCCTCCTGGTGCGCAGCCCGTTCGAACTGATCGCACTCACGAAGAACGCCGCTGCGAACGTCGGGGAGATCCTCCTGCAGTTCCCCCTCTACGCCGGCATCATGGGCATCATGGGCTCCACCGGACTCATCGGGATCCTCTCGGACGGGATCGTCGGCATCGCGACGCCTGGGAGCTTCGGCCTGCTGGCGCTGCTGTCCGCCGGGCTCGTCAACTTCTTCGTCCCCTCCGGCGGCGGTCAGTTCGCCGTCCAGGCCCCGATCATGCTCGACGCCGCCAGTCGTCTGGGCGTGGATCCCGCCGTGGCGATCATGGCTGTGTCCTACGGCGATCAGTGGACCAACATGATCCAGCCCTTCTGGGCGCTTCCCCTGTTGGCGATCGCCGGGCTGAAGATGCGGGACATCCTCGGCTACACGATGGTGACGCTGATCGTTTCGGGCCTCGTGTTCGCCGTCACCATGCTGGTCGTGGGCGCCGGCTGAGGTGACTCCGCGTCAGCCGACTCCGCGTCGGCCGACTCGGCGTCAGCTGCAGGAGGTCGCGTCGACGTCGATCCCCAGGTTGTGCGGCACCGCGTAGTCGCGGTCCGGTGTGGAGTACGCCACCACGATGTTGTCGGCGCTGCCATGCGTGACTCCCTCGGCCAGCTCGACGGTCACGATGATGTTCACGTGCGCATCGGGCTTCATCTGGTACCCCGCGGCGGGGACCGGCGGGCCGATGGGCTCCGGTGCCGCCGTGGGAGTCGGCGCGGCTGTGTGCTCCTCGTGGGCACTGCCCGGGGCGTCCGGGTGGTTGTGGCCCTCGCGATTGGCCGTCTGGACCATCGAGGAGATGACGTTCAGCCCCTCGGGATTGCCGAGCGCCATCTCACCGAACGTGAACGTCTCGAGCGTGGGGTTGTGGAGCATCACGGTGTAGCGCAACCGGCTGTCATCGGGCTGTACGCCGCAGAGGTCCGCCCCGTCGATCCCGACGTTGAGCGGATCCTCACCGAGGTCGGCGCCGATGGGCGCCGCAGCCGCACCGCCGTCGGCCGTCGCGGGCCCGGCGGGTTGCACCTGCGGTGCATTGTCCGTGTTGACCCCGAGCGGATTCTCCTCGACCGATCCGCAACCGGCGAGCGCGAGGAGGGCCACGAGCCCGAGAGCGGCGGTGGAACCCCGGCGCCGGACGGTCAGGGCACGCTCCGGTGTTCTCGTGAGTGCTTGTGGGAGTGTCAACGCTCGACCCATCGTCGGTGGACCGCACCGGACGGACCTCCGGCGCTGCTGGCTGTGATGATGGCTGTGATTCGTGGCACAGGCCCTTCCGGCTTGGTGGCTCCTCCGTCCGAACTGCAGCACTCAGCCCAGGGGCTTGCCTCCCGTGACGCCGAGGATCTCCCCGGAGACGTAGCGGGCGTCGTTCGAGGCGAGGAACACGTAGGCACCTGCCAGTTCGGCCGGCTGCCCCATGCGCCCCAGCGGGGTGTCCTCCCCGAAGGAGTCCAGCTTCTCGCTCGTGGTGGTCGCGGGCTGCAGGGGGGTCCAGATGGGACCGGGCGCGACGGCGTTCACGCGGATACCACGCTCGCCGAGCAGTTCGGCGAGGCTGACGGTCAGGTTGTTCAATGCGGCCTTCGTGGCGGCGTAGTCCATGAGGCTCGTGGTCGGGTGGTAGCCCTGAACGGAGGTGGTGGTGATGATCGACGCCCCGGCCTCGAGGTGCGGCAGGGCGGCCTGCGTGAGCCAGATGGTCCCGTAGACGTTCGTCTCGAACGTGCGGCGCAGCTGGTCGGCATCCACGTCCGGCAGTCCGTTCGGCTGGGCGATGTGGAAGCCGGCGTTGTTGACGAGGATGTCGAGCCCGCCGAGTCCGTCGAGGACCGCCCGGATCGCCGACGGCGCGTAGGCCTCGTCGCGCAGGTCCCCCGGGACGGCGAGCGCGGTGCGCCCCTCCGCGCGGACGAGTTCGAGGCAGCTGGCGCCGTCCTCCTCCTCCTCGGGGAGGTACCCGATGGCGACGTCGGCGCCCTCGCGCGCGAAGGCGAGGGCAACCGCCCTCCCGATGCCTGAATCGCCGCCGGTGATGAACGCCCGCCGACCGGCGAGCCGTCCGCTCCCCGTGTAGCTGTCCTCGCCGTGGTCGGGGCGCGGATCCATCCGCTCGGTGAAGCCGGGGTACTCCTGAAGCTCCGTGGAGGCGTCCACTGCGGGGCCTCTCGGATCGTCCTGGTCGAGGGTGCCGCTGGGCTCGTTGTCCATGATGCTCCTGGTGGGTGGGGCCGGAGGTACTAAGCCTACTGTCGTTGTGTTTGCGCCGTGCCTACTGTCGTTGTGTTTGCGCCGTGAGTCCTCTAGTAATGGACCTATGACAGTGATCCTGAGGTCCCTAGAAACAGCCGTACCCGAGACCGCGATGGTGCAGCCCCAGGTACGCGACGTCTTCGCGGCACAACCGGACCTCACGCGGCTCGGCCGGCGGCTCGTGGGAGCGGCCTTCGACAGCTCGGGAATCGAGACGCGCTACACCGCTGTCAAGGAACTCACGGTCGAGACCGCGTCCGAGGAGCCGGTGTTCTTCGACCAGAAGAACATGCGAATCCTCACGCCCAGCACCAAGGTACGCAACGAGGTGTACGCGGAGGAGGGCACCAAGCTGTTCGTCGAGGCCGCCCGGAAGGCCCTCGACGCCGCGGAAGGCATCGAGGCCGCCGACGTCACGCACGTCGTCACCGTCTCCTGCACGGGCTTCTTCGCCCCCGGCCCGGACTACAAGATCGTCCGCGCACTCGATCTCGCGCCGTCCGTCCAGCGCTACCACCTGGGCTTCATGGGCTGCTACGCGGCCTTCCCGGCGCTCCGCTCCGCCAAGGCGTTCTGCGAGGCGGACCCCGACGCCGTCGTCCTGGTGGTGTCCGCCGAGCTCTGCTCGCTCCACGTGCGGTCCTCCAACAACCCGGACACCATAGTGGGGTCCTCCCTGTTCGCCGACGGCGCCGCTGCCGCGATCGTGACGGCACGCGACCTGCCCCTGACCACACCCGCGCTCAGCCTCGACCACTTCGAGACCGTCCTCACCCCGGTGGGCGAGGAGTCCATGGCCTGGAACATCGGGGACGAGGGCTTCGAGATGGTCCTCGGGACCTACGTGCCCCACATCATCGACGAGCACATCGTCGGAGCCCTCGCGCCGCTGCTCGCCCGTGACGAGACGCTGACGGGGCTCGACTACACGGACATCGAGCACTGGGCCATCCATCCCGGCGGCCGCAGCATCCTCGACAAGGTGGAGGCGAAGCTCGGGCTCACGGAGCAGCAGCTCGTGCCGGCCCGCGAGACCCTGCGCGACTACGGCAACATGAGCAGCGCCACCGTGATGTTCGTCCTCAGGAACATCCTCGACCAGCCCACCACGGACGGGAACAACCGCGTGTGCTCCATGGCGTTCGGCCCGGGCCTCACCGTGGAGACCGCCCTGTTCACGCGGATCGGTGCGCCGGTCACGGGCAGCCCGACCGCTCGCACGGACGTTGCGGCGGAGGACGTCGTGGTGCCGGACGATCTCGGGGCCGTGCTCAGCAGAGCCGGCGCATGAGCCCACGCGGCTTCCTCGCCCGGCGTGACACGCACGCCACCGAGCAGATGGACCGGCCCGACTGCGACCCGGGGAAACTCGACCGCACCTACGCCCAGTTCGGTCTCGTCAACGCCGTCGTCTCAGGGTGGCGCCGCACGTACACCACCCTGCTGCGGCCCGCCTTCTCCCCCAGCGGCGTCAACACGCTGCTCGACATCGGGTCGGGCGGCGGCGACCTGCCGAGGACCCTGGCGCGCTGGGCACAGCTCGACGGCCTGCGGCTGGAGATCACCGCCGTCGATCCCGACGAACGGGCCCATGCCTACGCCGCGGCGCTGCCACCACTGCCCGGCGTCACGTTCCGCCGCGCGCTGAGTTCCGAGCTCGTGGCCGACCACGCGGTGTTCGACGCCGTGGTGTCCAACCACGTGCTGCACCACCTCGACGCAGCGGAACTCGACGGCCTCCTCGAAGACACCGAGCAGCTCACGCGGCACATCGCGGTGCACAGCGACATCGCCCGCCACCCCGTCGGATACGCGCTCTTCTCCGCCGGGACGCTGCCGCTGCCCGGCTCCTACATCCGCGAGGACGGCCTCACCTCGATCCGCCGGAGCTACACGCCCGGTGAACTGCGCAGTGCAGTCACGGCCCGGCGCGGCTGGGAGGTCCGGACGGCCAGGCCGTTCATCAACCTCCTCGTCCTCGACAAGCGATCCGAGGGGGCTCCCCATGCATGACGTCGTCGTGGTCGGCGGTGGCCCGGTGGGCCTGTACACCGCGGTGCTGCTCCGCCAGGCGGGCCTGGACGCCGTCGTCCTGGAGCGCCGGACCGAGCGCAGCAGCCACTCGCGCGCCATCGGGATCCACCCGCCGGCATTGCGGGCGCTCGAGAGCGGCGGGATAGCCGACGAGCTACGGCGGCGCGGTGTCCTGATCCGCGACGGCGTGGCACGCAGCGCGGGCCGCCACGTGGGCACGGTGTCCTTCTCGATGCTCCCCGGGGAGGAGAAGTACGTGCTCGCGGTACCGCAGGCGGTCACCGAGGAGGTCCTCGAACTGCACCTCGAGAAGCACTTCCCGGGCACGCTCCAGCGGGGTACCTCGGTTGCGACGACGCGTGACACCGGAGACCACGTGCTGGTGGTGACGCGCGTGCAGGGCGAGAACCACGTGCTCGAGGCACGCCTCGTGATCGCCGCCGACGGCGCGCGCAGCTCGGTGAGGGACGACGCCGGCATCCGGGCCCCCTCGCGCAGGTATCCGGACTGCTACGTGATGGGCGACTTCCAGGACGACACCGCCGACGGCGACGACGCGGTGCTCTACCTCGAGACCGGCGGGATCGTGGAATCCTTCCCGTTGCCCGGCGGGATCCGGCGTTGGGTGGTCCGCATGGGCTGCCCGCAGGAGCGGCCGACGGCGGAGGCGCTGACCAGCCTCATCCACGACCGGACGGGCGTGTCCGTGGACCCGTCGACCACCTCGATGCTCAGCGCCTTCGAGGTGCAGTCACGACTCGCGGAACGCTTCGTGGCGGGCCGTACGGTTCTCGTGGGCGACGCCGCCCACGAGGTCAGTCCCATCGGCGGGCAGGGCATGAACCTCGGCTGGCTCGACGCGGAGCGGCTGGTGCCCATCATCACGGCGTCGCTCCGTGACGGCGAGGACGTCGCTGGGCCGCTCGCACGCTACGAGAAGGAGCGGAAGGCGGAGGCGATCGTCGCACGGCGGAAGGCCCACCTCAACATGGCGCTCGGGCGGCCGCTGCCCGGGCCCCTGATGCGCTCCCGCAACGCCTTCCTCGCGGCGCTCATCCGCAACGATGCCGTGCACGGCTCGGTGGCGCGGGCCTTCACGATGCAGTGATCCCGATGGGCACGCAGCGTCCACGACGCTGCGCGATCACAACGACAGGGACCCCCGCCGTCCGACACCGGTTCGGTGACGATCGGCAGGGGTCCCGGGGAACGCTGCTGGATGTGACTACTTCTTCAGCAGGCCCTTCTTGACGTTCTCGGGGCGCTGCATCTCGCCCTGCTTCGCGCCCATCACGATGACGATGCCACTGATGAGGGGGAGCAGCCACTGCGTGGCCTTGAGCTGCGACTGCGCCTTCGCGAGCTCATCGCTCGCGCCGGGACGGGGTTCGGTCGCGCCCTCGCCACCCTGCTCGGCGAGTTCGCCGACCTTCTTGCCGAGGATGCCCGAGTAGAGCGAGAGGGCCATGCCCAGGACGGTCACGAGGGACTTCCACACCGTGTTGGAGCCGACGGAATCCTGGGCCGCGACGCGACCCTTGTTCGCTCCGATGAGGGCAACCCCGCCGAGGCCGTGAACGGCGAAGGCTGCGATCTGAACGGGGGTCCACTTGGCCCAGCCGAGCGCGGAGAGGCGCGTGCGCTCCTTGGGGTCCTTCGCCTTACCGGTGGCACCGTTCAGTCCGACAGCGCCCATCAAGGTGCCACCGAACCAGGCTGCAGCGCCGAGATCGTGCGCGGATCGTGCCAAAAGGTTTCCTGCCATGATGTAGAGCTCCTTAGACGTTGGTTCGACCTACCCTCTACATCTATCAGCCTGCTTAGGATTACGCTATTGCCAATCCCGGCATGACGTCCGGTTGTGAACATGTCCGTGCAAGTGCTACGAAAGGTCCGCCACCATGACCGACCACTCAGAGGATCTCGACGACGTCTGGCCGAAGTGGAAGGAGTCCGTGAACATGAGCGCCTCCCAGCTGGAGACGTGGCTCGACACCGAGGAATCCAAGGCCGTCGGCTACAAGGAATCGGGCGAGGGCGAATCGGTGGGCCACAAGTCCGGCAGACGCATCATCGTGATCCTGAACACCAAGCGGGACGACCTCACGGACGACGACGTCAAGCACATGCACACGGTGGTCGGGTACGTGCACCGGCATCTCGCCCAGAAGCCGACCAAGGAGGACATCGAGTCCTCGAAGTGGCGCTACTCGCTCATGAACTGGGGCCACGACCCCCTGAAGTGATCCGCTTGAGGATGGTTCGCTGGAGCGAGCCCCCCTGAACGCAGGACGGGGCCCCGCTGATGCGGAGCCCCGTTCGGCGTTCTCAGCGCCGGATCGGCTACTTCTTCGAGAGCGCGCTCTCCTTGTGGGCAGCCTGCTTGCCCGACTTCGAACTCTCGACCGTGTAGTACGGCTCGTCCTTCGACGCCTTGAACTTCTGGTCGTCGAACGTGAACTCCTTGTCGTGCTTCTCCACGACCTTGCCCTCGGTCTCGCCCTGCGACGTGTTCCAGGTGACCTTGTCGCCCTTCTTGAATGTCATGGTGATCCTTCCTCGGGTCCGCGGTTCGAACAGTGCTTTACGACCCTGCCACTCCCCGGCTGAAAAAGGAAGCCTACTGATCAAGATGGGTCGGGGCGAACAACCGCATGAGCGTCTCCACGACGACGACGTTCGGCCCCTCCCCCGCGAGGCTCTCCCGGAGCGCTGCGCCGACGTCCTCGGGCGCCACCCGCCGTGCGGGTACGCCGAAGGACTCGGCGAGCGCCACGAAGTCGGGCCTCGCGAGTTCCGTCGCCGTCGCCTTGCCGAAGGCCCCCTCCATGTACTCGCGGAGGATGCCGTAGCCGCCGTCGTCGACGATCAGCCAGGTTACCGGGAGATCGTGCTGCCGCGCCGTGGCGAGTTCCGCGATGGAGTACATCGCCGAGCCGTCGCCCGAGACCGCGAGTACGCGGTCCGGCAGGCCGTGGGAGGCGAGGCCCACCGATCCGCCGATGGCCCCGGGGAAACCGAAGCCGAGCCCGCCGGCGCCCTGTGCGGAGTGGAACTGGCCCTCGCGCGCATCCCAGCAACTCCACGCCCAGTAGGCGGAGATGGTCATGTCCCAGAAGGTCTGCATGCCTGCGGGGACCGCCTCACGGAGGTCCCGCATGAAGGCGAGCTCCTTGCCGAGGTCCTGGCCTTCCAGCCGCGCCGCGACCTTCGCGAGAGTCTCCGCGACCAGGGCGACGGCGTCGTACCCGGGCTCGCGATTCCGCGCCAGGGGTTGCAGCGCCTCGTCGAGGGCCGCGAGCGCCTGGCCCGCGTCCGCCCGGATGCCGAGGGCAGGCCGGTTCGACTCGAGCACGCGCGGTTCGGCGTCGATCTGGATGATCCGCCCGCGCGGCTCCATGGTGAAGTAGTTGGAGGTGACCTCGCCGAGGGAGGACCCGACGACCAGGAGCACGTCCGCGTCCTCGAGCACCTCGGTCACGTGACGGTCCTCCACCCACGACTGCAGGGACAGCTCGTGCGTCCAGGGGAACGCGCCGTTGCCGCCGGGTGAGCAGACCACGGGGGCGCCGAGCTTCTCGGCGAGGGAGAGCAGGGATGCCTCGGCGCGACCGCGGCGCGCACCGCCGCCCGCGACGATCGCCGGGCGCGTCGAAACCCTCAGCCAGGCGACGGCCTCACGCGTGAGCTCGATGCGCGGGGGGTTGTCGAACGGTTCGGCGAGGGCGTCCTCGACCTTGGGCACCATGACCGGGTCCAGCAGCACGTTCTGCGGCACCTCGACCCACACCGGACCCTGCGGGGAGGACACCGCTTCGGTCCAGGCGTCCTGAATGGCTGACGGGATGCCGGAGGCGTGCTGGATCAGGCGCTGGCTCTTGGTGACGTTGGCGGCGGAGGCCTTCTGGTCGTCGAGCTGGTGCAGCATGCCCTTGCGTCGGGCGCCGAGGCCCTCGAGCGGGATCTGGCTGGCGACGACGACCATCGGGACGCCCGTGGCGTACGCCTCCTGGAGACCGGCGAGCGAGGTGAGCGCGCCCGGGCCGGTGGAGAGGAACAGCACGCCGACGTCCCCGGTGGCCCGGGAGAAACCGTCCGCGGCGAAGGCCGAGTTGTTCTCCACGCGGGAGGAGACGAAGCGCAGGTCCGAGCGGGAGAGCGCGTCGAAGAGGCCGAGGGCGTGCTGGCCCGGGATGCCGAACACCGTCGTCGCGCCGAGGGCGGCGAGGGTCTCGATCACGAGGTCGCCGCCGTTCCGCTGGCCGGTCAGGGGTGCGGGCGGCGCGGATGCGGCGCCGTCGGTGATCTCCATCAGTGGTCCTCGGTGGTCGGAGCGGGCGTGGCGGATGCGGCGGGGGCCATGGTGTCGGCCATGAGCGTGACCAGATCGTAGGCGACGTGCGAGGCGGCAACACCGGTGATCTCGGCGTGGTCGTAGGCGGGGGCCACCTCGACGACGTCGGCGCCGACGAGGTTCAGGCCGCGCAGACCGCGCAGGATCTCCAGCAGCTCGCGGCTGGTGATACCGCCGGCCTCGGGCGTTCCCGTGCCGGGTGCGTGCGCGGGGTCGAGCACGTCGATGTCCACGGACACGTAGAGCGGACGGTTCCCGATGCGCGCGCGGAGCTGGTCGACGATCTCGTCGACGCCCTTGCGGTACACGTCGGAGGAGGTGACGATGCCGAAGCCGAACCTGCGGTCGTCCTCGAGATCGCGGACCCCGTAGAGCGGCCCGCGCGTCCCGACGTGCGAGATGGCCTCGGTGTCGAGGATGCCCTCCTCCACGGCGCGACGGAAGGGTGTTCCGTGCGTGTACTCGGCGCCGAAGTAGGTGTCCCAGGTGTCGAGGTGCGCGTCGAAGTGCAGCATGGCCACTGGGGAACCCGCGCGCTCCGCCGCGGCCCGGAGGAGCGGCAGGGCGATGGTGTGGTCCCCGCCGAGCGTGACGAGCCGCGCGCCGTCGGCCATGAGGTCCAGGGCGTTCTGCTGCACGGTCTCGATGGCTTCGCCGATGTTGAACGGGTTCACCGCCATGTCACCCGCGTCAGCCACCTGCACACGCTCGAAGGGCGAGACGTCGAGGGCCGGGTTGTAGGGGCGCAGCAGGCGCGAGGCCTCCCGGATGTGGTTGGCGCCGAAGCGGGCGCCCGGCCGGTAGGACACCCCGGAGTCGAACGGGACACCGACGACCGCGATGTCCGCGCGGTCCACCTGGTCGAGCCGGGGCAGCCTTGCGAAGGTGGCCGCTCCCGCATAGCGCGGGATGCGGGCGGAGTCGACGGGCCCGAGATGGCCGCCTCCCGTGACGCGCAGTTCTTCCATGGCCGTGGCTCCCTCCGGGACCGCGCCCTCGCGGTTGCCCTATATGCATCAAATGTTTTGCATCAGGCTATGCGGGGCGTCCCGAGGGGTCAACCATTGACGGTGAACGAACACAGCATGTCGCGCAGGGCTGCATAGTCCTCGGTCCCGAGCCAGGCCGTTGCGTCCGCCGGGTCCGCGAAGCGGGTCTCGTCGAACGTGGCGGTGAAGGAGACCTGACCGTTGGTGCCGACCGAGATGAGCGGGAAGAACTGGCTGTACGTGCCGTCCGCCGGTAGCGCCCCCTGGTGCAGACGCGCGTTGTACTCGAGGCCACCGGTCGCGTAGTCCGGGTAGTAGTCGAAGACGAATGTGATCTCCGCCGGCCCCGCCTCCACCTGGGCCGAGAGAGCCGGCAGCTCCTCGCTGTCGAGCAGCACATGACCGGGATGCGGGACGGCTGCTCCATCGCCGGGAATCCCTCCCTGGAACAGCGCGAGTTCCGTGCCGGCCGCATCCCGGATGGAGTACGCGGTGCGGCTGATCGGAACCCCGTAGTCGGGGGCGTCGTTCGGTGGCACCGGCATCGCCGTCCAGGCGGCCGGCATGACGAAGGAGTACGGGCCGTCCGAAGTCGTGAAGAGCGAGGTCGCAGGATCGATCAGGGAGGGTCCCACGGGCGGTGCCGTGACGGGACCTGGTGTCGCCGCAGCGGACGCAGACGGCGTGGCAGCGGCGGGGGTCGGTGTGGGCTGCGATGTGGGCTGCGATGTGACGCTCGGCGTGGTGCTCGGCGTGGTGGAGGCCGCCGTCACCGGTTCCTCGGTAGCCCTGCCTGCGTCCGTCGAGTCGGCGCCACAGGCAGACAGTGCGAGGACTGCTGCAAAGGCAAGGCAGGTGAGATCGACGTTCCTCACGGATGATCCCCCAGCGGATGCATGATGGCGCTCGCCGATCGCTGCGCGCCGCTGGTTTCACCCTAGATCCGGCTCCCTCCCGACCCGGTGCGCGGCGATCACGCTTCGGCACCAGTTGCGGTCGGGATCGCGCGGAACAGGATCGTAAAGGAAGTGTTAAGACGCCGTCCGCGCAGAACCGGCGGACCTACCGTTGATCGGTGTCCTCCTCCGTCCGTACGCCGTCCCGTCCGCAGGCCCCCTCCCCCCGCACCCACCGGGTCCAGCGCTGGCTCCTGAACGAGGAGAGCCAGCCGACGTCGCACCAGCCGGAGCCGGAGAGGACCCAGTCCTGGTGGCGCGTCATGTGCCTCACGGGTGTGGACTACTTCTCCACCCTCGGCTATCAGCCCGCCATCGCCGCTGCGGCCGCGGGCGTACTCTCGCCGCTGGCAACCCTGATCCTCGTGGCCGTGACCCTGTTCGGCGCGCTCCCCGTATACAAGCGCGTCGCCTCCGAGAGCCCTCGCGGTGAGGGCTCCATCGCCATGCTGGAGAAGCTGCTGCCCAAGTGGCGCGGCAAGATCTTCGTGCTCGTGCTCCTCGGGTTCGCGGCCACGAGCTTCCTCATCACCATGACGCTCTCCGCCGCGGACGCCACGGCGCACCTCGTCGAGAATCCCTTCGCCCCGGGCTGGCTGCACGGACAGGAAGTCCTCATCACCGTCGTCTTCCTCGCCCTGCTCGCGGCGGTGTTCCTCCGCGGTTTCCGTGAGGCGATCGGCATCGCCGTCGTGATCGTCGCCGTGTTCCTCGTCCTGAACCTCGTGGTGGTCGTGGTCGCCGTCGCGCAGATCGTCGCGCAGGACGGCCTCGTGACGAACTGGTGGACGGCACTGACCACCCAGCACGGCAACCCGCTGGTCATGGTGGGCCTCGCGATCCTCATTTTCCCCCGCCTCGCCCTGGGGCTCTCCGGCTTCGAGACCGGAGTGGTGGTCATGCCGCAGATCGACGGCAAGCCCGGTGACACGGAGGAGAACCCCGCCGGTCGGATCGCCGGGGCGCGCAAGCTCCTGACCTCCGCCGCACTGATCATGAGCGGCTTCCTCATCTCCTCCAGCTTCGTGACCACACTGCTCATCCCGGCCGAGCAGTTCGAGGAGGGCGGCGAGGCCAACGGTCGCGCCCTCGCGTACCTCGCCCACCTCTACCTCGGCGACGGCTTCGGCACCGTGTACGACCTCTCGACCATCAGCATCCTCTGGTTCGCGGGCGCCTCGGCGATGACGGGGCTGCTGAACCTCGTACCGCGCTACCTCCCCCGCTACGGCATGGCGCCCGCGTGGGCCAAGGCCGTGCGTCCCCTCGTGCTGGTGATCACGCTCATCGCCGTCGTCGTCACGTTCTTCTTCAAAGCCGACGTCGACGCCCAGGGTGGCGCCTACGCCACCGGCGTCCTCGCGCTCATCACCTCGGCCTCCGTGGCCGTCACGCTCTCGGCGCGGCGGAAGGGCCAGCGGGGCCGCACGATCGGCTTCGGCATCGCCACGGCCGTCTTCGTGCTGACCACTGTCGTCAACATGGTCGAGCGACCGGACGGGCTGAAGATCGCCTCGTTCTTCATCCTCGGCATCATCGTCGTCTCGTTCGTCTCCCGCTCACGCCGCGCGTTCGAGCTGCGCGCCACGAGCATCCGCCTCGACGAGAAGGCACTCAGCTTCGTGAGCTCCCAGGACGACGGCGACATCCTCCTGATCGCGCACGAGCCCAAGCGCCTCAGCGGTTCGGCCTACCGCCACAAGCACCAGCACGCCTGCGCCGTCTCGCACATCCCGAACGGGGCCACGCCCCTGTTCATCGAGGTGACGGTGGACGACTCCTCGGACTTCGAGACCGAGCTCAGCGTGCGCGGCGTGGTGCGGCACGGGTACCGCATCCTCGAGGTGCACTCCTCCAACGTGCCGAACACCATCGCCGCCGTGATGCTCCACATCCGGGACGTCACGGGCCTCATGCCGCACGTCTACTTCCGCTGGACGGAGGGCGATCCCGTGGCGAACCTCTTCAAGTTCCTCTTCACAGGCGAGGGGGAGATCGCTCCGGTCACCCGCGAGGTGCTGCGGGCCGCCGAGCCGGATGTCACCAAGCGCCCCTGGGTGCACGTGGGCTGACCGCCCTTCAGCCGGAGGCGGCGGGGACGAGCGTCCAGAGGACCACGGCGCGCTCGCCTCCCGGGTTCAGCCAGGTATGGGGTTCCCGGCCGGGGAACGTCACGGTGTCCCCTGCGGCCAACTCGTAGCGGTCGTTCGAGAACACGAGCACGAAACGGCCCTCGATGACGTGCAGCGTCTCCACCTCGCAGTCCACCGAGTAGAGCTCGTCCTCGCCGCGGCCATGGGGTTCGACGACGGCGCGGATCATCTGCAGGCGCCGTTCCGACCGCGCGGTCACGAGTCGCTCGTTGATGCCCTCGCCACCGAGGTTGATCCTCGGGGCGTCGGCCAGCCGCGTCACATGGGTCTCCGGCACCAGGAAGAGGTCGCCGATCGTGATGGACAGCACCTGGCAGAGGGTCACGAGGGACGCCACGGACGGCGACGTCAGGTCCCGCTCCACCCTGCTGAGGAAGCCCTTCGTCAGCCCCGTCGCGTCCGCCACCTGCTCGATGGTCATGCGCTGGGTCTGCCGCGCCGTCCGGATGCGCGACCCGATGGCCACCGGCGCATTGCTGGGCTCGACGGGCAGGGCCTTCATGCGTGTCCTCCTCCCGTGGCCGGTCGAGCGCCGCCACGAGCTGCGAACGCGTCTGTCACGGGCTCGTCACACGAGCTTGCCATGATTGACCCATGCAGACACTCAACATCGCCATCGTGGTCGCCTATCTCGTCGCGATGCTCGGCTTCGGATGGTGGGGGAAGTCCCGGACACGCAACACCAGTGACTACCTCGTCGCAGGACGGCGGCTCGGGCCCCTCCTGTACACCGGCACCATGGCCGCCGTCGTGCTCGGCGGTGCGTCCACGGTGGGCGGCGTGGGCCTCGGGTACCAGTACGGCATCTCCGGCATGTGGCTCGTCGTGGCGATCGGTACGGGCGTGCTCCTGCTCAGCCTGCTCTTCGCCCCCACCATCCAGAAGCTGAAGATCTACACGGTCTCCCAGATGCTGTCCCTCCGCTACGGCCACGGGGCCACGCGCATATCGGGCATCGTGATGCTGGCCTACACGCTGATGCTCTGCGCCACGTCCACCGGCGCCTACGCCACCGTCTTCGTGGTGCTCTTCGGCTGGGACCGCGCGCTGTCCATCGCCGTCGGCGGCGGGATCGTGCTCATCTACTCGACCGTCGGCGGGATGTGGTCCATCACGCTGGCCGACATGGCGCAGTTCGTCATCAAGACCATCGGCGTCTTCGCCCTCATGCTGCCGTTCTCCCTCGCCGCCGCCGGCGGGTTCGAGGGCATCCGCGAGCGGGCGGGGGCCGAGTTCTTCAGCATCGACGGCATCGGAGTGCAGAGCATCATCACCTTCTTCGTCGTCTACACACTGGGCCTGCTGATCGGCCAGGACATCTGGCAGCGCGTGTTCACGTCGAGGACGCCGGACATCGCGCGCTGGGGCGGCGCCACCGCAGGGACCTACTGCATCCTCTACGGTGTGGCCGGCGCGGTGATCGGAATGAGTGCGAGCGTCATCCTCCCCGCCGTCGAGGTGCGCGACGACGTCTACGCGGACGTGGCGCTGAACGTCCTGCCCATCGGCATCGGCGGGCTGGTCCTCGCGGCGGCCGTGGCCGCCATGATGTCCACCGCCTCCGGCGCCCTCATCGCGGCGGCGACGGTGGCGCGGACCGACGTCGTGCCCTTCGTGCGGAGTTGGTTCGGCTCACGTGACGCCGCACCGGCGGCGGAGGAACGCACGACGGCCGACCACGACGTGGCGTCGAGCCGCTGGTGGGTCCTGGGACTCGGGGTGGTCACCATCGCGCTGGCCATCCTGGTGCAGGACGTCGTCGCCGCGCTCACCATCGCGTACGACATCCTGGTGGGCGGGCTCCTCGTCGCGATCCTCGGCGGGCTCGTGTGGCGCCGGGGGAACGGGATCGGCGCCGGCGCGTCCATGGCGGCCGGGACGGTCGTGACGCTCGGCGTGATGGCCTACCTGGAAATCACCCTGGCGGAACCGTTCGCCGGTGTCTACGCGAACGAGCCCATCTACTACGGGCTCGCGGCCTCGCTCGTCGTGTACGTGGCGGTGTCCTTCGCGACCCCCGCGACGGACGCTGGGGTCATGAGGGCGTGGGACCGGCGCGTGGCGGGCGAGCTCCCCGAGGACGCCGCGGTCGAGGGTGCCCACTGACCACGCGTGGCAGCGAGCTAGGGTGAAGCATGCACCTCACCCGTGACCCTCGTCGATCTCCTGCCCGGCAGGTCGCCCTGGTCCTGGTGATCGGAGGACTGACCGCCGCACTGTGGTACGGCTGGTTCGCGTGGGACACCGAGTACCAGACCAATGCTGACGGCCGACTGTCCGGCCCCTATGAGGTATGGCAGGGCGTCGGGGCGTTCCTGTGCAGCATCGTCGTCTTCTGGTTCGCGCACCGACTCCTCCGGTTCGTCGTCGCCCTCCTCGCGATGTCTGCCTGTTTCACGCTCGCGTGGATCACCACGGCGCTCACGGTCGACTCCTCCGGGTTGTGGGTCGTCGGGGCCGTCCTCGTCGGGGTCGGGTCCATTGCGGGCGCCGCCGTGATGCTCGGCCTCGCTGCCGCCATGGAAGCCGGCGCCCGCGGGACCCGCCGCTCCCCCGCCGCGCACGCCCGATGGACGGACAAGCCATGACCAGCGGGTCGATCAGTGAGGGAATGCTCGTCGAGGTGGGTGGGCGGTCGCGCTCCGAGCTCCACCGATTGCTGCGTGAGGCAGGCGTACACCTCAACGCCTACGCCGAGACCCTCCTCGCCCACCCCGCCTTCGATTCCCCCGTCAGCCGGACCCTGCAGATCGTCGAGCGGACCGTGACGGAACTCGGCCTCGAGGACGGCGGGGTGCAGTCCGAGGTCTTCGCGGCCGCCAGAAGTCTGGGCCTCGAACTGTGCCCTCTCGTGACCGGACCGTACCTCCGCCTGGCAATGATGGATCAGGTGGACGCACCGGACTCGGTCCTCTCGGCGGGTCGCAGCCCGGCCGGCGCCCTCCACGTCGCGTCCGAACCCGTCACCTCCGACGTCGAGTACCCCAAGGGGTTCTACCTCCGGGTCGTGGACGGACAGCCCTGGCTGCGCGGGTACCGGTGCGACGACACCTACGTGTCACCGCCGGACCAGCGGCTCGCGTTCGTCCTGCCCGACGACAGACGGTCCACCCGGTCGTGAGTTCCTCCCCGGCACGCTTGCGCAGCCCTGCCCGGGTCACTCCGTGAATCATCGCGACGAGTGGTGGGACGTCCTCGACGACCAGGGGAGGCCGACCGGCCGGACCTTCCGCCGGGGATCGGAGGGCTGGCCGGAGGGGTGCTTCCACCTGGTGGTCGCCGTGTGCGTGCAGCGCGAGGACGGAGCCGTCCTCCTGACTCGGCGTGCAGCGGACAGGGAGTTCGCCTTCGGGTGGGAGTTCCCCGGCGGGAGCGCACTCGCGGGGGAGACGAGCCGTGCCGCGGCATCGCGGGAGCTGCTCGAGGAAGCGGGCCTCGACGTGGCGCCCGCCGCACTGCAGTTCGTCGGCCGCTACCAGGAGACCGCAGCGCTCCTCGACCTGTACGTGGCACGCGTCGGGGAGCCGACCGCGCTACGGCTGCAGCGGAGCGAGGTGGCGTGTGCCGCCTGGCTCGCTCCGGAGGAGGTCGTCGGGCCGCTCCGAACGCGCAGGATGGCCGACCCCTGGACCGCCCGCCTGGCCGCCCTGTGGCCTTCCACGCTCCGCATCCTGGACTCCGACCGCCGACCTGACGACCAGACGACGACGCCAACGCCTACGCCGCCCCGATGATCGGATGCCGGTGACGAATCGGCGTCGGTGTGGGAGACCGGCCAGCCGGCTCTGGTCTCCGTGCGGCGGTGCGCGTAGGTTCGTTCGAGGCGACCCATACGGTCGCCGCCGCACATCCACAGCACGCGAAGGGATCTCATGCGCAGCAAGGGCACAGCTCAGCCAGGACTCGTCCTCAGCGTCGCGGGAGGGATCGTCCTCGTCGTCGCCGCCGTCCTCGTGGTGATGGGGATCGATGCCCTCAACGCCGTCACCTACAGGGCCACCGGCGAATCCCCCGACGGTGCGTACCTGCTCATCGGAGCCGGTGCTGCCGCGCTGCTCGCAGGTGGCGCCTCCCTCGCCGTCGGCCGCCGTCGTCACGCCGCCCACATGGACCGCCCCCGCACCTACGCCGATCAGCACGAGGACCACACGCTCACCGCGGAGGATCGCACCGGCAACCCGCACGACACGAAGGCCCGCGAGTACCCGATCGGCTACGGGGGCTGACCCGTCGGCGATCCCGCGGCCGCACGTCGGCTGGCGACGTCACGGGTGGACGAGGCGCGGAGGCTGAGCGCCGTCCTCGACGGGCTCGACGACGCCGCCGTCCGCTCTCTTGTGGACGGCGCCTCACCGCTGGGCACGGGTATCGGCGGCTCGACGGCCACGGTCCTGCTCGACGGCGCCCCCGCCTTCGTGAAACTCATCCCCCTCCCCGCCGCCGAGGTCGCGGATCCCACCGCCACATCGAGCCATCTCGGGCTCCCCTTCGCGTCGCACTACGGGATCAGCAGCCTCTCGCACGGCGCCGGGCGTGAACTGGCCTGTCATCGCGCGACGTCGGGCTGGGTGGAGGACGGCCTCGTCGATGCCTTCCCGCTGCTTCTCGGGTGGCGCGTACTGGAGCGCCCCTGCGCGGTGGATCTCAGCGAGTTCGAGGGCGATGCCCCACGGCGCCGCTGGGGACGTCGGTGGCCGCAGGTCCGGGAACGGCTCACCGCGCTGACGGCGGCCACCTCCTGCCTGGTGATCGTCCTCGAATACGTTCCCGAGACGCTGGGCGCCCGGATCCACAGGAGCCTGGCCGACGGCACCGGCGCGGACGTCTTCCCGGACGCGGTGCGCCAACTGCTCGCGGCCACGGCGTGGATGAGCAGCAACGGCCTCCAGCACTTCGACGTCCATCCGGGCAACATCCTCGTCCGGGAGGGCCGCCTCCTCCTCACGGACTTCGGCCTGGCACTCCAGGGCGACGCCGATCTCACCGAAGCGGAGCAGGCGGGCCTGCCCCTGCACGTCGGCTTCGACCGCGACACCGCCCTGATGCACCTGTTCCACTGGACGCTGTTCGACCTCGGCCACACCTCCCGCGGTGAACGGCTGGAGGTGTTGTGTGCCGTCGCCGCCGATCCTGCCTCACCGGCGCTGGTCCCCCTGCGGGCGGCCCTCGGCGACGGCGCGGACCTGATCGCGCAGCACGCGGAGGTCGCCGTGAGGATGACCGGGATGGTCGACGTCCTCCTCGACGACGCGTTCGGCACCGACTACCCGCACAGCTGACAGGACCGGCCCCGACGCTTGTCGGAACCGGTCCTGTCGATCACGTGATTCCTCCCTCGGGGTCAGCGGCCGGCGGCCGAGGAGCCTCCCCTGCTGTCCTTCGACGTGCGCCCGCCGTCCTTCGCGCCCTCGGGGGTACCTGCCGGGCGCGTGACGTTCTCGGGACCCTTGCCGTCGTCGTCCCGTCCGCGCACCCGCCGCCCCTGCGTCCCGGGGCGCTCCTTCGCCTCGTCGACAGCGACGGCGGCGTCCGCCTTCTTCTCCTCGTGCTGCTCCTTCGGGGTGGAGCTGAGCCCGTGGCCGGTCTCGTCGAGCGCGGTCTGCTTCTCGGCATCGGCGATCTCCTCGCCGGTGATGGCGTCGTCGCTCTCCTTGTTCCAGGCCTTGATGGCCGCCCAGGTCACGGCGGCGACCGGGACGGAGAGAATGGCGCCGATGATGCCCGCGAGGATGGTGCCCGCGGTCAAGGCGACCAGGATCACGAGGGCGTGCACCTGCAGCGTGCGGCCCATGACCACCGGCTGCAGGAAGTTGCCCTCGAGCTGGTTCACGACGATGACCACCACGATCACTGCGAGCGCCACGCCCGGCCCGTTCGCCACGAGTGCGATCAGGGCGGCGAGGACGCCGGCGAGCGTCGCGCCGACCAGTGGGATGAACGCACCGATGAACACGATCGCGGCCAGCGGCAGGGCGAGCGGCACACCGAGGACGAGCAGGGCGATACCGATGAACACGGAGTCCACGAGCGCCACGATCGCCGTCCCGCGGACGTAGCCACCGAGGACCGCCATGCTGCTGTAGCCCACGCGGCGTGCCTTCACGAGGCGCTTGCCCTTGAAGGCACGGAGCACGAACGCCCAGAGCTTCTCGCCGTCCTTCAGGAAGAAGAACAGGATGACGACCATGAGCAGCGCGCCGGCGGAGAAGTTGCCCGCGGCGCTCAGCCCGGAGATGGCACCCGCCCCGGCGGTGCTCGAGGTCGCGAAATCCACCGCCGCGTCCCGTGCCTGCTGGATCTGCGCGTCGTCGATGGGGATGGGCCCGTTCTGCGCGAACGCGTACAACTGGTCGAAGCCCTCGGTGGCCGAGGTGACCAGCTCACCGGCCTGACCCACCACGGCGAAGACGATGCCCGTGATCAGGCCACCGAAGACGACGAGGAGCAGGAGGAACGCCGCCGTGGTGGCCGTCGTGGCGCCCCATCCCTTCCTGCGGAGCAGGTTCACGAACGGGCCGATCGCCGCCGCGAGGATCAGCGCCAGCAGCATGGGGATCACCACGAGCCGGACCTGGATCAGCGCGTAGACGGACACCACGGCGAGGATCAGCAGCAGGAGCAGCTGCGCGGCCCGGATGCTGGCGTTCCCGAGGCTGTCACCCCAGGGGCCCCTCCGGACGGGAGAGCTGTGCTCCGTGAGTGGGGAGGACGTCATGGACTGTCACCTGTTCCTTCGGCCCGCGGGCCATCGTTGAGCAATCGTGTGCGCACCTCGCGGCGGAGGACCTTGCCGATCTGCGAGCGCGGCAGGTCCTCCACCTCGACGACGGTGCGCGGAACCTTGTAGGCCGCGAGTGCCTCACGGCAGTACGCCCGGAGGGCATCGACGTCGAGCCGGGCCCTCGGGGCCAGCACGACGGCGGCGGTCACGTCCTCGCCCCCACCCTCCCGCGGGAGGCCGACGACCGCGGCGTCGGCCACGCTCGGGTGGGCCCGGAGCGCGTCCTCGACCTCCGAGGGCGCCACGTTGAATCCGCCCGTGATGATGAGTTCCTTGATGCGGTCGACGATCGTGATGAAGCAGTCGGCGTCCACCCGCACGATGTCCCCGGTGCGGAACCATCCGCCGTCGAGCAGGACGGCCCGCGTCTCGTCCGGTTTCCGCCAGTACCCCTGGAACACCTGCGGACCGCGGATGAGCAGCTCGCCCGCTTCTCCGGCGGGGCGATCCTGCGCGGGATCCTCGGGGTTGACGACGCGCACGTCCGTCCCGGGGAACGGGACACCCACGGTGCCTGGTTTCCGGGACGGGCCGATGGGATTCCCCGCGGCGACCGGCGACGTCTCGGTGAGGCCGTACCCCTCGATCAGGTAACCGCCGGTCGCGGCTTCCCACGTGCGCACGGTCTCCTCCGGCAGGTTCATGGCGCCGGAGATCGCGAACCGGATGCTCGTCAGGCTCACTCCGCGCTCGGCGGCCCTCGCGGCGAGTCGCTGGTAGATCGGCGGGACGGCCGGAAGGAAGGTGGGCGGGCTCTCGGCGACGGCGTCGAGCACGAGGTCGGCGTCGAACTTCGGGAACAGCACGAGCTTGGCGCCGATGCTGAGCGCGAAGGTCAGGCACAGCGTGAGTCCGTACGCGTGGAACATGGGGAGCACCGCGTACACCGTCTCGCGTCCGGCTTCGAGGCCCGGGACCCACGCCCTGCCCTGCGCCGCGTTGGCGAGGAGGTTCCGGTGCGTGAGGATAGCTCCCTTGGGCACGCCGGTGGTGCCGCTCGTGTACTGCAGGGCCGCGGTGTCCCCGGCGGCCGGTCTGGGGTGCGCGGCGGGCAGCCTGCGGTGGCGGACGAGCTCACGCCACGGGACGAGCGTGCGGGGTCCGGTCAGCGTCTCCGTGGTGGTGAGCGCCTTCCGCGCGGCCCGCGCTCGGGGCACGGGCAGGGCCAGCGCGAGCCGTCGGGACGCAGGCATGGCGCGGGTGAGGTCCACGGACACGATCCCGCGGACCGGGATGTCCGCCGGGAGCTGCTGGACACGCGGCACCACGCGGTCCCACGCGATCGCCACCGTTGCCCCGTGGTCCTCGAACTGGTGCCGCAGCTCGCGGTCCGTGTACAGCGGGTTGTGCTCGACCACGATGGCGCCGAGCCGCAGCACCGCATGGAAGGCGACGATGTGCTGCGGGCAGTTGGGCAGCACGATCGCCACGCGGTCCCCCGCCCCGACCCCGAGGTCGCGGAGACCCGCGGCTGCACGCGAGACGGCATCGCCTAGCTCCCGGTACGTCGTCGTCGCGCCGAAGAACTCGAGCGCGGCCTTCCTCCCGTAGGAGGCGACCGACGCGTCGAACAGATCGGTCAGGGTGCCCTCCGGGACCTCGAAGGAGCGCGGCACACCGGGCGCGTAGCGTGCGACCCACGGTCGGGCTGCGAGATCCATAAGCCTGCTTCCTGTTTTCTTCGACTGTAGCGCGGGTCGCCGGACCACGGTACCCGAGGACGTCGCCGTGCGGGCCGTGGACCGCCGGCCGACCCCGTGGGTCCTCGAGCCCGTGCGCCGGTCCTGCCGTCCGGCGGCGATGCTCGGCCATGTCTCGAGCACCGGGGCCGGCACTGCTGTCCGGTACCATGGACGCCGAAGGGGAGTAGCTCCGCGGCCGTACCAGGCGCGCGGCCTGTCGACATACTGGTGCCCGAGGCACCCGGCAGTCCACCGGTGACGCACCGGCGAGCGAGACCTTCGGCCGACACGACGCCCGTGTCCCCGGCCGGAGCCCCCCCGCTCCGAGCGGCGCGCACGGGCACCCACCCGACGGAGCCCCAGTGACACCCCCCGACCTGAACCCCTCACCCGACGACGTCCGCCGCTGGCGCCAGTACCTCGCCGACGAGCGCGCCGAGGCGGCGACCTACCGGGACCTCGCCCGGCGCCGGACGGGAGAGGAACGCGAGATCCTCCTCGGCCTCGCCGACGCCGAGAAGCGCCACGAGGCCCACTGGATCGGCCTGCTCGGCGACCGCGCCGGCAAGCCGCTGCAACCGTCCCTCCGGAACCGCTTCCTCGGAGCCCTCGCACGCCGCTTCGGGTCCGTCTTCGTGCTGGCACTTGCCCAGCGCGCCGAGGGCCGCTCGCCCTACGCCACCGACCCCGCCGCGACGAGCGCCATGGTCGCCGACGAGCAGATCCACGAGGAAGTGGTGCGGGGCCTCGCCACCCGGGGCCGCAACCGCCTCTCGGGGAACTTCCGCGCCGCGGTCTTCGGGGCCAACGACGGCCTCGTGAGCAACCTCGCCCTCATCATGGGCATCGGCGCCACCGGCGTGTCCACCTCGTTCATCCTCTTCAGCGGACTCGCCGGGCTGCTCGCGGGCGCCCTGTCCATGGGCGCGGGCGAGTACGTCTCGGTCCGGTCCCAGCGCGAACTGCTCTCCGCGACCCGGCCCACGCAGGTGACACTCACGGCGGCGAAGGAACTGGACATCGCGGCGAACGAGCTGGTGCTCGTGTACCGCGCCAGGGGCATGACGCCGGCCGCCGCCCAACACCGCGCCGAGGAGCGGCTGGGCCTGCACAGCTGCGACTGCGATCCCAGTTTCTCGCTCAACCCCGACGACGGGCCGACCCGTGACGACCACGAGGCGGTGGGCACCGGGCTCGGGGCGGCGGCCTCCAGCTTCTGCTTCTTCGCCTCCGGCGCCCTGATCCCCGTGCTGCCGTACCTCGTGGGCCTCGAGGGTGTGACCGCCGTCGTCGTCGCGTGCATCCTCGTGGGGCTCGCCCTGCTGGCCACGGGCGCCGTGGTGGGCCTGCTCTCGGGCGCCTCGCCGCTCCGCCTCGCGCTCCGTCAGCTCGCGATCGGCCTCGGCGCGGCGGGCGTCACCTACCTGCTCGGGCTGCTGTTCGGCACCACGGTCGGTTAGGCGCGGCGCTGCTGCAGCACGTGGTCCTCGAGTTTGGCGAGGGTGGCCTCGATGCTCGCGGGGTGCCTGCGCGTGAAACCGGCGAGCGTGAAGACCACGCGCCAGCGCACCGCGCGGCCGTCCCACTCCTCGCGGACCAGGGTGCTCTCGCCGCGCGGCTCGAGCGTGTACCGCCAGACGTGCGCGGAGAAGTGTCGCCAGGCGATCCGGCGGCCCTCCTCGAACTCGATCACGCGGTTGAGGATCTTGTAGGAACCGCCCATCTTCATGTCCATCCCGAACCGCGCTCCGAGGGAGAGGCGCTTGGGCCCGTTGGGCTGCTCCCCGCGCACGGTGCCCGAACCGTCGATCACGCTGTGCAGCGCGGGCGTCGCGAGCACCTCGAAGATCTCCTCCGCGGGGGCGGCGATGATCCGCTCGCGCGAGATGAGGTAGCGGGAACCGGTGCGGGGCGTCGTCGTCATACGCCCCATTCTGCCGCCCGCGCGGACCTGACCCGGACCTCACGCACGGCGCCGGAACGCGACGAAGGGCCCCCGCGCGGCGGGAGTCCTTCGTCAACCGGGGTGTCAGGGGCGGAGCAGCACCTTGATGGCACGCCGCTCGTCCATGGCCCTGTAGGCCTCCGCGGCCTCCTCGAGCGGCATGACGACGTCGAACACACGGCCGGGATCGATGGTGCCGTCCAGCACGTCCTTGAGCAGTTCGGGGATGTAGGTGTGCGCGGGCGCCATGCCGCCGCCCACCGTGATGTTCTTCGCGAACAGGACGCCGATCGGCAGCTCCGGGCCACCGGCGGGTACGCCCACGAAGCCGAGGTGACCGCCGGGCCGCGTGCTGCGTAGCGCCTGGTCCATGGACTCCTTGGTCCCCACGCACTCGAGCACGGAGTCGGCGAGGACTCCCCCGAGCAGCTCGCGGACCTTCGTCACGCCCTCGTCGCCGCGCTCCGCGACGATGTCCGTGGCCCCGAACTCCCGCGCGAGCGCCTGGCGGTCCTCGTGCCGGGACATCGCGATGATGCGCTTCGCACCCAGGCGCTTCGCGGCGAGCACTCCGCACAGGCCCACGGCGCCGTCCCCCACGACGACGACGGTGGTGCCGGGGCCCACCTGGGCCGACACAGCGGCGTGGTGTCCGGTGGACATGACGTCGGAGAGGGTCAGCAGGCTGGCCGTCAGGGCGTCGTCGGGCTCGGTGACGCCCTCGACCTTCCGCAGCGTGCCGTCCGCCTGCGGTACGCGAACCGCTTCACCCTGCCCGCCCTGCACGAAGTCGCCGTGCTCGTCGGTGCTCCCCCAGCCCGTGAGGTGGTCGCACGCGACCGTGACGCCGTTGCGGCACTGCGGGCACGTGCCGCAGCTGTCCACGAAGGGCGCGATCACGAAGTCGCCGACCGAGATGTCCCGCACGTCGTCTCCGACGGACTCCACCACGCCGACGAACTCGTGGCCGATGGCCTTCGGCTCCTTCGTGGGACGGACTCCGCGGTAGGGCCAGAGGTCCGAGCCGCAGACGCAGGACGCCGTCACGCGCACCACGGCGTCCGTGGGGCGGACGATGCTCGGGTAGTCACGGTCCTCGACGCGGATGTCTCCGGGGCCGTGGATGATGGTGGCGCGCATGGTTCCTCCTGGGTTCGGCTGTCTCCGGCAACCCTACAAGCCCCACACAGGGCGGGGCACGCCGTCGCGCGGCTCAGGGACGCGCGGTGGAGGCCTTGAAATCGTGCTCGAGCTGCTCCAGAGTGCGGCCCCTCGTCTCGGGGACGAACCTGCGGGCGAAGAGGATCGCGGCGACCCCGAGGACCACGAACACGAAGAAGGTGTTCGAGATGGTGATCGCGTCCATGAGGATCGGGAAACTGAGGCTGACGGCGAAGTTCACCATCCACAGCACGAACACCGCGGCTCCCATGCCGAGGCCGCGGAGGCGCATGGGGAAGATCTCCGAGAGCATGAGCCAGGTGACGGGCGAGATGGCGCCCTGCTGGAACGCCAGGAAGGTCACGGTGAGGGCCAGCACGAGGAACCCGCGCGTGGTGCCCTCGGGCACGAGCAGCGAGACGAGCCCGATGGCGAGCAGGGCCGACGTCGTCCCGATCTGCCCCACGAGCAGCATGGGCCGGCGCCCCACCCTCCCGAGCAGCCAGATGCCCACGAAGGTCGCGGCCACGGAGATCACGCCGTTCGCGATGTTGGCCGTGAGCGCGGCCTGCGTGCCGAATCCGGCGACCACGAGGATCTGCGTGCCGTAGTACATGATCGAGTTCACCCCGGTGATCTGCTGGATCACCGCGAGTCCGAGCCCGACCACGACGATGCGCCGCAGCCAGGGCTCCCGCAGGTCGCGGAAGCTCGCCCGATCCCGGGCGCGGTCCTCGAGGGCGAGGGTTTTCACCTCCTCGTACTCGATCCGCGCGGCAGCCGGCGGGCGGAGGCGCTGCAACACCCTCAGCGCCACCCCGAAGGCACCGTGCGCCGCGAGCCAGCGCGGGCTCTCCGGCACGAAGTACATCCCGATCCAGAGGCCGATCGCGGGGAGGGTCGCGAGGACCAGCATCCACCGCCAGATCCCGTGGCTGTCGCCGAACACGGTGCCGAGGAAGGCACTGGTGCTGAAGGCGATCAGCTGGCCCGTGACGATCATGAGTTCGTTGCGCGTGACCACCTGGCCACGCCGGGCGGCGGGCGAGAGTTCCGCGAGCAAGATGGGCACCATCACGGACGCTCCACCGACGGCGAGCCCGAGGACCAGCCGCGAAACCACCATGACGGTCACGTCCGGCGCGAGGGCCGTGCCGAGGGTCCCGACCAGGAACACCACCGCGAGCACGATGATCATCTTCTTGCGGCCGTAGGCGTCCGCGAGCCGCCCGCCCACGAGCGCCCCGAAGGCCGCGCCGAACACCAGCGAGCTGGCTACGAGCCCCTCGGTGAACGGGGTGAGGCGGAGATCGTCCACCATGAACGGGAGCGCCCCGTTGATCACCCCGGTGTCGAAGCCGAACAGCAGGCCGCCCAGGGTGGCCACCCAGGTGACGCGACGCAGGTACTTCCGCTGCTGCTCGCCGTCGGCCCCGGCCGTGTCGGCCTGCCCGTTCCGCTTCGCGCTGCTCATCGTCCGTGCATCTCCTGAGGTTGTCGTGCGGCTGGGATCGTGCTGCGGGGTGGAGCCGTGCAGGCTCGCCTGCCCCCACGGGCCCCGTCGTCTCCTCACGCTACGTGCGGTGCTGTCCGGCCTGCTGTGGCCGGGGTACCCGGGCTGCGATCGACACCGCCTGCGTGCCCGCACGGCTCGGCCCCTCGACCCGACCCCTGTACCCGGCCCCGAACGCGGAACAGCCTCCCCCGCAGCTGCGGGAGAGGCTGTTCGCGATGCGGCATCAGAGCGTGGCGTAGACCTCGCGGAGGAGCTTGGCGGTTTCGGACGGCGTCTTGCCGACCTTCACGCCGGCGGCCTCGAGGGCCTCCTTCTTAGCCTGAGCGGTCCCGGCGGAACCGGAGACGATCGCACCTGCGTGGCCCATCGTCTTGCCCTCGGGGGCCGTGAACCCGGCGACATAGCCGACGACCGGCTTGGTCACGTGGGCCTTGATGAACTCGGCGGCACGCTCCTCGGCGTCCCCGCCGATCTCACCGATCATCACGATCGCCTTGGTCTCGGGATCCGCCTCGAAGGCAGCGAGCGCGTCGATGTGCGTGGTGCCGACGATCGGGTCGCCACCGATGCCTATCGCGGTGGAGAAGCCGAGGTCGCGCAGCTCGAACATCATCTGGTAGGTCAGGGTTCCCGACTTCGAGACGAGCCCCACGCCGCCCTTGCCGGTGATGTTCGCCGGGGTGATGCCCACGAGGGACTCCCCGGGCGTGATGATGCCGGGGCAGTTCGGGCCGATGATACGCGTGACCTGCGTGCCGTCGGCGTCGACCTTGGACTGGGCGAGTGCCCAGAAGGCGGCCGAGTCCTGCACGGGAACGCCTTCGGTGATGACGACGACGAGGCCGATGCCGGCTTCGATCGCCTCGACGACGGCGTCCTTCGTGAAGGCCGGCGGGACGAAGACGATCGACACGTCGGCGCCGGTCTCCTTCATGGCTTCCTCGACGGTCCCGTAGACGGGGAGGGTGACGTCACCGTGCGTGACGGTGGTACCGGCCTTGCGGGCGTTGACGCCGCCGACCACCTGGGTGCCGGCCTTCAGCATGAGGGCGGTGTGCTTGGTGCCCTCGCCTCCGGTGATGCCCTGGACGATGACCTTGGAGTCCTTGGTGAGGTAGATAGACACGGGTGTTCCCTTACTTTCCGTAGGCCAGCGCGGCAGCCTTGTCGGCGCCTTCGTCCATGGTGTCGGCGAGGGTGACCAGCGGGTGGTTCGCCTCGGCGAGGATGCGCCGGCCCTCTTCGACGTTGTTGCCGTCGAGGCGGACCACGAGGGGCTTGTTGGCCTCGTCGCCCAGCATCTCGAGGGCCTTGACGATCCCGTTCGCCACGGCGTCGCACGCGGTGATCCCACCGAAGACGTTCACGAAGACGCTCTTGACCTGGCTGTCGCCGAGGATGACGTCGAGACCGGCGGCCATGACCTCGGCGGATGCTCCACCGCCGATGTCGAGGAAGTTGGCGGGCAACACGCCGCCATGGGCCTCGCCGGCGTAGGCGACGACGTCGAGCGTGGACATGACCAGCCCTGCACCGTTGCCGATGATCCCGACCTCGCCGTCGAGCTTGACGTAGTTGAGGTCGTTCTCCTTGGCCTTCGCCTCCAGGGGATCGGCGGCGGCCTTGTCCTCGAGCGCTGCGTGGTCGGCGTGACGGAACTCGGCGTTCTCGTCGATGGTGACCTTGCCGTCGAGGGCGACGATGTCCCCGCTACCGGTCTTGACGAGCGGGTTGACCTCGACGAGCGTGGCGTCCTCCTGCACGAAGACGTCCCAGAGCTTGAGGATCGTGTGGATGACGCCGTCGCGCACCTCGGGGGCGAACCCCGCGGCGTCGACGATCTCCTCGGCCTTGGCCTGGTCGATCCCGGTGCCGGGGTCCACGGCGATGCGCGCCAGCGCCTCGGGGCGTTCGACGGCGAGCTGCTCGATCTCCATGCCGCCCTCCACCGAGCACATGGCCAGGTAGTTGCGGTTGGACCGGTCGAGCAGCACGGAGAAGTAGTACTCCTCGGCGATGTCCGCGCCCTGCGCGATCATGACCGTGTGGACCGTGTGTCCCTTGATGTCCATCCCGAGGATGTCGGAGGCGTAGGAGAAGGCCTCGTCGGGGGTCTTGGCGACCTTGACGCCGCCCGCCTTGCCGCGACCGCCCACCTTGACCTGAGCCTTGACGACGACGACACCGCCGATCGTCTCGGCTGCCGCCTTTGCTTCCTCGGGTGTGTGCGCCACGATGCCGGCCAGCACGGGAACCCCGTGTGCCTCGAAAAGATCGCGCGCCTGATATTCGAACAGGTCCACGGGTGAGAGTCCTTCTACGTCGAAGTAGGTTTACACAAGGGACTGTATCCCTTCGGGCGTGAGGCCTTCCTCAGACTATCCCTTTCGTGAGTAAGGCCACAGTTCTATCTGCGGTAGAACAAAGGCCCGTGGTCGTTGAGGAATGTCACCCGATGGCGGTGACCGCGTCGCGGTTCGCGAGGAAGCCCTCGGACGTCCCGAGATGCGCGCAGATCATGCCGTCCCGTCCCAGCCCGCACCGGAACCCGCGCAGTTCGACGGCCTGTCCGCGTTCGAGGAGCGGCAGCTTCGCGATCACCCCTGCGCCGGCCTCGACTCCAGCCGCGAACTCCGCCTCCATGGTGGTCATGCCGATCCGGCACCCTCCATAGGCGAGCGCGTCGGCAGTGAGCATGACGGTGCCCCCCTTGAATCCCAGGTTGGTCCCCGAACAGTCCGCCGTGATCTCCGTGGGCGCCGGGTAGGCGGCGAACTCGCAGTAGGCGGCGTCGACCTCGAGCTGGGTGTCGTCGCGCTCGCCCGCGGCCATGATCGGATCCACCGGGTTGTCGAAGATCCCGCCCTGCTTCGTGCTGATGGCGCAGTAGGCGCTGCGGTCGGCGGCCAGGACGGCGAGGGACTCCGCGTCCGGCTGCAGGCCGAGCTCCTCCGGGGCGCGGAGCTCCATGGCCTCGAGTTCCGCGAGGGGTTCGAGATCGGTCACCGCCGTGGGGGTCGCGCCGTCCCCGGTGGGGAGCTGCACACACCCCGAGAGCAGCAGGGGCACGGCGAGCAGTGCCGCTGCCGTGGCGCCTCGCCGACCGTCGAATCTCCGGACCATGATGTGCTCCCCCTGCCCCTCACCTGCCCGCTGTCATCCTCTGCCCGCTGTCATGCCGCGAGCCGTCAGCGCTGCTCCGGGCCCGTCATGCCACCTTCGTCAGTGGTGCGTAGCGGAGCAGCAGACGCTTCTCCCCGACGTCGAACCGCACCTTGGCGACCGTCTTGTCACCTGCACCCTCGACGGAGAGTACCGTGCCGTTGCCGAAACTGGAGTGGTTCACGTGATCGCCCACAGCCACGGAGACCACCTCCTTCTGCGGCTGCACACGGCCCACGGCCTTCGCCGGCGCGGCACCCCCCGAGAAGCCACCGCCGCCCGCGCCCCAGGAGGAGCCGCTGAAGCGGGGACCACTGATACTGCCCGACGTCGTCCAGGCCGGCTTGGCCGCACCCTCGCGCTTCCAGTCGATGAGCTCCTCGGGGATCTCGCTCACGAACTGGCTGGCCGGGTTGTATTGGCTCTGACCCCACATGCTGCGCACCTCAGACCGCGTGATGTAGAGCCGCTGGCGCGCGCGGGTCAGGCCTACGTAGGCCAGGCGCCGCTCCTCCGCGAGCTCCTTCGGGTCCGTGGCGGAGCGCTGGTGGGGGAAGATGCCCTGCTCCATACCGGTGAGGAACACCACGGGGAACTCGAGGCCCTTGGCCGTGTGCAGGGTCATGAGCGTCACCACGCCCTGCCTGCGCGCCTCCTCGACAGCTCGCTGCACGTCGGCCGCGGAGCCGTCTGGGGCGTCCGGGATCTGGTCGGCGTCCGCAACGAGCGACACCTGCTCGAGGAAGTCCCCGAGCGTGCCCTCGGGGTTGTCGCGTTCGAACTCACGCACCACCGCCACGAGCTCCGCGAGGTTCTCCACGCGCGACTCGTCCTGGGGATCGTTGCTGGTGCGGAGCTGCTCGAGGTACCCGGTCTGCTCGAGCACGGCCTCGAGCGCGGCGGAGGCTCCCGAGCCGCTGGCCACCTCGGCGAGGTCGTCGATGAGCTTCACGAAACCGAGCACCGCGTTGACGGAGCGCGTGGCCATGCCCGGCGCCTGGTCCGCCTTCCGCAGGGCCTCCATGAAGCTGATGCGCTCACGCTCGCTGAGCGAGGCGATGGCGTACTCGGCGCGGTCGCCGATGCCGCGCTTGGGTTCGTTGAGGACGCGCCGCAGGTTGACGACGTCGTCCTGGTTCACGAGCACCCGCAGGTACGCGAGGGCGTCCTTGATCTCCTTGCGCTCGTAGAAGCGCGTGCCGCCCACCACCTTGTAGGGCAGCCCGACGCGCAGCAGGATCTCCTCGACGGACCGTGACTGTGCGTTCGTGCGGTAGAAGATCGCAACGTCACCCGGGCGGACGCCCTCGTCGTCCTGCAGGCGGTCGATCTCCTCGGCGATGAAGCGCGCTTCCTCGTGCTCGTTCTCTCCTACGTAGCCGACGATCTTCTCGCCGTTGCCCTCGGCGGTCCACAGCCGCTTCTCCGGCCGGTTCGGGTTCCGCGAGATCACGGCGTTGGCAGCGCTGAGGATGTTCTGCGTGGACCGGTAGTTCTGCTCGAGCAGGATGGTCCGGGCGCTCGGGTAGTCGTTCTCGAACTCGACGATGTTCCGGACGTCCGCACCGCGGAACGCGTAGATGGACTGGTCGGAGTCGCCCACCACGGTCAGCTCGGCGGGATCGTCCGTGGACTCGCCGGGCACGCCGACGATCTCGCGGACCAGGGCGTACTGCGCGTGGTTGGTGTCCTGGTACTCGTCGACGAGCACGTGCCGGAAGCGCCGGCGGTAGTAGTCGGCCACGCCGGGGAACGCCCGGAACATGAACACCGTCTGCGCGATGAGGTCGTCGAAGTCCATGGCGTTGGCCTGCCGCATGCGCTGCGCATACCCGGTGTAGACCTCGGCGACCGCCTGCTCGAACGGATCCGAGAGGTCGGCGTCGGAGGCGAAGGTCTCCTCGTCGATCAGCTCGTTCTTGAGGGCGGAGATCTTGTGCTGGATGGCCTTGGGCGCGAACTTCTTCGGATCGAGGTCCAGCCCCTTGGCCACGAGCGTGATGAGCCGCAGCGTGTCGGCGGAGTCGTAGATGGAGAAGTTCGAGTTCAGGCCCACCGACGCGGCCTCGCGGCGCAGGATCCGCACGCAGGAGGAGTGGAACGTGGAGATCCACATCCGCTTGGCGACGTCGCCGATGAGCCCCTCGATACGCTCGCGCATCTCCGCGGCGGCCTTGTTCGTGAAGGTGATGGCGAGGATCTGTCCCGGGTGGGAGCGGCCGGTCGCCAGGAGGTACGCGATGCGGTGGCTCAGCACGCGGGTCTTGCCGGAGCCGGCGCCGGCGACGATCAGGAGCGGGGAGCCGCCGTGCTTCACGGCCTCCTCCTGCTGGGGGTTCATGCCGACGAGCAGCTCGCGCGCCCGGTCCTCGTCCACCCCGACGCGGGAGGGAACGTGGGCCGTCGCGGGATCCGCCGGGTCCGCCGTCGACGACGCCGTCCCCGCCATCGCGGCCTCGCGCGCTCGCTTCTTCTCGGCGGCCGTGGGGGCGGTGACGTAGGGATCAAAGAGCATGTCCATGGTGCGTCAAGTCTAGGTGCTGCCCCCGACAGTCGAGGGTCGACGGAGCCGCGGACGGCACTGCCCCCACCGGGAGAACCGATGGGGGCAGTGGGGGTGGGACAGGGCGGACGGACTACTTCTCCGTCTGCAGCTCGTCCTTCTCGATACCGAGGATGAGGAGCTTGCCGCTCTTCCGGTCCGCGAGGTACTCGCGCATCTCCTTCTTGATGACGGGGAGGAGGAAGTACACGCCGAGCAGGTTCACGAAGGCGCAGACGAACAGGGCGGCGTCGGCGAAGCTGATGACCTGTGTGAACGTCAGCACGCAACCCGCCACGGTGAAGAACAGGAAGATGACCTTGTACGTGACCTCGGCCGCCTTGCCGCGCCCGAACAGGTACTCCCAGGCCTTGAGCCCGTAGTAGGACCACGTGATGAGCGTGGAGTAGGCGAACAGGACCACGGCGATGGCGAGGACGATCGGGAACCACGGGAGAACCGTGGCGAACGCGTCCGAGGTGAGGATGACGCCGTCGGGCGTGTCACCGCCGCCCTGGACCTGGTCGATGCCTGCCTGGAGGCTCGGAGCCCCGGCGATCACGATCGCGAGGGCCGTCATGGTGCAGATGAGCACGGTGTCCACGAGCGGCTCGTAGAGCGCCACGAACCCCTCGCTGACCGGGCGGCGCGTCTTGACGGCCGAGTGGGCGATGGCTGCCGAGCCCACGCCCGCCTCGTTGGAGAAGGATGCACGCTGGAAACCGACGATCAGGACGCCGAGCACGCCACCGGCGATGCCCTGCGGGTTGAAGGCCCCACCGATGATCGCGCCGAACGCGGCCGGCACCTGGTCGATGTTCACGATGATCACGAAGAGGCAGGCCAGCACGTAGATGCCGCCCATCGCCGGAACCAGACGGGAGGTGGTGGCACCGATCGACTTGATGCCGCCCAGGATCACGATGGCGACGAAGAACGCGAGCACGACGCCGAAGATCAGCGCGGCGCCTGCACTGCCCAGCGGGCCCTCCTCGCCGCCGGTGACGTTCTGCACCTGCGCGAAGGTCTGGTTGGCCTGGAACATGTTGCCGCCGGCCACACCGAAGATGAGGATCGCGACGGCGAAGATCCCGGTCAGGATCTTCGCCGGGATGGAGCCGAGCTTCTGGAACGCGATGGGCAGGTACTTGAACGGACCGCCGCTGACGGTGCCGTCCTCGTGCACCTCCCGGTACTTGACGCCGAGCGTGCACTCGGCGAACTTCGTGGCCATGCCGATCAGCCCCGCGCAGATCATCCAGAAGGTGGCACCCGGGCCACCGAGGGCCATCGCGGCGCCCACGCCGGCGATGTTACCGAGGCCCACGGTCCCGGAGAGCGCCGAGGTGAGTGCCTGGAAGTGCGGCACCTCGCCCGGATCGTCCTTGGAGGAGTACCGCCCACGGACCACTTCGTAGCCGACCTTCAGGCCGCGGAGCTGGGGCACCCCGAAGTAGATCGTGAAGATGATTCCGGCAAGGATCAGCCACGCGACAACGGCCGGGAAGCTGACGTCGCCGATGGTGATGGGGAAGAAGACGATGCTCGAGAAGATCTCTGTGGGCCGCGCGAAGGCGTTGTTGATGGCCTCGTCGACGGCGGCGAGCCAGCCGACGTCGTCCGCGACGGCGCGTGGAAGTGTGATTGTCATCCCACTACTAGACGCCCTCGGCGCGCCGTGCGCAATTCATCGGGGACCTGAGGGAGAAACCTTCACACGACTGAAACAGGAGCGCGCCCTGTTGCGGGGCTCATCGACGATACTGGGGACGTGGCCAAGACGAGGGCGCAGATCGCGCGCAAGCACAGCACCGGAGCAACCCCCGCCGCGGTGCCCGTAGCGCCTCGCCCCCAGCGCTCCAACGGGACGCTCGTCCTCGTGGCGGCCGCCGTCGCCTCCCTCTTCCTCTTCTGGTACTTCCACCTGCTCACGCTCGGTCAGATGACCCAGCTCTCGGACGGCTTGACCATGCCGGACATGCTGGTCGGCGGGTACGACGTCGCCCACCTCGAGCGGCTCCGCGGCGCGATGGACGACGACGCCCGGGGTCAGCTCAGCTACCTCCACAGGACCGCAGGCACCCTCTTCCCGCTGATCTTCGCCTTCGCGTGGCTCCTGCTGGTCCAGCTGAACGCGGGCCGACGGTGGTTGCGGTGGGTGCTGTGGAGCCCGGTGATGCTCTTCGTCGTCGCGGACCTGTGGGAGAACGTCGCGATCGACACCGCGCTGGCCAATCCGGAGCCCGGAGCGGTGGCGCTCGCCTCGACCCTGACGGTGCTGCGCTGGATCCTGCTCCCGCTGAGCCTCGTGGCGGGAGCGGTCGCGGTCTTCCTGCCGCCGCGTTTCCGCGCCGGTAGGGAGCGCGGCGCCTCCGGGGAGGAGCGGGTAAGCTGAGACCGCCGGAACGGTCGATGACCCCGGTCCGAGCCTCTGTAGCTCAGTAGGATAGAGCGTCCCTCTCCTAAAGGGAAGGTCGTCGGTTCGATTCCGGCCAGGGGCACGTACGGCTTGCACGACGAACGAGGGATGGGCACTCCTGCCCATCCCTCGTTCGCGTTCCGGCAGGTAGGTTGGTCGCCATGGGGACCATCAGTGCAGTACCGGCGCGCCTCGTGCGCCTTTCAGCAGCAGCCTGGCAGTACGCCGAATCGCTGGGCGGGACACCTCGGCACGACGTCGGGCAGCCTCCGGTTCCCGAACCCGCCGGGCAGACGGTCCTGCAGGAGCTCGACAGGGCCGGCATCACCTCCGGCGGCGAACTGACCACCGCGTGGGAGCGCGCACTGGGGACCGCTGCCGCACCGCAGGCTGTGCTCCGCATCACCGCCGTGTACAACGGCATCTCCGGCCAGAGCACGCTCAGCATCTCCGGGCCGCGCGTGGTCTGCGTCAACCGGCGACGATCGGTGGACCGCTCGGCCGAAGGAGCCGTCCACATCACGGGCCGGGAACCCGCCGTCGAGGTCAGCCTCTTCTCGCTGGACACCTTCTGGGACGGGGTCCGGCGGGTCCTGCCCCCACTCCCCCAACTCCGGGCGGGTGCCGGGCAGATCTCCTCGGTCCTGGAGGAGGGCGACGGCCTTCAGGAGGTCGAGGCGACCGACGTCGCCACGAACTTCTCCGCACAGGTGACCGCCGAGCTCGCCACCGGCGTCGGGGGCGCGCTCAAGGGCTGGGTGGGCATGTGGGCCGTGCACGAGGACCAGCTCTACTCCATCCGGACACGAGGTCGGGGCACAGACGTGAAACCCGTCGTCGTCCCGGTGGAGGCAGGTCACGTGGCACGTGAAGTGGGCTTCGCCCTGGTCGGGGCACTCAGCGTGCCCGGTCTCTCCGGCTCCCGCGGCGGCGCAGCGTGACCGGCATCATCGGGATGAACCCCGAGCAGGTGCGTGAACTCGCCCGTCTGCTCGACGCCTCCTCGCGGGCACTCGACGACACGGCGTCCACCATCAGCACCGCGGTCCGGAACGTCTCCTGGCATGGCGGGGACGCCGAGCAGTTCCGCCACTCCTGGTCGAGCCGCCACGCGCCGGTTCTCCGTCAGGTCGGCTCGGCGCTGCAGGAGACGGCCCGCACGGCGCTCGCGGATGCCGACCAGCAGGAGGACGCCAGCTCCCTCGCCACGGCGGTCGGCGGAGTGAGCGGTTCGGGCAGCGGCGGCCCGGGTGGTGACACCCCGGGCAACCCGTTCACCGACCTCTGGGGCGCGGCCACGGAGACCTTCGACGACGCCATCGACACGCTGGGCGACGGCGTCACGCAGATCGGGGACTGGGCGGAGGACGGCATCGCGTGGGTCGGAGGGCGACTCGACGGCGGCGCCGAAGCGACCGAGGAAGAGATCGACCGGCTGGTGGAGCTGGCGGGGGGTCTGTTCGACGACGACGGCGGCGGGCCTCTCGACT
This sequence comes from Arthrobacter sp. TJ-266, assembly GCF_058269115.1. Classification (NCBI taxonomy): domain Bacteria; kingdom Bacillati; phylum Actinomycetota; class Actinomycetes; order Micrococcales; family Micrococcaceae; genus Arthrobacter; species Arthrobacter sp. TJ-266. The sequence goes on from NZ_JBZCNC010000004.1 coordinate 543,931, forward strand.
GGGCATCGGACAGGGTGGACGATGCGGGCGGGTTCGTCGCGGACGGTGTCCGCGAGCTCCCGAGGGAGGTCGCCGAATCTGCTCCGGACGTCTGGGAGGACCTGCAGAACTTCGGCGGGTTGTTCGCCCAGGGTGAGCCGCCGTCGATCACGGAGGTGGTGGCCGGTGGCACCCTCCTCCTCGGCAGCGCCGGGAACCTCGCCTACCGCGCCGCGACCGTGGGTCAGGACGATCCCCACTTCCTCGACGACGGGGAGGCAGAGGCGGGCGAGCCGATACCGCTGCGTGTCGGCACCCCGGGCGCCACCCCGGACGACGAGGACGGCGGTCACCGACCTGCCGTCGTCCCCGACTCCCTGGCAGCCATCGCGAGGAGCACGGCGGCCGCCTACGACGACGCGTCCGAGGACGGTGTGAGCGACGGTGGCGTACGGATCACGACGGTCGACGGTCCGGACGGCCCCTCCTACATCGTGTCGATCCCCGGCACCCAGGACTGGGCGCCCAGCGGGTCCACCCCGGCCGACCTGACCGGCAACCTCGAAGTGGCGTCCGGGCAGTCCTCAACGGCGTCGGAAGCGGTGCGCCTCGCCATGCTGGAGGCGGGTGTGCCCTCGGACGCGCCCGTGCTCCTGTCCGGCCACTCGCAGGGCGGCATGATCGCCATGGAGCTGGCCGGTGACGCCGGGTTCCGGGAGCAGTTCGACGTCACGAACGTCATGACCTTCGGTTCGCCCGTCGATACGGCCCACGTGCCGTACGACATCGACGTGGTGGCGTTCCAGCACACGACGGACGCGGTTCCGCACGTCGATCTCGGAGGCGTGACGGTCACGGGCGGCGTCACCATCCCACCCAACGCCGCTGCGGTCGTGACTCTCCCGAATCCTGAGGAGAGCTCCTGGTACGACCTCGGCGGGAACCACGACTACAACGCGTACGTGGCGTCGATCGCGGAGGCCGAAGCCGACGGCGGGCAGGCCAATGCGTACGGCAGGAACTCGTCCTTCGGTCAGTTCATGACCGACGATCCCTCAGCGGTGACCGGCGTCGTCGTACCCATCAGCAGGAGTCACTGACCATGCGCACGTCCCGAGTCCTCCGATCTGCTGCTCTCGCCCTGCTCTCCCTGACGGCCGCGACCGCCCTGACGGGGTGCGGCACTGAACCCGAGGCCGACACGAAGGCATGGGCCACGGCCATCGAGGCCGTGCCCGGCGTGACCTCGGCAGAGGTCGGATTCAGCACGTTCACGAACGGGGAGGAAGCAGAAGTTGACGTGTACACGGAGACGGACGACCCTGCAGAACTGGAGCGCATCCTCCGGGAGTCCATCCGGGAGTTCGTGGTCGCGTCGGAGGAGATGAGCGTCTTCGGCATCGACTTCGAGGTCTGGCGATCCGACCGCACCGCCGGCCTGAACCCCGCGAGCATCGGGTGGGACGACCTGACGATCGAGAGCCTGCGTGACGAGGTAGCTGCCGAAGGATGACCCCGCATCATCGACCGCCGGTCATCACGGTCACCGCCCTCTGCCTGCTCGACGGCGACGGGCGCCTCCTGCTCGTCCGGAAGCGCGGAACCTCGATGTTCATGCAGCCCGGCGGTAAACCCGCCCGGGGCGAGACACCCGAGCAGACCGGTGTCCGCGAACTGCGGGAGGAACTCGGCCTCGAGGTCACCGCCGAGGACCTCACGCGGCTCGGCACCTGGGAGGGCCCGGCAGCGAACGAGGCGGACACCCTGCTCCACGCCACCGTCTTCCTGTGTCCGCTGCAGGGCGAGCCCGTGGCGGCGGCCGAGATCGACACCGTGGAGTGGCTCGACCTCGACGACGCGCACCGGCGGGAGGACCTCGCTCCCCTGCTGACCGAGTACGTCCTGCCGATGCTCCGCCGGCGTTACTAGGACCCGCTGAGCGCTTCCTCGTCCACAGCGACGGCTTTCTGCACCGCGAACTGCGTGCGGTGGAGTTCCTCGTACCGGCCACCCGCCGCGAGCAGTTCCTCGTGCGTACCGCGCTCCACGATCGACCCCTCCTCCACCACGAGGATCAGGTCCGCGCTGCGGATGGTCGAGAGACGGTGTGCGATCACCATGGCGGTCCGGCCCTCGAGGGCTTCGCTGAGAGCCGCCTGGACCGCGGCCTCCGACGTCGAGTCGAGTGCCGCCGTCGCCTCGTCGAGGATCACGACGCGCGGCTGCGCGAGCAGGAGCCGGGCGATCGTCATGCGCTGGCGCTCACCACCGGAGAGCCGGTACCCGCGCTCGCCCACCATGGTGTCCAGCTGGTCGGGCAGGGACCGGATGAGCGGCTCGAGCCGTGCGCGGCGGACGGCGTCCCACACCTCGTCCTCGGACGCTTCGGGACGTGCGAGCCGCAGGTTCGAGAGGATCGTCTCGTGGAACAGGTGGCCGTCCTGGGTCACCATGCCGAGCGTGTGACGCATCGAGGCGAAGGTGACGTCGCGGACGTCCGTGCCGGCGAGGCGCACGGCGCCGCTGTCGACGTCGTACAGGCGCGAGAGGAGCTGGGCGATCGTGGACTTGCCCGCACCCGAGGTGCCGACGAGCGCGACGGTCTGACCCGGCTCGATCCGGAAGGAGACACCGTGCAGCACCTCCTCGCCGCCGCGGGTGTCGAGCGTCGCGACCTCCTCGAGGGACGCGAGGGACACCTTGTCCGCAGAGGGGTAGGCGAAGCGGACGTCGTCGAACTCCACGGCCACCGGTCCCGGGGGAACCACCACGGCGTCGGGCTTCTCCTGGATGAGCGGTTCGAGGTCAAGCACCTCGAAGACGCGCTCGAAGCTGACCACGGCGCTCATGATCTCCACGCGCGCATTTGCGAGGCTCGTGAGCGGGGCGTACAGCCTCGTGAGCAGGAGCGCCAGGGTGACCACCTCACCAGTGTCCAGCTGGCCCGCGAGCGCGAGGTACCCGCCCAGTCCGTACACGAGCGCCAGGGCGAGCGCGGAGACGAGCATGAGCGCGGTGAAGAACACGAACTGCAGCATCGCGGTGCGGACCCCGATGTCGCGGACACGGGAGGCGCGTACCCGGAACTCCTCGGCCTCCTCGTCGGGACGGCCGAAGAGCTTGACGAGGGTGGCCCCCGGGGCCGAGAACCGCTCGGTCATCTGCGTGCTCATGGCGGAATTGTGATCCGCCGCCTCGCGGCGCAGGGCTGCGAGCCTGCTGCCCATGCGCCGGGCCGGCACCAGGAAGACGGGCAGCATGACGATCGCGAGCACCGTCACGAGCCACGAGGTGCTGAGCATGACGATCAGCGTCAGGATCAGTGCCACGAGGTTCGTGACGACGCCGGAGAGCGTGCCGCTGAAGGCCTGCTGGGCACCGATGACGTCGTTGTTCAGGCGGCTGACGAGCGCGCCGGTGCGCGTCCGGGTGAAGAAGGCGATCGGCATCCGCTGCACGTGGTTGAACACGGCGGTCCGGAGGTCCAGGATCACACCCTCACCGATCCGCGCGGAGTACCAGCGCGTCACGAGGGACACCACGGCGTCGGCCACCGCCACCAGGGCGATGACGACGGCGAGCCACACGATGGTCCGGACCTCACCGCGGGCCACGATGACGTCGACCACCTGGCCTGCGAGGACCGGCGTCGCGACCGCGAGGAAGGCCCCCACCACGGAGAGCCCGATGAACAGCATCAACTTCGCCCTGTAGGGCACCGCGAAGGTCATGATGCGCCGGACGGACTCGCGGGAGATGCCGTGCTTGCCGTCCCTCGCGGTCGAGATCTTGTACAGCGAGCTCCAGGCCGCGCCTTCCATGCTCATTGCGGGTTCCTTCCGTGGGCACCGACTCCAGCTTAGGTCGCCGGAGGCATCCGGCCCCCGCCGCAACAGTTCGGAACATTAAGTGCGGTCCGCGGTGTTCACCTCGGTAGTGTTCGATTCCGGTCCGGCGCAGGGTACCTAGCGTTCAAGGCGCTGAGCCGCCCGTCTATTTCCGCCACCGGGCGTACAGACCTCCAAGCTCGAAGGAAGATCTCCATGTCACACAGGTCACCCCGTCTCCCCGTCCTCGGTGCCGCCGCGGCCCTCACCCTCGCCCTCGCGGGGTGCTCGACGTCGTCGACCCCCGGCGGCGAGGGAGAATCCGCAGCGCCCAGCTCGCTGCAGGAGATCCAGGACTCCGGCGTGCTCACCGTCGGCACCGAGGGCACGTACAAGCCCTTCAGCTACCACGAGGACGGCAGCGGCGAGCTGACCGGGTACGACGTCGAGGTCATCACCGCCGTGGCGGAGAAGCTGGGCGTCGAGGCGGAGTTCCAGGAGACGCAGTGGGACGCGATCTTCGCGGGTCTCGACGCCGGTCGCTTCGACGTCATCGCGAACCAGGTGTCCATCACGGACGAGCGCAAGGCGGCCTACGACTTCTCCGTCCCCTACACCGTGAGCTCAGGCGTCATCGTCACGCGTGCGGACGCCACAGACATCTCCTCCTTCGAGGACCTCGAGGGCAAGACGACGGCGCAGTCGCTCACCAGCAACTGGAACACGCTGGCGACCGAGAGCGGCGCGAACGTCGAAGCGGTCGAGGGCTGGGCACAGTCCGTCACCCTCCTCGAGCAGGGTCGCGTGGACGCCACGATCAACGACGAACTGACCTACCTGGACTACCAGAAGACCGAGAACAACGAGGGAATCAAGATCGCGGCGACCACCGAGGAGTCCTCGGAGAGCGCCGTGGCCATCCGCAAGGGGAGCCCCGAACTCGTCGAGGCCATCGACACCGCGCTCGAGGAGCTGCGCGCCGACGGCACGCTGGCCGAGATCTCCGACAAGTACTTCGGCTCCGACGTCAGCCAGTGATCCACGGGCGACGTCGGACGTGCACCTCCATGGTCGACGCCGCGTGAACCTCGGAAGGAGCTGACCGATGGATTGGGAACTGGTCCGGACCTCGTTCTGGCCGATGCTGTCCGCCACGTTCGTCGGCACGATCCCGCTGGCCCTCGTGTCCTTCGTCCTCGGGCTGGCCCTGGCCCTCGTGATCGCGATGATGAGGATCAGCGGCCGCCCCCTCCTGTCCGCCGTCGCACGCTTCTACGTCTCGGTGATCCGTGGTACCCCGCTCCTGGTCCAGCTGTTCGTCATCTTCTACGGACTGCCGTCCCTCGGGCTGACGATCGAACCGTGGCCGAGCGCCATCATCGCGTTCTCGCTCAACGTCGGCGGCTACGCGGCGGAGGTGGTGCGCGCCGCGATCCTCTCCGTCCCGAAGGGCCAGTGGGAGGCCGGGCACACCATCGGGATGTCACGTGCATTGACCCTGCGCCGCGTCATCCTCCCGCAGGCGGCGCGCGTGTCGGTCCCTCCGCTGTCGAACACCTTCATCAGCCTCGTCAAGGACACCTCACTGGCCTCCGTGGTCCTGGTGACCGAGCTGTTCCGCACGTCCCAGCAGATCGCGGCGTCCTCCAGTGAGTTCCTGCTCATCTACCTGGAAGCCGCGGCGATCTACTGGATCTTCTGCCTGGTCCTGTCCAGCGGCCAGTCCGTCCTCGAGAAGCGATTGGACCGCTATGTCGCCCGTTGAGAACGTCCTGACCGCCACGGGACTCGCGAAGTCCTTCGGTGACACCCAGGTGCTGAAGGAGATCGACCTGACCATCGGCGCGGGTCAGGTCGTCGCGCTCGTGGGCCCCTCCGGCTCCGGCAAGACCACGGTGCTGCGCTCGCTCAACGGCCTCGAGACGCCCGACGGCGGCACGGTCACCTTCCGCGGCGGCCCGTCCGTCGACTTCAGCGGGCCGGTGTCCCGGAAGAACGCCCTCGCGCTCCGGGACCGCAGCGCCATGGTGTTCCAGAACTACAACCTCTTCCCGCACATGACCGTGCTAGAGAACATCATCGAGGGGCCAGTCCGCGTCCAAAGGCGCTCGCGCAAGGACGCCGTCGCGGACGCCGAGCGTCTCCTCGCCCGGGTGGGGCTCACCGCCAAGCGCGACGACTACCCCTTCAACCTCTCGGGCGGGCAGCAGCAGCGCGTCGGGATCGTCCGGGCCCTCGCCCTCCAGCCGGATCTGCTGCTCTTCGACGAGCCGACGTCCGCCCTCGATCCCGAGCTGGTCGGCGAGGTGCTCACGGTCATCAAGGAGCTGGCCGAGGAGAAGTGGACCATGCTGATCGTCACCCACGAGCTGGCCTTCGCCCGTGAGGTCGCGGACGAAGTGGTGTTCATGGACGGGGGCGTGGTCGTGGAGCACGGCCACCCCGGACAGGTGCTCCGCAACCCGCGCGAGGAACGGACGCGACGCTTCGTGCAGCGGCTGCTGAACCCGTTCTAGGGCTCTCGCGTCCCCCGCGACGCCGGGTACGGCGTCGCGCCGGGACCAGGCGCTGGTCAGGCCGCTATGCGGTCCGGGTGCGAGTAGCAGTTCAGTGACGTCCCGCGGCTGAAGCCCACGAGCGTCAGGCCGGCGTCGTCCGCGAGATCCGCGGCGAGCGAGGACGGCGCACTGACGGCGGCCAGCACGGGTATGCCGGCGAGCTGGGCCTTCTGCACGAGCTCGAACGACGCCCGGCCCGAGACCTGGAGGATGGTTCCGCGCAGCGGCAGCATGCCCTCGCGGAGCGCCCACCCCACCACCTTGTCGACGGCGTTGTGCCGGCCCACGTCCTCACGCAGGCACAGCAGCTCGCCCTCGGCGGTGAAGAGCCCCGCGGCGTGCACCCCGCCCGTGCGGTCGAACAGTGCCTGGCTCTCACGCAGCCGGTCCGGCAGGGAGGCGAGGATGCCGAGGTCCACGGGCGCAACGTCCTCGTGCAGGTCGAAGCGGGAGGACTTCCGGACGGCGTCGATCGAGGCCGTGCCGCAGATGCCGCAGGAACTGGAGGTGTAGACGTGGCGCTCCATGGCGGTGTCGGGGAGCTCGACGCCCGGCCGGAGCTGGGCCTCGACGACGTTGAAGGTCTGCTGGCCGTTGTCGTCCACGCCGGCGCAGTAGCGCAGGCTGGGTAGCTGCCCCGGCTCCCAGATCACGCCCTCGGAGACCAGGAACCCGGCCACGAGGTCGAAGTCGTCGCCCGGCGTGCGCATGGTGACGGTGAACGCGCTGCCGCCCAGACGGATCTCCAGCGGCTCCTCTCCGGCGAGGACGTCCTCGCGGCGCCCTGTCTGGCCGCCGATGCGGAACTTGGTGATGCGGCGTCGCTGCGTGACCCGGTTCATTCGGCGCTCCTTACCTCGGCCCTATGATGAGGTTAGTTGACCCCGGACACCTCCCGGGACCTCACTGACTACACGAGGATGTGCATAGCGTGGCAACGAAGGCTCCGAAGGACAACATCGACGAGTCCCAGCTGACAGTGGGCGCCCGGAAGACCAAGGCAGTGGGGCTCCCCGCCGTCCTCAACTCGCTGAAGATCTCCGTGGACCAGATGGGGCCCGTGCGGGCCGCGCAGACGCTCCTGGCCGTGAACCAGGTGAAGGGCTTCGACTGCATGGGCTGCGCGTGGCCGGAGGGTGACAAGCGGCACACGGCCGAGTTCTGCGAGAACGGCGCGAAGGCCGTCGCCGAGGAAGCCACGCGCCGCACCGTCCCGCCGTCGTTCTTCGAGGAGCACTCCCTCACGGATCTCCTGACCCGTGACGACTACTGGCTCGGCCAGCAGGGCCGCCTCACCCACCCGATGCTGCTCGACGACGGCGGCACGCACTACCGCCCCGTCTCGTGGGACGAGGCCTACCAGGTGATCGTCGACGAACTGGCGGCGCTCGACAGCCCCGACGAAGCGGTCTTCTACACCTCCGGACGCACGTCCAACGAGGCCGCCTTCCTGTACCAGCTGATGGTGCGCGGTATCGGCACGAACAACCTGCCGGACTGCTCCAACATGTGCCACGAGTCCTCAGGATCCGCGCTCAACGAGACGCTGGGGGTCGGCAAGGGGACGGTCTCGCTCCTCGACCTCGACACCGCGCCGCTGATCATCATCGCGGGCCAGAACCCGGGTACCAACCACCCCCGCATGCTCACCTCGCTGGAGAAGGCGAAGAAGAACGGCGGCGCGATCGTCGCGATCAATCCGCTGCCCGAGGCGGGGCTCATGCGGTTCGAGAACCCGCAGAACCCCATGGGTCTGCTCGGAACGCGCTTCGGCGGCGGTACCGCCCTTGCGGACGACTTCCTGCAGATCCGCATCGGTGGCGACCAGGCCCTGTTCCGTGGCCTCGGCAAGCACCTGCTCGAGCGCGAGGAAGCGACCGGCACCGTCTTCGACCACGCGTTCATCGCCGAGCACACGCTCGGCCTCGAGGACTACCTCGGCAGCCTGCGCGAGACCACCTGGGAGGAGATCACCACAGCAAGCGGCATCTCCAAGGCGGAGATCACGAAGGTGGGCGACCGCATGATCGCCTCACCCGGGACCATCGTCTGCTGGGCCATGGGCCTCACACAGCACAAGCACTCCGTGGCCACGCTCCGCGACGTGGTGAACGTCCTCCTGCTCCAGGGCAACGTGGGCAAGGCGGGCGCAGGCGTCTGCCCCGTCCGCGGGCACTCCAACGTCCAGGGTGACCGCACCATGGGGATCTTCGAGCGCATGCCCGAGCCGTTCCACGATGCCCTGGACAAGCGCTTCCGGTTCGCCTCGCCCCGCAAGCACGGCGTGGACACCGTTGCCGCCATCCGCTCGATGCGCGACGGCACGGCCCACGTCTTCATGGGCATGGGAGGCAACTTCGTCCGCGCGACTCCCGACACGAACGTCACGGAGCAGGCGCTGAGCAACACGCGGCTCACCGTGCAGGTCTCCACGAAGCTGAACCGCTCGCACCTCATCACGGGCCGTCGCGGCCTGATCCTCCCGGCTCTCGGCCGGACCGACCGCGACACCCAGGCCGGCGGCGACCAGCGCGTCACCGTGGAGGACTCCATGAGCGCCGTGCACGCCTCGACCGGACGCCTGCAGCCCTCGAGTTCGGAGATGCGCTCGGAGATCGCGATCGTGTGCGAGCTCTCCGACCGCCTCTTCGCCCGCGAGGACAGCCCTTTCCGGGAGAACGCACCGCAGCTGGACTGGAAGGCGGCGCAGTCCGATTACCGCGTGATCCGCGAGCACATCAGCGCCGTGGTCCCCGGCTTCGACGACTTCGAGAAGCGGATCGACACGCCGGGTGGCTTCGTGCTCCCGAACGGCCCCCGCGACAGCCGGACGTTCACGACCGCGACCGGGAAGGCAAACTTCACCGGGAACACCCTCGAGTACCCCAAGGTGCCGAAGGGCCGCCTGCTGCTGCAGACGCTCCGCTCGCACGATCAGTACAACACCACGATCTACGGCAAGGACGACCGCTACCGCGGCATCCACAACGGCCGCCGCGTCGTGTTCCTGAGCCCCGAGGACATCACCGAGGCCGGCCTCCAGGACGGCGACATGGTGCACATGGTGTCCGAGTGGGCCGACGGCATCGAGCGGCGCGCGGAGAACTTCCGCGTGGTGGCCTACTCGACGCCGAAGGGTTGCGCGGCGGCGTACTACCCGGAGACCAACGTGCTGGTGCCCCTCGACTCGACGGCGGACATCAGCGGCACCCCGACATCGAAGTCCGTGATCGTGAGGCTCGAGAAGGCCCTCTAGCGCCAGGGCAGGGAGAGGGCCTGGAGGTCCTCTCCCTGCTCGCAGCCATCGGCCGGCACCACGAGCACGCCGTCGGCCGCCGCGAGTCCCCGCAGCATGCCGGAGCGCTGGTGCGTGCTCGGTACGGCGCGCCCGGCCTCGAGCCGGTAGGGGACGAGCCGGCTCCTGCCGGGCAGGGGCTCGAAGGCGTCGGCGCTCGTGACCGTCCCGGGAACGGTCAGGGGTGCGCCCCGGAGGCCTGCGAGGAGCGGGGCCGTGACCGTGAGCATGGCCATCATGGCGGCGAGCGGATTCCCGGGGAGGCCCACGAGAAAGCGTCCGTCGGGCAGCCGCGCCAGGAGGGTCGGGTGCCCGGGCCGCATCGCGATGCCGTCGATGATCAGCTCGGCGCCGAGTCCCGTGAGCGCCCGGCGGATGTGGTCCGCGGAAGAGCTACCGGTTCCTCCCGTGGTGATGAGCACGTCCCCGGAGCTCCGCATGAGCGAGGCCTCGTCCGTCGGTTCGGCGCTGAGGGCCGCCACGACGTCGTCGAGGTCGTCCTTCGCACGGCTCGCCACGTCCACGTGGCCGCCGAGCAGTGCGACGAAGCCCGGCAGCTGCGGCCCGAACGTGTCACGCACCTGGCCCGCGTGGGGAAGCCCGTGGTCGATCACCTCGTCGCCGGTCATAAGCAGCGAGACCCGCGGCGCCCTGAGGACCGCGAGGGTGTCGTGACCGCACACCGCGGCCAGCGCTATCTGCGCCGGATTGAGCACCACTCCGGCCGGAATGGCCTCGGAGCCCTCCTCGGCCTCCTCCCCCGCCGGGCGCACGTGCTCGTGCGGAGCCGGCTCGTCGGGACGGGCCGCCGCATTGCGCTCGAGCACGTCACCGCGGACGGCGCCGTGCTCGGTGCGGAGGACACCCACGGCGTTCTGCGGCACCACTCCTCCGGTGAGGATGAACGTCGCCTCGCCGGGCGCGAGGGACACCTCGCCGGAATCGGCATGCGGCGCGGGCCTGCCGCGCGGGTGCTCCTCGGGCGGGGCGTGGCTGACGAGGCGCCACGGCGGTTCGCCGTTCACGGCCCAGCCATCCATCGCGGACGAGGCGTAGTGGGGCATCGGTTGCAGGGCGAGCACGGGCTCCGCGAGCGTCTGACCGAGTGCATCGGCCAGCGTGACCGTCTGGACGGGAAGCGCTCGCCCGGCCTCGTGGGCCAGCAGCCGGGCTTCCTCCCAGTCGACGTTGCGGGCGTTCGAACCGTCGCTCACTCGTTCCCGCCGTCCGCCGCGGGGCTGGGGCAGAGGTCGTTCGCCAGGGCCAGCGCCGACCGCATCGCCACCTGCTCGTCGGCCTGGCCGCTGCCGACCGCGAGACCGGCGGCGTATCCCGCCACGAAGGTGGTCAGCGGTGCGGCTGGCCGCACCACCCCGTGCGCCGCCTTGCCGGCCAGGGCGAGGACGGCGTCGATGTCCACGTCCGTCCCCTCGATCTCGAAGGCCTCGACGAGCTTCCGCGTCCATTCGTGCAGCAGTTTCTGGCGATCGTCCATGGGATCCTCCGGGGGTGCTAGGGAACGGCGACACCCAGCTCTCGTGCATCAGCCCAGGTGTCGACGTCGTGCGTTGTGCCCGGTGGGACCGGGACCTGCCTCGTCCTCACACTAGCAAGGAGGCTGCGCATCGAGAGGTTCGCGGCGGAGCCGCCGGCGAGTACGCCGTCGATCGCGGCAACGAGATCCCCGGTGCGGTACAGCGCCGCGAGGGGCTGTTCGCGGCCGCCGTCGAGCGCGACCAGCGAGGTGTCGGCACGGTTGCGTGCCTCCTCGAGCAGGGCGTCGAGCAGCCCGGGGACGCCCGGCATGTCACACGCCACGACGACGCTCCAGGGCGAGCGCTCGCCCACCCCGAGCGCGAAGGCGGCGGCGAGGGCCGCCGCCGGTCCGGCGAACGGCGGTTCCTCGCGGACGAAGGCCAGCCGCGGCACCGCACGCGCGCCGTCCTCCGCAGCGGCACGCAGCACGAGCTCGACCTCCCCCGCCCCGTCCGGTCGCGGCCCGACGACGGTCAGCGACCGCGCGCCGACGAGGGCGCGACACGTGCGCTGGAGGAGGGTCTCGCCGTCGAGCACGAGCCCGGCCTTCGCCACCCCGCCGAGGCGGGAGGACCGTCCGCCCGCCAGGACGACGGCATCGAACAGTGGTTCGGGGTGGGTCACGCGGCGGTCTCGGTCAGGAAGGCGCTCCACTGCGGAGCCGGCTTCTCCAGCTCGCGGATCTGCCACTGCGGTCCGCGTGGGGGCAACGGCACCACCCGCAGCTTCCACCCCAGGCTGCTGAGGGTCTTGTCGCCCTTGGCGTTGTTGCACTTCAGGCAGCAGGCCACCAGGTTCTCCCACGAGTCGGCGCCGCCCCTCGAGCGCGGCATGACGTGGTCGATGGTCGAGGCCGCCTTCCCGCAGTACGCGCAGATGTGGTTGTCGCGGCGCAGCACGCCGCGGCGCGTGGCGGTGACGTCATGGCGGTACGGGATCTTCACGTACCTGTTGAGCAGGATCACGGAGGGTCTGCCGAGAACGTCCGTGGGGCCGACCACGGGCTCGTCGTCCTCCGCGACCACACTCGCCTTCCCCGTCAGCACAAGCACCAGCGCCCTGCGGAACGTGACGACCGCAAGTGGTTCGTACCCAGCATTCAGAACGAGTGTGCGCATTCGACGAGCCTCATCGCTGACCTGTTCCCCGCTACCGGTTGCCAGTCGGGACGACGGGAGAAGAGCTTCGAAAGTGACACTGCAAGAGTAAGCCGGACACGGGGCAGCCGCTAATCACGCGGCTCCGCAGGGCTGCAGGTGTCGTTCCGCCCCTCGGCATGCACGGGCTCACGGGACGGCAGTCTGTTGAACGCGAAAGGACCGGCGGGTGGCCGGTCCTTTCGTGAAGCGTCGGTGCGGAAGCGTCAGCCGCCCACGCGGATGTAGACACCGCCGGAGCCGAGCTCGGCCGGTGCGATCACCGTCGTGTTGCCGTTGAAGCCGCCGTGGACCGCCTGGCCACCGCCGATGTACACCGCGATGTGAGCCATGCCCATGCCGCCGTCGGCGTAGTAGATGAGGTCACCCGGGATGGCTTCGCCCGCGCTGACCGTGCGGCCGAGGGAGAGGTAGCCGGCGGGCCAGCCGTGGAAGTTGATGCCGGCGGCGGCCAGCGCGTTGCTCGCCAGTCGCGTGCAGTCCTGCATGACGCCGAGCTGGCCCTGGGCCGCGGCGGCGATGGTGGCCGCGACTCCCGAGGAAACGGCCGGCGGGGCAACTGCGGGAGCAGCGGGAGCTGCGACGCGCGCCGCGACCGGAGCGGCGACGGGCGCTGCGACCACGGGAGCAGGAGCCACGACAGCCGGAGCGACGACCGGTGCAACCGCTGCGGGCTGGACGACCGGAGCGGGCGCCGGGGCGGCAACCGGAGCCTCGACCACGGGAGCGGGTGCCGGAGGAGGGACGACCACGGGAGCGGCCTGGACCTTGACAGGCGTCCGGTTGAAGGCGACGGTCGTGGTGTTCGCCGCGACGACCGCGGTCCGCTCGACGGTGACGGTCAGCTTGGTGGTAGCGACCTCACGCTGCGGCTGGAGGTCCGCCGCGTTGGCGGCGACGCCGCTGGTGAGGACGAGACCGGAGGCTGCGGCGATGACCGCAGCCTGCCGTCCCATGCCGCCGGCGTTGCTGGTGACGGCCCTCGCGAGGTCCGAGAAACTCTGCGTGTCCCCGCGGTGGCGGGCGATCGTGGCGCGTGTCATGAAGGTCTCCGGGTATGAGGGGTTTAGCGGACGCGGACGAAGCTGGCGCCGGGGAGGTCGGACAGGCTGTGCAGACCGGTGTTCATACCGTTCAGACCGCCGCTGATGACCTGGCCGTTACCGACGTAGATGGCGACGTGGCCGCCGGTGATGACCAGATCGCCGGGAGCGGGCGAACCCACCACATCGCCGTACTGGAAGAACTGACCCGGTGCGAGGTCGCCGACCGACTTGCCGACCGAGCGCAGTGCCTTCTCGACCATGGCCGTGCAGTCCTGCGCCACGCCGATCTGCGCGTAGGCACTGCCGACGAGCCCGTCGGCCACACCGGAGGCGGCGGCGACGGGGGCGGCCGGCGCGGGAGCGGGCTGCGCCACGGCGACGGGAGCCGGGGCGGCGACGATGGCGACGGGTGCCGGAGCCTGCACGGCGACCGGTGCCGGAGCCTGCACGGCGACGGGCGCCGGCGCCTGCACGACCACGGGTGCCGGAGTCGGCGCGGCAACGGGCGCCTCGACGACGACGGGAGCCGGCTCCGGCGCCTTCTCCGGCGCCTTCTCGACGGCGACCGGGACGAGCTCGAACGCGACCTCGGCCGTGGCCGGGACGGTGACCTCGGCGGTGACGACGCGGGAGACGGTGAGGGTGGAGGCCTGGGCCTCACGCTCGGCGGAAGCCGCTCCGTGAGCCGGCAGACCGGCGGTGAGCACGAGACCCGACGCTGCGACGATGACGGCTGCCTGGCGGCCGACTGATCCTGCGTTGGACGAGACGGCGGCGGACAGTGCGGTCAGCGGGCTGACGGTTTGGGGCGCGCGGTGGCGGCCCAGCGTGGTGCTGGTGGACACGTTGGATTACCTCTCCCAACGCCTGCGAGGTGAGCTGTCGGATTCGGATGGGAGTCACCCGGCCGCTGCGAGCAGCGACTTAACCCCAAGGACCTCTCGAAAGAAGTCCACAAATTGGTTCCCCCGCCTCTGCCATGCGAATGGTGCGAACGGACCTCGAGCAATGGCAGAGCTAGGCGATTTGCAGGAGGGTGCCGGATCTAGAGCGAATTTGGCACGGGATGAAGGCTACCCGAGAACCAGCGGTATGTCACGTTCTGGTCACGGTCCTCAGGCTGCTTGCCTTTCCGGCCACCGTGCGGCGCTCCCGGGAAGGGTCAGGCGTCGACCGACACGAAGACGTGCGAGGCCACTTCGGGAGGCAGTTCGAGGGCGCCCTCGACCCCGGGGACGCGGACCGACACGTAGCCGCCCACCGATTCCAGGCTCAGGCTCGCGCCGGGTCGCAGGCCGCCCTCGTCGAGCTGGGTGAGGAGCTCCGGGTCCACCTGGATGGGCTCGGCGAGCCGGACGAGGGTCACGGCGCTCTCGGGTGAGTACGTGCCCATGGCGGCCAGGAGCGTCACGACGCCGTCGGTGAACTGCTCGGTCTGGACGCCACCGAGCGCCTCGAGGCCGGGGATGGGATTACCGTACGGGGACTGCGAGGGCTTGCCCAGCAGTTCGTAGAGCCTGCGCTCCACGCGCTCGCTCATGACGTGCTCCCACCGGCAGGCCTCGTCGTGCACGTACGCCCAGTCGAGGCCGATCACGTCGCTGAGCAGGCGCTCGGCCAGACGGTGCTTGCGCATGACCTCCGTGGCCCGGCGGCGTCCCACCTCCGTGAGTTCGAGATGCCGGTCCCCCGAGACCACCACGAGCCCGTCGCGCTCCATGCGTCCGATCGTTTGCGAGACGGTGGGCCCGGAGTGCCGCAGCCTCTCGGCGATCCGTGCCCGGAGCGCCACGATGTTCTCCTCCTCGAGCTCGAGGATGGTCCGCAGGTACATCTCGGTGGTGTCGATGAGGTCCGTCATGCGGTTCAGCTCCTTGGTGCGGTGCGGGTTCGCGGCTGGAGGGCCGCGCGCGGCCGGCGGTCAGGTCCGCCTCAGCCTGCGCCTCGCCACGCTTCCCAAGGTTAACCCATGGCGACGGGCAGGGCCGGTGCGCGCGCGCCTGCGGCGCCGTCCCGCGCGGGTACCGCGCCGCCGTCGCGGGCCCGTCACGGACAGGGGCCGCGTGCCCGGGCTGGGGCAGAATGAGGGGCACACGCCGCCGCCGACCACCTGGAGCATCCTTGACCGACCTGCCGCGCATCCCCGACCACCTCCTGCCCGCCGACGGCCGCTTCGGCGCGGGCCCGTCCAAGGTGCGCGGCGCGCAGCTGGACGCCCTCGTGCGCGCGGGCAGCACGCTCCTCGGCACCTCGCACCGCCAGGCGCCCGTCAGGAACCTCGTGGGTGACGTCCGCGAGGGCCTCATGACCTTCTTCGGCGCCCCCGAGGGCTACGAAGTGATCCTCGGCGTCGGCGGATCCACAGCCTTCTGGGACGCGGCGGCGTTCGGTCTCGTGGAGGCGAAGGCGCAGCACCTCTCCTTCGGTGAGTTCGGATCGAAGTTCGCGTCGGCCACGGACAAGGCCCCGTTCCTCGAGCCCTCGAGCATCATCACGTCCCCTCCGGGCGCTCGTCCGGATGCCGTCGCGGAGGCGGGCGTGGACACCTACGCCTGGCCGCAGAACGAGACCTCGACCGGCGTCGCGGCGCCCGTACGGCGCGTGGACGGGACGGACGACGGCGCCCTGACGGTCATCGACGCCACCTCCGCGGCCGGCGGGCTGCACGTGGACGTCGCCGAGACGGACGTCTACTACTTCGCCCCGCAGAAGAACTTCGCCTCCGACGGTGGGCTGTGGCTGGGGCTCTTCTCCCCCGCGGCGCTCGACCGCGTGGCGCGTATCAGGGCGGGCGGGCGGTGGATCCCCGATTTCCTCGACCTGCAGACGGCGGTGGAGAACTCCCGCCTGAACCAGACCTACAACACGCCCTCGCTCTCCACCCTCGTGACCCTCGACGCCCAGGTGCAGTGGCTGAACGCCGAGGGCGGACTGCCGTTCGCCACGGCGCGCACCGCGGACTCTGCAGGGCGCCTGTACGCCTGGGCCGAGGCCTCATCGGTCGCGTCCCCCTACGTCACGCGGCCGGAGGACCGTTCGAACGTGATCGTCACGGTGGACTTCGAGGAGACCGTGGACGCCGCACGTGTGGCCGCGATCCTCCGCGCCAACGGAGTGGTGGACGTCGAGCCGTACCGCAAGCTCGGCCGCAACCAGCTGCGCATCGCCACCTTCGTGTCGATCGAGCCGGACGACGTCTCGGCGCTGATCGCGTGCATCGACCACACGGTGGAGCACCTGCTCGGGTAGGCCGTGGCCGCCTACTCGGCGGCTCTCTCCTCGACGCCCGCCTCGTGCTCGATCCGGAGGCGGCGCGGGGCGGTGCGGTCGTACCGGAGCCGCACCTCGTGGTACCGCCAGGCCCAGAAGATCCCGATCGCCGCAGCCAGGAGACCGGACGCCGCGGCGACCCCGAGGCTCCACCGGGGACCGAAGGCGTCGGACACCCACCCCACCACGGGCGCCCCGAGGGGCGTCCCGCCGAGGAAGATCGCGAAGTAGAGCGCCATCACGCGCCCGCGCATCGCGGGCTCGGTGGTGGTCTGCACGTAGGCGTTGGCGCTCGTCATCAGGGTCAGGGCGAAGAGGCCGACCGGCATGAGCGCGAGCCCGAACAGCCAGAGGTTCGGTGCCACGGCGGCCAGCACGCAGGCCAGGCCGAAGGCCGCCGACGCCCCGAAGATGAAGCGGAGGCGCGGCCGCTCCCGCCGCGCGGACAGCAGGGCGCCGGCCACCGAGCCGACCGCCATGACCGAGGAGAGCACGCCGAAGACGCCTGCGTCCTGGCCGAACTCGGTCCGGGCCATCGCCGCGATGAATACCGCGAAGTTCAGCCCGAATGTCCCCACGATGAAGATGGCCAGCATCACCACCATGAGGTCCGGACGTCCGCGCACGTAGCGGAAGCCTGCGCGGATGCGGCCCTTGCCCGCCGGTTGCCGCGGTTGCCGGTTGAGCTCGGACCTGCGCATCACCAGGAGGACGTAGACCATGGCGCCGAACGTGAGCGCATTGATCATGAAGACCCAGCCCGGGCCGACGCCCGCGGTGAGCAGCCCCGCCGCGGCCGGTCCCACCAGGCGCGCGCCGTTGAAGGACGCACTGTTGAGGGCCACCGCGTTCGGTAGGTGATCGTCGCGCACCAGGTCGGAGACAAAGGCCTGACGCGCCGGTGCGTCGAACGCCGAGACGATCCCGAGTGCGAGGGCGAAGGCGTACACGTGCCACAGGAGGGCCACGTCCATGATCACCATCACGCCGAGGCCCACGCCGAGCAGGGCCATCGCGACCTGCGTCGCGATGAGGAGAGCGCGGCGGTCCACCGTGTCGGCGATGAGTCCGGCCCATGGGGCGATCACGAGCTGCGGCCCGAGCTGTAGGGCCATGACGATGCCGAGGGCCGAGGCGTTCTGCTCCGTGAGGATGTCGTAGACGAGCCAGTCCTGGGCCGTCCGCTGCATCCAGGTGCCGATGTTGGAGATCAGCGCACCGATGAACCACAGCTTGTAGTTGTGGATACCGAGGGAACGGAACGTACTCACCATGCCCTGCTCCCTTCTCGGCTCCGCGGACCGGTCACCCGGCGTCGGGCCGCCCGGTGTCGTCGTGCAGCGGATCGAGGCCGGACGGGTCACGGTCGAGCGGAGTGCTGTCGGACGGATCGTCGTGGATCGTGTCCACATCCCCGCCGTCGGGCTCCGCGCCTGCGGACTCAGCGCCTGCCGGCTGCGCGTCCTCCGTGTGCGCGGACTCCGCCTGCTCGGGCCCGGTATGCTCGCCCTGCGCATCCTCGGTCTGGGTGTCCTCGGGCCGCACCCGCTCGGACCACGGTAGCCATTCGGGCGCCAGCAGTGCGGCGGAGGAGGGCAGCAGACCGACCTCGCAGACCGTCACGTCCTTGCTCCTGGCCACCCGTGCCACGGTCGCGTACCACTGCCATCCCCCGTACCCGGGCACGAAGGCCTCGAACCGGTGCGTGACGAGCCGCTCACCGTCCACGACGGCGGACACGTGACGGCCCACCTGGGCCTCGGGCGCCACCTCGAGCACGCCGAGACGGGCTCTCTCCACGGCTGCTTCGAGGACGGCGTCGGACTTCGGCACGCGCCGCGCGGCACGGGGCCTGCGCGGAGCTTCGGGCGTCTCCGACGCTCCGTCGGCGGGCACGTCGAGGTCCGTGGCAGGTTCCACTGAGGGCTCCCACAGGGTCTCGGGGGCGGCGTTCCGGGTGCTCGGCATCATGGTGGCAGCCTACGCGTCGAGGTCGTCGGCAACCGCCCTGAGCACGGCGGCCACCTTCGTCGCGTGGGACTTCTCGGGGTAGCGGCCCTTGCGCAACCCGTTGGAGACGGCGTCGAGGAGCTTGATGAGGTCCTCCGTGATGATGGCCATGTCGTCCGCGCTCTTGCGGGTCGCCTTCGCCACGGACGGAGCCTGCTCGAGGATGCGGGCGGACAGCGCCTGGAGCCCCCGGCGCCCGTCGGCCACACCGAACTCCATCTTCGTTCCCACCTTGACCTCGCTCACGCCCGCGGGGAGGGCGGAGGCGTGCAGGAACACCTCCTTGCCGTCGTCCGTGGCCAGGAAGCCGAAGCCCTTGTCCGTGTCGAACCACTTGACTTTGCCGATGGGCACGTCGTCTACCTCTTCTTGGCTGGGCCGCCCGGGGTGTCGGGCGGGGTCGGGCTGATGCTCCGGTGGAGCGCGCCGGTGCGGGGCGGGGATCACCGCGTCACCCGTGACGGGCCGCTCCTCCCGTGAAGTCCGGGTCTTCTAGGATATAGGCTCCCCGGCGTCGGTCCGTCGGCGCTCTTGTAGTCTTGGACCGCTATGAATCCCGAGGAATCCGTGGGCGGAGCCCACCCCGACCAGGCCCCTGTGACCGGCGTCCCGCAGAGCGGTGCCGACCACGCGTCCGGTGTACGCCTCGCGGTGATGGTCGCGGCCGTCGGGCTGGCCGCCGTCGGGCTCCTCTCCCTCGCGGCGATCCTCCTGACCGCGTTCCTGCAGGGAGAGGTGTGGCCGGGTTTCGTCCTCGCCACCTACGTCTGCCTCCCCGTCGCGTTCCTGCTGATGGTCTCCCTCGTGGTCCGGTCGTTCCTCGCACGCCGTCGGTCCTGACTCCCACCGGGCGCCCCCTCCGACCCCGGCGGCGGCGCTCTGTCGGAGGGGAACGGTAGCCTTGTCAACGATGTCCGCGATCCGAGCACTGGCCGACCAGGTGGCGAGCCGGAGCGATGACGATCTCCGCCGACTCCTCACCGTCCGGCCCGATCTCGTCCTCCCTCCGGTGCCCGATTTTTCCGCGCTCGCGGCACGTGCCTCCACCCGCGCCAGCCTGCAGCGCGCGCTCGACGCCCTCGCCCGCCCGCACCTGCAGGTCCTGGAGGCCCTCGTGGTCCTCAGCGAGGACCACGGGACCGCACCCACCCGGGACATGCTCGCCTCGGCCTTCGCCGACCCGGCCGGTGAGGCCCTGCTGCAGGTCATCGACGAGGTGATCGACCGCGCTCTGGTCGTCGACGACGGAGAGGGTGGCCTCCTCCCGGTGGGGGCCCTGTCCGACGCCCTCGGTCCCTATCCCGCCGGGCTGGGCCGGCCGTTCCGCGCCCTTGCCCGCTCCATCCCACGCTTCGGCGCGGCCCTCGTGGACGCCGTCGCGGTCCTGCTGCCCGGCTCCGCCTCCCCCGCGCTCACGCCCCCGGCTGCGGCGCGCCTGCTGGAGGGCGTGACGGCGGACGCGGCAGCGTGGTCCGACCTCCTGGCCGAGGCACCCGATGGCGTGGTACCGCTGCTGACCCGCCTGCGCGACAGCCCCGTGGGCTCCACCGCCACCGGGGGCGACGGCGCGGCGTCCCCCGCCGTGCGCTGGCTGCTCGACCGATGCCTCCTGGCACCGCTCGACGCCCTCCATGTGGAACTGCCGCGGGGAGTCGGCATGGCGGTGCGCGGCCATGCCGTGTTCGGACAGCTCGACACCACGCCGCCACGGGCAGACGGCGGAACCACGCGGCAGAGCCTCCGTGACAACGCGGCGTACGGCTCCATCGCCGAGACGCTCCGGATGATGACGGCGCTGCTCGGTTCCGCAGCGGGGCAGCCGATCTCCACGCTGCGATCGGGAGGAGTGGGCGTGCGCGAACTGCGGCGCGTCCGCGAGGTCCTGCGCAGCAGCGACATCGATGCGGCCTGGCTGCTCGAGCTCGCCGCCGCAGCCGGCCTCCTGACGCTCGACCCGGACGACTCCCGCTGGAAGGCCACGCGCCTCGGGGTGTGGGAAGCGCTCGAACGAGACGCCCAGTGGCTCCTGCTCGTCGAGGGCTGGCTCGCGGTGGACCGCGCACCGGCGCTCGTCGGGTCGAGGACGCCCGACGGGTCGGCGATCAACGCGCTCGCCGCGGAGGCCTCGCGCCCCGACGCGCCGCTCGTCCGCCGGCGCCTCATCGCCGTGGCGCTGCACCTCTCCTCCCCCGACGACGCCGGGGACCGCACGTCCGCGGCGCCGACCGGCTCGGCGGCGGCGAGCTCGGTGCCAGCGGGTCCGGCGCAGGCCGGCTCGGTGCCCGTCCTGACGGAGCAGTCCCTGATCGACGTCGCCGGCTGGCACCAGCCCCGGCTGCACCGGCGCTTCGCGCGTCTCGTCCCGGGAATGCTGCGGGAAGCGGCCGCGCTCGGGCTGACAGGCGGCGGTGCGCTCACCGAACCCGGTCGCCTCGTCGGGGAGGGGCACCTCGAGGACGCCGCGGCACGGGTCCGCGAAGCCCTTCCGGAGCCCGTCTCGCGCGTGGTGCTGCAGGCCGATCTCACCGCCGTCGCGCCCGGCTACCTCACGCCGGACGTCGCCCGCGGGCTCGCGCGCATGGCCACGCCGGAGGGCCAGGGCCCGGCCACCACGTACCGGTTCTCGGCATCGTCCATCCGCTCCGCGCTCGACGCCGGTGATGACGCGGCGTCCATCCTCGCGTTCCTCGGCACGCACTCCGCCACCGAGATCCCCCAGGCGCTCACGTACCTCGTGGAGGACACCGCGGCGCGCTACGGCAGCGTGCGCGTCGGACGCGCCGGCAGTTACCTCCGCACCGAGGACGACGCCGTCGTGGCCGCCGTGCTCGCCGATCCGAGAGCGGACCTCCTCGGCGTCGTCCAGATCGCGCCGACGGTCCTCGTGGCTCCCGCGTCCCCCCAGGAGCTGACCTCCCTCCTCAAGGACCTCGGGTTCGCCGCGGCGACGGACCCGACGACCGGCGTCATTGCCCCGGTGCCGCCCGTGCCCGCCGAGGCCGGCCGGGTGGCGCCGGACCGGCTCCGCTCACGCCTGAACCCGTGGTCGGTCGCGGAGGAGGAGATCGACGCGCAGCTCGTCACGCTCCGCTCCGCCCGCACCGGATTCGTCGACGCCGCGGCGGCCGCCGACAGCGAGACCCTCCTCGGGCTCGAGACCCTGCGCTCCGCGATCCGCACCCGCAGCCGCATCCGGCTCGGCACGGCGGACAGCGACGGGAATCAGGTGCGGCAGGTTCTCGTTCCCCTCTCGGTGTCGGGCGGCAGGCTGCGGGTGTTCGATCCCGACCACCAGGTGGAGAAAGTAGTGTCCGTGCACCGCGTCATGGACGTGGAGATCCTCGAAGGGAGTGCCGCCGATGGTTGACGGACCACTGATCGTCCAGAGCGACAAGACCATCCTGCTCGAGGTGGACCACGAGCTGGCCACCGAGGCGCGCCACGCCATCGCGGCCTTCGCGGAACTCGAGCGCGCTCCCGAGCACGTGCACAGCTACCGCCTGACGCCGCTCGGTCTGTGGAACGCGCGGGCTGCCGGTCTCGATGCCGAGCGGGTGCTGGACACCCTGCTGAAGTACTCGCGCTTCCCCGTGCCGCACGCCCTGCTGATCGACATCGAGGACACCATGTCGCGGTACGGCCGGTTGCGGCTGGAGAAGGATCCCCAGCACGGGCTCGTGCTCCGCACCACGGACTACCCGGTGCTCGAGGAGGTGATGCACGCCAAGAAGATCCAGCCGCTCCTCGGTCCGAGGATCGACGGCGAGACCGTGGTGGTGCACTCCTCCCAGCGCGGGCAGCTGAAACAGCTGCTGCTCAAGCTGGGCTGGCCCGCCGAGGACTTCGCGGGCTACGTCGACGGCACACCCCACCCGATCGCGCTGCTGGAGGACGGCTGGACCCTCCGGCCGTACCAGCAGCTCGCCGTGGAGAACTTCTGGTCGGGCGGATCCGGCGTCGTCGTCCTGCCCTGTGGGGCCGGCAAGACCCTCGTCGGTGCGGCCGCCATGGCCACGAGCAAGACCACCACCCTGATCCTCGTGACGAACACCGTCTCCGCGCGGCAGTGGAAGGACGAGCTGCTCAAGCGGACCTCGCTCACCGAGGACGAGATCGGCGAGTACTCCGGCGCCGCGAAGGAGGTGCGCCCGGTGACCATCGCGACCTACCAGGTCCTCACCCTGAAGCGCGGCGGCCTCTACCCGCACCTCGAACTGCTCGACGCCAACGACTGGGGCCTGATCGTGTACGACGAGGTCCACCTGCTGCCCGCCCCGATCTTCAAGATGACCGCGGACCTCCAGGCACGCCGCCGGCTCGGGCTCACCGCCACGCTCGTGCGCGAGGACGGCCGGGAGGGTGAGGTCTTCTCGCTGATCGGCCCCAAGCGCTACGACGCCCCCTGGAAGGACATCGAGGCGCAGGGCTACATCGCCCCCGCCGACTGCGTCGAGGTGCGGGTCGACCTGCCGCGGGACGAGCGGGTCGCCTACGCGATGGCCGAGGACGGCGACAAGTACCGCCTCTGCGCGACGTCGGACACCAAGTCCGACGTCGTCGAGCAGCTCGTCGCGGCACACGCGGGCGAGCAACTGCTCGTGATCGGCCAGTACATCGACCAGCTCGACGATCTCGCGGCACGGCTCGATGCGCCCGTCATCAAGGGTGAGACGTCCGTGAAGGAACGCCAGCGGCTGTTCAACGCCTTCCGGGCGGGTGAGATCACCGTGCTGGTGGTCTCGAAGGTGGCGAACTTCTCCATCGACCTGCCCGAGGCCTCCGTGGCCATCCAGGTGTCCGGCTCCTTCGGATCGAGGCAGGAGGAGGCGCAGCGCCTCGGGCGGCTGCTGCGACCCAAGGCCGACAAGCGTGCGGCGCGCTTCTACACCGTCGTGGCACGGGACACGCTCGACCAGGACTTCGCCGCCAAACGGCAGCGCTTCCTCGCCGAGCAGGGGTACGCCTACCGCATCCTCGACGCCTCCTCGATCGGCGATCTCGAACCCAGGGACTAGAGAGGACACGTGAAGGGCGGGTCCAGACAATTCACAGACAACGTGCGGATACTGACAGCGTGAAAAAAACTGGCCCCGAAGCGAAACTGCTGGTCGTCGACGACGAACCGAACATCCGAGAGCTCCTCTCGACCTCCCTCCGGTTCGCCGGCTTCGACGTCGTCGCCGCCGCCAACGGCCGTGACGCCCTCGCCGCAGCCGAGACCCACAATCCGGACCTCGCCGTGCTGGACGTCATGCTGCCCGACATGGACGGCTTCACCGTCACCCGGAGGCTCCGGGCGGCCGGCAAGCACTTCCCCGTGGTCTTCCTGACCGCACGCGACGACACCGACGACAAGGTCACCGGCCTGACCGTCGGCGGCGACGACTACGTCACGAAACCCTTCAGCCTCGACGAGGTCGTCGCGCGGATCCGGGCGGTCCTCCGCCGCACGCATCCGCTCGAGGAGGACGACGCCGTCATCCGCGTCGACGATCTCGAGCTCGACGACGACGCCCACGAGGTCCGCCGTGGCGGCGAGGTGATCGATCTCTCGCCGACGGAGTTCAAACTGCTGCGCTACCTCATGATGAACCCGAACCGCGTGCTGTCGAAGGCGCAGATCCTCGACCACGTGTGGGAGTACGACTTCAACGGCGACGCGTCGATCGTCGAGTCCTACATCTCCTACCTGCGCCGCAAGATCGACCGCGCCACGGACGCCGTGGCCCTGATCCAGACCAAGCGTGGAGTGGGCTACCTCCTGCGCACCGCCGACAAGCGGTAGCCACGGCCTTGATCAGGCGCTGGAACGCGGCATCGCTCCGCTCGCAGCTCGTCGCGATCATCATGCTGCTCATGATTGTGGCCGTGGGGGTCACCGGTCTCGCGACGGTCTCACTCCTGCGCGACGGTCTGATCGACCGGCTGGACCAGGACCTCGAGAGCAACGCCGAGAGCGTCGCGCGGGAGATCTACCGCGAGGAGACGCCGTCGGACGGTTCCCTGCTGCGGTTCTACGCCGCCGTGGTGGACGCCGACGGTGGCGTCGTCTTCACCAGCCAGCCCTCCGGGTCCGAGGATGCGCCGAACCTCGACGGTCTCTCCGAGCAGCGGATCGACGAGCTGGACACCGCGGGCTTCGACGTCGCCGGCACGGCCCCGGGGAGCCAGGGGTGGCGCGTACGGGTCTTCCCGTTCAGCAACACCGACGGTCACCTCGTGATGGCCTCCCGTCTCAGCACGGTCAACGACTCCCTGCAGGAGGCAGGTGAGATCGTCACGACCTCCGGGCTGGTGACCATCGCCCTCGCGTCCCTCATCGCCTTCGGCCTGGTGACGCGTCAGTTCGCGCCGCTGGCGCGCGTCGAGAGGACGGCGTCGGCCATCGCGGCCGGGGACCTCTCGCGGCGCGTGACGGTGGAACGCCCCGCCACGGAGATCGGACGGCTCTCCCGGTCACTGAACGCGATGCTCGCGCACATCGAACGCGCCTTCGCCGCCCGGACGGCGTCCGAGACGAAGATGCGCCGCTTCGTGGCCGACGCCTCGCACGAACTCCGCACCCCCCTCGTGACCATTCGGGGCTACTCGGAGCTCTACCGGCATGGCGCGCTACAGAAGGACGAGGACGTCGCCGCGGCGATGAGCCGGATCGAGAGCGAGGCCATCCGGATGGGCCAGCTCGTCGAGGACCTGCTCACCCTCGCACGGATCGACGAGCAGCGGCCCCCCGAAGTGCGGCCCGTGGACCTTCTGGCCCTCGGTCACGATGCGGCCTTCGATGCCCGCGCGACGGCGCCGGACCGCTCGGTCACCGTGGTGGGGCTCGACGGCGGGAAACCCTCGAGCGCACCCACCATGGGCGACGAGGCCCGTCTGCGGCAGGTGGTCGCCAACCTGATGACCAACGCGCTGCGTTACACACCTCCGGGGACGCCCATCGAGATCGCCGTCGGCGTGGCGCCCGTGCTCCACGGTCACAGCGACTCGGTCCTCGAGGTGCGTGACCACGGCCCCGGCATCTCCGAGGAGGACGGCGCACGCGTCTTCGAGCGCTTCTACCGCGCCGACACCTCCCGGCAGCGCGAGACCGGGGGAACGGGACTCGGACTCGCCATCGTGGCGGCCCTGGTGGCCCAGCACGACGGCTCCGTGCGGCTCGAGGAGACGCCCGGCGGCGGGGCCACCCTGTCCATCCGGCTGCCGCACGTGCCTCCCGAGGCGCCCGTCTTAGAGGGCGCCGTGACGGGCGACGGTGTCCGGTCCGCATCCGGCGGGAGCACGGCGACGGACCAGCGGCCTCCCACCGCCGGGGGCATCACTCCTCCACAGCCTCCGTCGTCGCGCCCGATTATCCACAGAAGAGCCGACAGCCGCTGACCCGCGCGGCGGGTGCCCTAGCGTCGGAAGCGTCAAGGAACCGCGAGCACACGGGAGTACATCATGGCCTTCTTCAACGTAGACACCGACAGCCTGGCCGCCAAGAGCACCCAGGTCCAGGGCACCATCGCGCGCCTGCAGGCGGAGGTGAACTCGATGCAGGCCGGACTGCGGGAGCTCGAGGGCCTGTGGACCGGTCAGGCGGCCACGAACTTCCAGCAGCTCATCGTGCAGTGGCGTGCCACCCAGCAGCAGGTGGAGGAGTCGCTGACGGGCATCAACGAGTCCCTGAACGTCGCGACGCAGCAGTACGCCGAGGCGGAGCAGAGCAACGCCCGGATGTTCATGAGCTGACTCGTCCGCCGACGCCCGTCGCCGAACGCACAAGGGCGGCACCCCCTTCCGGGAGTGCCGCCCTTGTCGTGCTGTGTCGTGCTGAGCGGACGTGCGCGGTCAGCGGTAGGTGGGGGCTAGAAGCCGCCCATCCCGCCCATGCCGCCCATGTCGTCGCCGCCGCCGGCAGGTGCTGCCTTCTCCGGCTTGTCGGCCACGACGGCCTCGGTGGTGAGGAAGAGGCCTGCGATCGACGCTGCGTTCTGCAGGGCCGAGCGGGTGACCTTCACGGGGTCGTTGACGCCGGCGGCCAGCAGGTCCTCGTACACACCGGTGGCGGCGTTGAGGCCGTGACCGGCCGGGAGGCTGCGGACCTTGTCGACGACGACGCCGGGCTCGAGGCCGGCGTTGAAGGCGATCTGCTTGAGCGGGGCGTCGATGGCGACGCGGACGATGTTCGCGCCCGTCGCCTCGTCACCCGTGAGCTCGAGGTTGGCGAACGCCTTGGCGCCGGCCTGGATGAGGGCCACGCCACCACCGGCGACGATGCCCTCCTCGACGGCAGCCTTCGCGTTGCGGACGGCGTCCTCGATGCGGTGCTTGCGCTCCTTGAGCTCGACCTCCGTTGCCGCTCCGGCCTTGATGACCGCAACGCCGCCGGCGAGCTTCGCCAGGCGCTCCTGCAGCTTCTCGCGGTCGTAGTCGGAATCGGAGTTCTCGATCTCGGCGCGGATCTGGGCCACGCGGCCGGCGATGGCGTCGGCTTCGCCGGCTCCCTCGACGATCGTGGTCTCGTCCTTGGTCACGACGACCTTGCGTGCGGTACCGAGCAGGTCGAGGGTGGCGGTCTCGAGCTTGAGTCCGACCTCCTCGGCGATGACCTGGCCACCGGTGAGGATGGCGATGTCGGCGAGCTGTGCCTTGCGGCGGTCACCGAAGCCGGGGGCCTTGACGGCCACGGACTTGAAGGTGCCGCGGATCTTGTTCACCACGAGCGTGGCGAGGGCTTCGCCCTCGACGTCCTCGGCGATGATCAGCAGCGGCTTGCCGGACTGCATGACCTTCTCGAGGACCGCGACGAGATCCTTGACGTTGCTGATCTTCGAGTTGACGATCAGGATGTACGGATCCTCGAGGACCGTCTCCTGGCGCTCGGCGTCGGTGACGAAGTACCCCGAGATGTAGCCCTTGTCGAAGCGCATGCCCTCGGTGAGTTCGAGCTCGAGGCCGAAGGTGTTCGACTCCTCGACGGTGATGACGCCTTCCTTGCCCACCTTGTCGAGCGCTTCGGCGATCAGGTCACCGATCTGCGTGTCGCCGGCGGAGATGGACGCCGTAGCGGCGATCTGCTCCTTGGTCTCAATCTCCTTGGCCGAGGCGAGGAGCTCGTCGATGACGGCCTTGACGGCCTTCTCGATGCCGCGCTTGAGGCTCAGGGGGTCCGCTCCGGCCGCGACGTTGCGCAGGCCTTCCTTGACGAGGGCCTGGGCGAGCACGGTGGCGGTGGTGGTTCCGTCGCCTGCGACGTCGTCCGTCTTCTTGGCGACCTCCTTGACGAGTTCGGCGCCGATCCTCTCGAACGGGTCGTCGAGCTCGATCTCCTTGGCGATGGAGACGCCGTCGTTCGTGATGGTGGGGGCACCCCACTTCTTCTCGAGCACCACGTTGCGGCCACGGGGGCCGAGGGTCACCTTGACGGCGTCGGCGAGGATGTTGAGTCCCCGCTCGAGGCCGCGGCGGGCCTCTTCATCAAAAGAAATGATCTTGGCCATAACGGCGTAGGTCCTTTCGGGACGGTTGCATCTGAAGCTCGTGTTTGCTCGCCTGTGCGTGGTGCCCGCGACGGCCGGATGAATCCGGGGCGATCTCTTTCACGCTCCGGACGCACCCCCACCACAGAGGTTCGCTGCTTCACCCGTCACGCTCAGCCTTAGCAGTCTGCGCGCGCGAGTGCTAACTCAATAATTAGCACTCACACCCACCGAGTGCAACCTCCTCATGCGCTCGGGCGACGCTCGACGGACGCGTCCACTCCCCTGCTCGAGGGCCCGCGGGACGTGCTCGGCGCGTGCCCTATGGGGCCTCGCTGCGGGGTTCCTCGGCAGGACCAACCGTCGTGGCCCCGACCCGGACGATCAGGGCTTACTGGAACTCGGGCCCGAGCACCACGGAGATGTCCGGCGACACATCGGGGCTGTCGACCACGTCGGTAATCCCCAGATCCTCGGCCACGGCCTCCGCACCTGCGCGCTGCACCTCGCCGTTGTAGAAGACCACCGAGGTGTCGAGAGGCGCTCCGGCCCAGTTGCCCGGGACCGCCGACGTCCAGCCGGCCGCCGCGAGCCGCCCGGCGGCGACGGTGGCGAGTCCGGGCGACCCTGTCGCGTTGAGCACGTTCACCACCTGTGCCCGGTCCGCCGACACCGAGCCGGGCTCCGTGGCGGTGCCGGTCGGCGTCCCGGCGCTCTCGGACGGATCAGCACCCTCGGTGGGGTCGGTGCCGCCGGACGGGCCGGCGGTCGCGGCGGGATCCTCGCTGCCCGCGCTCGGGCCGGCCGCCGGGCCGGCATCCGAGGACGCGGTGGCGCCGCCCGCGGAGGCGGCCGGCGGATCGTCGGAGCCGGTGAGGCCGAGTCGCGGGAGCAGGATGGCGGCCGCGACCACGAGGAGGAGGGCGAGGACGCCCACCGTGATCTTCAGGGCCAGCCCGCCGGCGCGGGCGGGGATGAGCCGCTGGCGGTGAACACCCTGACGTGCCGAGGATTCGGGGACCCTGTCGAACTCGTCGCTCGGATGCTCACTCATGGGTCAGGCAGGTCCTTCGGTTGTCCGCGGGTCTCAGATGTCCGCGCCGAGGCGGCGAGCGGACCGTGCGCGTGTGCGGGTGGTCCGGAGGCGCCGCAACCGCTTGACGAGCATCGGGTCGTGCGCGAGGGCCGCCTCGGTGTCGATGAGCACGTTGAGGGCCTGGTAGTAATGCGTGGCCGACATGTCGAAGAGGTCCCGGATGGCCTGTTCCTTGGCTCCCGAGTACTTCCACCATTCGCGCTCGAGCGCCAGCATGCGCTGCTCGCGGTCGCCGAGCACCAGGCGTGCCCCGGCCGGGTTCCCGGCGTCGTCGCTGTGTCGGAGCTGCTCCGTCATGGTCCTCGTCGCCTTCCCTCGGCTCGCGCGCGTCCACCCATGGTAGTTCCGAATCACACCGGTGTCATTTGCGGCACGCGTCCGCCGGGTGCGCAGCACAATGGGGGAATGGATCACGACGACGCCGCCCTGTTCGACCTGCCGGACAGCGCCCGGCGCCCGACTGCACGACGCCGCGCGGCACCTTCCCCCGAGGCGGCGCCGAGGCCGCGGGCGAGCCACGCCTCGGTGGGAGCGAGGGTCTTCCCGTTCGCCGCCCCGGCGAGCCTCGGGCAGCTGGTGGCGCCGGACTGGGCGGAGGCCCTCGCACCCGCCGAGGGCGAACTGCACGGTATCGCCGAATCCCTCGCCGCGGACCTCGAGCGCGGCCTCCGCGTCCTGCCGGAGCCCGCCCACATCCTCCGGGCGTTCACGGCACCTCTGGAGGACGTGAGGGTGGTGATCGTGGGTCAGGACCCGTACCCGACGCCCGGGCACGCGGTCGGACTCAGTTTCGCCGTCGACCCGGCCACCCTGCCCATCCCCCGGAGCCTCGCCAACATCTACCGCGAACTGTCCACGGACGTCGGGGGCCGGCAACCCTCTACCGGGGACCTCTCGGGCTGGTCGGAGCAGGGAGTCCTGCTCCTGAACCGCGTACTCACCGTCCGCGCGGGCGAGGCCGCCTCGCACCGTGGGCTCGGCTGGGAGCACGTCACGGACGCCGCCGTCCGGGCGCTCGTGGCCAGGAACGCGCCGCTCGTCGCGATCCTGTGGGGCAAGGACGCCGCGAAGCTCAAGCCGCTGCTCGGCCGCACCCCGACCGTGGAGTCCGTCCACCCCAGCCCGCTCTCGGCGTCGCGCGGGTTCTTCGGGTCACGTCCGTTCAGCCGCACCAACGAGCTCCTGGTGCAGCAGGGCGCGGAACCGGTGGACTGGTCCCGGACGGCCTCCCGCAGGGCCTGACGTCGGGACGGCCCTCGGCGTCGCTCGCTAACGGCGGCGGTTCCGCTGGCGCTGCTCCGAGGTGAGCTTCCGTGTGAGGGGCCGGGCCAGGTTGTCCCCGAGCACCACGCCCGCGGCGATGGCCAGCACCACCGTGAGCGCGTTGAAGAGACCGAGCGCCCCCTCGGACACCACACCCGTGTCCAGTGTCAGCGTGTACATGGACCGGAAGATGGTGAGTCCGGGGTACAGGAACAGGAGCGCCGGCACCGCGACCACGAGCTGCGGCGCACCGAGCCGCAGCGCGACGACGCGGGACAGCATCCCGATGAGGATCGCCGCGAGCGCCGGGGCGAGCCGGTACCCCACGCCGGCCGCCGTCGCGCTGATGAGCAGCAGGTAGCCCGCGACCGCCACGAGGGACGTGGGGACCACCAGTTTCACGTCCGTCTGCTCCGCGATGCAGATCATCGCGACGGCGATGAAGATCAGTACCGCCACGACCGGCCACGGATACTGCGACCCGGACGATTCGAGGACCTCCAGCTCGGGCACGCCGAGCGCTGCACCGGCCACGAGGGCGACGGCGATCCCGGCGACCAGCGCCGCGAAGACGAGCAGCGACGAGAGGAATCGGCCGGCCGCGGTGACGGGGAACCCGTTGATGGCGTCCTGCATCGCCGAGACGAGCCGCCCCGTCGGCAGCAGGAGCAGGATCCCGCCCACCACCACCAGCGCCGGGGCGATCGGCACGCGGAGCCACCAGAACAGGAGTGCGGTCAGGGTGACGAGCGCGGACGAGGTGGCGACCGAGAAGAACTCCGGCACGCGCCACTCCCCGAGCTTGCGGCTCACGAGGTCCACCGCGATGCAGCTCACGAACCCCACGAGCGACGCCAGCGGGCCACCACCGACGAACGCGACGATCGCCGCCGAGAAGATGCCGAACGCGGCCGTGACCATCCAGCGGGGGAACGGCTTGGACCGGTGGGTGATCGCGTCGAGCCGCTGCGCCGCCTCCGTGCGCGAGACGCCCCCGCCGATGATGTCGGAGACGAGCCGGTGGATGGCGGTGAGCCCCGCGTAGTTGTTGGTCCAGGAACGCACCACCCGGAGCACGGTGGTGGGAGTCTGGTCCCGCGCGGAGTAGTTGATCACCACCGACTGGTTGGTGATGTCCACCTCGATGTGATCGAGGCCGAAGGCGGCCGTGACCGCGATGATGCTGGTCTCGACCTCGAGCGCGCCCGCCCCGTAGCGGAACATCGACTCCGCGAGGTTCAGGGCGAAGTCGAGGGCCTTCCGGGCGTTCGCATCAGGGCCCCCGACCTGGATGGTGGGGTTCGCGTACGGGCTCCCCGCCAGCCGCTCCACGATGCTCATGGCCTGCGTGGGAGGCGCCTCCCCCTGCACCAGGCGTCGGAGCACGGTGCGTGCGGCCACGTTCGGGCGGCCCGACCTCGGCACGCTCTGCGGCGTGGTGGGCAGCGCGTCCGTGGGCCGCGTGACCGCGTCCCGCTGCCGTCGGGCGCGGTTCGGCGCCGGACGGCCGGGTTTCCGCGGGGGCTCTCCGGCATCCAGGGACGAACCACCGGACGCCGGAGGGGTGTCGGTAGCCGATGACCCCTCGGTCAGCCTGCGGCGCTCCTCCGGGCTCGGGTCGAACGGACGCCGGATGACGGGGAGCGCCTCGGCGACCGGCGAGGGGTTCGTCCGGGGTGCTCGCACCTCGGCGTCGTCGCGGTCACCGTCCGCCATGTCCCACCTCGTGTTTCCTCATGCGTGGGCCCGTCGGGCCCGTGGTCCTGCCGGACCTGTCAGTAGAAAGGTTGCCGGTGTCGTCGCCAGTGGATCTGGCGCGCCACGCGCTCCCCCACGGCATGCCACACACGATACGTGCGGGGGCGGACGACGGCGTCGTAGCAACCCGCGAAGTCCGTCACAGTCTTGGTGAAGCTCGTCTTGAACATCCCGAGTCCGTACTGGGGATGGTCCTTGTCCTTGAGCCGATCGGCGGGGGGCGTGCCGCAGAAGTCGTACTCCACCGCGCCGAGACGCTTCATGTCGAGGATCGCCTCCCACTGGACGAGGTGCGAGTCCCCGTACTGCTTCCGGTTGGGCAGCGAGCCGCCGTCCTTGTAGGTCGCCTTCCTGCCGTACAGGATCACGAAGGCACCGACCGAGGGCCGTCCGTCCTCGTGGACGAAGTAGAACCGGCCCATGCCGGCGTCGACGAACTCCTGCCAGAACGCGCGGTAGTACTCGAAGGGTCGCGGCACCACGGAGAGGCGGCCCTGCTGCGCCTGGCCCATCAGCGCGTACATGGTGCGGTACGTCTCCTCGGTGGGCTCCACGCGCCTGGCCTCGACGCCGTCCCGGAGTGCGCGACGCACGGCATTGCGTCCGCGGGAGGAGAGGTTCCGCAGCACCTGGTTCTCGTCGGGTCCGAGGTCGAGGATCGCCGTGCTGTCGTTCGCCTGGATGTTGAACGTCTTGACGAGTCCCGCGTCGGTGAAGGTGCGTCGCAGTTCCTCGGTGTCGGGGAAATCGGGTTCGATCTTGACGGCGAACACGCGGCCGCGCCGGCGTCTCGCGTACTCGACGACGGCGTCGACGAAGCCGGGCACCTCCTCGAACGTCGCGGTGTCCGGCCCCTTGATGAGGTACCACAGCGCTCCGAGCAGCGGCACGGAACGCTCATAGGCGATGACGTAGCTCGTGTAGGCCTCGCCCTCGACGGCAAGGTGGACGGGGAGCCAGCCCTGCCGCTGCTTCAGCCGGCTGAACGGGGCGGACTGCAGCATGTTCCCGCCGAGCGGGTTGGCCGTGACGAACTCGTCCCAGCGCCCCACCTCCTCCGCCGTCGCCGCACGGGCCGTGAAGGTCGCCATGCTCAGTACCAGCTCTCGTGGTGGCGCACGCGGTGCATCTTCAGCGCCACCCGCTCGCCGATGCGGAGCCAGGCGCGGTGACGGAGCGGCGCGACCGCCAGGTCGAAGGTGCCCACGAAGTCCGTGATGGTGGAGTTGAAGCCTGTCTTGAACATCCCGATGCCGTAGTGCTCATGGTCCTTGTTCTTGGCCTCGCTCGACGGCGGGGCGCCACAGAGGTCGTACTCGGTCACACCGCGCGCCTTCAGCCATTCGATGGCAGCCACCTCGAGGAGGGCGCTGGCGCCGCGGACCGTGCGCTTGCGTGTGCTCGCGGCGTCCTTCCTGCTCGCTTTCGCCCCGAGCACCATGAGGAAGTCGGCCGCCACCACCTCGCCGTCCACGGAGGCGAACAGGAAGGCCCCCGTCTGGGCACGTGCGTGGCGCTGCCAGAACCCCGTGTAGTACTGCTCGCTCCGGATGGAGAAGCTGCCCTCCGCCGTCTCGGCGAGCAGGCGGTAGAAGAGGGCGCAGGTCTCGTCGTCGACCTCGACCACGCGCGTCTCGACGCCGGCCTTCCGGGCCGCACGGATGTTGTAGCGGGTCTTCGAGCCGAAGGAGGCCTCGATCGCGTCGAGCTCGCCGGAGATGTCGAGGACCACGGTGGAGACGTTGGGCTGCACGTTCGTGGTGCGCACCAGGCCCGCGTCGCCCAGCGCCGCCGCGGCGTCGGCAGGGAGCTCCGGATCCAGCCGGATACCGAACACGCCGCGACCGGCAGCGAACGCCTTCAGCTGCGGCAGCAGGGCGAGCAGTGCGTCGACGTCGTGGACGCCGGGCCCCTTCGGCACGTACCAGTACCGGCCGAGCGGGAGGACGGTCTTCTGCAGCACCGCGAGGGCGACGTCGCCGGCCATCAGGTACACGGGCGTCCACCCCGTGACACGCTTGTGCTCGGCGAACTCCTGCCCCTGCATCACGTTCCCGCCATCCGGATTACGGGCGATCAGGGTGTTCCAGCGGGCACGCTCGTCAGGCGTCGCAAGGCGGATGGTCATGGTGATCGAGTCTACGGCAGGCCTCCGCACCGCCGCACGGCGGCGGGCGGCGACGTTGGTTGCCTGAGGTGACCTACCGCCGCGGCACCGGACCGGGCTAGCATCGCGCTATGGACTTCAGACACCTCGGACACAGCGGACTCAAGATCTCGGAGATCACCTACGGCAACTGGCTGACCCACGGCTCGCAGGTGGAGAACGACGTCGCCACGCAGTGCGTACGCGCCGCCCTCGACGTCGGCATCACCACCTTCGACACGGCGGACGCCTACGCGAACACGGCCGCGGAGACCGTCCTCGGCGAGGCACTGAAGGGCGAGCGCCGCGAGTCGCTGGAGATCTTCACGAAGGTCTACTGGCCCACGGGCCCCAAGGGACACAACGACGTCGGATTGTCCCGCAAGCACATCATGGAGTCGATCGACGGGTCGCTGCGGCGCCTGCAGACGGACTATGTGGAGCTGTACCAGGCGCACCGCTACGACCACGCGACGCCGCTCGAGGAGACGATGCAGGCGTTCGCCGACGTGGTGCGCCAGGGGAAGGCGCTGTACATCGGAGTCAGTGAGTGGAACGCGCAGCAGATCCGCGACGGCCACGCCCTCGCGAAGGAGCTCGGTTTCCAGCTCATCTCGAACCAGCCGCAGTACTCGATGCTCTGGCGGGTCATCGAGGGCGAGGTCGTCCCCACGTCGGAGGAACTGGGGCTCTCGCAGATCGTCTGGTCACCCGTGGCCCAGGGCGTGCTGACCGGCAAGTACCAGCCGGGCCGGCAGCCGGAGCAGGGAACGCGTGCGTCCGACGACAAGGGCGGCGCCGACATGATCAAGCGGTGGATGAGTGACGAGGTGCTGACCGGCGTGCAGAAGCTCGCCCCGATCGCCGAGGGCGTGGGTCTCACCATGGCGCAGCTCGCCATCGCGTGGGTGCTGCAGAACCCGAACGTGGCATCCGCCATCATCGGCGCCTCGCGACCCGAACAGGTGGAGTCCAACGCGGCCGCAGCGGGCGTGACGCTGGAGGCCGATGTCCTGAAGGCCATCGACGAGGCGATCGGCGACCTCGCCGAGACCGACGTCGCGAAGACCGTCTCCCCCGAGAAGCGGCCCGCCTGATGGCCACCGGGAGCAACGGGCTCGCCGTCGCCGTCACAGGATCCAACGGCAAACTCGGCCGCAGCGTGGTGCGCGGGCTGCGCGACGCCGGCCACACCGTCGTCGAGCTGGACCAGTACGGCGAGCGCAGCCCCTCCTTCGTCAGGATCGACCTGCGCGACTACGGCCAGGTGGTGGACGCCTTCCAGAGCGTGGACGACACGCACCAGGGGCTCGACGCCGTGGTGCACCTCGGTGCCGTCCCCGCCGCCGGCCTGCAGGCGGACGCGGCGACGTTCCACAACAACATGATCGCCACCTACAACGTGTTCCAGGCGAGCCGCAGGGCCGGCATCCGGAAGATCGTCTACGCCTCCAGCGAGACGGTGCTGGGGCTGCCGTTCGACACCCCTCCCCCCTACATCCCGGTGGACGAGGAGTACGCGGCACGGCCTGAGAGTACCTACTCCCTCGTGAAGCACCTCGAGGAGCAGCTCGCGATCGAACTGACGCGCTGGGACCCGGAGCTCAGCATCACGGCGCTGCGGTTCTCCAACGTCATGAACCCCGAGGACTACGCGGAGTTCCCCTCCTTCGATGCCGATCCCCTGGCCCGCAAGTGGAACCTGTGGGGCTACATCGACGGCCGGGATGGTGCGCAGTCCGTGCTGAAGGCCCTGGAGAACGCGGGCCCGGGCTTCGACCGCTTCATCATCGCCGCGGCGGACACCGTGATGAGCCGCGCCAGCGCGGATCTCGCCGCGGAGGTGTTCCCCGGCGTCGAGGTCACCCGTGAGGTCGGCGAGCACGAGACGCTGCTGTCGATCGAGAAGGCCAGGCGGGTGCTCGGCTTCGAACCGCAGCACAGCTGGCGCGACCACGTCTGACGGGCGGCGTCCGCCTCAGGCGACGACGGATTGTCGCCGCGACCCGATGATCAGTAGGCTGATGATTGACGATGTGACAGCCCGACGAAAGGTAGAAGACGATGACCGAGAACCTTCCCGATGAAGAGCTGACCATCGTGGGCGAGAACCCCGAGGTGCCGAACGACTCCCTGGCACCCGAGGGCTTCGACCCCGTGCTCGAGGGCCAGCCGGACGCCTACGCGGACGCGGCCGAACTCAACCCGGACCGCTGGCAGGAGGATCCCCTGCTGCAGGACGAGCCGGGCGTGAACGCGAGCGGCGAGGACGGGATCGAGACGAACGAGAGCGGCGACGACGAGAACGGCGTCACGCAGACGGGCGAGGAGGGCATCCTCAGCGATGAGACGCTCCGCGAAGAAACCGCCGAGGCGCGCTTCGAACACGGCGACGAGCAGCTTCCGCCGGAGGTACCCATGATCGGCCAGGCAGCGGCCGACGTCGACTTCGGCATGATGGAGGACGACGAGGTCGACGCCAGCGACGACCCGGCCAACCGCGGCGGGTCCCCCTTGAACGCGATGGACCAGGAGGACATCAGGTAGCGCCCGCGCCCTGATGCACGACGAAGCCCCGGGAGCCACCTCCCGGGGCTTCGTCGTGCCGGGGACCGGCACGGTCTGCCCCTAGGCGCGGGGAGCCGTGTCCGTCCCGGTGGGCTCACCGGCACCGTCGGCGCCGCGCGCGTGGACGTCGTCGGACCGCGAGAGCCGCAGCGCAGCGGGAGCGGGTGGCGGCCCGTCGACGGCGCAGTGACCGGGTCGATCGACGCTGGCTCCGAGGGCGGAGCCACCGGAGCCGGCGCGGCCCAGGATGGCGGCGGTATTGCGGATGGTGACTGCCGCGAGGAGCGCGCCGATCACCAGGAGCACGGCGCCGATCAGGCACGCGGCGTCGAAGCCGGCGCCGAACACGGCCGGGTCGTCGTAGGCGTCGCCGGTCAATCCGGCCGCGGACGGCAGGACGGCGATCGCGATCAGACCGGCCGCACGGGCCACGGCGTTGTTCACCCCCGAGGCGAGCCCGGCCTGGTGCTCGGGAACTGCGGACAGCGCCGTGGAGGTCAGCGGCGCCACGAGGAGTGACAATCCGAGGCCCAGCACGATCACCGCGGGCAGGACGTCCACGACGTACGAGGCTCCCGGACCGATCCGCAGCATCAGCACCAGCGCGACGGCGCAGATCAGGGGACCGACGGCCATCGGGAGCCGCGGGCCGATGCGAGCACCCAGCGCCCCCGCGGTCGGCGAGAGCACCAGCATCAGGGCCGTGATGGGGAGCATCGCCGTGCCCGATGCGAGAGGGCCGAAACCGGCGACCACCTGCAGGTGCACCACGAGCAGGAAGAAGATGCCGCCGAACACCGCGTAGATGACGAACGTGACGGCATTCGCCGCACTGAACTGACGGTTCCTGAAGACGGCGAGGGGCAGCATGGGGTTCGGCACGCGTGCCTCGACGACGAGGAAGGCGACCCCCGCCGCGAGCCCGACCACCGCGGCGCCGATCACGCCCGGAGCGCCCGCGCCGCGTGTCGGTGCCTCGATGAGCGCGTAGGTGACCCCGGCGAGGGCGACCGCCCCGAGCACGGCCCCCGGGATGTCCAGCCGGCCCGTCGCGCGGACGTCCCGGGACTCGGGCACGTGCCGCGCAGCGATCCACACCACCACGGCGGCGAGGGGCACGTTGATGAGGAACACCCACCGCCAGGACACGCTCTCGACGAGCCATCCACCGAGGAAGGGCCCGATGGCCGTGGCCACGCCTCCCAGCCCGGACCACGCACCGATGGCCCGCGCCCTGTCCTCCCCCGAGAACGACGCCTGGATGATCGCGAGGCTGCCCGGGGTCAGGAGCGCACCGCCGATGCCCTGCAGGGCGCGCGCCGCGATGAGCGTTCCGGCGTCGGGAGCCACCCCGCAGAGGAGGGACGCCACCGCGAACCAGACGACGCCGACGACGAAC
This sequence comes from Arthrobacter sp. TJ-266, assembly GCF_058269115.1. Lineage (NCBI taxonomy): Bacteria > Bacillati > Actinomycetota > Actinomycetes > Micrococcales > Micrococcaceae > Arthrobacter > Arthrobacter sp. TJ-266. The sequence goes on from NZ_JBZCNC010000004.1 coordinate 582,303, forward strand.
ACCCGGCGCCTCCCGTACCTGTCGCCGAGCGCCCCGCCCAACAGGATGAAGGAGGCGAGCGTGAGGGTGTAGGCGGTGACCATCCACTGCAGGGCTCCGAAGCCGGTACCGAGGTCCTGCCCGATGGTCGGGAGGGCCACGTTCACCACCGTCGCGTCGATCCCGACGATCCCGGAACCGAGCACCGTCGCCACGAGGATCCACCGACCCGACGCCGAGGACATCCTGATCTCACGCACGCGCACCACCCGTCCGAGCCGAGGCCGCCCTGCGCGGCCAGGATCAGTGTGGCACCGCCGTCGCGCCGCGACCATCCTGCCTGCGCCCTGCCCCCGCCGATGCGGGCCGGATGCCGGGCGCGTGACACCCGCCACAGACGGAATAGCTCCCCCGGCGGCCCGGTTACCGCCCGGTAGGACAACCCTCCGTCGGAAGAAGGCCTCATGAAACTGTTCTCCCCCCTCACGCTCGGCTCACTGGAACTCCCCAACCGCGTCGTCATGGCGCCGCTCACGCGCGTGCGCTCCGGTGAGGCCGGCGTGCCCGGCGACATCGTCGTCGAGCACTACCGCCAGCGCGCCTCCCTCGGTCTGATCGTGAGCGAGGGCACGTACCCCAGCCACGCGGGCCAGGGCTTCCCCGGCCAGCCCGGCCTCGTCGAGGACGAGCAGCTCGCCGGGTGGCGGCGCGTCACCGATGCGGTGCATGCCGACGGCGGACGCATCGTCGCCCAGGTGATGCATGCCGGCCGGGTCACGCACCCCGACACCAACGGCGGGTACGAGGTCGTGGCACCGAGTGCCATCGCGATCGACGGCACCACGAGGACCAGCAAGGGCAAGCAGCCCTATCCCGTGCCGCACGCCCTCGAGGGCGAGGAGCTCCAGGGCGTCATCGACGACTTCGTCACCGCGTCGCGGAGGGCCATCGAGGTGGGCGGGTTCGACGGCGTCGAGCTGCACGGCGCCAACGGGTACCTGCTGCACGAGTTCCTCTCGCCGGGGTCCAACCACCGCGAGGACTCCTACGGTGGCTCACCCGAGAAGCGCGCGCAGTTCGTGATCGAGCTCGTCACCGCCGTCGCGGCCGAGGTGGGCGCCGGAAAGGTGGGCCTGCGCATCTCGCCCGAGCACAACATCCAGGACGCGCTCGAGACGGAGGCGGCGGAGGTCCACACCACGTACGGCGCGCTCGTGGACGCCATCGCGCCCCTCGGACTCGCCTACCTCAGCGTGCTGCACGCCGACCCGACGGGCGAGCTGGTGCAGGACCTGCGCCGTCGGTTCGCCGGGCCCGTCCTGATCAACAGCGGCTTCGGCGTCATCACGAACCGCGACGAGGCCATCTCGATCCTCGAGGACGGTGTGGGTGACGCCGTCGTCGTCGGCCGCCCGGCCATCGCCAACCCCGATCTCGCGCGGCGGTGGCACGAGAACCTGCCCGAGAACGAGCCCGATCCCTCGACGTTCTACTCGGAGGGTCCCGAGGGCTACATCGACTACCCGTTCTACGACGACGCGAAGAGCACCGTCCGGTAGAGCCGCTCGCAGCCGGAGGGCGCCCCCGTCAGACGGGGGCGCCCTCCTCTGCGTCGGCGGTCCGCCCGCTCCGGCGACGATCCGTCCACCGGGCGAGCTGTGGAGCCCGCACCACCATCCAGCCGATCAGCAGTGCGACGGCGAGGTGCGTGTGGAGCATGAGCATGATCTCGGGCGAATGACCCCCGGCTGCCGCCCCTCCCACGGGCACCGCGCCCCCGTGGTGGTCCGCCGTGCCGGCTGGACCGTACGACGACGACGCTGCCCCGGCCAGTCCTCCGAGCAGCCAGTGCAGCACCTGCTGAGCGGCGCCCAGCGCGAGCATCACGGCCCACCCGGGAAGCGCCAGGCGCGCGACGACGGTTGCCGTGAGCGCCGACAACGCCGCCAGGCCACAGAGGATGGGCACGGTGGGCAGCACGCCGCCGGACAGGACATGGGCGGCGCAGGCCAACCCCATGGACACCAGCCCCACCAGCGCGGGGAGTGCCGAACGCGCACCGCCGCCGGCGGCCGTAAAGGGGCATGTTCCGTCCATGGCTCGATGGTAAGCACGCTGACCATCTGCCGTCACGTGCAGATTCCGGACCCTCCCCGCCCGACGGTGATCCGTAGACTGCCGGTGAGGGAGCCGCCGTTCCCCGGAACCGAAAGGACGAGCGCATGTCGGAGAACGTGAACGACGACCGGATCCACAACGAGTCCCCTGCCGAGGGGGACACCGACGCGGACCCGGCGGACATCAGGGTGCACCCCGAGGACCCGGCCGAGGGCGCCGACTCCGATGACCAGGTGGAACCCGGCCAGTGATTCCCGGACCGTGACCCCCGGACGGTGACGGCGTCCCGCCGACAGAGCCGCCCATGGAAGAAGCGCCGACCCCTCGGGTCGGCGCTTCTTCTCCGTGCTGGGGTCCTCCCCGGGCTGCCGTCGTGAGTGCGCTGCCGTCGTCACTTCCCGGCGGGGAGGTTCACCTCGGGCGCGGCGATGCCGGTCAGCGGGTCCCGACGACGATCTCCCCGAAGGGGACCTCCTTCGAGGTCTCGGCACCCCGGTCCACGGCCTGGTCGCTGATCAGGATGCCGTGCTTGCCCTCGGCCACCGACTGCTTCATGACCATGAGGACCGTCTCGGCGAAGCCTTCGTCCTGGGCCTCGAGGAAACGGATGTAGGACGGCGGGAAGTTCTCGGGAACGGTGATCATGCCTTCACGCTACCCGCCCCGACCCATGCCTGCCGAGGGTTTTTCACGCCCCGGTGACGCTTTTCCGCCGCTTTCCTGGACTGCCCCCGGTGATTGACCGTCAGTGTCCTTCGTATTCCCGGCGGGCAGCCGGTGCGTCTACTGGTACGCCCGCCAGCTCCGGCTGCCGCGCGGCGTGCCCGCGCATCTGTCGAGCACGCTCGGCTGCATGGGCGCGGGTGTCCCGTACGGCATCGCGGCGAAGCTCGCGCGGCCCGAGCGGCCCGTGGTCGTCCTCACGGGCGACGGCGCCCAGCAGATGGCGGGCCGGCCGAACTCGTCACGGTGGCCTCGCTGTGGCGGACGTGGCAGGACCCACGGTTCGTGGTGTGCGTGCTCACCAACGGGGACCTCACGGAGGTCTCGTGGGAGCAGTGCGAGATGGAGGGCGAGCCGCAGTTCGAGGCCAGCCAGTCCCTGCCCGACGTCGACGCCGCCGCCTACGGTCGGCTGCTCGGTCTCGACGGCGTCCGGTCACGGACCCCGCGGATCTGGCGGGCGCGTGGGAGCGTGCCGTCACCGCCGACCGCCCGTTCGTGCTCGAGGTCGTGACCGACCCCGACGTCCCCCTCCTCCCACGGTTCCCCGCAGGTGCGGCGAAACTCGAGGCCATGCGGTCCGCCCTCGCAGAGTAATCCGACCACGGTGGGGCCGCCCTGCTCGATCGCTACGCCGCGCACGAGGCGGACCGCTGACCCTCGGACGGCGTTCGCCCGCGGTTCATGCGCGCGTCATCCGGGCTGCCTAGGCTCGGGGGCCCACCCCCCGGCAGCGAGGACCCCCATGTGCAGCAGTGACCTGACCACCCCCGGAACGCACGACGTCGCGGCGGCGGACCGGGAGCTCGCGGGGATCGGCTGGGACCGACGCACGGTCCTGCGGTCCGCAGCAGCGCTCGCCGCAGCCGGTGCCTCGTTGACGCCGGCAGCCGCCGTCGCCGCTCCGGGCAACGGCAACGGACCGGCCGCCGCGGGCGATCCGCAGCTCACATGGCTCGTCGGTGACCATCACGTGCACACGCAGTACAGCCACGACGCGAAGTACCGCATCGAGCAGCAACTGCAGCAGGCCCGCCGCTACGGGGTCGACTGGCTCGCCTTCACGGAGCACGCGAACTTCGGGCACGCGAACAACGGCGGAGTGGTCGAGTCCAATAGGGAGATCCTCGCCCAGCGCGCCCTCCACCCCGAGCTCCTGATCTTCCAGGGCCTCGAGTGGTACATCCCGGCAGCGGAGCACGCGTCCGTCCTCGTGGCCCCCGGCGTGCACGAGGTGGACCTGCTGCGCACCTTCGAGCTGGTGTTCGACGGGAAGCTCAACCGCTGGGAGAAGCCGGCCCCGGGCTCGCCCGAGGAGGGCTCCGCGGAGCGCAAGGCGGTCGAGGCGATCGCCTGGCTCGCGGAGCAGCGCCGCACGGGCTACGTGGACGACGTCGTCGTCCTCGCCAACCATCCCCTGCGCCTCGGCATCGACTCGCCCCATGAACTGCGGGCCTGGCGCGACGCCGCCCGCGACGTGATGATCGGCATGGAGGGCGCGCCCGGTGCGCAGGGCAGCGGTATCAGTCAGAACACCGTGCCGGGCGATCAGCGCGGCGAGTACACCAACGCACCGAGCCAGTACAGCTTCCCCGGGTTCCCCGCGGACGCCTATCGCCCCTACGGCGGTTTCGACTGGGCGACGGCGACGGTCGGCGGCGTGTGGGACTCGCTCCTGGCCGAGGGTCTGCCGTTCTGGATCACCACGAACTCCGACAACCACCTCACGCTCAAGGACACGCTCCGGACCGGCCCGTACCCCGCACGGGAGCCGTACCTCAGCCTGCCCAGCGAGTTCGACCGCTGGAGCGTCGAGGGGCGGCGCCCCGACCCGGTGGAGACGGGGCAGCCCCAGGGCGGCAGCGATTTCTGGCCGGGCCAGTTCAGCCGGCTCCACACGGGTGTCACCGAGAGGACCTACGCCGCAGTGCTGGACGCGATGCGCCGCGGCCGCATGTGGGTGGACCACGGCCATCTCCTCGCCGGCCTGGAGGTCAGGGTCCGCGAGCTGAAGAAGAACGGGAAGCCGGTCAAGGGAAGGGCGGCCGACGGCGTCACGCTCGGCTCGCGCCTGAAGGTGCGGCGGGGCTCCGACGTCGAGCTGACGATCACCCTCTCGCCGACCAGCTACCGCAATGCGGCTGGGATCCTGCCGCGCGTCGCGCACGTCGACGTCATCAGCGGGCCGGTGACCGGACCGGTCAGCGACCGCGACGCCCTCCGCGCGCCCGGGACGACCGTGACCCGGCAGTTCGACGTCTCCGGCACCAGCGGAGTCACCACCATGACGCACGTCTTCCGGGACGTGGCAGGGCCCTTCTACCTCCGCGTCCGCGGCAGCGACGGGAACCGCACCGGGGCCGGGTACCACGGGGCCGCTGTGGATCCCTCCGGTCCGCAGCGCCACGGCAGCGGCACCGTCGAGGCGGACCCGTGGCTGGACACGTGGTTCTACGCGAACCCGGTGTTCGTGGACGTCGTCGAGTGAATACCAAGGTTGCTGACCATCGGAGGCTTCGGTAGCGTCGAAAGTGTCTGCGGGATGCTCCGGACCATCCCGCGCCACCGCGCCCGTCAAGAGTCCGCTGTGAGGAGATTCTCATGACCGATGTCGCCAGCCAGCCGCCCGCCGAAGGGGACGATCGTCCCGTCCTGACCAACCGACAGGGCCACCAGGTCTACGACAACCAGAACTCCCGGACGGTCGGGGCCCGGGGTCCGGCGACCCTCGAGAACTACCAGTTCCTCGAGAAGATCACCCACTTCGACCGCGAGCGCATCCCGGAGCGTGTCGTCCACGCCCGCGGGTTCGTCGCCTACGGGGACTTCGAGGCCACCGGCACCTGGGGTGACGAGCCGATCGCCACCTACACCCGGGCCAAGCTCTTCTCCGAGCCCGGCAAGAAGACCGACGTCGCCATCCGCTTCTCCTCGGTCATCGGTGGTCGGGACTCATCCGAAGCCGCGCGGGATCCCCGTGGCTTCGCCGTGAAGTTCTACACGGAGGACGGCAACTGGGATTTGGTGGGCAACAACCTCGCCGTGTTCTTCATCCGCGACGCCATCAAGTTCCCCGACGTCATCCACTCCCTGAAGCCGGACCCCATCACGTTCCGGCAGGAACCCGCGCGCATCTTCGACTTCATGTCGCAGACCCCCGAGTCCATGCACATGCTCGTCAACCTCTTCAGCCCGCGCGGCATCCCGGCGGACTACCGCCACATGCAGGGTTTCGGCGTCAACACCTACAAATGGGTCAACGCCAACGGCGACACCAGGCTCGTGAAGTACACGTGGCAGCCTCAGCAGGGCGTGAAGAGCCTGACCGAGGAGGACGCCGCCAACATCCAGGCGACCGACCTCGGCCACGCCTCGAAGGACCTCTTCGAGGCGATCGAACGCGGCGACTACCCGAAGTGGGACCTGTACGTGCAGCTCATGGAGGACCGCGACCACCCGGAGCTCGATTTCGACCCACTCGACGACACGAAGACCTGGCCCGAGCAGGACTTCGAGCCGAAGCTCGTGGGCACCATGACCCTGAACCGGAACGTCTCGGACCACCACAACGAGAACGAGCAGATCTCCTTCGGCACCGGCGTGCTCGTGGACGGACTGGACTTCTCGGACGACAAGATGCTCGTGGGCCGCACCTTCAGCTACAGCGACGCCCAGCGCTACCGCGTGGGCCCGAACTACCTGCAGCTGCCCGTGAACTCGGCGAAGAACGCGCCCGTCCACACGAACCAGAGCGGCGGGCAGATGTCCTACGCGAGGGACCTCGCTCCCGGGCAGAACCCCCACGTCAACTACGAGCCCTCCATCACCGGCGGCCTCCGCGAGGGTGAGTACCCCACGCACGACGACCAGGGCCCCGAGATCCACGGGCGGCTGACGCGCAAGCGCATCCCCCTCACCAACGACTACCTGCAGGCCGGCCAGCGCTACCAGCTGCTGGAGCAGTGGGAGAAGGACGACCTCGTGGGCAACTTCGTCACGCTGATCGGGCAGGCGGCACGCGCCGTGCAGGAACGCATGGTCTGGCACTTCTACCTCGTCGACGACGAACTGGGAGCCCGTGTGGGCGACGGTCTGGGCATCGGGCTCGACGAGATCAGGGACCTGGCGCCGCTTGCCAGCCAGACCCTGTCCGACGACGAAATGCTGCGCCTGAACAACCTCGGGAACAACGGGCCGCGAGACGTCTCGGGCCTCACGATGACGCACTGCGTGCCGAACGAGCACGTGGTCGTCAGCCGGTAACCCGTTCGGGTTCATCGAGGGCGCCGGCCACACTCGCCTGCGCCCCCGATGTACCTCAGGGTCGCGGGCGCGCGCCTCGACGCGTCCGCGCCAGCAGACGCCAGCCGCCCGTCTCGCCGGTGACGGTGCGGTCGGGCTCGAACAGGTTGCCCGTACTGACGGGAAGAGTGGTGCACTTCAGTGCGATCGCCGGGAAGGCCCGCGCCATCACGCGTTCGTACAATGCCGGCGCAAGGACCCGCGCATAGACCGCAGCCGACTGCACCCGCCCCACCTGCGTCACGCGGCGTGGCCGTCGAGCGACCTTCAGGATGGCCTTCGCCACCCGCTCCGGGTCCGTCACCGGAGGAAGGGGACGGACGGCGCGGCCCGTGAAGTTCGCGGCGTGCTGATGGATGGGGGTGTCGATCGTGGCCGGCAGGACGGCACAGACGTTGATGTCCGGTGTGTCGGCCAGCTCCATGCGCAGCACCTCGAGGAAGCCGAGGAGGCCGAACTTGCTGGTGATGTAGGGGCCCACGAGGGGCGAGGTGATGCGTGAGTACACGGACGCGACCGACACCAGCGTGCCGGTGCCCTGCCGGCGGAAGACCTCGAGCGCCGCTCGCGCCCCGTACACCTGACCCAGCAGGTTCACCTGGATGAGCCGGTCGAAGACCTCCGATGGCGTCTGCTCGAACGTGCCGAAACTGTACAGGGAGGCATTGCCCACCCAGACATCGATCCGCCCGAACGCCGCGAGGGCCGCGTTGGCGAGCCGTCCGACGTCGGCCTCGGATCCGACGTCGGTGGCGACCGTGATCACCTCCGCGCCTGCCGCGCGGCATTCGATGGCCACGGCCTCCAGGGTCCCGGCGTCCCGTCCGGCGAGCACGAGGTGTGCTCCGGATGTCGCGAACAGCCGCGCGGTCGCCCGCCCGATCCCGCTGGAGGCACCGGTGATCACGACCGTCTCGGAGGATCTCATCGTGACCGTCCCGTGCTGCGTCGCGTCATCGGACCGTTCAGTGCCCTCGGCGGGGTTCGTGGTCGGCCGCGACGTCGGGATCGACGCTGTCCGCTTCCTGGTGATGATGGGTCACTTCCTCCCGCAGACCCTGTGCATCGGTCTGGCGTTCCTGGGCCTGCTGGCGCAGCCGCTCGGCCTGGACCTCTGCCTGCTGGGCCTCGGCCTCGGCCATCGAGGCCTTGGCCTCACGCTCACGGGCTTCGAGTTCGGTGGACCGGGCCTGCTCGCGCATCTCCGCCGCCCGGTGCCGGTCGTGCTCCTCCTGGCGCTTCCGCTGCGCCGTCCCGCGCTTCTTCGCGAGCAGTGCCACCGCCGCGATGATGGCGAGGAGCACCACGATCCCGACGACGATCAGGATGGTCTGGTTCATGTCCATTGCTGACTCCCTTGCTCGTGGACGGCGCGCGTGCGCCGCATGGTTCTAGCCTCCGAAGCCACCGAGCCCGGGGATCTTCCCCAGGAGGTCCTTCGGGTTGATGCCGAACTTCACCAGCAGGTCCGAGTGCTGCTCCGGATCCACCTGGTCGGGCAGTTCGGACTGCGCCTGGTCGGCGTGGTCGTTCTTGCCCTGACTCTTCAGCAGGTCGATGATCTGGGACTTGTCGATGCGCATGGGGATCCTCCTGATCGCTCGGGCGAATAGTAAGTGTGCTTAGTGAAGCATGGCACAGCGCCCTTCGCTTGTCACGGACGGCCGGAGCCGGTGCGGGCGGGCGGAGGTGCGCCGCAGAATGTCCTCATGCCGCTCACCCTGACACTCCTGGCCGACACGCACCTGCCCACACGGGCCCGGCGCCTGCCCGACGAGGTGTGGTCGGCCGTCGACGCCTCGGACGTCGTCGTCCACGCGGGTGACTGGGTCGAGCCCGCGCTGCTCGACGACCTCGAACGTCGATCGGGCCGGCTGATCGCCTGCTACGGGAACAACGACGGCGACGAACTACGCGAGCGCCTGCCCCTCGTCGCGCGGGCGGAGCTCGACGGTGTCCGGCTCGTCGTCGTGCACGAAACCGGCCAGAAGCAGGGCCGCGAAGCACGCATGGCGGCCCTGTACCCCGACGTGGACGTCCTCGTGTTCGGCCACAGCCACATTCCCTGGGACACCACCGCGCCCAGCGGCCTCCGGCTCCTCAACCCGGGCTCACCCACGGACCGTCGCCGTCAGCCGTTCTGCACGTTCATGACCGGCACCTTCGCCGACGGCGCGCTCGAGGTGGAGCTGCACCGGCTGGCGCTACGCTGACGCGGGACCGCTGCGTGCCACCGGGGCGCGTGATCCTCACCGGGCGCCGGGGTCTGTGTCGGTCTATGACGCGGGGCACGTGGCTCTCGCAGGAGGGCACCCTAGGGTCGGGAGCAGAACCGACCCCAGACCCTCCGCCCCGTCGCACGAAGGAGATCACCGTGACCACCAGCATCGAAACGCAGATCGCAGAGTTCAACGAGGGCTTCGACGCGCAGATCGGGCCCGTGCTCGCCCGGACCTTCGCCGGTGAGCAGGAGGACCTGCGGGCGGCGGGCCTGCCCGACGGCGTCGTGAAGGTCGGGGACGCGCTGCCCGAGGCCTCCCTGCTCACCGCCGACGCCTCCGTCGCCGATCTCTCGACAGTGCTGGCCGGAGCCCCCGCGGTCCTCGTGTTCTACCGGGGGGCCTGGTGCCCCTACTGCAACATCACGTTGAAGACCTACCAGGCCGACCTCCTTCCGTCGCTGACCCAGCAGGGTGTCGGGCTGGTGGCGATCAGCCCTCAGCACCCTGACCGCACGGCGGACACGGTGAGTTCCGCGGGCCTCGGCTTCACCGTCCTGTCGGATCCGGCCAACGTCCTCGCTGCGGCCCTCGGTATCGTCACCGCGCCGAGCGCCGAGGCCCGCAGCGCGCACACCGAACTCGGCTTCGAGGTCGCGGACAACAACGCGGACGGCACACCGGGGGTGCCGTTCCCCACGGTCCTCGTGGTCGACGCCACGGGGACGGTCCGCTTCGTGGACGTGCAGGTGGACTACACCTCCCGCACGGAGGTGCAGACCGTCCTGGAGGCGGTGCGGCAGCTCTGACATCCTCGAGGCCGGACGCACGCGGCGCAGCCGACGCCGGGCGTATCCGACGCAGCGGACGGCCGCTCGGCGTCGTGCAGCGCGTCCGGTACGGCGCATCCGAGGTGCCGCCCGGCCCTAGTCGCCGGAGGACGATCGGCCGGCCGTACCCACGGACTCCCGCAATCCCGCGAGTGCGGTGTCTGCCGCCTCCCGACGACGGCGGTCGGCGTAGTAGACCGCCGTGACCGCGACGCCGAGGAGGAGCGCCCCGATCCCGATCACGAACGTGCCGCCGATCCCCGCCACGGCCGTCTCGCCGTAGCCGGGATCCAGCATCACCACGGCGGAGACCACGAGCGCCGCCGTCATCATAAGGGCGCCGAGGAACGGCAGGATGCCCCGGAACAGGAGATTGCGGCCGCTCGAGCGCAGCGTGTGCCGGAAGTACCAGACGCAGGCGAACCCGGTGATGCCGTAGTAGAACGCGATGAAGAGTCCCAGGGAGGCGATGGAATCGGCGAGCACGTTGTCGCTGACGAGCGTCAGCACCACGTAGTAGGCGGACGCGATCACACCCATGAGGACGGTGGAGAACGTGGGTGTCCGGTACCTGCCGTGCACCTCGGCGAACCGGGCGGGCAGCGCGCCGTGCACGGCCATGGCGAGCGTGCCCCTGGCCGTCGGGAGGATGGTGGTCTGCGTCGCTGCGACGGCCGACAGGAGGACGGCCACGACGGCGAGCCACGCCCACGGACCCAGAGCTGCGCCGCTGAGTGCGTAGAAGACATCGCCCGCGTTGGCCTCGTTACCCAGACCGATGCCCTCGGTGCCAACACCGGCGAAGGCGACCGCGAGCGCGCTCACGCCCGCGTAGGTGACGAGCAGGATGACCGAGCAGAGGACCGCCGCGCGGCCGGGCGTGCTGCGCGGACCGCGCGTCTCCTCGTTGAGGGCGAAACAGGTGTCCCAGCCCCAGTAGGCGAACAGCGCTGTCAGGACTCCATACACGGCCGTCTCGGGGCTGCCGAGCGCGAACGGGTTGAACCAGTCGAGGCTGAACGGCACCGACGTCGGTGATGCCCCGGTGGCAAGGGCCCCCGCGAGCAGCACGACGATCGCGGCGAGCACGGCGTACTGGACGATGATCGTGACGCGTTGCATCTTCTCGCCGAGATCGATCCCGCGGTAGTTGGTCCACGTCATCGCGGCGATGAAGGCGACGCCCGTGGCCGTGACGAGCGGAGTGCTCCGTGCGAGCTCCTCGTCGACGAGGAGCCACAGATAGGTGCCCGCCACGTCGGCCAGGTTCGCGAGGACCACGATTCCCGAGAGCGCGAGGCCCCACCCGCCCAGCCAGCCCGTCACCCTGCCGAAGGCGAGAGAGGCCCAGGTGAACGTGGTGCCGCAGTCCGGGACGGCGGCGTTGAGCTCCCGGTAGGCGAAGGCGATGAACAGCATGGGGACGAACGCTAGGACGAACGCGGCGGGCGCGTGGACACCCACCGCGAGCACGACGAACCCGAGGCTCGCGGCCAGCGAGTAGACCGGCGCGGTCGAGGAGAGGCCGATCGAGATGCTGCCGGCCAGCCCGAGGTCATCCTTCGACAGCCCTTTGTCGCGCAGCAAGGCGGGGTGCCCGGGGGCCCTCACGGCGTCGCCGCCGACGGCGCGGGAGCGTTGATGACGTTCGGCACGAAGCGGCAGAAGTAGTCGGTGATGTAGCCGTCGGACTCGCGGATCCCCACGCCGACGCTCTCACCGTCCACCACCCAGGCTCCGAGCACCGGCCGGTTCCCGTCCATCGAGGGCAACGGGTGCCACGCCTGGTAGCACCAGCCCTCGGAGCCGTAGTCGCCGGGTTGCTCGAGCTCGAGGCCGTACGCATGGACGCGGATGTTGTCCCCTTCCCGTCCGTGGAGGGGCTTGGCCACCCACTCGGACAGCTCGCGCGGCGAGTCGAGGTAGGCGGGGAGCAGATTCGGGTGGTTCGGGTACAGGTGCCAGAGCGCAGCGAGCAGTGCCTTCGTGGACAGCAGCATCTTCCAGGCCGGTTCCACCCAGCGCACCGAGGTGGGCCACTCGAGCACGTGCTTCCCGAACTCCTCCTTCATCATCAGCTCCCACGGGTAGAGCTTGAACATGGTGGAGATCGGCCGGTCGTCGACGTCGACGAAGAGCTTCGACTCCGCGTTCCAGCCGATGTCGCTCATGTTGATGCCCACGGTCTCCCAGCCGCCCTGCATCGCGACGTCGCGCATGTAGGCCGCGGTCATCCAGTCCTCCCCCGAGGACTCGACCTCCGTGTGGGCCACGTGCAGGGTGGTGAGCCCGGAGGCCTCGTAGAGCTTCCGCCAGCTGCCCACGAGTGCCTCGTGGATCCCGTTCCACTGGTCGCACTCGGGGAACACGTCCTGCAGCCAGTAGTACTGGGCGAGCGACGCCTCGATGAGACCCGTCGGCGTGTCCGCGTTGTACTCGAGCAGCTTGGCCGGCCCGTGACCGTCGTAGGCGAAGTCGAAGCGCCCGTAGACGGCGGGCTCGGAGCGCTCCAGCGATGCGGCGGCCAGGCGGAGTGCGTCCTCACCGATCCCGATGGTTCCCATGGCACCGGAGGCGAGGTAGCGCGCGGCTTCGAGGGACATGCCGTGGAGCTCCTCGGCAACGGCCTCGAGGGTCTCCACCTCGCTCATCTCGAACTCGTAGTAGGCGTTCTCGTTCCAGTACTCGATCGCACCGCCGTCGGGTGTGACGGTGGTGGAGTAGATGAGGCCCACCGCTTCGATCTTCTCGCGCCAGTCCGGGCGCGGCGTGGAGGTACGTCGTCGCACGTCAGCCTCCCGTCGTGCCGTTGCTGCTGCCGAAGCCGCCGCGGGAGACGGAGGATGCGCCGTCCGGGGCCACCCCGGACCTCGAGGTGGCGCCCGAGGGCACGGAGGTGGTGCCGCCGGCCAGCCCGGAGCCCACCGCGGGGATGCTGCGGCTCCCGGAACCCATGGGCAGGAAGTACCAGCCGTAGACGCCGGAACGGACGCCGTCGTCGCTGCAGCGGTCGTCCTCCGCGCGTTCCTCGGTGGTCTTGTCCTGGCAGACCTTCGCGTAGTCGGCGTCGATGACCTCGCCGTCGGGCGAGCACCCGGTGAGGAGGGCGCTCGAGAGCAACGCCGTCACACCGAGGGCAACGCTCGCGCTCCGCCGGAGCCGCGGCGGCCGCGCCTCGTCGGCCACCATCGCCGACAGGTCCGTCCGTGGACTGAACTCCTCGCCCATCTCTCCCCCTCCTCCTGCGCCGGTCCGGCGCGTGCGTTCGTCCCGCCGTCGTCCCGGCGCCGTCCGGTCACCCGAGGCGTCACGGAACAGCCCCGGCCGTGTCCCTTCGATGGTTGCACGACGCCCCGCCTTCGCACGAGCCGTCCTGCGGCCTGTGGACGGCGCCGTCCACCGGTGTGCGGCCGGCCCGTGAAGCACGGGGTCGGCGTCCTAGGATCACGGGATGACTCAGAATCGTTGGCGGGATCTCACGGAATGGCCGCTCGCGGGCGCAGCCCTCCTCTTCCTGGCCGTCTACTCGGTGCAGGTGGTCCTGCAACCGGCGGGCGCGGTGCACGCCGCACTGGAGGGCATCAGCTGGTGCATCTGGTCGCTGTTCCTCGTCGATTACGTGATGACACTGGGCCTGGCGGAACGGCGGGGCCGCTGGTTCGTCCGCAATCTCCACGAACTGGTGATCGTGCTGCTGCCCATGCTGAGGCCCCTGCGGCTGCTCCGCCTCGTGACCCTGCTCAGGGCCCTGCACCGCGCCGGTGGAAACGCGCTGCGCGGGCGGATCCTGCTGTACGTGCTGGCGTCGGCGCTGCTGCTCGCCTATGTCGCCGCCCTCGCCGTGCTCGACGTCGAACGCGCGGACCCGGAGGCGAACATCGCCACCATGGGTGACGCACTCTGGTGGGCCATGACCACCATCTCCACCGTCGGGTACGGCGACCAGTACCCGGTCACCCTCGCCGGACGGCTGGTCGCCGCCGCACTGATGGTCGGGGGCATCGCGGTCCTCGGGGTGGTCACGGCGTCCCTCGCGTCCTGGCTCGTGGAGAGCGTGGCGGCGGAGACGGCCGCGGAGGTCGAGGCGGGCGAGGCGGACCTCCGCGCGGAACTCCGGGCGGTGCACGAACAGTTGAGGTTGATGAGGGAGGACCTCGGGGCCGCGCGCGGAGACTGACAGCGCACGTCGTCTCTGGGACAATGGAGCACCCGCACCGAAGCGGCCGTGGTTGCCCGACGCTGGAAGGAGCACCATGACGGTCCTGCAGATCGCGCTCGTGGTGTGCGTCGTCGTCGTCGTGTGGCTCGCCGCCATCGCCCTGATCGTCGTCTGGGTCATGGGGATGAGCAGGAACGCGGAGATCGACGAGCGCATGTTCCGTCGTCCGGCGCGGCTCAGGGAATCGGACGATCACGAGCCGTCCCAACCCGACCGCACCTCCGCCTGACCTGCGCAGGAGGAGCATCCGGGCCCCCTGTCGGATTCGAACCGACGACCCCCGCTTTACAAGAGCGGTGCTCTGGCCAACTGAGCTAAGGAGGCGCGCTGGCACAGCCAGGCGGCGCCGCCGTCCCGAACGGGACGTCGAGCGCTCACCAAGGGTAGCCCAGCGCGTGCGGGGGCCGGAAATCACCCCGGCGTCGCGCTCCCGGGCAGGCCCACCCCTGCCGGGGTCTACCTCACCCGATAGAGTCGGGACACGACCCACCCCCCGCGCGATGGAGCCAGTTGTGACTGCAGTACACCCCTCGACCACGCCGGGCGTGGACGCGTCCTTCACCAGCGAGGGCGCGTACGGTGCCTTCGACTTCATCGTGGTCTCGAACCGGCTGGCGGTGGACCGCGTGGTCGACGAGCACGGGGAGAGTTCCTGGCGCCGCTCCCCCGGCGGCCTCGTGACAGCGCTCGCCCCCGTGATGGCGAAGGCCGACGGCGCGTGGGTCGGTTGGCACGGCGCCCCTGACGAGACCCTCGAACCGTTCGACGAGGCGAACATGCGCCTGGTGCCGGTGCCGCTCAGCGCGGAGGAGGTGGAGCTCTACTACGAGGGCTTCTCCAACACGACGCTCTGGCCGCTGTACCACGACGTCATCGCCTCGCCCGAGTTCCACCGCACGTGGTGGGACTCGTACCGGCGCGTGAACGAACGGTTCGCCGAGGCGGCCGCGTCCGTCGCGGCCCAGGGCGCCACCGTGTGGGTGCAGGACTACCAGTTGCAACTCGTCCCGCGGATGCTGCGGCAGGCCCGGCCCGACCTCAAGATCGGGTTCTTCAACCACATCCCCTTCCCGCCCCTGGAGATCTACGCGCAGCTTCCCTGGCGCCGCCAGGTCATCGAGGGTCTGCTGGGCGCGGACCTCATCGGTTTCCAGCGCCCCAGCGACGCCAGCAACTTCCTGCGCTGCGTCCGCCGCTTCACGGGTTTCACCATCAAGGCCCAGCAGGTGCAGGTACCACCGGGCGACGACGGCACTCCCGGCTACGTCTCGCGAGCGGACGCCTTCCCCATCTCCATCGACACCGAGTCCATCGCCGACCTCGCCCGGCGCCCCGACGTGATCGAGCGCTCGAAGGAGATCCGCCGGGAGCTCGGCGATCCGCAGCACATCCTCCTCGGCGTCGACCGCCTCGACTACACGAAGGGCATCGGCCACCGGCTCAAGGCGTACGCGGAACTGCTCGACGACGGCGCGATCACGGTCGAGGACGCCGCCCTCATCCAGGTGGCCAGCCCGAGCCGCGAGCGCGTGGAGCAGTACCGGCTGCTGCGCGAGGACATCGAGGGCACCGTGGGCCGGATCAACGGCACCCACGACACCATGAAGAACACCGCCATCCGCTACCTGCACCACAGCTATCCCGTGGAGGAGATGGTGGCCCTGTACCTGGCGGCGGACGTCATGCTCGTGACGGCGCTCCGGGACGGCATGAACCTCGTGGCCAAGGAGTACGTCGCGGCGCGGACCGGCAACACAGGGGTCCTCGTCCTCAGCGAGTTCGCGGGCGCCGCGGATACGTTGCGCCAGGCCATCCTCATCAACCCCCACGACATCGACGGGTTGAAGAGCGCCATCGTCTCCGCCCTGTCCATGCCCACCACCGAGGCGATGCGCCGCATGCGGCTCATGCGTCGCCAGGTGGTGCACAACGACGTCGAACGCTGGTCGCAAGCGTTCCTGAACGCACTGCAGTCGGGTGGCACGGGCCATGGCGCGTGACCCCGGGCTGACGTCCGCGCTCGGCACGCTGGCACGGACGCCCCACCTGCTCGTCGCGCTCGACTTCGACGGGACGCTCGCGCCGCTCGTGCCGCACGCCGAGGACGCCCGCGCGCTCCCGTCGTCGGCCGCTGCCCTCCGCGCCCTGGCCGGCCTGCCGCGGACGACGACGGCGCTCCTCTCCGGGCGGGCACTGGACAGTCTCCGTGCGGTCGCCGATCCGCCGGCCGCCACGCTGCTGGTCGGTAGCCACGGGGCGGAGACTTGGCTCGGCCCCGACGCCGAACCGCTCACCCTGACCGGCGAGCAGCAGGATCTCGCGGCCCGGGCGGTCGCGGCGGTGGAGCAGGTCGTCGCGGCGCACGAGGGCACGCGGATCGAGTTCAAACCGGCCGGGGTGGTCCTGCACACGCGCACGGCGGCCGACGACGTCGCGGACGCGGCCGTCGCGGCGGCCCGCGCGGAACTCGCCCTGATCGACGGACTGCGGGTCACGGACGGCAAACGCGTGCTCGAGATCTCGGTGCTGGCCGCGGACAAGGGCCAGGGCCTCGCGGTGCTGCGTGAGGCCTGTGGCGCGACGGCGGTGCTGTTCGCCGGCGACGACGTCACGGACGAGCATGCCCTTCGGACCCTCGCGGGCGAGGACGTCGGGATCCGCGTCGGCCCCGGCCCCACGGCCGCCCGGTTCACCGTCGGGACCCTCGAGGAGTTCGCCGACGTCCTGCAGGAACTCGAACGGATGCGCACCGAACAGGTCTGACCGGAGGTCGGCGTGTCATACTACTGGTGCGTGACCGATGTCACCGGTACTGCTGGCAGGTCGCGCACCACAACTGAATATCTTCCATTCACTACGGATCGTCGGGCACGTACCTGCCCGTGAAAAGGAACCAACACCATGGCAACGGTAACGTTTGACCAGGCCACGCGCCTGTACCCGGGCACAGAGAAGCCCGCCGTCGACGGATTGAACATCGAGATCGCCGACGGCGAATTCCTCGTCCTCGTCGGCCCCTCCGGTTGCGGGAAGTCGACCTCGCTGCGCATGCTCGCAGGCCTCGAGGACGTCAACTCCGGCCGCATCCTCATCGGTGACCGCGACGTCACCGACGTTCCCCCGAAGGATCGCGACATCGCGATGGTCTTCCAGAACTACGCGCTGTACCCCCACATGTCGGTCGCGGACAACATGGGCTTCGCCCTGAAGATCGCGGGCGTCTCCAAGGAGGAGCGTGCCGAGCGTGTCCGCGAGGCCGCGAAGCTCCTCGACCTGCAGGATTACCTCGACCGCAAGCCGAAGGCCCTCTCCGGTGGTCAGCGCCAGCGCGTCGCGATGGGTCGCGCGATCGTGCGTAACCCGCAGGTCTTCCTCATGGACGAGCCCCTCTCCAACCTCGATGCGAAGCTCCGCGTCCAGACCCGCACGCAGATCGCGTCGCTCACGCGCCGCCTCGGCGTCACCACGGTCTACGTCACGCACGACCAGGTCGAGGCCATGACCATGGGTGACCGCGTCGCCGTGCTCAAGGACGGCATCCTGCAGCAGGTCGACACCCCCCGCAACCTGTACGAGCGCCCGAAGAACGTCTTCGTCGCCGGCTTCATCGGCTCCCCCGCGATGAACCTGCTCGAGCTGCCCGTCGCCGACGGCGGCGTCATCTTCGGTGGCATCGTGTACCCGGTGCCCGGCAGCGTCCTGGACGCCGCGGCCGGCAACACCGTCACGCTGGGTGTCCGCCCCGAGGACCTCGTCGTCTCCGCGACCGGTGAGGGACTGCCGGTCGAGGTGGACGTCGTCGAGGAGCTCGGCGCCGACGCGTACATCTACGGCCACACCTCCCTGGACGGCAAGGACCACGACATGGTGGTCCGCGTCGACGGGCGCCGCCCACCGATGAAGGGC
Source organism: Arthrobacter sp. TJ-266 (assembly GCF_058269115.1). Taxonomy (NCBI): domain Bacteria; kingdom Bacillati; phylum Actinomycetota; class Actinomycetes; order Micrococcales; family Micrococcaceae; genus Arthrobacter; species Arthrobacter sp. TJ-266. The sequence goes on from NZ_JBZCNC010000004.1 coordinate 600,598, forward strand.
GACACCGTGTTCGTCCGCCCCGAGCAGGGCCACGTGCACCTGTTCGACACCTCGAGCGGGCTCCGCCTGGCCGAGACGGTCTAGTCCTCACGGACAACCACGCACGACGACGTCGGTGGCGTCTCCCCCGCATCGCCCGATGCCCGGGAGGCGCCACCGCTTCTCGTTGAGCGCATCCACGCTTGAAGCAGGCCCTTCTTCCCGCCCCGACCGGAGGCACCACCATGACCGAGACGTCGAACGCGCAGTGGCATGACGAGCCCACCGACTACGACCAGGCCGGCAAACTGCCCCGGGTCCGGCCGGCGTCGTCGGAGGGTCCGAGCCTCGGCTCGCTGAACATCACCGCAGCAGCCACGGACCCCGAACTGCTCGACCTCCCCTGGCACGTCGCGCTGGAGCAGTGGCCGGCCAGCGCCCTCGCCGCCCTTCCCCGCGGCATCTCCCGGCACATCGTCCGGTTCGCACACCTCGGTGGGTCCGTGATCGCCGTGAAGGAGACCAGCGAGCACATCGCCCGGCACGAGTACCACATGCTGCGGAAGCTGCAGCGGCTGGATGTGCCCTGCGTGGAGCCCGTCGCCGTGATCTCCGGGCGCACCACGGCCGAGGGCGAGGAGCTGGATCCCGTCCTCGTCACGCGGCACCTGAAGTTCTCGCTCCCGTACAGGGCACTGTTCTCCCAGACGCTCCGCCGCGACACCCTCACACGCCTCATCGACGCCCAGGCGCTGCTGCTCGTCCGGCTGCACCTCATCGGTTTCTACTGGGGTGACGTCAGCCTCTCGAACACGCTGTTCCGCCGCGACGCGGGATCCTTCGCCGCCTACCTCGTGGACGCCGAGACGGGTGAGCTGTACCCCGAGCTCTCCACCGGGCAACGCGAGTACGACCTCGAGATAGCCCGCGTGAACATCGCCGGGGAGCTGATGGACCTCGCCGAGGGCGGCCTGATCGAGGAGAAGGTGGATCCGCTGGCCACGAGCGAACTCATCATGGACAGCTACCGGCGGCTGTGGACGGAGCTCACGGAGAAGGAGTCCTTCGAACTCGGCGAGCGCTGGCGGGTCGGCGCTCGTATCCGCCGCCTCAACGAACTCGGCTTCGACGTCGAGGAGTACGCCATCAAGACGGCCGTCAACGGTACCCAGATCCAGCTGCAGCCGAAGGTCGTCGACGCCGGGCACCACAGCCGCAGGCTCCTGCGCCTGACCGGTCTGGACGCACAGGAGAACCAGGCCCGACGGCTCCTGAACGACATGGACGCCTACCGTGCCGATCACAACCCGGGCCTCGACGAGGAGTTCAGCGCGCACCTCTGGGTCAACGAGGTGTTCGAGCCGATCGTCCGAGCCGTCCCGCGCGAGCTCGGCGGCAAGCTCGAGCCCGCGGAGGTGGTGCACGAGGTCCTCGAACACCGCTGGTACATGTCGGAGCGCGAGGACCGGAACGTCCCCATGGCCGAAGCGGTCCAGTCCTACCTCGACGACGAACTGCGGCACCGGCGCGACGAGGCCGAGATCATGCTGACCGCGGATGCCCGGACCATCGGCATCGACGAGGACTCCGAGTACGCCGACAACTGACGTCCGGATCCCCGCGGCGGGACGTCGCGGCCGTCGTCGTCGGTCTTCGAAGGACCGTGCCTTCCCCCGGGGACCTTGCGCACCGCCATCGCCGGGGCAATGGCATGACTGACGGGCGGGCTGGCCGCCGACTCGGTGACAAGCGAGTGGCAGCCGATCGCCCGACGACAGACGGGCTGGCGCCGACGCAGCGACACGCGTGTGACAGCCGGCTCGGTGACAAGCGAGTACCGGTCGACTCGGTGACAAGCAGGTGTCGGCCGAATCGGTGATGAGCGGGCGACAGCCGATCGCCCGAATGACCTGTGCATGGCAGCCGACCGCCCGACTGTAGGCGAGCGGCAGCCGATGCCGACGATTACCGGCGGTTATGTGCGAGGCAGCCGACAAAGTCCGCGACAAGTCCTGTAACGACGAAGGACCGGCAGCCGAGGCTGCCGGTCCTTCATGTGGGAGTGATTAGGGGCAGTTGGTCGTCTGGCCCTGGAACTCGACCTCTGTGCCACTCGGCACGCCCTGGCACAGCTCGGCCAACTCGGTGAACGCTGGAATCAAGGCGATGAGGCCGACGAGCAGAAGCGCTCCGATGATCGTGAAGAGGATACCGATGATGATGCCGGCAAGGGCGAAACCGTTGCCCATCTTGGCTTTCCGCGACTTCACGAATGCGACGATGCTGATGATCAGACCGACCGGGGCGATGAGGATTGCCAGAATGAAACCGACGATCCCGAGAGTCCGGCCCGGATTCTCCGCCGGCTGACCCTGGTAGCCCTGCTGACCGGGGTAGTTGCCACCGCCGGGGTTGCCGTACGGGGACGTGCCCTGCTGACCGTAGGGCGACGTACCCTGCTGACCGTAGGGCGACGTACCCTGTTGGCCCTGCGCGTCGTTCGATCCGTACTGGGGCTGATTCTGCCCGTACTGCGGCTGGTTCTGCTGGCCGTAGGGCGTACTGCCCTGCGATCCAGGTGTGTTGTCAGACATGCTGCTCCCGAGGAACGTCGTGGAAAGACCGGCGAATTCCGGCAATTTCCTGAAGAGTATCACTGGGCAAAGCTGCGCACGCGGAGGGCATCGGCAACGATCAGGAGACGATGGCCTTTCCCGGGTTCAGTGTGCCGAGAGGGTCGAAGACGTCCTTGATCCGCCGTTGCAGCTCGAGGACCTCGGGGCCCTGCTCCCACGCCAACCAGCGACGCTTGTACTGGCCCACACCGTGTTCTCCGGTGATGGTCCCGCCGAGGTCGAGGGCTGACCGCACCGACTCATCCAGCGCGGCTTCCAACCGGTCCCGACCGTCGCGGCCCTCGCTGCTGTCGACCCAGAACGTGGGATGCAGGTTCCCGTCACCGGCGTGCGCCACGACCTTCAGCTGCACTCGGTGGCGAGCAGCCATCGATTCGAGGGCAGCGACGTAGTGCACCAGCTGCGACTTCGGTACCGCGACATCCTCACCCACCCGGTACTGATCGTCGACGCCATCACCTCGGCTATGGCGCAGCAGATCGACCAGCCGTTCCGCTTCCTCCGAGCCCTCGTCACTGACGGATCCACCGAGCTCCGTGAGAGCAGCCCGGACGACGGCAGCCTCCGCTGCAGCACCGAATCCGTCCGTGCGCACCAGGAGGAGCGATCCGCCTCGTGTCCGTAGATCCGACCCGTGCGCCTGGTCCAGCGCTTCCAGCGTGCGGCCGTCCAACAGTTCGAGGATCGCCGGCTGAACACGGGCCCGCCCGATCGCGAGGACTCCCGCCGCCGCGGCCGGGAAGGCGTCGAAGAAGGCAGCGAGCGTGTGCTCGTCGTGCGGGAGGTAGCGGAGCCGCACGGTGATCCCGACGATGACGCCGAGCGTGCCCTCGGATCCGGTGAACAGGGCCGTCAGGTCGTACCCGGCGACGCCCTTGAACGTGCGGTGCCCCGTCGAGATCAATGTGCCGTCGGCGAGCACGACGTCGAGCGCGAGAACGGAGTCGCGCGTCACTCCGTACTTGGCGCAGCGCAGCCCGCCGGCGTTCGTGGCCACGTTCCCGCCGATCGTCGACCAACGGTAGCTGGCTGGATCCGGGGCGTACATGAGACCGGAGGCGGCGACGGCGTCGTTCAGCTCCGCGTTGATGACGCCGGGTTCGACGACCGCTGTCTCGTCATCGGCATTGATGGATATGATGCGGTTCATCATTTCCAGGGAGAGGATCACGCACCTACTGGTGGCGTGCGCCCCTCCGGATACCCCTGACCCCGCACCGCGGCTGACGACGGCAACCCCGTTGCGGTTCGCCCATCGAAGGAGAGACTGCACGTCCTCGACGCACCGGGCGCGGACGACGGCAAGGGGAAGCACTGGATCGCTGACCGGGCCCTGGTCGCGTGAGTACTGGAGAAGGTCGTCGGCATGCGTGGAGACCAGGGCCGGCAGGGTCGATTCGAGTTCGCTCAGCAGAGCGGCCCCGTTCATACGCCCCCCATGAAGCGCTGGTAGCGCATAAGCGCCAGGGGCCAGAACTCCGCGTAGAAGTCATAGACCTCCTGTACGTCCTCAGTCGTCCAACCACGGTGAGTGACGGTGAGTGTCGATCCGGTGAGGTCGTGTGGTTCATGCGTAGCCGGTCGCTCGGGTGCTCCCTCCCCACGACCGCTTTCCTCCGCGCCACCGTGCCCCTGAGGAGCCGGGGCCACGGCTGACAGCTCGAGAATCAGCTGTGTTACCGATGCCGACCCGACGTGGCGCCAGGTCAGTTCGAGCATCTCACCGGGGTTCCCTCCGACCACTTCGCCCCACACGTTCTCGTCGTCTTCTGCGGACGTCTCGACGAGCGCGTTCCCCTCGAGGTCGAAGAAGCTGCTCTCTCCCCATCGGCTCAGCTGCTTCGCGGGCCACCACAAATGAAGGTGTTCGGTGAGGCCGGCCCAGGCATGCTCGGACTCGGCCGGCACTGTGACGGATGCGCGCAGATCACTGCGTTCGCTTGCTGCACTCGGGGCGGCGGTGGGGTGCGAGAAAAGATCGCTCATGCACCGACCCTACCGCCGGTCCGGGGAACCCGAGGCGACCCGAGGCGACCCGAGGCGACCCGGAAGACGGTGCGACGCGAGCCTGGCCTCGTTCACTTGTCCGTTGCTGCGGCTGCGGCCGCCCGGCGCGGGTGTGGTTTGGGGGTTAATGGGGTGAGGCCCCGCACCTGGTGGTGTGG
>NZ_JBZCNC010000005.1:0-185300 GCF_058269115.1 Arthrobacter sp. TJ-266
TCGACGTCGACGTCGACGTCGACGTCGACGTCGACGTCGGAGTCGGAGTCGGTGTCCACGTCGGGGCCGGAGCCGGAGTCGACGCGGGGGCCGGCAGGCCGCGCGACGAGCACTCCAACCGCACCCGGCACGGTCCCGGCGTCCGATCCCGCCAGCAGGACCGCCGAGCCCTCCGGCACCGCAGCCGCTTCCGTCGCGCAGAACACGTCGGATCACGCCGCTCACGCCGCACAGATCACCTTGGTGGTCGCCGATCCGACAGCCGCCGACGTCGACCGCCCGGCGGCTCCCGCGGGCTCGAGCACATCGCCCGTGTCCTCCGCCCATGCCATCGAGGAGCAGGGCACCTCCGGGCTGGGCTACGACCACCTGTGGGACCAGACCGTGGCACGCCGCGTCGAGGACGCCGCAGTACGCGAGTCCGAGGGTGACGCCGACGGACACGGCGCGTCCTCGTCAGCGGCGGGCACAGCAGCCGAGGCGTCGGACGCCGACGACCAGCCCACGCTCGGCCGACGTGCCGCTGCAGGGAGCCCGGACGGCGCCGACGCCGCGGACGATGCCCCGAGCGGCGGCCGCCCGGTGGCAGCGGAGCCCGCCGTCGGCGCTGCACCGGCCACGATCCTCATCGACTCGGTGCCCTGGGCCACGCCGCGGCCCGCTCCCGCAGCACCATCGGACGTCCCTGCCACCGGTCCATTCGGAGCGGGGCGAGGTGCCGGTCCGAGGAGCACGGGCGGCACCGAAGCCGCCGGGCGGGGAACCGGAGGCGCCGACGAGGGCGATCACGACGGCCATACCGTGATGCGCAGCGAACTCGGCCGGGGCGGCGCTGCTGCGCCCGGCACGGCGCCGGGTGCGCCGAGCAGAACCGGGACCGGAGGCGCCGTACCCGCGGCAGCCGACGCCACGCCCGCCGCGGCGAGGGGCGCCTCGGATCGACCTGCCGGGACCGGTCCGCTGGTCCTCGCGCGGTTGTGTGTCGCCGGGCATGCGAACGCGCCCACCATCTCCGTCTGCACGGTCTGCGGCGGCGCGGTCAGCGCCGAGACGCAGCAGGTCCGCCGGCCGAGCCTCGGCGTCATGCGCATCTCCACGGGCGAGGTCATCCAGCTCGACCGCTCCCTGATCGTGGGCCGCCAGCCGTCGGTCTCGCGCGTGCAGGGCAAGGAGATGCCGAAGCTCGTGCAGGTGCAGTCCGAGACGGGTGACATCTCGCGGTCGCACGTCGAGGTGCGGCTGGACGGCTGGCACGTGCTCCTGTGCGATCTCAAGGCGACCAACGGGACCGTCCTCATCCGCGAGGGGCAGCCGCCGCGTCGCCTGGGCCAGGGGGAGACGGCGTTCCTGCTCGACGGCGACGTCGCGCAGCTCGGCGACGACGTGTCCCTGCGCTTCGAGGACCTCCCGTGACCACGAAGCGGGCCGCAGCCCCGCCGCCGTCCATCCCCGGGTACCGCTACATCAGCCTGCTCGGTTCGGGCGGCTTTGCGGACGTCTACCTGTACGAGCAGGACAGGCCGCGCAGGCAGGTCGCCGTGAAGGTGCTCATCTCGGACCTCAAGACCGAGGGTGCGCGCCGGGCCTTCGAGTCCGAGGCGAACCTGATGGCGCAGCTGTCCTCGCACCCGTACATCGTGACGATCTACGAGGCCGACACCACGGCCGAGGGCCACTCCTACCTCGCGATGGAGTACTGCTCGCGTCCCAGCCTGGACATCCGGTACCGGCGCGCACGCCTCTCGGTCGCGGAGACCCTGACCATCGGCATCCAGGTGGCGTCCGCCGTCGAGTCGGCCCACCGCGCGGGAATCGCGCACCGCGACATCAAACCCGCCAACATCCTCGTCACGGACTACAACAGGCCCGCCCTGACCGACTTCGGCATCTCCGGCACCATGGAGTCCACGCAGGGCGACGAGGACCAGGGCATGTCCATCCCGTGGTCGCCGCCCGAGGCGTTCCACGGCGGAGGGATCGACGGCGTCAAGGTGGACGTCTGGGCGCTCGGCGCCACCGTCTACACGCTGCTCGCCGGGCGCTCGCCGTTCGTGTTCCCCGGCATGGACAACTCGCAGGCGGCCCTCATGGACCGTATCGGCTCCATGGCGCTGCAGCGGACCGGCCGTGAGGACGTCCCGGATTCGCTGGAGCTCGCCATGGCGACGGCCATGTCCAAGCAGCCCGGCTCGCGGTTCGAGTCCGCGTACTCCTTCGCCCTCACCCTGCAGCGCATCCAGACGGAGCTCGGCTACTCCGTGACGCCCTTCGAGGTGCTCGACGACGCGCCCCAGCACGTCCAGGGGGAGGACGACGGCGCCGAGGAGACGCGCGTGCGCCGCGTCGTCTCGATCGATCCGGAGTCCACGACCTTCGGGCCCACCTTCCCCCACCCGTCGTCCTTCCGCACCACCTCCCCGCATGCGGGTCCGCCCCCGGCGGAGCCGCAGCAGACGGCGCACCCGTCGCCCGCGCCGACCCCGGAGGTCACCTCATCGAGATCCGGCGGCGTGCCTGCGCCCCCGCCCGCACCCGTGCCGCAGGAGAGCCAGGACGGAGGGTGGTCCGAGCGCACCGTCCTGCGCGGAGCGGCGGCGCCCGAGGACTCGCTGCGTCTCGACACCACCATGCACCGGCCCGCCGGGATCACCTCGGGTACCAGCGCGGGCGCGACGGCGGCGGACACCACCCAGCCCGGCCGACGTCGTCTGCCGCTCCTGATCGGGGTCGGCGCCCTGATCGCGCTCGCCGTCGCAGGCGGCGTCACCGCCGTGGCGCTCGGTGGGGGCGAGGACGAAGCGGCCCCGCCGCCGGGGCTCACGCAGCCGCCGTCGGACCCGATGGCGGGACTCGAGGGCAACGTCCCCGCGCCCGAGGGGATCACCGGAGTGCCCGACGGCAGCGTCGTCACGTTCTCCTGGACCAATCCTGACCCGCGCGAGGGCGATCTCTACCGCTTTCGTACGGCGACGGTGCAGCAGACGGGGGAGTGGGTGCGCACCGTGCGGCTCACCGCCGATGTGCAGGCGAACCCCTCCGGGGAGACGTGCATCGAGGTCCAGCTCGTCCGCAGCAACGGGTCCGCGTCGGAGCCCCTCACCAGCTGCTACTCGGGGTAGAAAGGCGTCATGGGGGAACTAGCACTGGATTTCTGCGGGGAATGGCACGAGCCCGCCGAGGACCGCGTCTTCGACATCGGCCGCGAGGGCGATCTCGAGATCGACGACAACCCGTACCTGCACCGGAAGTTCCTGCAGATCGAGCGCCAGAACGGCATCTGGTGGCTCAGCAACGTGGGGTCCATCATCTCCGCCACCGTGGCCGACGTCAGCGGAGGCATGCAGGCCTGGGTGTCGCCCGGCGCCAGGATCCCCCTGGTGTTCGGGCAGACACGTGTGGTGTTCACGGCCGGCCCCACCACCTACGAGTTCGACGTCCACCTGAAGACGCCCGCCTTCCGGCATGACAGCCGCGGTGGTGATGCGACGGGCGAGACGACCATCGGCCCCGTCCGCTTCACGGATGCCCAGAAGGCGCTGATCGTCGCGCTGGCCGAGCCCATGCTCCGCCGCGAGGGAACCGGCTTCAGCTCCATCCCGTCCTCCGCGGAGGCCGCCCGACGCCTCGGGTGGGCGCTCACGCGGTTCAACCGGAAACTCGACAACGTGTGCGACAAGCTGGACCGCGTGGGCGTCGCCGGTCTGCGGGCCGGTGGCGGCAAGCTGGCCACCAATCGCCGCGCGCGCCTCGTGGAGCACGCGATCACCTCCCATCTCGTCACGCCCGAGGACCTCCATCTCCTCGACCACCCGGCCGACGCCGTGCACGATCCGAAGGACACCACCGATGACGACTGACGCCCACGCATGAAACTCCGCCTCACCCTCAGGCGCGAGCCGGAGCCCGCGAAGGACCTCGCCGTCACCGTGGACGGCCTCGCGACCGTCAGTGACGTGGCCCGCGAGCTCTACGCCTCCGATCCCGGCCGCTCCGGAGCTGCCCAGCCGGACGGTCTCTCACTCACGGTCGACGAGTCCTATGTGGCGGGCGGTATGCGCGGGCGCACGCTGGACCCCGATCGCAGCCTCTTCGAGTCCGGCCTGAGGCCGGGTTCCACGGTGACCATCACGCAGGTCAGTGACCAGTTCTCCCTGCCCGGCCAGGACCGCGGACCGTCGGTCGCGACGCTCCGCGTGCTCGCGGGGCCCGACGCCGGCAAGGAGTTCTCGCTGCCGGTCGGCGCCAGCTACCTCGGCCGGGACCGCAACGCCGACATCCGTTTTGCTGATCCGATGATGTCCAAGCGCCACGCGAGGATCAACATCTCGGACACCATCGAGATCATCGACACCAATTCCGCCAACGGGTTGATGATGGCGGGCACGCGTATCAGCAGGGCCGCCCTGACCTCGGCCGACGAGGTGACGCTCGGTGACACCACCATCAGCGTGGTGTCCCTCGGCCGCGCGGGCGCCGGTGAGTCCACCAACCCCCTCGTGGAGTTCAACCGGTCCCCGCGTGTGGTCCCCGCCTTCGACGTGAAACCGCGGACACCGCCCGCCGGCCCCAAGCGCCCCCAGCCGCAGCGCTTCCCGTACATCATGATGGCCGCGCCCCTGCTCATGGGCATGGTGATGTTCGCGGTCACCCGGAGCCCGTTCAGCGCGCTGTTCGCGCTCATGATGCCCCTGATCCTCGTGGCCAACTACTTCGACCAGCGCTCGACGGCGAAGCGGGCCTTCCGTGAGGCCGTCGAGCAGTACACGGCCGCCATGGAGTTCTTCCGGCGGGACCTCGACCGGCTGCAGCGCGTCGAACGCGCCGTCCGGCATGCCGAGGCGCCGTCCGTCGCCGACACCGTGGACTCGATCTACAAGCTCGGGCCGCTGCTGTGGACGCACCGCCCCGAGCACGCGGCGTTCCTGACGCTGCGCTTCGGCACCGGCACGGCGCCGTCGCGCGTGGAGATCCGCGAGGCCTCGAGCAATGACACGCTCGCTGAGTACGCGGAGGAGATCTCCACCGCGGTGGAGCAGTACACCACCATCGACGACGTCCCGATCGTCGCGAACCTCCGGCTCTCCGGTGCGCTGGGCCTCGCCGGTCCCCGCGGCGTCGTGGACGACGTCGCCCGCGGTCTGGTGATCCAGGCCATCGGCCTGCACTCGCCGGCCGAGTTCGTCGTCACGGCGCTGACGTCCGTGGCCTCGAAGGAGCGCTGGAGCTGGCTGCAGTGGCTCCCGCACGTGGGCTCGGTGCACAGTCCGCTCGCCGGCGACCACCTCGGTGCCGGCCCCGCCGCGGGCGCCGCGCTCCTGTCCCAGCTCGAGGACCTCATCGCCGCCCGGTCCCGCCGCCGTTCCGGCCCGAGCCTGCGCGGCATGATCGACCTCAAGGACCTCAAGGACCTCAAGGACCTCAAGGACCTCGAGACGCCCGCCCCCGTGGTCCCGAGCGTGCTCGTGGTCGTCGAGGACGACGCCTCCGTGGACCGTGCGCGCCTCACGCGCGTCGCCGAACTCGGGGCCGACGTCGGCGTCCACCTGCTGTGGATCGCCACGTCCGTCCCCGCCCTGCCCGCGGCGTGCCGCGACTTCCTCGCGGTCGACGGCGACACCGCGAACGTCTCGGGGCAGGTGCGTCTCGGGCGGCTGACCACGCCGGTGAGCTGCGAGAGCGTCGACGAGGCGCTCGCGGGCCAGCTCGCCCGCATGCTCACCCCGGTGGTGGACGTCGGCACGCCGGTCGACGACGATTCCGACCTGCCGCGCGCCGTGTCCTACGTGACGCTCGCGGGTCATGACCTGATGGAGGCCACCGCCGCCGTCGCGGACCGCTGGCGCGAGAACAACTCCGTGGCGGCCTCCGCGGTGCCCAACCGCAAGCACCAGGGTTCGCTCCGTGCGCTCGTGGGGTCAAAGGGCGTGGAGCCCATGTACCTGGACCTCAAGACCGAGGGGCCGCACGCCCTGGTGGGCGGCACCACGGGTGCCGGCAAGTCGGAGTTCCTGCAGTCCTGGGTCCTGGGGATGGCCGCGGCCTACAGCCCCGACCGCCTCACGTTCCTCTTCGTGGACTACAAGGGCGGCGCGGCCTTCGCCGAGTGCGTGCAGCTACCCCACACGGTGGGGCTCGTCACGGACCTCTCCCCGCACCTCGTCCGGAGGGCGCTGACCTCCCTGCGCGCCGAACTGCACTTCCGCGAGCACCTGTTCAACCGCAAGAAGGCCAAGGACCTCCTCGCCATGGAGCGCGAGGCGGATCCCGAGACACCGCCGTCGCTCATCATCGTGGTCGACGAGTTCGCGGCGCTGGCCCGCGAAGTGCCGGAGTTCGTGGACGGCGTCGTCGACGTCGCGGCACGTGGCCGCTCCCTCGGCCTGCACCTGATCCTCGCCACGCAGCGACCCGCCGGTGTCATCAAGGACAACCTCCGCGCCAACACGAACATGCGGATCGCACTGCGCATGGCGGACACCGACGATTCCGAGGACATCCTCGGTGACCCGATGGCCGCCTACTTCAGCCCGACGATCCCGGGCCGCGGCGCCGCGAAGACAGGGCCGGGGCGTCTCCAGGGTTTCCAGACCGGGTACGCCGGCGGCTGGACCACGCGTACGCCGGCGCGGCCCCGGATCGACATCGTGGAGATGGACTTCGGCTCCGGCCCCGCCTGGGAGCGCGAGGGCGTGGCGGAGGTGGAGGAGATCGGCGGACCGAACGACATCTCGCGCATCGTGGCGAACGTGTCCCAGGCCGCGATCGAGCTCGGCATCACCCCGCCCCGCAAACCGTGGCTCGCGGAACTGGCCACCGCCTACGACTTCTCGAAGCTCCCGAACCCCCGCACCGACGAGAAGATGCTGCTCGGCGTCGCGGACGACCCCGCGAACCAGGCGCAGCCCACGGTGTTCTACTCACCGGACACGGACGGCAACATGGCGTTCCTCGGCGCGGGCGGCTCGGGTAAGTCCGCTGCGCTCCGCACCCTCGCCATCGGGGCCGCGGTGACCGTGCGCGGGGGGCCCGTGCAGGTGTACGGGATCGACTGCGCGTCCAACGGGCTGCAGATGCTCGACCAGCTCCCGCACGTGGGGGCGATCCTCGACGGCGAGGACTCCGAGCGCATCGGCCGCCTGCTGCGGTACCTCCGCGGCATCATCGACGAGCGCGCGGATCGCTTCTCCGAGGTCCGCGCGGGCACCATCACCGAGTACCGGGAACTCGCGGGCCGTCCCGACGAGCCGCGGATCCTCCTCATGGTGGACGGGCTCTCGACCTTCCGCGAGAGCTACGAGTTCAAGGGCTCGGTGCGCCACTTCGAACTCTTCCAGCAGATCGCCACGGACGGCAGGCCCATGGGCGTGCACGTCGTGGTCACCGGCGAACGCACCAACGCCCTGCCGCCGTCGCTCGCCGCCTCGATCCAGCGGCGCGTGATCCTCCGGCTCGCGGGGAAGGACGACTACGCGATGCTCGGCGTGCCGAAGGACGTCCTCTCGAACACCTCGCCGCCGGGACGCGGACTGAGCGACGGTCAGGAGATCCAGCTCGCCATCTTCGGTGGCAACGCGAACCTCGCCCTGCAGGCTCGCGAGGTGGAGAAACTCCGCGACGCGATGGTGCGCCAGGGCGTACCGCAGGCACCCGGCGTGCTCAGCCTGCCCGAGAGCCTGGACCTGCAGGTCCTCCCGGCCGGTGCGGAGGGCGCCCCCGTGATCGGTGTGGACGACTACAACCTCGAGCCCGCCGCGCTCACGGCGCACGGGGTCTTCATGATCAGCGGCCCGCCCGGAGCAGGCCGCACCACGGCGCTCGTCACGCTCGCCGCGGCGCTCCAGCGGTCCTCGCCGAGGACGCGGCGGGTCTACTTCGGCGCCAGGAAATCCTCGATCGCCTCCCTGCCGGTGTGGGACGAGGCGTATGCCACCCCGGCGGCCGTGCAGCCGGAACTCGCGCGTCTCCTCGCCCTGACCACCGAGGCGGACGACGCCGTGGCGTTCTTCATCGAGGGCGTCACCGAGTTCACGGACTCCCCGGCGGAGATGGAGCTCTCCGCCCTGGTGAAGGCTGCCGTCAAGGCGAACCAGTGGGTGGTGGGGGAGGCCGAGACGTCCACGTGGTCGAGTGCGTGGAACCTCGCCGGACCCTTCAAGTCGGGCCGCCGGGGGTTGTTGCTCAACCCCGGCGAGATCGACGGCGACACCCTCCTGAGCACGTCCCTCGGGCGGACAACGGGGAACCGCTTCCTGCCGGGCCGCGGGTATGTCATCGGACGGGGCAAGGCGTATAAGGTTCAGATTGCCACGACGATGGGCGGGGCGTCCTAGGTCTCGGATGCTCCGGACACACCCCTGGCAGTTGCTACGCCGTCATGGGTAGAGCTCCCCATCGACACGTCCAGGGGGCTCGCATAAGTTCGACGTAGTAGCTCGGCCGGACGGACCGGCAGGGCGAACGGCACCGGAGGAACCGGGGCCGGCACAACACGACAAGGTGGGGACACATGAGCCAGATCACGCACGGTAACAACCCTCAGGAGATGCAGGAACTTGCAACGCTCCTGACGCAGAAGTCCGAGGAGATCAACCAGATGGTCGGTCAGCTCACCACGAAGCTCGCATCGACGGGTTGGGAAGGCCCCGATGCCGGCCGCTTCCGCAGCGACTGGGAGGGCCACCGCGCCAAGCTCACCGCCATTGCCTCCGAGCTCGGCACCGTGAGCCAGACTGTCCAGAAGAACAAGCAGGATCAGGAGACCGCTTCGGCGTAGTCACTCCTCAAGGACAACGGCCCGCAGCCCCGGCTGCGGGCCGTTGTCCTTTAACGAGGAGTACTGAATGTCGGGCGGCGCGGACCGCCGTCGTCCCGGGGTTGCACCGCCGCCGGCCCGCGGTGGTCCGTGTCAGGGGTGTAGTGCAAGATGGGAAAGTGACCACAGGAATCGAAGACGCCGGCACGACGACGGGCCCCGACGCGGCAGTGCGGGAGGAGCACGCGGCCCTCGCCGAACAGATCCGCGCGCATCGCGTCGCGTACTACCGCCAGGACGCTCCCACGGTCTCGGACGCCGAGTTCGACGCCCTGTTCCGGCGACTGGAGGAGCTCGAGGCGCTTCACCCCGAGCTCGCCTCCAACGACTCGCCCACGCAGGAGGTGGGCGGTGACGTGTCCGCGGCCTTCGCGCCCGTGGACCACCTCGCGCGCATGTACAGCCTCGAGGACGTCTTCTCGCTCGAGGAGCTGAAGGTGTGGCTGGACCGCGCCACCGCGGGCGTCGAGCAGCGGTCGCCCGGCTCCACCATCGCCTGGCTCACCGAGCTGAAGATCGACGGCCTCGCCGTGAACCTCCTCTACCGCAACGGGGAGCTCGTCCGCGCCGCGACCCGGGGTGACGGCGTGACGGGTGAGGACATCACCCACAACGTCCTCACCATCGCGACCATCCCGAAGAATCTCGCGGGCTCCGACCATCCCGAGGAGGTGGAGATCCGCGGCGAGGTCTTCTTCCCCACCAAGGAGTTCGGCCAGCTGAACGAGCGCATGGTCGCGGCCGGCAAGGCGCCGTTCGCCAACCCCCGCAACGCGGCAGCCGGTTCGCTGCGGCAGAAGGACCCGGCGATCACCGCCGAGCGTCCCCTCGACATGTACGTGCACGGCATCGGCGCGCGCACCGGCCTGTCCGCCGAGACGCAGTCCGAGACCTACGACCTGCTCACGTCCTGGGGGCTCCCGACGTCGCCCTACTACAAGGTGCTGTCCACGCAGGAGGAGGTGGTCGAGTTCATCGGGCACTACGGGGATCACCGGCACGACCTCCTGCACGAGATCGACGGCATCGTCGTCAAGGTGGACAGCTTCGCCCTGCAGCGCGCCCTCGGCCACACCTCCCGCGTGCCGCGCTGGTCCGTGGCCTACAAGTACCCGCCCGAGGAAGTGAACACGAAGCTCCTGGACATCATCGTCAGCGTGGGCCGTACAGGTCGCGTGACGCCCTTCGGCCAGATGGTGCCCGTGAAGGTCGCCGGGTCCACCGTCGGGCTCGCCACGCTGCACAACCAGGAGGTCGTCAAGGCCAAGGGCGTCATGATCGGCGACATCGTGGTGCTCCGGAAGGCGGGCGACGTCATCCCCGAGATCGTCGGGCCCGTCATGGCGCTGCGTGACCAGCAGGACCCGCCGGTCCGTGAGTTCGTCATGCCGACCGAGTGCCCGTCCTGCGGCACCACCCTGCAGCCGGCGAAGGAGGGCGATGTGGACATCCGCTGCCCGAACGCCCGGTCTTGCCCCTCGCAGCTGCGGGAGCGCGTTTTCCACCTCGCCGGTCGCGGCGCCTTCGACATCGAGGCTCTCGGCTACGAGGCCGCGATAGCACTGACGCACCCCGCCGAGCCGGAGGCGCCGCCGATCACCACCGAGGCGGACGTCTTCGACCTGACGCCCGAGATGCTCGCCGACGTGCGGATCGAGCGCGACAAGAAGGTCAAGGGCGTGGTGACGGGCCGCGAGCTCGTGCCCTACTTCTACTCGAAGGGCACGGCGAAGAAGCCGTCGGAACCGAGCGCCACCACGCGCAAGCTGTTCATCGAGCTCGAGAAGGCGAAGAAGCAACCGCTCTGGCGCGTGCTCGTGGCACTGTCCATCAGGCATGTGGGCCCCACGGCATCCCGTGCGCTCGCGACGGCGTTCGGCTCCATGGACCGGATCCGGAACGCGTCGGAGGAGGAGCTGGCGAACGTGGACGGGGTGGGCCCCACGATCGCCGCGGCCCTGAAGGAATGGTTCGCCGAGGACTGGCACCGCGAGATCGTAAACCGCTGGGCGGCAGCAGGCGTGCGCATGGAGGACGAGATCGACGAGAGCACGCCCCGCACGCTCGAGGGCCTGACCGTCGTCGTCACCGGATCGCTCGAGAAGTACAACCGCGACGAGGCGAAGGAAGCCATCATCACGCGCGGTGGCAAGGCGGCGGGCTCGGTCTCGAAGAACACCAGCTACCTGGTCGCGGGGGAGAACGCCGGGACGAAGCTCGAGAAGGCCGAGACGCTCGGGGTGCCGGTGCTCGACGAGGAGGGCTTCATCGCGCTGCTGACGCACGGTCCTGCGGCCTTCGCCGAGGCGTCGGACACTCCCTCCGATACTCCGTCCGATTCGGCCCTGAACGTTCAGCCCGAGACGGAGAACGAGGAGCTGGAAGCCGCCGAGGAGCTCGAGGAGAGCGTCGAGGCGCTCCGGTCGGCAGCGGAGGACGGCGTGTGAGCGCAGACCTGCCATCCGTCCCGCCGACCCCCGGCGCACTCCTGCACCTCGCGCGCCAGGCCGCAGAGGCGGGAGCCCAGGTTTTGACGCGGCGCGACGCCGCTACGCTCGGGGCGACGAGCAAGAGCTCGGACAGCGACTGGGTCACGGACTTCGACGTCGCGGCGGAGCGCGCGGTGCGTGCCGTCATCCACCACTCCCGACCCCACGACATCATCACGGGTGAGGAACTGGGCACCACGGTGCCGGAGGGGCGGCACGGCAGCGGCCGTACCCGCTGGTCGATCGACCCGCTGGACGGCACCACGAACTTCATCAGGAACATCGTGTACTACGCCACGTCCGTGGCCGTGGCCGACGAGGACGGCACCTGGCTCGCCGGCGTGGTGCACGCCCCTGCGCTGTCCCGGATCTACTGGGCGTCCCGCGGGCAGGGCGCGTGGCTGAGCGATCACGGACGCGTCAGGCGGCTGACCGGTCCCGGACCCGGGGCGGGCACCGGACGCATCATCGGCACGGGCTTCTCCTACGACCCCGCGACCCGGGCGGACCAGCTCGGGGAACTGGGTCGGTTGCTCGAGGGGTTCGGCGACGTGCGGCGGCTCGGTTCCGCCGCGCTGGATCTCTGCATGGTGGCCGACGGCACGCTCGACGCCTATGCGGAACGCGGCCTCAACGAGCACGATCTCGCAGCGGGTGCCCTGATCGCCGAGGAGGCCGGCGCCGTCGTCCTGCGCCCCGCACTCACGCCCATGCTCCATGGCGGCCCGAGCGACGCCGAGCGGTTGGCCGCGCTCACCGTCGCGGGGTCGTCCGCCTTCGCAGCGTCGGTCACCGCCGGGCGCGTGCGATGACCGCGCCGTCCTGGCAGAAGGTGTTCTCGACCCTCGCGAGCGAGCGGTCGAGGGACCTGTACGCGCAGGCCGTCGTCGGGCAGCCGCTCGACGCTAGGCCGAAGGAACGGCAGCGTCTCGTGGACGCCGGCCTGCTGAGTGCTGACGGCTCGGTGAACAGCGGCCTGTTCACCGAGGTCCTCGCGCAGTCCGCAGCACCGGCGCCGAAGGGAGTCGACAGATTCTTCCGCGAGGGTCGCGTCGACGGTCTGCCGAGGGCGGGCCAGGACCGCCGGGACCTCCTGGAGCATCTTGCCGTCAGGCTGCTGCCGGAGGACGAGGATCTCGGTGAACTCGAGATCAATCGGCTGCTGGCCACCGTCACCCGGGACGTGCCGACGCTGCGCCGAGCCCTCGTGGACCACGGCTTCGTGCGGCGCAACCCGGACGGCACGGGGTACCGCCGGGTCGACGGGGGAGCGTGAGTCTGCCCCGCGTGAGGAGGTCCTTCGGTCCTCGGGCTCGTGGTCCTCGGCCCCGATCGAGCTCAGCTGCGCTTCGCGGGGCGCTGGTCGGCGTCGCGCTGCTGATCCTGATCACGGGATGCGTCCCCGCGGCGGAGCGTGCGTTCGACAGCGCCGTGTTCGCCTCGCGGGTGGGTCAGGACAGCACCGGCCCTCTCCCGTGGATCGAGGTCAATCCGGTGTACTGGCAATTGGAGTACGTCGACGGCCAGTACAGCGCCGTCGTGGGGCCTCCCTGCGCGCCCGTCACGGCACCGGTGACCCTCAGCGAGGACACCATCGAGGTCGACATGGATCGCGCGGCGATCGCCGACGTGGAGTGCGACGGGCCCCGCGCGGCGATGGACGCCTGGGTGCGGGACTTCATCGCCGAGCCCCTGGCGTACACGCTGGAGGGTGAGGTCCTCGTCCTGACCAACGGTGGGGGCAGCCTCACCTTCGAGCGGATCGACCGGTGACCGGCGGCGTCGTGCCCTCCGTCCCGATCTCCACCGCAGCGATCGAAACCGCGCCACCCACACCCGCGGCGGTCGGATGCGCGCCGATCACGCTCGCGGCGCTGGAACGCGCCGTCCGTGCGTCATGGGGCCCCGACACCACCTGTCTCGCGAGGGACAGCCTCCCCTGCTGGACCGCGGACGTCCCGGCGCGGGGCCAGTGCGGACCGACGGCGCTCGTGCTGCAGGACCTCCTCGGCGGGGACCTGCTGATCGCGGACGTCACGCATCCTGACCAAGCAGCCCAGGTGCACTACTGGAACCGGATGCCCGCCGGCCTCGAGATCGACCTGACCCGGGAACAGTTCGGGCCCGAGCACGTGATCGGGGAACCCCGCGTCGTCGTGCGGCCGCCCGGAGGGCCTCGTGCCTACGCCGGCGAGTACGAGCTGCTGCGCACGCGGGTGCTGGCTGCGCTGGGCCGGGCGATGTGACGAGCCCGCATCGATGAGCCCGAGGCCAGTGGGCGGTCCCCAGACCCTCGTGAGCCCGCAGGGTCTCGACCGCAGGCGGATTCCATGCTCCGATGAGCCATGACAGGACGCCGCCTCTCCACCCTCCTCGTGTCGCTCGCGATCGGCGGAACCCTCGCCCTGACCCTCACCGGATGTCTGTCCGCCGCCGAGCGTCGCCTGGATGACGTCGAATTCCGATCGGTGTCCGGCACGGACGGCTCGGGTGAGCTCGGCTGGATCGACCAGCAACCCGTGCGGTGGAGCGCCACCACCCTCAACGGTGAGTACACGGCGGTCATCCTCCCGCCCTGCGCTGCCATCAATGCGCCCGTCGTCATCACCGACGACGACATCGTGGTCGACATGTCGAGGGCTGCCGTCGCGGCCGTCGCCTGCGAGGAACCAACGGCGAGCCGCGATGCCTGGGTGCACTCGTTCTTCTCCGCACCCGTCAGCTACACCGTGGACGGCGGCACCCTGATCATGACCAGCGACGCCGGCACCCTTACCTTCGAACGGATCCCCGAGCGGGCCCGCGGGTGAGCATCGTGACAGGATGGTCGGGTGATTCCAGCCCCCTCCGGTGAAGACCCCCTCCGTTCCGGCATCGTCATCCGCCCTGTCCGGCCGGAGGACTACGACGACGTCCGCCGCATCACGCGCGGCGCCTACCTCGAGGCCGGCTACTTCACGGACGAGACGCACCCGTACATGGCGGTCCTCGCCGATGTGGAGCACCGTGCCGAGCACGCGGAGATCTGGGTGGCCGAGCGCGACGGCGCCGTCATCGGCTCCGTCGCGCTGACGTTCGCGGGCCAGCGGTACACGGACATCGCGGTGGAGGGTGAACTCGAGTTCCGCATGCTCGCCGTCGACCCCGCGGTCCAGCGCGGTGGCGTGGGGCGCGTCATGGTCGAGCGCATCATCGAGCACGCGCGGACCCTGGCCGGCATCGAGGCCGTGAGCCTCACGAGTGGTTCCGAGATGGTCCGGGCGCACGGCCTGTACGCGTCCATGGGCTTCGTCCGGGTGCCGGAGCGGGACTGGGTGGTCCCGAACGAGGACATCATCCTCTGGGTGTTCCGCCTGGCCCTCTGAATCCTGGCCCTCCGGATCCTGCTGCACCGCCGTCACCCACCCCGCAGTGCGGGCCATCGCGCGCGCCCGCACTAGGATGGACGCAGAAACCCACGCCTCCAACCAGGGGAGATCCATGGCCGAGATCAACCGGGACGACGTCGCGCACCTCGCGCGCCTCGCCCACATCGACATGACCGACGAGGAGCTCGACCGCATGGCCGGGGAACTCGCCGTGATCGTCGAGTCCATCAAGTCCGTGAGCGAGGTGGCGGGCGACGACGTCCCCGCGACCAGCCACCCGATCCCGCTGAGCAACGTGTTCCGCGAGGACGTGGTGGGGGAGACCCTCACCAACGAGGAAGCGCTGCTCGGCGCACCCGACAACGCCGACGGACGCTTCAAGGTGCCCGCGATCCTGGACGGGGAGTAACCCATGGCCGATCTGATTCACCTCTCCGCCGACGCCCTCTCGCGGAAGCTCGCGTCGAAGGAGGTCTCCGCCGTCGAGGCCACGCAGGCCTACCTGGACCGCATCGACGCCGTGGACGGCGCCATCAACGCCTTCCTGCACGTCAACACGGACGAGGCGCTGCTCGTCGCCGCCGAGGTCGACAGGGCCCGGGCCGACGGCGACACCCTCCACCCGCTGGCGGGTGTACCGATCGCCGTCAAGGACCTCATCGTGACGAAGGGCCAGCCGACCACGGCCGGCTCGAAGATCCTCGAGGGCTGGCAGAGCCCCTACGACGCGACCGTGGTGCGGAAGCTCCGCGCGGCGAAGATGCCGATCCTCGGGAAGACGAACCTCGACGAGTTCGCCATGGGCTCCTCGACCGAGCACTCCGCGTTCGGACCCACCAGGAACCCCTGGGACCTGGATCGTATCCCCGGCGGATCCGGCGGCGGGTCCGCTGCCGCCGTCGCCGCGTTCGAGGCACCCCTGGCCCTCGGCACCGACACCGGCGGCTCCATCCGCCAGCCCGGCGCGGTGACCGGGACCGTCGGCGTGAAGCCGACCTACGGCGGCGTGTCCCGCTACGGGGCCATCGCGATGGCGTCCTCGCTCGACCAGATCGGTCCGGTGTCCCGCACCGTCCTCGACAGCGCCCTGCTGCACGAGGTCATCGGCGGCCACGATCCCCACGACTCCACGTCGCTCACCGACCCCGTCGGCGCACTCGTCGAGGCCGCCCGCATGGGCCAGGTCGAAGGCATGCGGATCGGCGTGATCAAAGAACTGCAGGGCGAGGGTTACCAGGCCGGCGTCCTCACGCGGTTCTCGGAGTCGCTCGAGCTGCTGCGCTCCGCGGGTGCCGAGATCGTCGAGGTCTCGTGCCCCAACTTCCGGTACGCGCTCGGCGCCTACTACCTGATCATGCCGTCGGAGGCCTCCAGCAACCTGGCCAAGTACGACGGCGTCCGCTTCGGTCTGCGCGTGGTGCCCGATGGCGCCCCGACCATTGAGCGCGTCATGGGAGCCACCCGCGCAGCCGGCTTCGGCGACGAGGTCAAGCGCCGCATCATCCTCGGCACCTACGCGCTGAGCGCCGGCTACTACGACGCCTACTACGGCTCGGCGCAGAAGGTCCGCACGCTCATCCAGCGTGACTTCGCCGCCGCGTTCGAGCAGGCCGACGTGCTCATCTCGCCGACCGCCCCGACCACGGCCTTCAAGCTGGGGGAGAAGCTCGACGATCCGCTGGCGATGTACCTGAACGACGTCGCCACCATCCCCGCGAACATGGCGGGTGTCCCCGGGCTCTCCCTGCCGGGCGGGCTCGCGGACGAGGACGGGCTGCCGGTCGGCATCCAGCTCCTCGCCCCCGCGCGCCAGGACGCACGCCTCTACCGCGTGGGCGCGGTCCTCGAGGCGCTGCTCGAAGAGACATGGGGCGGCCCGCTGCTGGCCAAGGCCCCGCAGATCACTGCTATCCCAGGTGGTACGTCATGACTGCTGTAACCGATGAGGTCCTCTCCTTCGAGGAGGCCATGGAGAAGTACGATCCCGTGCTCGGGTTCGAGGTCCACGTGGAGCTGAACACGAGGACCAAGATGTTCTCCTCCGCGCCGAACGCCTTCGGCGACGTGCCGAACACCAACGTGACGCCGGTGGATCTCGGGCTGCCTGGCGTGCTGCCCGTGGTCAACGGTGTGGCCGTGGAGTCCGCGATCAAGATCGGCCTCGCGCTGAACTGCAGCATCGCCGAGAAGTGTTACTTCGCGCGGAAGAACTACTTCTACCCGGACACCCCGAAGAACTTCCAGACGTCCCAGTTCGAGGACCCGATCGCCTACGACGGCTTCATCGACATCGAGCTGGCCGACGGCACGGTGTTCCGCGTCGAGATCGAGCGCGCCCACATGGAGGAGGACGCCGGCAAGCTCACCCACATGGGTGGCTCGACGGGCCGCATCCAGGGTGCCGAGTTCTCGCTCGTCGACTACAACCGCGCCGGGGTGCCGCTCATCGAGATCGTCACCAAGCCGATCGAGGGCGCCGGGTCGCGTGCCCCCGAACTCGCGAAGGCCTACGTCGCCGCGATCCGCGAGATCGTCAAGAACCTCGGTGTCTCCGATGCCCGCATGGAGCGCGGCAACGTGCGCTGCGACGCGAACGTCTCCCTGCGTCCGTACGGCCAGGAGACGTTCGGGACGCGTACCGAGACCAAGAACGTGAACTCGCTCCGGTCGGTCGAGCACGCCGTCCGCTACGAGATCCAGCGGCACGCGGCCGTCCTCGACACCGGCACGCCCATCATCCAGGAGACCCGGCACTGGCACGAGGACACGCGGTCCACGACGTCGGGACGCCCCAAGTCCGACGCCGACGACTACCGCTACTTCCCCGAGCCCGACCTCGTTCCCGTGGTCACGAACGACGCCTGGATCGAGAAGCTCCGCGCGGAACTGCCCGAGCCGCCCGCCGAGCGCCGCAAGCGGCTCCAGGGTGACTGGGGCTACTCGGACGCCGAGTTCCGCGACGTCGTCAACGCAGGGGTCATGTCCTCCGTCGAGGACACGATCGCCGCCGGCGTGAGCGCAGCCGTCGCCCGTAAGTGGTGGATGGGCGAGATCTCCCGCCGGGCCAAGCTGGCCGACGTCGAGCCCGCCGAACTCGGCGTCACGCCCGAGCTGATCGTCGAGCTCAACGCGCTCATCGAGTCCGGCAAGATCAACGACAAGCTCTCCCGCGACGTGCTCGACGGCGTCCTCGCCGGCGAGGGCACACCCGCCGAGGTGGTCGAGAAGCGCGGCCTCGCGGTCGTGTCCGACGACGGCCCGCTCCTCGAGGCGATCGACGGGGCGCTCGCTGCGCAGCCGGACGTCGCCGAGAAGATCCGCGGCGGCAAGGTGCAGGCCGTCGGTGCGATCGTGGGAGGCGTCATGAAGGCGACCCGCGGACAGGCCGACGCCGGCCGGGTGCGCGAACTCATCCTGCAGCGCCTCGGCGTCGAGGGCTGATCAGGCCGGGTGCTCAAGGGACCCCCCCTGATCGGATACACACCGGGTCGGATCGCCGCGGCGGCCGGCCGGACCCGGGGTGAATTCACCCCGGGTCCGGCCCGTTGCCCCGGCTCTGCAGTTCCAGGAGGTTCCGATGGCCCTGATGCCGCAGGCCGAGTTCGACGTCACGGCCGCCCTCGTCCGATCGCTGCTGCACGAGCAGCACCCCGACCTGGCCGATCTTCCCGTGGAGTTCGTGGGCAACGGCTGGGACAACAAGCTGTTCCGGCTCGGACCGGCGCTCCTGGTGCGGCTGCCGAGGCGCGCGGTCGCGGACGCCCTCATGATCGAGGAGCAGCGCTGGCTGCCCGGCCTCGTGCGCACGGTGGGGCTCCCGACGTCGGCACCGTTGCGCGTCGGGGTACCCGGCGCGGGGTACCCCTGGCACTGGTCGGTCTGCCGCTGGATCGAGGGCGTCCCGGCCGCCGCCGTCCCGCGCGCCGACCGGACACCGGCCGCCGTCCCGCTGGCCCGTTTCCTCGCCGACTTCCATCGGCCCGCGCCCGACGACGCCCCGGTAAGTCCGGTGGGCCGCGGAGGACCGCTCGCAGCGCGCGACGACGTCGTGCGTGCGCGGCTCGTCTCCCTCGGGCAGGGACCGGGCAGCACGGTGCAGGACGTCTGGGCACGCGGTCACTGCGCCCACCCGGTCCGCGCCGCCCGTCTGGCTGCACGGCGACCTGCACCCGGCCAACACCGTGCTGACACAGCGGGGGGAGCTCGCCGGCGTCGTCGACTTCGGCGACCTGCGCGCGGGCGACCCGGCAACGGACCTCGCGGCGGCGTGGCTGCACTTCGGCGTCACCGGGCGTGCTGCGTTCCGCGGGCTCATCGACGATCGTGTGCCCGCCGATCCGGGCCTGTGGGACCGCGCCCGTGGCTGGGCGGTGAGTCTGGGCAGCGCACTCGCGGCGTCGTCGGACGACGCCCCGGCGCTCCGTGCACTCGGGATCGAGACGTTGCACGCCGTCCTCCAGGACTGACGGCAGCGCGGCCCGGGTGCGGCCGAGTGGGCACCCGCCGCGTAGGTCCCGCCCGGCCCCGGAACAATCCGCGTCCCGCCCGGCCGCGGAACGGCTCGATACCCGCGCGCCGTCGAGAGGGCACCCGCCGCGGAGGTCCCGCCCGGAGCCCGCTGATATCGTTGCTCCGGGCACATCCCGCCCAGCACTCGTACCGCACCCTCCGGCCCACCCCGCCGTGATCGGGAAGCGGCGTGGAAGGACGTGGTCAGTGAAGGCGCTGTACACCTCCGGAGCCCGTCCGGGCTTCGAGCTCGTGGATCGCCCCGAGCCCGAGGCGGGGTGGGGCGAGGTCAAGATCCGCGTGATGACCACGGGCATCTGCGGCACGGACCTCCATATCGAGAGCTGGGACTCCTGGGCGCAGAGCATGATCACCGCGCCGCTCATTCCCGGTCACGAGTTCTACGGGGAGGTCGTGGCGCTCGGCGAGGGGATCCGCGACGTGCGGGTCGGCGACCGCGTCTCGGGTGAGGGGCACATCGTCTGCGGGATCTGCCGCAACTGCCGCGCCGGCCGCCGGCAGATGTGCATCAGGACCTCCAGCGTCGGTGTGCAGCGCGACGGCGCCTTCGCCGAGTTCGTCGTCGTCCCCGAAACCAACGTGTGGGTGCACGACGCCACGATCACCCCAGAACTCGGCGCCGTCTTCGATCCGTTCGGCAACGCCGTCCACACCGCCCTGAGCTTCCCGCTCGTCGGCGAGGACGTGCTCATCACCGGGGCGGGTCCCATCGGCCTGATGGCCGTCGCGGTCGCCCGGCACGCCGGAGCCCGCAAGATCGCGATCACCGACGTCTCGCCGTCGCGCCTCGCGCTGGCCCGCGGGGTCGGGGCGGACATCGCCGTCGACGTCAGCCGGACGCGCATCGCCGACGCGCAGCGGGAGCTCGGCATGAAGGAGGGCTTCGACGTCGGGATGGAGATGTCCGGCCACGCCACGGCGCTGCCCGAGATGATCGACAACATGAACCACGGCGGCAGGATCGCGATGCTGGGCCTGCCCTCGGCGCCCATCACCATCGACTGGGGCAAGGTGGTCACGCACATGCTCACGCTCAAGGGCATCTACGGACGCGAGATGTTCGAGACCTGGTACGCGATGAGCGCCATGCTGCAGTCCAACCGGACGCTGCGCGACGCCGTCTCGTCGGTGGTCACCGACTGCCTGCCGGCGAGTGAGTGGCAGCAGGGATTCAGGACCGCGCGCGACGGCGCCGGTGGCAAAGTGGTCCTCGACTGGACCGTCTTCTAGGGAGGCAGGAACACCATGTACTCAGCAGTTCGCGATCAGCTCGCCGGTGAGCTCGACGACATCAGGGACGCAGGCCTCTTCAAGCACGAGCGCCGCATCTCTTCCGCGCAGTCCAGCCACATCACGGCCGGGGCGCTCGACGCCGAGGGCGCTCGGGTGCTCAACTTCTGCGCCAACAACTACCTGGGGCTGGCGGACCACCCGGACATCATCGCGGCCGCGAAGACGGCCCTCGACGAGCGTGGCTTCGGCATGGCCTCTGTCCGCTTCATCTGCGGTACGCAGGACCTCCACCTCGAGCTGGAGCGCCGCGTCTCGCAGTTCCTCGGCACGGAGGACACCATCCTCTTCTCCTCCTGCTTCGACGCGAACGGCGGGGTCTTCGAGTCGCTGCTCGGCGCCGAGGACGCCGTGATCTCGGACGCCCTGAACCACGCGTCCATCATCGACGGCATCCGGCTCTCCAAGGCCCAGCGCTTCCGCTACGCGAACCGCGACATGGCGGATCTCGAGGCAAAGCTCCAGGAGGCATCGGGGGCACGGCGACGCCTCGTGGTCACCGACGGCATCTTCTCGATGGACGGCTACCTCGCGCCGCTCGAGGCCATCTGCGACCTCGCAGAGCGCTACGACGCGATGGTCATGGTCGACGACTCCCATGCCGTCGGCTTCATGGGCCCGAGCGGCGCAGGAACGCCGGAGCACGCGGGTGTCGCCGACCGCGTGGACATCTTCACCGGGACCTTCGGCAAGGCGCTCGGCGGCGCGTCCGGCGGGTACGTCGCCGCACGCGCCGAGATCGTGGCGCTGCTGCGCCAGCGGGCGCGTCCGTACCTGTTCTCGAACTCGCTGGCACCGTCGATCGTCGCCGCAACGCTCACTGCGCTCGACCTCGTCGAGAACAGTGCCGAGCTCCGCGGCAGGCTGACCGACAACGCGGCGCTCTTCCGCCGCCGGATGACCGAGGAGGGCTTCGACCTCCTCGACGGCGAGCACGCCATCATCCCGGTCATGTTCGGTGACGCGGTCCTCGCCGCGCGGACGGCGGACGCGATGCTCGCGCACGGTGTCTTCGTGACGGCCTTTAGCTACCCGGTGGTGCCGAAGGGCAAGGCGCGCATCCGCGTGCAGCTCTCCGCGGCCCACACGGACGAGGACATCGAGTCGTGCGTGCGCGCCTTCGTCGCGGCGCGCGCCGACGTCTCCGCGGGCGCACCGGAGCACGACGACGCCGAGCAGGGTGCGCACGTCGGCGCCTCCTGAGCGAGGCCCCACGCCGCCGGAACGCCGGATGGGGGAGACCCCTCCTAGGATGACCGCATGAGCTCCCTCGAGTGCGACATCCTCATCGTCGGCGGCGGCATCGCCGGTCTCTCCCTGGCGTCCGCCGTCGCGCCCTTCGCCAGTGTGGTGCTCGTCGAGGCCGAGGCGACGCTCGGGTACCACACGTCGTCGCGCTCGGCACGCCAGCTCATCCCGAGCTACGGCCCCGAGCCGGTCCTCGACCTCACCCGGCGCACCCTCGACCTGCTCGCGGGTGTCCAGTCCTCCACGGGCCTGCCGCTCACCGTGCCGCGTTCCTTCCTGCTCGTCGGCTCCGAGGAGCAGGTGGAGGCCGGGGCGAGCGCCGCGATGCGGCGTGTTTCGCACGCCGAAGCGCTGGAGCTCGCACCGCAGCTGCGCCCCGGCGCCTTCGCCGCGGCGGCGATCGACGAGGCGTGCGTCGGCACGGACACGGATCTCCTGCTCGAGTACCACCGGCGGAGCGCGAGCGACGACGGCGTCATCATCCTCACCGGCGCCGAGGTCACGTCCGCGCGCTACGACGGTACGGGCTGGAGCGTGCGCGCGGGCTACCGGCCCATCACGGCGGAGATCGTGGTCGACGCCGCCGGTGCCTGGGCCGACGGCCTCGCGAGCGTGTGCGGCGTCGCTCCGCAGGGGCTCGTGCCGCACCGCAGGACCGCCGCGATCGTCAGGGCGGACAATGCGCCGGCGCTCGGTACACCGATGGTCGCCGCCGCCGACGAGTCCTTCTACTACCGCCCCGATGCCGAGGGCGTGCTCATCTCGCCGAGCGAGGCGGAACCGGCCGAGGCCGAGGACGCCCAGCCGCACCCGGGGGACGTCGAGCGGTTCGTGGAGCACCTCGGGACGCTGACCACACTGGGCATCAGCTCCGTGGTCCGTTCCTGGACGGGGCTGCGGACCCAGCGGGAATCGGGCCTGCCGGTGGTGGGGTTCGATTCCCGGCACCCGGGGTTCTTCTGGCTCGCCGGGCAGGGCGGATACGGGTTCCAGACGTCCTCGGCCATCGCCGAGCTGGCCGCGGTGCTGCTCAGTGGCATCGATCCCCGCGACGTCGGCGCCGACCCCGTGAGCGTCGCGGCCGCGGCGGAAGCCCTCCGGCCCGTGTGACGGGTGGCCACGCGGAGGCACATCACCGCGGGGAACAGGGTGCGGAGCAACGTCCACAGCGACCTGGCAGCGGTGCCGGACGAACCCCCGCCGTCGTGTCCGGAGGGCGGTCGGGACGCAGTCCGCAGCGCGCTCCAGGGTGCCGTCGCGAGTGCCGTCCCTACCGTCTGTCGCTCGTGCCCCGCGGGTCTAGGATGGGCGCATGAACGTCATCGAGATTCGACTCCCCGGCATCGGAGTGCGGCGCGAGATCGTCACGGGTTCGGGCCGGCGCGTAGGGATCGTCGCCCAGCGTGACGGCGATCTCGACCTCATCATCTCGAAGGCCGACGACCCCGACGCCTGCGTGGCGTCCATCCCTCTCACGCCCGACGAGGCCGCCACGATCGGCAACCTGCTCGGTTCCCGCCAGCTCGTGGCGCAGCTCACGGAGGAGCACCGGGACCTCCCGGGCGTCTCCACCCGCCAGTTTCTCGTCGAGGCGGGTTCCCCGTTCGACGGGCGCGCTCTCGCGGACACCCGGATGCGTTCGCGCTCGGGTGCCTCGCTGGTCGCCGTCCTCCGGTCGGGTCAGGTCCAGGCCTCGCCCACACCCGACTTCACCCTCGCCGCCGGCGATCTGCTGGTGGTGGTCGGCACCTCCGAGGGACTCGACACCGCGGCGGACATCCTGCGACGAGGTTGATCGGAACGTGCACTCGACCGCCATCATCCTGATCGAACTCGGGGCCGTCCTGCTCTTCCTCGGCATCCTCGGGCGGCTCGCAGGGAGGATCGGGCTCTCGCCCATACCGCTCTACCTCATCGGCGGACTGTTCTTCGGACACGGCGGGTTCATCGAACTCGAGGGCGTCATGGAGTTCAGTGAGATCGCCGGGGAGATCGGCGTCGTCCTGCTCCTGCTGATGCTGGGACTGGAGTACACGGCGAAGGAGCTCGTGACCGGTCTCCGGCAGTCGTGGCTCGCGGGTGTGGTGGATTTCGTCCTCAACTTCACGCCCGGCGCGCTCGTGGCCGTGATCCTCGGCTGGGGACCTGTCGCCGCACTCGTCATGGGCGGGGTCACCTACATCTCCTCCTCGGGCATCGCCGCGAAGGTCATCAGCGACCTCGGCCGCCTCGGCAACCGTGAGACGCCCACGGTCCTCGCGATCCTCGTCTTCGAGGACCTCGCCATGGCCATCTACCTTCCTGTCCTGACGGCGGTCCTGGCAGGGCTCAGCTTCGCCGGCGGGCTGGGGACCGTGGGGATCTCGCTCCTCGTGGTCACCCTCGTCCTCGTGATCGCCCTCCGCTGGGGCAACGTCGTCTCGGCCGTCGTGGACAGCACCGACCGCGAGGTCTTCCTCCTCACCCTCATCGGCGCCGCGCTGTTGGTGGCCGGACTGGCGTCCGCCCTGCAGGTCTCCGCGGCCGTGGGCGCGTTCCTCCTCGGGATCGCCATCTCGGGTGCGACGGCGGAGAACGCCGCGCGCATCCTCGAGCCTCTCCGCGACCTCTTCGCCGCCATCTTCTTCGTCGTGTTCGGGCTCAACACCGATCCCGCGTCGATCCCGCCCGTGCTCGGCTTCGCCCTGCTGCTCGCGGTGATCACGGCTGCGACGAAGATCGCCACGGGCTGGTGGGCTGCTCAGCGGCAGGGGATCGGGCGCCGCGGCCGGGTGCGCGCGGGGTCGGCCCTCGTGGCGCGCGGCGAGTTCTCGATCGTGATCGCGGGCCTCGCCGTCGCCTCCGGGGCGGTGGTCCCGGACCTCGCTGCCCTCGCCACCACGTACGTGCTGCTCATGGCGGTCCTCGGCCCCGTCCTCGCGCGGCTCGCGGAACCCGCGCTGCAGCAACTCGAGCGGCTTCCCGCGCTCCGGCCGCGACCCGTCGTCGCGGGCTGACCCGGCCTGACGAACCCTGCGACGACCGCTCCGGCGGAGCCCGCACGAGCCCTCAGTCGTCGAGGATCTTGCCGATCGGTTCGCGCTTCTCGGCCTGGAACATGTCCTCCTCGCGGCCGTACGCCCAGTAGCCCGAGAGCGAGACCTGGGATCGTGCGAGCCCTCTGCCCGTGAACAGGACGTCCCGCAGGGCCTTCATCGCGCCGCGCTCGCCGTGCACGAAGGCGTCCACGCGGCCCTCGGGCCACGGCCCGGCGGAGACGGCGTCGGCCAGCAGCGTCGTCGTGCCCGGCTCCCGGCCGGCGCGCAGCAGCCAGTGCAGCTCCACACCCTCGGGGTGTGCGAGCTCCAGGACGTCGGCGTCGCCGTCCACCTCGAGGTACGCGTACCCGACGGCGGTGGGCGGCAGGGCCTCGAGTCCGGCGGAGATCGCCGGGAGGGCGGAGTCGTCGCCGACGAAGAGGTGCCAGTCCGCCTCGGGGTCCGGTGACCACTTCCCGGAGGGGCCCATCATCACCAGCTGGTCGCCCGGGACGGCGCGAGCCGCCCACGGCCCGGCGATGCCCGCGTCACCGTGCACCACGAAGTCGATCGCCAGGCGCTGCGCGGCGCGGTCCAGCCACCGGACGGTGTAGGTGCGCTTGACCGGGCGGTCGCCGGAGGGGAGCCGGTCCTTGAGTGCGGGAAGGTCGTACGGGGGCGTCAGCCCGAGCTCTGGCTTCGCGAACAGCAGCTTCACGTACATGTCGGTGGCATCGCAGTGCTGGAGATCGGCGAATCCCGGCCCGCCCGCGACCACGCGGACCAGGTGCGGACTCAGCCACAGCGTCTCGATCACGGACAGGACGGCCTGCGGGCGCGGGGGCTTGCGCGGCGCATCGGACGGGGGGAGGGCCATGGGGCGGTGCTTCCTTCGCGGTGGGCTCCACTCACCCTAACAAGCCTGTCCGGGCAGTCCCGGGCAGTCCGCGGCCGTCCTCGTGGAATGCTGGAACCTCATCCTCCGGAGAAAGGCAGTGCCGTGCAGACAGTCTCCTCGGTCCTCGACACCATCGGCGCCGTGGGCCGCGACCCGGCACGCGGCGGGTACTCCCGCGGCGTGTTCACCGGTGCCGAGCTGAGCCTGCGCGAGTGGTTCGCCGCGGAAGCCGCGGCACGCGGCCTGGCGGTCGAGACGGACCGCAACGGCATCCTCTGGGCCTGGTGGGACGCCACGGACCGGCGTGACGGCGCACTCGTCACCGGCAGCCACCTGGACTCCGTGCCGGGTGGGGGAGCCTTCGACGGTCCGCTCGGCGTCGCCTCGGCCCTCGTCGCCGTCGACCTCCTGCGCGAGCGCGGGGTGCAGCCCCACCGGTCGCTGGCCGTCGCCGTGTTCCCCGAGGAGGAGGGCTCGCGCTTCGGGGTCTCCTGCCTCGGGTCGCGGCTGCTCACCGGGTCCCTCGACCCCGATCACGTGCGCGCCCTGACGGATGCCGACGGCACCACCTTCGCCGACGCCGCTCGGAGCGCCGGCATCGACGTCGACCACCTCGGCCGGGACGAGGAGGCCATCAGCAGGATCGGCGACTTCGTGGAACTCCACGTCGAACAGGGCCGCGGGCTGATCGACCTCGACTCCGCGGTCGCCATCGGCTCCTCGATGATCGGCCACGGACGCTGGCGCCTCTCGATCACCGGGCAGGGCAACCACGCAGGGACCACGCTCATGGCGGACCGCGCCGATCCCATGATCGCGGCCGCGCAGGTGGTCCTCGCGGCCCGGAAGGCCGCCGCCGAGCAGGACGGCGCCCGCGCCACGGTCGGGCGGCTCCAACCCGTTCCGGGTGGTACCAACGTGATCGCCTCCCGCGTGGACCTCTGGCTCGACGTCCGTCACGAGGACGACGCCGTGACCGCACAGCTCATCGAGAGGATCCACGGTCAGGCGCAGAAGATCTGCGCCTTCGAAGGCTGCCGCGCCACGCTGACCGAGGAATCCCGCAGCGGGACCGTCCAGTTCGACGGGGCCATGCAGCGCACACTCGGCCTCGCGCTCGGCCGGTCCTTCCCCGGCGCCCCGACCCTCCCCACGGGCGCGGGACATGACGCCGGCATTCTCGGCAGCATCGCACCCACCGCGATGCTGTTCGTCCGCAATCCCACGGGTATCAGCCACTCGCCCGAGGAGTTCGTGGAGCGCGAGGACGCCGACGCGGGAGCCATCGCCCTCGCGGACGTCCTCGAGGACCTGCTCTGACGTCGCCGTCCGGTCGGTGAGGGTTACGCCGGCCCCGCTGGGATCGGAGGCCTGCTCCGGTGCCGCCGCGCTGGGAAACACCAGCCGCCGCTGGAATGATGGCGCCATGTCCACCGACCGACGCCCCACCGATCGACGCTCGACCGACCGAAGCTCCTCCGTCCCGACGGTCCAGCCGCCGCGACGCCGGATCACGGCCGAACTGCTGATCGTGCTCGGGCTCTCGCTCGGGCAGTCGGGCGTCTACGCCGTCGTGAGCCTCGTGGACAAGTTGTCCCGCGGGCCCCTGGCCGCACAGACCACCACGTTGAACCCGGTGCTCGACGACCGCCAGTACATCGACCTGACCTACCAGCTGCTCGGGATCTTCTTCGCGCTGGTGCCGGTCGCCCTGGTGCTGTTCCTCCTGAGCGGACAGGGGACATCGGCCTTCCGGCGTCTGGGGTTCACCTTCGACCGCCCGCTGAGGACCTTCGGTTTCGGTGTGGGCCTCGCCGGGATCATCGGCGTCGGCACGCTCGGCGTCTACGCGGCCGGCCGCGCTCTCGGCATCACGACGGCGATCGTCCCGGCCGCGCTCGACGAGTACTGGTGGACCGTGCCGGTGCTGGTGCTCTCCGCGGTGCGGCACGCCGTGTTGGAGGAAGTCATCGTGGTCGGCTACCTCATGCTGCGTCTGCGCGAACTCGGGTGGTCGACGCCCGCCATCATCATCACGAGTGCCCTCCTGCGGGGGAGCTACCACCTGTACCAGGGGTTCGGTCCGTTCATCGGCAACGTGATGATGGGGCTGCTCTTCGCCTGGTTCTACACGCGCACCAAGCGCGTCATGCCGCTCGTGATCGCGCACGCGCTGATCGACATCACCGGGTTCGTGGGGTTCGCCCTGATCGGCCCGGCCATCGGAATAGGTAGCTGAGCCAAGGCTTACCTTTTCTTTTATCGCGCACAAATCATGACTAAATTATTCGCAATTACCGGTGTTACCGTGAATTCATTGAGCAGAAGTACGGATTCCGCCGTCAGGATCCGCCGCACCCCCAGGAGGAATCATGAGCGTCGTCACCAGTGTCTCCGAATGCAGTGTCCACAACTGCTCCTTCAACCATGACGGCTGCACGGCGGTCGCCATCACGGTGTCCGGGAGCGAGGAGCACGCCTCGTGCGCCACGTTCATCGACACGTCCATCAGCGGCGGACTGCCGAAGATGCTCGCCCATGTCGGGGCGTGCCAGCGCTCGGAGTGCTCGTTCAACGCGGATCTCCTGTGCACGGCACCCGCGGTCAAGGTCGGTCCCGGCGCCGAGGCCGCCGACTGCCTGACCTATACCCACGCCTGAGCCGGCGCCGAACCACTGACGAACACAGAAAGGGACCGGCCGTCGGCCGGTCCCTTTCGTCTGAGCTTCGTCTGAGCTTCTTCTGAGCAGAGTGCTGCGTGCTAGATCTCGACCCGCCCGTGGGCGGTCTCGAACGTCACGGACATGACGCCCGGCGTGCCGTTCGGGGCGATCCACTGGACCTGGACGCCGTCGAGCGTCTCCTCGACCTCCGTGCCGAGCCACTCGGTGACGCGCTCGGACGAGCCGGCGATGGTCAGGCAGTCGAGCTTCACCGATGCGGCACGCGCGAGGGAGGGGTGCAGGGCCTCGGTACCCTCGTCCCAGCGGAGGAGGTAGGGCACCTGAGGATCGGCGATGAGGCCCTTGATGCCGATCTGCTGCCAGGAGAGTTCCTGGCCGTCGGGAAATTTGCGGTTGCCCGGGACGGCGCTGCGTCCGAGGCGTTCCTCGAACGGACCGAGGTCGTCCACCGCCACGCACCAGCCCATCCAGCCGCCTCCGGCTTCGGAGCGGGCGCGGACGGCCTGACCGAAGGGGGCCTTGTCCGAGGCGGGGTGGTCGAGGACCTCCACGACCTCGAGGTACTGGCCGTTGACCAGGGGCACGATCATGTTCCGTGTACCGAAGCGGGGATGCACACCGCCTCTCACCGCGTCCGTCCCGAGCTTGGTAGAGATCCGCTCGGCGGTGGCGGCGAGACCGTCGGGTTCACAGGCGTACGACACATGATCCAGGCGCATGCCGATATCTTGGCACTAAGTGATCCACGTCTCGACTTAGGTTCGCCTTACTCGTTCGTCCCTTCACGAAGTGTCATACGGCTTGCCTCCAGCGGGGCCGTGCGCTTCCATGGAGTCAGGTCATGAGTGCCAGCACGAAGCCCCGGCTTGCTGGCCGGCAACCCTCCAACCGCGGTGGGGTGCCCCGGGTGAAGACCAGGCTCGACGCCGGACCGGCGTCGCGCAAGCGCGGGCCCGTGACGGCCCGGTGACCTGGGCGAGACGTCGGCAGGTTCCGGACACCAGCGAGGCCCCTTCCTACAGGGAGCATCATGTCCAACGAGTGGTCTTTCGAGACACGCCAGATCCACGCCGGCCAGGAGCCGGACTCCGCAACGGGGGCGCGCGCGCTCCCCATCTACCAGACGTCGTCGTTCGTCTTCCCGAGCGCGGAGAGTGCCGCCAACCGCTTCGCGCTGACGGAACTCGCGCCGATCTACACGCGTATCGGCAACCCGACCCAGGAGGCGGTGGAGACGAGGATCGCGAGCCTGGAGGGCGGCGTCGGCGCCCTGCTGCTCGCCTCGGGCCAGGCCGCGGAGACGTTCGCCGTGCTCAACATCGCGGAGGCGGGCGACCACATCGTCGCGAGCCCGAGCCTCTACGGCGGAACCTACAACCTCTTCAAGCACACGCTGCGGAAGTTCGGTATCGAGACCACGTTCGTCGAGGATCCGGACGATCTCGAGCAGTGGCGCGCCGCGATCAGGCCGAACACCAAGCTGTTCTTCGGCGAGGTGGTCTCCAATCCGCGGCAGGACGTCCTGGACCTCGAGGGGATCAGCGCCGTCGCCCACGAGCACGGGTTCCCGCTGATCGTCGACAACACGCTCTCGACGCCCTACCTGATCCGACCCATCGAGTGGGGTGCGGACATCGTGGTGCACTCGGCCACCAAGTACCTCGGCGGGCACGGCACGGCCATCGCCGGCGTGATCGTCGATTCCGGGAACTTCGACTTCGCGCGGTACCCGGACCGCTTCCCCGGCCTGAACACCCCCGACGAGAGCTACCACGGACTCGTCTATGCGCGTGACCTCGGGGTGGGCAGCGCCCTCGGTGTCAACCTCGCCTACATCCTGAAAGCACGCGTGCAGCTGCTGCGGGACCTCGGCGCCGCGGTGTCGCCGTTCAACGCCTTCTTGATCGCGCAGGGGCTGGAGACGCTCAGCCTGCGGATCGAGCGGCACGTCCAGAACGCGCAGACTGTCGCCGAGTGGCTGGAGGCCCACGACGACGTCGAGCGCGTGGCCTACGCCGGCCTCCCGTCCAGTCCCTGGTACGAGCGCGGCAGGAAGTACGGGCGGAACGGGACCGGCGCGATCGTCAGCTTCGACATCGCCGGCGGGCACGAGGCGGGCACGCGGTTCGTGGACGGACTCGAACTGCACTCGCACGTGGCGAACGTCGGTGACGTCCGCTCGCTCGTCATCCATCCGGCGTCGACGACGCACAGCCAGCTCGGCGCGGAGGCGCAGCTCACCGCGGGCGTGCGTCCCGGCCTCGTGCGGCTGTCCGTGGGCCTCGAGAACATCAACGACATCCTCGCCGACCTCGACGCGGGGTTCCGCGCCGCCAAAGGAGCCTGACCACCCGTGACCCACCCCCCTGTTGTCCTGAGGCCCGCGGCCGACGCCGCCGATCCCGCCGGAGACGGAATCCTCCGCGTCGCGTCGATCGGCCCGTTGGACCTCGAGACCGGGGGAGTGCTGCCCGAGGTGCACCTCGCGTACGAGACCTGGGGACGGCTCAACAGTGACGCCTCGAACGCAGTCCTCGTGCAGCATGCCCTCACCGGCAGCTCGCACGTGGCGCGGGGGGAGTCCGAGGAGGACGGCTGGTGGGACGGCCTGGTAGGTCCGGGCCGCACCGTGGACACCGACCGGTACTTCGTGGTGTCGGTCAACATGCTGGGTGGATGTTACGGCTCGACGGGGCCGGGCAGTCTCGCCCCGGACGGCACGCCCTGGGGTTCCCGCTTCCCGTTCGTGACCATCCGCGACTCCGTCCGCGCGGAAGCGCTGCTCGCCGACCTCCTCGGCGTCGAGCGCTGGCACTCCGTGCTCGGCGGCTCTATGGGCGGCGCCCGCGCTCTGGAGTGGGCCCTCGTGTTCCCGGAGCGCGTGGAACGATGTGCGGTCATCGCCTGCACCGCAGCCAGCTCGGCCGAACAGATAGCGTTCGCCCAGGCGCAGCTGCAGGCGATCCGCCTCGACCCCGCCTACCGTGACGGCGACTACTACGACGGCCCGCACCCGGACGGCGGGCTGGGAATCGCGCGGCGTATCGCCCACATCACCTACCGCTCCGAATTCGAGCTGGACGCCCGCTTCGGCCGTGCGGCGCAGGGCGACGAGCAGCCGCTCGGCGGCGTCCTGCCGACGGAGCGCGGCCGCTACCGCGTGGAGAGCTACCTCGACCACCAGGCGGACAAGCTGGTGGACCGTTTCGACGCCAACAGTTACGTGGTGCTGACCGAAGCCCTGATGAGTCATGACGCCGCCAGGGGGCGCGGAAGCCTCGAGGAGGCACTGGGGCGGGCCACCGCGCGGTTCTTCGTCGCGGCCGTCGACTCCGACCGGCTCTACTTCCCCGTGCAGTCCGAACGCCTCGCGGCCGGACTGCCCGGCGAGGTACCCGTGCACACCATCTCCTCACCCATCGGTCACGACGCCTTCCTCACGCAGATCCACCAGGTGGGAGCCGCCCTGAGGGCTGCGTTCTACGCAGGCTGACCGTCGGAGGATCGCGGGTTGGGTTTCCTGCGGCGGACACCTAGGCTGGGAGCTAAGCCTGCTTAGGATTCAGGGGCGGGACCGCACCACGACGCACAAGGAGCTGTTCATGGAACTGAGCACCATCGGCTGGAACCAGGAAGCACGCGACAAGATCCTCCTCGACTCGGACCGAGCGCTGCAGGGCGCCGTGCGTGAAGCCGCCGAGACCATGGACGGCAAGACCCGCGACGAGGTGTACGAGTTCCTCTTCGCGAAGCTGCAGCCGCAGTTCGTCGACTTCAAGCCCGGGCCCGATCTCAGCGCCTGCGCGGACGCCGTCGCCAACGGTGAGGTGGACCTCGACGCCTGAGCGGCCCGGAGGTCACCGACGGCACTGCGCACGTCGACGGCACAGCCATGATGACCGGTCGGGAACAACCCGACCGGTCATTCCTGTGAGGCTCAGTCCGCCGCGTGATCGGTCGGAGCGTCAGGCCCGTGCCGGACGATGACGAGTCCCTCCTCCGTCCGCGGTTCCTCGAAGAGGGCAGCGAGAGCACGGACGTCCTGGTCCCGCAGCCGGTGCGCACCGGCCTCCCCGTTGCCCCTCCGCGCGCGTCATCGGTCCAGGGCCGTCGCCAGGGGCACATCGACCCAGTGCACGACGACGGCGTGGCCGGCGCGGTGCGCCCGGTCGGCCCACAGCTGTCGATCCGCTGCTCGCCACCAGTCCCAGTCGAGGACGACGTCGTGCGCGGAGCCCAGCGCGCCCGCCGCGTTCCGCCACAGCGTCTCGCGCTCCTCGACCGCGGCTCTCCCGTACTCATCGGCGGCGTAGTCGAGGTGCGGGTACAGGCGGATCATGTGCTCGTCGAGGCCGAACCGCCGCGCGCCGGTCACCCGGGGGATGCCTCGCGCGACCGTGCTCTTGCCCGCGCCGTTGAAGCCGCACATCAGGTGCACCGTGGCCATGGGGGAGTCCTTCGATCGTCGTCGGTCGCGTCGGACGCGTCGGACGGCTGGCCGCTCCACCCGACGCGTCCGGTCGCGGTTGCTGGGCGCCGACCCGCGGCGGCCGCGAGCGGACGGTTCAGTCCGCCGCACCCGGGGGCATGCCAGGGCCGAAGACGGGCGTGGGTTCCGGTCGCTTGGCGATGACGCCGTCGCCCGATGACTGGTGACGCAGCCTGCGCAGCACCCACGGCACGAAGTATTCGCGGGCCCAGACGAGATCCTCCGTGCGCGCGGCTCGCCAGGTGCGCACCGGCAGGTCCTTCGGGTGCAGCGGTTCGAGGGTGTGCCGGACGGCCAGGGTGTCCAGAACCATCATGGCGATGGTGTGGTGCCCGAGCGGCGAGAAGTGCAGCCGGTCGATGGACCACATCTGGGGGGACATCAGTTGGCGGAGCGCCCACATGTCGGCGATCACGGCCTCGTGGCGTGCGGCGATGCAACGGAGGTTCTCGTTGTAGATGGCGGTCTTCGAGCGGATGCTGCCGAGCACCGTCTCGCGTACGTCCGGACCGGTGAACAGCACCACCGTGGCACCGGAGGCCGCCAGCTGCGAGACGACGTCGTCGAGCCTGTTGGCGAGTCCGTCGGGATCTCCGCCGGGCCGCAGCAGGTCGTTGCCGCCGGCCGAGATCGTCACGAGGTCGGGGCGGAGCTCGAGGGCGGGGCCCACCTGCTGGTCGATGATCTGCTGGAGGAGCCGGCCGCGCACCGCGAGATTGGCGTAGGCGAAGTGCGCCTGGCCTCGGGAGAGTTCCTCCGCCACGCGATCCGCCCACCCCCGATTGCCGCCGATGCTCTCCGGGTTGGGGTCGCCGATGCCCTCGGTGAACGAGTCGCCGAGCGACACGAGGCGATGCCAGGGATGCGGCTCGGTGGTGAGGGTCGGGTCGACCAGCGGACCGTTCGGGATGGTACTCACGCCCCACATTGTTGCAACCTCCGCTGCCGCCGCGCCACACCAGGTCGGGGCGGGAAGCCCCGGGACGGCTCCACCACCGGCGCCCGCCCGTGTCAGGATGGACGCCATGACCGACGCTCCCCACGGCACCGCCGTGCCCTCCCCACCCTCCGCCTCGCCCTCGACCGGCTCTCCAGTGCCCGCCGTCGCACCGCGTGCCTCCGCACCCACCGGTCCGTCGGCGGAGACCTCCGCGACAGTTGGACGCAGCGCGGACTGGGCACCCGTGGTCCTTTGGTCGAAGCCGGAGAGCGAGCGCGACGGCACCCCGCTCCTCGTGCTGTTCCACGGCTACATGGCGGACGAGGCGGACCTCATGGGCCTCACCGACCACCTGCCCCCGGAGTTCACGGTGGCCTCCGTCCGTGCTCCGCAGCCCGCCGGCCCCGGCTACTCCTGGTTCCCGCTCTCGCGCGAGGTCACCTACTCGGTGGAGAGCGTGGTCCGGAGCGTCGAGGCGGTGTCCGCCTGGCTGGACACCGTGCGCGGCGCCCATTCGAGCGTGAGCCTTCTCGGCTTCTCGCAGGGCATGGGCGTGGCGACCTCCCTCCTGCGGCACCGGCCCGCCGACTTCGCGTGCGTCGTCGGGCTGTCCGGCTTCGCCGTGGCACCCGAGGGCCATGCGTTCTTCCGGGACGACGACGTCCGGGCGGCACCCGTGCCCTTCTTCTGGGGTCGCGACCAGGAGGACCCGGTGATCACGCCCGAGCTGATCGAGTACACCCACGGCTGGCTCGTGAAGCACACCACGCTGACGAAGATCCTCTACCCGAACATGTTCCACAGCATCAATCAGCAGGAACTCGCGCACGTGCGCGAGTTCCTCAGCATGACGGTGCTGGGACGGCGCTGACCGGTCCGGGCGGCGGGTGGGGCAGGGCGGCGGGTCCTAGCCGCGGCTGATGCGCACGGCCTGCCCGTTGACGCTGACGACGTCGCCCGGGTGCAGCTGACGCCCCCTGCGCTCCTCGATCTCGCCGTTGACCTGGACCAGTCCGTTGTCGATCAGGGTCTTGGCCTCCACGCCGTCCTCGGCCAGGGAGGCGAGCTTCAGCACCTGACCCAGCCGGATCATGTCGTCGCGGATGGGCAGGTCTTCGACGGGGGCGCGATCACTCATGCGTACCATCATGCCGGACACGCAGCACTAGGCTGGCGGGGTGCAGAATGCCCCCACCCTCCCGCCCGCCGTCGGGTTCCCGCTGGCGCTCGCGGCGGGGCTCGCGGTTCCCATCCAGGGGCGCATCAACGGCGCCCTCGGTACCGCCCTCGACGACGGCATCGCCGCGGCACTCATCAGCTTCGGGACGGGCCTGGTGGTGATGATCGCGATCACGCTGGTGCTGCCGAGCGCGAGGGCGGGCGCCCGCCAGATCATGCCGTCGGTGCGCGAACGGCGCTTCCCGCCGTACTACGTGGCGGCAGGCATGATCGGTGCGTTCTTCGTGTTCTCGCAGTCCCTGACCATCGGGCTGATCGGGGTGGCGCTCTTCACCGTCGCCGCCGTCATGGGTCAGTCCTTCAGCGGCTTGCTGGTGGACAGGGCCGGCATCGGACCGGGCGGGCGTCGGGCTGCCACCCCCATGCGGATCGTCGGGGTGTCCCTCACCGTACTGTCGGTCGTCTGGGCGGTCTCGCCGCGTTTCGGGGGAGCGGGCGAGCTGTCCTCGTGGCTGGTCCCGGTGCTGCTGCCCGTGATCGGGGGGATCATGTTGAGCTTCCAGTCGGCCATGAACGGCACGGCCGCGCTGCACTACGGGTCGCCGCTCGCGGCCACGCTGATGAACTTCGTGGCCGGCTCCACGGTGCTGCTCGTCGCGTGGCTCATCAAGCTCGCGGTCGCCGGACCCACGAACCCTCTGCCCACGGAGTGGTGGTACTACCTCGGCGGACCGATGGGGTGCGTGTTCATCGGCCTCGGCACGCTGCTCGTCCGGAGCCTCGGTGTGCTGCTGACGGGCCTCGTCATGATCGGCGGGCAACTCGTGGGGTCCCTCGCGCTCGATCTCCTCGTCCCGACGCCGGGCAGCATCGTCGTGTTCGCGACGATCGCCGGAACGCTGCTCACCCTCGTCGCGATCGTCCTCACCACTCTGCCCTGGCCGCGCCGACGATCGCTGTGACACCGATGGCCGCGCGGGCCTAACAGCTGACGGCTCGTTGTGATGGCCGTCGGCCAGCGACGATCGCCGTCGTACGGTCCGGAGCTCGAGAGCGGAGAGCCCGCACACGGCACAGGGGCCGTCCGATATGGACGACCCCTGTACTGAGTTCCTCACTGATGCTGCTGGTGGTGCTGCTGCTGGTGGTGCGGGTCAGCGGTCCGCGACGTCGTGGTCGTGGTCGTGCTCCGGGTGGAGCCCGCCGCCGCTCTCGGTGCCGCCACCGAGGGGGTTGCCCTCGAAGCGGTCCTTCTTGCCCTTGCCCTTGACCGGTGCGCCGGCGCCGTTCACACCGAAGGTGCTGGAGGCATAGGTCACGGTCAGGTGCGCCACGGCGTCGCTCAGCTGGTCGAGCGCCTCGATGCTGAGGTTGTTCGTGTCATCGCAGGCCACGTGGTAGCAGGCGTCGTACGGTGCGCCGGCCACGCCGCCGAACAGGGCTGCCTGCTCGACGGTCTTGATGCCCTCGGCGCCGGTGAACAGACCACCGGCAGGAACGCCCTCGGCGATGAAGGGTCCGTAGTCGCTCCGGCCGCTGAACGCGGTCTCGCCCGAGGCGAGGCCTTGCGACGCGAAGTAGTCGTGGAAGTCCTGCTCGATCTGGCCGGACCCCTCCGGGCCCGCGGCGGCGTCGGGACCGACCGGGAAGGCGGAGTTGTCGCCGTCGTACACGAAGCGGCCGAAGTTCGGCGAACCGATCATGTCGAAGTTGAGGTACAGGCCCACGCTGTCCAGCTCGTCCTTCTCCACGAGGTCGGCCACATAGAACTCGGCCCCGAGCAGGCCTTCCTCCTCGGCACCCCACCAGGCGAAGCGCACCTTGTTGGCCGTCGTGACCTTGCTCATGCCCTCGGCCACCGCGAGGATGCCCGCGCTGCCCGTGCCGTTGTCGTTGATGCCGGGTCCGGCGAGCACGCTGTCGAGGTGCGCGCCCACCATCACCACGTTGTCCGGATCACCCGTGGCCGTCTCGGCGAGCACGTTGTACGTCTCGCGGTTCTCGGAGATGGTGTCCACGGCCACGCGGCCACTGACGCCCTCGCCGATGAGGGCGTTGCCCGCTGTGAAGCTCGCTCCCACCACGGGGATGTCGACCACGCCGGGTGCCCCGAGCGTTCCCGCCACCGGGCCCGTGTTGAGGCCCACGCCGGTGTTGAAGATGACGACGGCAGCAGCACCTGCGGCCTCGGCGTTCTCGGCCTTGATCGCGAAGGTGCAGCCACCGCGCTGGACCAGGGCGATCGATCCGGGGGTGAAGCCCGCGAAGTCGGACGGCTCGCAGCCGCTCGTGCCGGTCGCACTCGCTGTGCCTGTCGTGTCGATGGTGCGGATCGCGGCGGAGACGTCGCCCGCTCCCGAGAAGTCCATGGTAGCGACGTCCTCGGCGCCGTAGGTCGTGGCATCCGGGGCGGTCTCCTCCAGGACGGCGGGGGACAGTTCGGCGAAGTAGGGGAAGAGGAACGTCTGGATGGTCGGCGTGTAGCCGGCGGCGGTGAGTTTCCCGACGATGTAGTCCACCGAATCGGAGTAGCCCTCCGTGCCCGAGGCGCGGGTGTTGCCGTTGGCCTCGGCGATGGCGTCGAGCGCCGTGAGATGACCGACCACCTTGTCGACCGTCACCGCGGCTCGCAGCTTCTTCGAGGAGTTGTTGGTGCTGGAATCGAACGTGGGTGCAGCGGTCGCGGTGACGCCGCTCCCTGCCACGAGCGCGACGCTCCCGGCGATGGCGAGCGCGGCGCGGCCGAGGCGGGCGCGCGATGGTGCAATGGGGTGGGGCATGAGGGTCCTTCGTGAGGCGAACGCCCGATCACACGGGCGCGAGTGACGTGTGTCACGTCGACGGTGCCCTCAACCTAGGAAGCTTTCGGCC
Organism: Arthrobacter sp. TJ-266; assembly: GCF_058269115.1. Classification (NCBI taxonomy): domain Bacteria; kingdom Bacillati; phylum Actinomycetota; class Actinomycetes; order Micrococcales; family Micrococcaceae; genus Arthrobacter; species Arthrobacter sp. TJ-266. The sequence goes on from NZ_JBZCNC010000005.1 coordinate 37,816, forward strand.
GGCGGTCAAGGGCCGACGCCGTCGATCCGCGCCCCCAGGCGGCGGACGTGCGCCGAGCGGGCGGCGGAGCTCGCCGATCACGAGTGCCGCGACGTGCCACCCGGTAGGCTTGCCGGGTGGCTTTCCGCCCGCGGTCGACGGCGACGGCGGGCGGCGTCGCACGTATCCGCCCCCCCGCTCGACCCCGTGGGACCGCACCCAGCGGCCTGCACAGAACTGGAGAACTCCGTGGCACAGGCCAAGTCCGCGCTCGACCCCATCATCTCGCTCGCCAAACGGCGCGGCTTCGTGTTCCAGTCGGGGGAGATCTACGGCGGCTCGCGCTCGGCGTGGGACTACGGACCGCTCGGCGCCGAGCTCAAGGAGAACATCAAGCGTCAGTGGTGGCAGACCATGGTGCGCGGCCGTGAGGACGTCGTCGGACTCGATTCCGCCGTCATCCTGCCGCGTCAGGTGTGGGAGGCCTCCGGACACGTCGACGTGTTCAGCGACCCGCTGGTCGAGTGCCTCTCCTGCCACAAGCGCTACCGGGCCGACCACCTGGAGGAGGAGTTCGAGGAGAAGAAGGGCCGTGCCCCGGAGAACGGACTCCAGGACATCACCTGCGCGAACTGCGGCACGAAGGGCCAGTGGACCCCGCCGCAGGAGTTCTCCGGGCTGCTGAAGACCTTCCTCGGCCCCGTCGCGTCCGAGGAGGGCATGCACTACCTGCGCCCCGAGACCGCCCAGGGCATCTTCGTAAACTTCAACAACGTGCTGACCACCGCGCGGAAGAAGCCCCCGTTCGGGATCGGTCAGATCGGCAAGAGCTTCCGCAACGAGATCACGCCCGGCAACTTCATCTTCCGGACGCGCGAGTTCGAGCAGATGGAGATGGAGTTCTTCGTGGAGCCCGGCACCGACGAGCAGTGGCACGAGTACTGGATCAAGGAGCGCTTCGACTGGTACACCGGCCTCGGCATCAACCCCGAGAACCTGCGGCTCTTCGTCCATCCGCTCGAGAAGCTGAGCCACTACTCGAAGGGCACCACGGACATCGAGTACCGCTTCGGCTTCCAGGGCTCGGAGTGGGGTGAGCTCGAGGGCGTCGCCAACCGGACGGACTTCGACCTCTCGACGCACTCGAAGCACTCCGGCACGGACCTCGGCTACTTCAACCAGGCCACCAACGAGCGCTACACGCCGTTCGTGATCGAGCCCGCGGCGGGCCTGACGCGCTCCTTCATGGCCTTCCTCGTGGATGCCTACACCGAGGACGAAGCACCCAACGCCAAGGGCGGCGTGGACAAGCGCACGGTCCTGAGGCTCGACCCCCGCCTCGCACCGGTCAAGGCCGCCGTGCTGCCGCTCAGCCGCAACGAGGACCTCTCGCCGAAGGCGAAGGACCTCGCCGCGCAGCTCCGCAAGGGCTGGAACATCGAGTTCGACGACGCCGGTGCCATCGGGCGGCGTTACCGCCGCCAGGACGAGATCGGCACGCCGTTCTGCATCACGGTGGACTTCGACACGCTCGAGGACCAGGCCGTCACGATCCGCGAGCGCGACACCATGGCGCAGGAGCGCGTTGCGCTCGACCAGGTGCAGGGATACCTCGCCGCGCGCCTGATCGGAGCCTGATGGCTCTCGAGTACCGCGCCTGGCAGGAGGGCGACGACCTCGAGCTGCTCCAGCTGTGGGGTGGCCCGGAGACGGCCGCCGCCGAGCAGTTCCGCGGATCCTTCCGCACGCCGTCGGACCAGCCGTGGAACCGCTGCATCACGGCCGTGGACAAGGGCGTCCCCGTGGCGGCGGGCTGCGTCTACGGTGCCGCGCTGCATCCGGACCGGTTGTGGTGCTACATCGAGGTCGCCGAGGACCACCGCCGTTCGGGCGTCGGCTCGACGCTCCTGACGATGCTGCAGCACGAGGCCGCGCTCTCGCCGTCGGGCGTCACGGCCCTGCGGACGAAGGTCTCGCCCGAGACCACCGGCGCGGCCTTCGCCGAGGCCACGGGCTTCGGGACGCTGCAGCGCTCGCGGCTCGTCGTCGTCGGGCCCGGCGCACTCGCGGCTCCCTCCTTCGACGACCCCGCCGGGCCCCAGCTCGAGGAGGCCGCCACCGGCTCGGTGGAGCTGACGCGCGCGCTGGCGACGTTCTACGAGTCCGTGCACGGGTGGGACCGCGCCGACCTCAGCCTCGGCAGGGCCCAGCAGCTCTTCCTCGGGGAGGCGAGCGGGGCCGGCGGGGCGATCGTCCTGCGTGATCGTCCCAGGGCCGACGGCGGAGCGATCGCGGCGTTCGCGGTCAGCTACACCCAGGCGCGGACCGACGATCCCGCGGACGTCCTCCTCGGCTACGACACCACGCTCACGCCCACGGAGCAGCAGGCCGCGGTGGCCACGATGATCGCGATGCTCGTGCACCAGTACCCCATCCAGCTCGAGATCGACGACGCGATGGAGGCCCTCGTCGCCGTCGTCGAGCCCCTGCTGGGCACGGGCGCAGCGCGGCTCGCCGGGCCGGAGACGCTGGTCGTCGCGACCGCCTGAGGTGAGGCTCCGGTTCCGCGGACCGGACCATCCGCGGCGCGATCGGCGCAGTCGGCGGCACCGGCGTGCGACCGACGCTGCCGACCGACCGAATCGACAGGCGTCAGCCGCGATCGTGCCGGCCGGCCTTCTGGTCGGCGAGGTCCGCCGCCTCGCGTTCCTCGTCCGTCATGGCGCCGCCGCCGAGGTGCGCGGGCATCCACCAGGCGCCCGGCTCGGGCTGTCCCGGGTAGTCGGCGATGCAGAGGTCGATGCCGTTCTGCAGCTCGCGGCGCAGCTCCTCCGTCTCGACGGCGACGTCGAGGCCCGGTGCGTGGTGGATCGGAGGGTTCACGTGCACGCGGACGGGCGTCCGCAGCGCGCGCCTGACCGAGAAGCCGTGCCCGCGGGTGAGCAGCCTGTGCGAGCCCCACACCGAGACGGGGATGACCGGCACGCCCGCCTCGGCGGCGAGGCGCACCGCGCCGGTCTTGAGCGCGCGGACGGTGAAGCTGCGGGAGACCCCGGCCTCGGGCAGGATCGCCACGTACTCGCCGGCGCGCAGGCGCGCCAGGGCGTCGTCGTACGCGGCCGCTCCGGCCTTGCGGTCGGTGATGACGTGCCCGAGCCCGTAGACGAACGGGCTGACGAACCAGTGCTCCACTGCTCGCTTCGAGATCAGGTACCGGGCCTGGATGCGGGCGTGGTTCCAGAGGACCAGCTCGGCGAAGGCGAAGTCGAGGTAGCCGAAGTGCGTGATCGCGACCACCGCGCCGTGTCCGGGGACCGCGCGGCGTGAACGGCCGTCGAGGGGATCCGAGGCGGGCAGGTTCTCCGTCCCGGAGACCGTCACCGGCAGGCGCAGCGCCGTGAAGACGGCCTTCCCCGCGTACACGACCGTCCGGTACATGCGGTCGCTCTGCCGCGGCTTCCATCCCATGCTCAGATACCTCTTCCGGCTCTCGGCGGCAGCGGGAGGAACCCGCTCGTGCGCTCCATGTACTCTTTGTACCCCGGCCGGCCGGACATCCGCTGCTCGGTGAGGGGCTTGCCCGTCTTCCCGGCGAGCGCCCAGATCATCAGGGCAGGGGAGAGCACCGTGAGGATCCCCGGCCACGAGTCGGCGGCCACGAGGAACAGCCCCGTCCACACCAGGGCGTCACCGAAGTAGTTGGGGTGGCGCGTGTAGCGCCAGAGGCCGGTGTCGAGCACCGTGCCGCGGCGTGCGGGGTCGTTCCTGAACGCGGAGAGCTGGTGATCGCCGACGGCCTCGAACGCCAGTCCCGCCGCCCACACGAGTGCACCTGCCCACGCGACGACCCCGAGCGGCCCGGTGCTGACCATCGCCACCTGGAGGGGCAGGGAGACGAACAGCATGACGCCCGCCTGTGGGAGGTACACCTTCCGGAGGGCCAGGAGCGCCGGGGAGCCCTGCGGATCGGCCAGCATCGCGGTGTAGCGGGGGTCCTCCTCGCCACCGCGGGCGCGCCACCCGATGAACGCGGCGAGTCTCACGCCCCACACCGCGACGAGTACCAGCACGAGCAGGCGCCGGCCGTCGTCGGCATCCTCCACGCCGGCGGAGGCGAGGAACGTGACGGCGGCGATCACCACGAAGCCGAGCCCCCAGGTCACGTCGATCACGGAGTGGCGCCGCTGCGCGGTCGCGACGGCGAAGGTCACCGCCATCAGGAGGACGACGGCGAGGATCGAGAGGGCGAGTCCGGTGAGGAACGCGGGGAACGGGAAGCTGGGCACGGGAGCCTTCTGGGAGGGGTGAAGAGATGGGCTGGACGGGATGCGGTGACGGGGACGGAGGAGCGGCCGGGGCCGGCTCAGGCGGTGATGCCCAGCGGATCGTTCGCGCGATAGAGGGATTCCGACGCCTCGAGCGCCCGGGAGCTGATCGCCGCTCCGGTGTCCTCGGCGAAGTGCCGCAGGAGGAAGGAAGTGCTCATGCCGTGCCAGACGGGCACGGAGCGCAGCATGAAGTGACCGGCACCGAGCATGCGCACGTACCGGACGTCCCGGGCCACACCCTGGGCCCGGCGGGCGAAGGAGAGCGACGCCGTCGGACTCGTCCAGCGGTCCGTGTCGCCGTGCATGATGAGGACGTTCCGCCCGCGGACCTGCTCGACCGGGGCCGAGGGTTCCAGCCACGGTGCCAGGGCGCTGATGCTGCGCACCTGCGGGTGGTCGGCAGCGTAGAGGGCGGTCAGCCCGCCCATCGAGTGCCCCAGGAGGTACACCGGCAGTCCCGGATGCTGCGCCTCGATGCGGTCGAGCGCCCACCGGGCGTCCGTGAGGGCGGACTGGTCCGCTCCGTTCCAGCCCCGCACGCGGTTGCGCAGGGTCCAGACCGCGAGACCGTGCGGGCCGCCCTGTGCTGCGAGACGGGCGGCGAACGGACGCATCCGCAGAGGGCTGAGGTGGTACGCCTCCGCTGCGTCGAAACTGTTCGCGCGGCCGCCATGGAGGACGAGCGCGACACCGCGGACGTCCGACGACGCGCCGGTGACCCTCACCACCGGGTCCTGCTCGCGCGCTGGTCCTGCTGGGGCCATCGGTGCCCACCGTCCCTTCGTGCCCCGTGGGGCGTTCCATGCTCGAGGAGCTCTGCTTCGTTGCCGAGTGGGCGCGGGTCCTGGCCTCGCCTTCGCCGGAACCGGCTCGGCCCCACCGTAGAATCGCACACGGCGCCCGGCCCCGCCGGGTTCCGCACCCGCCTCCAGGATCTCCGGATCAGACCGCACGTCCCCGACCAGCCGAGGTACCACCGTGGGCCACAGCCACCTGCAGGCCGCTCGCTCCGACGAGGGTTCGGAGCCGTCACCCTCCGCGATTGCCACGCGGCGGCGGGCCACGCTCCTGCTCTCGATGATCCTCGTACCCATCGGCGTCATCACGCTCGTCGCGATGATCCTGCTGTGGCCCGACGGCGACCGCGGCTCGCTCTCGGTCGCGAACCCCTACGCCACCGCCGAGGGGGTCAGCTTCGAACGCGGCACCGTCCGGGAGGTCACCGAGGCGGACTGCCCCTCCTCACAGGCCGTGGTCGACGCCGGAGGGACGGCGAGCACCTGCACCGTCGCCTACACCGAGCCCGCCGCCGGCGGTGACCGGATCGCCGTCGAGGTGACGCCGGAACTGGCGATGACCGACGCCGTCGAGCCCGGTGACGAGATCCGCTACCTCGACCTCGCGGGCGTCGTGCAGGGCGGAGCGGCGGCCTACGTCTTCGTCGACTTCGTGCGGTCGGTGCCGATCGTCGCGCTCGCGGTGGTCTACGCCGTCGTCGTGGTGGCGGTCGCGCGGTGGCGCGGGCTGCGCGCGATGATCGGGCTCGTCGGCGCTCTCGTGGTCCTCGCGCAGTTCATCCTGCCCGGTCTCCTCGACGGGGCGCCGCCGCTGTTCCTCGGCCTCGTGGGTTCCGTGGTGATCATGTACGGCGTGCTGTACTTCGCGCACGGGTTCTCCGCGCGGACCTCCACGGCGCTGCTGGGAACGGTGTTCGGTCTCGGTATCACGGCACTGCTCGCCGCGTGGGCCACCGATGCCGCGCACCTGACCGGGGTGGGGGACGAGAACGCGTACACGCTGGTCAACGCCTCGGACGAGCTGTCCATCTCGTCGATCATCCTGTGCGGGCTCATCATCTCCGGCCTCGGCGTGCTCAACGACGTCACCATCACGCAGTCGTCCTCGGTGTGGGAGCTGTACGAGCTCGCGCCGGAGACGCCCGCGCGCCAGCTGTTCGGGTCCGCCATGCGCATCGGTCGCGACCACATCGCCTCGACCGTCTACACCATCGCCTTCGCGTATGCCGGTGCCGCCCTGCCCGTGCTGATCCTCGTGTCCCTCTACGACCGCGCGCTGCTCGACACCCTGACCAGCGGTGAGCTCGCCGAGGAGGTGGTCCGGACCCTGGTGGGGTCGATCGGACTGGTCCTCGCGATCCCGCTGACCACGCTCGTGGCGGTCCTCGTGGTGAAGGCGGTGGGGCCGAGGGGAGGCGGGCGATCCGCCGTCGGCGCTTCGACAGGGGGCGACCGCGGCGTCGATGCGGCTCACGAGGGTGATCCGCGTGCCGACGGCACGGCGGTTCACACGGCCGACGGCGGATCGCCGCCTGCCGTGCGTCACGCACCGCGCTTGACGGCCCTCCGGCCGGGCGAACGGCGGGTGGCGGTGGGGGAGCGGCGCGACGCGCTCACGAGGAGCCGGGACGGCGGGCAGGGCGGGCAGGATGGCAGCGGGACGGATACGTCCGGCGGCGGGTACCGCGGTGATCTGCGCTCCGGTCGACCCGGGGAGGACGACGCATGACGAACGCCTGGCGGAAGGCCGCCCGGGAACGACGTCGGCCACCCGGTGGCCTCGGGGCGGCGATCGACGAGCGGAACCCGCACCGTCCCGGATTTGCGGAGCCTTGCGACAATGGAGGGGTGACTGCCGTGACCACCCATCCCGCTCCCGCGCCCTCGGTGAACGCGCCCGACGCAGCGATCGACGTCGTCCCCGACCGGACCGACGCGGCCCTCAAACTCGACCTCCCGCCCCTGACGCTCGGCAACATCACGGTGACCACGCCCGTGATCCTCGCGCCGATGGCCGGCATCACCAACAAGGCCTTCCGCCGCCTGTGCCGCGAGTACGGCGGCGGCCTGTACGTCTCCGAGATGGTCACCTCGCGCGCGCTCGTGGAGCGCAGCCCCGAGTCGATGCGCATCATCTCCCACGACGACGACGAGGCGGTCCGCTCCGTGCAGCTGTACGGGGTGGACCCGAAGACCGTCGGGGCGGCCGTCCGGCTCCTCGTCGAGGAGGACCGCGCCGACCACATCGACCTCAACTTCGGCTGCCCCGTGCCGAAGGTCACCCGGAAGGGCGGCGGTGCGGCCCTGCCCTGGAAGCTCGACCTCTTCACGGCGATCGTGCAGACGGCGGTCCGCGAGGCGTCGAAGGGTGACGTGCCGCTGACCATCAAGATGCGCAAAGGCATCGACGAGGACCACCTGACGTTCCGTGAGGCGGGGAAGATCGCCCGCGACAGCGGGGTGGCCGCCGTCGCCCTCCACGGACGCACCGCGTCGCAGTTCTACTCCGGCCAGGCCGACTGGAACGCCATCGCCGAACTCCGCGAAGCCCTCCCGGACATCCCCGTGCTCGGCAACGGGGACATCTGGAGCGCCGAGGACGCCGTGCGCATGGTCCGGCAGACCGGTGTGGACGGCGTCGTGATCGGCCGCGGCTGCCAGGGGCGGCCGTGGCTCTTCGGCGACCTCATGAACGCCTTCGAGGGCAGCGCGTCCCGGCACCGTCCGGGCCTGGGTCAGGTGGCGGAGACCGTGTACCGGCACGCTGAGCTCCTCGTGGAGACCTTCGGCAGCGAGATGATGGGCCTCCGTGACATCCGTAAGCACATGGCGTGGTACTTCAAGGGGTACGTGGTCGGCGGGGAACTGCGGGCCAAGCTCGCCGCCGTTCCCACGCTGGAGGTGCTGCGGGGCCTGCTGGACGAACTCGACGCGACGTCGCCCTACCCCGGCCAGGACGCCGAAGGGCCACGCGGGCGGGCCGGATCGCCGAAGAAGACCGCCCTCCCCGAGCACTGGCTCGACGGCCGCGTGCTCAACGAGGCGCAGCAGGCGGACATCGCCGCCGCCGAGGTGGATGTCTCCGGCGGATGACGTCCCGTCCGCGCCGTCGATCCCCGTCCACATCCGGCGACCTCCGCTCTTCCCCCGCTCGTCCGTGCACTAGAAAGGCATCATGAGCTTCCTCGATCTCGCCGCCACCACGGGCTACAGCCCGTCGGACACCGAGCGCTGGGTGGCCGAGCACGCGAAGAGCTCGCACCGCACCGACTTCGAGCGTGACCGCGCCCGCGTGCTGCACTCGTCCGCGCTGCGACGCCTCGGTGCGAAGACGCAGGTCGTGGCGCCCGACACGGACGACTTCGTGCGCACGCGCCTCACCCATTCGCTCGAGGTGGCCCAGGTGGGCCGCGAGCTGGGCCGGACGCTGGGCTGCGACCCGGACATCGTCGACACCGCGTGCCTCGCGCACGACCTCGGCCACCCGCCGTTCGGGCACAACGGCGAGTCCGCGCTCAACGGCATCGCCCATGCCATCGGCGGGTTCGAGGGCAACGCCCAGACGCTCCGCCTCCTCACGCGCCTCGAGCCGAAGGTGGTGCAGGCCGACGGCGGGCCGGCCGGCCTCAACCTCACGCGCGCGAGCCTCGATGCCGCCTGCAAGTACCCGTGGACGGCGTCCTCCGCGCCGGTGCTCGCGGGCCGACGCACCACCAAGTTCGGGGCGTACGACGACGACCTCCCTGTCTTCTCCTGGCTGCGCGACGGGGCCCCCGAGGGCCGCTCCTGCCTGGAGGCCCAGGTCATGGACCTCGCCGACGACATCTCCTACTCGGTGCACGACGTCGAGGACGCGATCGTCGCCGGTCACCTGCAGCTGAAGTGGATGGACAGCGCCGACGCGCGCGCCCGGGTGGTCGGTTACACCCAGCAGTGGTACCTGCCGGGCAGCGACGCCGCCGCCGTGGACGCCGCCCTCGCGCGGCTCGAACGGACCCCGGTGTGGGTGCGCGAGGCCGACGGCACGCGCCGCTCCATGGCGGCCCTGAAGAACATGACGAGCCAGCTGATCGGCCGGTTCTGCCTCAGCGCCATGGAGTCGACGCGCTCCATCTACGGGCCGGACCCCCTGACGCGGTACAACGCCGAGATGGTGGTGCCGGAGGAGACCATCATGGAGATCGCCGTGATGAAGGGCCTCGCCACCACCTACGTCATGACCACCGACCACCGCCAGCCGCTCTACGAGCGGCAGCGCGAGGTCCTGACGTCGCTGGTGGCCCAGATCCACGCCGACGGTGACCGCTTCCTCGAGCCGATGTTCGCAGCGGACTGGCGAGAGGCGGCCGACGACGACGCCCGCCTGCGCGTCGTCGTCGACCAGGTCGCCTCGCTCACCGACGCTTCGGCGCTCGGACTGCACGAGCGGATCGTGGGCCCCGTCCCCGCCCTCTGGTGACGCCCGGGAGTGTTTGCCCACATGCTCCCGGCCTGCGTCCGGGGCCGTGGAGGGGCGGGCCTAAACTGGGGCCATGCCCGGACTCATCAAGCGTGAAGACATCGATGAGGTCCGTCAGCGGACGGACATCAAGGAAGTGGTCGAGGGGTACGTCACCCTGAAATCGGCGGGCATCGGCTCCTTCAAGGGGCTGTGTCCCTTCCACGACGAGCGCTCGCCGTCCTTCCACGTCAGGCCGCAGATGGGGTCCTACCACTGCTTCGGGTGCGGCGAGGGCGGTGACGTCATCTCCTTCGTGCAGAAACTGGACCACACCTCGTTCTCGGAGACGGTCGAGAAGCTCGCCGCGCGGATCGGCTTCGAGCTGCACTACGAGGACGGCGGCACGGGCCCTCGCCGCGAGGACGTGGGCCGACGGCAGCGCCTCCTGGACGCCCACAAGATCGCCGCTGAGTTCTACCGCGACCAGCTCCTCACACCGAACGCCGCGACGGCCCGGGAGTTCCTCCAGGGCCGCGGGTTCGACCGCGCCGCCGCCGAGCAGTTCGGGGTCGGCTACGCACCCCAGGGCTGGGACACACTGCTCAACCACCTCACCGGGCGCGGCTTCAGCATGGACGAGCTGAAGCTCACCGGCATGTTCAGCGCCTCGTCGAGCAACGCGGGGCGTTTCTACGACCGCTTCCGCGGCCGGTTGATCTGGCCCATCCGCGGCATCACGGGCGAGACCGTGGGCTTCGGGGCGCGGAAGCTCTACGAGGACGATCAGGGACCCAAGTACCTCAACACCCCGGAGACCTCGCTCTACAAGAAGTCGCAGGTGCTCTACGGCATCGACCTGGCCAAGCGCGAGATCGCCAAGAACCGGCAGCTCGTGGTCGTCGAGGGGTACACGGACGTCATGGCGTGCCACCTCGCAGGCGTGGGTACCGCCGTCGCCACCTGCGGTACGGCCTTCGGAACGGACCACATCAAGATCGCGCGCAGGCTCCTCTCCGACGACGGCACGGGTGGCGAGGTGATCTTCACCTTCGACGGCGACGCCGCCGGACAGAAGGCGGCGTTGCGCGCCTTCGAGGAGGACCAGCGCTTCACCTCCCAGACCTACGTGGCCGTCGAGGCGTCCGGCGCCGATCCGTGCGAGTTGCGCCAGACCAGGGGCGACGACGCCGTGCGCGCGCTGATTGCCGACCGGCGGCCCCTCTTCGAGTTCGCGATCAAGGCCTCCTTCGAGAACTTCGACCTCTCCTCGGGCGAGGGACAGGTCAAGGCACTACGCCACGCCGCCCCGATCGTGGCGCAGATCCGCGACGTGTCCCTCCGTTCCACCTACACGCGCGAGCTGTCCCGCTGGCTCGGGATGCAGTACGTGGGGGAGGACCAGGTGGCGCGAGCCGTCTCCTCGGCTGCGCGGCGCGAGGCGTCGAGCGCGCAGTCGTCGTCCGGGTCGTCATCGGGAGGGCAGTCGTCCGGCGGGCGGCAGTACTCCCAGCAGGGGCAGGGCGGCTCGGGCCCGTCGGGATTGGGGCAGCAGGGCGACCGGCGGCCGGACGGCGCCGAGGGTCCGGGGTCCGGTGCTTCCGACGAGCCCTACTTCGAGCGACCGGATCCCCGTGACCCGATCGCCCGCATGGAGCGTGAGGCCCTCGAGGTGGTGCTCCAGCAGCCCACGATGCTGACGGCGGTGCAGTGGGAGAGCTTCTCGACGTCGCACTTCACGGTGCCCGTGTACGAAGCCCTGCACACCGCGGTGATCGCGGCAGGCGCGGCGGGCGCCGAGCTCTCCCGCTGGGTCGAGGCCGTTCGTGAGGGCGTGCCGGACGTCCTGCGTCCGCTGGTGAGCGAACTCGCCGTCCGGCCGCTGCCCGCGAAGGACGCCGACGCCATGGTCAACTACTGCCGGGACATCCTCAACCGGCTCACCGAGATGAGGATCACGCAGCAGAAGGCGGAGAAGCTGGGGCAGCTCCAGCGCATGGATCCTGCGGCTGATCCGGCTCTCTACAACCAGCTGCAGCGGGACCTCATGGAGCTGGAGATGCAGCGCCGTCAGCTCCGCGTGGACTGACCCCCGGACGATTTCATTCAGCCCTGCAACCTATGTAGAGTGGTAACCGCGCATTCCTCCGTAGCTCAATTGGCAGAGCATTCGACTGTTAATCGAAGGGTTACTGGTTCAAGTCCAGTCGGAGGAGCAGAAGACGCCCCTGACCAGTGGTAACACCGGTCGGGGGCGTTCCTTTTGGGGGCCCGGGTGACCTGTCAGGGGGCGAGCGTAGGCTGTGCGCATGGACACTGACGGCATGCAGGACACTGACGGCACGCTCATCCTGGTCACCGGCGCCACCGGCTACATCGGCGGCCGTCTCGTCACCAAACTCGTGGCGGACGGGCACCGCGTCCGGGTGGTCGTCCGGTCCCCGCAGAAGCTCAAGGACGTGCCGTGGGCCGGCTCGGTGGAGATCGTGCAGGGTGATCTCCAGGACGGCGACACCATGCGGCGGGTGAGTCGCGGCGTGGACACGCTGTACTACCTGGTGCACTCGATGAACTCCGGCAAGGACTTCGACAAGCGGGAAGCGGACATCGCCTCGACCGTCGCGGAAGCGGCGGACGACGCCGGCGTCAAGCGCATCGTCTACCTAGGCGGTCTGCACCCCGAGGGCGTCGAACTGTCCACGCACATGCGCTCACGCACGCAGGTCGGGACCATCCTCCTGCGCTCCGGCACGCCGACCATCGCCTTCCAGGCCGGAGTGGTGATCGGATCCGGGTCGGCGTCCTTCGAGATGATCCGGCACCTCTCCGACGTGCTGCCGGTGATGCCCGCGCCGAAGTGGGTGCTGAACCACATCGAACCCATCGCCGTCCGGGACGTCATCCACTACCTCGTCGGCGCGCTGAACCTGCCGGCGGACCTCAACCGGACCTTCGACATCGGCTCCCGCGAGGTCCTGACCTACGCCGAGATGATGAACCAGTACGCGGAGGCCGCCGGCCTGCCGCGCCGGAAGATCCTCGCCCTGCCGGTCCTCACGCCCCGGCTCGCCGGGCACTGGGTCAACCTGGTCACGCCCATCCCGCGCGTGATGGCGATGCCCCTCATCGAGTCCCTGCAGCACGACGCCGTCACCTCCGAGCACGACATCGACGAGTACATCGACAGGCCCGAGGGCGGCCTGACGGGGTACCGACGCTCCGTGGACCTCGCGCTCGGCAAGATGCGCGGGGGCGAGGTGGAGACCAGCTGGGCCGGGGCGTCGCAGATCGACTCCGAGGCGGACCCCCTGCCCTCCGACCCCCAGTGGGCCGGACACACCGTGTTCACCGACGTGCAGACCTACAGTTCGACGGCGTCGCCCCAGAGGTTGTGGAGCGTGGTCGAGGGCATCGGCGGCGAGAACGGCTGGTACTCCTGGCCCGTCGGCTGGGCTGCCCGTGGCTGGATGGACAAGGTGGCGGGCGGCGTGGGACTGCGGCGAGGCCGCCGCGACTCCCGTGAGCTGCTCACGGGTGAAGCCCTGGACTTCTGGCGCGTCGAGGAGATCGTGCGGGGCGAGCGCCTGCGCCTGCGGGCGGAGATGAAGGTCCCCGGCCGGGCATGGCTCGAGTTCACGGTGGAGCCGGAGGGCTCGGGAAGTGCCTACTACCAGCGCGCCGTGTTCTTCCCCCAGGGCCTCTCCGGCCGCCTCTACTGGCTCGCCGTCCTGCCGTTCCACGGCTTCATCTTCAAGGCCATGGCACGGAACATCGCGAAGGCGGCTGAGGCGTTGCCCGCGGAGTCTGGCGCCGCGGCGTCCTGAGTCGGGGGGACGAGCGACGTCCTGAGGTGCGTTCCGGGTAGCTTCCGGGCAGGCTCCTCGGGGCGTCCTCCGTCCGCCTACTGGAGGGCGGGTACCGTCCGCGGCCTGACCACGGCCCACAGGAACACCACGGCGAAGCCGATGCAGACCGCCATCACCAGTGCCATCGGCGTGGCCGATTCGATGCCGTCGCCGAGCAGGCCCACGAGCGGAGAGATCACTCCGGCCAGGCCGAAGGTGACGGCTCCGAGCAGGGACGCGGCGGTGCCGGCCTGCGCGCCGTTGTTGATCAGCGCGAGCACCTGGACGCAGGGGAAGATGAAGCCCGTGGCCATGATGTAGAACCAGAGCGGCACGGCCGTTCCCCAGAACCCCAGGCCCATCTGGTCGAAGGCGACGATCAGCGATGCCATGACCACCTGCACGGCCGTGGCCCCCGCGATCACCCACTGCGGTCCGAGCCTCCGCAGCAGCCGGGCGCTGACCTGGACGGCGGCCACGATCCCGAGGCTGTTCACGGCGAACAACCAGCCGTACTGCTGTTCGTCGAGCCCGTAGACGTCCTGGAAGAGGAACGGCGACGCCGACAGGTAGGAGAAGAGCCCGGAGAAGTTCATCCCGCCGACCAGCAGGACCCCGATGAACACGCGGTCCCCGAGGACGATCCGGTAGCGCTGCACCACCGTCACCTCGGACTTCCGCCGGTTCTCGGCCGGCAGGGTCTCGATGATGAAGAGCACCACGCCGACGATCACGAGGATCCCGTAGCAGGCCAGGAACCAGAAGATGCCCGGCCAGGGGAACAGCAGCAGGAGCTGTGAGCCGATCACGGGGGCGAGGATCGGGGCCATGCCGTTGACCAGGGCCATGTAGGACAGCATGCGCACGAGCGTGTACCCGCCGAAGAGATCACGCACCATCGCCATCGCCACCACACCGCCGCCCGCGGCCCCGATCCCCTGGAGGACACGGAAGAGCATGAGCATGCTGACGTCCTCGGACGACGCCGCCCCGATCGAGGCACCGACGTGCAGGATCGTCGCGAGGATCAGCGGGACCCGACGACCGATCGCGTCGCTCAGCGGGCCGATGAGGAGCTGACCGCCCGCGAAGCCGATGATCGTGCCGGTGAGCGTGAGCTGGATGGCCGCCTCGGTCACGCCGAAGTCGGCCTGCAGCGCGGGGAACGCGGGCAGGTAGAGGTCGATGGTGAAGGGGGCGAGCGCGGTCAGCGTCCCGAGGATGAAGACGTAGCGGATCTTCTCGCTGCGGGAGAGGGTGTCGCCCGGATGAAGGGTTGTGCTCACGGTGGTACCTCACGATGACGGGATGTACTGCGAGGAGTCGGGGCGGAAGGCCCGGCTCCTGCGGCCCGGCGACGATGGCGGAGCGGCTCGCGCGGCAGCAGCGTCCACGGGCGGAACGGTTGCTGAGGCGAATCAATGACACCACCATCCTAGGGGCCGCGGAAGCTCTACGGGCCCGCGGGAGGAGCCGGAACGCGACCCGTCCATCGGCGTAGGGTGAAGCGACAGGCCACGAGCAGGGAGAGCGCGTCATGACGGACCGGCACACGGATCGGGACACCGAGGGGCAGACGGAGCGGGAGACCCCGCAGTCACCGAAACACATGGCGAGGGTCATCGCGATCACCGTCGCGGCCGCCGTCGGCGGTCTGCTGTTCGGGTTCGACACCGCCGTGATCAACGGGGCCGTGGACTCCATCCAGGCCGACTTCGAGCTCAGCCCGAGCGTGCTCGGCTTCACGGTCGCCATCACGCTGCTCGGGTGCGCGGCCGGCGCTTGGTTCGCAGGAGGTCTCGCCGACCGCTGGGGACGCAAGAAGGTGATGGTGGCCGCGGCCATCCTGTTCGCCGTGAACTCCGCGGGCTCCGCCTACGCCTTCTCCGAGTGGGATCTCATGGCGTGGCGCCTCGTGGGAGGGCTCGCGATCGGCATCGCGTCCGTGATCGTCCCCGGGTACATCGCCGAGATCGCCCCGACGAAGTGGCGGGGGGCGCTGGGCTCGGTCCAGCAGCTGGCCATCACGGTGGGTATCTTCGCCGCCCTGCTCTCGGACGCCTCGCTGGCGAGCGCCGCCGGGGGAGCAGGCAACGAGTTCTGGTGGGGTCTCTCCGCCTGGCGGTGGATGCTGCTCGTCGGGGTGATCCCCGCCGTCGTCTACGGCGTGCTGGCGCTGATCATCCCCGAGTCGCCGCAGTTCCTCGTGCGGGCGGGCAGGGACGACGACGCCGCCCGCGTCCTGTCGCGCGTCACCGGCGTGAGCGACACGTCCGGCAAGATCGACCAGATCCGCCAGAGCTTCGAGCGTGAGGACAGGGCGAGCTACCGCGACCTGCGGGGACCCGCGTTCGGTCTGCAGCCCATCCTCTGGATCGGCATGGCGATCGCGGCCCTGCAGCAGCTCGTGGGCATCAACGCGATCTTCTACTACTCCACGACGCTGTGGCAGTCGGTGGGGTTCAGCGAGAGCGATTCCTTCACCACGTCGGTCATCACGTCCGTGATCAACGTGAGCATGACGTTCGTGGCCATCTTCTTCGTGGACCGCGTGGGTCGCCGGAGGCTGCTGCTCATCGGTTCGGTCGGTATGACGGTGGGACTGCTCGCCGCGACGGTCTCCTTCCTGCAGGCCGAAGGCACGGGTGAGGAGATCACCCTGCCGGGAGTCTGGGGCCCGGTCGCGCTGGTCGGCGCCAATCTCTTCGTGATCTTCTTCGCCGCGACCTGGGGGCCCGTCATGTGGGTCACGCTCGGCGAGATGTTCCCCAACCGGATCAGGTCCATCGCCCTGGGCGTCGCCACGATGGTCAACTGGGTCTTCAATTTCATCGTCACCCTCACCTTCCCGTGGGTCAGCGAGAACCTGGGTCTGTGGATCATGTACGCGGCGTTCACGGTCTTCGCCGTCCTGTCCTTCGTGTTCGTCCGGACCAAGCTGCCCGAGTTTAACGGCAAGGACCTCGAGGACAACGCGGAGCTGACGCACGCATGATGCTCGGCCGGACGTGTTCGGCCGGGTAGCCATACAACACATTCCCGCTGCGGGTGGCCGGGACGGCGGCCCGGAGCACGCGCCGGGCGGGTTCCGGGTCCGGTGGTAATTTTGGTTCAGCCAATGTCCAGCAACACCTTCAGAACGGAGCCAGGGCCTATGAACAGCTCGGCCACTACGCGCGGCAAGCGGTCCACGGGCTCGCTCTCACTCTTCGGGCTGATCAAGCTCCTCGCGCGTCTGACGCCGCGGCAGGTGAGCGACGAAGTGTCGATCGCCATCGGTCAGATGAAGCAGAAGGGCATCAAGGCCGGGATCGCCGTCGCCTTCCTGGCGGTCGCGCTCGTCTTCGTGCTGTTCTTCGCCGTCGCGCTGGTCGTCGCGGCGATCATGGGTCTCGCGGAGGTCATGCCGGCTTGGCTCGCCGCGCTCCTGGTGGCGCTGTTCTTCCTCGTCGTGGGGGGAGTGCTCGCCCTCATCGGGGTGTCACGCCTCAAGAAGCAGCTCCCGCTGGTCCCGCAGGACGCGATCCGCGGCCTGCGCTACGACCTCGGCGTGCTGAAGGAGGGCCGCAGCTTCGACCCCGCGACCCTGGACGTGAAGAAGCCCAAGGACGAGAAGGACGGCAAGGGCGAGAAGGACGGCAAGGACACCACGCCGAAGGAGCCCACGCCCTCCTACGAGGAGCTGCGGAGCCGCTCGGGCGAGCGCCGCACGCACATCGCGGAGGCCCGCGACTCGCTCGGAGCCCGCGCGGACATCAAGGCGCGGCTCGGCAAAGCCAGGCACCGTTCCGGCGACCAGACGTCGAGCAAGGGCTCGGGCACGGGCTCGCAGACCCGCGCCGGCGTGAGCGGGAAGAACGCCGATCCGGGCGCCACGAGGCCCGCGGCTGTCGCCGTGCGCCGCGACGTCCCGCACAACACGACTCTCGCGGATCGGTGGAAGCCGCTGAGCGTGCTGGCCGCGTCGGTCGCCGCGATGCTGGTCATGCTCCGCCGTCTGCTCACCAAGTAGTTCCGCACACTCCACGGCCGTTCACCGGCGATCACGACGGCTCGCTGCCGCCGGGGTCGCCGGAGAGCGGCCGTTCGCTGTGCATAATGGCAGGGAGAGGCTCGGTGATGGGGAATGAGGTCAGGCGCGCAGCCGGACGGTGACGCCGTCCTCGCGACAGCGTGGACCCTGCCGAACCTGATCACGGTCATCCGCTTCCTCGGGGTCCCGCTCTTCGTGTGGTTCATCACCCAGCAGAGGTACGGAGCAGCGGTGATCACGCTCGTGGTCGTCGGCTCGACGGACTGGGTCGACGGCTGGCTCGCCCGACGGCTCCACCAGGTCTCGGTCGTCGGCAAGTGGCTCGATCCCGTGGCCGACCGCACCGCGCTGATCGTCATCGCCGTCACGTTCGTGGTAGACGGCATCACGCCGGCCTGGTTCGTGTGGACCATCGTCATCCCCGATGTGATCCTCATCGTGAACGCGCTCGTCCTCTTCCGTGGACCACTGCATCTGCCGGTCATCACCGTGGGGAAGATCCGGACGGCTCTCCTCCTCGTCGGCGCACCCCTCCTCCTGCTGTACCGCGTGGACGGGTTCGCCCAGGAGTGGATCCTCGTCACCGCGCAGGGGCTGTTGGCCGCGGGCTGCGCGCTCCACCTCGTCGCCTTCGTCCTCTACTTCAGGGCGGCGCACCACAAGTACAGGCTGGAGCAGGCCGAGCAGCAGTCGTGCCCCTCCTAGCCATCGTCCTGGCGCTCCTCGGTGCCGTCTTCCTGGCGTTCGGAGCGCAGCGGCAGGGCAGTGCCGTCCGTGCCAACACCGGCGGCCTGAACCTCAGCTCGTCGGGCTTCAGCAGGCTCCTCGTCAACCCCCGCTGGCTGTTCGGTCTCGTGCTCCTCGGCGCGGGCATGGCCCTGAACGTCGTGGCGCTCACCCTCGCCAGCCTCACCGTGGTGCAGCCCATCGGCGCCGTCGCGCTGGTCATCACCACCGTCGTGAACGCCCGTGATCAGGGCATCCGCATCAATCGGCCCACCGTCGCGGCCATCACGGCGTGCGTCACGGGCAGCGCCCTCTTCGTGTTGCTCGCCGTCACGGTCACCCGGGAGAACCATGCCATCGACCCGGCGCAGGAGCTGTCCGTGGTGCTGCTCGTCGGGGCCGCCGTCGCGCTGTTCGGCTCGCTCGCGGTGATGGGCAGGCACCGCCTCAACGCCTTCGCCTACATCCTGGGCGCCGGGGTGCTGTTCGGTTTCGTCGCCGTCCTGACCAAGATCACGGCGGGGCACCTGCTGGACCCGAACGGCCGGTTCCTACTCAACGTGCCCGTCCTCACCGTCGTCGCCCTGGTGGCGGCTGCCGCACTCGGCGCGTGGTTCGTGCAGAGCGCCTACGCCACGGGCCCACCGGACCTCGTCATCGCCGGGCTCACCGTCATCGACCCCATGATCGGGATCGCCGTGGGCATCGTCATCCTGGACGAACTGCAACCGGATGTCCGGACCGTCACGGCCCTGGGCATGGGGGCAGCGGCCCTCGTTGCTATCGTGGGGGTCGTCGCGCTGTCACGCCACCACCCCGATGTGGTCAAGCGTCAGCGGTGACGCCGACCGGCACCCCGAGTGCCAGCACACCGACGTAGGGGATCCACGCGTGAGTTACCCGGCTGATACCAAGCCTCTGACCATCCTGATCGCCGCCGACACCTACCCGCCCAATGTGAATGGCGCGGCGCAGTTCGGCTACCGCCTGGCGAAGGGCATGGCCGGCCGCGGCCACGACGTGCACGTGCTCGCTCCGAGGCCCTCGAACGGCAGGAGCTACACCGAGGCCGACGGCGACTGGACGGTGCACCGGCTCAGGTCCCACAGCGTGCCGACCCACGACTACTGGCGCATCTGCTACCCCTGGGAGATCCGGCGCGACATCAGTCTGCTGTTCGACCACGTTCAACCCGACGTCGTCCACATCCAGTGCCACTACATGGTGGGCGAGTACACGCTCTACGAGGCGGTCAAGCGGGGCATCCGCGTGGTCGCCACCAACCACTTCATGCCGGAGAACCTGAATCCGTTCCTGCCGTTCCCGGAGTGGTTCAAGCGCATCATCGCGAAGAACTCGTGGAAGGACATGGGCAAGGTGATGGGCAAGGCCGCCGCCGTGACCACTCCCACGCCGCTGGCCGCGAAGGCGATGCACGACCACGCGTTCCTGACGGAGGTACTGCCGGTCTCCAACGGGATCGACGCCTCGGCGTACGAGGTCCGGCCCGGCGAGACGGTCGTGCCGCACGACCACCCCACCGTCCTGTTCGTGGGCAGGCTCGCGGAGGAGAAGCACGTCGACGTCCTGATCGACGCCGTCGCCCGGACGCCCGAGCACCTCGACGTGCACCTGGAGATCGTCGGCGGCGGTGAGGTCAAACCCGCACTGCAGGCGCAGGCCGCGCGGCTGGGTATCAGCCACCGCGTGAGGTTCCGCGGGTTGATCGACGACGACGAACTGCGGCTGAGCTACATCCGCGCCTCCCTGTTCTGCCAGCCCGGCACCGCTGAACTGCAGTCACTCGTCACGCTCGAGGCGATGTCCGCCTCGACACCCGTGGTGCTCGCTGACGCGATGGCCCTGCCGCACCTGGTCGACGACGGGAAGAACGGGTACCTCTTCACCCCGGGCGACGCCGACGGTCTCGGTCGCCGCATCACGGAGATCCTCGGTTCCTCCCCGGAGCAGCAGCAGCGAATGGGCGCGGCCAGCCGGGATCTCGTCCGTGCGCACGACATCGGGACCACCCTCGCGACCTTCGAGGCGCTGTACTACGGAACACTGCGCGCGGGCGCGGCGACGTCGGCCGCGGGTGGTCACGTCGACGTCCCGGGTGCGGTCGCCGGCCCGGAACGAGGCGGAGCGGTCCGCATACAATAGGACTCGCGCCGAGCGGGACGGTCCGGTCACCGGGCGGTGCGGGGGAGCTCGGGTCTCCCCGAGGGGCTGTAGCTCAGCTGGTTAGAGCAGCGGACTCATAATCCGTTTGTCCTGGGTTCAAGCCCCAGCAGCCCTACGGACGGTCGGATCACATCATCGAGGACGGCGCTTCCCGCGATCGGGAGGCGCCGTCCTCGCTGTGTGTGGTGCCCTCGTGCCGCTGGCGCGCTAAGTTACCGGCGGGTAACATAGCTCTCGCGTCGACGACGGCGCACCCGTCAGGCGTCCGCCTGGCCGAGCACTAGTCCTGGTCGCCGATGACCGGAGTGAGGCCGTACCGATGAGCAAGACACCGATCGACATCGACAACCTTCCCTATGCCGACGGCGACTTCTACGCGTTCGAGGAGCTGCTGACCGACAAGGAGCGCTCCCGGCTCGAGGAGGTGCGTTCCTGGCTCACGCGCGAGGTCCGCCCGCACGCCGTCGAGTGGTGGAACCAGGGTGCGTTCCCGCAGGAGCTCATCCCCAGGATCGCCGAGCTGGATCCGGTCAGCCCCGTGTACCGCCAGGGCTACTCGAACCTCTTCGCGGGCATCGTCCACGCCGAGTTCAGCCGCGCGGACACCTCCATCGCCACGTTCATGGGAGTGCACGACGGTCTCTTCACGGGGTCGATCGAGGCGCTCGCCTCCCCGGAGCAGCAGCAGGAATGGCTCCCGGACGTCTATGCGATGCGGAAGATCGGCGCCTTCGGGCTCACCGAGCCCCTCGGGGGATCGGATGTGGCCGGCGGTACCCGCACCACGGCCCGCCGCGACGGGAACACCTGGATCCTCAACGGCGCGAAGCGGTGGATCGGTAATGCCACCTTCTCGGACTGGGTCGTCATCTTCGCCCGGGACGTGGCGGACAACCAGGTCAAGGGCTTCATGGTGGACACCTCCTCGGAGGGTTTCTCGGCGACGAAGATCGAGAACAAGATCGCCCTGCGCATCGTCGAGAACGCGGACATCGTCCTCGAGAACGTCGTGGTGCCGGACGACCATCACCTGAAGGGTGCGAACAGCTTCCGCGACACCAACAAGGTCTTGAAGGTCACGCGACTGGCTGTCGGGTGGCAGGCCGTGGGCCAGCAGATGGCGGCGTTCGACGTCGCGCGGCGCTACGCCGTGGAGCGCGAGCAGTTCGGCCGGCCGATCGCGAGCTTCCAGCTCGTACAGCAGCAGCTCGTGCAGATCCTCGGCAACGCGATGAGCTCGATGGGCATGATGGTGCGGCTGTCCCAGCTCGAGGACGCGGGCAAGGCGAAGGACGAGCAGTCCGCGCTCGCTAAGGCGTTCACCACCGCGCGCATGCGCGAGAGCGTCGCCGCGGGACGCAACATCCTCGGAGGCAACGGGATCGTCACCGACTACGAGATGGCGAAGATCTTCTCGGACGCCGAGGCCATCTACTCCTACGAGGGAACGCAGGAGATCAACACCCTCGTGGTGGGGCGTTCCATCACGGGCATCGCCGCGTTCGTCTGATCCGGAGCGCGTCCGCGACGCACCGGATGACGCATCGGACGACGTCGGAGCAGATGACGTATCGGATGACACAGCGGATGACGTATCGGATGACGTCGGAGTAGGGGTCCCTGGGCGCCGCGCGATGCCCGGCTCAGGGCTCGAGGGGCAGGAGGACCGACGGCCTCCTGTCCGTCACGAAGCCGAGCGGATCGACGTACTCGCCGTCCTCCCGCACTCCCCAGTGGAGGCATCGGGACGGGCAGTGGAAGAGGCCGGACGTGCCGGGAGCATCGGCGAGGACGGCGACCACCTGACCCTCGCGCACCTGCTGTCCCTTGACGAGGTCCGTCCGCACCGGTTCGAAGCTGCTGACGCGACCGCCGCCGTGGTCGATCGACAGCACGCCCCGGTCCACCACGGTGCCCGCGAATGAGACGACGCCGTCCGCGGGGCTGAGTACGCCGCCGCCGGGCGATCCGGCCGGTGCCGCGAGGTCGACGCCGCGGTGGCCGCGCTGCCACGGGCGCGGCGGCTTCTCGAAGGGCCTCAGCACCCGGGGAGCGGGTGCCAAGGGCCAGGACCACTCGGCGACGAACGGCGAAGCTGCGGATGTCCGAGCCGCCCCTCCCGTCTCGACGCCGTGCGCGCCCTGCACCCCGGACGTGCCCAGCAGGGCGAGCGTCAGGAGGAAGACGGCGGGCAGTGCCGGCGTCGGGCGTGGTCGCGGGGGAGGGGCCATGGCACCACGATGCCGTGGACCGCGCGTGGACAACGGCTCGCCCGCCCCTATGTGGACAATCCCCTGCCCGCCCCTCGGTGGACACTCCCTGGGCCGGCGGAAGGGCCGGCGAAAGGGCTCTCGGGAGGCCTTTCGGGCGCGCCGCCGGTAGGTGTCAGGAGCCCCGGCCCGACCCCGCCGCTGTAGTACACTTGTGCGAGCAGTCTGCTGCTCCCATGCCCTCGTGCCCTCGGCACGCGTGCGACCGGGAAGAAGCAACTGACTACGCGTATCCATGGTTCGGCCCCCTCGAGGGTCCGAGGATCCGCCCCGCGGTCCGGCGTCGTCCGGTGGGGGTGGGTGTCCTGATGGACGAACGGGTACCAGGAATGTGCCGCCCGCCCTGGGCGGCGCGAAGACAACCGTCAACAAGCACCGGCGGCGCCCTGCGCAGGAGCCGATGCTGAGGAAAGGCATGACATGCCAGTAGTAACAATGCGCCAGCTGCTCGACAGCGGCGTCCACTTCGGTCACCAGACCCGCCGCTGGAACCCGAAGATGAAGCGTTTCATCTTCACCGAGCGCAACGGCATCTACATCATCGACCTGCAGCAGTCGCTGGGCTACATCGACCGCGCGTACGAGTTCGTGAAGGCCACCGTGGCACACGGCGGCACCGTCCTCTTCGTCGGTACGAAGAAGCAGGCCCAGGAAGCGATCGCCGACCAGGCCGCCCGCGTCGGCCAGCCCTACGTCAACCAGCGTTGGCTCGGCGGTATGCTCACCAACTTCCAGACGGTCTCCAAGCGCATCCAGCGCATGAAGGAGCTCGAGGAGATCGACTTCGACGACGTCGCCGGGTCGGGCCACACGAAGAAGGAGCTCCTGCTCATGCGGCGTGAGCTCACCAAGCTCCAGACCAACCTCGGTGGCATCCGCAACCTGACCAAGGCTCCCTCGGTCGTGTGGGTCGTGGACACGAAGAAGGAACACCTCGCCATCGACGAGGCCAAGAAGCTCAACATCCCTGTGGTCGCGATCCTCGACACCAACTGCGACCCGGACGAGGTCGACTTCCCGATCCCGGGTAACGACGACGCCATCCGCGCCGTCAACCTGCTGACCCGCGTGATCGCCGACGCCGTGGCCGAAGGCCTCATGGAGCGTCACAACCGCTCGGGCAACAACAACGACGCCGCGGCCGCCGAGCCGATGGCCGAGTGGGAGCGCGAGCTGCTGCAGGGCAACGCGGACGCCGAGCCCGACGCCGCCCCCGCCGCCGAGGCCGCAGCACCCGAGGCTGCTCCCGAGGCCCCCGCGGCCGACGAAGCACCCGCCGGTCTGCAGGCCCCGATCGCCGAGGAAGTCCCCGAGGCAGTCGCTCCCGCAACGGAAGCCGCAGCCGACACCAAGTAGTACCCGTGCGTGAGGGGTGTGGGTATCCCACGCCCCTCTCGCATGTTCCACACGTGTTCATCGCGTGAGACTTGCTCCGAGGGCTGCGCCCTGCGGATGCTACTGGTAGATCATCAACGACTGAGGAGTTCGTATGGCAAATTTCACTGCCGCTGACATCAAGGCCCTGCGCGACCGCACGGGCGCGGGCATGATGGACGTCAAGAAGGCGCTCGACGAGGCCGACGGCAATGCCGACAAGGCACTCGAGCTCATCCGCATCAAGGGCCTGAAGGGCGCCACCAAGCGTGAAGGCCGCTCGACGGCCGAGGGCCTGGTCGCCGCGCGCGTCGAGGGTTCCGTGGGCGTCATGGTCGAGGTCAACTGCGAGACCGACTTCGTGGCCAAGGCCGGACCCTTCATCGACTTCTCGAACAAGGTCCTCGGTGCGGCCATCGAGTCCGGCGCGAGCGACGTCCAGACGCTCCTCGCGTTCGAGCTCGACGGCAAGCCCGTCTCCGAGCACGTCATCGAGGCCGGTGCCCTGCTGGGCGAGAAGGTCGACGTCCGCCGCATCGCCCGTGTCGAGGGTCAGATCGTTGACGCCTACCTCCACAAGACGTCGAAGGACCTCCCCGCCCAGGTCGGCGTGCTGTTCGCCGTCGAAGGTTCGGGTGACGCCGCCGTCGAGGCCACGCACGACATCGCCGTGCACATCGCCGCGTACTCGCCCACGTACCTGACGCGCGAGGACGTCCCCGCCGAGCTCGTCGAGTCCGAGCGCCGGATCGCCGACGAGACCGCACGCGCCGAGGGCAAGCCCGAGCAGGCACTGACGAAGATCGTCGAGGGTCGTCTGACCGGCTTCTTCAAGGAGGGCGTCCTCGTGGACCAGGCCTTCGCGAAGGACGCCAAGAAGTCCGTCGCCGCGGTGCTCTCCGAGGCGAACGCCACGGCAACCGCGTTCGCCCGTTTCCGGGTCGGCGCCTGATCGTCCACTGATCACCCTCTGATCACACGGCGACCGGCACGGCCGGTCGACGCACCACCAGGAAAGGGCGGCCGCCGTCGAGGAGGCCGCCCTTTCCCGTGCCCGCGGCCCGGCACGTATCCTGAGACGGATCCGTCCCAGCGCCGATGCGCAGCAGACAGCACCCCACCCACACGCAACCGGCCGTTCGACCACGAGCGGCGAACAGCCCTACGCCCGGGAGGCACCCCCCATGGACACCACCGAAGCACCGACGGGCGGCACACCCACACGGCGCCGCGTGCTCCTCAAACTGTCCGGGGAGGTCTTCGGCGGCGGCAAGCTCGGCGTCGATCCTGAGACCGTCCGGGGCGTGGCCCGGCAGATCGCCGAGACCGTCGACGAGGTCGAGGTGGCGATCGTGGTGGGTGGCGGCAACTTCTTCCGCGGCGCCGAGCTGTCGCAGAGCGGCATGGACCGCTCGCGCGCGGACTACATGGGGATGCTCGGGACGGTCATGAACTGCCTCGCGCTCCAGGACTTCCTCGAGCAGGCGGGCGTCGAGACGCGCGTGCAGAGCGCCATCACCATGGGGCAGGTCGCGGAGGCGTACATCCCGCGGCGGGCCATCCGCCACCTCGAGAAGGGCCGTGTGGTGATCTTCGGAGCCGGTGCCGGCCTGCCGTACTTCTCCACCGACACCGTCGCGGCGCAGCGTGCCCTCGAGGTCCACGCGGACGAGGTCCTGATGGCCAAGAGCGGAGTGGACGGCGTCTACACGGCGGACCCACACAAGGACCCGACGGCGCAGAAACTGGACACCCTCTCCTATGACGAGGCCCTGCGTCGCGACATCCGCGTGATGGACCAGACGGCCATGACCATGTGCAAGGACAACGACCTCACGATGGTGGTCTTCGGCATGGAGGGCGAGGGGAACGTCACCCGCGCCATCCGAGGCGAAAGGCTCGGAACGCTCGTCACGGCCTAGCGGCTGCACGCCGACTCGGCAACGGAAGGCCGCGGCCCCCGGGTGGGGACGCGGCATTGAACTAGGATTGTCCACTGGACCGGTTGCCTGTCAACCGACTGCGGAGCGAAGGAGACATTGTGATCGAAGAGACCTTGCTGGAAGCCACCGACAAGATGGACAAGGCCGTGGAGGTTGCAAAGGACGATTTCGCGACGGTCCGCACCGGCCGAGCGAACGCCGCGATGTTCTCGAAGGTCGTGGTGATGTACTACGGCGCCCCGACGCCGCTGCAGCAGCTCGCCTCCTTCCAGAACCCCGAGGCCCGCACGCTGCTCATCACCCCCTTCGACCGTGCCTCGCTGAACGACATCGAGAAGGCCCTGCGCGACTCCGACCTCGGGGCGAACCCGTCGAACGACGGCAATGTCATCCGCGTGGTGCTGCCCGAGCTGACGCAGGAGCGCCGCAAGGAGTACGTGAAGCTGGTCCGGACGAAGGCGGAGGACGCCAAGGTGTCCGTCCGCAACGTCCGCCGCAAGGCGAAGGACGGCATCGACAAGGCCGTGAAGGACGGCGATGCAGGTGAGGACGAGGGGTCGCGGGCCGAGAAGGAACTGGACGCCCTCACGAAGTCCCGCGTCGACCTGATCGACGAGCTGCTGAAGCGCAAGGAAACCGAGCTGCTCGAGGTCTGATGGCTGACTCCGATCCTCCCGGCCCGGGCAGGGGGACCCTCGTGTCGCGACTGCCCGGCCGGCGTCGGCCCGGGGCGCCGTCGCGTGCGGGCCGGGACCTGCCGGCGGCGTTCGGCGTCGGAGCCGCCCTGCTGATCCCCGTCCTCGCCGGGCTGCTGTTCTTCCCTGTCGTCTTCGTGGCGATGGTGACCCTCTTCGGGGCCGTGGGCGCCTGGGAGCTGTGCCGGGCGCTCGAGCTCCGCCGTATCCACGTTCCCCTGCCGCCGGTGATGGCGGGCTCCCTGGCGCTGCCGTTCTCCGCCTACCTCCACGGACCGGAGGGATTGGCCGCGGCGACGGTGTGCGCGGTGCTGGTCCTGTTCGTCTGGCGCACGCTCGACCCGGCGCCGGATGCCGCGAAGAGTCTTGCGGCCGGCTGCTTCGCGATGCTCTGGGTGCCGTTCATGCTGAGCTTCGCGATGCTGCTCATGCGCGCGGACGGCGGCTACCTCGTCATCGCCACGCTCCTCCTCCTCGTCGTCGCGAACGACACCTTCGGCTACCTCATCGGCGCGTTCTTCGGGAAACACCCCATGGCCCCGAAGATCAGCCCCAAGAAGTCCTGGGAAGGGTTCGGCGGCTCGATCGGCGGCGCCTTCGTGGTCGGGGGTCTCTGCGCCGTCCTGCTGCTGGACCAGCCCCTGTGGCTGGGTCTCGCCCTCGCCGTCGCCATCGTGGCGTCCGCAACGGCCGGCGATCTCGCCGAGTCGATGATCAAGCGGGAACTCGGCGTCAAGGACATGGGCACCATGCTGCCGGGGCACGGCGGCATCATGGACCGCCTCGATTCCATCGTCTTCGCCTCCCCGGTGGCCTATCTCCTGTCCGCTACATTGATACCGGGATTGCTGTAGCCGCACGTCGGCCGGCGTCCTTCGGGGGACGACCCACTCCCGCTCGGTCTCAGCAGGGTTCGGCAGAAGGATCTCGACAATGGATGTGGCTCGCCCCGGCAGCTCCCCGTTCGCCCGTGTGGGGCGCCGGGCCTACGGCTACAACACCCGGCAGGTCGACCGCTTCCTCACCAAGGCCCGGGAGCACTACAACGCCGAGCACGTCACGGCCTCGATCACGAGCAACGACGTGCGCGCGATGTCCTTCGACCCGGCCAGGGGCGGCTACGAACCGCAGGCGGTCGACGCTGCCCTGGACCGCCTCGAGGACGTCTTCGCGCAGCGGGAACGCGATCATCTCATCAGCACGGAGGGCGAGGACGCCTGGCTGCGACGCATCGGCCGCACCGCCGCCGTGCTCCGGAACCGCCTCCACCGGCCGCCGGGCGAGCGGTTCAGGAGGCCGTCGAAGAAGCGGACGTCGAGCTACGACGTCGACGACGTCGACCGCCTCTGCGACGAGCTGCTGCAGTACCTCGAGCACGACCGGCCCATGAGCGTCGACGTGGTGCGCAGGGCCGTGTTCCGCGAGGCGCGGGGTGCGGACGGCTACGAGGAGAACCAGGTGGACGCCTTCCTCGACCGCGTCGTGGAGCTGATGGCCGGGATCGACTGACGCGGCGGTCGGACCACCCGGCGCGACCCAGCACGACCGTCACGATCAGCCACGCCCGGCACCTCCAGCGGCCGCGCGGCCAAAGGCACGCGCAGCGCCAGCAGCGCGACCGGGACGACTGTTGCTAGTGGCGCGCCTCGGGCGTGTGCAGGCGGGCGAGCACGCGCGACGCCGACGCCGGCCGCCGCCCCGCCGTCGCCCGTGAGACCAGGACCATGGTGACGAACGCGGTGGGGACGGTCCAGAGGGCCGGCTGGGCGAGCCACTCCCACGCCGTCTCGCTTCCCGGACCGAGCAGCGCGGTGACGAGGATCGCCCCGCCGCAGAGCACCGCCCCGGTGAGCATCCCGGCGATCGCCCCGGCGTCGGTCAGCCCACGCCACCAGATCCCGAGCACCAGCAGCGGGCAGATGGTCGATGCGGTGAAGGCGAACACCGAGCCTACGCTGCCGGCGAGGGCCAGGCTGTCGGTGAGCAGTGCGAACACCAGGGGCACGACGGCGGAGAGGAGTGCGGCGCGTCGGAACCCCCTGACGCTGCCACCGAAGAACTCCTGGCTGACCACCCCTGCGAGGGAGACCACGAGCCCGCTGGTGGTCGAGAGGAACGCGGCGAACGCGCCGGCGGTCACGAGGGCCGAGAGGATGTCGCCCGTCGCGCCGTCGAGGATCCGTCCCGGCAGCAGGAGCACGGTGGCGTCCGCCGCCCCGGCCGCGGCGAGCTCGGGCGTGTGGATGCGC
The DNA here is from genome assembly GCF_058269115.1 of Arthrobacter sp. TJ-266. Lineage (NCBI taxonomy): Bacteria > Bacillati > Actinomycetota > Actinomycetes > Micrococcales > Micrococcaceae > Arthrobacter > Arthrobacter sp. TJ-266. The sequence goes on from NZ_JBZCNC010000005.1 coordinate 66,677, forward strand.
CCCAGGATCCCGTACACCGTGGGGAACAGGTAGAAGACGCTGAGCAGACCGAGCACGATCACGGTGGTCCTGCGCGCCGAGGCGCCGTCCGGGTTGGTGTAGAAGCGCACCAGGACGTGCGGCAGTCCGAGCGTGCCGAACAGCAGCGCGATGACGAGGGAGATGGTGCCGTACAGCGAGGCGTCCGCGGCCGAGTCGAGATCCCGGGCGAAGGCGCTGCCGCCACCCGTGATCGGTCCGCCGTCCGCGCCGAGTCGCAGCAGGACGAACACCACCGGGACGGCGAGCGCCGTCAGCTTCAGCCAGTACTGGAAGGCCTGCACGAAGGTGATGGACCGCATGCCACCGGTCACGACGCTCAGCGACACCACGACGACGACGGCGACGGGGCCCACCCAGGCGGGGAGACCGGTGGTGATGGTGACCGTCAGGGCCGCCCCGTGCAGCTGCGGCACGATGTAGAGCCAGCCGACGACGACGACCAGCAGGCTCGTGACCCGGCGCACCAGCAGCGAGTCGAGGCGCGCCTGGGCGAAGTCGGGGATCGTGTAGGCGCCCGAGCGGCGCAGGGGAGCGGCGACGAAGAGCAGGAGCATGAGGTAGCCGGCGGTGTAGCCGATGGGGAACCAGAGGGCGTCCACTCCGGACACGAGGATCAGGCCCGCCACACCGAGGAAGCTCGCGGCGGAGAGGTACTCCCCGCCGATGGCCGACGCGTTCCACCAGGGGCGCACGGTGCGGGAGGCCACGTAGAAGTCGCCCGTGGTCCGTGAGACGCGCAGGCCGTAGATGCCGATCAGCACCGTGCTGAGGGCCACCAGGATCAGCGCGGTGTACCCGACGGCGGGGCTGAGCTGCAGGGCGGCGTCCCGGACGTCAGTCATCGTCCACCAGGTCCTGGAACCGGCGCTCGTTGCGGGTCGCGCTCCGAAGGTAGAGGACGGCGGAGCCGATGGCGAGCGGGTAGATGCCGAGGCCGAGCAGCAGCCAGGGCACGGGCACCGTCAGGATCGTGACGGTGTCGATGGCGGGGAACACCGCCAGGAGCACGGGGATGCCGATGAGGATCACGAGGAACCCCCCGGCCACCACGAGCGCCAGGCGGAGCTGCGAGCGGATCAGGGAGGTGACGAAGAGCTGGCCCACCTCGGACTGCTCGGCCATCTCCCGGGACACCGGGAACGAGGCGCCCGTCGCGCGGGCTGCCGCACGGGGAGCGGTCACGCGCACGCGGGGAGGCGGCGAGGCCGGCTGGTCGAGGGGCGCGGGGCTCGCGGGGGAGACTCCTCCATCCGGCGGATCGGACGACGGCACGGGGCGGACCGTCAGTGGCCGGGGCGCAGGCGCGTGGCTTCGAGCTTCTCGCGCACGTCCGAGAGGTGCCGGCGGCTCACGGGCAGCTCGGCGTCCCCGATGTACAGACTCGCGCGCCCGGCGCCGATGCGCACCTTGCGCACCTGATCCATCGCCACGAGGTAGGACCTGTGGGTCCGCAGGAACCCGGCGTCGGACCACTGGCGCTCGAGGTCGTTGAGCGGTATGCGGATGAGGTAGCTCGCCTCGGAGGTGTGGAGGCGGGCGTAGTCGCCCTGCGCCTGGACGTAGCGGACGTCGTCGCGCCTGATCATGCGGCTCACGCCGCCCTGGTCCACGGTGATGAGTTCGGGTGCCGCGGCGGCGCCGTCCATCAACTCCGAGATGCGGCGCACGGACTCCGCGAGGCGGTCGGTCCGCACGGGCTTCAGCAGGTAGTCGACGGCGCGGAGGTCGAAGGCCTCGAGCGCTCGGTCCTCGTCGGCGGTGACGAAGACGACGGCGGGGGGCCGGGGCTGCCCGGCGATCACGCGCGCGATGTCCAGACCTGACAGCGCGGGCATGTGGATGTCGAGGAACATCGCGTCCACGGGGTGCTGCTCGAGGAGGCGGAGGGCTTCGGCGCCACCGGACGCCCGGTGGATGGATCCGATGCGCGCGTCCCGGCGGAGGAGGAAGGCCAGTTCCTCGACGGCGGGTTGTTCGTCGTCGGCGACGATGACGTTGACCATGGGCCTACAGTACGTGGACCGCGCGCCTCAGGCCCGGTGATCGGGCTGAGACTTCGGCACCCTCAGGGTGATGAGGGTCCCTGCGCCCGGCGCGGTGTCGATGATGAGCCCGTGGTCGTCGCCGTAGACCTGACGGAGCCGCGAGTCGACGTTCCGCAACCCCACGTGCACCCCTTCCGTGTGGCCGGCGAGGACGGACCGCAGGTGGTCGGGGTCGATGCCCACGCCGTCGTCCTCGATGGTCACCTCGGCGTAGGGGCCGGCGTCGTGCGCGGTGATGGTGATGTTGCCGATGCCGTCCTTCGAGTCGAGGCCGTGCCGCACCGCGTTCTCGACGAGCGGCTGGAGGCTGAGGAAAGGGATCACGGTGCTGAGGACCTCCGGCCCGATCTCGAGGGTCACCGTGAGCCGGTCACCGAACCGCGCACGCTCCAGGAGCAGGTAGCGGTCGATGCTCCTCAATTCCTCGGCCACGGTGGTGAAGTCCCCGTGCCGGCGGAAGGAGTACCGGGTGAAGTCGGCGAACTCCACCACGAGATCGCGGGCCCGCTCGGGGTCCGTGTTGATGAAGGATGCGATGGCGTTGAGGGAGTTGTAGATGAAGTGGGGGCTGATCTGCGCGCGCAGTGCCCGGAGCTCGGCCTCGGCGAGGAGCCGGCGCGAGGAATCGAGCTCCGCCAGTTCCACCTGCGTGGACACCCAGCCCGCCAGCTCGTTGGTGGCACGCACGAGACCGGCGTCCACCACCGAGGTGAACGCGCCCACGGTGCCGACCACGCGGTTCTCGACCCGGACCGGGGAGACCACGCCCTCGCCGAGACCGGGCAGTCCGGCTGCGTCCAGCTGCTGCCGGCGGAGGATCTGCGTGCGCCCGCTCTCGAGGACCTGGCGGACGAGCGGCATGACGTCCGGTGGTGTCCCGCGGCCGCCCTCCCACGCCAGCACTCCGGCGTCGTCGCTGATCATGAGGACGTCGCAGCGCAGCAGGCCGCGGAGATGGCGGCTGGCCTTCGTGGCGCCCGCGGGGGTGAGGCCCTCGCGGAGGTGCTCGGAGGCGAGGGCCGCCGTGTGCAGGGTGGCGTAGGTGGCGCGGTCGGCGTCGGACCCGAGGTCGCGGTAGGAGCGGGAGAGGCGGAAACCCAGCGAGGCGACGACGGCGAGGGTGATCACCGCGACGGCGAACACCAGGGCGGTGTCGACGGCGGCGCTGAACATTGCTCAACACTAGCTCCCGGTTGCGGACCGGCCTCCCGCCGTCGCCCGCCCGGTGGGGGCCGGAGCCGACCCCTCCGGACGACGCCGCGCCTCGCCGCAGCGGGCCACCCGGGCGTCGCCGGCGCAGCAGGAGCCGGCCACGTGCGACCGTTCACCGCACTTCGCCGCTCGTTCACCGACGCGCCCGCGCGTGCTTCTGGTGGGCGCCGTCGTCGTCGCGCAGAGTGATGGCAGTCACACCGCCGTGCCTCCCTGTGCGGCGATGCCGCCGCCGTCGCGGCCCCGTGACCACCGAGACAGAGGAGAAACAATGGGTTCGCACCCGGTCGAGCCGTCCAGCGGCTCCGGTGCTGCCGTCGACTTCACGGAAGTCCAGCAGACCGAGCAGTTCAAGGAACTGCGCAAGCGCCACCGCAGCTTCGTCTTCCCCATGGCAGTGTTCTTCCTGCTCTGGTACTTCGCCTATGTGCTCCTGGCCGACTACGCCCACGAGTTCATGGCGACGCCCGTGTTCGGCAACATCAACATCGGCATCATCCTCGGACTGCTGCAGTTCGTCAGCACCTTCGCGATCACCATGTGGTACGTGAGCTACGCGAACAAGCGGCTCGACCCGATCGCCGCGAACCTCAGGCACGAGCTCGAGGAAGCGGCCCCCGATGTGTTCGTCGACCCGGCAGGTGGAAAGAAATGATCGGCATCACCCAGGGCGCCGTGCGCGTCCCGTCCCAGACGGCGGAGGTCACGACGGTCGGCTCGCCCGTCCTCAACATCGCCATCTTCGGCATCTTCGTGGCCATCACCCTCGTGATCGTGCTGCGGGCCAGCCGCAACAACAAGACGGCAGCCGACTACTACGCGGCCGGCCGCTCCTTCACGGGAGGCCAGAACGGCACGGCCATCGCGGGTGACTACCTCTCTGCGGCGTCCTTCCTCGGGATCGTGGGCGCCATCGCCATCAACGGGTACGACGGCTTCCTGTACTCCATCGGGTTCCTCGTCGCCTGGCTCGTGGCGCTGCTGCTCGTCGCGGAACTGCTGCGCAACACCGGCAAGTTCACCATGGCGGACGTGCTGTCCTTCCGCCTGAAGCAGCGACCGGTCCGCATCGCCGCAGCGATCACCACCCTGGCCGTGTGCTTCTTCTACCTGCTCGCTCAGATGGCCGGCGCCGGTGGCCTCGTGTCCCTGCTGCTGGGCATCAATGACCGCGTGGGGCAGTCCGTCGTCATCACCGTGGTGGGCGTGCTCATGATCATGTACGTGCTGATCGGCGGCATGAAGGGCACCACCTGGGTGCAGATCATCAAGGCCGTGCTGCTCATCGCGGGCGCATTCATCATGACGGTCTGGGTGCTCGCCAAGCACGGCTTCAACTTCTCGACGCTGCTCGGTGCGGCGATCGAGACCAGTGGCAACGCCGCGATCACGAGCCCGGGTCTGCAGTACGGCCTCAGCGCCATCACCCGCCTGGACTTCCTCTCGCTGGCGCTCGCCCTCGTGCTGGGAACCGCCGCCCTGCCGCACGTCCTCATGCGCTTCTACACCGTCCCGACGGCGAAGGAGGCCCGCCGCTCGGTGGTCTGGGCCATCTGGCTCATCGGTGCGTTCTACCTCTTCACCCTCGTGCTCGGCTACGGCGCCAGCGCACTGATCGGCCGGGACCGCATCCTCGCGGCTCCGGGCGGCGTCAACTCGGCGGCTCCGTTGCTGGCCTTCGAGCTCGGCGGCTCGGTGCTGCTCGGTCTCATCTCGGCCGTCGCGTTCGCCACCATCCTCGCGGTGGTCGCGGGCCTCACCATCACGGCCGCGGCGTCCTTCGCGCACGACATCTACGCCAGCGTGATCCGCAAGGACCGCGTGGACCCGGACGGCGAGGTCAAGGTGGCCCGCCGCACGGTGGTCGTCATCGGGCTGCTCTCGATCCTCGGCGGCATCGGCGCCCAGGGCCAGAACGTCGCGTTCCTCGTGGCGCTCGCCTTCGCGGTCGCAGCCAGCGCCAACCTGCCGACCATCCTCTACTCGCTGTTCTGGAGGAAGTTCAACACGCAGGGCGCCATCTGGAGCATGTACGGCGGCCTCGGCTCGGCGATCCTCCTCATCGCCCTCTCGCCCGTGGTCTCGGGCGGCGAGCGCTCCATGATCCCCACCGCGGACTTCTCCCTGTTCCCGCTGAGCAACCCGGGCATCGTCTCGATCCCGCTGGCCTTCTTCCTGGGCTGGCTCGGAACGGTGCTCTCGAAGACCACGGAGGACCCGATGAAGCAGGCCGAGATGGAGGTGCGGTCCCTCACGGGCGTCGGAGCCGAGAAGGCCACCGACCACTGACGACGTGCTGCCCCGCGTGACGAGGCCGTCCCACCGAGCGGTGGGGCGGCCTCGTCCGTTCCCGTGAGAACGGCACGCGGCGCGTCGGACAGGGCACCTCCGGAAGCAGAACGAAAACCCAGTAGCACTCGGTTTTTCTGTAGGCTGGGTCACATCGACCATCACCGACGTGACGAGGGAGTCATCATGGGAAGACCTTCAGCAGGTTCCGGCGGACAAGGACGCCGACCGATCGCACTCGTGACCGCGGGGGTGATGCTCGCGACGATCCTCGCCACCGGGACTCCCGCCTCGGCCGGACCGCCGGCGAAGCCCCGCCAGCCGATCCTGGACAGTCGATCGGCGGACATCCTCCGGGTGGACGGGCGAACCTTCCGCGACCTCGACGGGGACGGCGGGCTCACGCCCTACGAGGACTGGCGCCGCTCGCCGGAGGACAGGGCCCGCGACCTCGTAGGCCGCCTGTCGCTCGAGCAGAAGGCCGGGCAGCTGATGCACGCGTCGCTGTCCGGGCAGGGTGCCTACGACCGCGCAGCCTTCCAGCGGCTCCTCTCGGAGCGTCACATCACGACCTTCATCTCCCGCCTGGGGGCCGGCGCGGGGACGCTCGCCGAGGAGCACAACAGCCTGCAGGAACTCGCCGAGGCGGAGCCCTTCGGCATCCCGCTGAAGATCAGCACGGACCCGCGCAACGGTTTCACCGTCACGGAGGGCCAGACCGTCTCGAACGGGGACTTCACGCCCTTCCCCGACCCGATCGGCATGGGAGCTGCAGGGCGGCCCGATGCCACTCGAGCCATGGCCGACATCATCCGCGAGGAGTACCGCGCCGTCGGGATCCACGAGGCACTGTCGCCGCAGGCCGACCTCGCCACCGAGCCCCGGTGGACGAGGATCAACGGTACGTTCGGCTCGACCGGCGAGGCGGTCGGAGAGCACGTGCAGGCGTACGTCGAGGGCATGCAGGGCGGCCCGGAGGGGTTGTCACCCGATGGGGTGGCGACGGTCGTGAAGCACTGGGTGGGCTACGGGGCGCAGGTGAACGGCTACGACAGCCACTACTACTACGGCCGGTACGCCGCCTTCCCCGGCGGCAATTTCGAGGAGCACCTCACGCCGTACGAAGGGGCCTTCGACGCCGGAGCGGCGGGCATCATGCCCACCTACTCGATCCTCCAGGACCTCGAGCGGAACGGGACGGCGCTGGAACAGGTGGGCGCGAACCACAACGAATACCTCCTCCAGGACGTGCTCCGCGGCGAATACGGCTTCGAGGGAGTCATCACCTCCGACTGGGGGATCGCCAACGACTGCCCGGCGTCGTGCCTCGCCCTCAGGCCACCGCTCTCCTTCGTCGGCGCGCACGGCGCGGGGATGCCGTGGGGCGTCGAGAGCCTCACCCTCCCGGAACGCTACGCGAGCGCCATCAGCGCCGGTGTGGACATCATCGGTGGAAGCGACAAGCCCCAGTACGTGATCGAGGCCGTGCGCACGGGGCTCCTTTCCGAGGACCGGGTGAACGAGGCCGCGCGACGTGTGCTGACGCAGAAGTTCGAGCTCGGACTCTTCGAGAACCCGTACGTGGATGTCCGCGCCGCCGAACGCACCGTCGGCAGCGCCCGGTCGCAGAGGGCCGGTGAGGCCGCCCAGCGGGCGAGTCTCACACTCCTCGAGAACGACGCCGTGCTGCCGCTGTCACGGAAGGACGTACGGAAGCTCTATCTTCAGGGCATCGACGCGGACGCCGCCCGGGAAGCGGGTTTCACGCCGGTGGACACCGTGGAGGAGGCCGACGCCGCCGTGATCCGGATCTCCGATCCGAGGGGCGGGCCCGATCTCACCGACCTCGATGTCGGCGGCGACGATCCCGGGTACCAGGCCCTCCTGGCGGCGTCGAACGCCGGCATCCCGGCCATCGCCGTCCCGAACCTCTCGAGGCCGCTCGTCCTCGCTGACGTCGTCGAGCATGCCGACGCGGTCCTCGCGGACTACGGCGTAGCGGACGCTGTTCTCGTGGACGTGCTGCGCGGTCGCGGTGAGCCAGGCGGGCACCTGCCGTTCGAACTGCCGTCGTCGATGGCCGAGGTGGAGGCGCAGTTGCCCGACGTCCCGGATGACACCGCCGCGCCTCTCTTCCCCGCGGGTTTCGGGCTCACCTACGACCGCGCGGGTCGCTGAGGGGGGGGGGCGGCTCCCGGAGTCGGCGCCCGGGGAGGAATCAGGGCGCCGGCTGCGGACCCCGCGCGAGCAGCGGCTCCACCCGGAAGGGGATGAGCTCGCCCATCGCCAGCGAGGTGTCGCAGCGCTCCACGCCGTCGCAGCTGAGGATCTTGCCGTTGATGCGGAAGAGGTCCTCGGCGTCCACCGCGACCACACGCACCAGGATGTCCGCCTGCCCCGTGAGCCCGAACGCCTCGATCACCTCCGGCACGGCTGCGATGCTCTCGGTGATGGCGGCCAGCTTCTGCTGCTGCACGTGGACGTGGATGAACGCGGTGAGCGGATAGCCGAGCGCCGCGGTACTCACGCGGCGCTCGAAGGAGAGGAAGACGCCCTTCTTCTCGAGCTGCGCCATCCTCGCCTGCACGGTGTTGCGCGAGAGTCCGAGCTTCTGGGCCAGGGCCACGACGGTGCGTCGGGGATCCTTCGCCATCGCCTGCAGCAGGCGGGTGTCCGTGAGGTCGAGGTCAGGGGAGCGCATACTGCGCAACGCTAACACGGGCAGTCGCGGCCTGATCGAGCAGGATGCTCAGTGCGGGACAAAACGGTTGTGCGACCTGCGCGCTGTGAGTAGGGTCACAGTCACTCCGGGTGATGGCGCCCGGACGTCCACGGAGGCGCTCGACGAGCCCGTGGACACGCGTCTGCCAGTGCGGAGGAACGTGCGATGAACCAGGACGAGGCCCTTTCCGATCCGGTGGAGGCCGGTGGCCCGGCGGCCCGCGGGAGCGGACCCTTCGACTTCCCGCCCGCGGCGACCGACACCCGGAGCTCGTCCGGGACGGCACGGCCCGGGCCCCAGCATCCTGGCGCGGACGACCTCGTCCAGCTCATCGACGAGCACGGGGTGCGCCACCCTCACGCGCACTACGACCGCTTCGTGGACGACGTCGACGGGCCGGCGCTCCAGGCCCTGTACGAGGACCTCGTGGCGGTGCGCCGCATCGACGCCGAGGCGACGGCCCTGCAGCGGCAGGGCGAGCTCGCGCTGTGGCCACCGCTCCTGGGTCAGGAGGCCGCCCAGATCGGTTCCGGCCGCGCGCTCCGCTCGGACGACTTCGTGTTCTCCAGCTACCGCGAGAACGCCGTCGCCTACTGCCGCGGCGTGGACCTCACGGACATGCTCCGGGTGTGGCGCGGCAATGCCTCCTCGGGCTGGGATCCCTACACCGTCAACATGGCGACCCCCCAGGTGATCATCGGCGCGCAGACCCTCCACGCCACGGGCTACGCCATGGGGATCCTGACCGACGGCGCGGACTCGGTGGCCGTCAGTTACTTCGGTGACGGGGCAACCAGCCAGGGCGACGTCAACGAGGCCATGGTCTTCGCCGCCAGCTACCAGGCGCCGGTCATCTTCTTCTGCCAGAACAACCACTGGGCCATCTCCGAGCCCGTGGGTCTCCAGGCGCATGTCCCGATCGCCCGCCGGGCGCCGGGCTTCGGCATCCCGTCGGTCCGCGTGGACGGCAACGACGTCCTCGCGTGCCTCGCCGTGACGCGCGAGGCGCTCGACCGAGCACGGTCCGGCGGTGGGCCCACCTTCATCGAGGCCGTCACCTACCGCATGGGTCCGCACACCACGGCGGACGATCCCACGCGCTACAGGGACGCGAACGAGCTGGAGGACTGGGCGGCCCGCGACCCCCTGGCGCGCGTCGCGGCCCTGCTGGACTCGCTCGGTCTGCTCGGGGCCGACTACACGGACTCCGTGAAGGCGAAGGCCGACGCCGTCGCCGCCGAGCTGCGGGAGGGCTGCCTCACCATGGCCGAACCCGCGCCGTCCGATGTCTTCCGGCACGTGTACAGCGAGCCGAACTCCTGGCTGGACCGCCAGCAGGACCACTACGAGCGTTACCTCGCCTCCTTCGGGCAGGCGTCCCAGGGAGGAACCCACTGATGCCGACGATGACCTTCGGCCGCGCGATCAACGCCGGCCTGCGGCGCGCCATGGACACCGACCCGAAGGTGATCCTGATGGGTGAGGACATCGGGAAGCTCGGTGGGGTCTTCCGGATCACGGACGGCCTGCAGAAGGACTTCGGGCAGCACCGGGTCCTGGACAGCCCCCTCGCCGAGGCCGGCATCATGGGCACCGCGGTGGGCATGGCCTACCGCGGGTACCGGCCCGTGGTCGAGATCCAGTTCGACGGCTTCATCTACCCGGCCTTCGACCAGATCGTCTGCCAGGTCGCGAAGCTGCACTACCGCACGCAGGGCGCCGTGACCATGCCGATCACCATCCGGGTGCCGTTCGGCGGCGGCATCGGTTCGCCCGAGCACCATTCGGAGTCGCCCGAGGCGTACTTCACCCACACCTCCGGCCTCCGGGTGGTCAGCGTCTCCGACCCCCAGGACGCCTACACGATGATCCAGCAGGCCATCGCCTGCGACGACCCCGTGCTGTACTTCGAGCCCAAGCGCCGCTACCACGTCAAGGGCGAGGTGGACGAGTCGGTGGACCTGTCGTCGTCGGACATGGGTGCCGCACGCGTGGTGACGGAGGGGACCGACGTCACGCTCGTGACCTACGGACCGCTCGTCCCGACCGCTCGCGACGCGGCGATCGCCGCGTCCGACGACGGCGTCTCGATCGAGGTCATCGACCTCCGGTCCCTGGCCCCCATCGACTTCGCGACCATCGAGGCGTCCGTCCGGAAGACCGGCAGGCTCGTGGTCACGCACGAGGCGGCGCAGTCGGGAGGGCTCGGCGCGGAGATCGCGGCGAGCATCACCGAACGCTGCTTCGACCACCTGGAGCACGCGCCCGTGCGCGTCACCGGCTTCGACATCCCGTACCCGTACTCCAAGCTCGAGTTCCACCACCTCCCGGACCTCGACAGGATCCTCGACGGCGTGGACCGCGCGCTCCGCCGCCCCAACTCGCTCAGCGGTCTCGACCGCCTCCCCGAAGGAGCGGCACAGTGACGGCTCCCGCCGAGACCCGCAGCACGACGACGGTGCGCGAGTTCCGCCTGCCCGACCTCGGGGAGGGCCTGACGGAATCCGAGATCGTCCAGTGGCACGTCGCCGAGGGTGACCGGGTGGAGCTGAACCAGATCATCGCCGACGTCGAGACCGCGAAGGCCGTCGTCGAGCTCCCCTCGCCGTACGCCGGAACCGTGGTGCGGCTTCACGAGGGAGCCGGTACCGTCGTCGACGTCGGGGCGCCGATCGTCTCCTTCGAGGTGCCGGGGGAGCCGGGCGCCACGGGCCGTGTTCCGTCGTCGAGCCCGTCGTCGAGCCCGTCCGCTACCTCTGACATGCCTGGGGCGGACGCCGCTCCGGCCCGCCGCGAGCCGAACCTGGTGGGCTACGGTGCCGCTGTCGAGAAGGGCGGACGTCCGCAGCGCAGGAGCAGGACGCTGCCGCAGCCAGCACCCGCCGCAGTACCGCACGAGGGTGCGCGCGCCGTCGCTGGCGCCGAGCCCGGACCGGTGCACGACGCGCGCGTCACCGCTGCCGCCGCCCCGGCGTACGCGGTGTCACTGAGCGCCCCCTCCCCGGAGACGTCAGCGACGCGCATCACCGAGCGGCCGCGGTCCACCCCGCCGGTCCGCAAGCTCGCGCGTGACCTCGGCATCCCGCTGGAGGGGCTCACGGGGACGGGACCGCAGGCCCTGATCACCCGCGCCGACGTCCTGGCTGCCCTCGCGAGTTCCTCGGGCGGGGCAGCCGCGCCGTCCGTCCCCGACGACGCGTCCGCGGGCGCTCAGGGTGCGACCGTCAGCGTCCCTGCGAGCGCGGCAGCCACATCGCCGGCCGGTCGGGCGACGCCGGGCGCCGTCACCCGCATCCCGATCAAGGGGATGCGCAAGCACACCGCCGCCGCGATGGTGGCCAGCGCGTTCACGGCCCCGCACGTCACCGAGTTCCTCACCATCGACGTCACGCCGACCATGGACCTGCTCGCGGAGCTGAAGGCGGGGCGCGCGTTCGAGGGCACGAAGGTCACGCCGCTGACCATCGTGGCGAAGGCCGTGTGCATCGCGGTGGGGCGCAACCCCTCGCTCAACGCCTCGTGGGACGAGCAGGCCCAGGAGATCGTGCAGTACGAGGACGTGAACCTCGGGATCGCCGCGGCGACACCCCGCGGTCTGCTCGTCCCCACCATCAAGGCTGCGCAGACCCTGCCGCTCGTGGAGCTCGCCCGCGCACTCGGCGCGCTGACGGAGACCGCGCGCGCCGGGAGGACCACACCGGCGGATCTCGCGGGCGGCACCATCTCCATCACGAACATCGGGGTCTTCGGAATCGACGCCGGCACGCCGATCCTGAACCCGGGCGAGGCGGCCATCCTCGCCATGGGTGCCGTCCGGCGCATGCCGTGGGAGTACCGCGGGGAGATCGCCCTCCGCTCGGTGATGACGCTGAGCCTGTCCTTCGACCACCGGCTGGTGGACGGCGAGCAGGGCTCACGCTTCCTCGCCGACGTCGGCACCATTCTGCGGAACCCGGCCATGGTCCTGACCATGGTCTGAGCCGCCCGGGCGACCGGTTCACGCACAGGAGCCCCGCACCACAGCTGTGGTGCGGGGCTCCTGCCGTCCGCCGGATGCGCCACCCGGAGAGCGGGCGTCAGACCAGTTCGAGGATGAGCTCGCGGACCACGGCGCCGCGGGCGGGTGCGAAGCCCTGTGTCTCGCCGACCTGGCGGAAGCCCCACCGCTCGAGGATGCGGATGGAGCTCGCGTTGTCGGCCACCGCGCGCGCCCTGAGCGGCCGCTCGGTGACCTCGTTCAGGAACTGCCCTACGGCCGCTGTGGTGATGCCCTGGCCCCAGCGTGACCTGTCGATCCAGTAGCTGATCTCCGGCGTGGCCTCGTGGTGGTAGGCGAGGATGCTCCCCACCACCTCGCCGTCGGAGAGGATGGTGCGCACGGTGATCTTGCCGTCGTTCAGGATGTCCTGCCAGTGGTGGTCGAACACCCCGCGGTCCGAGGGGTTCTTGGCGCCGAAGGCAGCCATGTGGTTGGCGCTCGGGTCCAGCTGGTGGGTGAAGAACTCGTCGACATCGGCGGCTTCCACGGGACGTAGCGTGATCACAGCGTCACTTTCAGTAGGCGGTGGGCCGGCTCGTGCGGCGCGGCCCGGGAATCTCGTGCTTCAGCGTACTAGGCGGTCCGGGTCCCGTTCACGGCCGGTGCGGCCCCGCCGTCGACCGTCAGTGCAGCCCAGGCCATGTGCTGCAGGAGGTCCTCGAGCAGATCGAGGTCCTCGGGGGTACCCGAGCGGCGGGTGGTGTGGGGCGTGGAGTTGATCAGACCGAACACGGCGTGCACCCGGGAGCGCAGGAGCGAGGTGTCGACGCCGGGGCGGTGCGCGGCGAGCTGCTCGACCCAGACCTCCACGTAGCTGCGCTGGAGGGACCGCACCGTGCGGCCGTCGTCGTCCGTCAGGGACCCGAGGTCGCGGTCCTGGACGCGGATCACGTCGGGGTTCCCGAGCGCGAAGCCCACCTGGAACCGGATGAGTCCGCGGAGGGCGTCCGCGGGGGACGGCGCGGCGGCCGCGACGTCCCGGCCACCGCTCAGGAGATCCTCGCTGACGCCCGTCAGCAGGGCGGAGAGGACGGCCGGTTTGCCGGAGAAGTGGCGATACACGGCGGGTCCGCTCACACCGGCCGCCGCGCCGAGGTCCTCGATGGACACACCGTTGTAGCCGCGCTCCGCGAACAGTCGCGCGGCGGCACGGAGCAACGCCGTGCGCCGCGACGCCTTCGCGATGCTGCGGCCGGTCATGCGGTCTTCGGCGGGTGGTGCTTCCATGCAGGTCCTTCGCGTCCGCTGGGGGAGTTTTCCCTCATTCTGATGGACAGGAGGGTTAATGACCACTAACCTGATTCCGGTTAGTGTCTGCTAACTGAAGGCCGCTCGAGGAAGAGACCGATGGAGACCCTTGCGTCGAAGGTGGACCCGCTCTCGCCGTCGTTCCTGGCCAATCACGCGGCGCAGACCGCGCTGGTGGGGGAGCTCCGCGAGCGGCTCGCCGCCACCGCCCTGGGCGGCCCCGAGCGGTCCCGTGAGCGCCACGTGGCGCGGGGCAAGCTCCTGCCGCGCGAGCGGATCGACCAGCTGCTCGACGACGGCAGCCCCTTCCTCGAGATCGCCCCGCTCGCGGCCAACGGCATGTACGACGACGAGTGCCCGGGAGCGGGCGCCATCGCGGGGATCGGCCTGGTGCACGGCCGCCACGTCCTGGTGCTCTCCAACGACGCCACCGTCAAGGGCGGCACCTACTACCCCATGACGGTCAAGAAGCACCTCCGTGCGCAGGAGATCGCGCTCGAGAACAACCTGCCCTGCGTCTACCTGGTCGATTCCGGTGGAGCGTTCCTCCCGCGCCAGGACGACGTCTTCCCGGACCGCAACCACTTCGGTCGCATCTTCTTCAACCAGGCCACGATGTCCGCGCGGAAGATCCCGCAGATCGCGGCGGTGATGGGCAGCTGCACCGCGGGCGGGGCCTACGTACCCGCGATGAGCGACGAGACCGTGATCGTCCGGAACCAGGGGACCATCTTCCTCGGCGGGCCGCCGCTCGTGAAGGCCGCGATCGGCGAGGTCGTGACGGCCGAGGAGCTCGGCGGCGGTGACGTGCACTCGCGCATCTCGGGCGTCACGGACCACCTCGCCGAGAACGACCAGCACGCGCTGGAGATCGTGCGCGACATCATCGCCACCCTCCCGCCGCCCTCGGCACCTGCCCCCTTCGCGCCGCCGGTCGACGCGGAGGTCCTCGAGCCCGCCGTGCCGGAGGACGAGCTCTACGGGGCCGTCCCGACGGACGTCAACGCGTCCTACGACGCCCGCGAGATCATCGCGCGGATCGTGGACGGCTCGCACTTCCACGAGTTCAAGCGCGAGTACGGCACCACCCTCGTGACCGGCTTCGCGACCATCCACGGCCACCGCGTCGGCATCGTCGCCAACAACGGCGTGCTGTTCAGCGAGTCCGCGCTCAAGGGGGCGCACTTCATCGAGCTCTGCGACCAGCGCGGGGTGCCCCTCGTGTTCCTGCAGAACCTCTCCGGCTTCATGGTGGGCAAGGACTACGAGGCCGGCGGCATCGCGAAGAACGGGGCCAAGATGGTCACCGCCGTCGCCACCGCCCGTGTCCCGAAACTGACCGTCGTCGTCGGGGGGTCCTTCGGCGCGGGGAACTACTCGATGTGCGGCCGGGCGTTCTCGCCGCGCTTCCTGTGGATGTGGCCCGCCGGCCGCATCTCGGTGATGGGTGGCAACCAGGCCTCGAGCGTCCTCGCCACCGTCAAGCGCGACCAGCTCGAGGCCCGCGGCGAGGAATGGGCGCCCGAGGACGAGGAGTCCTTCAAGCAGCCCATCCGCGACCAGTACGAGGCGCAGGGCAACCCCTACTACTCGACGGCGCGCCTCTGGGACGACGGCGTGATCGATCCCGCGGACACGAGGACCGTCCTGGGCCTCGCCCTCGACGTGTGCGCCAACGCGCCGCTGCCCGAGACCTCCTTCGGCCTCTTCAGGATGTGACCCGATGACCCCTCCAACTCCGGCCGGTCCCTGGCCCTTCGACACCGTGCTCGTCGCGAACCGCGGCGAGATCGCCTGCCGCGTCATCCGTTCCGTACGGGCCCTCGGGCTGCGTTCGGTCGCGGTGTACAGCGACGCCGACGCCGGTGCCCGGCACGTGCTCGAGGCCGACGTCGCCGTCCGCATCGGTGAGGCGGCATCGACGTCCAGCTACCTCTCCATCCCCGCCGTGCTCGACGCCTGCCGCCGCACCGGCGCCGGTGCGGTGCACCCCGGGTACGGCTTCCTCAGCGAGAACGCGGCCTTCGCCGAGGCGCTGCGCGAGGCGGGGATCGTCTTCATCGGTCCGAGCGTGCACGCCCTCGACGTCATGGGCGACAAGATCCGCTCGAAGAACCACGTCGCGGGGTCCGGAGTGCCGGTGGTCCCGGGCATCGCCGAGCCGGGACTCACGGATGAGGCCCTCATCAGGGCCTCGACGGACGTCGGCTTCCCCCTGCTCATCAAGCCGTCCGCGGGTGGCGGGGGCAAGGGCATGCATGCCGTCCACCGCCCGGAGGACCTCCCCGAGGTCCTCGCGACGGCGCGCCGCGTCGCCGCGCGCGCCTTCGGTGACGACACCCTGTTCCTGGAACGGCTCGTCGAGCGTCCGCGCCACATCGAGGTGCAGGTCCTCGCGGACGGGCACGGCACGGTGATCCACCTCGGGGAGCGCGAGTGCTCCCTCCAGCGCCGCCACCAGAAGGTCATCGAGGAGGCGCCCTCGGCCCTGCTCGACGACGCCACGCGGCGCCGCATCGGCGAAGCCGCCTGCCACGCCGCCCGGAGCGTCGACTACACCGGCGCCGGGACGGTGGAGTTCCTCGTCTCCGACACGGCGCCCGACGAATTCTTCTTCATGGAGATGAACACGCGCCTGCAGGTGGAGCATCCCGTGACCGAACTCGTGACCGGCGTGGACCTCGTCGAGTGGCAGATCCGTATCGCGGCAGGCGAGCACCTGCAGCTCACGCAGGACGACGTCGTGCTCACCGGGCACGCCGTGGAGGCGCGCGTGTACGCCGAGACGCCGGAGGCGGGGTTCCTGCCCTCGACCGGCCGCATCCTCGCGCTGACCGAACCGTCCGGCGAGGGCGTCCGGGTGGACAGCTCGCTGCTGACCGGCGGCACGGTCTCCTCCTCCTACGACCCGATGCTCTCGAAGGTCATCGCCTGGGGGGAGGACCGCGCCCAGGCCCTCGACCGGCTGGACACCGCGCTCGCCGGCACCCGCGTGCTCGGCGTCGACACCAACATCGAGTACCTCCGCCTGCTGATCGCCGACGAGGACGTCCGGGCCGCGCGCCTCGACACGACCATGATCGAGCGGAAACTGCCGGGGCTCGCGTTCCGGCACGTGGGGCCGGATGAGCTCGCGCTCGCGGCCGTCCTCCTCGTCGAGGCCGCCACTCCTGCGAGCGGCCGTCCATGGCAGCGCGGCGACGGCTTCCGTCTCGGGCCCCCGCGTCCGCGCACGGTGGTCCTCGAGCACGCCGGCGGCACCGACACCGTCCGCCTGCTGCGGCGCGGTGCGGCATGGTCCGTGACCGTCGGCGACGCGACCGGCGTCGTGACCACGGGAAGCGCCGGGGCCGCGATCGACGGCGTCCGCGCGGGGCTCACGCACCACGTCGACGGCGACACGGTCTGGATCGGCGACGCCGGCTGGTCGGCCCGCCTGCGCCGGCCCGGGCGCCGCGAACTCCTCGACGCCGTGCTGTCGCGCATCGAGCGCGAGGAGGGCTCGGCCGATCCGCTGGTCCGCAGTCCCATGCCCGGCACCGTCGTCTCCGTCGCCGTCGCCGACGGGGCAACCGTGCAGGCGGGCGACGTCCTCGTCACCGTCGAGGCCATGAAGATGGAGCACCAGCTGACCGCGGGCCTCGCCGGCGTCGTCCGCCTGTCCCTCGCACCGGGCGACCTCGTGAAGGCCCAGCAGGTCGTCGCCACCATCGAAGCCACCGAAGCCATCGAAGCCACCGAAGCCACCGACCCCGCCGGTGCGCCAAGCGCGCCCGGCACCACCACGATGAGAACCGACACCGCATCACCGAGTCCCACGGAAGGGAACGCAGCATGAACTTCGAACTGAGCGAGGAATACCAGGATCTCGTCGACACCGTGCGCGAGTTCGCGGACGAGGTCGTGGCCCCGGTCTCCGCCAAGCACGACGCCGAGCACAGCTTCCCCTACGAGGTGGTCAAGCAGATGGGTGACATGGGACTGTTCGGCCTGCCGTTCCCCGAGCAGTACGGGGGAATGGGCGGGGACTACTTCGCGCTGTGCCTCGCCCTCGAGCAACTGGCCCGCGTGGACCAGTCCGTCGCGATCACGCTCGAGGCCGGCGTCTCCCTCGGCGCCATGCCGGTGTACCGGTTCGGCACCGAGGAGCAGAAGCAGCAGTGGCTGCCCTCCCTCGCGTCGGGTGCGGCGCTCGGCGGCTTCGGCCTGACCGAGTCCGAAGCCGGATCCGATGCCTCCGGGACCAAGACGACGGCGAAGCTCGAGGCGGGGGCCGACTCTTCAGGAGCGTCGGAGTGGGTCATCAACGGCACCAAGGAGTTCATCACCAACTCCGGCACGGACATCACCTCGCTCGTCACCGTCACCGCGGTCACGGGGACCTCCGAGCGCCCGGACGGGACGGTCAAGAAGGAGATCTCGACCATCCTCGTACCGAGCGACACACCCGGATTCACGGCGGAGAAGGCCTACAACAAGGTGGGCTGGAACGCCTCGGACACGCACCCGCTCACCCTCAAGGACGTCCGTGTCCCCGAGGCGAACCTCCTCGGCGCCCGCGGCCGCGGGTACGCGAACTTCCTGCAGATCCTCGACGAGGGCCGGATCGCCATCGCGGCCCTCGCCACCGGTGCCGCGCAGGGGTGTGTGGAGCAGTCCATCAAGTACGCCAACGAGCGCTCGGCGTTCGGCAGCACCATCGGCACGTACCAGTCCATCCAGTTCAAGATCGCGCGCATGCAGGTCCGCGCCCACACCGCGCGGCTTGCCTACTACGACGCCGCGGCCCGCATGCTGGCCGGGAAGCCGTTCAAGAAGCAGGCGTCCATCGCGAAGCTGGTGGCCGGTGAGGCCGCCATGGACAACGCCCGCGACGCCACGCAGATCTTCGGCGGCTACGGCTTCATCAACGAGTTCGTGGTGTCCAGGCACTACCGTGATTCGAAGATCCTCGAGATCGGTGAGGGGACCACGGAGGTCCAGCTCATGCTCATCGCGAGGGATCTGGGGCTCTAGCACCTGACCGCCGCAGCCCTGCGTGCGGCGACCGAAGGAGAAGCAGTGATCGACAAAGTGGTTGGCAGTGCGGCGGACGCCGTGGCGGACATCCCCGACGGCGCCTCGCTCGCCGTCGGGGGGTTCGGTCTGTGCGGTATCCCCGTGACCCTCATCGACGCGCTGCACGCGCAGGGCACGTCGGAGCTCGAGACCGTCAGCAACAACTGCGGGGTGGACGACTGGGGCCTCGGGATCCTGCTCGCGGACCACCGGATCCGCCGGACCATCAGCTCCTACGTGGGCGAGAACAAGGAGTTCGCGCGCCAGTACCTCTCGGGTGAGCTCGAGGTGGAGCTGACGCCGCAGGGCACTCTCGCGGAGAAGCTCAGGGCCGGGGGCGCGGGTATCCCCGCGTTCTACACCACGGCGGGGGTGGGCACGCAGGTCAGCGAGGGCGGATTGCCCCGGAAGTACGACGCCGAGGGGAACGTCACCGTCGCCTCGCAGGCGAAGGAGGTGCGCACCTTCGACGGCGTCGACTACGTCCTCGAGGAATCGCTGCGCCCGGACTACGCGCTCGTGCACGCCTGGAAGGGCGACCGCCACGGCAACCTGGTGTTCAACGCCACCGCCATGAACTTCAACCCGCTGTGCGCCCAGGCCGGCCGGATCACGATCGCCGAGGTGGAGGAGCTCGTGGAGCCAGGCGAACTCGATCCCGCGCAGATCCACACGCCGGGTATCTTCGTCCAGTGTGTCGTCGTCGCCTCCGGCGTCGAGAAGCGCGTGGAGAAGCGGACCGTCTCGATCGGTGGCAGCCCCGATCCGCGGACCGGCGTCAACGCGCCCGAAGGAGCATGACCATGGCACTCACCCGGAACGAACTCGCCGCTCGCGTGGCACTGGAGCTCGAGAACGGCCAGTACGTGAACCTCGGCATCGGGATGCCCACCCTGATCCCCAACTACATCCCCGAGGGCGTGGAGGTGGTGCTGCACTCCGAGAACGGGATCCTCGGCGTGGGCCCGTACCCGGCGGAGGACGCCGTGGACCCGGACCTCATCAACGCCGGCAAGGAGACCGTCACGGCGAACGCCGGGGCCGCGTACTTCGACTCGGCAGCCTCCTTCGGCATGATCCGGGGCGGTCACGTGGACGTCGCCGTGCTCGGTGCCATGGAGGTCGCGCAGAACGGGGACCTCGCGAACTGGATGGTGCCCGGCAAGATGGTCAAGGGGATGGGCGGCGCAATGGACCTCGTGTTCGGGGCGAAGCGCGTGATCGTGATGATGGAGCACGTGGACCGCGCGGGTCGGCCGAAGATCGTGGAGTCCTGCTCGCTGCCGCTCACGGGCAAGGGGTGCGTGGACAGGATCGTCACGGACCTCGCCGTCATCGACGTGACGGCGGAAGGTCTCGTGCTCCGCGAGACCGCGCCGGGCGTCAGCCCCGAGGACGTCGTCGCCGCCACCGGTGCGCCGCTGCGCGTCGACCTCGGGGGAGCCGTCGCGTGAGTACGGACGCCTCCGGGGGAGTGGACGACGGCGGTGCCGCGGCGGCGTCGACCGCTGCGCCGAGCGCTGCGCCCGCGCGGCGCGTCATCGAGCAGCGCGGCCTGTACCTCGACGAGCTCGAGATCGGGGCCGTCTACGCCCACCGGCCGGGCCGCACGCTGACCGAGGCCGACAACGTCCTGTTCACCACGCTCACCATGAACACGCAGGCTCTCCACCTGGACGCTGCCTGGTCCGCGGAGCAGCCGTTCGGTCAGCGCCTCGTGAACTCGATGCTCACCCTCGCGACCCTCGTGGGTCAGTCCGTGTCCCATCTGACGCAGGGCACCATCGTGGCGCAGCTCGGGCTCACCGACGTCGTGTTCCCGAAGCCGCTCTTCCACGGCGACACGCTGTACACGGAGACGGAGATCACTGGGGTCCGGCCGTCGTCGTCGCGCCCGGGCCAGGGGATCGCGACCATGACCCACACCGGGCGGAACCAGCACGGCGAGGTGGTCGCGACGGCCGCCCGTTCGGTGCTCATGTGGTCCTCGGACGCGGCACCCCAGGAGCGGGCGTGAGCCTCACCCACCTCGGACCGGCCCTGCTCTTCTGCCCCGGCGACCGCCCCGAGCGCTACTCCAAGGCCGCCGAGCGGTCGGACACCGTGATCCTCGACCTCGAGGACGCCGTGGCACCCGCTGCGAAGGACGCCGCACGGCTGGCACTCGGGGCCACCCTGCTGGACCCGGACCGCACCGTCGTCCGGCTGAACGCCGTCGGCACCGACGACTTCGTCCTGGACTGCGAGGCTGTCCGCGGCACGCCCTACCGCACCGTCATGCTGGCGAAGACGGAGTCGCCCGAGGACGTCGCCGTCGTCCGGGCGGCGCTCGGCGAGGTGGAGGTGATCGCGCTCTGCGAGACGGCACGCGGAGTGCTCCGGGCCGCGGACATCGCGGCGACGGACGGCGTCGTCGCGCTCATGTGGGGCGCGGAGGACCTCGTGGCATCCCTCGGTGGCACCTCGAGCCGATCGGCCGGCGGCGCCTACCGGGCGGTCGCCGTGCAGGCGCGCTCGCAGGTGCTCCTCGCTGCCGGTGCCGCGGGCGTCGCCGCGATCGACGCCGTGTACGTGGACATCGCGGACACGGCGGGCCTGGCGGAGGAGGCCGACGACGCCGTCGCCTCCGGATTCGGGGCCAAGGCCTGCATCCACCCGGGTCAGGTCGCGGTGGTCCGCGCGGCCTTCGCGCCCGAGGAGACCGAGGTGGTCCGCGCCCGGGCCCTGCTCGCGGCGGCCGAGGACGAGCGCGGCGTCTTCGTGTTCGAGGGACGCATGGTGGACGAGCCGATCCTCCGTCACGCACGCGCCGTCCTCGCGAGGTCCCGCGCCTGACAGCCTGAGCGGGCCGCGCGCCGGTCTGCGGGATACTGGGGCCATGGATGTCAGCAACCTCTCGCGGGCCCACCGGCGCGTGACGATCCTCGGATCCACCGGCTCGATCGGCACGCAGGCCCTCGAGGTCATCGCCGCGGCCCCCGACCGGTTCGGCGTGGCCGGACTGAGCGCCGGCGGACGCAACCTCGCGCTCCTCGCACACCAGGCCGTCGCCGTGCGGGCTCCCGCCGTCGGTGTCGCGTCCGCCACGGAGGCCGACCTCGAGCGGGCGATCGGCCGCGCGGCCGACGCCGCGGGCGTGAGCGGCTACGCGCCGCAGCTCTTCGCGGGCGGGAGTGCGGCCGCGCGGGTCGCCGCCTGGCCGGACGCCGACGTCGTCCTGAACGGCATCACGGGGTCCATCGGGCTGGAGCCGACCCTCGCCGCGCTGGCCGCCGGGCACCTGCTGGCGCTGGCCAACAAGGAGTCGCTCATCGCCGGGGGAGCACTCGTCCGGGCGGCGGCGGCTCCGGGCCAGCTCGTGCCGGTCGACTCCGAACACTCGGCGATCGCGCAGGCGCTGAGGGGCGGCACCGCCGACGAGGTGGACCGCCTGGTGCTCACGGCATCGGGAGGGCCGTTCCGCGGCCTCACCCGCGAGCGGCTGCGCCACGTCACCCCGGCGCAGGCCCTCGCGCACCCCACGTGGGACATGGGCCGCGTGATCAGCACGAACTCGGCGTCCATGGTCAACAAGGCCCTCGAGGTGGTCGAGGCCCACCTGCTCTTCGACATCCCCCTCGAGCGGATCGACGTCGTGGTGCACCCGCAGTCCGTCATCCACTCCATGGTCCAGTTCGTCGACGGGTCCACGCTCGCCCAGGCCTCACCGCCGGACATGCGGCTGCCGATCGCCCTCGGGATCGGGTGGCCCTTCAGGGTGCCGGGCTCCGCGCGCCCCTGCGACTGGAGCAGGGCTGCGCAGTGGTCCTTCGAGCCGCTCGACGAGGAGGCGTTCCCGGCGATCGCGCTGGCCAAGCGGGCGGCGTCGGAGGGTGGCACGCGCATGGCGGTGTACAACGCGGCGAACGAGGAAGCGGTCGAGGCCTTCCACAGCGGGGCCATCGGTTTCACGGACATCGTCGACGTGGTGGCCGCCGTGGTCGACGAACAGCGGGTCACGGAGCCGGCCCCGGGCTCGCGCGCGGTGACGCTCGACGAGGTGCTCGGGGCCGAGCGCTGGGCACGGACCCGGGCACGGATCCGTTGTGGCGTGGGGGAGTCCGGACGCGGTGCGGTCGACGCACCGGGTGCGGCGGGTGCTCCATCTACAACCGACGCGCCGTCGGACCCGAGAGGCCAGAAGGAAGAGCTGTGACCGTTCTGCTGTTCATCGTCGGAGTACTCGTCGTGGTCCTCGGCATCGCCGCGTCGATCGCGCTGCACGAGGTGGGCCACCTCGTGCCCGCCAAACTCTTCCGCGTGCGCGTCACGCAGTTCATGGTGGGTTTCGGACCCACGGTGTGGTCACGGCGCCGCGGCGAGACCGAGTACGGGCTGAAGGCGATCCCGGCCGGCGGCTACGTGTCGATGGTGGGCATGTTCCCGCCCGCCGCCACCGAGGACGGCGCCGTGAGGCAGTCCAGTACGGGCGTGTTCCAGCAGCTCTCCAACGACGCCCGGCAGGCGGCCGCGGAGCAGCTCCGGCCGGGGGACGAGAATCGCGTGTTCTACAGGCTGCCCATCTGGAAACGCATCATCATCATGCTCGGCGGACCCCTCATGAACCTGCTGATCGGGACGGTGCTGTTCGCCGTGCTCATCATGGGGTTCGGTACGGCCCAGTCCACCACCACGATCGCCTCCGTCTCCGAGTGCGTGGTGCCCGCGAGCCAGCAGGCCGCGACGGGACAGACAGAGTGCACGCCCGAGGACCCCGCGGCCCCGGCCTTCGAGGCGGGGCTCCTCCCGGGCGACCGCGTGGTGGCCTTCGACGGCCGCGAGGTCACCGACTGGGACCAGCTCTCCGGATGGATCCGGGACGCCGCGGGTCGTGAGGTGGACATCACCTACGTGCGTGACGGCGAGACCGTCGAGTCCACGATCACCCCTCTGCTGACGGAGCGGCCGGTGGCCACCGAGGCCGGCACCGCTGCGGTCGACGACGACGGCGTCGCGATCACCGAGGAGGTGGGCTTCATCGGCGTCGGCTCCACGCAGGAACTCGTCCGGCAGCCCGCGAGCGAGGTGCTTCCCGCCGTCGGGGACTCGCTCGTGAGCGTCGCCGGGGTGGTGCTCAACCTGCCGCAGCGGCTCGTCGACGTGGGCGAGGCCGCCTTCTCCGACGCGCCACGCGACCCCGAGGGGCCCATCAGTGTGGTGGGCGTGGGCCGGATCGCCGGCGAGATCTCCGCCATGGACGAGGTGCCGGTCGCCTCGCGGGCGGCCACGCTCGTCGGTCTCGTGGCGGGTGTCAACCTCGCCCTCTTCGTCTTCAACCTCATCCCGCTGCTGCCGCTCGACGGCGGGCACGTGGCCGGCGCCCTGTGGGAGGGGCTGCGGCGGACCGTCGCGCGGCTCTTCAAGCGGCCCGATCCCGGACCGTTCGACATGGCGAAACTGCTGCCGCTGACCTACGCGGTGGCGATCCTGCTCATGGGTATGGGGGCCTTGCTCATCTACGCGGACATCGTGAAGCCCGTCGACCTCTTCGGCTGATCGGTTGTAATCCGCAATTCAACCGCATACGGTTGATCAATGTTCGTCCTCACGATCGACCAGATGGGCAGCCGCGTGACCGGGGACAGGATCCCGGAACTCCTCGACCTCCTCGCACCCATTACGCCCGTGCTCCCCTGGGAGCGGTCGGTCGGCGACGAGGCGCAGGGCGTCCTCGCGGATGCGACCGCCGTCGTCGACGCCGTCATGCTGTGCCTACGAGCGGGTGGCTGGTACGTGGGCATCGGAATCGGCGAGGTGGAGCGGCCCTTCCCGGCCTCGCCCCGTGAGGGCCGTGGTGCCGCCTTCGTCGCAGCCCGTGCCGCCGTCGAACGCGCCAAGCGGGCCGGCGGCGCCTTCAAGGCCCCGCTGGCCGTGGAGGCCCCCGATGGACGCGCCGCGGCAGCCGCGGAGGCCGAGGGCGTGCTGGCGCTGCTCGGGCGTCACGTCATGAACCGGTCCGAGGCCGAGTGGCGCATCCTCGATCTCCTGGAACCCGGGACGCGCGGCTCGCAGACCGTCGTCGCCCGCGCCCTCGGCATCACCCCGCAGGCCGTGAGCAAGGCTGCGGCCCGCGCTGCCTGGCATGAGGAGCAGGCGGCACGTCCCGCCGCCGCGCGTCTGCTCGCGTGGGCAGACGACGACGACGGTGACGGCGACGGCGACGGCGACTGAGCCGGGCCGCGGCGACCGCCGTTTGGGGGAGCGGTGGGATACACATGGACCAGGACACAAGGAGGTCGGATGGACGCGCTGTGGATCGTGCTGGCGCTCGTGGTGGCGGGCGCCCTGGGTGCACCCGTGACGATGCTCGTGCTCCGGCTCGCGCGATCGGTGGACAGCGCGGAGAGGCGCCGCGAGGAACTCCCGGAGCCCGCGGACCAGCCGCAGCTGGAGCTCCCCGCCCCTCCGGCAGAACCTCCCCGCGTGCCCATCGACGCCCTGCCGCCCGGGGTGCTGCGCGGCGGGCTCGTGATCGGCGTCCTCGAACGGCTCGCGGTGACCGTCGCCATCCTCGGGGGCCAGCCGGTCGCCATCGCCTACGTGGTGGCCGTGAAGGCGCTCGGCCGGTACGCCGAGCTCAAGGAGACGCCCGCGGCCTCGGAGCGCTTCATCATCGGCACCCTCGCCTCGATGCTGTGGGCCGCGGGCATCGCCACCCTCGTCAAGGTCTACCTCCTGCCGGTCACGTAGGGTGAGAACATGAGCATCTTCGCCGTCGAATACGTCTACAACCCCGACCACGACGACCTCCGGACCGAGCACCGGCCGGCCCATCGCCAGTGGCTCGAGGGCCTCGCGGAGCAGGGCGTCGTCCTGTCGTCCGGGCCCTTCACCGACGGCAGCGGGGCGCTCCTGCTGTTCTCCGCCGAGGACGAGGCCGCGCTGAACGGGATCGTCAGCCAGGATCCCTTCGCGCTCGCCGGCGCCATCTCCGCGGTGAAGACCATCGGCTGGAACCCGGTCATCGGGGCGTTCCGCGACCGCGTGTGACGTGCGTCCTGCCCGGCGTCCCGCGCGGTGGGCCGGGTGGATAATGAAGTCGAACAGCTCGTCCGATCCGCGGTGCAGGCCGCCAGCATGGAGGAAGTCGTGGCCTCGGTCAACCTAGGAATGCCAGCAGCGCCCCCGCCGGTACTCGCTCCGCGGCGCAAGACCCGCCAGATCAAGGTCGGCTCCGTGGGGGTCGGGTCGGACTCCCCGATCAGCATCCAGTCCATGACCACCACCCAGACCACCGACATCAACGCGACCCTCCAGCAGATCGCGGAACTGACGGCCACGGGCTGCGACATCGTCCGCGTGGCGTGCCCCACGAGCGACGACGCCGCCGCACTCCCGATCATCGCGAGGAAGTCGCAGATCCCGGTGATCGCCGACATCCACTTCCAGCCCAAGTACGTCTTCGCCGCGATCGACGCCGGGTGTGCGGCCGTCCGTGTGAACCCGGGCAACATCCGCAAGTTCGACGACCAGGTCAAGCAGATCGCCGAGGCGGCGAAGGCGGCCGGAACCTCCATCCGCATCGGTGTGAACGCCGGATCGCTCGATCCGCGCCTCATGGAGAAGTACGGCAAGGCGACGCCCGAGGCACTCGTCGAGTCGGCGGTGTGGGAGGCGTCCCTGTTCGAGGAGCACGACTTCCACGACTTCAAGATCTCGGTCAAGCACAACGACCCCGTGATCATGGTCCGCGCCTACGAACTCCTCGCCGAGCGCGGTGACTGGCCCCTGCACCTCGGCGTCACCGAGGCGGGCCCGGCCTTCCAGGGCACCATCAAGTCGGCCACCGCCTTCGGCGCGCTGCTCTCCAAGGGCATCGGCGACACCATCCGCGTCTCCCTGTCCGCGCCTCCGGTCGAGGAGGTCAAGGTGGGCAACCAGATCCTGCAGTCGCTCAACCTGCGCCCGCGCAAGCTCGAGATCGTGTCCTGCCCCTCGTGCGGCCGTGCCCAGGTCGATGTCTACACCCTCGCCGAAGAGGTCACCGCCGGCCTCGAGGGCATGGAGGTGCCCCTGCGCGTCGCGGTCATGGGATGCGTCGTCAACGGGCCCGGCGAGGCTCGCGAGGCGGACCTGGGTGTCGCGTCCGGCAATGGCAAGGGCCAGATCTTCGTCAAGGGGGAGATCATCAAGACCGTCCCCGAGGACCAGATCGTGGAGACGCTCATCGAGGAAGCCATGAGGCTCGCAGAGGAGATGGAAGCTGATGGCGAGACTGCTGGCCAGGGTGGCCCCATGGTTACCGTTAGCTAGACCACAGCCCGACCCGGAGGGCCCCTGGTCCTTCCGGGTCCTCGGGGAGGCGGACACGCGTGACCTCTGGGCCCTCGTGCTCGCCGACCCCGTGGCGAACGTGTTCGTGGCCGCCCACCTCGAGTCCATGGGTAACGCGGCGCCCTCCTTCTCCGGCGGCGAGATCATCGGGATGTTCCGGCACGGGACGCTGCGTGCGGCCTGCTGGGCCGGGGTCAACCTGGTGCCGGTCGGTGTGACGGACGAGACCGGCGCCATCTTCGGCGACCACCTCGGGCGGTCCGGCCGCACGTTCTCCTCCATCTTCGGGCTCTCCGAGGGCGTCATGGACCTCTGGTCCACGTTCGAGGACTACAGCGCCGACCCGTTCGACGTACGGCCCAACCAGCCCCTCATGTCCATCGACACCGACCCGCTGATCACCCCCGCACCGGACCTCCGGTTCACGCGCCCCGACGAGCTCGATCGCGTGCTCCCCGCGTGCGCGGCCATGTTCGAGGAGGAGGTCGGCTACTCACCCTTCATCGGCGGCTCCGAGCACTACCGGCGGCGCGTCGCCTCGCTGATCGGACGGAAGCATTCGCTCGCGGCCTTCGACGACGACGGCGGGGTGATCTTCAAGGCCGAACTCGGCACGGTCTCCTCCCAGACGGTGCAGGTCCAGGGCGTGTGGATGCACCCGGACCAGCGTGGTCGCGGGCTCAGTGCCGCTTACATGGCCGCCGTCGTCGTCGCCGCGCGGGCACTCGCACCGACCGTGAGCCTGTACGTGAACTCCTACAACGCGCGGGCCATCGCCGCCTACCAGCGTGTGGGGTTCCGGCAGGTCGACACGTTCGCGACCATCCTCTTCTAGAGCTTTTCCCGAGGCCCTGCTCGTCCGGAGGCGTACCCGTCGAGCGGACCGTGCCTCGGCGCGCTTCCGCCGACCCACTAGATTGGTACGTGGTTCTCCGCCCCACGGCGGGGAGCGTCACGGCACGGCCCGACGAACATGAACGGAACAACCCGCGTGGTCCTACGACTCTCGACCCTCTTCCTCCGCACGCTCCGCGAGGATCCCGCCGACGCCGAGGTCGCGAGCCACCGCCTGCTCGTCCGCGCCGGTTACATCCGCCGCGCGGCGCCGGGGATCTACAGCTGGCTGCCGCTCGGACTGAAGGTCCTGGCGCGGGTCGAGGGGATCGTCCGCGAGGAGATGGAAGCCATCGGCGCCCAGGAAGTGCACTTCCCCGCGCTGCTGCCGAGGGAGCCCTACGAGGCCACCAACAGGTGGACCGAGTACGGTGACGGGATCTTCCGGCTGAAGGACCGCAAGGGCGCGGACTACCTCCTGGCACCCACCCACGAGGAGATGTTCACCCTCCTCGTGAAGGACCTGTACACCTCGTACAAGGACCTGCCGCTCAGCCTCTTCCAGATCCAGACCAAGTACCGTGACGAGGCTCGGCCCCGCGCCGGGCTTCTCCGCGGACGCGAGTTCATCATGAAGGACTCCTACTCCTTCGACATCGACGACGAGGGCCTCGAGGCGAGCTACCAGCGCCACCGCGGCGCGTACCTGAGGATCTTCGATCGTCTGGGCCTCGAGGTGGTTCCCGTGACGGCGACCGCCGGCGCGATGGGCGGGTCCAGGAGTGAGGAGTTCCTCCACCCCACGCCCATCGGTGAGGACACCTTCGTCCGGTCGGCGGGCGGCTACACCGCCAACGTGGAGGCCGTCACCACGGTGGTGCCCGCCGCCGTCGACTCGACCGACGCGCCCGCTGCGGAGGTCCGCGACACCCCGGACACGCCGACCATCGACACCCTCGTGCAGCACGCCAACTCCTCCGTGCCCCGCGACGACCGTCCCTGGACGGCAGCGGACACGCTCAAGAACGTCGTCCTCGCCGCCGTCCTGCCCACGGGGGAGCGCGAGATCGTCGTCGTCGCCGTCCCGGGCGACCGCACCGTGGACCTCAAGCGCATCGAGGCGACGATCGCCGGTCACTTGGAGACCGGTGGCGAGGTGGCCGTCGAGGCCGCGACCGAGGACGACCTGAAGGAGTACCCCGGCCTGGTCAAGGGCTACATCGGCCCCGGCCTCACGCTCGAGGCTGCGGTCCTCGGCGCCGAGTCGTCGACGGGGCTGCGCTACCTCGTGGATCCCCGCGTCGTGGTGGGTACCGCCTGGATCACCGGCGCCAACGAGCAGGGACGGCACGTCTTCGGGCTCGTGGCCGGCCGCGACTTCACCTGGGACGGCACCATTGAGGCCGTCGAGGTGCGCGAGGGTGACGAGGCTCCGGACGGCTCCGGCCCGCTGGTCGCTGCGCGGGGCATCGAGATGGGCCACATCTTCCAGCTCGGGCGCACCTACGCCGAGGCGCTCGGCCTCAAGGTGCTCGACCAGAACGGCAAGCTCGCCACGGTCACCATGGGTTCCTACGGCGTGGGCGTCACACGTGCCATCGCGGCGCTCGTCGAGTCCAACTTCGACGACCGCGGCATCATCTGGCCCCGCAACGTCGCCCCCGCGGACGTGCACGTCGTCGCGACCGGCAAGGGTGCGGAGATCTTCGAGGCGGCCGAGAAGCTCGCGACCGAACTCGAGTCCGCCGGGCTCACGGTGCTCTACGACGACCGCCCGAAGGTGTCCCCGGGCGTGAAGTTCGGTGACGCGGAGCTCATCGGCATGCCGACGATCGTCGTGGTGGGCCGCGGTCTCGCCGACGGCGTGCTGGAGGTCAAGGACCGGCGGACGGGTGAGGCGCAGAACGTCGCGGTCGACGACGCCGTCGCGCTGCTGCTCGACATCACCGCGCACTAGCGGCCGTGTTCCCCCTCGGTTCGGGCCTCGAGGAGTTGCAGCTCGCCACCATTTTGCTGGTCCTCGTGGCAGGGTTCGCCGCAGGATGGGTGGACGCCGTGGTGGGTGGCGGCGGTCTGCTGCAGCTGCCGGCGCTGCTGCTGGTGCCCGGCATCACCCCGGTGGAGGCGCTCGCCACGAACAAGCTCGGGTCGATCTTCGGCACCACGACGAGCGCCGTCACCTACTACCGCCGGGCGCACCCGGACCTGCGCACGGCGCTGCCGATGGCGGGTATCGCGCTCGTGGGCAGCTTCGGCGGTGCCGTGCTCGCCGCGTCCCTGCCGGCCTCTGTCTTCAAGCCGATCATCGTCGTCGCGCTCGTCGCGGTGGCGGTCTTCACGGCGCTCAAGCCGTCCGTCGGCACGCTGACCCAGCTCCGCCACCAGGGCGCCCGCCACTACGGCACCGCAGGTGGGATCGGGCTCGTCATCGGCTTCTACGACGGGCTGATCGGTCCCGGGACGGGCTCCTTCCTGATCATCGCGATGGTGACCCTGCTCGGGTACAACTTCCTCGGCGCCAGCGCCAAGGCGAAGATCGTGAACATGGCCACCAACTTCGGTGCGCTCATGTTCTTCCTGCCCAACGGCTCCATCTTGTGGGGCCTCGGGCTCCTGCTCGGCGTCGCGAACATGGCGGGCGGCTACACCGGCTCCCGCATGGCCATCAGCCAGGGGAGCAGATTCATCAGGATCGTGTTCCTCGTGGTGGTCGGTGCGCTGATCCTGAAGCTCGGTCACGACGTCTGGGTGGAGAACATCCGGCCGCTCGTGGCCTCAGAGCCTCTCGAGGTCGCGCGCGGCAGGTAGCCCGTCGAGCGTCCTGCCGAGCACGGAACTCGCCACCCACAGCGAGCGCTCGGCGCCGCCGGTCCGCCCGAGGCCCACGTGCCAGAGCGCGTTGCGGACCTCGCGCACCACGGCCCATCCGACGGCGAGTTCGGCGTCCATGCCTGCCGCGTCGGCCAGGGCTGCGCAGTGCGCGCGCAAATGTCCCGCGGGATCCGCGGCGTCGAGGTCCTGCAGCCGGTTCCACAGCAT
This sequence comes from Arthrobacter sp. TJ-266, assembly GCF_058269115.1. Classification (NCBI taxonomy): domain Bacteria; kingdom Bacillati; phylum Actinomycetota; class Actinomycetes; order Micrococcales; family Micrococcaceae; genus Arthrobacter; species Arthrobacter sp. TJ-266. The sequence goes on from NZ_JBZCNC010000005.1 coordinate 97,518, forward strand.
CGGGGCCAGGGCGTACTCCGCGTCGCCGAGCACGGGTTTCGGGTCGATCGCCGTGAAGTCCCTCAGCTGGCCCCGGGTCGAGGGCAGGAGGTTCTCGTAGTGCAGGTCGGAGTGCACCAGGACGTCGCGGGCCGAGCGGCGTCCCACGATCCCGCGGAACTGGCAGATCTCGAGCGCCGCTTCCATGAGCCAGCGCGGGAACGGCCGGCCCAGCTCGTCCCAACGCGCGGGGAGGGTATCGGTCCACTGCTCCGCCTCCGAGGCGAGACGGGGGAACGCGGCCCACTGCGGGCCCTCGCCGACGGGGAGCGAGAGCGCCTGCACCACGCGACCCCACGCGTCGGGGGTGTCGGCGAGCGGCACGTCGGCGAGGGAGCGGTCGCCGTCGAGCCTCGGCAGCAGGAGCGCGTAGTCATTGCGCGACGCCGCCAGCAGGCGGACGGCGCCGACTCCGTCCCAGAGCTCGAGGGCGTCCGGTTCGGTCAGCGCCTCGTCGTGCGGGACGGTGAGTTTGAGGACGGCCCGCGTTCCGTCGGTGTCCAGATCGGCGTTCGGATCGGCGTTCAGGCGGGTCACCGGGATCACGACGGCGCACTGGCCGGACCAGACGCTGCCGTCGGGCGGCAGGTCCAGCTCGAGGTTCCACGCCTCGAGGCGGTCGCGCAGGAGGTCGCCCCAGGTGTGCAGCCAGGCGGCGCCACCCTCGATCGCGCGGGCACTGCGGACGAGCCGTTCCGGCAGGTCGGGGATTCCGTGCGGCGTGCGGCTCGCCGGGACCGGCACGTCAGTCGCCATCGCGCCGCTCCTCCTCCGCGTCCTGCCCCGGCATGGGGGAGGGTGAACCGGCGTCGCCCGACGTACTGGGCGGGCCGTCGGCCGGACGCGGTTCCGCGTCGATACCCGGCAGCGGTTCCAGCGGCGCGCCGGACTCCACGCTCCGCAGGACCGCCGCCACCAGGGAGATCGACGCCCAGGCACGCGCATCCCGCCCGACCGTCGCCACGTATCCCGCGTAGAGATCCACGTGCTGCTCCTCGAGGCGCCGCAGCTCGCCCACCGGGTCCGAGCGGAAGGCCGCCGTGAGCACGAAGCCGGCGGGAACCGGGGGTTGGTCCGCGCACAGGGCGGTGAGGCGCTCCGCGGCGAGGCGCGCGGCGGACTCGTGTTCTGCCGCGCGTCGGAGGGGAGCGTCACGGTCCGGCAGCAGCGCTGCCGCGACCTCGTAGCCGTAGTGTGCCTGCTCCGCCGCCGCCCTCGCGTTCGTGAGTGCCTGCCGGTCAGCGTCGGGCCCGAGCGGTGTGCCTGCGCACTCCGACCCCGGGACCGGGTTCGGGGTCGGCTCACCGGTGCCCGACGTGCTGCCGGGGGCCGGGGTGGGCATCGGCCCGGTCACCGGCTCGTCCGTCGAGCCGGCCGTGGCGCCGGGTCCGGCCGTGCCGAAGGGGCCGGTCGCGCCGAAGGGGCCGCTCGCGTCGTCGAGGGCCGTCAGGGCGGCGGCGTCCGGCGCGGGCAGATCCGACGCGACGCTGAGCGCGGCAGCGAGGGAGAGCGTCCGCTGCCACTGGTTCGCACCCGCGGCGGCCAGCACGCGGGCGGGTCCCGGATCGGCGTCGAGCGCGTCCGCGAGACTGCCGAGGGCGCTCTCCCGGAGCAGCGACAGGAACCGGGGTGCGTCGACGGCCGGGCGAACCGCGTCCGTGGGCGCAGCGCCCTCCGGCGTTGCCTCCGCAGAATCCGGGTCCGGAGAGCCCGATGCGGGCGCGTCGGACGGGAGGGGAAGGGCAGCGGGGCCGGGAGAGTCCGGGGAACGGGGGAGGGCGACGGCGTCGGCCTGCCGGTCCAGATCCGAGGCCGTCGAGAGGAGCAGGTCGGCGAGTGCCGGTTCGGTCGCCGAGAGGTTCCGGGCCGACGCGGCGAGTGAGCGGAAGCGCTTCTCGGCTGAGAGCTGCGCTTCCTGCGACGCGGAGTAGACCGGGGCCTCGCGGTCGGGCGCCCGCAGACCGGCGCCGATGCCCACCACGAGGAGCACCACGACGGCGAGTCCGACCAACCGCGCGCACCACGCGACCAGGCGGGTCATGGCGGAGCGCGCGCGTCGGGGGAGCCCCTCGCGCCTCGTCCGCCCCTGCTTCTCCACAGTCCCCGATGATGTCACGGGTGGCCCGTTCCGCTCCGGCCATACACTCCGCCCAGCGGAATGTCGGTACTCTGGAAGGACAACATCATCGAGCGGGAGGCAGTCATGGCGGTCCGGTCCGGGAACGAACATCATGCCGCGGCCCGCAGGCCGTCCGTCGAGGCGGAGCTGCAGGTCGAAGCCCAGCGGCTGCGCACGCGGCTGCAGCCCGTCGTCGAACAGCATGACCTCTTCCTCGAGGAGATCGACATCAAGGTCGCCGGGAGCCACCGCACCATCCACGTGATCGTCGACCTCCCCGAGACGGCGTCGGGGAGCGTGGGCCTGGACGTCATCTCGTCCGTCTCCTCCGACCTCTCCGCGGCGATGGACAGCATCTCCGACGACGAGGGCGACGACCGCCCGTACAACCTCGAGATCTCCTCGCCCGGCGTCTCGCGTCCCCTGACCGAGCCGCGCCACTGGCGCCGCAACGTCGGGCGGATGATCGAGGTGAAGCCGGTCAGCGGCGACGTCGTCCTCGGACGACTGCTCGACGTCACCGCGACGGGCATCCGGCTGCTGCCCGAGCTGCCCGTGAAGAAGGGCACCAAACCGAAGCAGGGCGACCCGCTCGCCCTCGACTTCTCGAAGATCCGCAAGGGGATCGTCCAGGTCGAGTTCGCTCACCTCGACGACGCGCCGCACGCCGGCGATCCCGACGAAGCCAACGCCGACGACGGCGTCCACGACATCGATGGAGCCGGACCGGACACCTCCGGGCCCGGGCACCACGCCCAAGGAGACCCACATGAACATTGACATGAGCGCGCTGAGGCTGCTCGAGCGCGAGCGGGAGATCCCGCTCGACAAGCTCGTACCGACGATCGAGCAGGCACTGCTCATCGCCTACCACCGCACGCCGGGAGCGCACGAGACCGCGCGCGCCGAACTGGACCGCCGCAACGGCCACGTGACCATCTGGGCCACGGAGAAGGACGACGACGGCGAGCCGGTCGGCGAGTTCGACGACACCCCCACCGGATTCGGCCGTATCGCAGCGAGTACCGCCCGCCAGGTGATCCTGCAGCGGCTGCGCGACGCCGAGGACGACAACATCCTCGGCGAATTCCGCGGCAAGGAGGGCGAGCTCGTCGCCGGGATGATCCAGCAGGGCACCAACCCGCACATGGTGCAGGTGAACCTCGGCTCGGTCGAGGCCGTGCTGCCCCCGCCCGAGCAGGTCCCCGGGGAGAAGTACCTCCACGGCTCGCGTCTCCGGGCGTTCGTCGTCGACGTGCACCGCGGCATGAAGGGTCCGTCGATCACGCTCTCGCGCTCGCACCCCGGCCTGGTCCGGAAGCTCTTCGAACTCGAGGTCCCGGAGATCGCGGACAGGACGGTGGAGATCGTCGCCATGGCCCGCGAGGCCGGGCACCGGACGAAGATCGCGGTGAGGGCGAACGTCCCGGGCGTCAACGCGAAGGGCGCCTGCATCGGTGAGATGGGTACGCGTGTGCGGGCCGTCATGAACGAGCTCAACGACGAGAAGATCGACATCGTCGACTACAACGACGACGCCGCCGCCTTCATCGCGAGTTCGCTGTCGCCGTCGCGCGTGACGTCGGTGACCATCACGGACGAAGCCACGCGGTCGGCTCGCGTCGTCGTGCCCGACTACCAGCTCTCCCTGGCCATCGGCAAGGAGGGCCAGAACGCACGCCTCGCGGCGAAGCTCACCGGATGGCGGATCGACATCGTCTCCGACGCCGCACCGTCCACGCCGTCCGGCGCGTCCGGTACCACCGGCACGTCCGCACCGTCGGGCCGGTCGGGCCAGCCACCCCGGTCCCAGCAGCCGCCGCGCACCGCGGCGAACTGACGCGACGCACCGGGGCCGGGACAGGTCCTGGACCAGGGCAGGGACCGACGCCACGACCGGTTGACCGGTCGGGTGGAGGAACTGGAAGGGGTATCATGAAAGGGACTGCTGCCGAGCCGCGCCCTGACACAACCGGGCGTCAGCCGGAGGAGAGCCATCCCGTTCGCACTTGCGTGGGATGCCGCCGGCGGGACCGCCAGTCACACGTGATGCGGGTTGTCGCACGATCGAAGGACGGCAGGATGATCGCCGTGCTCGACGAGCGCCGCCGGCTGTCCGGACGGGGTGCATGGCTGCACCCCGACCCGGCATGCATGGAAAGAGCGGTAGCACGGAAGGCCTTCTCGAGGGCGTTCCGAGGGCCCGTGGAGACTGCGCAGTTGGCGGTCGAGGTCCAGGCACTCCTGGAGCGTCGTGACGCTCCGAACCACAACCGTCCCCCCGGAAAGCGGGTTACAACCCTCATGGAAATCCGATGAGTACCCAGCGATGAGTGCGCAACGATGATTCATTCGTCGCGCTCTGCATTCGATCTGCCGGCCGCCCTCGCGGCTGGGATCAACAGCAGGAAATAGACGGTTCGTGCCTGACTCGGTGCGGACCGAGACAGGAGAAATGTGGCCAAGGTCCGCGTACACGAGCTCGCGAAAGAGCTCGGTATAACCTCGAAAGACGCAGTTGCGAAACTGCAGGAACTGGGCGAGTTCGTTCGTTCAGCCTCGTCCACCATCGAGGCCCCCGTCGTGAAGAAGCTTCGCGGCGCATTCCCCAACGCTGCAGCCCCCACCGCTGCGGCTCCCGCACGCACTCCGGCCCCCGCGTCGTCGGGTCCCAAGCCGGGCGCGGCACAGCCGGCAGCACCCGCTCCGGCAGCGCAGGCACAGGAGACGGCACCCACGCCGGCTCCGACGGCAGCACCGTCGCCGTCGCCCGCCGCCACACCCCAGGCATCACCTTTCTCGAACGGCGCCGCACCGGCTACGTCGGCCGAGCCACAGGACGCACCGGCCACGGGTGGCGAGGCCCCGTCCTCGGACTCCCGTCCGGGCCCCCGCCCCGCCACACCGCCCGAGGCCCCGTCGGCCGGCACCACCCGCCCGTCGGGTGCCCGTCCCGGTGGAGCGCCGCGTCCCGGCAACAACCCGTTCGCCCCGTCACAGGGCATGGGCTCGCGCCGCGGGGACACGGATCGTCCGGAGCGCACGTCGCGTCCCGGCAACAACCCGTTCGCCCCCTCGCAGGGAATGCCCCGACCCGGTCGTCGTGACGACGTCCAGCGTCCCGCAGCAGGACCGGGCGGACCCCGTCCTGCCGCCGGTGCAGGCGGACCCCGTCCTGCCGCCGGTGCAGGTGGACCCCGCCCGGGCGCACCGCGTCCGGGTGCCCCCCGCCCCGCCGGAGCCCCGGGCTCGCGTCCCACTCCGGGCATGATGCCCAACCGCACCGAGCGTCCCGCTGCCCCCGGCCGCGGTGCACCCGGGGCGGGAGCCGGACCGCGTCGCGGTCCCGGTGGAGCGCCGGCCAGCCCCAGCGGAGCACCCGCAGGTGGCGGTTTCGGCAAGGGCACCCGCGGACGCGGCGGCACCGCCGGTGCGTTCGGCAAGGGTGGCGCCGGTCGTGGCAAGCAGCGCAAGTCGAAGCGCGCGAAGCGGCAGGAACTCGAGCAGATGTCGGCTCCGTCGCTGGGTGGCGTGAGCGTACCCCGTGGCGACGGCACCACGATCGTGACCATGCGTCGCGGCTCGTCCATCACGGACTTCGCCGACAAGATCGAGGCGAACCCCGCAGCGCTCGTCACGGTGCTCTTCCACCTCGGTGAGATGGCCACGGCCACCCAGTCGCTGGATGAGGACACGTTCGAGGTGCTCGGAACCGAGCTGGGCTACAAGATCCAGGTCGTCTCGCCCGAGGACGAGGAGCGCGAACTCCTGTCGAGCTTCGACATCGACTTCGATGCCGAGCTGGAAGCCGAGGGCGACGAGGACCTGGAGGTCCGGCCGCCGGTCGTCACGGTCATGGGCCACGTCGACCACGGTAAGACGCGCCTGCTCGATGCGATCCGCAACACGAAGGTCGTCGAGGGCGAGCACGGTGGCATCACGCAGCACATCGGTGCCTACCAGATCCAGCACGTCCACGAGGACTCCACGCGCGCCATCACCTTCATCGACACCCCCGGTCACGAGGCGTTCACCGCCATGCGTGCCCGTGGTGCGAAGGTCACGGACATCGCCGTGCTCGTCGTCGCCGCGGACGACGGCGTCATGCCCCAGACCGTCGAGGCGCTGAACCATGCCCAGGCGGCCAACGTCCCGATCGTCGTCGCCGTCAACAAGATGGACAAGGAAGGCGCGAACCCGGACAAGGTCAAGGGCCAGCTCACCGAGTACGGTCTGGTCCCCGAGGAGTACGGCGGCGACACCATGTTCGTCCACGTCTCCGCCCTCCAGGGCATGGGGATCCAGGAACTGCTCGAGGCCGTCCTGCTCACCGCCGACGCGGCGCTCGACATGCGGGCGAACCCGAACAAGGACGCCCGCGGTATCGCGATCGAGGCCAACCTCGACCGTGGCCGAGGCGCCGTCGCGACGGTGCTCGTGCAGTCCGGAACGCTGAACGTCGGCGACACGATCGTCGCCGGTACGGCTCACGGCCGTGTGCGAGCGATGTTCGACGAGAACGGCGACGTCGTCACGACGGCGGAGCCGTCGCGTCCCGTCCAGGTGCTGGGTCTGTCCAACGTCCCCCGTGCAGGTGACACGTTCTTCGTCACGGACGACGAGCGCACCGCCCGCCAGATCGCCGAGAAGCGCGAGGCAGCGGACCGCAATGCGGCCCTCGCCAAGCGTCGCAAGCGCATCAGCCTCGAGGACTTCGACCAGGCCGTCGCCGACGGCAAGGTCGACACCCTCAACCTCATCCTCAAGGGTGACGTGTCGGGTGCCGTCGAGGCCCTGGAGGACTCGCTGCTCAAGATCGACGTCGGGGAAGGCGTGCAGCTGCGCGTCATCCACCGCGGTGTCGGTGCGATCACGCAGAACGACGTCAACCTGGCGACGGTCGACAACGCGATCATCATCGGCTTCAACGTCAAGCCGGCAGAGCGCGTCGCCGATCTCGCCGAGCGCGAGGGCGTCGACATGCGCTTCTACTCGGTCATCTACGCCGCGATCGACGATATCGAGCTCGCCCTCAAGGGCATGCTCAAGCCGGAGTACGAGGAGGTGCAGCTCGGTACCGCAGAGGTCCGCGAGGTGTTCCGTTCCTCCAAGTTCGGCAACATCGCCGGTTCGATCGTCCGCTCGGGCATCATCCGACGGAACTCGAGGGCTCGTGTCACGCGTGACGGCAAGGTCATCGGCGACAACCTCTCGGTCGACTCGCTGAAGCGCTTCAAGGACGACGCCACCGAGGTCCGCACGGACTTCGAGTGCGGTATCGGCCTCGGCTCCTTCAACGACGTCAAGGAAGGCGACATCATCGAGACCTTCGAGATGCGGGAGAAGCCCCGCGCCTAGCACGCAGGTCAGCACAGGCGCCCCGGGTCATCCGGGGCGCCTGTGCCTTTCGTACCGCGGGAACCGGCAGGGCCGGGGTCCCGATTCCATCCGCTTCACGAGGAGTTATCAGCAATGGCAGATCCGGCCCGCGCCGCGCGGCTCGCGCAGCGCATCAAAGTCATCGTCGCCGAGGCGCTCCGGCGTCGTGTGAAGGACCCGCGGCTGGAAGCCGTGACCATCACGGACGCCCGCGTCACCAACGATCTCCAGCACGCCACCTTGTACTACACGGTGCTCGGAGATCCGGAGGAGCAGCAGGCCACGCGCATGGCACTGGAATCGGCCCGTGGCGTCCTCCGTTCCGAGGTCGGCAAGAACATCACGGCGCGGCTCACGCCGACGCTCGAGTTCGTCCCCGACGAGGTGCCGGTCAACGCCAGCCACCTCGAGGAGCTGCTGCAGAAGGCGCGCGAGCGCGACGCCGAGGTGGCCGCCCTGGCGCAGGGAGCCGACTTCGCCGGCGATGCGGACCCCTACCGCAGCTCGGACGACGACGACACGGAGCGCTAGGCCGGGCGCGACGTCGTCCGAACCATCGCTCACGGGCAGCCGACCATCCGGTCGGCTGCCCTTCGTGTGTCCGGCCGCCGATGAGGACGGGCGTCGTCCGGGAGGCTCTCCGCAGGACGGGCGCCGGACGACGTCCGGAGGATCAGCCGCGCGGCGACGGAAGGCGGGACAGTCCCTCGACGAGGTCCTCGGTCCGGCCACACAGCGCGATCCGCACCCAGCCCTCGCCCATCGCGCCGAACGCGGTGCCGGGCGCGACGGCGACGCCGCGCTCCGCGAGCAGGGTCCGCGTCCAGGCCCTGACGTCGCCGCCGGTTGCATGCGTCATGTCGGCCCACAGATAGAACGCGCCGCTCGCGTCGAGGTAGTCGACGCCGAGCGTGTCGAGGACGGCCGTGGCCGCGTCGCGGTTCGACCGGTAGTGAGCGAGCGCCGTCTCCACGTAGTTCTGCGGTCCCGTGAGCGCGGCGAGGCCCGCGTACTGCGACGGCGCTGAGACGCAGGAGACCGTGGCTTCCATGACGTTGCTGAGCACGGTTTCCATACCGGACGGCGTGATGAGCGCCCCGATGCGCAGGCCGGTCAGCCCGTAGGTCTTCGACAGCGTCAGCGACGTGATGACGCGAGCATCGCCGGCCCCGGCGACGGCCTCGGGGCCACCGGTGTCGAAGCGCGCCGGACTGACGTGCGGCACGTCGTAGGTGAAGGCTTCGTAGCACTCGTCCGAGATGATCCACAGATCGTGCTCGTGGGCGAAGCGGACGAGGTCCCGCGTCAGGTCGGCGTCGAACACCGAGCCGAGCGGATTCGACGGCGAGTTGAGCATGAGCACCCGGGTGCGGGGCGTCAGTAGCTGCTCGAGATCGGCGATGCGCGGCTGGAAACCGTGCTCGGGTACCAGGGGATAGGGCACCGGTCGCCCGCCCAGCAGGCCGACGGTCATGGCGAAGGTGGGGTACCCGGGGTCGGGGACGAGGACGTCGTCGCCCGCGGTGATGAGCGTGCTGAGCGCCAGGTGGAGGCCCTGCTGGGCGCCCGCGACCACGAACACGCGCGACGGGTCCGTCGCCACGCCGGAGCGCGCGGCGAACCGGTCCGCGAAGGCCGACCTCACCGGGGCCAGGCCGGAGTTCGGCGTGTAGTTCGTGTCGTCCCGGGCCAGCGCCGCCATCGCGGCGTCGAGCACGTGGCGTGCGACGGGGAACGCCGGCTCGCCGATGCTGAGGACGATCGAGTCCGGAGTGGCCCAGGCCGCCTGGGTGATCTCGCGGATCTGGTTGACCGGCACATCGGTCGCAGAGGGGGCGATGGAGGGCATACGGAGGATGGTATCCCGCAGGTGACGGCCGGTCCGCTGCCTGGGCTGTGCGCCCGGCCACCCCGTCAGGCCCCCCAGCAGCGGCTCCTATACTGGGGAGCGTGAATTCCGGGCAGGTCCACTCAGGGCTGATCATCGTGGACAAGCCTCAGGGCTGGACGAGTCATGACGTGGTGGGCAGGCTGCGGAGGCTTGCGGGGACCCGAAAGGTGGGCCACGCAGGCACGCTGGATCCCATGGCGACCGGCGTCCTGGTGGTCGGCATCAACCGCGCCACACGCCTGCTGACGTTCATCGTCGGTACCTCCAAGACCTACACCGCCACCATCCGGCTCGGCCAGTCCACCCTCACGGACGACGCCGAGGGGGAGGTCACCGGGGGCGCCATCGCAGCGGCCGTCACGGAGGAACAGATCCGGGCGGCGATCGTCGAGCTGACCGGTGACATCCAGCAGGTTCCGAGCAGTGTGAGCGCCATCAAGGTGAAGGGCGAGCGTTCCTACGCCCGCGTGCGCTCGGGCGAGGAGGTGGACCTCCCGTCCCGGCCCGTCACCGTCCACCGCTTCGAGGCCCACGCCGTCCGACGCGTCAGCAACGGCAGGCTGCAGGACGTCGACGTCACGGTCGACTGCAGCTCCGGCACCTACATCCGTGCGCTCGCCCGGGACCTCGGCGCAGCGCTCGGCGTCGGGGGACACCTCACCGCGCTCCGCCGCACCCGGGTGGGACCCTATTCGATCGACCAGGCGCGGACGCTCGAGGACCTCGCGGCCGAGCTGCGGGTGCTGCCGCTGCAGGAGGCCGGACGGGCGCTGTTCCCCGTCCGGGAACTGACGGCGGAGGAGGCTGAGGACGTCTCCCACGGCCGGAGGATCACACCGAGCGCCGCCGCCGACGGGCCGGCCGCGGAGGGGCCTGTCGCCGCGTTCTCGCCCGACGGGACCCTCGTGGCGTTGCTCGAGGACCGCGGCGGTGCCGCCCGCACAGCCCTGGTCTTCGCGCCCGGCGGGGGCGACTGATCGTGGACCCGTTCTTCGTGGTCGGAGCGCTGGTGTGTGCGGTTTCGGCCCTCCTGTGCCTCGGAGCAGGTGTGCTCCGACAGCCGCCCAACGACATCACCATCCTCTCCGTGGCCGCCGTCGAGCTGTTCCTGCTGGTCTACACCGTCGCAGCAGTGATCAGGCAGCTCACGGGCGATCCCGTGGTGGGGGAGGCATGGGAGTTCTGGGGCTATCTCCTGACGGCACTGGTGGTGCCCGTCGGAGCCTTCTGGTGGTCGATCATCGAGAAGACACGCTGGAGCAATTTCGTCCTCGCGGCGTCCGGCCTGACGATCGTCGTCATGCTGTATCGCATGGAACAGATCTGGGACGGGGTGGCAGGACTGTGAGCACCGAGCACGGGCGCACCCGCGCAGCGGAGACCGATCGTGGAACGAGCCGGGCAACCGGACCGGGCCGACTCCTGGTGGCCGTCTACGGCGTGTTCGCACTGGCCGCGACGGCGAGGGCGACCTTCCAGATCACGACGAAGTTCGACGAGGCCCCGCTCGCCTATGCGCTGTCTGCCGTCGCAGCACTCGTGTACGTCGTGGCCACGGTGTCCCTCGCCCGACCAGGGGCGGTGGCCTACCGGGTGTCGGTGATCGCCGTGACGCTCGAGCTGCTGGGAGTCCTGACGGTGGGTGCGCTGAGCATCGCCGACGCGCAGGCCTTCCCTCATGAGACGGTGTGGTCGGCCTTCGGGCGGGGCTACGGCTTCGTGCCGCTCGTGCTCCCGATCCTCGGTCTGCTCTGGCTCCGCCGGACCAGGCCGCGTATGCACCCCGCGCCCTAGTCCGCACGCCGGCGTCCGCCCCGGCGGAGCGGTGCGGCGCGTGAGAGTATGACGAACGAGTGCACCATCGAGCCGTTCCAGGGAGTAAGCCATGACCAGCAACAGTCACGAGCGCGACGACGCGTCGGCGACATCGGGTACGTCCTCCGTCTCCGGGCGGGACGGCCGCCGCGGAGCTCCGGGCGATGCACCGTCGCCGAACGGCGGGCCTGTTGCCGGCGCGGCTGGAGCGGGCACCGCCCCCTCGAACGCGCCGACCGGTCGCGGCGACACGTCCGCGACGAGTTCGCCTGCCTCCTCCCGTCCGAGTGGGCGCGGGTCGGCGCAGGGGACCGGAAAGGCCAAGCCCACGGAGAAGGGCGCCGGTCGGACCCCCGGCACCGCGTCGAAGGGCGGGGACTGGAACGTGTTCCGCACCGTCGTCGTCCTCGTCGGGCTGGTGATCGCAGGATTCGGCGCGTACTACCTCATCCTGGGAACCGCGGGCCTGCCTGACACCGAGGCGGATCCCGTCAACCCGACGCTCGAGAACCAGTTCCGGTTCTTCTCCGCGATGATGGTCGGCGTCGGGGCAGCCTTCATCACGATCGCCATCAAGTTCCAGTGGGCCAACATGCTGTGGCTCGTCTGCCTCATGGTCTTCGTCGGCGGGATCGGGCGCGTTCTCTCCTGGGCGTTCTCGGGGACGCCGAACTACATCCTGATCATCCTCATGGTGGTGGAGCTGGCCTTCCCGCCGGCCCTGCTCGTCTGGCACAAGTACATCGCCAAGACTTCGGACCTGCGTCGGGAGTTCGCGGAGCGCGGTTAGGCCCTGCGCCGCGCGAGCGTCCGGAGCCCCAGCCCGGCACCGACCGAGATCAGCGCCAGACCCGACACCACCGCTGCGCCTACGCCGGTCCGCGCCAGTTCGGCGGGCGGTGCTGCGGCCGGTCCCGGCGGCGGTCCTGCAGCGGGTACCGGGGAGTTGTCGGGCACAGGTGCGGACTCGGTGCCCGTCACCGGCGGAACCGGAACCGCGGGTGGCTGGACGCACACCGTCTCCTCGGGGATCCCGAACGCCGAGGTGAACGGGGACTCCTCACCACTGCCGACGAAGGTGGCCACCACGGTGTAGCATCCCGGCTCCACGAGAGGCGCGAAGTCTCCGGACGTCATCGACCCGTTCCGTGCGGGCACCTCGAGTGCTGAGTGGACGGGGGCGCCTTGCGGGACGTCGGCGCTTTCGACAGGGGACCCGGCGAGAGGGCCGTACATGGTGAGCTGCACGACATCGTCGTCGTCCGTGGGCGCGAAGCCGCTCATGACGATCGTGTCCTGGACCGTTCCGCCCGGCTCGGCCTCGGTCCGTGTGAGACGGGTGGTCACCGCCGGCGACCACGGCACGAGGGTGGTTTCCGCCGCGAGCCCGAACCGGCCGGCCCATGCGTCGACGAAGGGTGCGGCGCCCGCCGGGAGGGTGCTGGCCGGATCGATGGTCTCCGTCCAGACGTAGTAGCCCGGTGCGGGCACCGTGAGGGCCGGCGTCTCGTAGCGGCCGGGTCCCTCGACGCGGGAGACAGTGCTACCGAGCGAAGGAGTGCCGGCCGGAACGGAGGCGCCCTCGACGGGTGGAGCGGGCAGCGGCCCCCACAGCGTCGAGACCACCTCCAGCGTGACGGGGCGCCCCGTCACCGGATCGATCGACCAGGGGGCATCGGAGCTCACCTCGAGGACGTCGAACACCTCGGCGCCGGGTGCTGTCCGCGCCGAGGAGGTCGCCGTCGTGACCTTCGGTGCGAAGCGGGTGGGCGCAGGTACTGCGACCGAGGCCGATGCTTCCGCGGATACCGGTGCCACGACGAGGCGCTGGACGTCCCGCTCGACCGGCGACAGCCACGTGGCGTTCGACGCGGGAACTGTCGGGGCGACGATCGTGACGCCGGCGGGTCCGAACCCCGTCCTCCGGACGACCAGGTCGTGCGATCTGTCGGTCGAGGTCCAGCGCGCCGTGGTCGAGGTGTCTTCGAAGACTCCTCCTTCGACCACAGCCGAGACCTGCAGGCCCGGCCGTGGCGTGCCATCGGCGGACACCACGGTGGCTTCGACCCGACCACCCGTCTTGTCCGGCGCGAACGAGGTCCGGATACTGTAGGGGCCTGCCTCCGTCCGGGCCTGCTCGAGCATGGCTCGGGCGCGGATTTCCAGCTCCGGAGCGAGGCGCTGTGCGCTGAGGAAGGACGTCATGCCGGGGCCGTCCCAGTGCATGCCGACCGCGGTCAGGGACCACACGGCGAGCTGGACCGACGCCGCGTCGGCGTCGTCGGTGGTGGCGCCCCATCTGCCGAGGACGAACGCCAGTGCGCCATTGTCCGAGGCCGAGAGCGCCGTCCCGTCGCTGCGCGTGAACGGTCCGGTGCCGCCCTCCGTGTATCCCGAGGCCCGGTCCGGGGAGAGGCGCTCGATATCGGTGCAGTAGGCGATCTTCCCGTCCGCGGTGCGGTGCTGGCCGACGAAGTACCCGGTGCCGACTACTCCGGCGCCCCTGGACCACCCCCCGGCCTGGGACTCGGCCGTGGCGGGCGTGGCCGCGGCGAGACCGCCCAGCAGGACGAGGACGCCCACGAGGAAGCCGGTCAGCCGCAGCATCAGCCCGCGCCGTCCTGGCGATGTCGGCAGTCCGTGCGCCTGCGGAGCGGTACGGGCGACGGACAGGTCGGGAGCGTGAAGGCAACGGTCGCGGGACCGCGATCCATCAGGAGCCGACGTGGTCGGGGCGGTCGGTCGATCGGCCGGGTGGACAGCGGGGTCGACGGGTCGGTAGGGGAGCGGGACATGCATGGCGGGCACCAATCAGAAAAGAGACGGAGGAGACGGGCGAGTCACAGGTGACGGGGAGGAGGGGAACAGGGGCGTCGTACCGATGCTCCGGTGCAGGGCGTGCCGGCGCCCGCCGCGCTCCTCGTATGTGGACAAGTCGTCGGCTGAGCGTGCGAGAGTACCCGCTGTGCTGTGCCGTGCCGGGGACGCACGGGCGGATGACGTCCCCCGCGATCGTGTCGTCCATAATGGGAGCGGCGATCAGGCGGCTCCTCACCCGCGACACCCCACCCGTGGCACCCACCCGGGACCGCAGCACGCCGCCGAATCACGAAGGAGATGCGTGTTCTACTGGAGAGACCTGGACAGCGTGCCCGCGGATTTCGGGCCCTCCGTCCTGACGCTCGGTAACTTCGACGGCGTCCACCGGGGCCACCAGCGCGTGCTGCAGCAGGTCGTCGACGCCGCTCGGGAGCGTTCCGCGGCCGCCGTCGTGGTGTCCTTCGACCCGCACCCGTCGCAGGTCCACCGGCCCGAGAGCGCCCCCGAACTGATCATGGGCCTCGACGACCGCGTGGAGACCCTCGCCGGGACCGGCATCGACGCGCTCCTGATGATGCACTACACCCTGGATCTCGCCTCGAACACACCCGAGGAGTTCGTCGAGCGCGTCTTCGTCCAGGCTCTCGGGGCGAAGGCAGTGGTGATCGGGCATGATGTCCGGTTCGGACGCGGCAACAGCGGCGACCTCGAGACGATGCGCGCGCTGGGCCTGAAACTCGGGTTCGAGGTCATCGCGATCGACGACTTCGGTGCCAGTTACCCGCAGGACGCCACGGACGCCGACGGGGATCGCCGATGCTCCTCGACCTGGGTCCGGGAGGCCCTGGAGGCCGGAGACGTCGGAACGGCCGCGCGGGTGCTCGGTCGGCTCCACCGGATGCGCGGCGAGGTGGTGCACGGCGCCGCGCGCGGCCGCGAGCTGGGGTACCCCACCGCCAACCTCGGACCGACCGCGCAGGGGTTCATCCCGGCGGACGGCATCTACGCGGGCTGGCTCATCGACGAGGCGGGGGAGCGCTGGCCGGCGGCCATCTCGGTGGGGTCGAACCCGACGTTCGAGGGGGTGGACCGGCAGGTGGAGGCCCACGTGATCAACCGGCCGCCCGAGCGGGTCCAGGACTTCGACCTGTACGGGCAGAAGGTGGCCGTCGAGTTCGTCGAGCACCTGCGCGGACAGGTGACCTACACGGGTCCCGAAGCACTGATCGAGCAGATGAAGCTCGACGTCGCGCGAGCACGCGATCTGCTTTCGACAGAACAACGGCCCAGACGCTAAACTGATCACAGATCCGGCTGCAGTCCGTGGTGGCTGGATTTTTCTGTGTCGTCGTGCAAGCGACGCTCAGCACTTGATCACGGTACAACTCTAGGAGTTACTCGTGGCCCTTGACGCCGCCATCAAGCAGGAAATCATCAAGCAGTACGCACTGGCGGAGGGCGACACCGGGTCACCCGAGGTGCAGATCGCGATGCTCTCGCGTCGCATCCTCGACCTCACCGAGCACCTGAAGATGCACAAGCACGACCACCACACACGTCGTGGCCTGCTTCTTCTGGTCGGTCGCCGTCGTCGCCTGCTCGACTACCTGCGCGACACCGACATCACGCGGTACAGGACGCTCATCGAGCGTCTCGGCCTGCGTCGATAGCAGTACGAGAAGGCGGCATCCCATCACGGGAGGCCGCCTTCGCTGCTGGTGGCGATCACCGGCACAGCAGGACCAGCACCATCACGACCAGCAGAATCCAAGAACACCAGGAGCAACCGGCACCACGCATTCGCGGTCCTCGGTAGTGGTCTCCGGAGGGCCGACAGGGCACTTCCGTGGATCTCGATCGAAGACCGGGTGCTGCGGTTCGTCCCGACGGACGGAACCGAGATGGGTGCCGATTGCCTCCGATACCGCAGAAACGGAGGTGACTCTCGTGGAGGGTCCCGAAATCCAGTTCGCCGAAGCAGTGATCGACAACGGTCGCTTCGGAACACGCACCGTCCGGTTCGAGACCGGACGCCTCGCCCAGCAGGCTGCCGGCGCGGCCATGGTCTACATCGACGAGGACACCGCGCTCCTGTCGGCCACGACGGCCGGCAAGCACCCGCGCGAAGGCTTCGACTTCTTCCCGCTGACGGTCGACGTCGAGGAGCGCATGTACGCCGCGGGACGCATCCCGGGCTCGTTCTTCCGCCGCGAGGGCCGTCCCTCGACCGAGGCCATCCTCGCCTGCCGCCTCATGGACCGCCCGCTGCGCCCCGCCTTCGTCAAGGGTCTCCGCAACGAGGTCCAGATCGTGGTGACCGTCCTCGCGATCAACCCCGACGTCCGCTACGACGTCGTGGCCATCAACGCGGCGTCGATGTCCACGCAGCTCTCGGGCCTGCCCTTCTCGGGTCCGATCGGCGGCGTGCGCGTCGCCCTCGTGTCCGACGGCAGCGGCACCGACCAGTGGATCGCCTTCCCGAAGCACTCCGAGCTCGAGAACTCCGTCTTCGACATGGTCGTCGCCGGGCGTATCGCCGGTGACGACGTCGCCATCATGATGGTCGAGGCCGAGGCCACCGACAACTCGTGGACCCTCATCAAGGAGAACGGCGCCACCGCCCCCACCGAGGAGATCGTCGCCGACGGCCTCGAGGCGGCGAAGCCGTTCATCCGCGCGCTGTGCGAGGCGCAGGCCGACCTCGCGGGGCGTGCCGCGAAGCCGACCGTCGAGTTCCCGGTCTTCCTCGACTACCAGGACGACGTGTACCAGGCGATCGAGGCCGCAGGCTCCGAGAAGCTCGCACAGGTCTTCCAGATCGCCGACAAGCAGGAGCGCAACACCGCTTCCGACGCGCTCAAGGACGAGCTCATGGGCGCCCTGGGCGCCCAGTTCGAGGGACGCGAGAAGGAGCTGTCCGCAGCCTTCCGCTCCCTCAACAAGGCCGTCGTCCGCCAGCGCATCCTCAAGGACCAGGTCCGCATCGACGGCCGTGGCCTGAGCGACATCCGCAAACTGACCGCCGAGGTCGAGGTCCTGCCGCGCGTGCACGGTTCGGCGATCTTCGAGCGCGGCGAGACCCAGATCATGGGTGTCACCACGCTGAACATGCTCAAGATGGAGCAGCAGATCGATTCGCTGTCGCCCGTCACGCGCAAGCGCTACATGCACAACTACAACTTCCCGCCCTACTCCACCGGTGAGACCGGCCGCGTCGGTTCGCCGAAGCGCCGCGAGATCGGCCACGGAGCACTGGCCGAGCGCGCCCTCGTGCCCGTCCTGCCGACACGCGAGGAGTTCCCCTACGCGATCCGCCAGGTCTCCGAGGCGCTGAGCTCCAACGGCTCGACGTCGATGGGCTCGGTCTGCGCGTCCACACTGTCGCTGCTCAACGCCGGTGTGCCGCTGCGCGCGCCGGTCGCGGGCATTGCCATGGGTCTCGTGTCCGACGTCGTCGACGGTCAGACCCGCTACGCGGCGCTGACCGACATCCTCGGGGCCGAGGACGCCTTCGGTGACATGGACTTCAAGGTCGCCGGTACCGCGGAGTTCGTCACGGCCATCCAGCTGGACACGAAGCTCGACGGCATCCCGGCGTCGGTCCTCGCTGCGGCCCTGAAGCAGGCCCGTGAAGCACGCCTGCACATCCTCGGCGTCCTTCAGGCCGCGATCGACGCCCCGGACGAGCTCTCCGAGTTCGCACCGCGGATCATCTCGGTCAAGATCCCGGTGGACAAGATCGGCGAGGTCATCGGCCCCAAGGGCAAGATGATCAACCAGATCCAGGAGGACACCGGCGCCGACATCTCGATCGAGGACGACGGAACCGTCCTCATCGGGGCGACGAACGGCGAGTCGGCCGAGGCCGCGCGCGCGGCGGTCAACGCCATCGCGAACCCGCAGGTCCCCGAGATCGGCGAGCGCTACCTGGGCACGGTCGTCAAGACCACGACCTTCGGCGCCTTCGTCTCGCTGACCCCGGGCAAGGACGGCCTGCTGCACATCTCCGAGCTGCGCAAGCTCGCCGGTGGCAAGCGCGTCGACAACGTCGACGAGGTCGTGTCCGTGGGCCAGAAGGTCCAGGTCGAGATCACCAAGATCGACGACCGCGGAAAGCTGTCCCTCTCGCCCGTCGTGGCGGACGAGATCGCCGACTCCGAGGACGCCGGGATCGACCTGCCCGACGCCGTCGACGCCGAGTAGTCCCTCGCGCTCGTCCTGAGCGACACACGGCCCCGACGCCACCGGTCGAATCGGTCGGCGCCGGGGCCGTCTGCCTTTCCCGAACCGTCAGAAAGTCCAGGATGTCCCTGTCCTCCGTAGTAGCCCTGCCCCTCCTGCCCACCCCGCGCGACGGCGACGGATCCGATTCGTTCGTGGCCGGTGACCCGGGTGGCAACGTCGTCCGGCGCAGCGTGCTGCCCGGAGGGGTCCGCGTCCTGACCGAGGCCATGCCCGGCCAGCGATCCGCCACCATAGGGTTCTGGGTCGGTGTCGGTTCCCGTGACGAGGCCGAGGGCCAGCACGGTTCGACGCACTTCCTGGAACATCTCCTCTTCAAGGGCACCGAGCGCCGGAGCGCCATGGACATCGCGTCCGCCTTCGACGAGGTGGGCGGCGAGTCCAATGCGGCGACCGCGAAGGAGAACACCTGCTACTACGCACGCGTGCTGGATTCGGACCTCCCCATGGCCATCGACGTCATCGCGGACATGGTGACCTCGGCGGTGCTGGATCCCGAGGAGCTCGAGCAGGAGCGCGACGTGATCCTCGAGGAGATCGCGATGGACAGCGACGATCCCGGTGACGTGGCGCACGAGAAGTTCGTGGAGCTCGTCCTGGGGGAGCACCCCCTGGGCCGTCCGATCGGCGGTACGCCGGAGGCGATCAAGGCCGTCCCGCGGGACTCGGTGCTCGCCCACTACCGCCACTACTACGTGCCCTCCGAACTCGTCGTCACCGCGGCGGGCGGCCTCGACCACGATGTCGTCTGCAGCCTCGTGCAGGAGGCGCTGGAGGCGGCCGGCTGGTCTCTGGAGGACGGCGCCCTCCCGGTCCCGCGGCGCTCGACGACGGCGGCCCCGGTCCGTGGCGCGACGGGTACCCACGTGATCCGCAGGGCTGTCGAACAGTCCAACATCCTCATCGGCTGCCCGTCCCTGACGGCCACCGACGAGCGGCGCTTCGCCATGAGCGTCCTCAACGCCGTCCTCGGCGGCGGGATGTCCTCGAGGCTGTTCCAGGAGATCCGCGAGAAGCGCGGCCTCGTGTACTCCACCTACTCGTTCTCCGCGGCCTACGCCGACGCCGGCTACTTCGGCATGTACGCGGGCTGCTCGCCCGCGAAGACCGGGCAGGTCATCCGGCTGCTCGGCGCGGAACTCGACCGTCTCGCCTCGGACGGCATCGACGCGGAGGAACTCCGCAAGGCCGTGGGGCAGCTCTCGGGCGGCCTCGTCATGGCGCTCGAGGACAGCAGTTCCCGTATGTCGCGGCTCGGGCGCTCGGAGCTCGTGTCAGGGGAGTTCGTGGACATGGACGCCTCGCTCGAACGGATCCGGGCCGTCACGGCCGAGGACGTGCAGGCGCTCGCCCGTGATCTCGCGGCAGCTCCACGCACCACCGTGGTCGTCGGTCCCTTCGACACCGAAGCGGACTTCGCCGACCGCTGAGGCGCTCGTCGACACGAGGCCCGGGCCGGTCGTTCGGCCGACTGCCGGGCCTCGCCGCGCGCTGCGGAGGCTGCTGAGCCGGATGCCCAGCAGGACCGGCGAACGGTCTGCTGACGACGCCGGGTGGACCCGGGCCGGACCAGCGTGTGTCGGTGCGGGCTCAGCCGCCGGCGAAGGGCGGCAGGACGTCGAGGACGTCGTCGGGTCCGAGGACCGTCGCATGATCGCGGAGGGCGATCTCGTTGAGCAGGAAGCTGCTGCGACCCAGTACCGTCGCTAGCGAGGGGGCGCCCGGTGCGACGGGTCGGGTACGGAGCTCGGCAAGGACGTCCGCGAGCGTGCGCCCTGCGGGCAGGGACTCCTGATCGACGCCGGTCGCGGCCCGCGCCGCGCCGAAGTACCGGACGAGCACCTCAGCCACCGATGGCGCTCATGGATCGGTCGGGCTGCACGAAGTCCTCGGCGCCGAGGCCGGTGTGGCCCATGCCGTGTGCCTTGGGCTTCAGCCACATGGCGTCGCGCCACCGCTGGGCGACGGCGGCGTCGTCGGCGCCCGATCGCAGGAGGTCGCGCAGGTCCGTCTCCTCCCGGGAGAACAGGCAGCTCATGACCTTGCCCTCGGCGGTGACGCGCGTGCGGCGGCAGTCGGCGCAGAACGGTTCCGTCACGGAGGCGATGATGCCCACGATCCCGAGGACGACGTCGGGCGCGTCCTTGGAGCGCACCTCCCACCGCTCGGCGGGAGCGCCGTCACGTGTGCGGGGATCGGGGGTGAGCACGAAGCGTGTCTCGACGAGGGCGCGCATCTCCGCCGCCGTCACCATGCCGTCCCTCGTCCAGCCGTGGTCGGCGTCGAGCGGCATCTGCTCGATGAAGCGGAGTTCGAAGCCCCGGGCGACGGCCCACTCGACGAGGTCGGGCGCTTCGTGGTCGTTGATGCCGCGCATGAGTACGGCGTTGATCTTCACGAGGCCCAGCCCGGCGTCGGCAGCGGCCTCGATGCCCTTGAGCACCCGGTCGAGGAACGGACGGCGGGTCAGCTGGGCGAAGGTCTCGGGGTGCAGCGAGTCCATGGAGACATTGATGCGGGTGAGCCCGGCCTCCTTGAGCTGGACGGCGCGGCGGTCGAGCCCGAGGGCGTTCGTGGTCATCGAGATCGGGAGGTCGGGGTGATTGGCCCGGATGTCGCGGATGATCTCGAGGAGGTCCGCGCGCACGAGGGGCTCGCCACCCGTCAGACGGAGTTCGCGGACACCGAGCGAGTCGACGCCGATCCTGACCAGGCGGACGATCTCCTCGCGGGAGAGCACCTGGTCCTTCTGCAGCCAGTTCAGCCCCTCCGCCGGCATGCAGTACGTGCAGCGCAGGTTGCATTTGTCGGTCAGGCTCAGGCGCATGTCAGTGGCGCGGCGGCCGTGGGTGTCGATGAGACCCGGGGCCGCTGCCTCGCGGGCGAGGCCCGGCATTCCCAGTTGGAGTCCCATGCATCGAGGGTACGCCTTTCGACGGCCCGGCCCGAAGTCGGGGGAACTGCCACCGGACGGCGGTCGTGGTACCAGAGGCCACCCCGGCCGGCATCGAGCCGTCCGTACCTGCACCAGATCCGCACGACGAGGGAGCGACGATGATCCGACGCCGAACGTGGGCCGCGGTCTCCGGTGGGCTCGCCGTGGGCCTCGGGGTCATCGGCGGCGAGCTGTCCGCCGCGGCGCTGAGCCCCTCCGTCACGCCTGTCAGCGCGGTCGGGTCCTGGGTCATCGACATCCTGCCGCCGGGCGTCAAGGACTGGGCGATCGCCGCGTTCGGCACGTCCGACAAGCTCGTCCTGCTCTCGACCATCGCCGTGATCATCGCGGTCATCGCACTCGCAGCGGGCCTCGCCGAGTTCCGACGCAGGTTCGCCGGACGCGCGGTCATCGCCGGCTTCGGGGTGCTCGGCGCGATCGCGGTCGCCTCCCGCCCGCAGTCCTCCGCGATCTCCTACGTCGCTCCGATCGTGGCGGCGTTGGTCGCGATCGTCGTCCTCGACGCCCTCATCCGCTCGCTCCGCACCTGGTCGAGCGCAGCGGAGAACGCGGGCAAGAACGCGGGGGAGGACGCCGGCACGGACGACGCCACGTCCGGCCGGTCTGCTCGCCGCCGGTTCCTGCAGGGCGCGGGGGGAGCCGCCGTCGTCGCCGTCGCGACCGGCGCCGCAGCCGGTGGGGTGCGGTCCTCGCAGTCCGCCGTGACGCAGCAGCGTTCCGCGATCGTGCTGCCGGCGCCGTCGGAACCGGCGGTACCCCCGCCCGCCCCGGGCTCCTTCGTCCCCGAGGGCGCCGATCTCGGCGTCCGGGGTGTCAGCGAGCTCGTGACGCCGTCGGACGACTTCTACCGCATCGACACAGCTCTCGTGGTGCCGGTGGTCGACGCCGCCGAGTGGAGGCTGAGGATCACCGGTCTCGTGGACCGGGAGGTGGAGATCGGGTTCGACGAGCTGCTCGCCCTTCCCCTGATCGAGCGGTACGTGACGCTCGCCTGCGTGTCGAACCCCGTGGGCGGGAACCTGACCGGGAACGCGCGATGGCTCGGTTACCCCGTCCGGTCGCTCCTGGAACGGGCCGGGGTCAGGCCGGGAGCGGACATGGTGCTCTCGACGAGTGCGGACGGATTCACCGCGGGCACCCCTCTCGAGGCGCTGACCGACGACCGCGACTCGTTGCTCGCGGTCGGCATGAACGGACAGCCGCTGCCGGTGGAGCACGGCTTCCCGGCGCGCCTGGTGGTGCCGGGTCTGTACGGATTCGTCTCCGCCACCAAGTGGGTCACCGAACTGAAGGTGACCCGGTTCGCCGAGGACAAGGCCTACTGGTCCACGCGTGGCTGGTCCGAGCGCGGACCGGTCAAGACGTCGTCGCGCATCGACGTGCCCCGGGCGAACGCGAGCGTCCCGGCGGGCGCCGTGACCATCGGTGGCGTGGCCTGGGCGCAGCACAGGGGAGTGGAGGCGGTGGAGGTACGCGTCGACGGCGGGGCCTGGCAGCGCGCGACGCTCGCCACACCCATCTCCGCCGATACCTGGTGCCAGTACAGCGTCACCCTGACCCTGGAACCGGGCTCCCGCACCGTGCAGTCCCGTGCCGTCGACGCCCGGGGCGACATCCAGTCGGACGCCTTCGTCGATCCCGCCCCGGACGGCGCCGAGGGACTGCACACGGTAACGTTCACGGTGACCTAGGCCGGACGGTCGTCGCCCACGGACAGCCGTGAGCCGCGATGCCGGCAGACCCGCGGGAGGCGCGCGTGAAGAGATCTGTCGCCGAACACCAGGCCGCCGTCAGCGGACTCCTCCGGTGGAGTGGCGGGTACGACGCCGCCCGCAGCGAGGTCCTGCCCCTCACCGCAGCGCGGGGTCGGGTCCTCGCCGAGGACGTCACAGCGCCGGTCAGCCTGCCACCCTTCGACAATTCGCAGATGGACGGCTACGCCGTCCACGCGGACGATCTCGACCGCACCTCGCCGCTCGTCGTCGCCGAGGCGATCCCCGCGGGCTCGATGCCCGGTGAGCTCCAGCCCGGCACGACGGCGCCCATCATGACGGGCGCCGTCCTGCCACCGGGTGCGGCCGCCGTCGTGCCGATCGAGCAGGCCGATCCGGCGCAGTTCCCGACGCCCGCCGCGGTGCGGGCGGGCGAGGTGACGGTCGTCCTTCCTGCCGGCGTCGACACGGGACGTTTCGTCCGCCGGGCCGGCAGTGACATCGCGGCCGGCGATGTCGCCCTCCCGGCAGGCACCGCCCTCGGCCCCGCCCAGCTCGGACTCCTCGCGGCGTGCGGGGTCGACGTCGTGCCCGTCCGTCCCCGCTTCCACGTCCTGCTCCTCTCCACCGGGGACGAGGTCGCCGAGCCCGGCGCACCGCTGGTGCCGGGCACCATCTACGACGCGAACACCACCCTGCTGGAGGCCGCCCTGCACGAGGCGGGCGCGGAGGTGACGCGGCACAGACTCCTCGGTGACGACCCGGCCGTGCTCCGGGAGGTGCTCGGCGGCATCGACGGCAGCACCACGCACCTCGTCCTCAGCACCGGCGGCATCAGCCAGGGCGCGTACGAGGTGGTGAAGCAGGCGCTGGCCGATAGCGCCGTCGAGTTCTCGTCCGTGGCGATGCAGCCCGGGGGCCCGCAGGCGCACGGCACCATCGGGGGCGTCCCGTTCCTCGGGTTCCCGGGCAACCCCGTCAGCGCCTTCGTGTCCTTCGAGATGTTCCTCCGGCCGGTGCTGCGCCGGCTGACCGGTGCTCCCGCACGTCGGCCGGTCCTCCGGGCCGACCTCGCGGACGCGATCACCAGTCCCGCCGCGAAGCACCAGATCCGACGCGGCCTGTACCGGCAGGGCCGCGTGACCGTGGTCGGCGGTCCGGACTCCCACCTCCTCCACGCACTCGCCGCGTCGAACTGCCTCATCCACGTGCCCGAGGGCGTCGTGTCCCTGGAGCCGGGGGACGCCGTCGAGGTGACGCTCTTCGGCCCCGAACCCGAGGACCCCTTCGCGGTGGACGACGTCCTGGTCACGGAGGAGGCCGTCTCGCCGGACGACACGCGCAACCCCGCTGGAAGGACCCCATGACACACCCGCCCGCCCCGCAGCCGGAGGGCCTCTCCCACGTCCGCGCCGACGGCACCGCCCACATGGTCGATGTCTCCCACAAGCAGGCCACCGTCCGGGAGGCCGTCGCCGAGGCGACCCTGCAGACCACCCCCGAGGTCGTCGCACTCGTGTCGGCCGGCGGACTGCCCAAGGGGGACGCGCTCGCCGTCGCCCGCGTGGCAGGGATCATGGCCGCGAAGCAGACGTCGACGCTCATCCCGCTTTGCCACCCGCTCCCGCTGTCCAAGGTCACGGTGGACTTCGAGCCCGACGACGGCGGCCAGGTACGCGTGGTCGCGCTCGTGCGGACCACGGCGCTGACGGGCGTCGAGATGGAAGCCCTCACGAGTGCTTCCGTGGCGGCGCTGACGCTGTACGACATGATCAAGGCAGTGGACAAGCGCGCCGTCATCACGGGCATCCGCGTGCTGTCGAAGACCGGTGGCAAGAGCGGGGACTGGACGGCATGAGCGCTCCCCACGAGCACGGCGCGAGCAGCCACACGACCAGTGGCACGAGTAGCGACACGACCAGCGACACGAGCGGCGACACGAGTGGCCACGCGCACGGGCGGAGCCATGGGCCGACCGGCAGGGGGCCGGGGATGCGGTCGGCCGCGATCGTCATCGCCTCCACCCGCGCCGCCGTGGGCACGTACGAGGACGAGTGCGGCCCGGCGATCGCCGCCTGGCTCTACGAGCACGGCTACGCGGTGGCCGACGCCGTCGTCGTCCCGGACGGTGACGCGGTGGGGCAGGCGATCGGGGTGGCCCTGGAGGCACGGCCCGCCGTGCTCATCACGAGTGGCGGCACGGGACTCAGCCCCGACGACGCCACGCCCGAGCAGACGGCGCCCTACCTGACCCGGAGCCTGCCCGGCATCATGGAGGCCGTCCGGCGGGCGGGCGAGGCCGCAGTGCCCACGGCCGTTCTCAGTCGCGGGCTCGCCGGCGCCGCCGGTTCCACGTTCGTGATCAACCTGCCCGGATCTCCGGGCGGCGTGCGGGACGGACTGGCCGTGCTCTCGCCGCTCGTCGACCACATCTGCTCGCAACTGGAAGGCCACAATGACCACCGATAAGGCCCTGGGCGTCGTCGTCCACGCAGCCGTCGCCGAGGCTCCGATCACCCCCGACCAGGCCCGGGCGGGCGTCGATTCCCCGCAGTGCGGCGCCGTGGTGGGTTTCAGCGGTGTGGTGCGGAACCACGACGGCGGGCGCGAGGTCACGTCGCTCAGCTACTCCGCGCACCCCAGCGCGGAGCGGATCATCCGGGAGGTCGCCGAGGAGATCGCCGCGCGGCACGACGGCGTCCGCCTCTGGGTGGCGCACCGGGTGGGTCCGCTCGTGATCGGGGACCAGGCGCTCGTCGCCGCCGTGGGTGCCGCGCACCGCGGCGAGGCCTTCGCGGCGTGCTCGGAGCTCGTGGACCTCGTGAAGGAACGCGTCCCCATCTGGAAGGAGCAGTTCTTCACGGACGGCACGGTCGAGTGGGTCGGCGCAGGAGCCTGACAGTAGGCTGGGACGCATGACCGATCTACTGCCCGTGGCCGTGCTCGGTGCCCGTGGCCGGATGGGATCGGAGGCCGTGCGCGCCATCGAGGCCGCCCCCGACCTCGATCTCGTGGCGGTCCTCGGCAGCTCCGATCCGCTCGAGGACCTCGTCTCGGCGGGAGCGCGGGTCGTCGTCGACCTCACCGTCCCCGACGCGACGGCCGCCAACGTGCGCTTCGTCGTCGAGCACGGCATGCACGCCGTGGTGGGTACCACCGGCTGGACGAGCGAACGCGTCAGCGAGCTCGAGGCCCTGCTCGCGGACACACCGGCCGCGGGTGTGCTGATCGCTCCGAACTTCGCCCTCGGGTCCGTGCTCGCCACGGCCTTCGCCGCCGCCGCCGCACAGTACTTCGACTCCGTGGAGATCATCGAGCTGCACCACCCCGACAAGGTGGACGCGCCGTCCGGGACCGCCACCAGGACGGCCCAGCTCGTCGCTGCGGCGCGGCTGGCGGCAGGCGTGCCCGACGCACCCGACGCGACACGCGACCAGCTGCCCGGAGCCCGTGGCGCGGCGGTCGACGGCGTCCCGGTCCACTCGGTCAGGCTCCGCGGCCTGACCGCGCACCAGGAGGTGCTGCTGGGTGGCCCGGGGGAGCAGTTGAGCATCCGGCACGATTCCTTCGACCGGGAGTCCTTCATGCCCGGCGTTCTCCTCGGTATCCGCACGGTGGTGCAGCGTCCCGGCCTCACGGTGGGGCTCGACGGCTACCTCGATCTGCACCTCGGCCGCACATCGTGAACGGAATCGTCGGTTTCTACCGCGAGCACAGCGTCAAACTGGGCGTGCTGCTCGTCACGGCGCTGCTGGTCTTCTGGCTCGTCGTCGCCTTCCAGCGGAGTTTCCTGTTGCTGGGTGACCCCGATCCCGTCGCGAAGGCGCTCGGCGTCGGCTACCTCCTGCTTCCGTGCATCGGTGCCTGGGCGCTGATCCGCGAACTCCTCTTCGGCGCGCGCACGCAGTCGATGGCCCGCCACCTGGAGCGCGAGGGCGGGCTGCCCGTCGACGACCTCCCGCGGACGCCGGCCGGGCGGATCGTCCGGTCCGCCGCCGACGAGGCGTTCCCGCCGTACCAGGCGGCGGTCGAGGCGGACCCCGAGAACTGGCGTACCTGGTTCCGGCTCTCGTGCGCCTACGACGCCGCCGGCGATCGCAAGCGAGCCCGCCGCGCCATGCGCGATGCCGCGAAGCTGTACTCGGCGCGCTGACTGCGCCGCCGCTGACGATGGTGCTCACGCCGGGGCCGAGAGCTCACTCGTCCGGTCGCTCGTCTTCGCGGTTCTCCGCCCGGCTGCTGCCCGATCGTGTCACCGTCGTCGTTCCGACGTCAGGTGCGGGCGTCCGCCCGGCTGTCCCGTGCGGCCGTCGCGGCCCCGGAGGCCAGGAGCTCCAGCGGCCCGCGTGAGCGCAGGCGCTGGAAGAGCATGCCGATCAGGACCGCCACCACCACCTGCAGCCAGTACAGCTGCGTGGGGTCGGGGAGGGGCGTCAGCTGGTCGGCCCAGCTCATGACGCAGATGTGCAGGGTGTAGAGGGTCAGCGTCATCGCGCCCGGCGCCGAGAGCGGCAGGAGCGCGAGCGGGAAGCGGCGGGTCAGGAGCAGGCACAGCCCGACGACGGCGGCGGAGGACCCGCTGACCGAGAGGAGGTCCAGTGTGGTCCCGGAATGCGGTGCGCTCACGGCGAGCCACCACCAGGACCCCGACTGGTCGATCCCGGCGAGACCGACGTCCAGCATGGCCTCCAGCGGGTACCGGGCGCCATCCGGCGTCTGCAGGATCTTCGCGAGCCCTCCCGCCGGCCCGAGCAGCTGGAGACTGGCGAACTTCGCGGCAGCCATCGCGAGGACCCCACCGGCGACGAGGGCCACCTGGACGGGGAGACGCCGCAGGTCCGTCCGCCCGATCAGCAGGCCCACGAGGATGAAGCCGAGCCACTGCAGCACGGGATAGTAGCCCGTGAGGAAGACGTCCGCCGCGAGGGTCTGCGGCGCGAGGACGTGCTCGAAGATCGGGTTGCCGCCGAGGGAATCCGGTTCCACGACATTCCGCACGACCGGCCGCAGCAGGTAGGCCGCCACCGGAGCGAGGAGCAGCCACCCGGCCGCCCACGCGGCGAGCGCGCGGACCGGCAGGCCGAGGAAGGGCAGCGCCAGGAGGAACAGCACGCCGTAGTGGAAGAGGATGATGGCGATGTTCGTCTCCACCCCACCGAGGACGAGCCCGATCAGGGAGATGATCACGGCGCGGACGGCGATACCCGTGCGGTCCGCGGACAGCAGCCCGTCACGGTGGGGCGACCGTCCGCCCGTGAGCAGCGCGAGGCCTATCCCGGCGACGACGGCGAAGAGGCCGGAGGCACGGCCCGAGAAGAGGAGTGCGGTGGTCGAGGCCTCGACCGTTCCCGGGACGTAGAGCGGGAATATGTGCGTGCTCATCATGCCGAAGAGCGCCACACCGCGGGCGGCGTCGATACCGGTCAGTCGCCGCGCGGGGGTGGTCTGCATCCAGCCATGGTTGCACAGCCCCTCGGGTGGCGGCTGGGAGCGACTGTGGGCGACAGGGAGCTTCTGCCCACGTCCGCGGGACGTCGAACGGGTAACGTTTCTCCCATGGCCGATACCTCCACGCCCACCCGTCCGTTCGGCACCCTCGTGGCCGCCATGGTCACGCCCTTCGACGCCGATGGAGCAGTGGACCTCGATGCCACCGCGGCCCTCGCCGTCCGGCTCGTGGACGAGGGCTGTGACGGCCTGGTCGTGTCGGGGACCACGGGGGAGACCTCCACGCTCGAGGACTCCGAGAAGGAGGACCTCTACCGTGTCGTCGTCGACGCCGTGGGGGACAGGGCGCGCGTGATCGCCGGCACGGGGACGAACCACACCTCCCACTCCGTCGAGATGGCCCGGCGGGCGGAGCGGGCAGGCGCCCACGGACAGCTCGTGGTGACGCCGTACTACAACAAGCCGACGCAGGCCGGCGTGGTGGCGCACTTCGAGGCGGTCGCGGCGGCGAGCGACCTGCCCATCATGATCTACGACATCCCCGGCCGCTCCGGCATCCCCATCGAGACCGACACGATGCGCAGGCTCGCCGAGAACCCGCGCATCACGGCGCTCAAGGACGCGAAGGCGGACTTCGCCGCGGTCACCCGCGTCCTCGCCTCCACCGATCTCGACGTCTACTCGGGCGACGACGGCCTCACGCTGCCCTGGATGGCAGCGGGCGCCGTCGGCGTCGTGAGCGTCAGTGTGCACGTCGCCACGCGGACGTTCCGCGCCCTCGTGGACGCGGCCGCCGCCGGGCGCTTCGACGAGGCACGCCGTCTCCACTTCGAACTCGACCCCGTGATCCGGGCCGTGATGACACACATCCCCGGCGCGGTGTCCGCCAAGCACGTCCTCCGCCTCCAGGGCGTCCTGGCCAACGACGTCGTCCGCCTGCCGCTCGTGGCGCCTGAGCCGGGAGAGGTCGAGGCGATCCTCGCCGACCTCGCTGAGGCCGGCTGGGACCTGTCCGCGGTATCGAAGGAACCGACGGGGCCGTCGGATCGCGCGGAGCTCCCCGCATGAGCGACGCCGCGCACCTCGCACCGCTCCTGCCGTCGCTGCCGCCGCCCCTGGAGCCGGGGACGCTCCGCGTGGTGCCGCTCGGCGGGCTCGGTGAGATCGGCCGGAACATGGCGGTCTTCGAGATCGGCGGGAAGATCCTCATCGTCGACTGCGGCGTCCTGTTCCCCGAGGAGACGCAGCCCGGCGTCGACCTGATCCTGCCGGACTTCTCCTATATCGAGGACCGGCTCGACGACGTCGTGGGGCTCGTCCTCACCCACGGGCACGAGGACCACATCGGGGCGGTCCCGTACCTGCTGCGCCTGAAGGCGGACATCCCGCTCATCGGGTCGCAACTCACCCTGGCGCTCATCGAGGCCAAGCTGCAGGAGCACCGGATCCGGCCCTACACGCTGACGGTGTCCGAGGGGCAGATCGAGCAGTTCGGCCCGTTCGAGTGCGAATTCGTCGCCGTCAACCACTCAATCCCCGACGCCCTCGCGGTGTTCATCCGCACCGAGGCCGGCAACGTCCTCCACACGGGCGACTTCAAGATGGACCAGTTGCCGCTCGACGGCCGGATCACCGACCTGCGCGCGTTCGCCCGCCTCGGCGAGGAGGGCGTGGACCTGTTCATGGTGGACTCCACGAATGCCGACGTACCTGGCTTCACGACGGCGGAGCGCGAGATCGGACCGGTCCTCGAGAACCTCTTCGGCCAGGTCCGCAAGCGCATCATCGTGGCGTCCTTCTCGTCCCACATCCACCGCGTGCAGCAGGTCCTCGACGCCGCGCACGCCCACGGCCGCTTCGTCTGCTTCGCGGGGCGCTCCATGGTGCGCAACATGTCGATCGCCGCGAAGCTCGGGTACCTGAAGGTGCCCGACGGCATCCTCGTGGACATCAAGAACGTCGACGACCTGCCCGACGACCGCGTGGTGCTGATGTCCACCGGCTCGCAGGGCGAACCCATGGCCGCCCTGTCGCGCATGGCGAACGGCGACCACCGGATCACGGTCGGGCCCGGCGACACGGTGATCCTCGCGTCCTCGCTCATCCCCGGCAACGAGAACGCCGTGTACCGCGTGATCAACGGGCTGCTGAAACTCGGCGCGGACGTCATCCACAAGGGCAACGCCAAGGTGCACGTCTCCGGGCACGCCGCTGCGGGTGAGCTGCTGTACTGCTACAACATCCTCCGGCCCAAGAACGTGATGCCGGTGCACGGCGAGACGCGGCACCTCATTGCGAACGGCAAGCTGGCGCAGCAGACCGGCATCCCCGCGTCGAACGTCCTGCTCACGGACGACGGCTCGGTCATCGACCTCGTGGACGGCACCGCGAAGGTGGTCGGCGCGGTCGAGTGCGGATTCGTGTACGTGGACGGTTCGAGCGTCGGCGAGATCACCGACGCCGACCTCAAGGACCGGCGCATCCTCGGCGAGGAGGGATTCATCTCGATCATCACCGTGGTCAACCGCACCACGGGCAAGATCGTGTCCGGCCCGGACATCCACGCGCGCGGCTTCGCGGAGGACGACTCCGTGTTCGACGAGATCAAACCGAGGATCGCCGAGGCCCTGGAGGAAGCGGTGATGACGAACCGCGACCACACCACCTACCAGCTCCAGCAGGTCGTCAGGCGCATCATCGGTACCTGGGTGAACCGGCGCCACCGCCGGCGCCCCATGATCATCCCGGTGGTGCTGGAGGCCTGAGCCGGGAGCGACGCGGTGACTGTATGGCTCTCGCTCGCGGCCCGGAGTCGCCCGCTCCGCAGGCCGGTAGCGCTACCCGTTCCCGATCGGGCGGGTGCGGGAATCCGGCGTCGCGCCAGACCTGTCGGGTACCGTGAGGATCATGGCCACTCGAACGTCCCCCGCCCCGCGGGGCCAGCAGCAGACCCGCGGCAGGGGAGCCTCGGCCGCTTCGACGCCCTCGCGTGGCAAGGCTCCTGCGAAGGCCGCGGGCCGCGCGGTCACGGAGACACGGCAGGCCCCGGTGACGCCGGAGCCCCAGCACGAGGAGCGCCTCGCCTTCCCCCTGAGGGCCGTGCGCGCCGTCTGGATGAGCATGGCCCGCGTGGTCGCCTCGGGTGTCCGCACCTTCGGTCACGACGTCGCCCCCGAGCGTGAGCTCCGCCGCGACGGTTCCGGATTCTTCCTGATGCTGCTCGCCCTCGCGGTCGCCGCCGTCGAGTGGTGGGCACTGACGGGCCCACCCGCCGACGTCGTCCATGCAGCCGCGGGCGGCACGTTCGGCTGGATGGCCCTGCTCCTGCCGTTCATGCTGGTGATCGGAGCCGTGCGTCTGTTCCGGTATCCCGAGCGACACCGGGGCAACAACCGCATCGCGATCGGTCAACTCGTCATCCTCTTCGCCGGCTCCGGGATAGCGCACCTGTTGGGCGGCGCTCCCGGCCTGTCGGACGGCCTCGATGCGCTGTGGCGTGCCGGCGGCGTGGTCGGATTCCTCGTCGCGGGCCCGTTGAGCAGCGTCCTCACGGCCTGGCCGGTCGCCTTCCTGCTCGGCCTCCTGGTGCTGCTCGGCCTGCTGATCGTGACGGCAACGCCGTTCCGACACATCCCCTCGCGCCTGCGCGCGCTCTACGAGCACCTCATGGGTCAGGATGCGGACGGTTCCGGCGGACCCGCCCGCCGGCGCGACCGCAGCGACGACGAGGACCACGACCAGAGCTACCTCTACGAGACGCACGGCGCCAGTGCGGCGCCGGGGCCGAAACGCCGTAAGCGCCTGTTCGGCCGCGACACAGCAGCTGCACCGCACGACGCCGGTTCCGAGTCCGAGATCGACGGCTACGTGGGCGACGAGGCCTTCGAGCGGGCGCTCATCGAGGACGAGGAGCGCCGCGCCCGTGAGGCGGAGGCGGCCGTGCCGCCGGGCGTCCGTCGTCCGACGAAGCAGGAGCTCGCAGCCGAGGAACTGAAGCGGACCCAGGTGGCCCGCGCGGCGGCGCCCGCCGCTCCTCCGGTCGCGCTGCCCCGCGCCCCCGAGGGCGCCACCGAGGCCATCGACGTCGTGCCTGCCGCCCAGGCACTCATCGTTCCTTCCACCCCCGTGCAGCCGCAGGTGCCTCCCACGCCCATCCCGCAGCGGACGGAGCAGCTGCAGCTGGCCGGCGACGTCGCCTACACCCTGCCCCCGTCCGACTACCTGCCCGCCGGGACCCCGCCGAAGGAGCGCTCGGAGGCGAACGACGCCGTCGTCGCCGCCCTGACGCACACCATGGACCAGTTCAACGTGGACGCGAAGGTGACCGGCTTCTCCCGCGGGCCCACCGTCACGCGGTACGAGATCGAGCTCGCCCCGGGTACCAAGGTGGAGCGCGTCACCGCGCTGTCCAAGAACATCTCCTACGCCGTCGCGTCCTCGGACGTCCGGATCCTCTCGCCCATCCCCGGCAAGTCCGCCATCGGTATCGAGATCCCGAACACGGACCGTGAGACCGTCTCACTCGGTGACGTGCTCCGCTCGGGGAACGCCCGGAAGACGGAGCACCCGATGGTCATGGGTGTGGGCAAGGACGTCGAGGGCGGGTTCGTCGTCGCGAACCTCGCCAAGATGCCGCACCTGCTCGTCGCCGGAGCCACCGGCGCCGGCAAGTCCTCCTTCGTCAACTCGATGATCACGTCGATCCTCATGCGGTCCACGCCGGACGAGGTCCGGATGGTCATGGTCGATCCGAAGCGCGTGGAACTGACCGCCTACGAGGGCGTCCCGCACCTCATCACCCCGATCATCACCAATCCGAAAAAGGCTGCAGAGGCGCTGCAGTGGGTGGTCCGCGAGATGGACACGCGCTACGACGACCTCGCCAACTACGGCTACAAGCACATCGACGACTTCAACAAGGCCGTGCGCAACGGCAAGGTGGTGCCTCCCGAGGGGTCCAAGCGCGTCGTGCGCCCCTACCCGTACCTGCTGGTGATCGTGGACGAGCTGGCCGACCTCATGATGGTCGCCCCGCGCGACGTCGAGGACTCGATCGTCCGCATCACCCAGCTCGCCCGAGCCGCGGGCATCCACCTCGTGCTCGCCACCCAGCGTCCGTCGGTCGACGTCGTGACCGGGCTCATCAAGGCCAACGTGCCCTCCCGGATGGCCTTCGCGACGTCCTCGGTCACCGACTCCCGCGTGGTCCTCGACCAGCCCGGCGCCGAGAAGCTCATCGGGCAGGGCGACGCCCTCTTCCTGCCCATGGGTGCCTCCAAGCCCATGCGAGTGCAGGGGGCCTGGGTCACGGAGTCGGAGATCCACCGGGTCGTCGAGCACGTGAAGGGACAGCTCCAGGCGACGTACCGCGAGGACGTCGCCGTGGAGGCGCCGAAGAAGCAGATCGACGACGACATCGGGGACGATCTCGACGTGCTGCTGCAGGCCACCGAACTCGTGGTGACCACGCAGTTCGGGTCCACGTCGATGCTCCAGCGGAAGCTCCGCGTCGGCTTCGCGAAGGCGGGCCGGCTCATGGACCTGCTGGAATCCCGCGGTGTCGTCGGTCCGTCCGAGGGGTCCAAGGCCCGCGACGTGCTGGTCAAGCCGGACGATCTCGAGTCCGTCCTGGGCGCCATGCGCGGAGACGAGGCGCCCCGGCAGGCAGAGGTCCGGCCGCCGATCGATCTCGTGGCGGACGACCTCGCGGCCAGGGCGCAGGCCGTCGATTACCACGACGGCGCCGATCCCAGCACGGATCCGGACGACGACGACGGGCACGACGCCTGGAACCTGACCGGGAGATGAGCGTGGCCGACTCCACGAACGCGGCAGTGCCGGTCCTCAACATCGCGAACGTCCTCACAGTCGTCCGCATCCTGCTCGTCCCCTTCTTCATCTGGTTCCTCCTCGCGGACGACGGCGCGGACGGCCTGTTCCGCTGGTTCGCGGTGATCACCTTCGCGATCGCCATCTACACGGACAAGCTCGACGGCGACCTCGCGCGGAGCCGCGGACTGATCACGGACTTCGGCAAGATCGCGGACCCGATCGCGGACAAGCTGCTCATCGGGTCCGCGCTGGTGCTGCTGTCCGTCCTGGGCGAGCTCTGGTGGTGGGTGACCATCCTGATCCTCGCCCGCGAGCTGGGCATCACGCTGCTGCGGTTCGCCGTGATCCGCTACGGGGTCATGCCGGCCTCGCGCGGCGGGAAGCTGAAGACCGTGGTGCAGACGGCCGCCATCCTGCTGTTCCTCGTCCCGCTGCAGACGTTGCTCGGCGAGTGGGCCTGGTGGCCCGCCGCCGTCGTCATGGCCGCCGCCGTCGTGATCACCGTCGTGACGGGCGTCGACTACGTCGTCCAGGCGATCAGGCTCCGCGCCGGTGCCCGGTCCGCGGGTCATGGTGACGGTCGCGCCTAGCACGGCGTCGGTGCTCGCGGCCCGCGTCGTCGGGCTCGCGACCGAACGCGGCCTCAGCCTCGCCACCGCGGAATCACTCACGGCCGGTCTGATCG
Source organism: Arthrobacter sp. TJ-266 (assembly GCF_058269115.1). NCBI lineage: Bacteria > Bacillati > Actinomycetota > Actinomycetes > Micrococcales > Micrococcaceae > Arthrobacter > Arthrobacter sp. TJ-266. Next base: position 132,456 of record NZ_JBZCNC010000005.1, read on the forward strand.
CGTCCGCTCTCGCCGACGTCGCCGGGGCGTCCGCCGTGCTCCAGGGTGGCGTGGTCGCCTATCAGCTCTCCGTCAAGCAGGCGGTGCTCGGGGTCGACGCCGAGCTGCTCGAGACGGCGGGGGCGGTCGACCCTCGGGTCGCGGCGGCGATGGCCGATGGTGCACGGCGTCTGTTCTCGGCGGACATCGGGGTTGCGACCACCGGTGTCGCAGGTCCAGGGCCGCACGAGGGCAAGCCGTCGGGCACCGTGTTCACGGCGGTGAGCACGAGCGAGGGGACGCGCACCTTCTCCTACGGCTTCCCCGGCGACCGTCAGGCAGTGAGGTTCGCGACGCGGGAGGCGGTTCTCACCGAGCTGTTCGCCGAGCTGTCCAGGGGAACAAACCATCACCGAGGGTAGTTATGTAGACAGTCGCCCGTTGGTAGGGTTGACGACTCAAGCTCAGGTCGAACGGGGCAAGTCATCATCAGGAGGCACGCCCACCGGGCGGCGCCTCATCTATGAGGGAGCAAGGCGATTCAGATGGCAAAGCAGCCCGTCTCCGTAAACGGTGTGGTCCGTTGGCGTGATGTGGGGTTGGCGGAGGACGCACAACGCAAGCCCAAGGAGCGCAAGATGGTAGTTCTACGTCATGAGATCGGCGACGTCCTCCGTGACGTCCGCCAGCGCCAGGGCCGTACCCTGCGAGAGGTGTCGCACAGTGCGAGGGTTTCCCTCGGATACCTCAGCGAGGTCGAGCGTGGGCAGAAGGAAGCATCCTCCGAACTCCTCTCGTCGATCTGCAGTGCACTCGAGGTACCGCTCTCCTCGATGCTGCGCGAGGTCAGCGACCGCTTGGCAGAAGCAGAAGGCGTGTCCATCCCGGACACCATCCCTCAGGAATTCTCCCGCGAGTTCGGGGACGAGTTCACCGAGGGTCTCAACGACGACTTCCGTCGGGGGCTCGCGGCGACGAACCGCTAGTCCACCGAACCGGTCCGGGACACCCCGGGAACAAGGAAGGCCCGCCCCTCGGGGCGGGCCTTCCTGCCGTTCGTCACCAGTTGTCCTTGGTGTACGTGTTGTTGAGCTGGGCGATCAGGGTACCCAGACGCGTCAGGTCCGACACGTCCCAGTCCTCCATCAGCTCGTGGAACGCCTGCTTGCGCGCGGTCTGGGCCGCGACGAGCTGACGCGTGCCGGCCGCCGTCAGCGAGATCGCCTGCGCACGGCCGTCGAGGGGGTCGGCTTCCTTCTGCACCAGGCCGAGATGCTCGAGCATGGCGATCTGGCGACTGACGGACGGCTTGCCGACGCCGACGCTCGCGGCGATGTCCGTCAGGCGCATGGAGCCCTCCCGCTGCAGGATCACCAGCAGACCGTAGGCAGCGGGCTCCATGTCCGGGTGCACGCGCCGGGCGACCTTGTAGGAGTTCGAGCGAGCACGCCGCCACAGCATGCTGAGCTGCTGCTCGAGGGCTTCGATCGCGGCATCGGTGTCCGCGTCGTCGCCCGGACGAGCTGCGAGGCCCGGGGCGGCGTCTGTGGTGCTCGACTTCGAGTTCATGGGGCAATTGTAGGGTTCAGGGCGCGGGCCGCCAGTACCGGACGGCGCGACGTTCCTGTGGCCGTCGGGCACGGGCTCCGGGATCCATGATGGGGTGGAGCGTGCGGGGCGATCGGCGGACAGCACGAGCGACACATGGGCAGGGTCGGGGACAGGGAGCACGGGCCCGGACAGCGGCCCGGACTCGGGCACGGACACGGACACGGACACGGATGAGGACAGGGATGGACGATGCGGACGAGTGACTTCTGGCGGCTGATGGACGACGAGTTCGGGGCCGGCTACTCGCGGACGCTGGCGCGGGATCTCGTCGTCGACCGTCTGGGGGATCGGACGGCCGCCGAGGCGCTGGATGCCGGTGTCGATCCGAAGGCGGTCTGGGAGGCGATCTGCCGGGTACAGGACGTGCCGCGCGAGCGGTGGCTCGGTCGCGACGTGAGGCCCCGCTGACGCACCGACAACACGCGCGCGGAGGACGAATTAATCGAATGCCTGTTCGGTCTGTCGTATGATCGACACTGGCGGTGGTCCCCACTTGTGCACATAGCGGCGGCCGCATCTCAAACTGTCGGCGACTGCAAATACAGTCGTCATGAACACGTAAACAGGCCGTTTGGCCATGGATGACCGAGGTGAAGAATGGCCGCTCCAGACCGCGAGAAAGCCCTCGAAGCTGCACTCGCACAAATCGACAAGCAGTACGGCAAGGGCTCGATCATGCGTCTCGGGGACGAGATCAGGGCCCCGATCGAGACGATCTCGACGAGCTCCATCGCCCTCGACGCCGCGCTCGGCATCGGTGGCCTCCCGCGGGGCAGGATCGTCGAGATCTACGGGCCGGAGTCCTCCGGTAAGACCACGGTGGCACTGCACGCGGTCGCCAGTGCCCAGCGCAACGGCGGCATCGTCGCCTTCATCGACGCCGAGCACGCGCTCGATCCCGAGTACGCGAAGCGGCTCGGCGTGGATACGGACGCCCTGCTCGTCTCTCAGCCGGACACCGGCGAGCAGGCGCTCGAGATCATGGACATGCTCATCGGGTCCGGCTCCATCGACCTCGTGGTCATCGACTCCGTCGCCGCTCTCGTGCCGCGTGCCGAGATCGAGGGGGAGATGGGTGACAGCCACGTGGGTCTGCAGGCCCGTCTGATGAGCCAGGCGCTCAGGAAGATCACCGGTCGCCTGAGCCAGACGAAGACCACTGCCATCTTCATCAACCAGTTGCGCGAGAAGATCGGCGTGTTCTTCGGAAGCCCCGAGACGACGACGGGTGGTAAGGCGCTGAAGTTCTACGCCTCCGTCCGCATCGACGTGCGGCGCATCGAGACGCTGAAGGAGGGTGTGAACCCCATCGGTAACCGCACCCGCGCCAAGATCGTCAAGAACAAGATGGCGCCGCCCTTCAAGCAGGCCGAGTTCGACATCCTGTACGGCTACGGGATCTCACGTGAGAGCGGACTGATCGACGTGGGCGTGGAGAACGCCCTGGTCAAGAAGTCCGGTGCATGGTTCACCTACGACGGCGACCAGTTGGGCCAGGGCAAGGAGAACGCGAGGAAGTTCCTCATCGACAACCCTGACCTCGCCGACGAACTGGAGCAGAAGATCAGGGTGAAGCTGGGCATCGGCGTTCAGGTCGAGGAGCCGGAAGCGCCGAAGCTGAAAGCGGTCGGCGGCGAGTAGCACCTGTGCCGTCGGACACCGCGCCCGAACCGGCCGGATGGGGAATCTCCTTCGGCCGGTTCGACGGCCATGACCCGGTCGGCCGCGCCCAGCCGGACGGGGACGCCGAAAGCCCTCCGGTACACGGACGCCGCGACCGACAGCGGTCCCGCACAGAGCCCTCGCCCGGCCTGGACTCTGCCGACGAACGGGACGGAAGCAGCGTAGGGGGGCGGCCGCGGGCTGCCCGGACGAGCCGGAGCCGGTCCTGGAAGCGGTCGTCGTCGTACAGCGACCCCTTCGCGCCGGCTTTCGGCACCTCGGCCGAAGCCGCCGACGAGGCCCGGCCGCCCTCCGCGGAGGACCTCGCCGGCGCCCCGTACGCGACGTCTCCGTCCGATGCCGACGGCTCCGGCCGAGGTACGCGCCGCGCGGCGTCCAGGAGTCAGGGGCGGAACGGTGACCGCGACGCCTCAGGCGATGGAACGGCTGCGGACAGCGTCGCGCAGGACCGAAGTGACGAGGAATGGGCGACCGAAGGTCGAGCGATCATGCTCAGACAGCTCGCACTCGGTCCGCGGAGCCGTCATCAGCTGGGGCAGAAGCTCGCCGAACGGGACGTCCCTGCATCCGTGGTGACGGCACTCCTCGATCGCTTCGAGGAGGTGCAGCTCATCGACGACGCAGAGTTCGCCCGTCTGTGGGTGAGAACGCGTTCCTCGGTGAAGGCGCTCGCCCGGGCGTCCATCCGACGGGAACTCGCGGAGAAGGGTATCGATCCCGAGCTCGCCGAGGACGCCCTCCTGCAGATCTCCGACGAGGACGAGCACGACCAGGCGCGGGAGATCGTCGTGCGCAAGCTCCGGACGCGGACCGATCTCTCCGACCGCTCGCTGCGCGACAAGGAGATCCGGCGGCTCGTCGGGGTCCTCGCGCGGAAGGGCTACAGTCCTGGTGCCGCTTTCACCATCGTCAAGGACGTGGTGGCGGAGACCGAGGCAGACGCCGGTGCCGCGTCCGAGTAGCCGGACGAGCAGCAGTAGCCGGAGTGGCCGGACGAGCAGCAGTAGTCGTAACGCAGGCGGATTGCGGGTGGCTGCGCCGCCCGCCGTACGCTTGATCGCGTGAGTATCGCCCAGACCCCCCGGCTCGACGCGCCGTCGACCGTCCTCGATGAAGGTCCCGTGTCAGCAGACGCTCCGGCGGGCTCCGCACCCGCCGACGGACGTACCTATGAGGTCCGGACGTTCGGGTGCCAGATGAACGTGCACGATTCCGAGCGCATCTCGGGCCTGCTCGAAGGTGCAGGGCTGCAGCGCACCGGTGGAGGCCAGGCGGACGTCGTCGTCTTCAACACCTGCGCCGTGCGGGAGAACGCGGACAACAAGCTCTACGGGAATCTGGGCATCCTGAAGGCGGTCAAGGAGGCTCGCCCCGGGATGCAGATCGCCGTGGGCGGCTGCCTCGCGCAGAAGGATCGCGAGACCATCCTGAGGAAGGCGCCCTGGGTGGATGCCGTGTTCGGCACCCATAATATCGGGGCGCTGCCGGCCCTGCTCGAGCGGGCCCGACACAACCAGGAGGCCCAGCTCGAGATCCTCGAGTCGCTCGATGTCTTCCCCTCGACGCTGCCGACGAGGCGTGAATCGGTCTACGCGGGGTGGGTGTCCATCTCCGTGGGGTGCAACAACACGTGCACCTTCTGCATCGTCCCCTCCCTCCGGGGGAAGGAACGTGACAGGAGACCGGGTGAGATCCTGGCCGAGGTGGAGGCTCTCGTCGCCGACGGCGCCGTCGAAGTGACCCTGCTGGGTCAGAACGTCAATTCTTACGGGGTGGAGTTCGGAGATCGCGGAGCTTTCGCGAAGCTCCTACGCGCCTGCGGCGCGATCGAGGGCCTCGAGCGCGTCCGCTTCACGAGCCCACACCCTGCCGCCTTCACCGACGACGTCATCGACGCTATGGCCGAGACGCCGAACGTGATGCCCCAGTTGCACATGCCCCTGCAGTCGGGATCGGACCGGGTGCTGAAAGCGATGCGCCGTTCCTACCGGTCCTCACGATTCCTCGGGATCCTCGACCGCGTGCGCGAGCGGATGCCGCACGCGGCGATCTCGACGGACATCATCGTCGGCTTCCCCGGGGAGACCGAGGAGGACTTCCTCGCCACACTCGACGTCGTAGAACGGTCGCGGTTCGCCACCGCCTTCACCTTCCAGTACTCCAAACGTCCCGGGACCCCGGCCGCCGATCTGCCGGACCAGCTGCCGAAGGCCGTGGTCCAGGAGCGTTTCGAGCGTCTGACCGCCCTGCAGGACCGCATCGCCCGGGAGGAGAACGCCCGTCAGGTGGGCCGCATTGTCGAGGTGCTCGTGACGGACCAGCCGGGGCGGAAGGGCGGCGAGACGCACCGGCTCACCGGCCGTGCGAAGGACCAGCGGCTGGTGCACTTCTCCGTACCCGACGGCGCCGAGATCCCGCGGCCCGGGGACTTCGTCACGGTGCCCGTCACGGAGGCCGCCTCCTTCCATCTGCTGTCCGATCCGACGACAGCCGAGTACGGGGTGCGCCGCTCACGTGCGGGGGATGCCTGGGACAGAAGTCAGGCTGACTCGTGCGGGGCGCCGGCGCCTGCGACGGGAGCGCCCCGGGCGGTCTCGCTGGGCATGCCGCCGCTGCCCGTGCGCGGTTCCGCCGGGTGACGCAGCCGATCATCGCCGTCGTCGGTCCCACCGGGTCAGGGAAGTCCGACCTCGGCGTCGCGATCGCACGCGAGCTGGACGGCGAGGTCGTGAATGCCGACGCGCTGCAGTTCTACCGGGGCATGGACATCGGCACCGCGAAGCTGCCGCCTGCCGAGCGCGAAGGCATCGAGCACCACCTCCTGGACGTCCTCGACGTCACCGAGGAAGCCAGCGTCGCCGCGTACCAGGACCAGGCCCGCCGGGTCTTCGAGGACATCCGGTCCCGCGGCCGTGTGCCGGTGCTCGTCGGGGGCTCGGGCCTGTACGTCCGCGCAGCACTCGACACCCTCGAGTTCCCGCCCACCGACGCCGGCGTACGGAGCCGCCTCGAGGCCGAGCTCGGCGTCGAGGGGCGGGAGGTCCTCCGCGGCAGGCTCCACGCGGTCGACCCCGTGTCCGCCGCACGGATCGAGGACGATCGGCGGCTCGTCCGTGCCCTCGAGGTCCACGAGATCACCGGCCGCCCGTTCAGCTCCTTCATGCCGCGCCGGGAGTACCACCAGCCCGCGGTGCAGATCGGCCTCGCAGTGGACCGGGAGCTCCTCCGCGAACGCCTTGCACAGCGCGTGCACGCGATGGTGGGCAACGGTCTGGCGGAGGAGGTGGCGCGGTTGGAGGAGGCAGGGCTCCGGCGTGGCCGGACGGCGTCGCGCGCGCTCGGCTACTCCCAGTTCCTGCGGGTGCTCGACGGGAGCATGACGGCGGCGGCGGCCACGGAGGACACCATCGACGCCACACGCCGCTTCGCGCGCAGGCAGCTCACGTGGTTCCGCGCCGACCCGCGGATCGCGTGGCTCGACTGGGAGGCGGCCGATCTCAGGGAGCGGGCCGTCGATGTGGTCCGTCGCGGGACCGACCTAAGCTAGGACCGTGACCTACGAGCCCATGACCCGCCCATGACCACTACCGGCGCCATCGACGAGTCCTCCCGCCCGTCGGGGGTGCCCTTCACCAAGGGCCACGGGACGGGCAACGACTTCATCCTGACCCTGGATCCGGAGGGCTCCCTCGCGCTCGACGTGCCGTTCGTCGCCCGGGCCTGCGACCGCCACCTGGGTATCGGCGCGGACGGGTTCATCCGCGCGGTGCGCTCCACGGCGCTCCCGGAGGGCCGGGCCCTCCTGCCGACCGAACCGGACGCCGAGTGGTTCATGGACTACCGCAACGGTGACGGCTCCGTCTCGGAGATGTGCGGCAACGGTGTGAGGGTGTTCGTGCACTTCCTGATCGCCCAGGGCCTCGTCGACCTGCCCGACGGCGCCACGCTCCCGATCGGCACGCGGGGAGGGGTCAAGCGCGTCTCGCGGTCCGGTGAGGGATACGCGGTGGACATGGGTCCATGGGACCTCATCGACCCCGAGGCGGCGGCAGCGCGGGGAACCGACGCGATCGTGGATGTCGCGGGGCTCGACGTCGACCGCCCCGCCCTGTCCATCAGCATGGGAAACCCGCACACCGTCGTCGCCCTCGCGGAGTACGAGGAACTCGGGACCGCGAACCTCCACACTGCGCCGATCGTCCGGCCGGTACCTCCGCACGGTACCAACGTCGAGCTGGTCGTGCCGTCGGAGCCGCTGGTGGGCGATGACGGCGTGGGCCGCGTGACGATGCGCGTCCACGAGCGGGGCGTGGGGGAGACCCTCTCGTGCGGCACGGGCGCCTGCGCGGCCGCGGCGGCGATCCGGTACTGGGCCGGAGCCGGAGCGCCGGACCAGTGGCTCGTCGGCGTGCCGGGTGGCACGGTCGGCGTCGCGTTCTTCGCCGGACCCGAGGGCCGCGAGCACATGCAACTGAGCGGTCCGGCAGTGCTCGTGGCCGAGGGAACGCTCCACCCCGACCTCTGAACCCCGGGTCTTTCGCGCCCGACGACTCAGTCGGGGCGCCGCACCTCGAGGACGCGGAACGACTTCGACGTCTCCGCCCGGCGCGCCACGAATCCCGCGGGCAACTCCTCCTGGAGCCAGCGCAGCAGGGAGTCGGCGCCGAGGTTCTTCTGCACCACCAGCCACGCGCGACCACCCGGGGCCAGGCGGGGGAGCCAGCGCAGCAGCAGGGCGTGGAGCTCCTGCTTGCCGATACGGATGGGCGGGTTGGACCAGATCGTGTCGAACTGCAGCGAGGGATCCACGTCGTCGGGTGTGCTCGAGCGGATGGTGCGGAGCCCCAGGCGGTCGGCGTTCTCGGCCGTCAGGGCGATGCTGCGTTCGTTGACGTCGATCGCGTACACGGTCGCCTCAGGTGACAGCAGTGCCATGGTGAGGGCGATCGGTCCCCACCCGCTGCCGATGTCGAGCAGCGTGCCGCCCTCCGGCGGCGGGACGGTGTCGAGCAGGATCGCCGTCCCCTTGTCGATGCCGTCAGGGCTGAACAGGCCCGACGACGTCACGAGCTCGCGCCGTGCCCCGGCGAGCACCACGGAGAGGGGACGACGGACCGCAGGGCCCTGCGGCGAGGCGGTGAAGTAGTGCTGCGAATCCATGCAGAAAGCCTATCGGGCGGTTGGCGGGCGGCGGACGGGCGGTGCGGCGGCCGGTTCCCCCCGCGCACCGCTGCGCCAGAGGCGGTCGAGGAGCGGGGAGTTTCGCGCTGGGAGAAGAACCTGCCACAGGGGAGGCACGCAGCCGTAGAATTAGGGGACATCCCATAAAGGAGAACATGACCACGAATGACGGACGAACCGACGGAGCCGACATGGGCCCGGAGGAGATCCAGGCAGTGATCGACCGGATCCTCGCCAGCGATGAAGCTGCTGTGGCGAAGGTGAAGAAGTCGGGAGCGGGCGAGGAGACGTCCGCCGCTCCCATCGAGAAGACGTGGCGGTCACGGGCCCTCGCGCTGTCGCGGGACGACACGCCATCCGACGCCGACGGCGACCAGGAGGACCTCGCCGAGCGGCGCGCCCTCCGGCGCGTGGCGGGACTGTCCACGGAGCTCGAGGACGTCACCGAGGTCGAGTACCGGCAGCTGCGGCTCGAGCGGGTCATCCTCGCCGGGCTGTGGAGCGAGGGTACGGCCAAGGACGCCGAGAACTCCCTCCAGGAGCTTGCGGCGCTGGCCGAGACGGCGGGCTCGGAGGTCCTCGACGGGATCGTCCAGCGGCGGCTGAAGCCGGATCCGGGCACGTTCCTCGGCTCGGGCAAGGCGCAGGAACTGAAGTCGATCGTGCAGGCCACCGGTGCTGACACCGTGATCGTGGACAGCGAGCTCTCGCCGTCGCAACGACGTGGCCTCGAGGACATCGTGAAGGTCAAGGTGATCGACCGCACGGCCCTGATCCTCGACATCTTCGCGCAGCATGCCAAGAGTCGCGAGGGCAAGGCGCAGGTCGAACTCGCACAGCTCGAGTACCTGCTGCCGCGCCTGCGTGGCTGGGGCGAGTCGATGTCCCGGCAGGCCGGTGGCCAGGTGGGTAGCGCCAGCGCCGGTATGGGTTCCCGTGGTCCCGGTGAGACGAAGATCGAGCTCGATCGCCGGAAGATCCGTACGCGGATGGCGAAGCTCCGTCGTGAGATCGCCGGGATGAAACCTGCCCGCGAGACGAAGCGCTCCAACCGACGGAGGAACCAGGTTCCCTCGGTCGCGATCGCCGGGTACACCAACGCCGGGAAGTCGTCGCTGCTGAACCGGCTGACGGACGCGGGCGTGCTCGTCGAGAACGCCCTGTTCGCGACACTCGATCCGACGATCCGCAGGGCCGAGACGCCGGACGGCATCGGCTACACGCTGGCCGACACCGTCGGCTTCGTGAGGTCACTCCCGACGCAGCTGATCGAGGCGTTCCGTTCCACGCTCGAGGAAGTGGCGGACGCGGATCTGATCCTGCACGTCGTCGACGCGTCCCACCCGGACCCCGAGGGGCAGATCGCGGCCGTCCGCGCCGTGCTGACGGAGGTCGACGCCCGCAAGGTGCCGGAGATCATCGTGCTCAACAAGGCCGATGCAGCCGATCCGTTCGTCATCGAGCGCCTCCGGCAGCGTGAGCCCCGCTCCGTGGTCGTCTCCGCCCGCACGGGCGAGGGCCTGACCGAGTTGCGCCAGCTGGTCAGCACCAGCATCCCGCGGCCCGGGGTGAAGATGGACCTGATGATCCCCTACGAGCACGGTGAGATCGTCAGCCGCCTGCACGAGGAGGACGCCGAGATCCTCGGCATGGAGCATGTGGACGAGGGAACGCGCCTCGAAGTGATGGTGCGTGAGGGTCTGGCAGCCGAACTGGAGCCGTACCTGCGGCATGAGTGAGTCCACGCGGTCCGGCGCCGTGATCGCGGCGCCGGACACCGCGGCCGGCGGGGTGCCCTCCCCGCACGCCCGCCGATCCCTCGAACTGCTCGACGCCGCCGTGGGTGCGATGGGCGGTGAGATGCGCTTGGGCCAGCACGAGATGGTGCGTCAGGTCAGTGAGGCGATCGACTCCGGGGATCACCTCCTCGTCCAGGCCGGCACGGGCACCGGTAAGTCCCTCGCCTACCTCGTGCCGCTGATAGCCCATGCCATGGAGAGCGACCGCCCGTCGGTCGTCTCCACGGCGACCCTGGCCCTGCAGGCGCAGATCGTGGGACGGGATCTCCCGCGGTTGCTCGACGCCGTCCGACCGGCGCTCTCCCGCCCGGTCGACGTCGCGCTCCTCAAGGGGCGCTCCAACTACGTCTGCCTCCACAAGACTGGCGGCGGCTTCCCGGAGGAGGACGCCCCGGGAACGCTGTTCAGCCTCGGCGAGGACGCCGCACAGCATCCGTCCCCGGCGCTGGGCGGCGGTGCACCCGCCTCGGCCCTCGGCCAGGAGGTGGTGCGGCTGCGTGAGTGGGCCGGGGAGACGACGACGGGCGACCGCGACGACCTCGTGCCCGGCGTGAGCGACCGCGCGTGGCGACAGGTGTCCGTGTCCAGCATGGAATGCCTCGGCGCGGCACGCTGTCCTATGGCGCAGGAGTGTTTCAGCGAGAAGGCGCGCGCGGCTGCGGCGGACGCCGACATCATCATCACCAACCACGCGATGCTCGCGATCAGTGCCTTCGAAGGGCTCGCTGTGCTGCCCGAGTACGACGTCGTGGTCATCGACGAGGCCCACGAGCTGCACGACCGCGTCACCGGTGCCGTGTCCGGTCAGCTCTCGGCGTCGATGGTCTCCGCCGCCGCCGCAGCACTGCGGCGGCACGCGTCCATCAGCACGGGCGCTCTCGACACGGCCGGCGACGCCTTCGAGGCGGCCTCGGAACGCCAGCCGTCGGGGCTCCTGCCGGGCGGACTGCCCGAGGAACTCGCGCAGTCCCTGGAGCAGGTGCGGGACGCCTCCCGTGCCGCCCTGTCGGACACGAAGACCGAGGGGAAGTCGGAGGCCGACGCCGACGGCGGGCGGCAGGTGGCGCGCTCCCGGGTGACGCTCGTCTTCGAACTCGCCGAGCGGATCCTCGCCGCGGCCGATCTGAACGAGGTGGTGTGGGCCTCGCGCCCCAGCACGTTCACCCCGGGCTCCGGGTACTCCCAGCCGGACGAGACCTCACCGGCCACGCTCAACGTCGCCCCGCTCTCGGTGGCGGGTCGCCTGCGCGAGGGTCTGTTCGAGGACCACACGGTGATCCTCACCTCCGCCACGTTGGCCATCGGTTCCGAGTTCGGTCCCGTCGCGGGATCGCTCGGGCTCAGCGGCCCGGGTGCGCCGGCCTGGACCGGGGTCGACGTCGGCAGTCCGTTCGACTACCCCAAACAGGGTGTGCTCTACGTGGCACAGGACCTCCCGAAGCCGGAGCGGGGGGTGTCCGACGCCCAGCTCGCGGAGATCCTCACGCTCATCACGGCGAGCCGTGGGGGAGCGCTCGGCCTCTTCTCGTCCAAACGGGCCGCCGAGGAGGCTGCGGAGACGCTCCGGCCCAAGGTGGACTTCGAGATCCTGTGCCAGGGCGAGTCCTCGCTCAACGCCCTCGTGACACAGTTCGCCGACGAGCCGGACACCTGCCTGTTCGGGACGATGTCCCTCTGGCAGGGGGTGGACGTCCCCGGGTCGTCCTGCAGGCTGGTGATCATCGACCGCATCCCGTTCCCGAGGCCGGACGATCCGCTCATGACGGCGCGCACGCGAGCCGTTGCGCGGAACGGGGGCAACGGGTTCATGAGTGTCTCGGCGACGCATGCCGCGGTGCGGCTCGCGCAGGGCGCGGGTCGTCTGATCCGCGCGGCGGAGGACCGCGGCGTGGTCGCGGTGCTCGACAGCCGCCTCGCGACCGCGCGGTACGGCGGGTTCCTCCGCGCTGCGCTGCCGCCCTTCTGGGCGACCACCGACCGGGCGACCGTGACCGGCATCCTCGAGCGGCTCTCCGCGCGCTGACCCGGCCTGACGGGCGGTGACGACCGCAGTCGACGGGAGTTGTCCGGGGCGGTCAGGGCCCGACGGCCTCAGAGTGCGCGCATCACCGAGACGACCTTGCCCATGATGCTGGCGTGGTCGCCGAGGATCGGTTCGTACCTCGTGTTCTGGGGGAGCAGCCAGGTGTGCCCGTCACGCTGGCGGAAGGTCTTGACGGTGGCCTCGTCGTCGAGCAGCGCCGCGACGATGTCCCCGTTCTGGGCGCTCTGCTGTTTCCGCACCACCACCCAGTCGCCGTCGCAGATGGCTGCGTCGACCATGGAGTCACCGGAGACCTTGAGCATGAACAGCTCCCCGTGCCCGACGATCTGGCGCGGGAGGGGCATCACGTCCTCGATCACCTGGTCCGCGAGGATCGGCCCACCAGCCGCGATGCGTCCTACGAGGGGTACCAGTGCGGTGTCCACCGCGATCTGCTGATCCGCGCTCGACGCCGCCCCGCCGTCCGACGGGTCCGATGACGCGCCGTCGGTCGTCAGCGTGAGCGGGAGGAGGACCTCCATGGCCCGCGGACGCTTGGGATCCCGCCGGAGATAGCCGAGGCGCTCCAGCTGGGACAGCTGATGGGTCACGCTCGAGAGACTCGCGAGACCGACGGTGTCGCCGATCTCACGCATCGACGGTGGGTAGCCCTTGTCCGAGATGGACCGCTGAATGGTTTCCAGGATCGTCAGCTGCCGCGGCGTCAGGCCCTTGGACACCGACCGCCCGCGGGGACGACCACGACCGGCCGGCCCGGGAACCGCGCGCGGACCGCTCGCTGTGTTCGATTCCTGCCGGTCTGCCGGTGCTGCTTCCGCCACGCGCATGCCCTTCGTCCAGATCTGGGTTCCCCCGCCGGACCGTCCGGACCGCGGGAGCGATTCTGTCGGTGGCGGGTGATTGTCTGGACCTAGATCGGAAGCCCCGGTCCCCGAGGGGACAAGGAATAACGGTCGTCGGTCCTTCACGCCACGCTAGGCGAGTCGATGCTTGTTTTCAAACATATGTTCGAGCGAGTCTCGACACGCATCGTCCCTCAGTGCTAAGAAGGACCCAGGAGTATTAGTACGCATGTTCGATTCGGAATCAGATCCCGGACGGACCGTTCGAAGGGAAGAGGCAGGTCATGACCGAAGCACTGGTTCTGCAGGGCAGCTCCACGACGTCCATCGTCGATCGTGGCGTCATCGTGCCCACCGTCGCCCGTTCCCGGACGTCGGCCGGCGCCGAGCGCGTCCACACGCCCGCCGGCGTATCCGATCGCATCACCTTGACCCGCCGCGGGCGTCTCCTCCTCGTCGGGCTCCCGATCACCCTGATCGTCGCGATGCTCATCCTGCTCGGGGCGTTCCTGACGTCCGAGGCCCAGGCAGGGGACGGGCCGTCGCAGGCAGCGCCGACCATCGACGTGACCGTCGCGGCGGGGGAGACACTCTGGGGCCTCGCCTCGTCCTATGCGCCTGATCGCGATACGCGGGATGTCGTCGCCGAGATCGTCGAGCTCAACAACCTGCGGACCTCCGTGGTGCAGGCCGGACAGAGCATCTCGGTACCCGTCCAGGGCTAAACTCGGCAGGTGCCTTCCTCTGCCGACGCCCTTGCGAGCCTGCCCCTCCGCGACGACCTCGTAGGGCAGCACCCCTACGGTGCGCCCCAGCTGGACGTCCCCATCCTCCTGAACGTCAACGAGAACACGCACGGTGTCCCCGCCGACGTCCACGAGGCCATCGTGGCCGCCGTGTCGGACGCCACCGGCGGGTTGAACCGGTACCCGGACCGCGAGTTCTCGGAACTCCGCGCGAACCTCGCCGCGTACCTGGGTCACGGGTTGACGCCCGACCAGCTCTGGGCGGCCAACGGCTCGAACGAAGTGCTCCAGCAGATACTGCAGGCCTTCGGCGGTCCCGGACGCACGGCCATCGGCTTCCCGCCCACCTACTCCATGTATCCGCTGCTCGCCAGCGGCACGGGGACGCGCTACGTGACCGCGGAGCGCGGAGCGGCCTTCGCGATGGACCCCGAGTCCACGGCGCGGGCGGTCACGGAGTCGGGCGCGAACGTGGTGTTCCTCTGCTCACCCAACAACCCCACGGGGACGGCCCTTGGTCTCGACGTGATCGAGGCGGCCTATGCAGCGGGTGAGGCGGCCAGGGCGATGATCATCGTCGACGAGGCCTACGGCGAATTCCTCCAGCAGGGCACCCCGAGTGCGCTGACCCTGTTGCCCGGCCGGCCGCGCCTGATGGTTTCGCGCACCATGAGCAAGGCCTTCGCGATGGCGGGCGCGAGGCTCGGGTATCTCGCGGCGGCCCCCGAGGTGACGGACGCCCTCCGGTTGGTGCGGCTCCCGTACCACCTGTCCGCCCTCACGCAGGCGGCGGCGAACGCGGCCCTCACGCACGCCGACACCCTCCTGGCCAACGTCGAGGCGATCAAGGTGCAGCGGGACCGCATCGTCCGCGAACTGACCGATCTGGGCCTCACTCCTGCGCCGTCGGATGCGAACTTCGTGTTCTTCTCGGGCCTCGAGGATCCCCGCCGGATCTGGGAGGGTCTCCTCGAGGCGGGCGTCCTGATCCGCGACGTCGGGATCGCCGGTTCACTGCGGGTGACGGCCGGCACGGAGGAGGAGACCACCGTCTTCCTCCGGGTGCTCTCCGGACTCCTCGAGCGCGACCAGGCCACCGTGCCCGGCGCGCACGTCTTCTAGACTGGTTCGGCGGGTCCGCGCGATCCGCGGTCCTGGGCGAAGGCCCACCACACCCCCTGATCATCGATCCTTCGAAGGGATGTCATGACAGTCACTGCCTCCGGCACTCGTACGGCACGCATCGAGCGCGTCACCAGCGAGTCCAGCGTGCTCGTCGAGCTTGACCTCGACGGCACCGGAGTCTCGTCGATCGACACCACCGTGCCGTTCTACGACCACATGCTCACGGCTCTGTCCAAGCACTCCCTGATCGACCTCACCATCAAATCGAGCGGTGACACGCACATCGACGTCCACCACACGGTCGAGGACACCGCCATCGCCATCGGTGAGGCGCTGAGGCAGGCACTCGGCAGCAAGGCCGGTATCCGTCGCTTCGGGGAAGCCACCGTGCCTCTCGACGAGGCGCTCGCCCAGGCCGTCGTCGACATCTCCGGACGCCCCTACTTGGTCCACGGGGGTGAGCCCGCCGGGCAGGAGTACCACCTGGTCGGAGGCCACTTCACCGGGTCGCTCACGCGCCACGTGTTCGAGGCCATCGCCCTGCACGCCGGGATCTGCCTGCACGTCACCGTGATCGCCGGACGCGACCCGCACCACATCGTCGAAGCGCAGTTCAAGGCGCTCGCGCGGGCGCTGCGCGCGGCTGTCGAGCCCGATCCGCGGGTCACGGGCATCCCGTCGACGAAGGGATCGCTGTGACCTCACGCACGGTGACCGTCCTCGACTACGGCTCGGGCAACGTCCGCTCCGTGGTGCGGGCGCTCGAACACGTCGGGGCGGAGGTCGTCCTCAGCGCCAAGCCGGACGACGTCCTCAACGCCGACGGGCTCCTCGTGCCGGGTGTCGGCGCTTTCGAGGCGGTGATGAAGGGCCTGAAGGACGTCGACGCCCTCCGCATGATCGGGCGGCGCGTCGCCGGTGGACGGCCCGTGCTCGGCATCTGCGTGGGCCTGCAGGTGCTCTTCGACGAGGGTGTGGAGCACGGTGTGCGCACGCCCGGCATGGGCGAGTGGCCGGGTACCGTCGAACGGCTCAAGGCCGACGTGGTGCCCCACATGGGATGGAACACCGTGGAGCCACCCGCCGGGTCGGTACTCTTCGACGGGCTCGAGGACGAGCGCTTCTACTTCGTGCACTCCTACGGTGTGCAGGACTGGTCCTTCGACGTGACCCAGCCCGCGATGAAACCTCCGCAGGTCACCTGGTCGCGCCACGGCGGCCCCTTCATCGCAGCCGTGGAGAACGGTCCGCTGGCCGCGACGCAGTTCCATCCGGAGAAGTCCGGCGACGCCGGGGCCCAGCTCCTGCGCAACTGGATCGGCAGCCTGCGGTGATCGGATGCTGAGCCTGGTCCTGATGGGAGTCGCCGGGCTGTTGATCGGCGGAGCGTTCTCACTCCGCGGTCAGGAATTCCCACGCTGGGTCTGGATCGCCTTCCTCGTCCTCGCGGGCCTCTCCCTGCTCGCCGCCTACCTGTTCACCCTCCAGGCGTGACACCCTCGCACGCACTCGTCCCACCCGGATCACCACCGGTCACCACCGGTCCGCCCCGTGACCACGACCGACCGCGAACCTCCCCGACCGACGTCGACCCTCGGCCCGTTCCGTCCCCGCAGAAAGCAGCCCCATGAGCCCCTTCGCCGAATCCCCCTCGCTCGAACTCCTGCCCGCCGTCGATGTCGCCGACGGCCAGGCCGTCCGCCTGGTGCAGGGTGAGGCGGGCAGCGAGACCAGCTACGGGGACCCCCTGGACGCCGCCCTCGCCTGGCAGGAGGCCGGCGCGGAGTGGGTGCACCTCGTGGACCTGGACGCGGCGTTCGGTCGCGGTTCCAACCGGGACCTCCTCGAGCGCGTCGTGAAGCACCTCGACATCAAGGTGGAACTCTCCGGGGGCATCCGCGACGACGTCTCGCTCGAGGCCGCGCTCGAGCTCGGAGCCACCCGCGTCAACCTGGGCACGGCTGCACTCGAGAACCCGGAGTGGACCGAGCGGGTCATTGCGCGCTTCGGTGACGCCGTCGCCGTCGGGCTCGACGTCCGGGGGACCACCCTCGCCGCGCGCGGCTGGACCGAGGAGGGCGGTGACCTCTGGGAGGTGCTGCAGCGCCTCGAGGACGCCGGGTGTGCCCGGTACGTCGTCACAGACGTCACGAAGGACGGCACGCTGAAGGGTCCGAACATCGACCTGCTGCGCGAGGTCCTCGCCAGGACGATGCGGCCCGTGGTCGCATCGGGTGGCATCAGCAGCCTCGACGACATCGCCGCCCTGCGCGAGCTGGTGCCGCTCGGCCTCGAGGGCGCGATCGTCGGCAAGGCGCTCTACGCCGGAGCGTTCACGCTGCCGCAGGCGCTCGACGTCGCGGGGCTGCCCGGCACCGACGAGTGAGCGGTCGGCAGCTCCCGGCACACATCCGGGCGGCGCTCGAGGGCAACGCGGCGGACTCGGCCGGGAGGCCGTGGGCCGACCGCGACCTCTCGGGGGACAGGAACCCGTTGCACGTGTTCGACGACGACGACGGCTCACCCGACGCCGGTCTCGTCACCGCCGTCGCGGCGCTGCTCGGGACGCCGGGTCAACCCGGCCCACGGGAGCGAGCCGTCTTCGCGGCCCTCGGGAGCGCCAGGGTCTTCATCCCGATCGTCGCGCAGGTGGCTGCGGCCGTGGAGACCGACGACGGCCTGACGGCCGACAAGGAAGCCGACATGGCGCTGGTCACGCTGACGGCGCCCGACGGGCGGGCGGCGCTGCCCGTGTTCTCCTCGACCGCGCGGCTCGCGTCGTGGCACCCGACCGCGCGGCCCGTCGCTGTCGTCGCCCCTCGCGCGGCTCTTGCGGCCGCCGCCGAGCAGGCGGAACTCCTGGTGCTCGATCCCGGTGCCGAGGTGACGTTCGTCCTCCGCCGTCCGGCCGTGTGGGCGCTCGCGCAGGGGACCGCGTGGCTTCCGTCCTACGAGGACGAGGGACTTGCCTCCCTCGTGGGTGACGTCGCCGTCGGGGAGGAGTTCGTCGTCGGGCTCGAACTGCGACCGGGCGCCGGCGTCCTCACCCGCGCCGCCGACGGTAGCATTGCCTCCGGTGGCGGCCCGGGCCCCGAGCTGCGGATGGACGTGCGGCTCCGGGAGGGCTTGTCCGCCGACCAGGTGAAGACTGCCGTGACGTCGCTGCGGGCCAGGCTGCTGGGCCTCCCCGCGTTCGTGGAACGCGTCGATTCGCTCGACATCAAACTCATGCGCTGACGAGGGTCGGCAAGGAAGAACGCCCGTGAATTTCGCCGTGTACCGAGAGCTGCTCCGCGTGCGGCCCGTCCGCATGCTGCTGCTCGTCGGCATGATCGCCCGCTTCCCCCACTCGGCAGCCGGTGTGCTGCTCACGCTGCACGTGGTGCAGACCCTCGACCGGGGGTATGCGGAGGCCGGCGCCGTCGCCGCGGTCGTGACGATCGGGATCGCCGTCGGCGCCCCGTGGCGCGGCCGACGGATCGACACCGTCGGTCTGCGACGTGCGCTGATCCCGTCCGTGGTGGCCGAGGCGGCCATCTGGTCCATCGCGCCGCACCTGTCCTACCAGTGGTTGCTCGTCGCGGCGCTGATCGGCGGGCTGTTCACGCTGCCCGCCTTCTCCGTGATCCGCCAGGCGCTGGGCGTCCTCGTGGACGGCGATCAGCGACGCACGGCCTTCACGCTCGACGCCATCTCCACCGAGGTGATCTTCATGGCGGGCCCGGCGGTCGGCGTGGTGCTCGCGACGCAGATCTCCACGGTGCTGGGTCTGACCCTCGTAGGCCTCGCGACAGCCACCGCGGGCATCTTCCTCATGTGGTTCAACCCGCCGACGCGCTCCGACCGATCCGCCGAGGCCGTGACCCTCGCCGCTGCGGCACCCGCAGGAGTGGGGGAGGCTGCAGCGGACCTGATCGGCCCGGGTGACCCCGACCACCGCCCCAGGGCGTCCCTGCTCCGCCGCGGCGTCAGGCAGGCCTTCCCGTGGCTGACGCCGTCGCTCGTGCTCGTCATGGTCATCGCCGCAGGCGCGGGGCTGGTGCTCTCGGGGTCGGAGGTGGGGATCGTCGCCACGCTCGAGCTGAACGGCAACGAGGGCCAGCTGGGGCTCGTGTTCGTGGCATGGTGTGCGGCGTCCGTGGTGGGTGGCCTGGTGTACGGGGCGCTCCACCGTCCTGTCCCGCCGTCCCTGCTGCTCCTGGGCATGGCACTGCTGACCCTGCCGCTGGGCTTCGCAGAGACGACGCTCGCCCTCGCCCTCCTGACTATTCCCGCCGGGTTGCTGTGCGCACCCGTGCTGTCGGCGGCGTCGGAGAAGGTGGCGGAGCTGGTGTCGGAGGACCGCCGGGGAGAGGCCATGGGCTGGTACGGATCGGCACTGACCTCGGGCGTCGCGCTGGGCGCGCCGGTCGCGGGCTTCCTCATCGACCTCACCGGTCCCTGGGGCGGCTTCACCGCCGTGGCCGTCGTCTCCGCGCTGATCGGCGTCGTGGGGCTGACGGTGCAGGCTGCGCACGGCCGGCGCGCGGTGAGCGACGCGGCCCCGGCGTCCCGCTAGGGCTTCCGCTGCCGCCGTCGCGGCACCGGTTCCGTCCCGCGAGGGCCCTACTGACTGGTCAGTTGACGGGGCCGGTGTACTTCTCGCCCGGGCCCTTGCCCGGAGGGTCCGGGATGATCGATGCTTCGCGGAAGGCGAGCTGCAGCGACCGCAGCCCGTCGCGCAACGGTCCGGCGTGCTGCGAGCCGATCTCGGGAGCGGCCGCCGTGACGAAGCCCGCGAGAGCCGTGATGAGCTTCCGGGCCTCGTCGAGGTCCTTCAACTGTTCGGCGTTGTCCTCGTGGGCGAGCCCGCACTTGACCGCCGCCGCGCTCATGAGGTGGACGGCCGAGGTGACGATGACCTCCACGGCGGCGACCTCGGAGATGTCGCGCATCTGACGACGCACACCCTCCTCGGCGTCACTCGCCGTGTCGGTGGTCCCTGCCTCCCCGGGCACACCGGATGCGCCCGAGTTCATCGCGCCGGCGGTCGATTCCTGCTCGTCGGTGAAGCTGCGGCGGGAGGCGGTCGGCTCGACGGGGCCGGGGGAGTGCTGCGGATTGTCGCGGGGCGTGTCCATACTGGTAAGCTTGGCACAGACCAACCGGTCGCTGGAACCCGCGTGCTCTTCGGAGCCCGGGCCTGTAACCGGTATGCAAGCGGAGACCTCTCCCACCCGCGTTTGCCTGGTATCTCCCCGGAGGTATTGCAGGTAGCCGGGTCCCTGGTCGGTCCTGGCGGTGATCGCAGGGAGCTCGCGCTTCCCTCCGTCCCCCGGATCGTCCGTCGAGGCCTTCGATTGCTCATGCAATGGAAGGCCTTCTTTCGTTTGCACGGGTATCCGCCTGAGAAGCCACAGGAGTTACACATTAGCGAGCCAAGAATCAATGATCGTATCCGCGTCCCCGAGGTGCGGCTGGTCGGTCCTGCCGGCGAACAGGTAGGAATCGTCCGTATCGAGGACGCCCTCCGTCTCGCCGCCGAGTCCGACCTGGATCTGGTCGAGGTAGCACCGCAGGCCAAGCCTCCGGTCGCGAAGCTCATGGATTTTGGTAAGTACAAGTACGAAGCGGCCGTCAAGGCACGCGAGGCCCGGAAGAACCAGACCAACACGGTCCTCAAGGAGATCCGGTTCCGCCTGAAGATCGACACGCACGACTACGAGACCAAGCGCGGCCACGCCATCCGCTTCCTCGGTGCGGGCGACAAGGTCAAGGCCATGATCCAGTTCCGTGGACGTGAGCAGCAGCGCCCCGAGATGGGTATCCGTCTGCTCCAGAAGTTCGCGGAGGACGTCTCCGAGGTGGGTGTCGTCGAGTCGACCCCCCGCATCGACGGACGCAACATGGTGATGGTCATCGGGCCCACGAAGAACAAGGCCGAAGCGAAGGCCGAAGCGCGCCGGGAGTCCCAGCGCGCCGAGGCCAAGGCCGCGAACGAGGCCGCGAAGACCGGGGGTGACACGCGACGCGTGGACACGTCCGGTAACAGCGGCGCGCCGCTGACGCAGTCGCTCGCCGACCTGCTGCCGGAGGGGTACTCGATCACGACCGAGCCCGAGTCCGCGGTGGAGGAGACGTCCGCGCCGGCCGCAACCACGGACCGGGCGGATGCTCCGGCTGTGACCGAGGCACCCGAGGCGACACCCGTCACCGCACCGGTGACGAGCGCGCCTGAGGCGCCCGCGACCACAGCAGCTCCCGCGAGGAGCACGTCGGCCCCGCGGTCGACCTCGTCCGCCCCGCGGTCCACGTCCTCCGCACCCCGGTCGACGTCGTCGCGCCCGGCCTCCGAGCGTTCCGCACCGCCTCGCTCGACGTCCGGTACCGCCGCACCGCGGCCCGCGACGAGCACGCAGTCCAGGCCGGCCACCCAGCCGACGCGGACCCTTCCGGCCCCCCGACCGGCGACAGCGGCACCCGCTGCGTCGTCGGCTCCGGCTCCGGCCACCCCGGCTGCGGCCACCCCGGCTGTGGCACCCAAGCCTGCAGCCGCGGCGAAGCCGTCGGCCATGCCGAAGCCAGGTGCGCCGAAGCCCTCGGCCACACCCAAGCCAGCCGGCCGCACGGCTCCGACCAAGAGCCCGACCAGCCGTCCCAAGCCCGGGAGCACCGACTAGGGCTCAGGCCCTGTCCCTTCCGGACACGTTCGACAACCAGCAGGCACCTTCGGGTGCCGACCTCCGGGTGCACCCGCCCCGGCTAGAAGAAGGAGATCGGTTCCCATGCCGAAGATGAAGACCCACAGCGGCGCCAAGAAGCGCTTCAAGCTGACCGGTAGCGGAAAGCTCAAGCGCCAGCAGGCGAACCGCCGCCACTACCTCGAGCACAAGTCCTCGACCCTGACCCGCCGGCTCGCGAGCGACCAGATCGTCTCCAAGGCCGACACCAAGGTCATCAAGAAGATGCTGGGCATCTAACACCACCAATCCACCCCCTCGGGAAAGCGCAGGTACCTCCGGGTACCGTGCTGCGGCTACGGCCGTGACCGAAGAAGATCCAAAGGAGTACACACGTGGCACGTGTGAAGCGGGCAGTCAATGCCCACAAGAAGCGTCGCGTCATCCTCGAGCGCGCCAAGGGCTACCGCGGACAGCGCTCGCGCCTGTACCGCAAGGCCAAGGAGCAGCTGCTCCACTCGTTCGTCTACAGCTACGGTGACCGCCGCAAGCGCAAGGGTGACTTCCGTCGACTCTGGATCCAGCGCATCAACGCTGCGTCCCGCGCCAACGGCCTCACCTACAACCGCCTCATCCAAGGTCTCAAGGCCGCCGACATCCAGGTGGACCGCCGGATGCTCGCCGACCTCGCCGTGACAGACGGCGCCGCGTTCGCCGCACTCGTGCAGCTCGCGAAGAACGCCCTGCCGGCCGACACGTCGGCTCCGCTCAAGGCTTCGGCCTAGGCACATCGGCTGCGGCGGGCCCCTGCCCGCGCAACCGGTCCACGATGACTGCTCACGGACGCCCCCAGGCGCCACTGATGACCAACACCCAGGCTGATCGGGTGAAGGAGGTGGCACGCCTGGCCGGGCGTCCGTCGCGGTTAAGGCGCCGCGAGTTCCTCGCCGAGGGACCGCAGGCGGTGCGTGAGGCCCTCCGGCTGCACCTGCAGAGGACGGACGACGGCGCCCCGGGCGTCGTCGTTAACGTGTACGCCACCGCCGACGCACTCGATCGCCATGCGGACGTCGCGGAGCTGTTGGCCGCGGACAGTGCGCCGACGGTGCGACTCGCGAGCGCCGACGTCCTCGCCGCGATGTCCTCCACTGTCACACCGCAGGGCTTCATCGCCGTCTGCCGCTTCGTGGACAGCACCCTGGAGGACGTCCTCTCCGCCGGACCCCGACTCGTGGCCGTCCTCGTCGAGGTCCGCGACCCCGGCAACGCCGGCACCATCATCCGGGCGGCCGATTCGGCGGGTGCCGACGCCGTCATCCTCACCGGTGCGAGCGTGGACCCGTACAACCCGAAGACCGTCCGCTCCACCGTGGGGTCCCTCTTCCACCTGCCGCTGGTCATCGGCGCCGACCTCGACGGTCTCGCCGATCGCCTCCGGTCAGCAGGCCTCACCGTCCTGGCCGCCGACGGATACGGGACGACGAGCCTCGACGACCTGCAGGACGCCGGGGACGCCGGGGGCGCCGCCGCTCCGACGACCGACGGCGGCCGGCCCGTCCGCCTCGAGGACCCGGCGGCGTGGCTGTTCGGCAACGAGGCGCAGGGTCTTCCGCCCGAGGTGTCGTCCGCCGCGGACGCGCAGGTCGCCGTGCCGATCTACGGGAAGGCCGAGTCCCTCAACGTGGGAACGGCGGCGACCGTCTGCCTCTACGCCTCCGCACGCGCGCAGCGCCGCCGCTGACGTCGTCCGCTCGCGCGCAACGCCGCGGCTGACCCCTAGTCCTCAGCGCAACGTCGTCAGCGCGTCGTAATTCAGGGGGCGCTGACGCGTCCGGTCGGGGAGTCCTGCGCCGTGGCGCCCACCGACCCGGCGGAGGCGGCCGTTCCGGCCGTGCCTGCTGCCCCGGGAGTCCCGGCTGTCCCGGCTGTCCCGGAGGTCGCCGAGCCGGAGCCACGACGGTCCATCCGACCGCTCACGAGTGCCACACCGAGCCCGAGGACGGCCAGGCCGGCACCCACGAGCGCCGGCGACGTGAAGCCCCACCCGGCGGTGATGACCGCTCCGCCCACCGCTGCTCCGAGGGCGTTGGCCGTGTTGAGCGCCGAGTGGTTCATCGACGAGGCGAGGGACGGCGCCCCCGGTGAGACGTCGAGGAGCCGGGCCTGGAGCGGCGGGATGAGCATCGAACCGCTCGTTCCGACGAGGAACACGAAC
Organism: Arthrobacter sp. TJ-266; assembly: GCF_058269115.1. Taxonomy (NCBI): domain Bacteria; kingdom Bacillati; phylum Actinomycetota; class Actinomycetes; order Micrococcales; family Micrococcaceae; genus Arthrobacter; species Arthrobacter sp. TJ-266. The sequence goes on from NZ_JBZCNC010000005.1 coordinate 156,340, forward strand.
AGGCATGCCGACCACGGCGCCGTGGCGGCGAGGGGAAAGAGCAGCAGGACCACGGTGATGGCCGCCATGATGGCGTAGATGCTGCCCATGATGGAGCGGTCTGCGAGCCGTCCGCCCAGGATGTTGCCGACCACCATCCCCACCCCGTACAGCGCGACGACGAGCGGCAGCAGGGCAGCACGCAGTCCCGCCACCTCCGTCATGATCGGGGAGATATAGGTGTAGACGGCGAAGAAGCCGCCGAAGCCGACGATCCCGATGAGGAGCGTCATCCAGAGCTGTGGGCGCCGCAGGGCTCCCAGCTCCGACCGGATGCTCGCTCCCGCCCTGACCGGGATCGACGGGACGAAGGTGCGGATCAGGACCAGCGTCCCGAGGCCGATCAGGCCCACCAGCAGGAACATCGAGCGCCAGCCGAACTGCTGGCCGAGCCACGTGGCGAACGGTACCCCGACCACGTTCGAGATGCTGAGACCCAGCATCACCATCGAGATGGCCCGGCCACGCCTGGCAGGATCGGCCAGGGTCGCCGCGATCACGGCGGCCACGCCGAAGTAGGCGCCGTGGGGCAACCAGGACAGGAACCGGGAGGCGAGCATCCAGCCGAAGCCGGAGGCGAAGAAGGAGGACAGGTTGGCGAGGGTGATGACCAGCATGAGCGCCAGGGCGACCGTGCGCTGCGGTTTCTTGGCCCCCATGGTCGCGAGGATCGGAGCGCCCACCACCACGCCGAGGGCGTAGGCGGAGATGACGTGGCCACCCTGCGCGTAGTCGACGCCCAGGTCCGCGCGCATCTCCTCGAGCAGGCCCATGATCGTGAACTCGGTGGTTCCGATGGCGAAGCCACCGACGGCGAGCGCCGCGATGGCGAGCGTCAGTCTGCGGCCCGACAGGCGCTGGGACGGTGTGTCGGTGGGGTTCGGGGCGGGGGCGGTCATGGGTGTCCTAGCGACGGGAGGTGATCGGGATCGGCCGGCCTGCCGTCGACGGGCCCTTCGGACAGGGCTGTCCATGGAGGGGGACGGCAGCAGGGTGACGCCGTCGTCCCGGTCAAGCCTAGGTGACGGCTCTCCCTTCATAGCGCCGTGCGCCGTAATGACAAGCGGAAAATGGGGCCGCACAGGCTTTGCGCCACGAAGGTCAGCCGCCTTACCGTTTCAGACGGAATCACGGTTCAGCAGCGGCCCTGACACTTCTTCTGCTCAGGAGCCCGACATGTACCCACCCGTCCTGCGCGCAGCGTGGCGCGCACCATCCACATCCCTTCACGACGAGGTGGTCGGATCATGAGGACCTTCGGGGTCGAGGAGGAGTTCCTGCTCATCGACGCCTCGTCGGGACAGCCGATGCCCCTCGGTCAGGAGGCCGTGGGCCAGTGCATCGACGATCGGCTGACCTGCGAGATCAAGCAGGAACAGATCGAGACCGGCACCCTCCCGCACCTCGACGTCCATGACCTCGCCGTGGACATCGCCCGGTGCCGTGCGCTCGCCGACGAGACCGCCGCCCGCGTCGGAGCCCGGACCGCGGCCCTCGCCACCTCCCCCAACCTGTCACCCTCCTCGCCTCGCCCGGCCCCCGGTACGAGGTGATGCAGGAGCGGTTCGCCCTCACGGCGCGCGAACAACTGACCTGCGGCTGTCACGTGCACGTCAGTGTCGACGACGACGAGGAGGGCGGATGCCGTCCTCGACCGGATCCGGGGCTGGCTGCCCGTGCTCCTCGCCCTCTCGAGCAATTCCCCCCTGTGGAGCGGCACCGACACGGGGTACGCGAGCTACCGGTCGCAGGCTTGGAGCCGTTGGCCCATGACGGGCCCGTGCGACATCTTCGGCACGGCCGAGCGGTACCACGCGGCCGTCGACGGTCTGCTCGAGACAGCCGTCCCCGTCGATCTCGGACAGATCTACTTCGACGCCCGGCTCAGCCACCACCACCCGACCGTCGAGATCCGCGTGAGCGACGTGTGCCTGTACTCCGACGATGCGGTCCTCATCGCGCTGCTGACCCGCGGGCTCGTCGAGACCGCCGCCCGTGAGTGGCGCGCCGGTGTACCTCCCCTCGACGTCCCCAGGGTCGCCATCCGGATGGCGTCCTGGCGGGCGGGCAGGTTCGGTATGGACGGCGATCTGCTGCATCCGCTGAGCGGCAAACCGCAGGACGCCGGTACGGTCGCGTTCGCCCTGCTGCGCCACATCGCGCCTGCCCTCGCAGAGCAGGGCGAGGCCGATCTCGCCGAATCGCTGCTCCGGCAGCTCCTGGCGCGCGGGACGGGCTCCCGCCGTCAGCGCGCGGCCCTCATGCGCAGGGGCATGCTGAGCGACGTCGTCTCCGAGGCCGTCCGCGTGACCAACCTGCCACGCGGCGGGATCGTGGACCACCACGAGGCTGCGCACGTCCCGAGCCGCCGCGCCGTCGCGGGCCTCGGCGCCTGGGGGAGTGCGCTGCCGTGAGGGCCCCGGCCAGAGCTGGGCGGCGGTCTTCGGTGACCGGAGCGGCGCACCTTCGACGAACAGGACGAGAACGATGAGCTGGATACCGCGGCCCTTCGAGGTGCCACGGAGCGAGCACCTGCGCGAGGACATCAAGCTCCCCGAGGAACCGGGCGCCGAGGACGCGGCGGAGTTCTCCGAGGACACCTACACCTCCACGGAGCTCAACGCCGGGCAACAGGTGCCCGGTCTCAGCCCGCACGGGGAGTACCGGCGAGGGGACAACCCGGAACGCCGCACGACGCCCACGGGGGACGGGCTGGCCTCACCCGAGGAGAGCTGATGACGGTCCGCACGGAAGCCGTCGGGCAGGCTGACTAGACTCTCCGGGTGACCCAACCCGTGCCGGACCGCCTCCGCCAGATCGTGGGCGCCGCTCTCGTCGACTCCCTCGCTCGCCCGTCGCACCTCCTCGTCGCCCGGCGTACGGCACCGCCGGAGTTCGCCGGCATGTGGGAGTTCCCCGGCGGCAAGGTGGAATCCGGGGAATCGTGTGAGGCGGCGCTGTGCCGCGAGCTCTCGGAGGAACTGGGGATCACTGCAGCGCTGGGGTCCGAGGTCGTGGGGCCGCACCCGCAGGGCTGGCCCCTGAACGGGAGGGCCGCCATGCGCGTCTGGCTGGCCGAACGGACCGCCGGAGACCCGCAGCCACTCCAGGACCACGACGAACTCCGATGGGTCCCGTTCGATCCCGCCGACGAGTTGGATGCGCTGCCCTGGATCCCGGCGGACCGACCCATCGTCGCCGCGCTCCGTGGGCTGGTGGCCGTCCGGCCGTGACGGCTCCCTAGAACAGGGCGGCCTGCATCGGAGCAGCGGAAGCCGGCCGGGTGCGTGCCCGGCCGGACGCCGCGCCTGCCCCGGCGCCGGCGCCTGCCCCGGCGCCGGCGGGGGCCCCGGCCGGCGTCAGGTTCCGGAAGAAGCCGGCGCCCGCGGCGAGACCGTGGTTCCTGCGGTGCACGCGGATACGGCCGGAGAGCCAGTCCCGGTACTCCTTCGAGGCGTAGCTCCCTTCCGCGTACAGCGCCTCGTACCGCGTGACGAGCTGCGGGTGGTGCGCCGAGAGCCACTGCATGAACCATTCGCGTGAGCCGGGCCGGAGGTACAGCGGACCCGCGCTGACGCCGCTCGCACCTGCTGCCGCGAGGGCGCCGAAGAGCCGGTCCAGGGATTCGTCGCCATCGGTGAGCCAGGGGAGGATCGGCATCGCCAACACACCGCAGGGCAGCCCCGCTTCCCGGAGCCGCGAGATGAGCGCCAGGCGCGCCCTCGGTGCGGGAGTCCCGGGCTCGATCGACTCGGCGAGGACGGGATCGAGCAGCGCGAGCGAGATGCCCACGCCGACCATGACGGACGTCGAGGCCGCCGCGAGCAGAGGGATGTCCCGGGCCAGCAGGGTGCCCTTCGTGAGGATCGAGAACGGCGTCCCGGAGTCCGCCAGGGCCGTGATGATGCCCGGCATGAGCTGGTACCGGCCCTCGGCGCGCTGGTAGGGATCGGTGTTCGTGCCGAGCGCCACGTGGTCACGGTTCCACGAGGGGCGCGCGAGTTCCCGGGTGAGCACCTCCGCGGCGTTGATCTTCACCACGACCTGGGAATCGAAATCGAGGCCCGTGTCCAGGTTCAGGTAGCTGTGGGTCTTGCGTGCGAAGCAGTAGACGCAGGCATGGGAACAGCCCCGGAAGGGGTTGATGGTCCAGGAGAACGGCATCGAGGACGTGGGCGGCACCTTGTTGAGCACCGACTTCGCGGCGACCTCGTGGAAGGTGATGCCGGCGAAGTCGGGGGTCCGCACGGTCCGGACGAGCCCCGCCAGGGGCAGCAGGCTCGGCGCCGCGACGACGGCGTTGTCGTCCTCCCTGATCTTCTGACCTTCCCACCGCATGGACAGTATTAGAACACGTGTTCTAATACTGTGTCACCCCTGGTCCCGTGAGCTTGTCCTAGGCTTGGGCCATGATCCTCCTCACCGGTTTCGAACCCTTCGGGGGAGAGACCACGAATCCTTCATGGCTCGCCGCCCGCCGTGCTGCCGACCTGCTGCGTGCGGAGGGGCATGACGCGGTCGCCGTCGAGGTGCCCTGCGTCTTCGGCGCCAGTGTCGACGCCGTCACGACGGCGATCGAGCGGTACCGACCAGAGATCGTGCTCTGCGTGGGCCAGGCGGGCGGGCGCCCGTCCGTCTCGGTGGAGCGGGTGGCGATCAACGTCGACGACGCGCGCATCCCCGACAACGCGGGCCGTCAGCCGATCGACGAGCCGATCGCCCCGGGCGGTCCTGCGGCCTACTTCTCGTCCCTGCCCATCAAGGCCTGCCGCCAGGCGGTCGCCGCACTCGGCATCCCGGTGGAGGTCTCGCAGACTGCCGGGACCTACGTGTGCAACCACGTCTTCTACGGGCTGATGGATCACCTCGCCTCCCGGGACGGCACGAGAGGTGGGTTCGTCCACGTCCCCTATTCGGCGGAGCAGGGCGTGGCGAACAGTGCACCCGGTCTCGCCCTCGAGGACATGGCGGCAGCCCTCGTGGCCATCGCGCTGACGACGGCGGACACCACGGCGGACCTCCGGGTCACCGGCGGCGCGGAGCACTAGACCTGCGCCGGGGCGCTACCCGCGGGGTCGGCCCCGTGTGAGCGCTGCACGCACGGACGCCGTGACGGGACGCACCGGCTGTTCGCGGTACCCGCCGTCGGCCAGCCCTGCGCCCCGCTCGAAGGGGTTGCGCGACGCAGGGTCGCCCGTCCGCAGCAGGGACCAGCCGGCAGCGAGCAGGTAGGCGGGAAGGAACGGCAGCCCCAGGAGCGCTGCGTACTGCCGGGTGTGGCGTGCTTCGTGCTCGAGGAGCCGAGCGAACCCGGCCGGCGCGTCGTGGGGTACGCGTCCGCGAAGCAGCACCACGCTGCCCACCGTGAACGCCCTCGCCTTCGGCAGGCGGCGGCGGTAACCCTCGGCGAGCAGGATGCCGTGGGGTCCCGGGGAGATGCGGCATCCCGCGAGCGCGGCGACGGCGAGGCCGCAGGGCGTGGACAGGTTGATCCAGTTGAGGAACGGGACGATCCTGCTGTTCATGGCGTCATCGTACGGGTGCGGACGTGGCAGACGCTTCACCTAGACTTGTCACGCCGGTGCGCCAGCAGTGCTCCGCGCACCCCGACCGACTCCTGTCCCATCCCAGGCCACGACTGCGTCCCACCACCGGTGTCCGCCGCAGCCCTGTCCGAGAGTGCGAGGTAAGCCAGCCCATGACCGACACGCCAGAGCACTCCGGAGCGGCTGGAAGCCTGCGGGTGCCGGACCCGACCGACGCCGCGGAGGTCGCTGCGGCGGTCGACGCCGCGCTCGCCGACATCGCGGCCGCAGCGGATCTCGACGAACTCAAAGGCGTCAGGATCGCCCACACGGGGGAGAAGTCCCCGCTGAGCCTTGCCAACCGCGGAATCGGCGCACTGCCCAAGGACCAGAAGTCCGCTGCCGGCAAGAACATCGGCCCGGCGCGGGGCCGCATCAACCAGGCGCTCGCCGGCCGCACCACGGAGCTCGAGGCCGAGCGCGACGCCCGTATCCTCGTCGAGGAGGCCGTCGACGTCACGGCCGCCCCGCGGCGTCGTCGTCCCGGTGCCCGGCACCCGCTCTCCACCCTGCAGGACCGCGTCAGCGACGTGTTCGTCGGCATGGGCTGGGAGATCGCCGAGGGCCCGGAGCTGGAATCGGAGTGGTTCAACTTCGACGCCCTGAACTTCAAGCCCGATCACCCCGCCCGCGAGATGCAGGACACGTTCTTCGTGGAGCCGCCCGAGGCGCACCTCGTCCTGCGCACCCACACGTCCCCGGTGCAGGTCCGCTCCATGCTCGAGCGCGAGCTGCCCATCTACGTGCTGTGCCCGGGCAAGGTGTTCCGCACCGACGAGCTCGACGCCACCCACACGCCCGTCTTCCACCAGTTCGAGGGCCTCGCGATCGACAAGGGCCTCACGATGGCCGACCTCGTGGGGACGCTCGAGCACTTCACCCAGCAGCTCTTCGGCGACGACGCGAAGGTGCGGCTGCGCCCCAACTACTTCCCGTTCACCGAGCCCAGCGCGGAGCTCGACATCTGGCACCCCGGTGCCAAGGGCGGTCCGCGCTGGATCGAGTGGGGCGGCTGCGGCATGGTCAACCCCAACGTCCTGCGCGCCACGGGGATCGACCCGGACGTCTACTCCGGCTTCGCCTTCGGCATGGGGATCGAGCGGGCCCTCATGTTCCGCAACGAGGTCATCGACATGCGCGACATGATCGAGGGCGACGTCCGTTTCAGCGAACACTTCGGGATGGAGATCTAAGTGAGAGTCCCACTCTCCTGGCTGCGCGAGTACGCAGCCGTACCTGCGGATGCGACCGCGGAAGACGTCATGGCCGAGCTCGTGAAGGTCGGGCTCGAGGAGGAGGACGTCCACCGTCCCACCGACGAGCTGTCCGGCCCGATCGTCGTCGGGCAGGTGCTCAGCGCGGTCAAGGAACCGCAGACGAACGGCAAGACCATCAACTGGTGCCAGGTGCGCGTGGTGCCCGAGGGTGCTGAGCAGACGCTCACGGGTGAGGGCATCGACCCCTCGGGCGTGCAGGGGATCGTCTGCGGAGCGCACAACTTCGTGGAGGGCGACAAGGTGGTGGTGACGCTTCCGGGCGCCGTGCTCCCGGGCGACTTCCGCATCAGCCCCCGCACCACCTACGGGCACGTGTCCGCGGGCATGATCGCCTCCGTGCGTGAGCTCGGCATCGGCGACGACCACGACGGCATCCTCGTGCTCTCGACCCTCGGGCTGGACCCGGAGGTCGGTACCGACGCCATGGAGCTGCTCGGGCTGTACGACGAGGCCGCGGAGATCAACGTGACGCCCGACCGCGGCTACTGCTTCTCCCTCCGCGGCGTCGCCCGCGAGTACGCCCACGCGACCGGCACGGCCTTCACGGACCCCGCGGGTGCCGTCGTCGTCCCGCCCTCCGCGGGTGACGGCTACCCGGTGCGCCTCGAGGACGCCGCTCCCGTGTACGGGGTGCCGGGCTGCGACCGCTTCGTGGCCCGCACGGTCCGCGGCGTGGACCCGACGCGCCCCACGCCGCCGTGGATGTCCGCCCGCCTCCGACTCGCCGGGATCCGCTCCATCTCCCTCGTGGTCGACATCTCCAACTACGTGATGCTCGACCTCGGGCAGCCGCTGCACTTCTACGACCTCGCCCGGCTCGAGGGCGACATCGTGGTGCGCAGGGCCGCGGCGGGGGAGACGCTCCGCACCCTCGACGACAAGGTGCGCACGCTCGACGCCGGCGACCTCCTGATCACCGACGCGTCCGGGCCCATCGGCATCGCCGGGGTCATGGGCGGCGCCGCCACCGAGGTCACGGACGCGACCGTCGACGTCCTGATCGAGTCCGCGCACTTCGACGCCGTCAGCATCGGCCGCTCACGCCGCCGTCACAGGCTGCCCTCGGAGGCGTCCAAGCGGTTCGAGCGCGGCGTCGACTGGCACGTGGCGGACATCGCTGCGCAGCGCGCGGTCGAGCTCCTCCTCGACCTGGCGGGCGGGACTATCGACGACGCCGCGACCGACGTCGGCCAGGCTCCGGAGGCCCGCGTGATCGATCTCGCCACCGACTTCCCCGCGCGCCTGATCGGGCGCACGTTCACCGACGAGGAGATCGTCGGGACGCTCACCGACCTCGGAGCCTCCGTGGAGCGCGTGGACGGCGGCTACCGGGTCACCGCCCCGAGCTGGCGTGCGGACCTCGAGACGCGCGAGGACCTGACGGAGGAGATCATCCGCCTCCTCGGGTACCACACCATCCCGTCCACGCTGCCCGTCGCGCCTCCGGGGCGCGGTCTCACCCGCGTGCAGCAGCAGCGCCGTAGGCTCCTCACCGCCCTCGCGGCGGCAGGCTTCACCGAGGTGCTGTCCTACCCGTTCGTGGGGGTGCGCGCCAACAGCGTGTTCGGCGCTGCCGAGGCGGAGGCCGACGCCCCGGCCGTGAAGCTCGCCAATCCCCTGAGCGCCGAGCTCGCCTTCCTGCGGCGGTCCATCCTCCCGGGACTCGTGGAGCTCGCGAAGCGCAACATCTCGCGCGGCTTCCGTGACCTCGCCCTCGTCGAAGCCGGTGCCGTCTTCCTGCCGTCCGGGCCGATGGGTACGGCGACCATCCCGCCGCTCGGGGTCAAACCGGAGGACGCGGTGCTCGACGGGCTCTACGAGGGCATCCCCGACCAGCCCCTGACCGTCGCCGCCCTCTTCACGGGACACGAGGCTGCGGCGTCCGCCGGCGCATCGCCCCGCCCGTGGGACTGGGCCGACGCCGTCGACGCGGTGCGCCTCATGGCGCAGGTCACCGGTGTGGACGTCGTGGTGCGGCAGGGGAGCCACCAGGCGTTCCATCCGGGCCGCACGGCGGAGTTCTTCCTGCGGAGCGGGGAGCTGCTGGGGTACGCCGGCGAGCTCCATCCGAAGCTCGTCGCGTCCGAGGACCTGCCGGCCCGCACGGTGGCCTTCGAGATCAACGCCGACCTGCTGTTCGAGGCCGCCGCGGACGTCATCGTGGCCCGTCCCCTCTCGACCTACCCCGCCGCGACGCAGGACGTGGCGCTCGTCGTCGACTCCGCCGTCGTCGCGGGTGACGTGCTCGAGGCCCTGCGCGAGGGCGCCGGGGACCTGCTCGAGGACATCAGCCTCTTCGACGTCTACACCGGCGCGGGTATCGCGGAGGGCCGGAAGTCCCTCGCGTTCGCCCTGAGGTTCCGTGCTCCGGACCGCACACTGACCGCCGAGCAGGCGAGCGGCGCGCGGGACGCCGCCGTCGCCCTCGCGGCCGAACGGTTCGACGCCGTTCAGCGCTGACGTACGCAGGAGAAGGCCCGCCCGCCCCGTCGGGGCGGGCGGGCCTTCCCCGTCCAGCTCGGGGTCCGAGGAACCAGGTCCGAGGATCCCGGTCCCGGTCCCGGTCCCGGTTCCGGTTCCGGTACCGATCAGGGTCAGGGGAGCCCGGTCCCGATCAGGGGATGAGCAGCACCTTGCCCGTGGTGCGGCGGGCCTGCAGGTCCTCGTGGGCGCGTGCCGCCTCGGCGAGCGGATACCGCGCACCGATCCGGACGTCGAGCTGCCCTGCGGTGACGGCCCCGAACAGTTCCTCGGCCCGCCAGCGTCGCTCCTCGGCCGAGAGCAGGTAGTGCACCAGGGTGGGCCGGGTGACGAAGAGGGAACCGCCGGAATTCAGCCGCTGCAGTTCCAGCGGCGGGACGGCGCCCGACGCCGCGCCGAACAGCACCATCGTGCCGCGGACGCGCAGCGAGCGGAGGGACTCGTCGAAGGTCGCCTGCCCCACGCCGTCGTACACGACGTCGACACCCACGCCGTCCGTCAGGGTCCTCACGGCGTCTGCGAAGCCCTCGTACCTGAGCACCTCGTCGGCACCTGCGCCGCGAGCGAGGTCCTCCTTTTCCGGCGTCGAGACCGTGGTGATGACGCGGGCGCCCTTCGCCTTGAGCAGCTGGATGATGAGCAGGCCCACGCCGCCGGCACCCGCGTGCACGAGCACCGTGTGGCCCTGCTGCACCGGGAACGTCGAGTTGATGAGGTAGTGCGCCGTCATGCCCTGGAGGGGGAGCGCTGCCGCCGTCTCGATGTCCACGCCGTCCGGTACGGGGAGGGCGCGATCGGCGTCGACCAGCGCGTACTCGGCGTAGGTGCCCCTGCCCTCGGCGAAGGCCACGCGATCTCCCACCTCGAAGCCCTCGGTCCCGTCACCGAGTGCCTCGACCGTGCCTGCGGCCTCGGCCCCCGGAGTGAAGGGATGCTCGACGGCGTAGGCACCGCTGCGCTGGTAGGTCTCGATGAAGTTCACGCCGGCGGCGGCCACCTTCACGAGGAGCTGACCCGCGGCGGGCTCGGGGCGGTCGGTGGCGGTGAGGCGGAGGACGTCGGGCCCACCGGGGGCGGCGACGGTGATGGCTGAGGGCATGATGGTTCCCTTTCGGTGGCGTGCGTCCATGCTATTCGTGCGCTCGGGGGCCGGGCAGTGCATAAATATGTGGGCTGCTGCATGTTGTTGCTGTAGGGTTGGAGAATGACCTTCACAGCAGCGGTATCCGGAGCCAGTGGGTACGCCGGGGGAGAACTCCTGCGCCTCCTGGCGAACCACCCGGACGTCGAGATCGGGGCGATCACGGCGCACAGCAATGCCGGTTCCACCCTCGGGGAGCTCCAGCCGCACCTGCACGTGTTGGCCGACCGCGTGCTCCAGGACACCACGGCGGAGGTCCTCGCCGGGCACGACGTCGTCTTCCTCGCCCTGCCGCACGGCGCAAGTGCCGGCATCGCGGCGCAGCTCCCGCCGGAGACGCTCGTCATCGATGCCGGTGCGGACCACCGGCTCCAGGACGCTGCTGCGTGGCAGGCGTTCTACGGTTCGCCGCACGCCGGGACGTGGCCCTACGGCCTGCCGGAACTGCCCGGCGCACGCACTGAGCTCGCCGGCGCGCGCCGCATCGCCGTGCCGGGCTGCTACCCCACCAGCGTGCTCCTGGCCCTCACTCCCGGCTTCGCCGCGGGCCTCCTGAAGTCCGACGACGTCGTCGTCATCTCGGCATCGGGCACCTCGGGCGCCGGCAAGGCGGCCAAGCCGAACCTCATCGGCTCCGAGGTCATGGGCGGCATGAGCCCCTACGGCGTCGGCGGCGGGCACCGCCACACGCCCGAGATGGAGCAGGGCCTCAGCCTCGCCGCGGGGGAGCCCGTGTCCCTGTCCTTCACGCCGACCCTCGCGCCGATGGCGCGTGGCATACTCACGACGGCGACCGCGAAGGTGCGCGCCGGCGTCGGGTACGCCGAACTCAGGGCCGCGTGGGAGACGGCGTATGCGGACGAGCCCTTCGTGCGCGTTCTTCCCGAGGGGCAGTGGCCCGCCACCAAGTCCGTCCTCGGGTCCAACTACGCAGCGCTGCAGCTCGCGTTCGACGAGCACGCCGGGCGCGTGATCGTGAGCAGCGTGATCGACAACCTCACCAAGGGGACCGCCGGCGGCGCCGTGCAGTCCATGAACATCGCCCTCGGTCTCGACGAGACTGCAGGCCTGACCACGCAGGGGATCGCGCCATGAGCATCACGTATCCGGGCGGGTTCCGCGCCGCCGGCGTCGCCGCCGGGCTCAAGAGCACCGGCAAGCCCGACGTCGCGCTCGTGGTCAACGATGGCCCGCTGCACAACGCGGCTGCCGTCTTCACCTCGAACCGCGTGGCCGCGGCGCCCGTTCTCTGGTCACGTCAGGTCGTCTCCGACGGACGCGTCGACGCCGTCGTCCTGAACTCCGGCGGCGCCAACGCCTGCACGGGGCACGAGGGTTTCCAGAACACCCACCGCACCGCGGAGGTGACCGCCGATCTCCTCGGCGTCTCGGCCACCGACGTGTTCGTGTGCTCGACGGGCCTCATCGGGGAGCAGCTTCCCATGGACCGGCTTCTCGCGGGCGTCACGGATGCCACCGGGTCCCTGAGCAGGGGCGGCGGGCCCACGGCGGCCGAGGCCATCATGACCACGGACACCGTGCCCAAGGAGGCGCGCTACCCGGCCACCGCCGATTCCGCGAGCGAGGGCTATGCGATCGGCGGGATGGCCAAGGGTGCGGGCATGCTCGCCCCGGGGCTCGCCACGATGCTCGTGGTCCTCACCACCGACGCCGCCCTGGACGCCCCGGCGCTCGACGCCGCGCTCCGCGAGGCCACACGCGTGAGCTTCGATCGCACCGACGCGGACGGCTGCATGTCCACGAACGACACCGTGGTGCTGCTCGCCTCCGGCGCCGCGGGAATGGCCCCCGACCAGGCGCAGTTCACCGCCGCGCTCACGCAGGTCTGCCTCGACCTCGCCGCACAGCTCATCCACGACGCCGAGGGCGCGAGCCACACGATCGCCGTGACCACGCTCAACGCCGCCAGCGAGCGCGATGCCGAGGTGGTCAGCCGCGCCGTCGCCCGTTCGAACCTCTTCAAGACCGCGATCTTCGGCAACGACCCGAACTGGGGCCGTGTGCTGGCCGCGGTCGGGACCACCGACGCCGCCTTCGAGCCGGACCAGCTGAACGTCTCCATGAACGGGGTGCAGATCTGCAGGAACGGGGGCATCGGGGACTCCCGCGACCTCGTGGACCTCACGGGACGCGAGGTCACCGTCGAGATCGACCTCGCGTCGGGATCGGCGAGCGCCACGATCTGGACCAACGACCTCACGCACGAGTACGTGCACGAGAACTCGGCGTACTCGAGCTGATGGGAACCGCGATGCCCGACGTGACCGGTGTGACCGACGCAGCCACCCCCTCCGCCTCGACCCTGCGCGCGCAGGACAAGGCGGCGACCCTCATGGAAGCGCTGCCCTGGATCCAGCGATTCGCCGGGACCACCATGGTCGTCAAGTACGGCGGTAACGCCATGGTGGACGAGGACATGCGGCGTGCCTTCGCCGAGGACATCGTGTTCCTGCACCACGTGGGGATCCGCCCCGTCGTGGTGCACGGCGGAGGTCCCCAGATCAATGCGATGCTGGGCCGGCTCGGCATCGAGTCCGAGTTCAAGGGCGGGCTCCGCGTGACCACGCCCGAGGCCATGGACGTGGTCCGGATGGTCCTCACCGGCCAGGTGGGCCGCGAGCTCGTGGGCCTCATCAACTCCCACGGCCCGTACGCCGTCGGCCTCTCGGGGGAGGACGGCGGCCTGCTCCGCGCCGTCCGCACCGGGACCGTCGTCGACGGCGAGCCCGTGGACCTCGGCCTCGTCGGCGAGGTCACCGCGGTGCACCCCGGGGCCATCCTCGACATCCTCGAGGCCGGCCGGATCCCTGTCATCTCCACGGTGGCGCCGGAGTACGATGCCGACGGCGAGGCGACGCAGCAGGTGCTGAACGTCAACGCCGACTCGGCAGCCGCCGCGCTCGCCGCGGCGCTCGGCGCGTCGAAGCTCGTGATCCTCACCGACGTCGAGGGCCTCTACGCCGACTGGCCCGACCGCAGCTCCCTCATCTCGAGCCTCTCGGCGTCGCAGCTGCGCGAGCTCCTGCCCGGGCTCCAGAGCGGCATGATCCCGAAGATGACCGCCTGCCTGCAGGCCGTCGAGGGCGGCGTGGAGCGGGCGCACATCGTCGACGGTCGCCTCGCGCACTCGATGCTCCTCGAGACCTTCACCACGGCGGGCATCGGCACGCAGGTGGTACCCGACGAGCTTCCAGCAGAAATTCCGGCAGAGATTCCATCAGGGACGGGAGACCGGTCATGACCGAGCTCGACACGGCGGCGTCCGTCGCCCCATCCATGACCACAACCGGCCCGACGGACAGCAGCCCGTCCCTGACCGCGACCGGCCACGGCCGGCACGCGGCGCCCGGCCCGGTCGACTCCGTGGCGTCCACCGAGGGCGTGGACGTCCTCACGGGCGGCGACTCGGGGGCCGACTGGCTCGCCCGGTACAGCGGCTCGCTCATGGGCGTCTTCGGCACACCACAGCGGGTGCTGGTCCGCGGTGCGGGGTGCTACGTCTGGGACGCCGACGGCGCCCGGTACCTCGACCTGCTCGGCGGGATCGCAGTCAACGCACTCGGCCACGCGCATCCGTTCGTGACCTCGGTCATCTCGAGTCAGCTGGCCACGCTCGGCCACATCTCCAACTTCTTCACCAGCCCCACGCAGGTGGCGCTCGCGGAGAAGCTCCTCGCGCTGGCCGTGGCGCCGGACGGCTCGCGGGTCTTCTTCACCAACTCCGGCGCGGAGGCCCTCGAGGCCGCCGTGAAGCTCGCCCGCCGCAACAGCACGCCCGAACGCACGCGGATCCTCGCGCTCGACGGCGCCTTCCACGGCCGCACCATGGGTGCACTCGCCCTGACGTCCAAGAAGGCGTACCGGGAACCGTTCGAACCGCTGCCCGGCGGCGTGGAGCACATCGCCTTCGACGACGTCGATGCCCTGAGGGCCGCGATGGACTCCACCGTGGCCGCGCTGATCGTCGAACCCATCCAGGGCGAGGCCGGTGTCCGCCCGCTGTCCGCCGAGTACCTGAGGGCCGCCCGCGAGCTGACGCGCGAGCACGGTGCGCTGCTGATCCTCGACGAGGTGCAGTCCGGCATCGCACGGACGGGCCGCTGGTTCGCGCACCAGTGGGTGGACGGCGTCATGCCCGACGCCATGACCCTCGCGAAGGGACTCGGCGGGGGCTTCCCGGTCGGCGCCCTCGTGACCTTCGGCGAGCGCGTCTCGACCCTGCTCTCCGCGGGTCAGCACGGCTCCACGTTCGGCGGCAATCCCGTGGCCACCGCGGCGGGTCTCGCGACGATCCACGCCCTCGAGTCGGGGGGCTCCCTGCAGGGCGCGCACGACGTCGGCGGTCACCTGCGCGAGCGGCTCGCCGCCGTGGAGGGCGTCACCGAGGTGCGCGGCGCGGGCCTGCTCATCGGCTTCGACCTCGACGGCGGGTACGCTCCCGCAGCGGTGCAGGCTGCGCTGGCGGCGGGGTTCATCATCAACGCCACCGGCCCCACGACCATCCGGCTCGCCCCTCCGCTGATCCTCACGCGCGAGCAGGCCGACACCTTCCTCGACGCCCTGCCGTCGATCCTCAGCACCGCTCAGACCACACTCCGGGAGGCATCAGCATGACGCGCCACTTCCTCGTCGACACCGACCTCTCGCCCGCCGAGCAGGCGGAGGTCCTCGACCTCGCCCTCGACCTGAAGGCGGACCCGTACGCGCACGCGCCCTTCGCCGGAACGGGCGCCGGGCGGCAGACCGTCGCCGTGATCTTCGACAAGACCTCCACCCGTACGCGTGTCTCCTTCGCGGCAGGCATTGCGGATCTCGGGGGAGTGCCGCTCATCATCGGGGCGGGGGATTCGCAGCTCGGCCACAAGGAGACCATCACGGACACCGCGAAGGTCCTCGAGCGCATGGTCGCCACCATCGTGTGGCGCACCTACGCCCAGTCCGACCTCGAGGAGATGGCCGCGGCGTCCAGGGTGCCGGTCATCAACGCGCTCTCCGACGACTACCACCCGTGCCAACTGCTCGCCGACCTGCTCACCATCCGCGAGCACAAGGGCACGCTGGCCGGGCTCACCCTCGCGTACCTGGGGGACGCCGCGAACAACATGGCGAACTCCTACCTGCTCGCCGGAGTCACGGCGGGGATGCACGTCCGCATCGCCGGTCCCGAGGGGCACCTCCCGGACGCTTCCGTCGTCGCCGCCGCGGAGGACCGCGCGGCCGAGACGGGCGGATCCGTCCTCGTCACCACGGATCCCGCCGGGGCGCTCGCAGGGGCCGACGTCGTCGCCACGGATACCTGGGTGTCCATGGGCCAGGAGGACGAGAAGGCTGCACGGCAGGAGCTGTTCCGCTCCTACGCCGTGGACTCCGCAGCCCTGGCGCAGGCCGCCCCGGACGCCGTCGTGCTCCACTGCCTGCCCGCCTACCGCGGGTACGAGATCTCGGCCGACGTCATCGACGGCCCGCAGTCGGTCGTCTGGGACGAGGCCGAGAACCGGCTGCACGCGCAGAAGGCCCTCATGACGTGGCTCCTGCGGAAGTCCGCGGAACAGGGCGGATCATGACCGTCCAGCGGGACTCCGCCCGGCCCACCACCAAGACGTCGCGGCACGCACGCATCACGGATCTGCTGACCGCGCAGTCCGTGCGCTCGCAGGTGGAGCTCGCGTCCCTGCTCGCTGCGGACGGCGTCCAGGTCAACCAGGGCACGCTCTCGCGCGACCTCGTGGAGCTCGGCGTGGTGCGCGTCCGCGGGGCCGACGGCGCGCTCGTCTACGCGGTGCCCGTCGAGGGTGGCGGGCGGCACGTCCAGAGTGGTGTGTCGCAGGAGATCCTCGACGCGCGGCTGACCAAGCTGTGCAACGAACTGCTGGTCACCGCCGAGGCCAGCGGGAACATCGTCATCCTGCGGACCCCGCCCGGTGCGGCGAACTTCCTGGCCCTCGCGATCGACCACTCGGTCATGCCGTCCATCCTCGGCACGATCGCCGGCGACGACACCGTGATGCTCGTCAGTCGCGAGCCCGACGGCGGCTCCGCCGTCGCCGAGCGTTTTCTCCGCCTGGCGCAGGAGGCGCAGGCCGGCGCCGAGCCCGCCTGACCCCGACCACCCGGACAGACCCGAACCCGCCGCCGCTACGCTGACAGCTGCGGCCCCACCGATCGAGTGGCCCGGCACGAGCCCGGCCACCCACCGCACAACCTAAGGAGCACCTCCCGTGACCGAACGCATCGTCCTCGCCTACTCCGGCGGACTCGACACCTCCGTGGCCATCGGCTGGATCGCCGAAGCCACCGGGGCCGAGGTGATCGCCGTGGCGGTCGACGTCGGACAGGGCGGCGAGTCCCTCGAGACCATCCGCCAGCGCGCGCTGGGCTGCGGCGCCGTCGAGGCCTACGTGGCCGACGCCCGCGACGAGTTCGCCAACGAATACTGCATGCCGGCGCTCAAGGCCAATGCCCTGTACATGGACGCCTACCCGCTGGTCTCGGCGGTGTCCCGTCCGGTCATCGTCAAGCACCTCGTCGCAGCAGCGCGGGAGTTCGGCGCCACCACCGTGTCCCACGGCTGCACCGGCAAGGGCAACGACCAGGTGCGTTTCGAGGTCGGCATCCAGACCCTCGGCCCGGACCTGAAGTGCATCGCGCCGGTGCGCGACCTCGCACTGACCCGCGACAAGGCCATCGCCTTCGCCGAGGAGAAGGGCCTGCCCATCGAGACCACGAAGAAGAACCCCTTCTCGATCGACCAGAACGTCTGGGGCCGCGCCGTCGAGACCGGCTTCCTAGAGGACATCTGGAACGGTCCCACGAAGGACGTCTACGACTACACGGCTTCTCCCGAGTTCCCGCCGGCCGCGGACGAGGTCACCATCTCCTTCAAGGAGGGCATCCCCGTCGCGATCGACGGCAACCCCGTCACGCCGCTGCAGGCCATCGAGGAGCTCAACCGCCGAGCAGGCGCGCAGGGCGTGGGCCGGATCGACATCGTCGAGGACCGCCTGGTCGGTATCAAGAGCCGCGAGATCTACGAGGCCCCCGGCGCCATGGCCCTCATCGCGGCGCACCGCGAACTGGAGAACGTCACCATCGAGCGCGAGCAGGCCCGGTTCAAGAAGACCGTGGGCCAGCGCTGGACCGAACTGGTGTACGACGGCCAGTGGTTCTCGCCGCTGACGCGCTCGCTGAACGCGTTCATCGACGACACCCAGAAGTACGTGACCGGGGACATCCGCATGGACCTGCACGGTGGCCGCGCCACCGTGACGGGGCGCCGCTCGGATGTCGGCCTGTACGACTTCAACCTGGCCACCTACGATTCCGGCGACACCTTCGACCAGTCGATGGCCCGGGGCTTCATCGAGCTCTTCGGCATGTCCTCCAAGGTGGCGTCGCGCCGGGACCAGCAGGCGGGCGCCTGATGGCTCCAGCGCAGGGCGGCGGACCGCGAGCGCAGGGGACGAACGAGGGATCGCTGTGGGGCGGCCGGTTCGCCGGCGGCCCCGCGGACGCCCTCGCGGCCCTGAGCAAGTCGACGCACTTCGACTGGCGGCTCGCCACGTACGACATCGAGGGATCCCGCGCCCACGCGCGGGTGCTGCACACCGCGGGCCTCCTGGACGACGACGAGCTCAGTGGCATGCTCGACGCCCTGGACCGGCTCGACGCCGACGTGCGGTCGGGTGCCTACATGCCGGCCGAGACGGACGAGGACGTGCACGGCTCGCTGGAGCGCGGGCTGATCGAGCGGGCCGGGCCGGCCCTCGGCGGCAAGCTCCGCGCCGGGCGTTCGCGGAACGACCAGGTGGCGACCCTCGGCCGGATGTACCTGCGTGACCATGCGCGGATCATCGCCCGGGGCGTCCTGGCCACCATCAAGGCCCTCGTCGACCAGGCGGAGGCGAACCTCGAGGCGCCCATGCCCGGGCGCACCCACCTGCAGCACGCCCAGCCCGTGCTGCTCAGCCACCACCTGCTGGCCCACGCGTGGGCGCTCCTGCGGGATGTGCAGCGGCTCTCCGACTGGGACCGCCGGGCAGGGGTCTCGCCGTACGGCTCGGGCGCCCTCGCCGGGTCCTCGCTCGGCCTCGATCCCGAGGCGGTCGCCGCAGACCTCGGGTTCTTCTCGGCCACCCACAACTCGATCGACGGCACCGCGTCACGGGACGTCTACGCCGAGTTCGCCTGGGTCACGGCGATGATCGGGGTGGACCTCTCGCGCATCAGCGAGGAGGTCATCATCTGGGCCACGAAGGAGTTCTCGTTCGTGACGCTCGACGACGCCTTCTCCACCGGGTCCTCGATCATGCCGCAGAAGAAGAACCCCGACGTCGCGGAGCTGGCGCGCGGCAAGGCGGGCCGCCTCATCGGCGATCTCACCGGCCTGCTCGCGACGCTCAAGGGCATGCCGCTGGCTTACAACCGGGACCTCCAGGAGGACAAGGAGCCCGTGTTCGACGCCGTCGACACCCTCGAGGTGCTGCTGCCGGCCGTCTCCGGGATGATCGCCACGCTCGTGTTCAACACCGAGCGGATGGCCTCGCTCGCGCCGCAGGGCTTCGCCCTGGCCACGGACATCGCGGAGTGGCTCGTCCGTCAGGGCGTGCCCTTCCGCGAGGCCCACGAGCTGTCGGGTGCGGCCGTGCGCGTCGCGGAGTCACGCGGCGTCGAGCTCTGGGATCTCACCGACCACGAGTTCGCCGGGATCTCGGACCACCTCACCCCGGCGGTCCGCGAGGTGCTCACGGTCGAGGGCTCGCTCGCGAGCCGCGACGCGCAGGGCGGCACGGCGCCGTCCGCCGTCCGGCGTCAGCTCGAGGCGCTGGCGGCGGAGCTCGACGCTGTGGGGGCGTACGCCGCTGGCTGACCCGGCTGAGGACGCCGCGCCGCCCCGGTGCGCGGCGTCCGCCGGGTTACGGACCCTCCGCTGCTACGCCTGCCGCGAAGTCCTTTGACTGGGGTGCGTGCCCGGCGCATCGTGTGATCATGCAGCCGTCCGGTCCGGCACCGCAGCAGCGGGCCACCCTCAGAGAATTCTTTCCCTACCTCCGCGGGCACGTCCGCGTGCTGGTCCTCGTGGCCGTGGTATCCCTCGTGTCCACCGGCCTGTCCATCGCCCAGCCGCTCATGGTCCAGCAGCTCGTCAACGCGGTGTCGGCCAACGAGCCCGCAACGATCTTCGTGTGGTTCCTCGTGGGTATCACGCTCGGCGGGGCCGTGTTCGGCGCAGCGCAGTCCTACCTCCTGCAGCGCACCGCGGAGTCCGTGGTGCTCGGTGTGCGCCGGTCACTCGTGGGCCAGCTGTTGGCCCTGCCCGTGCGGGAGTTCGACCGGCGTCGCGTCGGCGACCTCATGTCCCGCGTGGGCTCGGACACCACCCTGATGCGCAGCGTCATCACCTCGGGCCTGTTCGAGATCGTCTCCTCGGTCCTGATGTTCTGCGCAGCCGTCGTCCTGATGGTCCTGATCGACCCGCTGCTCTTCGGCATCACGCTCACCGCCGTCCTGCTCGGGGCCGGCGGTGTGCTGTTCCTGGGGCGTCTGATCCGCAAGCGCAGCCGCGACGTCCAGGACGCCGTGGGGTCCATGACGGCGGCCGTGGAGCGGGGCCTGTCCGGGATCCGCACCATCAAGGCGTCGGTGGCGGAGGAGCGCGAGGCGGCCGTGATCGACGTCGAGGCCACCAGTGCATTCCGCGCGGGCATCGCGATGGCGAAGCTGCAGGCGGCGGTCCAGCCAATCATGTCGATCTGCATCCAGGGCGCGTTCATCGTGGTGCTGGCCGTCGGCGGCATCCGGGTGGCAGCCGGCGAGCTGCAGCTGGGCGACCTCATCGCCTTCATCCTCTACCTGTTCCTCCTGGTCATGCCGATCGGCTCGGCGATGAGCGCGTTCGTCCAGATCCAGTCCGGGCTCGCCGCACTGGATCGGATCCAGGAGATCGCCCGGCTCGAGCCCGAACGCGCGGACGAGGCAGGCACCGTCGCCGCCGGTGCAACGACAGCAGCACGCCCCGCCGCGCCCGTCGGCGCCCTGGAGCTGAGGAACGTCAGCTTCCACTACGCGGAGGCCGACGACGGCGCAGGTACAGATACCTCTCCCACCGTCACCGCTGACGGTGCAACCGGTACGGGTGGTGCCACAGCCGACGACGGCGCCGTCAGCCGCGACAGCAGTCCCCTCGAAGGGCCTCCACGGAGCGGCCCGGATGTCGAGGGCCCGCGCGAACCGCTCCGTCCCGTGCTCGACGGCGTGAGCTTCACCGTGCCGGCCGGCAGCAGGACCGCGCTCGTGGGCCCCTCGGGTGCCGGGAAGTCCACGGTGCTCGCCCTGCTCGAGCGGTTCTACGAGCCCACAGATGGCAGCATCACCTTCGACGGCGTCGCGCTCCCGGCCGTTCCCCGGTCCGAGCTCCGGTCGCGGATCG
The DNA here is from genome assembly GCF_058269115.1 of Arthrobacter sp. TJ-266. NCBI lineage: Bacteria > Bacillati > Actinomycetota > Actinomycetes > Micrococcales > Micrococcaceae > Arthrobacter > Arthrobacter sp. TJ-266. The sequence continues at coordinate 177,310 of NZ_JBZCNC010000005.1, forward strand.
GCCTCGTGGAGCAGGAGGCCCCGGTCCTCAGCGGCACGCTCGCGGATAATCTGCGGCTTGCCGCACCGGACGCGACGGACGAGCAGCTCCGCCGGGTCCTGACGTCGGTGGGTCTCGATGCCCTGGGCGACAGGTCCGAGGACGGTCTCCATCTCAACCTGGGTGAGGACGGCATCCGCCTCTCCGGCGGCCAGCGTCAGCGCCTCGCCTGGGCCCGGGTGATCCTCGCGGACCGGCCTGTGCTGCTCATGGACGAGCCCACCTCGGCCGTCGACTCCAGGACCGAGCAGTTGCTGCAGCAGACCCTGGGGGAGGCGTCCCGGGACCGCACGGTCGTCGTCGTCGCCCACCGGCTCTCGACGGTCGCGGACTTCGACCAGATCGTGGTCCTCGACCAGGGGCGCGTCTCCGCCGTCGGGACCCACGAGGACCTCCTGCGCACCAGCGAGCTGTACCGGGACATGGCGGCGCGTCAGCTGCTCGTGTCACCGGCCGGGTCCCCGGCCCGCACGTCCGTCTAGACGACCGGTCGCCCCGCCTCCCGGTCGAGGAGCCGCTGTTTGACGCCGAGGCCCCAACGGAAACCGCCGAGACTCCCGTCCGTGCGGATGATGCGGTGGCAGGGGACGAACAGTGCTGCGGCGTTCTTGGCACAGGCCCCCGCCGCGGCGCGGACGGCCGTCGGGTTGCCGGCGCGTTCCGCGTACTGGAGGTAGGTGACGGGTGCTCCGGGCTCCACCGCCCGCAGGACGTCCCAGGCGTGGGAGCGGAACGGGCCCGAGACCTGCCGCACCGTGACCGTGCGGGAGGCCTCGAAGTCGCCGTCGTAGTACCGCGCCACGGCGTCGAGGGCCGGCGCAGCGTTCGACGCCGCGCGGTCGAAGCTGGCGGTTCGGAGGCTCGAATGGATCTGCCCGATCAGTTCGGCTGCCCGATCGGTCCATCCCGAGGCGAGCACGGCGCCCTCGGCCTCGATGACCGTGAACGCTCCGTCCGGGGTGTCGATCGTGGTGGTCGTCGAGCCGCGCAAAATCACGGGCCCCGGGTAGTCGATCGCTTCGGGTGCTGTCACGGCTGACATGGGGGTGCTCCATTCGACGACGGGGGAGTGGGGGAGAAGAGGGATCCTGGGGAGCTCGCGTATCGGGGGTAGGGGGTGACGCTCATCGGATGCCGGCTCTCGCGGGCTCGGTCCGCTGCGCCGCTGCGCTCCAGAGATGCACCGTGGCGTAGGAGCGCCAGGGCCGCACCGTCTCCATCGCGGCATCCACCGTGGCGCCTATCGAGGCGTCCAGCGTGGCAGACGGATCCTGGTCGGTGGCCCGTCTCCACCCGGCTCGGACGGCGGCGTCGGCGGAGAGGTGGACGTCCGGGTGGCCGAGTACGCGCATCACCACGTAGTCGGCCGTCCACGGCCCGATGCCGTCCACCGCGAGCAACGCCGCCCGGAGAGCTGCGGGCTCCGCCTCGATGCCGACGCCCAGGGAGCCGTCCGCCAGCAGGCGGGCGACGTTCCGGAGCGTCGCGTCGCGGCGGCGCGGGCCCGGCAGGAGCGGCTCGGCGGCGTCGGCGAGCTCCCCGGCCGTGGGGAACATGCGCGTCAGGGCGGTGCCGGGTAGCTCGATCGACGGGCTGCCGGCGGCGAGACGTCCGAGCGCCGTCGTCGCCGATGCCACGGTGATCTGCTGGCCGACGATCGCGCGGACCAGGGTCTCGTCGGGATCCACCGATCCGGGCAGGCGCATCCCCGGGTGCGCGGACACGAGCCGTGCGAAGGTCCTGTCCCGGCTGAGGGCGGCGTCGATCGCGTAGGGGTCGGCGTCGAGGTCGAACAGCCGCCGGATGCGCGTGAGCAGCGTGGGAAGGTCCGCGAGGCGGGCGACGGACACCGTCACCGGCAGCACGCCACGGCCGTCGGCGCGGGACTCCACCGACGTGGCCCTGAACCAGGCAGGCCCGGCGGGCAGCCGGAGCGCCCGCTCATAGCTCCTCGTCGTTCCCTCCTCCACGCCCTCGACGGCGCGGGCGGCGAGGAACCGGAAGATGTCCGGATCGAAGGGCAGCCGCACCGGCAGGAACAGCGAGAGGCGCACGGCACGGGCGTCCGGACCGACGACGCCCTCGGACGCCTCCGTCGCGGCCCTCGACGCGCTGCGCACCTGCCCCGGAGTGAGGTCGAAAACCTCCTGCACGGTGTCGTTGAACTGGCGGATGCTGCCGAATCCGGCGGCGAACGCGACGTCCGCGAAACGCAGGGACGAACCGGTCAAGAGGGTTCGGGCCGTCTGTGCCCGGTGCGCCCGCGCGAGCGAGAGGGCTCCTGCGCCGAGTTCCTCGCGCAGGATCCGGTTGAGGTGGCGCGGGGAGTAGCCGAGCCGGGCCGCGAGCCCGGACACCCCCGTCCGCTCCACCTCCCCGTCGGCGATCAGCCGCATGGCGCGGGCCGCGGCGTCGCTGCGCAGGTTCCACGCGGGGTCACCGGGCACGGCCTCCGGCAGGCATCGCTTGCAGGCCCGGTACCCGGCGTCGTGCGCTGCCGCGGACGTGCGGTAGAAGCGGACGTTGTCCGGTTTCGGGGTGCGCGCGGGGCAGGAGGGCCGGCAGTAGATGCCGGTGGTGGACACAGCGGTGACGAACTGGCCGTCGAAGCGTGGGTCGCGCGCATCGATCGCGCTGTACCGCTGCCAGAAGTCCATGCCGCCATCCTGCCACCGCCGCTCCTCCCCCTCTAGCGGGAAACGGACACGGCAGTGGCAGGCCCGCCGCCGGAGCGCGCACCGCTGCTCGTCGCTATCGTCGGAGGATGATCGACCCCCGCGAGACCCCCGACAGCACGGACAGCACGGACAGCACGGCCACGCGGCGCCTCCTGAGTGGGAGCGCCCTCGAGGTCGCCCCCTCGCTCCTCGGTGCCCACCTCACACACCAGGACGACGACGCCGGCCCCGTGACCGTGCGGATCACCGAGGTCGAGGCGTACCTCGGCCCCGACGATCCCGGTTCGCACGCCTTCCGGGGGAAGACCGCCCGGAACGCGACGATGTTCGGCGCCGCGGGCCACCTGTACGTCTACTTCACCTACGGCATGCACTACTGCGCGAACATCGTGTGCGGCACCGAGGGGTGGGCCACGGGGCTCCTGCTTCGCGCCGGCGAGATCACCGAGGGCGTCGATCTCGCGCGCGAGCGGCGGTCCCGGCCGGCCACGGATCTCGATCTCGCCAGGGGACCCGCCCGTCTCGCGCAGGCGCTCGGCTTGGACCGCAGGGTCGACGGCGCCGATGCGCTGGCCGCACCCTTCCGGCTCGTCCTGCCGCCCGTGCCGGCGGCCGATGTCAGCAGGGGCCCGCGCGTCGGGGTGAGCGGTGTCGCGGGAACTGCACAGTACCCGTGGCGCTTCTGGCTACCGGGCGAGCCCACGGTGTCCCGCTTCCGGCCCGGCAGGATGCCGCCGGCGCCGTAAGGTTGACCCGTGACAACGAGCAACGCCCCGACCCACCCGACGGCCGACGCGATCGAGCAGGCGCGGACCGCGATCGACCGCCTCGCCGCTGTCGTCCCCGATTTCCCCTCACCGGGCATCGCCTTCCAGGACCTCACACCGGTCTTCGCCGACGCGCACGCGTTCAAGGCCGTCGTCGACGCCGTCGCGTTGCCCTTCGCCGGATCGTTCGACGTCGTCGCCGGGGTGGAGGCACGGGGCTTCCTCCTGGCGGCCGGCGTCGCCTACGCCACCGGCACCGGTGTGGTGACCATCCGCAAGGCCGGCAAGCTGCCCCGGGCGGTGTTCCGTGAGTCCTACGACCTCGAGTACGGCCAGGCCGTCCTCGAGCTCCACCAGGCGGATCTGGCAGCCGGCACCCGTGTCCTCGTGCTCGACGACGTCCTCGCGACGGGCGGAACGCTGGTCGCGGCATGCGCGTTGCTGGAAAGGGCGGGAGCCGTCGTCGTCGGGTGCGGTGTGGTCCTCGAACTGGACGAGCTCGGCGGACGGGCCGCCCTGGCCGGGCGGAGCGTCCGGACCGTGCACCACGTGGGGTCCCCGGCGCGCTAGAATCGACGGTCGGCCCGCGAGAGAAGGAAGGTGCCCATGCCCGAGACGCCGCAGGCGAGGATCGAGCTGGACAACGAGCGCGAGTACGTCGACGCCCTCTACCGCCGGCTGGACGAGCTGAGAGCCGAGAAGGCGCAGCAACTGGCGGAGGTCCGCCGCACGCAGTCCTCGGGCTCGCACCAGAACCGCTCCGAACGTGACGCCTTCGCCACCATGTACGAGGACCGCTTGGCGCAGCTGAACGCGGTCGACGACCGCCTGGTGTTCGGCAGGCTCGACCTCGACACAGGGGACAAGCGCTACATCGGCCGCATCGGGCTCTCGGACGACTCCCTGCGACAGCTCATGGTGGACTGGCGGGCACCGGAGGCCGGTACCTTCTACCAGGCCACGGCCTTCGAGCGCATGGGCGTACGACGGCGTCGCCACCTCATCCTGTCCCGGCGCGACGTCGTCGCGATCGAGGACGACGTCCTCGACGCCGACCTCCTCGGTGACGAGGAGTCCCTGCAGGGCGAAGGCGCCCTGCTCGCGGCCCTCAACACGCGACGCACGGGGCAGATGTCGGACATCGTCGGCACCATCCAGGCCGAACAGGACCGCATCATCCGGGCACCTCTGCCCGGAGTCACCGTGGTGCAGGGCGGCCCGGGCACCGGCAAGACCGCCGTGGCGCTGCACCGCGCCGCCTATCTCCTCTACACGCACCGCGACCGCCTGAAGTCGGCGGGCGTGCTGCTCGTCGGTCCCACCGATGCCTTCATGCGGTACATCGAGCGCGTGCTCCCCTCCCTGGGTGAGACCGGCGTCGTGATGGCCGGTATCGGCACGCTCATGCCGGGGATCACCACCGTGCAGGAGTCGTCCGAGCAGGCCGCAGCGCTCAAGGGGCGGCTCGAGATGGCCGAGGTTCTGCGCCGTGCCGTGGCGAACCGGCAGCGCGTCCCCGCGGAGAACCAGCGCCTCAACGTCGAGGGGACGCTCCTCACGCTGACGCCCAAGCAGGTGGGCCGCGCGCGCGAGCGGGCCCGTGCCACGGGCAAGCCGCACAACGAGGCGCGCATGACCTTCGTCAAGATCCTGCTGCGCGAACTCACCGAGCAGCTCCTCGAGAAGCTCGAGGAGTCCTCGGGCGGCGGCAACAACGCGGACCGCTCGTACCTCGCCGAGGACGTCCGCAGTGCCCGCGACGTGCGCGTCGCCCTGAACCTGGCGTGGATGCCGCTCACACCGCAGAAACTCGTGGCGGAGCTCCTGTCCCGCCCCGGGCAGCTGCGCGCCGCAGCACCGGACCTCGACGATGCGCAGATCCGCTCGATGACGCGTGCCGTCGACGCGCCCTGGACCGAGGCGGACGTCCCGCTCCTCGACGAGGCCGCCGAGCTGCTCGGCGACCTCGACGCCTCCGCGGGCCGCGACGGTGCGGCGCGGGAGCAGGAGATGAAGCGCGATCTCGCCAACGCCGAGCGCACGCTCGAGAACGTCAACGCGTCCCTCATGGACTCCGGGGTGGACGGCGTCCTGACCGCGGAGGAGCTGGCGCAGGCGAACACGGTGTCCGCCACGCGGCTGTCCGCGGCGGATCGCGCGGCGACCGACCGCACCTGGGCCTACGGGCACATCGTGGTCGACGAGGCGCAGGAGCTGTCCGCCATGCAGTGGAGGCTCCTGATGCGGCGCTGCCCGCTGAAGTCCTTCACGATCGTGGGCGACATCGCCCAGACGAGTTCCGCGGCGGGATCGAGTTCCTGGCAGCAGGCCCTGCAGCCCTTCGTCGGGGACCGCTGGCAGCTCGAGGAGCTGACCGTCAATTACCGCACGCCCTCGCAGATCGCGGAGGCCGCCGTCCGCATGGCCAATGCGGCCGGGCTGGTCGTGTCCGCGCCGAAGGCGGTCCGCGAGGGTCGGTTCGCCCCGGTGCTGGACACCGTGCCGGAGCTCCTGCCCGCACTCGTCGCGGCCCTGCGGGAGGAACTGGCGGTCGTGGACGGCGGACTCCTCGCCGTGATCGCCCCGGACCACCTGTTGACGGGCGTCCGTCAGGCACTCGCGGCGACGTACGGTCCCCGCGTCGGCTCCGGTGCCGGCGGCCCCAGCCAGGACATCGTGGTGATCAGTCCGCGCGAGTCCAAGGGACTCGAGTTCGACGGCGTGGTCATCCTCGAGCCGCAGGACATGATGGATTCGGCGACGGCCCGCGTCGGTGACCTCTACGTGGCGATGACGCGCCCCACCCAGCGGCTCCGCGTCATCTCCACCGGCCGAATTCCCGCGGGTATCGCCGACTGATAATTTGGGACGGTGTCCCAGCAAACAGAACGTCCGGTCAGCGGCCTCTCCGGCCAACAGAACGACCCCTCCTTCGACACCGTGTACGACGAGCTGCTGTGGCGCGGCCTCGTCCACGTGTCGACGGACGAGACGGAGCTGCGCGAGCTCCTCGCCGGCGCGCCCATCACCTTCTACTGCGGCTTCGATCCGACGGCGCCGAGCCTGCACCTCGGCAACCTCGTCCAGCTCCTGACCATGCGACGCCTTCAGCTCGCCGGGCACCGTCCGCTGGGTCTTGTCGGCGGCTCCACGGGTCTGGTCGGCGATCCGCGGCCGACGGCGGAGCGCACCATGAACACGAAGGAGACCGTGGCCGAGTGGGTCGGCTACCTCCAGGGGCAGGTCCAGCGCTTCCTCGACTTCGAGGGGGAGAACCCGGCGCGCATGGTGAACAACCTCGACTGGACCGGGCCCATGAGTGTCATCGACTTCCTGCGCGACGTCGGCAAGCACTTCCGCGTGGGCACGATGATCAAGAAGGAGGCCGTCGCCAAGCGGTTGAACTCCGACGAGGGCATCAGCTACTCCGAGTTCAGCTACCAGATCCTGCAGGGCATGGACTACCTGCAGCTGTTCCGCGAGTACGACTGCGTGCTCCAGACCGGTGGGTCCGACCAGTGGGGGAACCTCACCAGTGGCACCGAGCTGGTGCGCAAGGTGGAGGGGAAGGGCGTCCATGCCATCGGCACGCCCCTCATCACCAACTCGGACGGCACGAAGTTCGGCAAGAGCGAGGGCAACGCCGTCTGGCTCGATCCCGCGATGACGAGCCCCTACGCCATGTTCCAGTTCTGGCTCAACACCAGCGACACCGATGTGGTGGAGCGCCTGAAGATCTTCACCTTCCGCTCACGGACCGACATCGAGCAGTTGGAGCGGGCGACCACGGAACGTCCGCATGCGCGCGAGGCGCAGCGGGCCCTGGCGTACGACGTCACCTCTCTCGTGCACGGGGTCGACGCCACCGAGAAGGTCATCGCCGCGTCGGCCGCCCTGTTCGGGCAGGGCGACCTGTCATCCCTCGACCTCGTGACCCTGCAGGCGGCGACGGCGGAACTGACCGCGGTCACGGCGCCGAAGGATGCGCTGGGGATCGTGGACCTGCTGGTGACGTCGGGACTCGCAACGAGCAACTCCGGTGCCCGGCGCACCGTCGCCGAGGGCGGCGCCTACGTCAACAACGTGAAGATCACCGACGCCGATCATGTCGTGGGGAAGCATGAACTGCTCCACGGGCGGTACCTCCTGGTGCGGCGCGGGAAGCGCAACCTCGCGATGGTCGACGCCGGCTGAGCCGGGCGGGAGCGCCGAGCAGGGGCGGGATCCCCGTCGATTTGGCGCTACCGTCCGTCAGACCCTATAGTTATGGAGTTGCCCCGATGAGGGCGACAAACCCCCCAACTGATCGAGAACGGCCCGGATGCGCTGTGCGCATCGAGGCAACGTGACGGTCCTCCGGAAGCGGAAATCCACGGAACAGTGCGGATTTGCGGAACTCGGAGCGGTGCGGGTAAGCTTCAAAAGTTGCTCCGGAGCGATGACATGACGGTTTGGTTGTGTTTGGTGCCGGTTGCTCCTGTTGTTTGAGAACTCAATAGTGTGCCAA
>NZ_JBZCNC010000006.1:0-109198 GCF_058269115.1 Arthrobacter sp. TJ-266
CGGCACCAAACACAACCAAACCGTCATGTCATCGCTCCGAAGCAACTTTTCAAGCTTACCCGCACTGTCTCCGTATTTCCAAATCCGCCGGTTCCCACCGCCCCCGGGTCACGACCCATCCAGATGGATGGAGGGTGAACCCCGTTTGTGTGGTTGTCGGCCGACCAGATTCCTTCATCAGCGCGGATATAGACAGTAGCACCGGATCGCCCTGGATGTAAAACAGCTGTGGACCCCCCTCGGTGAGGAAGGTCCACAGCTGCTACGCCCGGCCGGACTCAGGAGCCGGCGGGCTTGAGGTACAGCACTCCCAGCGGCGGCACGCGGACGTCACCATAGGCGGGCTGCCCGTTGTGGGCGCCCTCCCGCGCGGTCACGTGCCCGTCGTTGCCCACACCCGAGCCGCCGAACTGCGCGGAGTCCGTGTTGAGGACCTCCGTCCACTCCCCCGCCCACGGCAGACCGACGCGGAACCCTTCGTGCGGGCCGCCTGCGAAGTTGGCGATGCAGACGAGCGGGTTGCCCTGGTGGTCCCACCGGATGAAGGAGAGGGTGTTGTGCTCGCCGTCGTTCTCGTCGATCCACTGGAAGCCGGCGGGCTCGTTGTCCCGTGCGTAGAGTGCAGGCGTCTCCCGGTAGATGGCGTTGAGCGATCGGACGAGTTCCTGCACACCCTTGTGGGACGGGGTGTCCGTCAGGTACCAGTCCAGGCTGTGCTGCTCGGCCCACTCCGCTTCCTGGGCGAACTCCGACCCCATGAAGATGAGCTGCTTGCCGGGGTGCGCCCACTGGAAGGCGAGGTAGGCCCGGACGTTGGCGAGCTGCTGCCACCGGTCACCCGGCATCTTACGCAGGAGCGATCCCTTGCCGTGGACCACCTCGTCGTGACTGATGGGCAGCATGAAGTTCTCGGTGTAGGCGTACACCATGGAGAACGTCGCCTTGCCGTGGTGGTGCACCCGGTTGATCGGGTCCTCGGAGATGTACTCGAGGGTGTCGTGCATCCAGCCCATGTTCCACTTGATGCCGAACCCGAGGCCGCCGCTGCTCGTGGGCCGGGTGACGCCGTCGAACGCCGTGGACTCCTCCGCGACCATGACGATGCCCGGCGCCCGCTTGTACGCCGTGGCGTTGACCTCCTGCAGGAACGAGATGGCCTCCAGGTTCTCCTGCCCGCCGAACTTGTTCGGCCGCCACTGGCCCTCTTCGCGGGAGTAGTTCAGGTAGAGCATCGAGGCGACGGCGTCGACGCGCAGTCCGTCGATGTGGAACTCCTCGAGCCAGTACAGGGCGTTCGCGACCAGGAAGTTGCGCACCTCCCGACGGCCGAAGTCGAAGATGAGGGTCCCCCAGTCCCGGTGCTCCCCGAGGAACGGGTCACCGTGCTCGTACAGCGTGCCGCCGTCGAAGTTGGCAAGGGCCCAGGCGTCCTTGGGGAAGTGGGCCGGGACCCAGTCCATGATGACGCCGATGCCGGCCTGGTGGAGGCGGTCCACCAGGTACTTGAAATCGTCGGGCGAACCGAAACGTGAGGTCGGCGCGAAGTACGACGTCACCTGGTACCCCCACGAGCCACCGAAGGGGTGCTCGGCGACGGGCATCAGCTCGACGTGCGTGAACCCCTGCCAGGACACGTACTCCGTGAGCTGCTCGGCGAGCTCCCGGTAGCTGAGGCCCTGGCGCCAGGAGCCGAGGTGCACCTCGTAGACGCTCATCGGGCCGTTGTGCGGGTCCCCGGCGGCGCGCGCGGCCATCCACTCGTCGTCGCCGAACGTGTAGCTCGACTCGACGACCTTCGACCCGGTCAGCGGCGGCACCTCGGTGCCGCGTGCCATGGGGTCCGCCTTCTCGCGCCACTGGCCGTCGCTGCCGAGGATCTTGAACTTGTAGCAGGTGTCCGCGCCGGCTCCCGGGATGAAGATCTCCCAGATTCCCGAGCTGCCGAGCGCACGCATCGCATTGACGCTGCCGTCCCAGCCGTTGAAGTCCCCCATGACCTGGACGGCGCGGGCGTTCGGTGCCCACACGGCGAAGGACACGCCCTCGATGTCGCCCAGGACCGACGAGTAGTGCCGGACGTGCGCGCCGAGGGCGGTCCACAGCGTCTCGTGCCGGCCCTCCCCGATCAGGTGCATGTCGATCTCGCCGAGCGTGGGCAGGAACCGGTACGGATCGTCCACGAGGACGGGATCCGCTTCGTAGGTCACCTCGAGCCGGTAATCGGGCACGTGGCCCGGGTTCTCCGCGGGCATGGCACCCACCCAGATGCCGTTGTGCTCGTGCGTCAGCTCCGTGCGTCCGGATGCCGTCACGACGACGACGGAGCGCGCGAGGCGGCGCAGCGTGCGGATGGTGACGGTGTCGTCGTCGGCCAGGTGCGCACCGAGGACGGCGTGCGGCTGGCGGTGGACGCCCTCCGAGACCTGCTGGAGCACGGACTGCTCGACGACCACCGGAACAGCGGCCGCCGTCGGGGCTTTCACGGGGGCGGCTGCTGGTGCATCGACCGCGGGCCTGCCCGGGGCGTTCGCACCCGAACCGTCGTTCTCGGCCGCGGCCGACACCTTCGCGGACGCCGTCGCGGCTGTGTCCGCGACCGCCTTGGCGGCCTTCTTCGCAACCTTCGCTGCCTTGCCCGCGATGGACTGCTCGCCGTTCTCGCCGGCGGATTTCTTCGGGGGGTTCATGTCTGCTGCTTTCGTTGCGTCGGCGGCGGGCTCAGCACCCAGTACACGGCGGACGTCCCGGACGGGCATCTCGACCCAGTCCGGCCTGTTGCGGATTTCGTAGACGACCTCGTAGAGGGCCTTGTCGAGCCAAAGAGCGCGGTAGAGGGCTCCCGAGGTGTCGACGGCGGAGCCGGACTCGTCGGAGTAGCCGGCGAGGAACGCGGCACGCGCTGCTGCGGACCACTGCTCGGTGACGTCGGCCTCGGGTGAGCCGGCAGGAGCCGGCCCGCGTGACGCCGCCGCGTACTCGAGGGAACGCACCATGCCCACGACGTCGCGGAGAGGGACGTCCGGGACGCTCCGCTCCTCGGTGGGCCGCAGGGGCTCGCCCTCGAAATCGATGATGAGCCAGGTGCCGTCCGGCGCCTGGAGGACCTGCCCGAGGTGCAGGTCGGCGTGGATGCGCTGCAACGGCGGGACGGCGTCGAGCTCCTCGACGCCACGCACGACGGCGTCGACCTCCGCCTGGAGGGGACCGACGGCGTCAGCCGCCTCCTCCCAGGCCCAGCGGATGCGGTGCGCGAGCGCCCGCCGGAACTCCTCCTGCTCCTCATCCGAGGCCTGCCTGCTACCGAAGGCGCCGTCGAGCTGCTGGTGGATCCGCGCGATCGCGCGGCCGAGCTCGCGGGACTCGTCGGAGAACTCGGTTCCCGAGGAGGCGGCGAGCGATGCGGTGCGCCACGCGTCGGTGCTGCCCTCGACGAAGTCGCGGAGGACGCTCACGTGTCCCGTGACGTGCCGGCCCGGCTCGCTGTGCGCCTGCTGCCAGGTCCCGGTGACCCACCCGTAGGTGTCGGGGGTGTCCGTGGAACCGCCCGCCGTGAGCCCGGCGCTGATCTGCACATCGGGGCTCTCGCCCGCCGCGAGGACGCGGAAGAACTTGACGATCATGGAGCCGGGCCCCGAGCCGTAGACCACGGAGGTGTTGGACTGCTCACCCTGCAGCACCTTCACGGGCTGCGATGCTCCGGGCCCCTGGCCCACGGGCTCCTTGATCAGGGTGCCGACCAGCCGTCCGTCGGCCGTAGAGCCGCCCTGCAGGATGAAGGACACCCACGCACGGACGAAATCGGGGTCGAACGTGGCGTCGTAGGCCCACCGGGAGCCGAGCTCGGGGTGATCGACCTTCCCGATGAGTCCCGCCGCGGCGTCGTCGAGTTCCTCGGTCCGATAGCTGATCGGGACACTCACGACATCCGTGCGCCGGCCGGACTCCACGGCGAGGAAGTGCACCTCGAAGCCGGCCAGGCCGGCCGGGTCCTCCAGCACCGTCCCGCCGACGACGGTGATGTCGACGGAGCGGCTCCTCGCCGGGAACCAGCGCTGGGCGGGAAGCCACTCGGAAAGGATCTCCGGGATGTAGGGAGTGTGGGACGTCATGACCGTGACCCCTCCGCGATGGCGATGACGGGCATCGCCTCGGTGTGCGGTGAGGCGGAGTTGGAGGTCGCGGAACGGACGCGCAGCCAGAAGAAGTCGTGGCTACCGAGCGTGAGTGTGATCTCGCCGTCGTCCGCGAACGCCGGGAAGATCGCGCCGCCGAACAGGTCGCGGAGCCCCCGTCCGGCGAACTCGGGCAGGCGCATCCGCGCCGCCACGGGGTGCTGCGACAGGTTGAAGATGCAGAGCACCGATTCCGCCTGCTCGCCCTCGGCGTTCGCGACGTCCACCTCGCGGAGGAAGGCCAACACGTTCTCGGACTCGACCGGGACATTGCGATAGCTGCCGAGGCCGAAGGCGGGGTGCGCCTTGCGGACGGCGAGCATCTGGCGGACCCAGTGCAGCAGCGAACTCGAGGTGGCCATCTGCGCCTCGACGTTCACGTGGTTGTAGTGGTAGACGAGCGACTGCACCACGGGGAGGTACAGCTTCCCGGGGTCCACCGGGGAGAACCCGGCATTGCGGTCCGGGTTCCACTGCATCGGGGTGCGCGACGCGTCGCGGTCCTCGAGCCAGATGTTGTCGCCCATGCCGATCTCGTCGCCGTAGTACAGGAACGGGCTGCCCGGGAGCGAGAGGAGCAGCGCGTGGATCAGCTCGACCTCCGCGCGGGAGTTGTCGAGAAGGGGCGAGAGCCTGCGACGGATACCCACGTTCGCCCGCATGCGCGGATCCGGTGCGTACCACCCGAGCATGGCCTCACGCTCCTCGTTGGTGACCATCTCGAGCGTCAGCTCGTCGTGGTTCCTGAGGAAGGTGCCCCACTGGGCGCCCGCGGGGATGTCGGGCGTGTCCTTCATGGTGTCGATGATGGGAGCGGCCTTCTGGTCCCGGAGGGCGTAGAACAGCCGCGGCATGATCGGGAAGTGGAAGGACATGTGGCACTCGGGGCCGTCCTCGTCACCGAAGTACTCGACGACCTCGTCCGGCATCTGGTTCGCCTCGGCGATGATGACACGGCCGGGATACTTCTCGTCGACCATGGCCCGGAGGCGCTTGAGGAACTCGTGCGTCTTCGGCAGGTTCTCGCAGTTGGTGCCCTCCTCCTCGAAGAGGTAGGGGATGGCGTCCGCGCGGAAGCCGTCGATGCCCTGGTCGAGCCAGAACTTCACGACGTCGAAGATGGCTTCCTGCACCTTGGGGTTCTCGAAGTTGAGGTCCGGCTGGTGGTCGAAGAACCGGTGCCAGAAGAACTGGCGCCGCACCGGGTCGAAGCTCCAGTTGGACTCCTCGGTGTCAACGAAGATGATGCGCGCGTCCTGGTACTTCTCGTCCGTGTCGCTCCAGACGTAGAAATCGCCGTAGGGGCCCTCGGGATCGCTGCGCGACTCCTGGAACCAGTGGTGCTGGTCCGAGGTGTGGTTCATGGGGAGATCGATGATGACGCGGACGCCGCGCGCGTGCGCCTCGGCCACGAGCCGCTTGAAGTCGCCGAGGGAACCGAACTCGTCCAGGACGTCGTAGTAGTCGGAGATGTCGTAGCCGCCGTCGCGCAGCGGGGACTTGAAGAACGGCGGCAGCCAGAGGCAGTCGACCCCCAGCCACTGCAGGTAGTCGAGCTTCTCGATCAGACCGGACAGATCGCCGGAGCCGTCCCCGTTCGCGTCGGCGAATCCACGGACCAGGGCCTCGTAGAACACCGCCTTGCGGTACCAGTGCGGGTCATGGGCCAGTCCCGGCGCGTTGAGCTGGAAGGGGTTGGGCACTAGTGCTGCCTCCTGATTGAAAGAACATGGGCGGGCTCGACGTGCGGGTCCAGCCTGACGTAGTTGTACTCGCCCCACCCGAAGGTCTGCCCCGTGATGAGGTCGTCCACCACGAACGTACCGTTCTCGTCGAAGTCCTCCGGCGCGAGCCCGAGCCGGGAGAGGTCGAGGGAGACCGTACTCTCCCGGGTACTGTGCGGGTCCACGTTCACGACCACGATGATCGTGTCCTTGCCCGCGGACGTCTCCTTGTGCTTGGCGAAAACCACCGTGTCGGGGTCCGTGCTGCCGTGGATGCTGAGGTTCTCGAGGTCCCCGAGTGCCGGGTGCGAGCGTCTGATGGTGTTCAGGCGCGCGATGAAGGGGGCGAGGGAGCGGCCCGCCGCCTCGGCCGCCGCGTAGTCACGGGGCCGGAACTGGAACTTCTCGTTGTCGATGTACTCCTCGGCTCCCGGCCGCGCGACGTGCTCGAAGAGTTCGTACCCCGAGTAGACACCCCACAGCGGGCTGGCCATGGACGCCAGGACCGCGCGGATCTTGAACGCCGCCGGCCCGCCGTACTGCAGGTACTCCGTGAGGATGTCCGGGGTGTTCACGAAGAAGTTCGGCCGGAAGTAGGACGGTGAGACCTTGCTGATCTCCGTGAAGTACTCCTCCAGCTCCGTCTTGGTGTTGCGCCAGGTGAAGTAGGAGTACGACTGCTGGAAGCCTGCACGGCCGAGAGCGTGCATCATCGGCGGACGGGTGAAGGCCTCGGCGAGGAAGATGACGTCGGGGTGCTGCGCGTTCACGCGGGCGATCAGCCACTCCCAGAACTGCACCGGCTTGGTGTGGGGGTTGTCGACGCGGAAGATCTTCACGCCGTGCCCCACCCACATCAGGGTGATCCGCAGGACCTCCTCGGCGAGACCCGTGGGGTCGTTGTCGAAGTTGATGGGGTAGATGTCCTGGTACTTCTTGGGCGGGTTCTCCGCGTACGCGATGGAACCGTCCACGCGCGTGGTGAACCACTCGGGGTGGCTCTGGACCCAGGGATGGTCGGGGGACGCCTGGAGGGCGAGGTCCAGCGCCACCTCGAGGCCGAGCTCGGCGGCCCGGGCGACGAACGCGTCGAAGTCCTCGAAGGTCCCGAGGTCGGGGTGGATGGCGTCGTGGCCTCCCTCAGCGGAACCGATGGCCCACGGTGAGCCGGGATCCGCGGGCCCGGCGACGAGCGTGTTGTTCGGGCCCTTGCGGTGTGCGCGGCCGATCGGGTGAATCGGAGGGAGATAGACGACGTCGAAGTTCATGGCCGCGACCGCATCGAGGCGCTTGGCCGCCTCACGGAAGTTCCCCGAGGTCCACTCGGCGGTGTCGGGGTTGTACGTCGCACCCTCCGAGCGCGGGAAGAACTCGTACCACGCGGCCTTTCCCGCGATCTCCCGCTCGACGTTGATGGGGAAGGGTTCGGACGACGTGACGAGCGTCCGAAGGGGCTGCCTGCCGATCGCCTCGTGGATCTCAACCGAGAGACCCGCGTCGAGGCGCGCCTCGACGCTCTGATCGGTGTCGGCCAGGGCCTTGGCCGTACGCCGGAAGAGCTGGGCGTCCGCCGGCGAGCGCTCCGCGGCGGCGCGGGTGAACAGCGCCGCACCCTCGGCCAGCATGAGGTCGACGTCGACGCCCGCTGCGATCTTGATCGTGGCGTCGTGCTCCCAGGTGCCGAAGACGTCCGACCACCCCTCGATGGTGAAGGTGTGGAGCCCCTCCGCCCGGGGGGTCAGCGTTCCGGCCCAGCGGTCGAGGCCGGAGCCGACCGGCGTCATGCGCACACGCTGCACCTCGACGCCCTGGGGGTCATGGAGGACCGCCGAGACGCCCAGCTGGTCGTGGCCCTCGCGGAACACGGTGGCTCCGATGGCGATATCCGCTCCGGGAATCCCCTTCGCGGGGAATGCACCACCCTCGACAACGGGACTGACCGCCGTGATGGGAATGCGTCCGAAGCGCAGGCCTTGCGGATAGGGGACGTGTCGGTTCTGATCACTAGTGGTCGTCACTTCTACGACGTTAGCGAGTAATGGTCCGAATTGCTAAGGGGGCTTCAGGTAACAGGAGGTCCATTCCGGCGTCATGCAAGCGTTTGCGTGGCGCGCTCTCCCCTCCCCGGAGCAAGTGCGCTAGCGTAACCGGGGTGAAGGCAATCCGTAGATTTACCGTCCGAACCGTCCTCCCCGAGAGCATTGCGCCGCTCGGAAAACTCGCGGGTAATCTGCGCTGGTCCTGGCACCTGCCGACCTCGCGCCTGTTCGAGGAGATCGATCCGGCAGCGTGGGAGGAGAGCGGGCACGACCCCATGTCCTTCCTCGGCTCCGTGACCCGCGAGAAGCTCCAGCAGCTCGCGGCGGACGAGAAGCTCGTGAAGCGCATCCAGGAGCTCGGCGCCGATCTCGATGCCTACCTGACGAAGCCGCGCTGGTACCAGGGCCTCGGCGAGGACGCACCCCGCTGCATCGCCTACTTCTCCCCCGAGTACGGCATCAGCGCCGTGCTCCCCCAGTACTCCGGCGGTCTCGGGATCCTCGCGGGCGATCACCTGAAGTCCGCCTCGGACCTCGGCGTGCCCCTCATCGGCGTCGGGCTCCTCTACCAGGCCGGCTACTTCAAGCAGTCCCTCTCCCGTGATGCGTGGCAGCAGGAGACCTACCCGGTCCTCGACCCGGACGGCCTGCCCCTCACGCTGCTGCGCGAGGAGGACGGGACAGCCGCGACGGTGGTACTGCCCCTGCCGAACGGCCGCCAGCTGTCCGCGCACATCTGGCGCGCCGACGTCGGCCGCGTGCCCCTCCTGCTCCTCGACTCCAACGTGGCCGAGAACGACGAGGCCGCACGCAACGTCACCGACCGCCTTTACGGCGGTGGCGGCGACCAGCGCCTGCAGCAGGAACTCCTCCTCGGGATGGGCGGGGTCAAGGCCCTGCGCATCTTCGAGCGCCTCACCGGTACGCCCACCCCGGAGGTGTTCCACACCAACGAGGGCCACGCCGGCTTCCTCGGGATCGAGCGCATCCGCGAGCTCATGGACCCGTCCAACGAGTCCCCCATGAGCTGGGAGGAAGCCCTCACCGCGGGTCGCGCCTCCACCGTGTTCACCACCCACACTCCGGTCCCTGCAGGTATCGACCGCTTCGACCGCTCGCAGATCGAGCACTTCTTCCACGCAGGGCTCGCGCCGTCGGTCCCCACCGACCGGGTGCTCGCCCTCGGCGCCGAGAACTACGACGACGGCGACCCCTCGAAGTTCAACATGGCCGTCATGGGTCTTCGCCTGGCGCAGCGCGCGAACGGCGTGGCCAAGCTGCACGGTGAGGTCTCGCGCGGCATGTTCTCCGGGCTCTGGCCGGGGTTCGACACACGCGAGGTACCCATCTCCTCGGTGACCAACGGCGTGCACGTGCCCAGCTGGGTCGATCCCGAGATCGCGGACTTCGCGCTGGAGAACTTCGGCGCCGACTCGATCCTCGATCCCCAGTGGAGCAAGGTGTACGACGTCCCGGACACGGACATCTGGGCCCTGCGCCGTCGGCTCCGCTCCAACCTCGTGGACGACGTGCGACGTCGCTTGCGCGCCTCGTGGAAGACGCGTGGTGCCGCCGACGCCGAGCTGACGTGGACGGACTCCGTGCTCGATCCCGACGTCCTCACGATCGGCTTCGCCCGGCGCGTGCCGACCTACAAGCGCCTCACGCTCATGCTGCGCAACCCCGAGCGCCTCAAGGCCCTCCTGCTGCACCCCGAGCACCCGATCCAGCTCGTGATCGCCGGGAAGTCGCACCCGGCCGACGAGCAGGGCAAGCGCATGATCCAGGACCTGGTCCGGTTCACCGACGACCCCGAGGTGCGTCACCGCATCGTCTTCCTCCCCAACTACGACATCGCGATGGCCCTGACGCTCTTCCCCGGCTGCGACGTCTGGCTGAACAACCCGCTGCGCCCCCTCGAGGCCTGTGGGACCTCCGGGATGAAGGCCGCCATCAACGGTGGCCTCAACCTCTCGGTCCTCGACGGCTGGTGGGACGAGATGTACGACGGCGACAACGGCTGGGCGATCCCGACCGCGAACAATGGCGCCTCCGCCGACGAGCGGGACGACATCGAGGCCTCCGCGCTGTACGACCTCCTCGAGACGCAGGTGGGCCCGCGCTTCTACTCCCTGGTCCCGGCCGATGGAGCCGGGGCGGCCGGCCCGTCCGAACCGTCGCGCGACGGCGTTCCCCACCAGTGGATCGCGATGATCAAGCACACGATGGCCACCCTCGGCCCCGCGGTGTCCGCCGAGCGGATGCTGCAGGACTACGTGGAGAAGCTGTACCGGCCCGCCTGGCGCGCCGGTCAGGAAGCCGCGGCCGACCACTTCTCCTCGGCGAAGAGGACCGCGGCCTGGCGCTCGAGGGTGCAGGGCAGCTGGCCCGCCGTGCAGGTGGAGCACGTCGACTCCACCGGCGTCTCGGAGGACCCGCAGATCGGGGACTCGCTCACCGTGAACGCGTACGTGGCACTCGGTGGCCTGAACCCCGACGACGTGTCGGTGGAGGTCGTCTACGGACGGGCACATGACAGTGACGAGCTCAGTGAGGTGACCGCCGAGGACCTCTCCATGGCGGAGAACCTCGGTAGCGGCCGCTACCTGTTCACCGGAGGTATCCGGATCGACCACTCAGGGTCCTTCGGATACACCGTGCGGGTGCTGCCGAAGCACGTGACACTCGCCACGAAGGCCGAACTGGGACTGGTCGTCAACGCCTGATCCGCCTCGCCCCTACGATGAAGCCCGGGACCACGGTCCCGGGCTTCGTCGTGTGACGGCGTGTGTGGACGCGACGTCGGAGGCCGCTGCGCGGTCAGCAGCTGTAGGTACGGAGCGAGACCGCCTGCACGGTGTCGGGTTCACCGGACCGGCGCCGTACCGGTTCCGAGGCGTCAGCAGGGTCATCGGTTTCGGCGGTGTCAGCGCCATCAGCGGTATCGCTGATGGCTGCGGAGTCGAAGGTGAGCCTGAAGGAACGGGGGCGTGCGCCCTCGACACCCTGCCCTAACAGGACCCATGCGGAGGGCAGGTGGATCCGGACGTCCTCGAGGGAGCCGTTCATCACCACCAGACCGTTGATGGAGCCGTCCCTGGAGCCGAGCAGGAGCTGCACGGTCCGGGTGGCGGGGTTGTTCCACTCCTCCGCCGTCATGGGCAGGCCGGCCGCGTTGAACCACAGGAGGGTCGACTGGTCCACGCGGGACGGGAACGTGGCCGGTTGCGCACCGAGGAAGTCGCGCCGGATGGACAGGAGTGTGCGCGTGGCCTCCAGCATGCGCAGCGCGGCGCCGTCCCGGGGCCAGTGCACCCAGGCGAGCTCGTTGTCCTGGCAGTAGGCGTTGTTGTTGCCCCGCTGCGTGCGTCCGAACTCGTCGCCGGCGGTCAGCATCGGCACGCCGAGCGAGATCAGCAGCGACGCCATGATGTTGCGGGAACTCCGCTCCCGCGCAAGGAGCACCTCCGGATCCTTCGAAGGGCCCTCCACGCCGTGGTTGTAGCTCCTGTTGTCCCCGTGGCCGTCCCGGTTGTGCTCTCCGTTGGCCTCGTTGTGCTTGTCCTCGTAGGCCACGAGGTCCGCGAGCGTGAAGCCGTCGTGCGCCGTGACGAGGTTGACGGAGGCGAGGGGGCTGCGGCCCGAGGCGCCGAAGGTGTCCGCCGATCCGGCCAGGCAACCCGCGAGGCGGGCAGGGGACGACGCCGCGCCGCCCGCAGCGAGCGACTTCACGTCGCCCAGCCAGAAATCGCGCACCGTGTCGCGGAAACCGTCGTTCCAATCCGCCCAGCCCACCGGGAAGCGCCCCGTCTGCCAGCCCTCCGGGCCGATGTCCCATGGCTCCGCGATCAACTTGGTGCCGCTCAGCGCCTTCGACGCTCCCGCGGCCACGAGGAAGGGGTGCCTGGGTGTGAAGCGGTTGTTCTCGTCGCGCGAGAGCGTGACCGCGAGGTCGAAACGGAAACCGTCCACGCCGCATTCCTCGACCCAGTACCGGAGCGAGTCCAGAGCCATCCCGACCACGCGGGACTTCGAGAAGTCGAGGCTGTTACCGCAGCCGGTGGTGTCCACGTACCGGCCGTCGTCGTCGTGCCGGTAGTAGTCCGTGTCACCGAGGCCGCGCCAGCACAGCGCGGGGCGGCCCTGCTCGCCCTCCCCCGTGTGGTTGTACACGACGTCGAGGATGACCTCGAGACCGGCCTCGTGCAGCGTGCGGACCATCGACTTGAACTCGTCGAGCACCGCTGCGGGGCCCGCCGCCCTCGCCGCCGCCGTCGCGTAGTCCGTGTGTGCGGAGAAGAAGCCGAGCGTGTTGTAGCCCCAGTAGTTCGTGAGGCCGAGCGGTCCGAGGTGCGGTTCGTCGATGTGGAAGTGGACGGGGAGGAGCTCCACGGCCGTGACACCGAGGTCGCGGAGGTACCCCGTCATGGCGGGGTGCGCCAGGCCGGCGTAGGTCCCGCGGAGTTCCTCGGGGATGTCCGGGTGCAGCTTCGTGAGGCCCTTGACGTGCGCCTCGTAGATGACGGTGTCGCGCCACGGGGTCCGTGGGTGTGCGGACCCTCCCCAGTCGAAGGTGTGCTCGAGGAACACCGAGTAGTAGACGGTCGTCGTGCCGTCCGCAGCATCGGCAGCATCGATCGTCTCGATGGCCCGCGCGTACGGATCCAGGAGGAGCTGCGCGGAGCCGGCGGCACCCGGCAGGCCCTTGCCCGTGGGCCAGAACGCATAGAGCGCCCCCGGCGCCACGGGGCCGACGACGCCGTGGTGCACGCCGCCGTCGAGCCCCACGAGGGTGTCGGAGGTCCAGGAACCGTCCTCACGCCGCCAGTGCACGTCCATGGACGCGATGCCGGGAGCCCATACCGCGGCGTTGGCGTGGCTGTCCACGCCCCAGGCGTTCCTGATGGCGTGGAGCCCCAGGGGGAACTCGCGGGAGGCGTGGGGCAGCGAGTGGACGAACTGCGTCATGGTGCCGGTCAGGCCGATCGCTGACGGGAGATCTCGTAGAGCGAGATACCCACCGCCATGGACGCATTGAGCGACTCCATGGCGGAGTCGATGGGGATGGAGACGATCTGGTCGCAGTTCTCCCGCACCAGCCGGGACAGGCCCTTGCCCTCGGAACCGACGACGAGGCAGATGGGGTCCCGTCCGAGGGTGAGCTCGGGCAGCGAGACGTCGCCGTCGCCGTCGAGCCCGAGGACGAAGATGCCCTTCTCCTTCATCGACTTCAACGCCGAGTTCAGGTTGCCCACCCGGGCGACCGGCACGCGCACGGCCGCACCCGCGCTGGTCTTCCAGGCCGACGCCGTGACGCCGACGGACCGGCGCTCCGGCACGATCACACCATGGCTGCTGAACGCGGACGCCGATCGGATGATGGCCCCGAGGTTGCGGGGGTCGGTGATGCCGTCGAGGGCGACGAACAGCGGGGCGTTACCGATGTGGCCCCGGCGGTACCGCTCGATCGTCGCGTCCACGAGGTCGATGGCATCCGCGTACTCGTAGGGAGGGATCTGCAGCATGAGGCCCTGGTGCACCGCGCCGTCGGTCATGCGGTCGAGCTCCTGCTTGCCCGTCTCCATGACGGGGATGCCGCGCTCGGCGGCCATCTTCAGCGACTCCCGCACGCGGTCGTCCATCTCGATGCGGATGGCGACGTGCAGGGCCTTCGCGGGGATCCCGGCGCGCAGCGCCTCGACCACGGAGTTGCGGCCGGTGACGACCTCCTCGGCCGCCTTCCCCTTCGTGCGGCCGGTGCCGGCACCCTTGCCGCCCGCGCGCTTGGCGGCGGAGCGCTCGGCGAGCTCCTTGCTCTTGTACGCCTTGTGGTACGGGCGATCCTCGGCCTTGGGCGTGGGGCCCCGACCTTCGAGCGACTGCCGGCCGTGTCCGCCCGTGCCGATCGAGGGGCCCTTCTTCGTCTTGCGAACCGCGCCTGGGCGACCGTGAGTGGCCATGGAGAAACACCTTTGAATAGGGGAAGAGTAGCCCCCAGTTTACGCGGCGCCCGTCACCCTCCGGAATGGGTGTCCGAGAGGGACCACCGGACGCCGTCCGCGGCGTCCTCCAGTGTGATGCCCGCCGCGGCGAGCGAGTCCCTGATCGCGTCGGCCCGGGACCAGTCGCGGGCCGCGCGCGCTGCACTCCGCTCGGCGATCCGGTCGGCGATCAGCACGTCCAGCGCGTGCGTCAGGCCGGTCTCCGCCGCCCCGCCGTCGGCCGAGCCGGCGTCGTCGAGTCCGAGGACGCCCGTCATGGCGACGACGGCCGCGAGGCACTCGCGCACCGCGTCGTCGTCCTGCGCCGTCAGGGCGGTGTTGCCGGTCCGCACCGTGGTGTGGAGGACGGCGAGCGCCTGCGGCACGTTGAGGTCGTCGTCCATCGCCTCGGCGAAGGGTCCGGGCAGATCCGCGGTGAGCACGGGTCCGCGCACCGGTGCTCCGACGCGGGCGGACGCTTTCGCGATGAAGCCGTCGATCCGCGCCACGGCGGACCCGGCTTCCTGCAGGGACGTCTCGCGGTAGTCGAGGACCGAGCGGTAGTGGGCCTGGCCGAGGTAGTAGCGGACCACGCGCGGGCCGGCGGCGGCGATCATCTCCTCGGGGCTCACGGTGTTGCCGAGGGACTTCGACATCTTCTCCCCGCGGTAGGTCACCATCCCGTTGTGCATCCAGAAGCGTGCGAACGCGTGGCCCGCGGCCTGCGACTGCGCCATCTCGTTCTCGTGGTGCGGGAAGCGCAGATCGAGTCCGCCACCGTGGATGTCGAACTCCGTACCCAGGTACTTCGTGACCATGCTCGAGCACTCGAGGTGCCACCCGGGACGCCCCGCACCCCAGGGGCTGGCCCACGAGGCGGTCGCGGGGTCCGTCTCCTTCGATCCCTTCCACAGGGCGAAGTCCCGGGGATCCTTCTTGCCGCGGGGGTCGGCATCCGGCGCCGCCTGCATGTCGTCGATGTCCTGGCGCGTCAGGCTGCCGTAGGACGGCCAGGAGCGGACGTCGAAGTAGACGTCCCCGGACGCGTCGGGGGCGGGGTAGGCGTGGCCGCGGTCGATCAGCAGCTGGATCAGGGCGTGCATCTCCGGGATGTGCCCGGTGGCCCGCGGCTCATACGTGGGTCGCCGGACCCCGAGCGCCGCGTAGGCGCGGTGGAACGCCTGCTCGAACCGGTAGGCCAGGGCCCACCACTCCTCCTCGGGCACCACTCCGGGTACCTGCTCCGCGCCGGCGCGGAAGGACTCCTCGGACTTCGCGAGGATCTTGTCGTCGATGTCCGTGACGTTCCGGACCACGGTCACGCGGAGTCCGCTCGCCTCGAGCCAGCGGGTCAGCTGGTCGAAGGCGATGGCCGAGCGGACGTGGCCCACGTGCGGCATGCCCTGCACCGTGGCCCCGCAGTAGTAGAGGCTCACCCGACCCGGCTGGAGGGGTTCGAAGGCGCGCACCTCGGCGCGGGCGGTGTCATGGAATCGCAGGCTCACCGGTCCAGATTACCCGGCGGTCGAGGGCCCGCCCGGAGCATCACCGGGGTGCACGCGGACGACGACGGCGGTGGCGACGGCCGCGACACCCTCGCCCCTGCCGGTCAGCCCCAGTCCGTCGGTGGTGGTCGCCGAGATGCTCACGGGCGCGCGGGCGGCGTCGGACAGCACAGCCTCCGCCTCGGCCCTGCGGGGCCCGAACGTGGGCCGGTTGCCGATGAGCTGGACCGCGACGTTCCCGATCTCGAAGCCCGCCGCCCGGACGATGGCTGCTGCCGCCGCCAGGAGCGTGTGCCCGGACGCTCCGGCGTACTCGGGGCGGTCGGTGCCGAAGTGGGTTCCGAGGTCACCGACGCCGGCCGCGGAGAACAGGGCGTCCGCCGCCGCGTGCGCCACCACGTCGCCGTCGGAGTGCCCGGACAGCCCGCGCTCCCCCTCCCACAGCAGACCTCCGAGCCACAGCGGCGAGGGGTCCCCCTCCCCGGCGTAGGCGTGCACGTCCGTGCCGATACCGATGCGCGGGAGAGGTGTCCGGTCCGGCATGGGTGCTCCTCGTGATGGTGCGGGTCGGGTGGCACCGGCGAGCACTGCTTCGGCGACGGTGAGATCGAGCGGGGTGGTGACCTTGAAGGCGAGCGGGTGGCCGTCGACGACGCGCACCGTGGCGCCGACCGCCTCCATGAGCATGGCGTCGTCGGTGACGCCGGCGTGGTCCGAGGCCGGGTGGGCGTGGGCCGCCCGCAGCGCGGCGACGTCGAACCCCTGCGGGGTCTGGACCGCGCGCAGGCCCGCGCGCTCGGGTGTGCTCGTGACGACGTCGCCCGTCACGACCTTCACGGTGTCCACCACAGGGAGGACGGGCACGACGGCGTCCGCTCCCTCGCGGACGGCATCGGCGACGCGGCGGAACACCTCCGCGGGGGTGAGCGCGCGAGCGGCGTCGTGCACGAGGACGACTGCCGTGCGCTCGGGGAGGACGTCGAGGCCCGCACGCACGGAGTCGCTCCGGGTGGCTCCGCCCGGTACGGCGACCACCCCGCCGTGCAGACGCGCCGCACGTTCGACGACCGCGGTCAGGAGGGCGTCCCCGGGAGGGATCACCACCACGACGGCGGACGCCACACCGGCGTCGAGGACGGCGCTCAGCGCGTGGTCGAGCAGGGTGCGCCCGGCGCACAGGACCCGCGCCTTCGGGATGCCGTGCCCCAGCCGTTGTCCCGAACCGGCGGCGACGATGACGACGCCTACGTCTGCGGGCGGGTCGTCGCGGTTCTCGGGCATTCCGTCACCCTATGACAGGCACACGAAAAAGAGGGACCCGAAAGTCCCTCTCCCCGTGCTGCCTGCTACCCCCGCGTGCACGAGGTCCGTTCGCCTAGGAGGCGAGGACCTCGTCGAGGACGGTTGCGGCCTTCTCCTCGTCGGTCTTCTCGGCGAGCGCGAGCTCCGAGATCAGGATCTGCCGCGCCTTGGCGAGCATTCTCTTCTCCCCTGCCGACAGACCGCGGTCGTGGTCGCGGCGCCAGAGATCCCGGACCACTTCCGCGACCTTGATGACGTCGCCCGAGGCGAGCTTCTCCAGGTTCGCCTTGTAACGACGTGACCAGTTGGTCGGCTCCTCGGTGAACTCGGCCCGGAGGACGTCGAACACGTGCTCGAGGCCTTCCTTGCCGACGACGTCCCGGACCCCTACGAGATCGACGTTCTCTGCTGGTACCTCTATTGTCAGATCGCCCTGAGCCACCTTGAGCTTGAGATACATCTTCTCTTCGCCCTTGACGGTGCGCATCTTGATCTCTTCGATCTTCGCGGCACCGTGGTGCGGGTAAACAACTGTTTCGCCAACCTCAAAAACCATGTGGACATTCCCCTTTCCCGCCGGTCAGTTTATCACGGGAACGACACGCCGATGCCGCGTTCTCGCAGGTCAGACGGCCTGAACAGCTCCAATTGACTATCCTTCGCCCCTTGACGGGAAGCCCTCGAGGTGATCCGGGTCTCCTCCTCGGACGAGGAACGGCACCACCTTCGGGCGGGGTTGCCGATAGTCTGGTGGCTAGGTCCACCCCGGATTCCGCATCAGTCCCGCCTGTAGAACCCCAGGAGTTTGCGCTGTGAAGAACGCACCCAAGAACCGAGTGCAGCCGGCCGTCGCTGCCGGCGCCGTCGTGATGATGCTGGGTGTCTCCGGCTGCAGTTTCACGGCCGAGCAGTTCACGGCGAACCCGTACGCGCCGTCGGACGGGATCGTGAAGGACCTGGGGCCCGTGCTGCTGCGCAACATCCTCGTGGTGGGCCGCGACGACGAGACCGCCGGGCGCCTGGTCGGGACGGTGTTCAACACGAGCGACGAACCCGTGGACCTGACCATCACGGCCGGTGGAGCAGCCACCGACATCACCATCGAGGGCCAGGGCCAGTACCGGTTCGAGGACGAGACGAGCGATGACGCGACACTCGAGGGCCTCGACGACAGCCCGGGCTCCCTGATCGACGTGGACTTCGAGACCGAGGGTGAACAGGCCGTCTTCCAGGTGCCCGTGCTCGACGGCACCCTCGAGGAGTACCGCGAGTACGTCCCCGGCGGCTACACCCCGCGACCGAGCGAACCCGCCGCGACCGAGGAAGCGGAGGGCGAGGGCGAGTAGTCCTCCCCCTCACCTCCGCCTCAACGACCGGACCTCAGGGCTCGTACTTGTAGCCGAGACCCCGGACCGTGATCAGGTACCGGGGGTTCGAGGGATCCGGCTCGACCTTCCCGCGCAGGCGCTTCACGTGGACGTCGAGCGTCTTGGTGTCACCCACGTAGTCCGAGCCCCAGACGCGGTCGATCAGCTGGCCGCGCGTCAGCACCCTGCCGGAGTTCCTCAGCAGCATCTCGAGGAGTTCGAACTCCTTGAGAGGCAGGGCGACCTGCTCGCCGTCGACGCTCACCACGTGACGTTCGATGTCCATGCGCACGGGCCCGGCCTGGATGGTGTTCGAGATGAGCTCCTCGGGCTCCCCCTGGCGTCGCAGCACCGCGCGCACGCGGGCCACGAGCTCCCGCGAGGAGTACGGCTTCGTGACGTAGTCGTCGGCGCCGAGTTCCAGGCCCACCACCTTGTCGATCTCGGCGTCCTTCGCCGTCAGCATGATCACGGGGACGCTCGAGCGCTGCCGCAGTTGCCGGCACACCTCGGTGCCGGAGAGCCCGGGCAGCTGGAGGTCCAGCAGCACCAGGTCCGCCCCGGAGCGGTCGAACTCGGTGATGGCATCGAGGCCGTTGTCCACGACGGACACCTCGAACCCTTCCTTGCCGAGGAGATAGGACAGCGGGTCGCTGAAGGACTCCTCGTCCTCGACGATCAGAATGCGGCTCAAGCCTTGACTCCCTGTTCCTGGGCAGCACTGCTGCCCTTCCTGTGTGATTTCTTGTCGGCCGCACCGTGCTTGGCGGCCTCCGAACCGTCCGCGGCGTCGTCCTCGGGGTTCCGTTCCATCTCGGGCAGGCGCACGGTGAAGGTGCTGCCCTGGCCGGCCTGGGACCACACTGTCACCTCTCCGCCGTGATTCGCGACGACGTGTTTGACGATGCTGAGCCCGAGGCCCGTACCCCCGGTCTGCCTGGAGCGTGCCGCGTCGATGCGGTAGAAGCGCTCGAAGATGCGTTCCTGCTCCTCCGGCGTGATCCCCGCGCCCTGATCCGTGACCGACACCTGGACGAGCCCGTCCCGGGAGCGTACGCCCACCCCCACGCGCGTGCCCTCCGGCGAGTAGCGGATCGCGTTGTCGATCAGGTTCCGGAACGCCGTCATCAGCAGGTCGCGGTCGCCGTACACGGGCGTGGAGACCGAGCCACCGACCACGATGTCGATCTGCTTGCTCTCCGCCGGGAGCTTGTTGCGGTCCACCGCCTCGGCGATCACGGCGTTGACGTCCACCGGCCTGCCGCGGCGGACCACGTCCGCGCCCTGCAGCCGTGAGAGCTCGATGATGTCCTGGACCAGTGCCGAGAGGCGGCCCGACTCCTTGTGCATGCGCTGCGCGAACCGCCGGACGGCCACCTCGTCCTCCGCGGCGTCGTCGATGGCCTCGGCGAGGAGGGAGATGGCGCCGACCGGCGTCTTCAGTTCGTGGGAGACGTTCGCCACGAAGTCGTTCCGGATCTCCTCGCTGCGCGTGATCTCCGTGCGGTCGTCGGCCAGGATCAGGATGTACTCGGCACCGAGGGCGGCCACGCGCACCTGGACCACGATGGTGCCCTGCCCGAGCGGGCCCCTGGGGAGTTCGAGCTGCTCCTGCCCGATCACGCCGTCGCGGCGCACGCGGGCTGTGAGCTCGAGCAGCTCCGCGTGGACGACGGTGTGACCGCGCACCAGGCCGAACGCGTAGGCCGCGGGGCTCGCGCGGACCACGCCGTCGATGGCGTCCACGATGACGTAGGCACGGCCGATGATCGAGAGGACCTCGGCGGCGCCCTCGGGCAGCGTCGGCTCGTCCTCGTAGAGGAGCCGGAGGCGCTGGGCCTCGCTCGCCCGGAATGCCGCCATGCCGCTCACGCCGAGGGCCAGGCCTACGAGACCGGCCACGAGCGTCAGGATGAGGGGGTCCACGGGCACAAGCTTATGCGCACGGATTTCGGCGCTCTCCCAGCCCGTTGGCGCGGCTCCGGGCGTTCAACTAACGTTCACACAAACCGTGACAACAGTTCACAGCCGGCTGAAAGGCTCGACGGTAGAACCATGACAGCGGTTGGATCACGAACCTCCAGGGAAGGACGCCTACGTGCGTAAGGTTTTTCAGGCGGAGCTGCACCAGATCGGTGAGGAGCTCATCGAGATCTCGCACCTGGTGTCCGATGCCATCAAGAAGGCCAACAGCGCCTTCCAGAGCGCCGACACCGAACTGGCACAGGACGTGATCGCCGCGGATGCGCGCATCGACTTCCTCCAGAACGACCTCGACGAGCGGGCGATCGACATCCTCGCGCTCCAGGGCCCGGTCGCCTCCGACCTCCGCATGATCGTGGGGGCGCTGCGGATGAGTGCCTCGCTCGAGCGGATGGGTGACCTGGCGCGGCATGTTGCCCAGCTCGCGCGGCTGCGTTTCCCGGCGAACGTGGTCCCCGAGAGCATCCGTGCGACGTTCGACGAGCTCGCCGAACTCGACGTGCAGATCGCGGCGAAGGTCACGGAGCTCCTCGAGACCCGCAACCTCGACCTCACCAACGAGATCAGCGCCGCCAACGCCCGGGTCAACGAACTCCACGCCGGCGTCTTCAAGGCCATCGCGTCCGAGCAGTGGTCGGAGAGCGCCCCGACCACGGTCGACGTCACGCTCGCCAGCCGCTACTACGAGCGCTTCGCAGACCACGGCGTCTCCGTGGCCCGCAAGGTCACCTACCTCGTGACCGGTGAGTGGCAGCCGAGTGCTCCGCTGAGCTGACCCTCACCCCTCCTACAGCACGCACACACGACGACGGCGGCCCCACCGGGACCGCCGTCGTTCTGTCTGCCGCTCGGGCAGTGTCCGAGCAGTGTTCGGGCAAAGTTCGGGCGGTGTGCGCGCTAGTGCTTGCCCTGGTTCGCGACGGCCTCGATCGCGGCCGCGGCCGCGTCGGCGTCGAGGTAGGTGCCACCCGCCTTCACGGGCTTCAGGTCCTCGTCCAGCTCGTAGACGAGCGGGATGCCCGTGGGGATGTTGAGCGACGCGATGTCCTTGTCGCTGATGCCGTCGAGGTGCTTCACCAGGGCGCGCAGCGAGTTGCCGTGGGCCGCGATGAGGACCGTCTTCCCCGCGCGGATGTCCACCGTGATGTCGGACTCCCAGTAGGGCAGGAGACGCTCGAGGACGTCCTTCAGGCACTCGGTGCGCGGGAGGTCGTCACCGAGGTCCGCGTACCGGGGATCGTGGGCCTGCGAGTACTCGCTGGAGTCGTCGAGGGGCGGCGGCGGGGTGTCGTAGGAGCGGCGCCACTCCATGAACTGCTCCTCGCCGAACTCCGCGAGGGTCTGGGCCTTGTCCTTGCCCTGCAGGGCACCGTAGTGGCGTTCGTTGAGGCGCCAGTTCCGCTTGACGTCGATCCACGTGCGGTCCGCGGCCTCGAGCGCCAGGTTCGCCGTGATGATGGCGCGCTTCTGGCGCGAGGTGTACACGATGTCGGGCAGGATTCCGGCCTCCGTGAGCAGGCGGCCGCCGCGGCTGGCCTCCTCGCGGCCCTTGGGGGTGAGATCGACGTCCACCCATCCGGTGAAGAGGTTCTTCTCGTTCCATTCGCTCTGGCCATGGCGCAGCAGGATCAGTGTGTAGGTCATGAATCCAGTCTGCCGCACGTGGCCTAGCCTTGGGAGCGTGCCTCAGCGACCGCGCCCGCCGAAACCGCTCGGGACGATCACGCGGGGCACCACGAACCCCAACCGGTTGCGCCGGGCCGACCGGTGGCTGGCCGGCCCCCAGCGTTTCCGCATCCGCCGCGCCGCCGACCCCCTCGTCGTCGACCTCGGGTACGGTGCGGCGCCCGTCACCGCCGTCGAACTGTTCACGCGCCTGCGGACGGTGCGCAGCGACGTCGAGGTGGTAGGGGTCGAGATCGACCCGGCGCGCGTGATCGCAGCACACCCCCTGGCCCGGCCCGGGCTCAGCTTCCGGCAGGGCGGGTTCGAACTGCCGCTCGACGGCCGGCGGCCGGTGGTGGTGCGGGCCTTCAACGTGCTACGGCAGTACGGGGAGCACGAGTACGCGGCGTACTGGGACGAGGTGCGCGGGCGCCTCGCTCCCGGCGGCATCCTCGTGGACGGGACCTGCGACGAGATAGGCCGGCGCGCGTCCTGGGCCACCGTGGACGGTGGCGGGCCGGTCAGCCTCACCCTCTCGATGCGCTTCGGCGCCTTCTCCGTACCGTCCGACGTCGCCGAGCGGTTACCGAAGGCGCTGATCCACCGGAACGTCGAGGGCGAGCGCGTCCATGCCTACCTGAGAGCGCTGGACCGCGCGTGGCTCGATGCCGCACCGCTCGCGTCCTACGGGACCAGGCAGCGGTTCGTCGCGACCTGTGCTGCGCTGCGCTCCGGCGGCTGGCCGCTCCTGGACGGTTCAGCGCGCTGGCGCCTCGGCGAGGTCACGGTGGCGTGGGACGCCGTCGCGCCCGGATGAGACGGTGGGACCGTCCGCGCCGTGCGGGCGGGACGGTCGGTGAGGTGGACGGCTACCAGGGACCGTAGGGGCCGTAGTTGCCGCCGCGGCCGGAGGTCTGGCTCACGGCGGGCTTGACGTCGGCGAGGTACACGCACGCGGCGATGATGGCCACGAGCTGGAAGAGGTTGAACCCGCCGCGGCCTCCGAGCGCCGAGAGCAGCCCCACGACGACGGCGCCGCCGGTGAGGGCGAGCCAGAACCCCTTGGTGCGCTTGAAGGCGGCCTCGAACGCCGTACCCGGGCGCCGGATGCAGTCGGAGAACGCCCAGATCTCGATCCCGAGGGCCACGAAGCCGAGGGCGAGATACAGATACCGCTGAATGTCCAGAACGAGGTCCACACCTTCAGCTTAGCGGCCCCGTCGGGTCTGCTGCGGCGGGCTGTGGAGTGGACCGCACCGGTGCTGCGCGGTCACATGCCGGCGTCGGGCGCCCGTCCTGCCACGCGCAGCGCGTGATCGAGGTCCGCCCACAGATCCTCCGGGTTCTCGATGCCCACCGAGAGCCGCACGAGCGCCTCCGGCACGGTCTTCGGTTCGGCGGGCTGACGGCGTCGACGCTCGATGAGGGACTCCACCCCGCCGAGCGAGGTGGCCGGCAGCCACAGGCGGACCGCCTCGACGAGGGCTTCGGCGGTCGCGACGTCGTCGAGCTCGATGCTGATGATCCCGCCGAAGCCGTTGAACTGGGCCGCTGCGCGCTCGTGACCGGGATCCGAGGTGAGGCCCGGGTACCGGACACGTCGGACGGCGGGGTGGTCGACGAGGCGGTGCGCGAGCTGCGCCGCGGTGGACTGGCTGCGCTCGATCCGCAGCGCCAGCGTCCGCAGGCCACGCAGGGCCAGCCAGACCTCGAACGGCCCAGCGATGGCCCCGTGCAGCGTCCGGTGCGCGAGGAGCCGATCCCGGAGTGCGGTCTTGGACGTGACGAGGGCACCCAGGACGACGTCGGAGTGCCCGGCGAGCCACTTCGTGACGGAGTGCAGGACGACGTCGACGCCCGACTCCAGCGGCCGGTGCACGATCGGCGTGTTGAACGTGTTG
Organism: Arthrobacter sp. TJ-266; assembly: GCF_058269115.1. Taxonomy (NCBI): domain Bacteria; kingdom Bacillati; phylum Actinomycetota; class Actinomycetes; order Micrococcales; family Micrococcaceae; genus Arthrobacter; species Arthrobacter sp. TJ-266. The sequence goes on from NZ_JBZCNC010000006.1 coordinate 23,640, forward strand.
TCGGCGACGACGACGGCGCCGAGGGCGTGAGCGGCGTCCGTGAGCACGGACAGTTCGGCCACCTCGAGCATCGGGTTGGTGGGGCTCTCGAGCCACAGCATGACCTGACCGGCGTCGAAGCGTGTACCGAGTGCGTCGAGCTCGGCGAGTACCGCAGCGGTGTCCGCGATGTCCACCGGGCGGAGCTCGAACCGGCCCTGTGCGGCGAGGTCGGCGGCGAGGCTCAGGGAGCCGGCGTAGGCGTGCCGCGGCATGACCACCGCTCCGCCGGTCGGGACGAGGGACAGCGCGGCGGCGGCGGCACCGAGTCCGGAGGAGAACACCAGCGCGGGGAGGCGGGCGCCCTCGAGCGCGCCGAGCGCCTCCTCGAAGGGTTCCCAGGTGGGGTTCGAACCGCGCGCGTAGATGCGATCACCCTCGCCGGGGTCCCGGGTCTCGTGGTAGGTGGAGGAGAGGACGATCGGCGCGTTGACCGGGGCGTCGTGCTCGCGCGGCGGGCGGCCCGCGGCGACCACGAGCGTGTCGGGTGCGAGGTCGGTGGGGATGTCGGCGTGACTGCGGTGCGGCTCGGACATGGCTCCCAGCCTAGTCGGGGCCGTCCGATCGGCGGGCGGGGTGTGGGGACGGCCGGGATCCGTCCGTGCCACTCGGTACGCTTGGCGCGTGACCTCTCCCCTGCCGCACGGGCTGCCCGGCCTCTTCATCGCGTTCGAGGGTGGCGACGGCGCCGGCAAATCGACGCAGGCCGGTCTGCTGCGCGAGGCCCTCGAAGCGCGTGGCCGCACCGTCGTGCGGACCCGGGAGCCCGGCGGCACCCCGGTCGGCGAGCAGCTCCGACGGCTCGTCCTCGAGCACGGCAACGGCGAGATCCCCGCGCGGACGGAAGCCCTCATCTTCGCGGCCTCCCGGGCTGCACTCGTCGAGCAGGTGATCCTGCCCGCGCTGCGGCGGGGCGACGTCGTGGTGTGCGACCGCTACATCGACTCCTCCGTGGCCTACCAGGGCACCGGGCGGCACCTGGGCGCCGACGCCGTCCGCGGCGTCAACCTGTGGGCGGCTGACGGGCTGCTCCCCGACCTCACCGTCCTGCTCGACGTCGATCCGGCGGAGGGCCGCAACCGGCGGACCGCAGGGTCAGCAGCGGAGGACCGGCTGGAGTCCGAGCCCGACACCTTCCACGCGAGCATCCGCTCGGCGTTCCTCGACCTGGCCCGCGCCGAACCGGAGCGCTACCTCGTGCTCGGGGCCGCCGAGGAACCGGAGCACCTGCACAGCACCATCCTCGACACCACTCTCCGTGCTCTCGCGGACGTGCCCACCGGGACGTCGGCGTGAGCGTCGACACGAGCCGCGCCACGGGCACCGGCGTCGACAGGAAGCCGGGTACCGGCGCGGACCGGCGCCCGGCCACCGGCGTATGGGCGGACCTCCGGGGCCAGGAGCAGGTGGTGGAGCAACTGCGCCGCGCCGCGCAGTCGGGCGCGCCCACGCATGCCTGGCTCTTCACCGGCCCGCCGGGATCGGGACGCTCGAACGCCGCCCGGGCCTTCGCGGCAGCCCTCCTGTGCGACCGGGAGGCGCTGAGCGAGCGCGGCTGCGGGACGTGCAAGGCGTGCCGCACGGTGCTGTCCGGCGCCCACGCGGACCTGACGAACGTCACCACCGAGAAGGTGACGATCAGCATCGACGAAGCGCGCGAACTCGTGCGGAAGGCCCAGGACAAGCCGTCGACGGGCCGCTGGCGCATCATCATCGTCGAGGACGCCGACCGCATGCAGGAACGCAGCACCAACGTGCTGCTGAAGGCCATCGAGGAGCCGCCGCCGCGGACCATCTGGCTGCTCTGCGCGCCCAGCCCCGGGGACGTCCTCGTCACCATCCGCTCGCGCTGCCGCTCGGTCGGTCTGCGCCTGCCCCCGGTGGCGGACGTCGCCGATCTGCTCGTCACGCGGGACGGCATCGATCCGGCCACCGCGGAGGCCGCAGCGCGTGCCGCGCAGAGCCACATCGGCGTGGCGAAGAGGCTCGCGATCGACGCCGGCGCGCGGGAGCGCCGGAACCAGATCGTCCGGTTGCCGCTGACGCTCCGCTCCGTCTCCGGCGCCATGCGGGCCGCCGCGGACCTCGTGAAACTCGCCGAGGCGGAGGCGCAGAGCTCCTTCGAGCAACGTGACGCCGAGGAGCGGACGGCCCTGCTGGCCACCCTCGGCGCCCCCGAGACCGGTACGCTGCCGCCGTCGATGCGCGCGCAGATCAGACGGCTCGAGGAGGACCAGACGCGGCGGGCGAAGCGCTCGAAGAACGACTACTTCGACCGGGCGCTCACCGACCTCATCTCCTTCTACCGGGACGTCCTCATGCTGCAGGTCTCCAGCGGGCGGTCCCTCGTCAACGAGCCGCTGCGCCCCGACCTCGAGGAGTTCGCCCGCCGGGAGAGCCCGGAGGACACTCTGCTGCGGATCGAGGCGATCAATGAGGTGCGTACCCGCCTCGTGAGCACCAACGTCTCGCCCCTCCTGGCGATCGAGGCCATGGCCGTGACCCTCCTGTCCCGGAAGGACCTCGAGCGATGAGCAGATCCACACGAATTCCCGTCACCGCCGCCCGCACCCGCCGGCTGCGCACGCTCACCGCCGCCCTCGCCGTCCTCCTCGGGGTCTCGGGGTGCACGGTGCTCCCCTCCGGACAGGGCGGCGGCGATGACTCCGTGGAGATCGAGACGGCCGACCCGGCGGCGATCGGGGACGTGCCCGAGGACCTCCGCGACTTCTACGCCCAGGAGGTGCGATGGGAGGACTGCGAGGGTTCGTTCCGATGCGCGACCATCACCGTGCCGCTCGATTACGCCGATCCCGGCCGTGCCGGCATCGACATCGCGGCGATCCGGTCGGAGGCGGGCGGTGAGGCGCAGGGCACCGTCCTCGTGAACCCCGGCGGACCGGGCGGCTCCGGCGTCGCCATCGTGCGCGACTCCCTGGACTACGTGACGAGTGAGCGGCTCCGCGAGAACTACGACGTCCTCGGTTTCGACCCCCGTGGCGTCAACCGCTCCAGCGCCGTGACCTGCTACACCGCGGAGGAGCAGGACGAGGCGCGGCAGAAGTCCTACCCCGTGGACGCACCGGACGACGAGCTCCTCGCGCTCCTCCGGGAGGACGCCCAGCGCTTCGCGGACCTGTGCGCCGAACGGACCGGGGAGCTGCTCGGATTCGTGGACACGGTGTCCGCGGCCCGCGACATGGACATCCTCCGGGCGCTCGTCAGCGACGAGAAGCTGAACTTCCTCGGGTTCTCCTACGGCACCCAGCTCGGCGCCACCTACGCGGAGCTGTTCCCCGAGCGGGTGGGGCGGCTCGTGCTCGACGGGGCGATCGACCCCTCGCTCGGCAACGACGAGATCACCCTCGGGCAGGCGACCGGCTTCGAGGCCGCCCTGCGCGCCTACGTCACGGACTGCCAGCAGGGCGACGACTGCCCCTACGCGGGATCCGTGGACGACGGCGTGCGCCAGATCCAGGACCTGTTCGACTCGGTGGAGCGCAACCCCATGACCGCACAGGACGGGCGGCGGGTCCCGGTGTCCACCTTCGTGCAGGGATTCATCCTGCCGCTCTACGACGACGCCAACTGGCCCACCCTCACGCAGTCCGTCACGGCAGCGCTCAACGGGGACCCCTCGAGCATGCTGTACCTGGCAGATCTCTCCGCCGAGCGACAGGCGGACGGCACCTACGCCTCGAACTCGACGGCAGCGTTTCTGGCCGTGAACTGCCTCGACTATCCGATGTCGGACGACCCCGCGCAGATGAAGGCGGACGAGCAGGACCTCGAGGCGGCCTCACCCACCTTCGGCCGCTTCCTCGCCTACGGCGGTGTGACCTGCGCCCCGTGGCGCTACCCGCCGGTCCTGACGCCCGCTCCGGTGAGCGCCGAGGGGGCTGACCCGATCGTCGTCATCGGCACGACCGGCGACCCGGCGACGCCCTACGCATGGTCCACCGCGCTCGCCGAGCAGCTCGACTCCGGGGTGCATGTGACGTGGGAGGGCGAAGGGCACACAGCCTACGGACGCTCCGACGACTGCATCCTCGACCTGGTGGACGACTACTTCGTCGACGGGACCGTGCCGGAGGACGGCGCGCGCTGCTAGATCAGCCCAGCTGAATGACGTCGTCGGCCGGGTCGATGGAGCGGGGCGGCTCGGCCGGCGATGTCCCGGGGCTGCGCGACCCGGTCAGCAGCCACTCCGGCAGGTGACACATGGAGGGGAGGACGGCGTCGGCGCCGGCGAGTCGCAGTTCCGCCTCCGAGTGCGCGCCCGTCAGCACTCCGACGACGGCGCCCGCCCCGGCGCGCTGGCCGGCGAGGACGTCCGACGTCGTGTCCCCCGCGACGAGGACCGTGCGCACGTCCTCGATGTCCAGGGCGAGGACCGCCGTCAGGATGATGTCCGGGTACGGACGCCCGCGACCCGCGTCGGAGGGGCAGAGGCTCAGATCGGCCAGGCCCATCCAGCCGAGGGACTCGAGGATCATGTTCTGCGTGTGGCGGCCGAAGCCCGTGGCCAGGCAGATCTTGAGGCCGGACTCGCGGAGGGCGAGGATCGCTTCCTCGGCCCCCTCGATCGGCTGCACGCCGTGCCGCGCCAGCAGGTTGTCGTACGCGGCCTCGAAGGACCGGTTCGCCGCGACAGCCGTGGCCGGATCGTCGAACAGGTGACGGAAGACGAGTTCCTTCGACGTGCCCATGGTCTGCCGGGCGTAGAACGTCATCTCGTCGAAGGTCCCGGTTCCCTCGAGCACTCCATGGGACGCGAGGGACCGCGCGAACGCTTCCTCCTGCAGGGGCCCCTCGTCCACCGTGGTTCCCGCCATGTCGATGACGGCGAGCGAGAATCTCTGGTCCTGTGTCATGCGGCGTCCCCTTTGCCGGCCGAGACCCCTCCGGCTCCGGAGATGGGCAACTCTAGGCTCCCCTACCGGGCTGTCGGGGTGGTGACGGACGGACGGCAGGAGGATGAACGGGGTACGAACGTGCGGCCACGCCGGCAGTTTTGACCCCGGCGACGAACCTCCTATAAAGTTGTCGCTTGTGGATCGGACCGGGGCCACGCCCCCGCCGCGAAGCATTGCCTCCTTAGCTCAGTCGGTAGAGCGTCTCACTCGTAATGAGAAGGTCGCCAGTTCGACTCTGGCAGGAGGCTCTTCAGAAGCCCCGGACGGTCGCCCGCCGGGGCTTTTCCGTGTGCTCGACCTGACCGACGCAGCAGCGTCGACACAGCAGCGACGGCGGGCGCCGAAGCACCCGCCGTCGCGCGGACCGTTCTCGTGGGGGCATGGATGCCGGGGTGGGTCAGCTCAGTGCGGGTCCCGACTCGGAGGAGCCGGTCAGCTCGCCGAGGAATGCGTGGCACCGGGCGGCACGCTCGGAATCCTGGGCCATGACCTGCTCGAAGAAGTCCGCGATGTCGTCGCGCCCGGCGTTGCGGGCGTCTCGGACGTACTGGCCGTAGTCGTGCCCGGCCTTCAGGGAGTGGTACTGCAGTGAGATCAGGTCGAACGAGACGTCGTCGAATCCGGTTTCGCCAGTGGCCATGAGGCACCTCCATGTGGGGGTGAACAGGTGCAGTCAGGCTAGGAGGCGCCCTTCCGGCGCAGCAATGGGGATTCACGCCGTCCGATGTCTCGCGCACCCGCACGGCATTTGGTACCCCCGCGGCGTCCGCATCGGCCCGGGACACGAAGAAGCCACCCGGCATGCCGGGTGGCTTCTTCATCCGCTACGTGGTGCGGGAGGTATCAGGCGAAGTCGGACGTGGCGGGGTCGGCGCCGATGCGGCCGGCCGAGCCCTTGTCGAGGCCGTTGATGGCCTCGATGTCCGCGTCCTCCAGCGTGACGTCGAGAGCTCCCCAGTTCTCGACGATGCGCGATGCCGTGACCGACTTCGGGATGACGACGCTGCCGAGCGCGATGTGCCACGCGAGGACCACCTGGGCGGGAGTGGCGTTGCGCTTCGTCGCGATGTCCTGCAGCACGGGATCCTCGAGCAGTCCCTTGCCTGATCCGAGCGGTGACCAGGCCTCGTGGAGGATGCCCTTCTCGGCCTCGAAGGCGCGCAGTTCAGCCTGGTTGAGGTACGGGTGGCTCTCCACCTGGTTGATGACGGGTACCACGCCGGTGGCGTCGATGATCTCGGTGAGGGCCTCGATGGTGAAGTTCGAGACACCGATGCTCTTCACGCGTCCCTGCTTCTGCAGTTCGACGAAAGCCTTCCAGGTGTCCAGGTACTTGCCCTGCTTGGGCTGCAGCCAGTGGATCAGGTAGAGGTCGAGGGTCTCGAGGCCGAGGCGCTCCATGGAGGCGTCGAAGGCGGCGAGCGTGCTCTCGTAGCCCTGGTCCGCGTTCCACAGCTTGGTGGTGATGAACATGTCCTCGGGGCTGAGGCCCGAGGACGCGATCGCGCGGCCCACACCGGCTTCGTTCCCGTAGATCTTCGCGGTGTCGATGTGTCGGTAGCCGGCCTCGAAGGCCTTGCCCACGACGTCCTCCGCGACGTTGTCCTCGACCTGCCAGACGCCGTAGCCGAGCTGCGGGATGGTGTGACCGTCGTTGAACGTAAGGTGTGGTGATGTAGTCATACTGGCGGGAACCACGGTCTCCCGTCATTTATTTCTGTGTCCTCCTACAACTATCAGCCGACGCAGTATCGCGTCACGAGCTGGGCGGAGCAGGCGCCCCGAGCGGAGGTGAGCGGTGGACCACCCCGAGCGCGACGAGCGGGAGGCGCTCCACGATGCCGTCCACCTCTACGTCCTGCGGCGATCGCTCAGCACCAGGCTGGCCGGAGCGACGGCCCGACATGCTCTCGCGTCGGGGGAACTATCGCTCGAGGCGCTGCTGCGCTTCGCCCGCGCCGAGCTGGACCGCTACCTCCCGCCCAGCCACGTGCCGCGGCTCCGGAACGCTCCCGACGTCGAGGCGGCGCTCGCCGGGCTACGGGCGGACGAGCGGGAACTGCTGCTCCTGCATCACTGGGACGGGTTGGACCCCACAGCGGCGGGCCGCCTCGCGGGTGTTGACCCGGAGCGGTTCGACGACGTCGAGGCCGCCTTCGGCGCAGCGCTCGCTCCCCGAACCCCCGCCGCGGCGGACCCGGGCGCTGCGTCCGGGGAGAACTTCCCCGAGCAACGGTCGAGGATTGCTATCCAGGCGCTCCGTGCCGCCGACCCCGCACGGCATGTCCCTGACGAGTCGGTCCGGGTGAGCCGCCGGGTCACCGGCGGAGCCGACGACGCCGGGCGCAGGCACCGAGCAGCGGCGGCCCCGGTCGACTCCACCGAGCACGTCCGCTCCACCGAACAGCCCGAGCCCACCGCGCCCATCCGGCCCGAGCCTGCGCCGACTGTCCCGCCCGGTCAGCCCGGTCAGCTCAATCAGCTCGGTCAGCTGGCCGAGCCCGCCGAGCCCGTTCCGCCGGCCGAGCCCGTTCCGCCGGCCGAGCCGGTTGCGCTCGTCGAACCCCAGCCGCTCGATCCCGTTCCGTCGGTTCAGGTCACCGCAGACGCCGGGCAGGGTACGCGACGGAGCACGAAGGTGCGCGCCGTCGTCGGTGGGGCGTGCCTGGTCGCCATCACCGTGGCGCTCGCCGTAGCACTGGTCCCGCCTCCTGCCCCCGAACCCGGCGAGGAGTCCGCGCGCCTCTTCGAGCAGGCCGACGTCGTGGCGGTGGTCGACGCGCTCGATACCGAGTCCATGCTCGTGGACGACGAGGTGCGGATCCTCCAGACCGTCTCCGTGATGCAGTTCCTGAAGGGCGGGGCCGACACCGCGGACGATGTCGTGACCATCGACGTGACCGGCCGCAGCACGTCCGGCAGGCCCTACAGCCGCAACCTCTTCCCGCCGTACCAGCTCGTGTTCCTCGACCGGCGCGACGACGGCGGCCTGGCGCCCCTCGACGGCGACAGCGCGGTCCTCACGTTGGTCGACCTGAGGACGCCCGCGGCGACGACGACCGCGGGTGCTCCGGCCGCCCTGCCGGACGGCGTGCGGGACGCGATCGACGCCCTGCCCGACGAGCAGCTCCGGGTGGAGACGAGCGACTCCCCTCCCGGCGCGCTGGACCCGGACGAGATCGTCGGGATCAGGCCGGCGGAGGGGCGCGACGAGCAGAACCTGCCCGGCAATCTGCTCGGATCCTTCCGGCTCAGCCGTGACGGCGACAGCGTGTGTTCGTGGTTCGAGTTCAACGACCGCTCCGTGCTGCTCCGCTGGCCCAGCGGATTCTCGGCCTACGATCGTGAACAGACCATGTTCTACGCCGACGGGGACCCCCAGGCGGACGGCCGTGTCCTCACGATCCTCAACGAGCGCGGCTACCCCTACGTGGACGAGAACCGCACCTCACCCTTCATCCGCGGCATACCCACGGGCGAGTACGGCACGTGCGCGGGGCAGGAGCTGGAGATGTGGGAGATCGCCATCACCCCCGGCAACACCCTCCTGAACTACTGACGCCCCGGCATGGCCCGCTCGGCCTCGTCGACGTCGTCCGTCACCAGCTGCGCGCGGCGCCGTACGTTCTCCAGCCCCGAGGACGCCACGCCCCAACGTTCGCCGTCGAGCCGTGTCATCGCGGCGGCCTCCGCCGTCGTCGCCAGGGTGTTCCCCGCACGGGAAAGTGCGCGGTGCACCTGCAGGAGGGCGCCGGGGATGTCGAGCCCCGAGCTCGGCGCGATCGCCTGGGCCTCGACGCAGAGTCCCCGGACACGCGGCAGCATGGCGCCGAGCTCGTCGGCGATCCCCACGAGCTCGTTGTAGAGGGCGTCGTCGTCGATGCCCTCGAGGATCTGGTGATACCGGTCCAGGCTGCGACGGAAGCGGTCGTGTGCCCGCCGCCAGACGCCCGTGCCCAGTTCGGCGTCGTCCTTCCGTCCCTGCCGCGCAGCCGCGAAGAATGCCACCGGCGCCGTTACAGGTACTGACCGGGCCCGTGGCTGTCCGCCGGGGACGCCGGCGCGGGCCGCTGCCCCGCAGTCCGCGTGGGCTCTCCGTCCTCACCCACCACGACGCCGGGGGCGATCACCGTGCCGGGCGGCAGTTGGCGGAGCTGGAGCCGGGCGGCCAGCTGCTGGTTGGCCATCTGCTGCGCGGCGAGGGCCGCCTGGATACCGTGGAAGAGCCCCTCGAGCCAGCCCACGAGTTGCGCCTGCGCCACGCGGAGCTCGGCGTCGGTCGGGATGGAATCGTCGTCGAACGGGAGGTTGATGCGGTGCAACTCCTCGACGAGTTCGGGCGCCAGTCCGTCCTCCAGCTCCTTGACGGACCGCTCGTGGATGGCGGCGAGCCGCGTGCGTCCGGCGTCGTCGAGCGGTGCCGTGCGCACCTCCTCCAGCAGTTGCTTGAGCATGGTGCCGATCCGCATGACCTTGGCCGGTTCGTCGACCAGCTCGGAGAGGGACGTGGATCGGCCGTCCGTCTGATCGTCGGGGGCCGGGGATCCTCCGGCTGCGCTCTCCTGCGGGAGGAGGGCGGCGTCGGGCACGGACGCTTCGCCCGCGGGCGTGAGGGGACTGGCGGGCTGCTGTTCAGTCATGACGCTATGCTCCCACAACGGATCCTCGCGGGTCAGGTCAGATCCAGCCCTGCTCCCACGCTCTGGCTGCCGCCTCGTGGCGTGAGGGGGCGCCGAGTTTCGCCATCGCCGACGAGACGTAGTTGCGGACGGTCCCGGGCGCGAGGTGGAGCTCCCGCGCGATGGTCTGCAGGCTCGCACCCTGGCGTCCGTGCCGGAGGACGTCCAGCTCCCGTGCCGTCAGCGGACAGGACTCCCCGCTGAGGGCACTGGCGGCGATGTCCGGATCGACGTACCTGCGACCGGCTGCGACGTCGCGGATCACATCGGCGAGTTTCTCCGCCGGCGTGGATTTCGGTACGAAGCCGGACACCCGGCTCGCGAGCGCCCGCCGGAGCACGCCGGGACGCGCGTGCCGGGTGACGATGACCACCCGCGTGGGCACCGAGCGGAGGATCTCCTCGGCAGCGTAGATGCCGTCGGTCGGCGGCATCTCCAGGTCGAGGACACAGACGTCCGGCCGGTGCTCCCGGGCGAGGCGGACGGCATCGATCCCGTTGTCCGCGCTGGCCACCACCTCGAGGTCCGGCTCCAGGCCCAGGAGCGCCTCGAGGGCACCACGGATGAGGTGCTCGTCATCAGCGAGGACCAGGCGGATCATTCCGGACCTCCCTGGCCGCCCCGCACGGGCTCCTGTACCTGCGGGGTGTCACCGCCGCGGGCCACGGAGACCGGTTGGTCGCTGCCCGCGCCCGCCAGGTCCGGAACCGACGCCGCCAGCGTGAAATGCCCGCCCTCGCGGACCGCATGGACGGACCCTCCGACCTCCCCGAACCGATGCCTCAGGCCGTCGATGCCCGAGCCCCCGGAGCGCGCCGCGACGCCCGTCACGCCGTCGTTCCTGACTGTCAGCTCGAACCGGCCGCCGGAGCGCACGAGGGCGAACTCCGCCGACGTCGCCTCGCTGTGGCGGAGGATGTTGGTGGTCGACTCGCGGATGACGAGGCCGAAGAGCGCCCGCTCCGCCGGCGGGAGGCCCTCGGCGTCGACGGCCACGACGCAGCGGACGCCCGCGGCACCGAGCACCTCGGCGGCGTTGGCCGCCTCGGACGCGAGCGACACGGTCCGGTAGCCGTGGACGAGCGCACGCGTGTCCTCGAGGGCCGTCCGCGCCAGACGCTGGGCCTCCGCGATCTGCTCGGCGGCCGCGGCGGGATCACTGGCGAGCAGCCGCCCGGCGAGCTCCGTCTTCAGGGCGATCACCTGCAGATGGTGCCCCTGGATGTCATGCAGGTCGGCGGCGAAGCGGAGACGTTCCTTCGCCACGGCGAGCTCACCCGACGCCCGGCGGCTGTCATCCAGGCGCACCACGATGTCCCACCACCAGATGCCTGCGACGAACAGCACGGGTGTGGCGAGCGCGTAGATCACCAGCGAGGTGACGCCGCCCGATTCCCAGAACGCCCCAGCGGGTGTCCGGCCCAGGAGCGCGCCGAGGAACCCGTGGAGAACCAACGCGGCGAGCCCCGCCGCGAGAACCCGCAGCCTCAGCGCCCGGTGCACGACGACGGCGAGCGCGTTCGCCGCGAACCACAGGGGTACCGCTCCGACCCACAGCGTGTGCGCCTGCAGGAGACCGAGCAGGTACAGCGCCGCGGCGGGACCAAGGAGCCAGAGGGTGTAGACCCTCGGGGGAAGGCCCGCGCCCAGACCCGGCCGGAAGAACCAGCAGTACCGGACCAGAGCGCCGACGGCCACGAGGCACAGCACGAGGATCACGAGGTCGAGCACCTGCAGGCCGTCGTCGTCGCCGGCGATCATGAAGAGGGTCGTCGGGAACGCGAGCACGACGCTGTAGAAGACGATGGACGACACCGTGTAGCGCCAGGTCGCACGGACTCCGCGGCCGGTGTCCGTGCTCACGGTCGGGCCGCCGACCGGCAGGCCGCGAGCGCCGTCGTCCGCTGGTGTGGACCGGGACCGAGCTTTGAGGAGCGCCATGCGATTCATCGTAGGACCATGACATCTGTCACGGTCCGGGTGTGCGAAGCCGCAGAGGGGGTGATGACGCGAGGCCACTGACGCGCGCGGTCGCCGCTGGCGAAGGATGGAGGACATGAACAGGACCACCGGCCCCGAGACCCCGACCACCCGCCCCTCGCCCTCGCCTTCCGTCCCCGCGCATCACGTCCCGGCCGACACCATCGCCGTCTCCGCACAGGGCCTGCGCAGCTCCTACGGCTCCTACGAAGCCGTCAAGGGGATCGACCTCTCCATCCGCAACGGAGAGTTCTTCGCCCTGCTCGGCACCAACGGTGCGGGCAAGACCACCACCATGGAGACCCTCGAGGGGCACCGCCCCGCCACCTCGGGTTCCGTCAGCGTGCTGGGCGGCGATCCCCACCGCGACAGGGCCAGGATCCGGCCCCGACTCGGCATCATGCTGCAGGAGGCGGGCTTCGCCGACGACCTCACGGTCGCCGAGACCTGCTCGCTGTGGCTCCGGCTGTCCTCGGCCGACCCGGGCGGCCGCAGCCGTGAGCAGGTCATCGCCGAGGGACTCGACGTCCTTGACCTGGCGGAGAAGGCGGGTACCCGCGTGAAGATGCTCTCGGGCGGTCAGCGCCGACGCCTCGACCTCCTCCTGGCCACCGCGAACGACCCCGACGTGCTCTTCCTCGACGAGCCCACCACGGGCCTCGACCCGGAGTCCCGTGAGCGCACGTGGGAGCTCGTCCGCCGGCTGAACGGCGCCGGTACCACCGTGGTCCTCACCACCCACTACCTCGAGGAGGCCGAGACCTACGCGGATCGCCTCGCGATCATGCACGCCGGACGCATCGCCGTGGAGGGCACGCTCGGAGACGTGCTCCGCCGCGAACCCTCGACCATCTCCTTCGAGGTGGATGCCGACGCAGACGTCCTCGCTCTCACCGCGGCCGGCCTCGCCCCGGGCTTCACGCCCACGCCGTCCACCACGCAGGTGACCCTGACCTCACAGGACCTCCAGCGGGATCTCTGGACCGTGCTCCGCTGGGCCGACGAACACCGCGTGCGGCTCGACCGGCTCTCGGCCAGCGAGGCTTCGCTCGCCGCCGTCTTCCGTCGCGTGAGCCAGGGCGAGAGCGCCTGACCGGCGACCACCCCTCGCGCACACCCGACCCGCACACCTCGACACTCACCCCGGAGGCACCGATGACCGCTCTGCTCGACCACACCACACCGTCCCACCCCGCCACGCGCCCGCCCTCCGCGGCCGGCCGCATCCTCTCGATCGCCGCGATGGAACTGCGGATCATCTTCCGCAACAAGACCGTCCTCATGGGCGCGCTCCTCATGCCCATCGCCATGGCGGTCTACATGTTCTACGTAGGAGCCGACCAGGTGACGGACCCCTCCGGCGCCGCCGTCATGGCCGGGCTGACGCTCATGGTGGTCGCACTGCTCGGGGTGTACCTCACTGCCACCACGACGCTCGCCACTCGCCGCCAGGAACTGTTCCTGAAGCGCCTGAGGAGCGGCGAGTCCTCCGACACCGTGATCTGGCTCGGCATGCTGCTGCCGATCGTGGCCCTGGTGGCCGCGCAGCTCGCGATCATCGCCGTCGGTCTCGGCCTGGCCGGGATCGACGCCCCGGCCCAGCCCCTCATGGTCCTCGGGGCGGCCCTCGGCTTCCTCGCACTGTGCGCCACCGTGGGCATGCTGACGAGCGTCTACACGCCGTCGGCAGCCGCGGCGCAGATCACCACCCTGCCGTTCTTCGCCCTGGTCTTCGGCAGCTTCTTCTGGACGGCGTTCGACGACGGATTCGAGCGCATCTCCCGCCTCACCCCGGGCGGCGCACTGCAGAACCTGCTGATGGCCGGCTGGGGTGCCGAGCCGATGAGTTTCTCGGTGGCCGGCGCCGCCGTGGTCCTCCTGGCCTGGACGGCGATCGCCTACCAGCTCGCCGCGAAGCGCTTCCGGTGGGAGAAGCGCTGAGACGTCCCCGGACGCGGAAGGACCCGGCACCCCATCGGGTGCCGGGTCCTTCGCCGTCCGGATCGCCTAGCAGCAGCGCCCTTCGGGGTTGGCGTCCTGGCGGTCCGTCTTGTCCCTCCAGAACTCACGCTCCGTCATGGGCTTCCCGCCGGCGTGGGTCCGCACGTGGTGGTCGAGGTAGGCCTGGTAGGCGTTCTCCCCCATCACACCCCTGAACAGCCACGCGAGCTCACGCGCCCGCTCCAGCACGCTCATCAGTGACCCGACCTGACGGGTCGCTTGTCGGGATCGACGGCGGCCCAGCGAGCTTCCAGCTCCTTCTCGGCCGGCGTGGCCGTCAGGCCCGCCGGGGCGAAGATGCGCGAGGGCACGGCGGCGTCCTCCGTCTCGACACCCCCGCCGGTGCGGTACGCCTTGATGGTGGCGAGGATCGCGGTGGCGATGACGATGATGGAGAGCACCACGAACACGATGGACAGCGTCCCCTGGATGAAGGTGTTACGGACCACCGCTTCCATGGCCGCCACTGTCCTCGCCGAGCCGAAGCTCTCCTCACCGGCTGCGAGGGCATCCCGGAACGCGTTGTGCTGCGCCCAGTAGCCGATGGCCGGTGTGGGCGAGAAGATCTTCTGGAACGACGCCGTGATGGTCACCACCGACGCGAAGGCCAGTGGCAGTGCCGGGATCCACAGGAACTTGAACATGCCGCGCTTGGCGCAGATGGCCATGCAGACGGCGAGCGCGATGGCCGCCAGCAGCTGGTTCGCGATACCGAACAGCGGGAACAGGGTGTTGATGCCGCCGAGCGGATCGGTGACACCCATGATGAGGATCGCCCCCCATCCGGCCACCATGACGGCCGTACAGATCCACGCGCCGGTGCGCCAGGAGGTGTCGCGGAAGCGGGGCACGACGTTCCCGATGCTGTCTTGCAGCATGAAGCGCGCCACGCGCGTGCCGGCGTCGACCGCGGTGAGGATGAACAGCGCCTCGAACATGATGGCGAAGTGGTACCAGAAGGCCATCATGCCGGCGCCGCCGAAGACGCCCTGCATGATCTGGGCGATACCGACGGCGAGCGTCGGGGCGCCGCCCGTGCGGGAGACGATCGACTCCTCGCCGACGTTCGTGGCCATGGTGCTGAGCGCTTCCTGCGTCAGGTTGACGCCCGTGAGGCCGAGGCCGTTCACGAACGTCACCGCACCCTCGATGGTGCCGCCCGTCGCCGCTCCCGAGGAGTTCATGGCGAAGTAGATGCCGCGGTCGATCGAGAGGGCCGCGACGAGCGCCATGATCGCCACGAAGGACTCCATGAGCATGCCGCCGTAGCCGATGAAGCGCGTCTGGCGCTCCTTCTCGATCATCTTCGGGGTGGTACCGGAGGCGATCAGCGCGTGGAACCCCGAGAGGGCGCCGCAGGCGATGGTGACGAAGAGGAACGGGAACAGGGTCCCCGCGACGACGGGGCCCGCGCCGGTGCTCGCGTACTCCGTGACGGCGGGGACGCTGATCTCGGGGCGGGTGATGACGATCGCGACGGCGAGCATCACGATGGTGCCGATCTTCATGAAGGTGGAGAGGTAGTCACGCGGGGCCAGCAGCAGCCAGACGGGCAGGACGGCGGCGATGAAGCCGTAGATGATGATGCCCCAGGCGATCGTCACGCGGTCGAGCGTGAACAGCTCGGCGCCCCAGGCGGTCTCGGAGATCCAGCCGCCGCCGATGATGGCGAGGAGCAGGAGCACGAAGCCGATCAGCGACACCTCGGTGACCTTGCCGGGGCGGAGGTACCGCAGGTACACGCCCATGAAGAGGGCGATCGGGATGGTCATCGAGACGGAGAAGACGCCCCACGGGCTCTCACCGAGGGCGTTGACCACCACGAGGGCGAGGATCGCCACGATGATGATCATGATGGTGAGCGTCGCCACGAGGGCGGCGGTGCCGCCGATGACGCCGAGTTCCTCGCGTGCCATCTGGCCCAGGGAGCGGCCGCCGCGGCGCATGGAGAAGAACATGACGAGGTAGTCCTGGACGGCGCCGGCGAAGATCACGCCGATGATGATCCAGAGGGTGCCGGGCAGGTAGCCCATCTGCGCCGCGAGGACCGGACCCACGAGCGGACCCGCGCCGGCGATCGCCGCGAAGTGGTGGCCGAAGAGCACCCGGCGGTCGGTGGCGGCGTAGTCCTTGCCGTCCGCCTTGTACTCCGCGGGCGTGGCACGCCTGTCGTCCGGCTTGGTGAGGTTCCGCTCGATGAACTTGGAGTAGAACCGGTAGGCGATGAGGTAGGTGCACACTGCCGCGAACACGAACCAGATCGCGTTGACGGTCTCGCCCCGCACGATCGCGAGGATGGTCCAGGACACGCCACCGAGGAGGGCGATTCCCACCCAGAGGGCGATCTTCGCCGGAGTCCACCGGCGGTCTTCTGCTTCTGCCAGCTGCGGGTCGACGGCGACCGGCGGCAGGTCGGGATCCGTCACCAGCACGTCGGCGTGCCGGTGGGACCCGTTCTGCTTCTTACTCATGATGCTCCTCGGGTGGGAGAGTGTGATGCACACGAAGGTAGCAACCTAGTGAGGCGTACGTCACATGACAAGCCTCCCAACCCGGGGGATGCGCCGAACGCGCGCGAGGGTGCGGCGAGCGGCCGGCTCTTGTCGACCGGTGTTCGGTCGGCGGGCGCGGGTGCCGTCCCTCATGCGCCCGTCAGGCGACGGTCAGACGTGGATCAGGACGCTCAGGTGTCCGTCGTCGCGCCTGAGCCGTCGCGCGTGTCCGCGGGAGGCTCGTCGTCGTTCGCGTTCATGCCCTCGCTGATGCTCGCGTGCGTCCTGGTGCGGCCGTCGGCCGGCTCGTCGGCGTCGTCCGTGGGGCCGTTGTCGACGCCGTCGGGCACCTGGTCCCCGAGGTTCTCGGCGAAGCTGTCGGCGGCCTTGGCCAGGCCGCCCTCGTTCCCGTCGTCGTCCTGCATGCCCGTCATGGCGGCGCTCCTTCCGATCGGCTGTCCGACCAGCCTTCCACAGCCCGACAATGAGAGGAAGCCTGCTGATGACCAGCGCACGGCGACCTACGTGGTCAGCAGGACCTTGCCCACGTGCTGCCCGGAGTCGAAGTACGCATGCGCCTCCGCCGCGCTGTCGAGCGGGAAGGTGCGGTCGACGAACGGCCTCACGCGACCTGCTGACACGAGCGGCCACACGTGGTCCTGCACCGCGGCCATGATCCGCGCCTTCTCCTCCACGGGGCGCGACCTCAGCGTGGTGCCCGCGACGCTGGCGCGCTTGCCCATGAGCAGGCCGAGATCGAGCTCCGCCCTGGCACCCCGCTGCAGTCCGATGACCACGAGGCGCCCGCCGGACGCGAGGGACGCGACATTGCGTGCGAGGTACTCGGCGCCCACGACGTCCAGGATCACGTCGACCCCGCGCCCTCCGGTCGCCGTCATCACCTCGTCCACGAAGTCCTGCTGCCGGTAGTCGATGAGCGAGCCGACGCCCAGGGACCGTGCGACGTCCAGCTTCGCCGCCGACCCCGCGGTCACCAGCGGTACGGCGCCGAGGGCGAGCGCCACCTGGACGGCCATCAGCCCGATCCCGCCGGACGCCCCGTGGATCAGCACGCTGTCCCCACCGGTGAGGCCCGCCTGCAGCACCAGGTTCGACCACACCGTCGCGGCGGTCTCCGGGAGTGCGGCGGCCTCGACCAGATCGACGCCGTCCGGCGCCGGCACCACCTGACCGGCCGGCACGGCCACCCGCTCCGCGTAGCCTCCGCCGGCGAGCAGCGCGACGACGGGCTGACCGACGGCGAACTGCGACGGACCCGGATCCGCGACGTGTCCCGACACCTCGAGCCCGGGGATCTCCGACGCGCCCTCCGGCGGTGGGTAGAACCCGCGCCGCTGCTGTACGTCCGCCCTGTTCAGCCCCGCGGCCACGACGTCGATGAGGACCTCGCCCGCTCCGGGACGGGGATCGGGCACCTCCTGCGGCACCAGGACCTCAGGCCCGCCGCTCCCCTGGATGAGCACAGCTCGCACGTCGCTTCTCCCTCCGCAGCCTTCGCCGCTGATCGACCAGCACGATGTTTGGGCGCCACCGGCCTCTCGTGAAACACTAGCGGCGGAAGGTTGTCCGAGCGGCCGAAGGAGCTGGTCTTGAAAACCAGTGGGCGGTCACCCCGTCTCAAGGGTTCGAATCCCTTACCTTCCGCACATCGAGGAGGCTCCGCATCGCGGAGCCTCCTCCTTTTTTCGGCCCCGGACCCGAGCGGCGCGGCGCCGTGGGCGCCGTGGTGCCCCCGTCGTCGTGCGGTACTGTCCCGAGGAGCACCGGCCCTCCCACCGCTCGGGGCCGAGAACGGGGACACCATGACCAGGCGACACCAGCGGAACGCCGTGACCCGGCGCGCGACGGCGGCTTCGGCCTGCGCCGCCCTCGCTCTGCTCACGGGCTGCAGCCTCCTGCCCTCCCAGGGGCCCGAACGCGACGCCGACGGCGCCGTCACCGCTGAGGAGGAGACGGACGCCTTCTCCGTGAAGGTGGGCGACTGCATCGATGATCCGGGCACCTCCGACGTCACCGACATCACGGTGCTCCCCTGCGACGAACCGCACGTCTTCGAGGCGATCGCCAGAACCGAGATGCCCGACGGCGACTACCCCGGCGAGGCCGCCGCCTCCACGGCGGCCACCGAGTTCTGCAGTGCCGAGTTCCGGAGCTTCGTCGGGATGGACTTCGAATCCTCCGTGCTCGAACTGCTCTACTTCTACCCGGTCGAGGAGAGCTGGAACAGCGCCGACGACCGCGAGATCCTGTGCTTCGTCGCGGAGGAGGACGAGGCGCCGTCCACCGGCACGCTCGAGGGCGCCAACCGCTGACCGTACGCCCTTCCCACCCGTCGGCGGCTCCCGTGTTCTGGTAACCCTCCGTTCACGGGAGTCTGGTTTGCTTCTCCCGGGGATCGCACTGTCACCTGCGTCACATAAGGTGCACAGTGCCACCACGCCCTCCCATCGACGGGTCGGCGGGTACCACTCGCGGCCGCACAGTGGCCACAGTCAAGGAGAACACCACGAATGAGTAATTCGTCCTGGAAGGGAGCGCTCGGTGCGGCGCTGTCGGTAGGGCTGATCGCCTCACCGATCTTCGCACTACCCGCCACGGCGGTGGAGACCCCACCGGCCACGACGTCCGTCACGGGAGACGACGTCATCATCAACGAGGCCTACGTCACCGGCGGCACCGTGGGCACGCCGCTCCGCAACAAGTACGTGGAGCTGTACAACCCGTCCGACGCCCCGGTCAGCCTCGACGGCTGGTCGCTGCAGTACCGGTCGGCGACCGGGACCGCCGCACCGAACAGCGTCTCCGCGCTCAGTGGCACCATCCCTGCGAAGGGATACTTCCTGGTGCAGGGCGGCAGCAACGCCGCCAACGGGGCGCCCCTGCCCACCGCGGACGTCGTCGCCGGAGCCTTCAACCCGGGCGCAGGCGGAGGCGTGATCGTCCTGTCCGACCAGGCAGCGAATGTGGGAGTCCTTCCCGTCGGCAGCGCCGCGGACGCTCCCGGCGTCGTCGACCTGCTCGGTTACGGCAACGCCACGACGTTCGAGGGCGCCGCCGCAACCGCTCCGGGCGGCGGCAGCGTCCTCTCGGCAGCCCGTACGGGCTTCGCCGACACCGACGTCAACGCAGCCGACTTCACCCTCCAGGCGACCTCGCCCACGAACAGCGCGGGCGGCACGACGCCGACCCCGACCCCTCCTCCCACCCCCACGCCGCCCCCGACACCCGGGGCCGTCACGCCGATCCGGGACATCCAGGGCACGGCGGCCACCACGCCGCTGGCCGGGCAGACCGTCACCACGCGCGGCAAGGTCACCGCGGCCTACCCCACCGGCGGATTCCAGGGCTTCTACATCCAGACCCCCGGCACGTCCGCCACGGCGGGCCAGACGGCGTCCGACGCCATCTTCGTCTTCTCGGCATCGACCGTGGCGTCCGTCGCCATCGGTGACCACGTCGAGGTGACCGGGACCGCAGGGGAGTTCTTCGGTCTCACCCAGCTCACCGTCCCGGCGGGCGGAACCGTCGAGCTCACCGAGCCGGCGGAGGAGGTCAAGGCCTCCGAGATCCCGCTGCCCGCGACCGACGCCGCCCGTGAGGGTGTGGAGGGCATGCTCTTCCAGCCCGCGGACTCCTTCACCGTCTCGGACAACTACACGCTCAACCAGTACGGCGAGGTCACCCTGGCTGCCGGCACCGAACGCCTGCTCCAGCCGACCGACGTCGCGCGTCCCGGCACCGCGGAGTACGCGGCGGTCGTCGCCGACAACGCAGCACGCGGCGTCCGGCTCGACGACGGCGCCTCGACGAACTTCTTCACCGGGGCGAACCGCAACAAGGTGCTGCCCTACCTCACGCCGACGCAGCCCGTGCGGGTCGGCTACTCCGCCGACTTCGTCTCGCCGGTGGTCCTCGACTACCGCAACAGCGCCTGGAAGTTCCAGCCGCTCTCCGAGCTGAACGGCTCCGCCCCCGACGGCGTGCAGCCCGTGCAGTTCGCCGGCGAGCGCCCAGCGGCGCCGGACGAGGTGGGCGGCAGCGTGAAGCTCGCCTCCTTCAACGTGCTGAACTACTTCGCGACCACGGGCGAGGACCTGACGGGTTGCACCTACTTCACGGACCGCGCGGGCACGCCCATCACGGTCAACGGCGGGTGCGGCGCCCGCGGGGCAGCCACGCGTGAGAGCTTCGAGCGCCAGGAGGCCAAGATCGTGGCCGCCATCAACGCGCTCGATGCCGATGTCGTCACCCTCATGGAGATCGAGAACTCGGCGAAGTTCGACAAGGACCGCGACGCCGCGCTCGCCGTCCTCGTGGAGGCACTCAACGAGAAGGCCCCCGGCACCTGGGACTACGTCCGCTCCCCCGCGGCCGTTCCCGCCATCGAGGACGAGGACTTCATCCGCACGGCCCTGATCTACAAGAAGGCCGTCGCGGAGCCGGTCGGCGAATCCGTCATCCTCAACGACGACGTGGCGTTCTCGAACGCACGCAAGCCGCTGGCGCAGGCCTTCAAGCCCGTCGGAGGCACGGAGGGCGAGACCTTCGTGGCGATCGTCAACCACTTCAAGTCGAAGGGCTCCGGTCCGAGCTCGGGGCCGAACGTCGACTCCGGCGACGGCCAGGGCGCGTGGAACGCAGCCCGCGTGACCCAGGCAGAGGCGCTCGTCGCCTTCGCGGAGACGCAGAAGGAGGCGACCGGCACGGACAAGGTGTTCCTCACCGGTGACTTCAACTCGTACACGCAGGAGGACCCCATGCAGGTCCTCTACGAGGCCGGGTACGTGAACCAGGGCGTCAAGGACGAGAGCTACTCGTACGTGTTCTCGGGCCTCAGCGGCTCGCTCGACCACATCCTCGCGTCACCCTCGGCGGACGCCACGGTGACCGGGGTGGACACCTGGAACATCAACTCCGTGGAGTCGGTGGCCCTGGAATACAGCCGCTTCAACAACAACGTCACCGACTACTACGCGGCCGACCCCTACCGGGCGAGCGACCACGATCCGGTGATCGTGGGGCTCGACCTCGTGCCGGCGGACACCACCGCGGAGGTCAACCTCCTCAACATCAACGACTTCCACGGCCGCATCGACGCCAACACGGTGAAGTTCGCCGGCACGGTGGAGCAGTTGCGCGCGGAGGGCGGCGAGGGCAGGACGGCTCTGCTGTCCGCCGGTGACAACATCGGCGCCTCGCTCTTCGCCTCCTCGCTGCAGGACGACGAGCCGACGCTCGACGTCCTCAATGCCCTGGAGCTGCGCGCCTCGGCCGTGGGCAACCACGAGTTCGACAAGGGCTTCGCCGACCTCGCCGGCCGCGTGAGCGAGTCGGCGGACTTCCCCTACCTCGGAGCGAACGTCTACGAGAAGGGCACCTCGGAGCCCGCACTCGAGGAGTACTCCATCATCACGGTCGACGGCATCGACGTCGCCGTGATCGGGGTCGTCACCCAGGAGACGGCATCGCTCGTCAGCCCCGGCGGTATCGCGAACGTCGACTTCGGCGATCCCGTCGCGGCCGTCAACCGCGTCGCCGAGGAGATCGCGGACCAGGATCTCGCCGACGTCATCGTCGCCGAGTACCACGAGGGCGCCGGTGACGGCGTCGTCGAGGGTGCGACCATCGAGCAGGAGATCGCGGCCGGCGGAGCGTTCGCGCGGATCGTCACCGAGACCACTCCGTTGGTCGACGCCATCTTCACCGGGCACACGCACAAGCAGTACGCGTGGGACGCTCCCATCCCGGGAGCGGCCGGAGAGACCAGGCCGATCCTCCAGACCGGGTCCTACGGCGAGTTCATCGGGCAGATCGTCCTGACCGTGGACACCACCACGGGCGACGTCGAGTCCTACACGGCACGGAACGTCGCGCGGACCACCGTCGCCGATGCCACCCTCGTGAGCACCTACCCGCGTGTCGCGGCGGTCAAGACCATCGTCGACGCCGCACTGGCGCAGGCGGCCGTCATCGGCAACCAGCCGGTCGGCTCGGTCACCCAGGACATCACCACCGCCTTCACCGGCACCGCTCGCGACGACCGCACGAGCGAGTCCACCCTCGGCAACCTCGTGGCCGACTCGCTCCGCACGAGCCTGGCCCCGGCCGAGCGCGGCGGCGCGCAGATCGGCGTCGTCAACCCGGGAGGGCTCCGCAACGAGCTCTACTTCGCTCCGGACGGAACCATCACCTTCGCCGAGGCGAATGCGGTGCTGCCGTTCGTGAACGATCTGTGGACCACCACCCTGACCGGTGCCGAGTTCAGGACCATGCTCGAGCAGCAGTGGCAGCCGGACGGCAGCTCGCGGGCCTTCCTGGCTCTCGGCCTGTCGGACAACGTGAGCTTCACCTACGACCCCACGCTCGCCCGGGGCTCGAGGATCACGTCCGTCACCATCGACGGAGCGGCGCTCGACCCGGCGAAGGACTACCGGATCGGTACGTTCAGCTTCCTGGCCCAGGGCGGCGACAACTTCACGGTCTTCCGTGAAGGTGCCGACACCCGTGAGTCGGGCCTGGTGGACCGTGACGCGTGGATCGACTACATCCGCGCCAACAGCCCGCTCTCGCCGTCGTTCGATCGACGCGGCGTGCAGGTCCAGGGCGCCCCGAGCACCGTGAAGGCGGGTACGGCTGTCTCCTTCACCGTGTCCAAGCTCGATCTCACCTCGCTCGGCAGCCCGGCCAACAGCACGCTCGCCGCGAGCTTCGTCGCAGCGGACGGGACGGCAACCCCGCTCGGGACGTTCCCCGTGACGGCCGGAGCGGTGACGGTCGACGTCACACTTCCGGCTGCCGCGACGGGATCGGGCTCGCTCGTCCTGGTCGCCCAGCCGACCATGACCACAATCACACTCCCCGTAACCGTCGAGGCGCCGGTCGTCTTCCCCGACATCCAGGGCAACGAGCACGAGGACGCCATCAAGTGGCTCGCCGACCAGGGGCTCGCCAAGGGCTTCCCTGACGGTACCTACAGGCCGCTCAGCTCGATCAACCGCGACGCCATGGCGGCCTTCCTGTACAGGCTGGCAGGCGAACCCGAATGGACGGCACCATCCGTGTCACCCTTCTCCGACATCACGCCGGCGACGGAGTTCTACAAGGAAATCACCTGGCTCGCCGAGAACGGGATCACGACCGGCTTCGCGGACGGCACTTTCCGTCCGGTCGAACCGGTCAATCGCGACGCGATGGCTGCCTTCATGAACCGATTCGCCGGTGATTACTGCTCGGTGAGCGACGCCTCGGAGTACACCGCACCAGCGGCTGCACCCTTCGCCGACGTGCCGGTCCAGCTGCAGTTCGCTCGCGAGATCGCCTGGATGAAGGAGTCCGGCATCAGCCGGGGTTGGCCGGACGGCACCTACCGCCCTGTGACACCTGTGGCGCGCGACGCCATGGCGGCCTTCATCCAGCGTCTGGACGCCTACCAGGAGTCCAACGGCGGGTGCAATCCCTGAGTGAGGAGCACCCCGTGAGTCAGGGGTAATCCGCGAGGGACGAAGGGCTGGACCGGAGACGGTCCAGCCCTTCGTCATTGCGCGTGCTCCCCGCCACCCACGTGCCGCGTTCGCCCCTCGACGAGTTCAGCCACGTCAGCCGGGCGCCGCCTGGCTCGACCGGGCTCGACCCTCAGCGGAGCGGACGCGTACCGAGAGGAGCGTCGTCGTCGGGAGCATCACGTCGGGCCGACAGCCAGATGGCGTCGGCGATCCGATCGGCGTCGAGCAGGGTGCGTCCGCCGGCTTCCAGATCCGCGCCCGACTCGGCCGCGATCGCCGTACCCCACTGCACCGAGGAGAGCTGGAGGCCGATCACGAAGAGGGACTCGAGCGCGTGTCCGGAACCGTCGATCGCGCGATAGGGCGGTGGAGTCACGTCCAGACCTGCCGAGACTTCCGGGGCTCCTCCCTCGGACACCGTCATCCTCGGGCGCACGAGACCCCGCTCCACGAGCGATGCGAGGAGAGGGGATCGTGTGGTCGCGACGCGGTTGGCCGGCATCATCGCCTCGACGAGGTACTGGGCTGTGAAGGAATCATCCTTCACCCAGGGGGACGATGCCCGGAACAGCGCGTCGTCGGCATCGAAGCCGAAGGTGGGGTTCGGCCCGACGAAGCGCACCACTCCCGCCCGTACCAGGGCCGCCAGCTGGGCGATCCGCAGCGGAGGGGGGCCACTGGCCAGACCCTCGACGAGCGGCTCGAACCATCCGCGCAGCTCGGAGTTCCACGACGCGTCGGAGATGCCGCCGTCCGACACGACCTGCTTGACCACGGACCGGCCCGCATTCAGCGCCCCGATAGCCATCTTCAGCGGGTCCTCCTCCCCGCGGGCCGAGCCTGCGGCGTCCGCCTCGAGGTAGCCCAGCACGGCCGAGGTGAAGTCCTCTCCGTTAGCGAAATGCCTCCCGGCAAAAGGCTGCGCCAGGGCCTCGACGTCGAGGCGATGCGCGTCGGGCACGTGGCGGCCGACGACGTCGGACACCTCGTCCTCCCAGGCGATGGACCGCTCCGACAGAGCGGCATCGAGTTCCGCGAGGAAACGGTCGGGTGCCCCGATGGGCATCTCGTCTTCCCTGGCACCTGCGCTGTCGCTTCGGCACAGCGTCGAGTAGTACGCCCAGAGAACGTCGCGATGCAGCAGCGGCCACAGGTCGTGGTCGAAGCCGAGTTGGATGCCGCTCCTGCGGAGACCGAGGACGGCCGCAGGCGTGCAGAACCGGAGCCGCACGCTGCGTGGGACATAGGTATCGATGTCAGCCTTGGCGCGGTACGGGACCCCGCGACGCGACGCCGCGACGAGCCGCGGCTCCTTCCCCGACGGGCTGTACTCGAGCCGCCCGTCCTCACGCTGCGTGAACGCACCGCCGCGCCCCTCCGTGAGCTGGATCATCGCGTCGAAGAAGTTGAGCCCGAGACCCCGGATCAGCACGGTCTTGCCGGCCGGCACCCGGCGCCAGTCGACGTCGGCGGGTACCGCCGGCGGCCAGTACTGCAGTCCGTGCCGCGCCGCGGCGTCCTGCAGTCTTCCCTGCTCCGGCGTGAGTGCCGCGGGGAGGTGCCCCAGCGCCAGCACGACGTCGTCGACCTCGAGGCCGCTGCCGTCGTCGAGACTGATCCGCCACCGGCGGGAACCGAGCGCGTAGAGGTCGACGGCCTCGTGCCGATGGTGCACCACGCGGGTGCCCACGGGCGCCGTCCGCACTGCCTCCGCGAAGACCCACGCGAGGTAGCGCCCGTACAGCGCCCTGCTCGGGAAACCGCTCGAGGTGAGGCGTGCACACTCCTCGAGGTCGTCGTCGGGCGCACTGATGAGGCCGTTCACCACGCGTAGGCGCCACTCGTCGAACGCGACGCCGACGGGCGAGGGTGCCACCCGCTGCCCGGCTCTGCCGACCGGAACCACCGTGGGGTAGAGGCAGGGCGTGTTCATGAGGAAGAGGCGCGACTGCCCGGTGCGCCAGACGTGACCGGGGCCGGGTTCGTACGGGTCGATCACGTGGATCGTCAGGGGCGGCGCCGCGTCCCCGAGCTCGAGGGCCCGGGCGATCAGGCGTTCCACCACGGAGGTGCCGCGGGGTCCTGCGCCGATGATGGCCACGCGCTGCGGCTCCTGGGTTCCCACGGACCAAGAGTATCCAACGCCTGTCGGCGTTCCCTCACCTGGGCGGCTCACCGCTCGAGGCCGGCCGGTGACCCGCCGCCCGTACCCGGACGCCTGCATAGGATGGGCGCATGACGGACACGACGGACACCCCGACGACGACGGACGACCCCTTCCTGTGGCTCGAGGACATCTACGGGGACAGGCAGCTCGACTGGGTGCGCCGGGAGAACGCGCTGACGGAGAACGTGCTGGTGACGCCCGAGTTCGAGGCCGGTGAGCAGCGCATCCTCGACGTGCTGGACTCCACGGACCGCATTCCCATGGTGGGCAAGCACGGGAACCACTACTACAACTTCTGGCGCGACGCCGAGCACCGGCAGGGCGTCTGGCGCCGCACCTCCTGGGACAGCTACCGCTCCGACGATCCCGACTGGGAACTGCTGCTCGACCTCGACGCCCTGAGCGCCGAGGAGCACACGGAGTGGGTCTGGGCCGGCGCGCTCTTCCTCCGGCCGGCCGAGGGTGCACCCCACGAACGCGTCCTCGTGGTCCTCTCTCCGGACGGCGGCGATGCGCACCGGTATCGCGAGTTCGACCTCGGGACACTCGCGTTCGTGGAGGGCGGGTTCGACCTCCCGACGGCGAAGAGCCGCGTCAGTTGGGCCGGACGGGACACCCTCTTCGTGGCGACCGACGTGGGGCCGGGGTCCATGACCTCGAGCTCGTACCCGCGCACCGTGCGGACGCTCCACAGGGGCGGGAACCTGACCGACGCCGAGCAGTGCTTCGAGGTCGACGAGAACCACATGGTGGCGCTGGTGATGCACGATCCGACGCCCGGGTTCGAGCGGGACATCGCCGTCGACACGATCGATTTCTACACGCGCCGCACCTACGTGCGGCGGGACGACGACTGGCGCCTCATCGAGGTGCCCGAGGACGCGAGCGTGTCCCTGCACCGTGAATGGCTCGTGATCCGCCCGCGGACGGACTGGACGGTCGGCGGCTCGACCCACGTGGCCGGCTCCCTGCTCGTGGTCCGGTTCGAGGAGTTCCTCATCGGTGGGTCGCCGCTCGTGGCGGTGTTCACCCCCGACGAGGCGACCTCGCTGCAGTCCTGGAGCTGGACCCGCGACTTCCTCCTGCTGAACCTGCTCCACGACGTCTCCTCGGAGATCCGCATCCTCGACCCGGCCCGCGACTGGCACGCCGCGACGCTCGACGCCTGCCCGCCCCTCCACTCGGTCGACGCCTACGCGGTGGACGACGAGAACGAGGTGGACGGCAACGACTACTGGCTCGTCGCCACGGGGTTCCTGACGCCCTCCACCCTCTACCGCGGCACGATCGGCGGGACGCACGGCACCGTGAAGTCCTCGCCGTCGTTCTTCGACGAGTCCCGCTTCAGCGTGGAGCAGCACTTCGCCGTCTCCCTGGACGGCACGCGTGTGCCCTACTTCCAGGTCGCGTCCACCGAACTCACGCTCGACGGCGGCAACCCCACGCTGCTCTCCGGTTACGGCGGCTTCGAACACGCGATGACACCCGCCTACAGCGGCGTGATCGGGCGGGGCTGGCTGGAACGCAGCACCGACGACGAACGGCACGGCGTATACGTGCTCGCGAACATCCGAGGGGGCGGTGAGTACGGCCCGCGCTGGCATCACGCCGCGCTCCACGCGAACCGGCATCGCGCGTACGAGGACTTCGCGGCCATCGCCGAGGACCTCGTACGGCGGGGCGTCACCTCACCGGCGTTGCTCGGCTGCACCGGGCGCAGCAACGGAGGCCTGCTGGTGGGCAACATGCTGACCACCTACCCCCACCTCTTCGGGGCGATCTCCTGCGGGGTGCCCCTGCTCGACATGCGGCGCTACACGAAGCTCTCCGCCGGGTTCTCGTGGATCGCGGAGTACGGCGACCCGGACAGGCCGGAGGAATGGGAGTACGTGCGGACGTTCTCGCCGTACCACCTCCTGCGGGACGGCGTCACCTATCCGAGAACCCTCATCTGGACGGCCACCAGTGACGACCGCGTGGGTCCGGTCCAGGCCCGCAAGATGGCCGCGCTGATGAAGGAGCGGGGGATCGACGACGTCTGGTTCCACGAGGCGCTCGAGGGCGGCCACGCGGGGGCAGCCGACAACCGCCAGGCTGCCCGGATGCATGCGATGAGCTTCGAGTTCCTGTGGCGTGCGCTCACCGGATCCCTGTGATCGACGGCGGCGCGAAGCACCGATCGTGGCGCCTCGCAGGGCCTCACAGCGTTTTGCTCTTGCCGTCATTCACCGGGTAGCCTTGCACAGCTAGCGATAGCCGATGGAGACGTGCCAGAGCGGCCGAATGGGCTTCACTGCTAATGAAGTGTGGGCCTAAAGCCTACCGGGGGTTCAAATCCCCCCGTCTCCGCATCGAGGGGCCCCAGGAATGGGGCCCCTTTTCGTTGCCGTTCGCCCCAGACGAAGGACCTTCTCCCCCGAGCGCCCCCTCGCGGAGGTCAGGCCTTCAACGCGAGGGCGAACGGCAGCACTCCGGAGGCCCCCGCCACCCGCAGCGCGCGCCCGGCCTCGGTGATGGTCCAGCGGCTGTCGGCGAAGTCGTCCACGAGCAGCACCGGCCCGGGATTGGCCGCGAACCAGGCCGCTCCCTCCTCCGGGACACCGAAGTGGTCCCACACCTGGGCGAGGCGGAACGCGCTGTTGCCGCCGGGCTGACCCTGCGGGTAGCCGTTCGGCGTGGTCAGTCGGCCGAGATAGGGGATGCGCCCGACGTCGGCGAGCGCCTGCGCGAGGGACGTGATCAGTTCCGGGCGTCGACGCGAGGGCACACTCACCACGGCCACCGGGCGCTCGTCCCAGCCCCACTGCGCCAGTACGCGCACCACCGCTTCGATGGCGGCGGGATCCAGCGGAGCATCGGGCGTGGCGTCGGACATCAGCTCCCGCAATCTGTTGCCCCATCCGAGGTCCGTCAGACGTGCGAGCGCGCGCCCGGGAAGGCTCACCTCGCCGGGCTTCAGCTTCCCCTTGAGCGCCACTCCGAGCTTGTCCATGCCCGACGGCCACTGGCCACGCGGCTCGAGCTCGACGCCGACGCGGCTCAGGGCCTGGTTGGCGGAGTCCGAGGCCTCGTGGGCCACGTCGTCGGAGTACCAGGGCCCGGCGCAGTTGTCACAGCGTCCGCAGGGCGTCGCCGCAGGATCGTCCAGGGAGCGGGAGAGGAATTCCATGCGGCAGGAGGTCGTGTTCTCGTAGTCGAGCATGGACTTCTGCTCGACTACCCGCGCCTCGCTGATGCGGCGGTAGCGATCGGCGTCGTAGGTCCAGGGCGTACCGGTGCTCTCCCAGCCGCCCGTCACCTTGCGGACCGCACCGTCGACGTCGAGCACCTTCAGCAGCAACTCGAGGGGCGACCGCTTGAGGTTCACGCGTGTCTCCAACGCGGGCGTCGAGAGGACCACTCCCGGCTCCAGGGCCTCGAGCACGCGGAGCGCGGCGTCCTCGGAGGGCATGGAGGCGGTGGCGAAGTACTCCCAGATGTCGCGATCCTCGGCGCCGGGCAGCAGCAGCACGTCCGCATTCGGCGTCCCGCGGCCCGCGCGGCCCACCTGCTGGTAGTACGCGACCGGCGAGGACGGTGCGCCGAGGTGCACCACGAAGCCGAGATCGGGCTTGTCGAAGCCCATGCCGAGGGCGCTCGTGGCGACGAGCGCCTTCACCTCGTTGTTCTTCAGCGCCGTCTCCGCCGCCTCGCGATCCGCCGGATCAGTGCGTCCGGTGTAGGCCCGGACCGCGTGCCCGTTCTCCCGCAGCAGCCGCGCGGTATCCTCGGCGGCGGAGACGGTCAGGGCGTAGATGATGCCGCTCCCCGGCAGATCCGTGAGGTGCGTGAGCAGCCAGGCGAGGCGCGACCGCGGACTCGGCAGCCGGAGGACGCCGAGCCGCAGCGACTTCCGCGCCAGCTCCCCGCGCAGGGTGAAGACGTCCGTGCCGCCCGCCCCGAGCTGCTCCTCGACGTCCTTCACCACGCGTGAGTTGGCGGTCGCCGTGGTCGCCAGGACCGGGACGCCCTGGGGCAGGCCCATGATCAGTTCCCGGAGGCGCCGGTAGTCGGGGCGGAAGTCGTGTCCCCAGTCCGAGATGCAGTGCGCCTCGTCGATGACGAGCAGGCCGGTGCGCCGCATGAGCTCCGGGAGGTACAGCTCCCGGAAGGACGGGTTGTTCAGGCGTTCCGGCGAGACGAGCAGCACGTCCACCTCGTCGGCCTGGAGCTTCGCGATGATGTCCTGCCACTCGGTCTGGTTGGCCGAGTTGATGGCTTCCGCCCGGACGCCCGCGCGCGCGGCTGCCGCCACCTGGTCCCGCATGAGGGCCAGCAGCGGCGAGACGATCAGGGTGGGCCCGGCGCCGCGAGCCCTGAGCAGGAGGCTCGCGACGAAGTACACCGCGGACTTACCCCACCCGGTGCGCTGCACGACGAGCGCCCGCCGGCCACCCTCGACGAGGGCCTCGATGGCTTCGAACTGACCGTCGTGGAACCGGGCGTCCTTCGACCCCACCAGCGTGTGGAGGATCTCGGCGGCCTGCTCGTTGAGTGTGGTGGTGGGTGACATGCCTCCAGTCTCCCAGCCCCCTCCCCCAGTCGGCCGGGTTGGGGGAGGCTATGTGGGAAACGGGTGCCGGAAGGCCAGCCGATACACTTCCAGACGTGAATACACCCTTCGATCTCTCAGCATCCTTCAAGGCCTATGACGTGCGCGGCATCGTCGGCGAGACCATCACCGTGGACTCGGTGCGCGCTGTCGGGGCGGCCTTCGTGGACTCCCTGGGGCTCGCGGGCGAGACCATCCTGGTCGGCGGCGACATGCGTCCGTCGTCGCCGGAGTTCTCGAAGTCCTTCTCCGAGGGAGCCACCCTCCGCGGGGCCAACGTCCTGTTCCTCGACCTCATCTCCACCGACGAGCTGTACTACGCGAGCGGCACGCTGGACGCGGCCGGCGTGACGTTCACCGCCAGCCACAACCCCGCCCAGTACAACGGGATGAAGATGACCCGTCCCGGCGCCGTCCCGGTCTCGTCCGAGACCGGACTCAAGGACGTGCAGGAGCGTGCGGAGCGCTACCTCGACGACGGCACCATCCCGGCCGTGGACGTCCAGGGCACCACCAGCGTGCGCGACGTCCTCGAGGAGTACGCGCGCTTCCTCCGCGCACAGGTGGACCTCTCGGGGACCCGCCCCCTGAAGGTCGTGGTCGACGCCGGCAACGGCATGGCGGGCCTCACCACTCCCGCGGTGCTCGGCGACAAGCTGCTGCCCGCCCTGCCGTTCGACATCGTGCCCCTCTACTTCGAGCTCGACGGCTCCTTCCCCAACCATCCCGCCAACCCGCTGGAGCCGGAGAACCTGCTCGACCTGCAGGCCGCCGTCGTCGAGCACGGCGCTGACATCGGGATCGCGTTCGACGGTGACGCCGACCGCTGCTTCATCATCGACGAGCGCGGCGAGCCGGTCTCGCCGAGCGCCATCACGGCGATGGTGGCGCGCCGCGAGATCGCCCGCGCGCAGGCCGCTGGTGAGGCCGAGCCCGTGATCATCCACAACCTGATCACCTCACGCGCGGTGCCGGAACTGATCAGGAACGACGGCGGCCGCCCGGTCCGCACGCGCGTAGGACACTCCTTCATCAAGGCCGTGATGGCCGAGGAGGGCGCGGTGTTCGGCGGGGAGCACTCGGCGCACTACTACTTCCGCGACTTCTGGAACGCGGACACCGGCATGCTCGCGGCCATGCACGTCCTCGCGGCGCTCGGCGAGCAGGACGGCCCGCTGTCGGAGCTCGGCCGTGAGTACGAGCCCTACTTCTCCTCGGGCGAGGTCAACTCGAAGGTCGTGGACCTGCAGGCGTCGATCGCCCGGGCCCGCACCGAGTTCGAGCAGGACGGCGTGGTGGTGGACGACCTCGACGGTCTCACCTTCACCCCCGCGCACGGGAACTGGTGGTTCAACCTCCGCCCCTCGAACACCGAGCCGTACCTCCGGCTGAATGCGGAGGCCGTGGACCCTCAGACACTCGAAGACCTCGTGCAGCGCGTCCTCGCCGTCATCCGCGACTGACGGACCGCACCGGCACGCCCAGCACCGCGGCACGACGGCGGCGCGGCGACGGTACTCCCCCAGACGAAAGGCCCCTTCCTCATGGAAGGGGCCTTTCGTGTGCGGCATGTCAGGCGTTGCTGAAGCGCACCTTCAACTCGTCGAGCTGGCCCCGGAGCTCCTCGGGTAGGGAATCCCCGAAGCGCCCGTACCACTGCTCGATCCCTTCGAGCTCCTCGGCCCACTCGACGGCGTCGACGTGCACGGCGGCCTCGACCTCCGCCGGCGTCATGTCGAGGCCGCTGAGGTCCAGGGCGTCCCCCGTGGGGACGTAACCGATGGGCGTCTCGACGGCGTCGGCCGTTCCCTCGAGGCGCTCGATGACCCATTTCAGGACGCGCGAGTTGTCCCCGAAGCCGGGCCAGGCGAAACCGCCGGTCGCCGTGCGGCGGAACCAGTTGACCAGGAAGATCTGCGGCAGGCGCGCCTGGTCGGCCCCGGCGCTGAGGGTGAGCCAGTGACGTAGGTAGTCACCGGCGTCGTACCCGATGAACGGCAGCATGGCCATGGGGTCGCGGCGCACGCGACCCACCTCGCCCGCCGCGGCCGCGGTGGTCTCGGAGGACAACGTGGACCCCATGAAGATGCCGTTGGCCCAGGTGCGTGACTGCGTGACCAGGGGAACGGTCGTCTTCCGACGCCCGCCGAACAGGATGGCGGAGAGTTCCACGCCGTCGGGCCGGTTGAACTCCTCGGCGAGCATGTCGATCTGGTCGATCGGCGTGCAGAAGCGTGCGTTCGGGTGCGCGGCCGTATGGTCCATGTCCGGTGTCCAGTCCCGGCCCTGCCAGTCGGTGAGGTGCGCGGGCACCTCCTCGGTCATGCCCTCCCACCACACCCCGCCGTCGTCGGTGAGTGCGACGTTCGTGAAGACGGAGTTGCCCTTGGCGATGGCGCGCATGGCATTCGGGTTGGTGTGCCAGCCCGTTCCGGGCGCGACGCCGAAGAGGCCGGCCTCCGGATTGACGGCACGGAGCTCGCCCTCCTTGCCGAAGCGCATCCAGGTGATGTCGTCGCCCAGGGTCTCGACCTTCCAGCCGTCGATCGTGGGGTCGAGGAGCGCGAGGTTGGTCTTGCCGCAGGCCGAGGGGAAGGCCGCGGAGAGGTAGTAGGTCTTGTCCTGGGGCGAGGTGAGCTTGAGGATCAGCATGTGCTCAGCCAGCCAGCCCTCGTCGCGCGCCATGACGGAGGCGATCCGCAGCGCGTAGCACTTCTTGCCCAGCAGGGCGTTGCCGCCGTAGCCGGAGCCGTAGGACCAGATGGACCGCTCCTCGGGGAAGTGCACGATCCACTTCTCCTCGTTGCAGGGCCAGGGGACGTCCGCCTCGCCGTCCGCGAGCGGTGCCCCGAGCGAGTGCAGCGCCGGCACGAAGGGGGCGTCCAGCTCGGTCATGCGGTCGAGGACGGCCGTGCCGATGGTCGCCATGATCCGCATCGACGTCACCACGTAGGCGCTGTCCGTGATCTCCACGCCGAACTTCGGGTCCTCGGCGTCGAGGTGGCCCATGACGAACGGGATGACGTACATGGTGCGTCCGCGCATGGCACCCGAGAAGAGGCCCGTGAGCTTGGTCTTCATCTCCGCCGGGTCCATCCAGTTGTTGGTGAAGCCGGCCTCGCGCTCGTCCTGCGAGCAGATGAAGGTCTGCTCCTCGACCCGCGCGACGTCCTTCGGGTCGGAGAACGCCGCGAAGGAGTTCGGGAACGTCTCGGGATTCAGCCGGACGAAGGTCCCCGCCTCGACCAGTTCGTCACACAGCCTGGCGTTCTCGGTCGCCGAACCATCCACCCAGACGACGGCGGCGGGCTGTGTCAGCTCCTGCACTTCGTGTACCCAGGCCAGCAGTGCGGCGTGCGTCGTCGGCGCGGCACCAGGGCCGGCGGACCCCGGAACGGCGTTCGAACGCTGGCTGTCGGACTGGTCAAGCCGGTGCACGGCATCGCCCATTGGTCTTCCCTTCGTCGGGTGCTCGGTGTGCTCCGATGCTAGGGCTGGCGTGTTTCAGGCAAGGGGCCGGAGCCGAGACATGGGTGGGTACAGTGGGACGTCGGCCCGCCATCGCAGGGATGTCGAGCGCTTACGTTCAAGGTTGGAGTGATGAAGGTCACGTAGACCGGTCTAGTTCTCATGGAGCGCAGTACTGATTAGGCGTCATCCGGATTCCACGCTAAAGTTGTCTACGGCCAATCAGCCACCCTGCAGCACCGATTCCTCGTGGATCACACACCTGCACTCGCGTGCGTAGCTCAACGGATAGAGCATCTGACTACGGATCAGAAGGTTGGGGGTTCGAATCCCTTCGCGCGCACTCCTGAATAGACACATGAACAAACGAAGAGGCCCCGACTCCGGTCGGGGCCTCTTCGCTTGTCCCGGAGCCCCCCCGGGTGCAAGGCTCGCCTCATGAGCGAACCGAAGATCGTGGACGTCGTGGTGATCGGAGCCGGCGCAGTCGGCGAGAACGTGGCGGGGCGCGTGGTCCAGAAGGGCCTGAGCGCGGTCCTGGTCGAATCCGACCTCGTGGGCGGCGAATGCTCCTACTGGGCCTGCATGCCCTCGAAGGCCCTCCTCCGCCCGGGCACCGTCCTCAACGCCGCCCGCTCGGTCGCCGGCGCCCGCGAGGCCGTCACCGGCACGCTCGACGCGTCGCAGGTGCTCGACAGGCGCACCTCCTTCACCTCGGACTGGGACGACTCCTCGCAGGAGGAGTGGGTCGCCTCGGCCGGGATCACCCTCGAGCGCGGCTGGGCCACGGTGACGGGTGAGCGCGAGGTGACCATCACGCACGACGACGAGTCCACGACCGTCTACCGCGCGTCCCATGCGGTGGTCCTGGCGACGGGCTCCACCCCGACCGTCCCGCCGATCGACGGCCTGACCGACCTCGACCACTGGACCACGCGTGAAGCGACCTCGGCGAAGTCCGTTCCCGCGAGCCTCGCCGTGCTCGGCGGAGGTGTGGCCGGCGTGGAACTCGCACAGGCCTACGCCCGGCTGGGTTCGGAGGTCACCGTCATCGCCCGCAGTGGCATCCTCGGCGGCTACCCGAAGGAAGCCTCCGACCTCGTGCTCGGCGCGCTCCGCGGGGAGGGCATCACCCTCCTGACCGACACCGCCACGCACCGCGTCCGCAAGGAGTCCGACATGTTCGTCCTCGACGTGGGCGACGGCTTGACGGTCACCGCCGAGAAGCTGCTCGTCTCCACCGGCCGGCACCCGCACACCACCGGCCTCGGACTCGAGGACCTCGGGCTCGATCCGAAGAAGCTCGCCCCCGACGACACCGGGCGGGTGCCCGACCTCGGCGGCTGGCTGTACCTCGTGGGCGACGCCGGCGGCCGCGTGCAACTGACCCACCAGGGCAAGTACGAGGCGCGGATGACGGGCGACGCGATCGCCGCTCGCGCCCACGGACTCCTCGGCGACGACGCCGCTCCCTGGAGCCCCTACACGGCGACGGCCGACCACGCAGCGGTGCCGCAGGTGGTCTTCACCGACCCGGAGATCGCGATGGTGGGCCGCACGCTCGAGCAGGCGCACAAGGACGGCGTGAACGCGTCCGAGACCTCGCTCGCCATCGCCGTCGCCGGGTCCGCCCTGCACTCGGACGACTACGAGGGCTGGGCCCAGATGGTCGTGGACGAGGACCGGAAGGTGATCATCGGCGTCACGTTCGCCGGACCCGAGGTCTCGGAGATGCTGCATGCCGCGACCATAGCCGTCGTGGGCGAGGTGCCGCTGGACCGCCTGTGGCACGCGGTCCCCGCCTACCCCACCGTCAGCGAGATCTGGCTGAGGCTGCTCGAGAAGTACGGGATGTGACTCAGCGCAGGGTGGAGGCCCGCCGGACCACGAAGTCGGTGACGTCGGCGTCCCGTCCGTCGAGCTCCGCCCAGTCGCCGTCGAACGTCATGACCGTGAGGCCCGACGTCGGGTAGTCCGTGGCGAGGTCCATGACCGCGCGCTCGCTGGACCGGACGGAGGCGAGACGCATGGCCAGTTCCTGGACGCCCGGGTTGTGGGCGATCACGAGGAGACTCGTGACGGTGGGCGGCACGTGGTTGATGAGGCTCAGAATCTCGGCGGGCCGGGCGGCGTAGAGCTCGTCCTCGAGTTTCGGTGTGGGCGCCTTGTCCCCGAGCTCCTTGCAGACCCAGGTGCAGGTCTGCCTCGTGCGCAGAGCCGTGGACACCAGGATGAAGTCCGGGACGGAATCGTGCTCGAGCATCCACCGCCCCACGAGGGGGGCATCAGCATGGCCGCGGGAGCTGAGCGAGCGCTCGTGGTCCGGCACGCCGTCCTGGAACTCGGCCTTCGCATGGCGCAGCAGCATGAGCGTCTTGAGGTGAGCGGAGGGCATCCCCGAAGTATAGGTCTGCAGTGTGCCGGAGCGCCGTCCCGGCCGGACCCGACGCCGCGCGGGCCACACCGAGCGCGAGATCGAGCGCTAGATCGAGTACTCGGGAGCTGCCCAGACGACGACCTCGGGGTGGTCGTAGAACCTGTACCCCTGCCCGCGCACGGTCCGGACGGTGTTGGCGAGCCGGCCGAGCTTGGAGCGCAGGCGCCGGATGTGCACGTCGATGGTTCGCTCGTTCGGCACCTCCTCCGCGTTCCGCCAGAGTCCGCTGAGCAGTTCCTCGCGGCCCACCGTGCGGGTGGCGTTCTCCACGAGGTAATTGAGGAGTTCGAACTCCTTGAAGGTCAGGTTCAGGCTCTCGCCGTCCAGGTGCACCTCACGGCGCGAGAGATCGATCAGCACACCCGTGGGACGCGGCGGCTGCGCCTGCGGAGCTGCCGCGGCGTCCGAGCGCGTGCGCCGGGCGACGGTGGGATCACCGAGCGCTGCCCGGACGACGTCGATGTCGGAGCCCGGCGCGTCCGCGGGCGCGAGGGCCACGGCCGCGTGGCTCTCCGCCGTCGGCACGAGGGAGCGCACGTAGGAGCGCACGTCCTGTGCGAGCTTGGCGAACGTCGTGCCGGCAGCGGCCGCCGTCGCCTCGTCGAGGGCGACGTAGAGAACGAAGCCGCGCGCCGTGGTGTCACCCGTGACGGCCTGGGGACCCGGGACGCCGTTCGGCGTGACCACCGGCACGGGCGGGGTCAGCGCGGCATCCGCGCCCTGGACCGACTGCAGCCGGGCGGCCGCAGCCGAGGGGAAGCGCTGGTGCGCGGGGCGGCTCGCAGCGGAACGGAGCGAGATATGGACGTAGCCCGGATTTACTGACATGAGATCAACCTCGAGAAGTGTGCCGTCATCACGGCTCGAATGCGGGGTGTGCCCGGTCGGGATGAAGAGAGATGCCCGCCGTTGGGCTTGAGGTGCGTTGTACCGGTTGGGGTATAGCCGCTACGCGTGCATTCGATAGCAGCAGCAGCCACGAACGGACACGAGGTCCGAGGTGGGAGCCGCCACTGCAGATGCGAGTGAGTTGATGGTCACGGAGGAATTATTGCACGTAACAATCGTTCGGTCGAAGTAACAAAAGCCGGGCCTCCTGTATAGCCGCTGGTCAGCAGGTCGAGGGAGCGCGGGAGGGCGGCGCCGACCGGCCTCCGCGGGGTTCCCGCCCTGCCGATCCCGCGCCGCCCTCCCGCACCGCGGTGGTCGTCCGGATGCGCCGTCCGCTACTGGGTGCTAACGCGGTCCTCGTGCTTCCGCCGGGCGCGGGCGCAGACGAACAGGATGGAACCGACGGCGATGTAGGCGAGCCCGCCCAGCCACACGACGAAGCTCTGCTGCGCGAGCAGGGCGATGCTGGCGATCGTCGCGAGGATCGGCACGATCCGCGGCACGGAGAA
The DNA here is from genome assembly GCF_058269115.1 of Arthrobacter sp. TJ-266. Classification (NCBI taxonomy): domain Bacteria; kingdom Bacillati; phylum Actinomycetota; class Actinomycetes; order Micrococcales; family Micrococcaceae; genus Arthrobacter; species Arthrobacter sp. TJ-266. The sequence continues at coordinate 61,333 of NZ_JBZCNC010000006.1, forward strand.
GTGTGAATGCTCCACCGTGTCCTTCTTGAGGACCAGAACGCTGAAGTTGGCGGAGATGAACACGAGCAGCAGCAGGAGCACCGTGGTCTCGGCGAGCGTGCCGACGTCCCCGATGAAGGAGAGCCCGATGGTGAGCGCGGCGACGACGATGATGGACACGTACGGGGTGCGGCGGGTGGGGAGCACCCGGGCGAACGCCTGCGGGAGCAGACCCGCCTCCGCGAGGCCGTAACCCACACGGCTGGCCATGATCATGAACAGCAGGGCGCCGTTGGCGATCGCGACGAGCGCGATCAGGCTGAAGATCCACGGGGGCAGCCCCACGCCGCTGGCGTTGACGACATCCAGCAGCGGGCCGGAGGAGGTGGCGAGATCCGCCGGCGGCAGCACGATCACGGCGCCGACCGCGATGAGGATGTACACGACGGCAGCTGTGCCGATGGCCCCGAAGAGGGCACGCGGGTACGCCTTCGACGGGTTCTTGACCTCCTCGGCCATGTTGGCCGCGGCCTCGAATCCGAGGAACGAGAAGAAGGCGATCACGGAGGCGGCGAAGGCCCCCTGGAGCGCGGGGACCTCGGGGGCGAACTCGAGAAGTCGCGACGGCTCCCCGTTGCCACTGGTGAAGACGACGGCGGCCACCGCGATCACGATCACGAGGCCCGTCACCTCGATGACGGAGGCCACGAGGTTGGCCCCGAGCGATTCCTTCACCCCACGGAGGTTGATCAGCGTCAGCAGGATGATGAAGACGGCCGCCGCCGGGGCGGCGGGGACGTCGATGAGGGCCGCGAGGTAGTCCCCCGCGAAGGCGTTGGCGAGAGCGGCCGCCGTCGTGATGCCCGAGGCCATCATGAGGAACCCGACCAGGAAGGAGAGGTAGGGGACCTTGAAGGCCCGCTCGGCGTACCGGGCCGCCCCGCCTGCGTGCGGGTACTTGGTGATGAGCTCGCAGTAGGTTCCCGCGGTGAGGAGCGCGACGACGAGCGCGATCAGCAGCGGCAGCCAGATCACGCCACCGACGTCGGCCGCCATGGTGCCCACCAGCGTGTAGATGCCCGCTCCGAGGGTGTCGCCCACGATGAAGGCGAACAGCAGGGGCGCGCCGACCGCCCGCTTCAGGCCACTGTTCGTGGCGGAGGCTTGAGTACCCGTGTCGTTGGTCATCGCACCATTTGAGCCGTGATCGGAACGTGATGCAAGAAACCGGGGACCGGAAGTGCTTCGTTGTCCTGCGGGTGGGCCCGTGGGGGACGCGCCACCCCGGCTTCCGCGCGGCAGCGGCGGTATTAGCCGACGACGCCGTACAGGCGGTCCCCGGCATCGCCCAGGCCCGGCACGATGTAGGACTTCTCGTTGAGCTTCTCGTCGATGGATGCCAGCACGATGGTGACATTGCGGCCGTCGAGTTCCTCCTGCAGGGTGGCCAAACCCTCGGGCGCGGCCAGCAGGCAGATGCAGGTGATGTCCGCCGCCCCGCGGGCGAAGAGGAACTTGATGGCTTCGCGCAGGGTGCCGCCGGTGGCCAGCATCGGGTCGAGCACGAAGACCTGGCGGCCCGTGAGGTCGTCCGGCAGCCGCTCGGCGTAGGTGATCGCCTCGAGGGTCTCCTCGTTGCGGGCCATACCGAGGAAACCGACCTCGGCGGTGGGTACCAGACGGGTCATGCCCTCGAGCATGCCGAGGCCGGCCCGGAGGATGGGGACCACGAGCGGGGTGGGCTTCACGAGGCCCACCCCCTCGGTGGACGTCACCGGGGTCTCGATCGAGACGGTCTCCACCCGGACATCCCGGGTGGCCTCGTAGGCGAGGAGGGTGACGAGCTCCTCGGTGAGGAGGCGGAACACCGGCGAGGACGTGTTCTTGTCCCTCAGAACCGTGAGTTTGTGGGCTACCAGGGGGTGATCGACGACCAGTACACGCATGGGCCAAAAGTACCATTGGACCCATGACCGCCTCCCTCCCCTCCGTGGATCCCGAGCACTGGACGTGGATGGGCGCAGCACTCGACGCGGCCGCGCGCACGGCCACGAGCGCGGACGTGCCGATCGGCGCCGTCGTCGTCGGGCCCGGTGGTTCCGTGCTCGGGACGGGGTGGAACCGGCGCGAGGAACTGGGGGACCCGACCGCGCACGCGGAGGTCGTGGCGATCAGGGCCGCCGCCGCCCGGACCGGTGCGTGGCGGCTCGAGGGGTGCACCCTCGTGGTCACGCTCGAACCGTGCGCCATGTGTGCGGGGGCCTCCGTGCTCGCGCGCATCCCGCGCGTGGTGTTCGGGGCGTGGGACGCGAAGGCCGGGGCGTCCGGTTCCGTGTTCGACGTGCTGCGCGAACCCCGGCTCAACCACTGGACCGAAGTGTTCCCGGGCGTCCGCGAGGACGAATGCGCGGCGCTCCTCAAGGGGTTCTTCGCGGCGCAGCGGTCCGGTTCCGCACTCGCGTGATGGTGCGTAGGCTGAGGGAATCCGCAGCAGCCCCGATCAAGGAGTAGACGTGGCAGACCAGCAGGACGGCTTGAAGGAAGTCCAGGACATCCTGGGGAAGACCGACATCGCGATCCTCACCACGGTGAGCCTCGAGGGCACGCTGGTCAGCAGGCCGCTGGCCCTGCACGGCAAGGACTTCGACGGCGACCTCTGGTTCTTCACCGAGGACCCCTCCCCCAAGGCCGACGAGATCCGCGCAAACCCCCAGGTGAACGTCTCGGCCAGCACGGGCAAGGGCTACGTGTCCATCGCCGGCACGGCCACGCTGACCAAGGACCAGGCGAAGATCGACGAGCTGTGGGGGCCGAGCGTGTCCGCATGGTTCGAGAACGGCCGTGACGACCCCGCCGTCGCCCTCATCCACGTGGACGCCGACACCGCCGAGTACTGGTCCATGGACGCGCCCCGCGTGGTCTCCGCGGTCAAGATGGTCAAGGGCCTCGTGACGGGTACGAAGCCGAGTTCGGGCAAGAACGAGGTCATCGACCTCCCCTGACGGGAGCCCGTTTTGGGACTCGGGCGCCGCAGCCGGTAAAGTAACGGCGTTGGTGACGTGTCCGAGCGGCCGAAGGTGCAACACTCGAAATGTTGTTTGGTGTAAAAGCCAACGTGGGTTCAAATCCCACCGTCACCGCCAGCGAGAGCCCCCGGGAGACCGGGGGCTCTCTGCATTCCCGGGGACTTCGTGGTGCATCTGTGGTGCATACTCCGAAGGTGCACGGGCACGCCGGGCTGTCCGTCACTCGTCCCTCTCGCCCTCGGAGTTGACGACGGAATACCTCTGGGCCGCACCGCACTCCGTACGGGATCGGCTGCTCAAGCTTTGACGACCGGGAGATCCGCCCACGTGGTCGTGTAGTGGGGCGAGAGCATGTCGCGCTTCATCGTCCAGTCCGAGCCTGCTTTGAGGCCTCCGTGCCCCAGACCGATGGCTGAGCGCCCGAATCTCTGGCCGATCTCGTGGAGGAGCGGACCTGTGTCCTTGCCGCCGGAGCTGCTTGACCCCGACCCGGAGTCGCTGCCCCATCCCGGCTCGACGTTCAGGAGCGTGTCCTGGGTGCCGACTGGCTGGAGGTCGGTGATGATGACGCCGGCGCGGTTGTAGGAGACGCCTTCTTCGATGAGTGGCAGGAGTGTGTGCGCGGCCCGGGTGAGTTCGAGCGGGTCCGAGGTGTGCGCCGGTAAGGGGATGCAGATGCTGGGCGAGCTCCTGGTGCCGGTGCTGAACGGCGAGGTGCCCGCGAATGCGGTGAGCACTCGTCCCTGGAGCTCCTTGCGCGCCAGACGCGACGCAGCGCCCTGGGCGTAGACGCTCAACGCCTGCCGCATGGCATCCAGGGTGTCGACCGGATGCGCGAAGGACCGGGAGAACATGACCTGCTCGTTGCCGGTGGAGGCATTCGAGGTGATGCACGGCGTGCCCTGCAGCTCCAGCACGGTGCGCATCAGCACGACCGAGAACTTCTTCCGGATCAGGACCGGATCGGCTGCGCTCAGGTCCCACGCCGAGTCGATTCCCAGCGCGTTGAGGCGTGCGGCGTTCCTGGTTCCGACACCCCAGATGTCGGTGACTTTCAGCCTGCGCAGGAGCGCTTCACGCTGATCTGCTGGTACGAGCTGCCAGTGGCAGACGCCATCGAACCGGGTGTTGCCCTTCGCCCACCGGTTGGCGAGCTTCGCGAGGGTCTTGGTGGGTGCGATGCCCACGCACACGGGAAGCCCGGTATTGCGTTGCACGGTCGCCTTGATGGTCCTGCCGGTGGTGTATTGCCCCTGGTGATCGCCGCCGAGGGTCAGGAACGCCTCGTCGATGCTGTAGATCTCGAGGGTGGTGGTGTGCCGGCCGAGGAGCTCCATGACGCGGGCACTCATGTCCCCGTACAGCTCGTAATTGCTGGACCTGGCCTGCACCCCCGACGCCTTGGCCTGCTCGACGATCTGGAACCACGGTGCACCCATCGGGATGCCCAGGGCCTTCGCCTCGGCGCTGCGCGTGATCACGCACCCGTCATTGTTGGACAGCACGACCAAGGGCTTCCCCTCCAGGGACGGGTCGAAGGCCCGCTCGGAGGAGACGTAGAAGTTGTTGACGTCGACCAGGGCCACGCTCGAGCTCGTGGGAGCAGGACGGCGGACTGGTGATTCCGGCTCAGACATGGTGCAGGCACCTGGTCGCCACTCCCCAGATGACCAGGCTCTCCGGATCCGGCACAGGGATGACCGGGTAGGCGTCGCCGGCCGCGATCAGTGTGACGGCGCTCGGGAGGTCTGAACCGGGAGCAGGGCTCGTGACGCGTAACCGCCGGATGATGAGTTCGCCGTCGAGGACAGCGATGACCACGGATCCGTCCTTGGGCTGCAGGGCCCGGTCGACGATCAGCTCGTCGCCATCGGAGATGCCTGCGCCGTCCATCGCGTGACCTGCGACCCGCACGATGTAGGTGCTGGTGACGTCGGGGATGAGATGTCGGTTCAGGTCGATCCGGTTCTCGAACCAGTCCTGGGCGGGAGATGCGAACCCCGACGGCATGAGTTCCGTGCGAGCAGCAGCCGGAGCCGGCCGGCCTATCGCTGTGCCTGATGCGCCGAACTCGTCCATGTGTCCGCGCACCTTCCTGCCGTGCCCCGGCTCACCGCGGCGTCTGGTCCGTTCTGGAAGCTGATTCCAGCCCAGCACCTGATCGTAGACCGCGGCGCTGACACGCCGAGGTGAAGGCGTGCCCGACCTCCCCATGCCACGCTTGTTCCGTGGATCTTGAGGTGACATCGACCGTGACCATTCCGGCGAGCGAGTTGCAGTGGAAGTTCTCGAGGTCCTCCGGGCCCGGCGGGCAGCACGTCAACACGTCGGACAGCCGGGTGCAGCTCACCTGGGTGGCATCGGAGTCGTCGGCGCTGAGCGATGAGGAACGCGCGCGGATCCTCCACCAACTCTCCCGGAGCCGTGTCCCGGGATCGATCACGGTGACGGTGTCGGAGCAGCGGTCCCAGCTGCGCAACCGCGAGATCGCCCTGGACGTCCTCCGCAGGATCGTGACCGCCGCACTCGGCCCTCCGCCGGCGAAGCGCCGCTCGACACGTCCCACACGCGGATCGGAACGGCGTCGTCTCGCGAACAAGCAGCAGCGGTCCGCCACCAAGCAGCAACGCCGGCGGCCCACCGCCGAGTGACGGGTGCGCTCGACCCCGCTCCCACCGAAGGACAGACATCGCCGCGGAGGTCCAGCAGGTCCACCACGACCCTCTTTTCGATGATCTCGGCGGGGACAGGGGTGGCTCGGCCCGGTGCTGAGTGCTGGAATAATCCGCCTTCGTAGAACGCTCTTGACCCCACGCTTAGAACATGCTAGGCACCGACGGGGTTCTGTGGATCCATCGTCGGAAGACGAAGGAGAAGGACATGGCCACTCCGTACGAGGGCATACAGGAATGGGTGCAGCAGCTCCCCGAGATCGTGCAGCCGGTGGGAGTCGCCGTCGCCGGCATGATCCCCTACATCGAAGGTGAGGGCGCTGCCGGCATCGGAATCATCCTGGGGGTCGATCCGATCATGGCGGCGCTCGCCGCGATGATCGGCAACTTCCTGAGCGTGCTCGCCGTCGTCACCATCAGTTCCACCGTCCGCCAGAAGGTGGTGGCCGGGCGGTCCGGCGGGCTCGGATCGACGGCCTCCGCGTCCGCCGCGCCATCCGCCCGGCGACTGAAGGGGCAGCGACGCCTGCAGGGGTGGCTCTCCCGATTCGGCGTGCCAGGTGCGAGTCTGCTCGCCCCCCTCGCTCTTCCCACGCAGCTCACCGCCGCGTTCCTCGCCGCGTCCGGCGTCAGGCGGGAGCGGGTGTTGCTCTGGCAGGCCATCGCCATCGTCGTCTGGACCGCAGGTGTAGCAGTGCTCGCCACGGGCCTCGTCGGAATCCTCGGCCGCTAGGAGCGCCCATCAGCCGCCCTGGTGCGCCTCTTGAAGGCGCTGGGCGTGAGCGGCCGCTCCTGACCACCCCGGCGCCCCTCCCGCGGGAGGGGCGCCGCCGCGGTCAGTCCTCGTCGCCCGCTGCGGCGGCCTTCTCGGCGGCCTTCTCGGCGTCCTTCTCGGCGCGGAGGGCCTGCGTCTCCTGCTGCTCCTCGGCTTTCTCCTGGCGGATGACCACCGCGAAGAGCTTCTCCATCTCCTTGGCGACCCCGGCAGCGGACGCGGGGTTCTGGCCCGTCACGAGCCGTTCGTCCACCACGACCATCTCCTCGAAGGTCCCGGCGGAGACGTGGGTGGCGCCCTGCTTCTCGAGCTCGTCCGCGAGGAAGAACGGGATCGCCGTGTCCTTGCCGGCGGCTACTTCCTCGTCATTGGTGAAGGCGGCGACCTTCTTGCCCTCCACGAGTCGGAAGCCGTTCTCGAGCTCCACGTGCAGCAGGCCTGCCGGTCCGTGACACACCGCTCCGACGAGCCCGCCGGCGTCGTACACACTGGCGACGAGCTTCTGCAGGCCGACGCTGTCCGGGAAGTCCCACATGGTGCCGTGCCCGCCCACGAGGTAGACGGCGTCGTACTGGCCGGGATCGACGACGTCGACGCGGGCCGTGTTGTACAGACCTGCGCGCGTGGTCTCGTCCTCGGTGAAGGCGACCTGGATGGGATCGGAGGTGTCCACCTCGTCGCGCGGGGGCTGCCCGCCCTGGATGGACGCGAAGTCGACGAAGTGCCCGGAATCCTTGAAGACCTTCCAGGGATGTGCGGCCTCGGCCACGTTGTAGCCGGTCTTCTCGTCGGTATCGCCGATCGTGGAAACGCTGGTCAGTACCATGAGGATTTTCTTCATGGGGGCTCCTTTCGTCCACCGATCACCCTACGCCCGCGCCCCTGCGCCCTGACCGGCGAGGCACGCGTCCACGACGGCAGTTGCTCCGGCATCACTCGTCCGGTCCGGCAGGCGCTCGTGCGGACCGGTGAGGAGTGGAGTCCCGGCGCGCGTCGGCTGCGCGATAGCGTTGGCGCATGGCCATCCGGGTACTCGCTGTGGGGCGCAAGCACGAGTCGTGGGTGTCCGAGGGCATCGACCGCTACGCGAAGCGCCTCAAGAAGCCGTTCGACCTGTCCTGGCAACTGATCCCACACTCGGCACGCCAGGACGACGCCGCCCGGGCCGAGGAGTCGGACCGGCTCCTGGCGAAGCTCGGCAGCGACCACGTGGTGCTGCTGGACGAGCGCGGCCAGGCGATCGATTCGCCGTCGCTCTCCCGGAGACTGCTCGCGCCGCTGGAGGCATCACGCCCCGTCACCGTGATCATCGGCGGCGCCTACGGTGTGGACCGCCGCATCCACGAGCGCGCCGACTTCGTGTGGTCGCTCTCGCCGCTGGTGTTCCCGCACCAGCTCGTGCGCCTCATCCTCGTGGAGCAGGTGTACCGGGCGCAGGAGATCGCGGGCGGTCGCTCGTACCACCACGAGTGATCCACGGGCAAGGGTGTCCGGTGGTCGATCAGGGGACTCCGGACGTCGGCGTGGCCGGGTTCAGTTGAAGACGTACCGCCGGAACCGCATTCCTCCGAGGGTGACGAGCACAGCCGCATACAGCGCGAGGGTCGCGAGGGCCGCCACCTGCGGCAGAGGATCCCCGCCGGTCGCGAGCGTGAGGAGCGTCCCGCCGGCAGCCGCATCCCCGACGGCGCCGGGCAGGAACCGCGCAGCCGTCGTCTCCGCAAGGACGATCCTCGCCACGGGCTCGACGAACTGGGTGAAGACGACGACGCCGATGATTGCGACGAGCTGGTTCCTGACCAGGGCACCGACACCGACACCGATCGCCCCCCACAGGGCGAAACAGGCGACCCCACCCGCTAGCCGCGACACCACCTCCGGCGAGGAGAGATGCAGCTCGTACCCCGACATGGCGAGGACCGATGCACCCCCGAGCACTCCTGCGCCGAGCGCCGCGACGCCGTAGACGGCACTGACGACGACGGCGACGGTCACCTTCGAGATGTAGATGCGAGGGCGCCGAGGCTCCCCCATGACACTGAGCGCGAGTGTCCCGTGCTGAAGATCCGCGGTGACCGTCAAGACGCCCAGCACGAACGGGATCACATACGCGAGGCCGACCACGAGGTTGTAGACCACACCCGCTGCCTCCGGCGTTCCGAGCGGCAACTGCGCGGAGGCCGTGGCCGACACCGCGAGCGTCAGGAGGGAGGACCCTCCGGCCGCCAGAAGGACCAGCGTGACCGCGAGCAGCCACCACGTCTTGGTCGTCGTGATCTTGGTGGCCTCGGCCCGCACTTGGATCATCGTCATCAGCCGGCACTCACTTCCATCAGTTCGGTCGTCCGCATGAAGGCCGCCTCGAGGGTGGGCGGTCCCGCAACCACATCTCCCGTCGGCAGGTCGGGGTGACCGGCCAGGAGGGCCTCGACCGCCGCCTGGTCCCCGGCGACCCAGAGTTGCTGCGTGGGCAGTTCCGTCGTCTCGAAGGTGGATCGCAGGAAGGCCGCGACCCTCGTCAGCACCGCCTGGTCCCGGCAGCTCAGCACCGTGACGTTCGCAGGAAGCAGCCCCTGCCGGTCGCCGGCGAAGCGGAGTCGTCCGCGGTCCAGCAGCACGACATCGTCGACCGTCCGCTCCATCTCGGCCAGCAGGTGACTCGATACGAGCACGGCCTTGCCCTCCGCGGCCATGCCACGGAGGAACTGCCGGAGCCAGCTGATCCCTGCCGGGTCGAGGCCGTTGGCCGGCTCGTCGAGGATCAGCAGGTCGGGGTCTCCGAGCAGTGCGGTGGCGAGCGCCAGTCGCTGCTTCATACCGAGCGAGTACCCGCGGACGGAGCGATCGGCGGCGTCGCCGATGCCGAGCATGGTGAGGAGTTCATCGATCCGCCCGGCCCGGGCCCGTGCTGCATGCGCGAACACCTTCAGATGGTCACGCCCGGTCCTTCCCGGACTGAACGCGCCGTTGTCGAGCGCGGCTCCCACACGGGTGCTCGGGGCGTCCAGTTCGTGATACTTCCCGCCGAACACCCGGACGGAGCCGGAGGTGGGCGGTACGACGGACAGGATCATCCGCAGGGTCGTCGTCTTCCCGGCGCCGTTCGGCCCGAGAAAACCCAGGATGCGCCCCCTCTGCACCGAGAAGCTCACGTCCGTCACCGCTTCGACCGCACCGTAACGCTTCGTCAGTCCCTCGACCTGGAGCACCGTATCAGTGTCCGTGTGAACCATTCCCCTGCCTTTCGTTCGATCGTTCGCGTCTCTCCGGTGCCCGAGATCCCGGAGGTCACGCCCTGACGTCCACCTGCGAGATCACCAGGTCCCGGTACGTACCCTCCTGTCCCATCAGGTCGTCATGCCGCCCCTTCTGCACGATCCTGCCGTGCTCGAGGACGAGGATCAGATCCGCAGCGATGATCGTGGACAACCGGTGGGCGATGACGATCTGCGTGCACTCCATCCTTCGGAGGGTGTCGTTGATCCTGGACTCGGTGATGGTGTCCAGGGAGCTCGTTGCCTCGTCGAGGACCAGGATGCGTGGCTGCCGCGCGATCGCCCGGGCGAGCGCAAGCCTCTGGCGTTGTCCGCCGGAGAGGCTGCCGCCCATCTCCCGCACCTGAGTGTTGTAGCCGAGGGGCATGGCAGCGACGTCCTCGGCCAGCTGGGCCCGTTCGGCAGCTCGACGAACGAGGTCCATGTCAGGCACTTCGCTCCCGAAGTCGATGTTCTCGGCGATCGTCCGGTTACTCAGTCGGATGTCCTGTGGGACGTACGCCAGACGCCGGTACAGGGATTCGGCCGAGAGGGCAGAGAGCGGGTGCCCTCCGATCCTCACCGAACCGTTCGCGACCGGGTAGAGGCCGAGCAGCAGCTTGCCGAGTGTGCTCTTACCGGAACCGGTGCTCCCGACGATCGCGATACGCGCCCCCGGACGGGCCGTGAAGGAGATGTCGGTGAGCGCCGGAGCACGCCCTCCCGGGTAGGTGAACGTGACATCCGCGACCTCGAGTGACCCCTCGAGGTCCAGGTCCTCGTCACCGAAGACCTGCTCCCGGTCCGGCTGATGAAGGATGTCCGCGAGGCGCTCGACGTGCGCGCTCGCCTGCACGAACTGGGTGAAAGCGGAGGACAGCGACACGACGGAGGCGAGCGCTGTGGCGGTCAGCGCCTGCGTGGCGACGACGGTACCCAGGTCCAGGCGCCCCTCGGACACCAGCGCCAGCCCGACGAGCAGTACCGTGAACGGCCCGAAGATCTGGAACGCCGAAGTGGCACTCGAGACGGCGCCCTGCACGACGATCCGCTGCTTCGTGTGGTGGATCACGCGCTCGTAGTGCTTGCGCCAGTCCTCGAAGAACCCACCCGTGACACCGGACACCTTCAGGATCTCGATCGAGTTCAGCGCCTCGAGCTGCATGGTCGACGCCGTCGATGTCTCCGCGATCTCCTGCTCGGTGATCCGGTGGATTGGCCGGTGGCTGAGCAGCGAGACCAGCACCATCAGGGCGACGACGCTCAGGGTCGCCAGTCCCAGGGGAACCGAACGAGCGAAGATGTAGATGAAGACGACGATCAGGCTTCCGACGTCGAGGATCACGGAGGTCAGCTGACCGGAGATCATGTCGCGGATCATCGTGATGCTCGACATCCGGAACATCAATTCACCCTGCGACCGGTTGGCGAAGTACGAGAACGGCAGGCTGAGCAACTTCCGGAAGGTCATCGACATCATCGCGAGGCCGAGGTGTCCGATGATGGCCGCGAGCAGGCGTGACCTCACCAGCGAGATGAGGAAGAAGCCCGCAGCCGAACCGGCGATCGCGGCAGCGAAGAGCGCAGCCGGCGTGGCCCGGAAGAAGTCGTCGAAGCCGTTGATCGCCGATTGTGTGGCGATCGGTACACCGAGGACCACGGCGTACAGCAGCAACGACAGCGCGAAGGTCCATATCAGTGGCCGGCGATTCTCCTGTGCCGTCCGCAGGAAATCTCTCCACACTCGGCGTGCGTACCCTCTGCGGCCGGTAGTCGGGCCCCGGAACGGCATGCAGCACGATGTGCGAGAAGTGCTGGTCGAACTCGTCGAGCGTGATCGAGCGGCGACCGATCGCCGGGTCGACGAGGGTGACCCGGTCATCGGTCATCGCCTCGACGACCACGAGGTGCCGGTCGTCCCAGTAGGCGATCAGGGGCCCGGAGAGCTTTCGGATGGAGCCCGTTCCTGCCCGGTACATCCGCACCTCGAGGCCGTAGGAGCGCAGGAGGCGCGCGACGTCGTTCAGTCCGAGCCCGTCCCGGCCGGTCTCGTAGTCGCGGCGGAGTGTACTCACCTGGTTCGTGGATCCATGCGCTCCCAGCACCATGGCCGCGCAGCACAGGCCGCACTCGGACTGGAGGAACTGGCGCACCACCTTCACCTGGCTCATGGCGCGCCTCCGACCAGGAGCGCGGGAAGGGACGCCTCACCGCGTGCCGCCGCGGACGCCAGCAACCACCCGGAGGTGCCGAGCATGAACGAGGTCAACTCAGGGGCTCGGCCGAGACCCGAACGCCAGAGGCCTGCCTCGACGCGTTGCTCGCCGGCATCCCGGAGCGCTAGGGCCATGTCGAGGAGGTCCTCGTCACCGAGTTGGCGTCCGAGTGCCAGAAGACCCGTGATGCGGCCGGCCGCACCGTGGCAGAGGCTGATGTCGGTACCGGAATCATCCGCGACGTCCGCGAGCACCGCGATCTCCCGATCGAACCTGTCGCGCACTCGCTGCTTGTCGCCGGCGGCGATCATCACCTGGCTGAGCACGGGCAGGATACCCGCGTATCCCCGGCACCAGGACGTCCTCCCGGATCGGTCCTGCAGGTCGTCCGCCGCGTCGTCGAAGCTGCGAACGGCCGAGCCGAGTGTCTCGTCGATGCGGTCGTCGCCGCCGAGGAGCACGGACACGGCGGACAGTGCCGCGAGGCGACCGGCCGTGCCGTGGGCCAACCCCGGTCGGCCCCAGTCCGAGAGGCTCGGGGCGTGCCTGTCGAGATAGGCGTGCGCCGCGTGCCGGGCGGCGTCAGGGTCGAATCCCACGTGACCGTACAGGGACAGCGCCACGGGATAGGCACCCATACCGCCCACGTAGTCGAGCCCGTCCGGGTCGGTCCGTCCCAGCAGCTCCACGGGCTGTGCCGGGAGCGGAGTGGGCCGGCCGAAGGTCCCGCCGAGATGAGCGAGTTCGTTCAGCGTGACGTGGTCGGCGAGCGCACCGACGAAGGGCGAGAGATGGAGGGGGTCGGGCTCGTTCGGCACCTCGTGGAGGTGTGCGCCCCGAGCAGCTGCCCCGACCGTCGCGCGGTCCTGGCCCGTACCGAGCGCCGCCGCTGCGAGGAGCTCACCCCCGCCCTCGAACAGTCCGAGGCCGATCGGCGCCAACCTCAAGCCGTCGCCCAACGTGAGAAGGCTCAGCCAGGTGCAGCTGCTTCCGTCTGCGGAGCGGCTGATCGATGCGTCAGGGGGCAGCACCCGGCGGATCATGGGTGAGCGGGTCGCGGGATCGAGGGGGTATGACCAGACATCGTCCGTCGAGCTCGAGACCGAGAGCCGTATCTCCCGCTCGTCGGATGCGAGGGTGCGGGCGAGGAAGCCTTCGAGATGTGACGTCAGGTCATGGCGGGCCCCGGCTGATACGTCGACCGCCACCTTCGCCGTGCCGTCGGCGCGTACGGCGAACAGGCCCGGTTCCGCGGCGTCGATGGCGAAATAGGGTACGTCGAGATCGGCGAGAGCCGTCGTCTCGTCGCTGAGCACCGCACCTGCCGTGCCCGGCTCCGCGTTCCTCAGCGAACGCGGCACCGGAAGCTTCGCGAACAGGGCCCGGCGGTGCTCACCCGAGGCGAGGTAGGTGGGATGGGTGCTCGCGTCCAGAACCCTCGAGTAGATGTACGTCGGCCGGACGACGACCCGGACGCGCGGCGGCACCTCCTCGGCGAGGATCCGGACGACCGCCGATCGGCGCTCCGCGATCCGGCGCCTGGCCGCCGCATAGCCACTGACCAGGGACCCGATCCGGAGCCGAGGATCGAGCACCGTCCCGTTCAGGGTCGGCGCATTGGGGCCGACCTCGACGGTCGCCGGTCCCGTCTCGAAACCGATGGTGTCCGTCCCTTCCCCGGTGACTCGGGTGGCCGTCAGCCGTGACTCCTCACCCGCCCGGAGGGTGCCGAGTCCGGAGATGTCGAGATCGATACCGGCCCCGAGGAACCGCATGGGTAGCAGCATGGTGTGCAGGGGCCCGCGGTCGAGGTGGTGAGACAATCGCTCGGCCGCGCTCGCATCGGTCGACTGCACGCGCGAAGGGCTCGTGATCGTCTCCACGTCGAGGATCACCGGCCCACCCCGGGTCGCGATGATGTTCTCGTAGTGCAGGTCGGTGGCCCCCAGCATGGTGGCGAGCGCGGTGACTGCTCCGAAACGCCGGTAGTAAGCGTCGGCGTCGGTGTCGGTGACGAGATCCTCGTGCACCACCACCTCCTGCCACGAGTGGGAGTCCCCGCCGTCGATCGTGAGGGGCAGCAACGGTCCGAAGAGTTCGTTGTCGTCGTCGAGCTCCGCGCGGAGCTTCTCGACGAAGCGCGATTGCGCGGTGTCCCTCGGTTTGTGGACGGCCGACCCCGTGGCCCAGTCGACGAAGGTGACGGTAGTTCCGCCTGCGTGGCGGTCACCGAGTCCCGTGCGCAGAGCCGTGATGGGACCCCGCAGTCCGAGGAGCGGGCGCAGTCGGGGCAGATCGCGGACGGCGTCGTCGAGCACGCGGACGGCGTGGGCGGTCACACGGTCCCTCAGCAGGGCGAGCAGGCGTCCGAGCTCGGGGAAGCGCTCGAGGATCGCGGCACGTCCCTGCTCCGTCCCGCAGTAGCGGGCGAAGGCCGCGTAGTCGGGGTTCTCGCCCCCGCGCTCGAGGTGAAGGGTGATCAGAGCACGGATCGCCACGCCGTCGAGCTCCCGCGCGAGACATGTGGCGAAGGCCGTGAGAACCGCTGCGCGGTCGACAACGCCCGGGGAAAAGGTTCCGATGGTCCGGGCGAGGCGAGTGCATCCCCACTCGACATCCACGGCGTGGAAGGCGCCGAAACGTCCGGAGAGGTTCTCCACGGCGCTGCGCACCGCGCCGTCGATCTCGTCCTGGCTCCTTCGTTCCTCCCGGTGAGGACGTGTCCCCTCCGTGGTCTCCCGTGTCGCGACGGCCATGCGCCCACTCCTCACCGTTCCTGGCCCTCATCCACTGCTTCGGGTCCGTTGTTCGATCACTCGGTGCCGATGCCGGGTGCGCCGCAGGACGCGACGCACCCGGGTCGAGGTCAGCAGCGGGTCGTGCACGCACCGGACGGACAGAAGCCCGGAAGGGCGGCGCTCGCCGCGATGGCGCCGCCGGCGATGGCGCACGGCACGGTCGTGGTGCCTGCGACGCCGACCTCCTGGGAGTCGTCGGCAAGGAGCAGCAGTTCGTCCTCGGGCACGTACCCGGTGCGTCGATCGGTGGCGATGGGCGATGTCATGTCGTTTCCTGCTTTCTCTCGTTGCTTCCTGCCGACGGGCGCCGGCAGGCCTACCCGAGCCTCAGAACGCTCGGGAAGCGGTGTGGGGAGATCCCGCGGAGGAGGGACCACGCCGTGCCGGCGCTGCCGACCATGAGTGAGGTGGTGAACGAGTACTTGCTGCTCCGGTCAGCGGGACCGTCGAGGACTGCTGCCACGAGGGCCTCATGGAGAGCCCTTGTCACGGGTTCGGTGCGTCGCCGGTCCACGCCGCGTGACGCCGCCTCGAGGAGCACGTCGAAGGTGCCCGCGTCCCCGTGGCACAACGTGGGGTTGTTGCCGAGTCCGCGATCGAGGGTCAGCTCGACGAGACGCTCCAGGCGACCCTCAGCCACGGTCCCGGGTGCCAGGGCGTCCACCTCCGCGTAAGCGAGCAGGAGTCCCGGTGCACCATGACACCAGGCGTAGGATCGCCGACCGTCGGCGTCGTCCACCGTGCGGGGCCAGTCGTCCTCGCTCGCCGACCTCGCGCGGTCGAGCACCTGGAACACCTCCAGACCGAGGGAGGTCGCCCTTCCGTCCTCCAGGAGGGTTCCCGCGCGCAGCAGGATCGGCGCGATCCCTGCCAACCCGTGCGCGTAGCCGGTGTACGCGGTCGAGAGGTCGAGGCGTTGTACGGCGGCCATCGCGTGCCGCACGAGGTGCCCGAGGGCTGCGTCACACGCCTGACGATCGCGTTCGGACGCCAGCCTCCGGACAGTGAGGCCCGCCGCGAGGGCGCCGACGGACCCGACCGTGATGTCGGCGAGATCATCCGGCTCGGATCCTCCTGCGTGGACCAGCGCGCCGAGGAGCGCAGGGAGGTCGATCGCGTCCAGCGATCCCTGGAGGGCAGCTGCCCGGACGATCGCGTAGACCGTGCCTCCCATACCGGTGAATCCGCCCGCGGAAATGAGCTGCGCGTCGATCCTCCCCTCTGTCAGCTGCCTCGCGATGGGCCCGAGGACCCGGTCCGCTGCCGCGCCGTAGCCCGGCTCGCCCAGAAGTGCACCGGCACCGGCAAGGACGAGGCCGATACCGGCACTGCCGCCGTAGAGGTCGTATCCCAGCGTTCCCGGTTGCCACTGCGCATGGTCCGACGTCGTCACGACCGGGCCGATCCACGTCGCCGGGTGACGCGGGTCCTCACCGTCGACGATGGCGTCGACCAGGGGATCGAGCAGCATTCTCAGTGCCTGCGCAGTGGCATCATCGACGACGGTGCCACCCCGGGCAGGTTCGCCGGTACGGCCGGAGATCGCACCGAGGGAGATCCCCGTCCGGTCCCCCTCCGCGTCGAGCTTGTTGACGAAGGCGTAGTCGATCAGTTCGCGCTGTCGCGCCACCGCCGCGGGATCGAGCGCGGCCAACCGATCCAGGACCGCGTCGAGCCCGGAGGCGACGAAGAAGTCGGGATACTCCGACCAGCGCGCATCCGCACCGGGGTCCCTGCTGAAGATCGAAGTGGAGTCGGTGAGGTAGGTGAAGTACGGAACGTCCCCGGCCCACAGCTGGCGGACCTCACCGTCCGCGAGGGACACAGCGGTGACCCCCTCCCGCAGACACACACGATTGAGGACCGCTGCGCGGACCTCGGGGTCGGTGAGCACCGAAGGGTGCGTCGCCATGCGCAGGAGTTGTGAGTAGAAGAGGGTCGGGGAGGGCACGAAGCGCTGGACACATCGCCCGAAGACCTCCCGGATCACCACCTGCGCCCTCTCGCGCCGATCGATGAGGCCCAGCAGAACTCGGGAGAACCCCTCTCCGATCCGGTCGCGCTGCTCCACCGGAGTCACCTCCTCGCCTCCGACCGGCCTCGGCGCCGTCCGCCCACCGAGGGAGGCGAACGCGAGGGAGGTGTGCATGTCATCCCGGCCCTCGTTCACCACGACGAGGGACTTGATGGGCGCCGTTTGACCGTCCTGGTATCCCATGGCGCCGATGTCGATCGAGCCCTCGCGCATCGGGACGGTGATGAGGGTCGGCAGTATCCCGATGCCCAGGACGGAATCCAGGACCGCGCGCCGCGCACTCGTGGAGGCCGCCCCGTCGTCGTAGGACGGACGGGTGCGCGGCTGCGGGGTCAGGAGTGTCTCGGTGTCGACCACGACCGGGCCGTGCTCGGTCGCGAGGACGTTCTCGAAGTGGATGTCCGTGGCGCGCAGGACATGCAGCAGGGCCGTCACCTGGCCCACCTGATCGAAGTAGGAGGACCGGGGACGCACGTCGGCCTCGGCAGTATCGGAACTCCCGACGTGTTCGACGTAGCCGTAGCCGTCCCGCGGCAGGACCCTCAGCACCGGCAGGCACGTGAGACCCTCGCTGTTCGTCCACTCGATCAGAGCGTTGAAGGCGACGTCGCTGCCGACGTCCCGCGGCTTGACCACCAGACGGGCGCCGTCGTCGAAGGTGACGATGGCGACGCTCCTGCCGTCCGCGTGGCTGTCCCCCTCCCCCACCCTCACCCTGTTCACCCGGGTCCCACTGACGACGTCGTCGAACGTGCGAGCGAGATCCGGGAGGTCCTGGCACAGGTTGCTGACGATCTCGCGGATGTTCCGTACGGCCCTGCGAGCACGCTCGCGCGCGAGGAGGTACGCCGGACCGTACGCGGTCGTCATGTGGGTCCGCCCGTCGTCGGAGACCAGCCAGGCGTGGAAGTGTGAGAAACGGGCCTCGGGGCTGTCGCCGACGAGGTGCCCGTCACGCCGGCGTTCCTCCAGCACGTCCAGGACCGTGCGCAGCAGATGGTTCGACACGACCGTCGTTGCGGCGTCGAGTGCGTCATCGCGGACGCCGCGCCCGCCGACGGGTCCCTGGACGGTGTCCAGCACACGCAGATCGTTCGCGGTCCAGGCCGCGGCGAGAGCCGCGAAGTAGGACGAGAAGCGGGGGTGCGGCTCGGCCTCGCCGATCGGGTCGAGCACGGACTCGGGCGCTACGCGCCGGTCCTCGGACACGTGCTCGGCGAGGAACGCGGCAACCCTTTCGCAGACGGCTCGACGACGGTCGTCATCGGCGAGCTCCGGGATGTACCGATCGATCGTCCGAGCCAAGGAGGCGGACGGCTCGCCGGCCAGAAGACCGTTCAGTGGTGGTGTCATTGCATCTCCCCGGCGTTCGGACCGCGGGAGGGCGCCGGCGCTCGAGCCGACGCCCTCCGGCCGGATCTAGTTGCAGTTGCTCTGACACTCGACGGTGGCCGTGCAGAGGTTGCCGTCGTTTCCGAGGGCCCAACTGGCGCCGTAGCAGCCGATGCTCGTCACCGTCGTCGTCCAGCCCTGGCCGGCGCTCAGGTCTGCGGCCGCCTGCTCGTCGATCTCGTCGAGGACGTCGACGTTGTGTTCGGTCATGAGGGACATGATTCAGACTTCCTTTCGAAATGTCGTCCGACATATCGACAGCACGTGGAACTGCGGTGTCTGCAGAATGTCGGGGGGAGTGTCCGGGTTCTTCCCGGACATTTCCAGAAAACAATCAATGACGTGCGGATGTCAATAAAAGTGCGAGAGGCATTTTCTCAGCTGAATTCGGGCGCAAAAATGTGGCCCCTCTGACACAGTTCTGGGGGGAGGTCACGATGAAGGCAGACCTGAGCATCGGAAAAGGCGCGTGAACTGCGGAATCGGTCAATCGACCGACAACGAATACTTCAGCAGCCGCCCGCGAGGAGGACGCGCACCGCTGGAGCCGGGTGAATCAGCCCGAGGTGTTTGCCCTCCGGCGCTTCAGCGTCACGTATTCGAAGGCGAGAAATGCGCCGATCACCAACGGCACCCACTGGGCGGAAGCAATACCCGGCGAGAGAAGGGGTGCCACCACGAGGGCGAGGATGAAACAGAATATGGTCGCGCCGAGCAGGAGATATTCGCTCGCCGTGCGCTTCGTCGAACTAGCCATGATTGCTCCTTGGTCTAGGTTTTCGATAGCCGCTTGCTCCGCAGAATCTGGTTGCACACGTGCTCCTGCGTCGACCGGTCAGTCCGTCGCCGTGCCGATGGCAGGTATGCGGCGCTCCGAGCCGCTCGTCAGCCTCTGCAACTCCTATGCTAAGGCAACCTTTTAGAGCCCACAATCCCCCTCCGGGAAGTTTTGTATGAATCGGTGACGGCTTCCCCGACGTCCGCCGCGGAGTCTTCTCCCACGTCCTCATAGCTGGTTCGCGCAGACCTGGGTCAGGCGTTGGACTGCCTGCGCAGGCATCGGCCGATTCCGATGGCCGAACACGGCACGCCGTCCGGTAACGCGGATCCCGGAGGAGCGCCGGACGTAGGGTGAGGCCATGACACGTGTCCCGGGAAGTAAGCGTTGGATGGTCGCCGCCACTGCAGCAGGTATGGCTCTGGCCGTCGCCGGCTGCACACCGTCGGAGCCCGACGACGGACCGACCGCGACGGCGCAGCCGTCCTCCTCCGCGAGCGCAACGCCGTCGAGCTCACCGTCGGGGTCTGCGTCCGCGTCTGCGGCGCCGAGTCCGTCGTCGAGCCCCACCACACCTGCGCCGTCGACGTCCCCCACTCCTTCTCCGACCGTGACGACGCCGGAGGCCGGCGGCCCCTGCGCGGCCGCGCAGCTGACGGGCGCTGTCGAGGAGCAGCTCGGCGGTGGCGGCGCCGGGAGTGTGGTTCGCACGCTCGTCCTGACGAACGCATCCGATCAGGAGTGCACGGTGCAGGGCTACCCGGGCGTCTCGTTCGTCGATGCCGCCGGGACTCAGCTGGGTGCTCCGGCTGACCGTGCGGGCTCAACCGCGCCGCTGGTCACCCTGGCGCCCGGTGCCTCGGCCACCGCCGACCTGCGCCAGACCAACGCCGAGAACTACGGCCCGGACTGCGGGCTGACGCCGGCCGCCGGGCTGCGCGTGTACCCGCCCGAGGCCACGGACTCGCTGATCCTGCCCCAGACCGTCTCGGCCTGCACCGGCGCCTCGATCGTGCTCATGACCGTGGGAACGCTGCAGCCCGCGTAGACGCCGTGACCGGCGCGAGGGCGCGGAGCCGCCACGCGGCGACGATGATCAGGCCCGCCGTGGCGAGGGCGAGCACGAGGGTCAGCCAGTGCTGGGCGACGGCGATGGCTGCGACGCCGAAGAGCGCGGCGCCCGTTCCGGCCGTCACCATGACCCGACCGCGCTCGAACCAGCCGTAGACCGCGAGGCCGAGACCGAGGACCACCCAGGCGCCGAGCCCGCGGAAGGGCTCGACGGCCCCTCCGAGCAGCGCCCCGAGTTCGACGACGACGGCCAGGACCAGGTAGGCGCCCGAGCCTGCGTGCATCGCGGGCGGGTGGCGGACGAGCCACGGCGCCGTGATCACGATGAGCACCAGCGTGCTCACCACGAAGTAGACGGCGGTGCGGGCGGTGTCGCCGTCGAACACGAGCGCCGCGGCCGCACCGCCGAGGAAGAGTGCGCCGATACAGGCCGCGGGCACCCAGTTGTTGGAGACGTGACCGCGCCCCCGCCCGAGCTCCGCCCGACCCTCCGACTCCGTCCGGACCGACATGTCCGCTCCTCCACCGGCCGCACCCTGCGGTCCTGTCCGCAACCTACTCCCCCTTCGCCCCCGCTCCCCCGCCAGCGCGTAGGTGCGCCGCCCGCCCGCTGTGAGTCCGCCGTGCACCTGCCGTCGGTGCGCCGCCATCGCGCCGTGGGTCCGCACGCCGGCCGGGCGGGAGTGTCAGCGGCCTGGGGCATGATGAACGGGTGACGACGCCGGTGCTGACGAGGTTCACCCCCGCAACCCATGAGTGGTTCGCGGGGGCCTTCGCGGAGCCCACTCCGGCCCAGGAGGGTGCATGGTCGGCGATCTCCGCGGGCTCGAACGCGCTCGTCGTCGCACCCACCGGATCCGGCAAGACCCTCGCGGCCTTCCTCTGGGCGCTCGACCGCCTGATCGCCTCCGGGGAGGGCAGCGGGGACATCGAGCCCGAGCTCGCCACGCGCGCCCCGGCGAAGGGCCGCAAGGCCGCACCGAAGCCGAAGCGGAGCACGCGGGTGCTGTACATCTCCCCGCTGAAGGCCCTCGGCGTCGACGTCGAGCGGAACCTCCGGGCACCGCTGATCGGCATCACGCAGACCGCGAAGCGCCTGGGCCTGCCCGCGCCGAGCATCACGGTGGGCGTCCGGTCCGGTGACACCCCGCAGGCCGAGCGCCGCGCCATGCTCACGCGGCCACCGGACATCCTGATCACCACGCCCGAATCCCTCTTCCTCATGCTCACCTCGAAGGCCCGCGAGACGCTGATGGAGGTGGACACCGTCATCATCGACGAGGTCCACGCCGTCGCCGGCACCAAGCGGGGCGCCCACCTCGCGGTGTCCCTGGCCCGGCTGGACGCCCTGCTGGAGAAGCCCGTGCAGCGCATCGGCCTGTCCGCCACGGTGGAGCCGAAGGAGACCGTGGCGCGCTTCCTCTCCGGGAACGCGCCGGTGGAGATCGTGGCGCCGCCGTCGAAGAAGCAGTGGGACCTCACGGTCACGGTGCCTGTGGAGGACATGACGGAGCTGGGCGGAACGGCGGGGAACGACGACGACGGCGAGGCCCAGCCGCAGGCGAGCATCTGGCCGCACGTCGAGGAGAAGATCGTCGACCTCATCGGCCAGAACCGCTCGACCATCGTGTTCGCCAACTCGCGGCGCCTCGCCGAGCGGCTGACCGCCCGGCTCAACGAGATCCACGCCGAGCGGCTCGAACGAGACGCCGTATGGGCCGCGGGAGGCGACCCCGCAGCCCTCGAGCGCACCAGCGCGCCGCCGTCGTTCGCTCATACCACGCAGACTCCCGCGCAGACGATGGCGCAGGCGGGGCAGACCACCGGTGCAGAGGCACTCCTCGCGCGTGCGCACCACGGATCGGTGTCGAAGGACCAGCGCGCGCTCATCGAGGACGATCTCAAGTCCGGGCGGCTGCGGTGCGTCGTCGCGACCAGCTCCCTGGAACTCGGCATCGACATGGGCGCCGTGGACCTCGTGGTGCAGGTCGAATCGCCGCACTCGGTGGCCAGCGGACTGCAGCGCGTGGGCCGCGCCGGCCACCAGGTCGGTGAGGTCTCCCAGGGTGTGCTGTTCCCCAAGCACCGGGGCGATCTCGTGAACACGACGGTCACGGTGGAGCGCATGCTGGCCGGTCAGATCGAACCCCTCTACATCCCCACGAACCCGCTGGACATCCTCGCGCAGCAGACCGTCGCAGCAGCCGCGCTCGGCACCATCGACGTGGAGGAGTGGTTCGACGTCGTCCGCACCTCAGCGCCCTTCGCCACCTTGCCGCGCTCGGCCTTCGATGCGACCCTCGACCTCCTGGCCGGCCGCTACCCGTCGGACGAGTTCGCCGAATTGCGCCCCCGCATCATCTGGGACCGCGTGGAGGGCACCATCACGGGCAGGCCCGGCGCCCAGCGCCTCGCCGTCACGTCCGGCGGCACCATCCCGGACCGCGGATTGTTCGGGGTCTTCCTCGTCGGGTCCGAGGGCGAGGGCGCACGGGCAGGCGGCCGCCGCGTGGGTGAGCTCGACGAGGAGATGGTCTACGAGTCACGCGTGGGGGACATCTTCGCGCTCGGGGCCACGAGCTGGCGCATCGAGGAGATCACCCACGACCGCGTGCTCGTCTCCCCCGCGTTCGGCCAGCCGGGCAAGCTCCCGTTCTGGAAGGGGGACTCCCTCGGCAGGCCCGTGGAACTGGGCCGCGCACTCGGCGCCTTCAACCGCGAGATGTCCGGCAGCACCCTCGAGAAGGCGCAGGAGCGGTGCGCGCGGATCGGCCTCGACGCGTGGGCCGCCGGCAACCTCATCACCTACCTGACGGAACAGCGCGAGGCCACGGAGGTGGTCCCGAATGACAGGACGCTCGTGGTGGAGCGCTTCCACGACGAGCTCGGCGACTGGCGCGTGGTGCTCCACAGCCCCTTCGGGATGCCGGTGCACGCGCCGTGGGCGCTCGCGGTGGGCGCGCGGCTCGAGCAGCGCTACGGCATGGACGGCTCCGCCATGGCGTCGGACGACGGCATCGTCCTCCGTGTACCGCTGATGGACGACGAGCCGCCGGGCGCCGATCTGTTCCTCTTCGACGCCGAGGAGCTCGATGGGATCGTCACCACGGAGGTGGGCGGCTCGGCTCTCTTCGCGTCGCGCTTCCGCGAGTGCGCGGCCCGGGCGCTCCTGCTGCCGCGGCAGAACCCGAGCAAGCGCACGCCCCTGTGGCAGCAGCGGCAGCGCTCGGCGCAGCTGCTCGACGTCGCGAAGAAGTACCCCACCTTCCCGATCGTCCTCGAGACCGTCCGGGAGTGCCTGCAGGACGTCTACGACCTCACGGCCCTGAAGGAGCTCGCGGCGTCCCTCGAACGGCGCGAACTGCGCATCGTCGAGGTGACCACGCAGCAGCCCTCGCCCTTCGCGCGCTCCATGCTGTTCGGCTACGTGGCCTCCTTCCTCTACGAGGGCGACTCCCCACTGGCAGAACGGCGTGCCGCCGCGCTCTCGCTCGATCCGACACTGCTCAACGAACTACTCGGCCGGGCCGAGCTCCGTGAACTGCTCGACGCACGGGTCATCGCCGAGACGGAGCTCGAGCTGCAGCGGCTCAAACCCGACCGGCTGGCACGCGGACTGGAGGGTGTCGCGGACCTGCTGCGGCTGCTCGGACCGCTGACCGTGGAGGAGATCGCCGAGCGGCTCGAGGCACCGCCCGAGGAGAAGGGCGCGGCCGACACCGACGGCGGCGCTGAAACGGCCGATTCGCAGAGCGGCGCCCCCGTCCCGGCCGCCCGTGCGACGGTCAGCGGGCTCACCGCCACGACCGGGAACCCGGGGCGCGATCACGCCGCACAGGCGATCGCGGACCGCAGCGGTGACACCGGGCGAGCCGGTATCGACGAGGACAGCGACGACGGCGCGGACGAGGACGGCGATCTGCGGCCCGGGTCACAGGCCCCGGACGACGACGGCCCCACCGACGACGAGCTGATCGCGGAGGACGCCGCAGCCGCTCCCGCACCCGATCGGCGTCGCGCCTCCCCCGCCACCGTCCGCGCGCACGTCGCCGCCCTGGTCAAGACCAACCGCGCACTCACGGTGTCCATCGCCGGTATCGAGCGCATCTCCGCGGTCGAGGATGCCGCGCGGCTCCGCGACGCCCTCGGCGTCCCGCTGCCCATGGGCATCCCGCTCGCATTCATCGAGCCCGTGGCCGATCCGCTCGGGGACCTCGTGGGCCGCTACGCCCGCACGCACGGGCCTTTCACCGCGGCGGAGGCGGCCTCCCACCTCGGCCTCGGCGTCGCCGTCGTCACCGGTTCGCTGCAGCGCCTCGCCGGCGCGGGCCGCACGATCGAAGGCGAGTTCCGCCCTGCCGAATCCGTGCCCGTCCTCGACATCTCGGCCGCCTCCGGAGCTGCCCCGGGCACCATCACGGTGCACGCCCCGGCCTCCAGCGAGTGGTGCGACGTCGAGGTGCTCCGACGGCTCCGGCGTCGTTCCCTCGCCGCCCTGCGGCAGGAGGTCGAGCCCGTGGACCCGGCCGCCTACGGTCGGTTCCTCCCCGTCTGGCAGCACATCGGCTCGAACCTGCGCGGGCTCGACGGCGTGGTCACGGTCATCGACCAGCTCTCCGGCGTGCCGATCCCCGCTTCTGCGTGGGAACCGCTGATCCTCGCGCAACGCGTCGCCAACTACACCCCCGCCATGCTCGACGAGCTGACCGCGACGGGCGAGGTGCTGTGGTCCGGTGCCGGTTCGCTCGCGGGGAACGACGGCTGGATCGCCCTGCACCTGGCCGAGAACGCGTCCCTGACCCTGCGTCCGGACCCCGCATTCGAGCCCACGGCTCTCCACACCGCACTGCTGGAGCTGCTGGCGCCCGGCGGCGGGTACTTCCTGCGCCAGCTCACCAACCTGCTCGACGTGCAGGAGGTCACCTCCGACGCCGCCGTGGTCACGGCCCTCTGGGACCTCGTGTGGGCCGGCCGCATCAGCAACGACACGTTCACGCCGGTGCGCTCGCTCCTCTCCCACGGCAAGACCGCCCACAAGCAGCGGCCGGTCCCCGCGCGGGCGCGCACCTCGCGCACCGGTCGTCTGGGACGCGCACCGGGGAAGTCGCTCACGGGCGCGTCGATGCGCCTGGCGTCGGGCGGGGACGACACCGGCGCGTACCAGAGGCCCACGCCTCCCCTGGCGGCGGGGCGCTGGAACATGCTGCCGCAGGTGGAGCAGGAGACCACGCTCCACGCCCACGCGCAGGCGGAACTCCTCCTGGACCGCTACGGCGTGGTGACCCGCGGGGCCGTTGCCACCGAGGGCATACCGGGCGGCTTCGGCCTGATGTACAAGGTGCTCGCCCGGCTCGAGGAGATGGGCCGCTGCCGGCGCGGCTACTTCATCGAACACCTCGGCGCCGCGCAGTTCGCCGTCCCCGCCACCGTGGACCGCCTGCGCTCCTTCAGCGCGGACACGCAGCTACCCACGTCGCAGGAGATCCTCGGCGGGGAGGCGGCTCCCCTGAAGGCCGTCGCGCTCGCCGCGACGGACCCGGCCAACCCGTACGGTGCCGCTCTCGCCTGGCCCCACGCCGACGGCGGGCATCGGGCCGGCCGGAAAGCTGGAGCCCTCGTGGTCCTCGTCGATGGCGAACTGGCCCTGTACGTGGAGCGCGGCGGGAAGACGCTGCTGACGTTCGCCGAGGACACCGGTGTGCTCCGTGCCGCCGCCCTCGCGCTCGTGACGGTGATCCGCCGCGGGGCCGCGGACAAGATGGCCCTCGAGAAGGTCAACGGCGGGGAGATCCTCGACACCGAGGTGGGCAGGGCCCTGGCCGATGCGGGCTTCTACACGACGCCCAGGGGGCTGAGGATCCGTGCCTGAGGGTGACACCGTCTGGCGCGCGGCCCGCGAGTTGCACAAGGCCCTCGCCGGCAAGGTCCTCACGCGCTGCGACATCAGGGTGCCGCGCTTCGCGACGGTCGACTTCACGGGCGACACCGTGCAGGAGGCCGTGGCGCGCGGCAAGCACCTGCTCATCCGGGGCGGCGGCGACGACGGCTGGGACATCCACTCGCACCTCAAGATGGAAGGCCTCTGGCATGTCTACCGCCACGGGGAGAAGTGGCGCCGCCCCGCGTTCAAGGCCCGCTGCATCCTCGAGACCGCGGATGCCGTCGTCGTCGGGTTCGAACTGGGCCTGCTCCGGGTCATCTCGCGGGCCGAGGAGGAGGACGCCGTGGGGTTCCTCGGGCCCGACCTGCTGGGGCCGGACTGGGATCCCGACGAGGCGCTGAGGAGGCTCCTCGAGCAGCCCGAGCGGCCCATCGGGCTGGCCCTGCTGGATCAGCGGAACCTCGCCGGGATCGGCAACGTCTACCGGTGCGAGCTGTGCTTCCTCGCCGGGGTGCACCCGCTCACGCCCACGGGCGAGGTACCCAACCTGCCCCGCATGGTGGAACTGTCCAAGAAGCTGCTCGAGGCCAACAAGGAGCGCAGCACGAGGGCCACCACGGGCCAGCTCCGCGGCAACACCCTGTGGGTGTACGGGCGGTCGCGCCGGGGATGCCTGCGCTGCGGGACGCCCGTGGCGCTCGAGCAGCTCGGCGACCGCGACACCGAACTCCGTGAGCTGTACTACTGCCCGCACTGCCAGCCCAGGGTGGAAGCCCCCGCGGCGAGCGCGGACGGGGATGCTCGCCCGAGTGGAAGCCCGGGACGTGCCGCACTACCCTGACGTGATGGACCCGGACCGGAGAGCTGCCGACGCATGGCGATGAAGTCCCCGCTCCCCGTGCGGGACGGCGTCAACGCGACCCGCCTCCGCCTGCCCGAGGAGGGGCCGTGGGCCACGGCCCTGGACTACATCCTCGACCGCTTCGACCACGTGGACCCCGAAGGCATCGGCGAGCGCTTCGACCGCGGCGAGGTGGTGGCCCTCGGCGGGGACGTGCTGACGCGCAGCACCCCGCTCGGGAAGCACACGTTCGTCTGGTACTACCGCGAGCTGCCCGTCGAGGAGCGGCTCCCCGTGGAACTCTCGATCCTGCACCGCGACGACCACCTGCTCGTCGTCGACAAGCCGCACTTCCTGCCCACCACCCCCGGCGGCATGTACGTGGCGGAGTCGGCGCTCGTGCGTTTACGGGTGCAGCTCGGCATCCCGGACCTGATCCCGATGCACCGCCTCGACCGCATGACCGCCGGCATCCTCATGTTCTCGATCGACCCCGCGACCCGCGGCGCCTATCAGTTGCTCTTCGAGAACCGCCGCATCAGCAAGGAGTACCGTGCGGTGGCGCCCGTGCGCCCGGAGTTGCACCTCGACGCCGAGCCCCTCGACGTGCGCAGCCGCATCGTGAAGTCCCGGACCTACCTGCTCGCGCAGGAGGTCGAGGGGCCGGCGAACACGCACACCACCATCTCTCTCCTCGAGGAGCGGAACGGTCTCGGCCTCTACCGGCTGCAGCCGCACACGGGGAAGACGCACCAGCTGAGACTCCACATGGCGTCGCAGGGCCTCGGGATCGTCAACGATCCGTTCTACCCCGTCCTCCACCCGCAGGCCCCGGATGACTACACGCGGCCCCTGCAGCTCCTGGCCCACAGCATCGCCTTCACGGATCCGGTGGACGGCTCGGAGCGCAATTTCACCTCGGGCCTGTCGCTGTCCTCGTACCCTGACCACCTCCGTGCTCCTGGCGGCTCCTACCCCTGAGGCCTCCGTGCCCGTGACGTCCGGCCGTCCACACGGGCCGCGCGGACGGTAAGTTGGCAGGGTGGACCTGCCCGGCACGGACATCCCAGCACCCCTCTACCTCCTCTTCATGTTCGGCGTCGTGGTGCTGGACGCCGCGCTGCCGATCCTGCCCTCGGAACTCCTGGTCATCGGCGCGGGCACGGCGTCCGCGCACGGCACCCTCTTCCTCCCCCTCGCGATCGTCATCACGTTCGCCGGTAGCCTCACCGGCGACCTCGTGCTCTTCCTCCTCTTCCGGCGGCGCCTGACCCACGTGCTGGACCGCTTCCGCTGGGGCCGCGCCGTCCACCGCAACCTGCGGAAGGCCATCGACAAGGCAGGGAGTTCCCCCACGTACGCCGCCGTCGTCGCCGTACGGTTCCTGCCGGGCGGGCGCACGGCGAGCGTGGCCGTGGCCGGGATCGCGGAGTTGCCCTTCCGGCCGTTCGCCCTCGCGGCGGCCGCGGGAGGTGCGCTCTGGACGGCGTGGCTCCTGGGCCTCGGGTACGTGGCCGGCGCCTCCACGGGCCTCCCGGCAGGGGTCAGCGCCCTGCTCGGAACGGCTGTCGGTACGCTGGTGGGAGCCATCACGGCGGCAGTCATCGCCGTGAGAAAACACCGGAAGGCCCGAAAAGCCCATGAGCACTCCGAAGAACCCGGCACCGAGGCTCCCTGACATACCGGCCGTTCCACCCTCCGTCGCCCAGCCGGCCACGGACACCGCGAGCGTCCTGGAGCGCCTCAAGGCCGCGCAGCCGCGCGTCGCACAACCCTCCGGGGACGATGACGGCCGGGCCGCCGATCACGTGAACGCGCCATCAGCCGACACGGCGCCGGCACCGCGGAGTTCGGGCTCTGCACCCTCGACCGAGGCGTCGACGACGACCTCCCGGCGCGACGCCCGCGTGGACCGCGAGCGCCCGGCCGCGGGTGCGACGTCCGGCAGGCGCCTCGGAGCTGCGCCCTCCGGGGACGACACCTCGGCAGACACGGCAGGGCAGCGTCAGGCGGCGGCCGATGCCGCCGAGCGGCTCCGACTCGCGAGCGAGAAGGCGAAGCAGGCCGGCGAGAAGGCGAAGATCGCGGCAGGCAGGGCGAAGGTCGCCGCCGGCTCCACGGGACGGGCGATCGGGCGTGGCAGCAGCGCCACCGTGCGGCACATCGGTTCCTGGAACCCCGACGTCGTGCGCCAATCCGTGGTGACGCTGTGCGCGGTCGCGTGCATCCTGGGCTCGGCGGCGGGCGTCGGGGCGTTCGGCGGGCCGTCCATCCGGGACGCCGCGGGAGGCCTCTTCGCGCCGGACGCCACGTTGCTGGCGCCGTCGTCCTCGGCCTTCTCCATCTGGAGCGTGATCTACGTGGGCCTGATCGCGTACACGGTGTTCCAGTGGTTCCCCGCCCAGCGCGTGTCCGCGCGGCAGCGGCGCCTGGGCTGGACGGTCGCGGCGTCGATGCTCCTGAACCTCGCGTGGATCCTGAGCGCGCAGAGCAACCAGCTGATCCTGAGTCTCGTGGTGATCATGCTGCTCTTCTTCACCCTGCTGGTGGCGGTGCACACCATGAACGAGCACCACACCCAGACGCGCCTCGAGGGCGCTCTCGTGGACACGCCGATCGGGCTGTACCTCGGCTGGGTGCTCGTGGCGGCGTCGGCCAACGCAGCGGCGTTCCTGACGGCGACGGGCGTGGACTTCTTCGAGCTGGGCGGCGTCACGTGGGCGACCATCGGGATCGTGGCCGTGCTCATGACGGCGGCGGTCATCTGCTCCACCGATCGCGGGCGGCTCTCCGTGGCCGCGGCGACGTCCTGGGGCCTGCTGTGGATAGCCGTCGAGCGGGTGCTGGGCCAGCCCTTCGCGCCCATGGTCGCGTTCGCCGCGGCCGTGGCCATCTTCCTGCTCCTCATCACGGCGGGCTCGCGCCGCCACCGTGTGGACCACGCCTACCGCCGCTGGGTGCGGGCACAGGAGGACGCCCGCCGTGAACCGCTGGACCTGGTCGGCGACGACTACGAGGACTCCCGCTTCTAGCGGGACAAGCACGGAAGGCCCCGACCCGTCTGGGTCGGGGCCTTCCGGCGTCCTGGGCAGGACGGGCGGGTCGCGTCAGCCCTGGTCGCCGACGGTCAGGGCGATCTTGCCGCGCACGTGGCCTTCCATACTGCTGCGGAAGGCGTCGGCGGCGCGCTCGAGGGGGAAGGTCTCGGCGAGAACGGGCTTCACCGCGCCGGCTTCCACGAGCTCGGTGAGGGCGAGGAGGTCCTCCGGGTTCGGCCGCACGAACACGTACCGGCCGCCCTTCTCCTTCACCTCGGCATCGGCGATGGAGGCGATGCGCGCGCTGTCCTTGAGCTGCTCGAGCGAGGCCACCCAGTCCTCGCCGCCCACGAAGTCGACCACGGCGTCGAGCCCCTCGGCCGCCACCTCGGTGAGACGGTCCGCGAGCCCCTCGCCGTAGGTCACCGGCTCCGCGCCCAGCGAGCGCAGGAACTCGTGGTTCTTCTCCGACGCCGTGGCGAGCACGCGCGCGCCCCACGCCTTCGCGATCTGGATGGCGTAGGTGCCTACGCCGCCCGCACCGTTGTGGATGAGCACGGTGTCTCCCTCGCCCGCACCGACCGCGCGGAGCGACTGGTACGCGGTGAGCCCGACCAACGGCATGGTGGCCGCCTCGGCCCACGAGACGTTGCGGGGCTTCCGAGCGAGGGTGCGGACGGGAGCGGCGACCTTCTCGGCGAACGTTCCGAGGCCCACGGTGTCCATGCGGACGTACCCGATCACCTCGTCACCGACCTCGAACTCGGTGACGGACGGGCCCGGCTGCAGCACCACGCCGGCCACGTCCCAGCCCGGGATCACCGGGAAGTGCGTCGGGAGGGCGGCGTCGAGGTAGCCCGCGGTGATCTTCCAGTCCACGGGATTCACGGACGAGGCGCGGACCTCCACCAGCACGGAATCGGGGCCCACCTTCGGGTCCGGCTGCTCGCCGTAGGTCAGGACGTCGGGGTCACCGTACTGCTCGTAGAACACTGCCTTCATGGGGGTACTCCTCCTCGAGGGTGGTCCGGCGCCTGCCGGGTCGCTTCCTCCTGGCGGCAACCGCTCCCCGTGGGCCGCTATTCCGACCGGCCCGCTATGCCTGCCGGTAGGAGCTCTCGGTAGTCCCCGGGGTCCGTCGCGGAGCTGCCAGCCGGTACCCCAGGCCGCGTACGGTCTCAATCGTCGCCTCACCCAGTTTCCGCCTCAGGTACTGGACGTACACGCTCACGATGTTCGAGTCCGGATCGATGTCGTTCTCCCAGACCCTGTCGAGGATCTGGTCGCGGGTGAGCACCGCCCCCGGGTTCCGCATGAAGAGTTCGAGCAGCGTGTATTCACGGTTGGAGAGATCGACGGCGCCCTCCGCGGTGAAGGCCTGCCGGGACTGCGGGTCGAGGCGGATGCCGTTGTGCTCCAGCTGGACGTCGGCCTCGGCGGCCCGCCGGTCACGCAATCTCAGGTTGATGCGCGCGAGGAGTTCGGCGAACGCGAAGGGCTTGGTGAGATAATCGGCGGCGCCCGATTCGAGACCGGTCACGGTGTCCTGCAGGGACGTGCGGGCGGTGAGGATGATGACCGGCAGGGACACGCCTGCCGTCCGGAGGAGGCTCAGCACGCCGAACCCGTCGACCAGGGGCAGGCCGACGTCGAGGATCATCAGATCATGACGGCCCTCGGATGCGAGGTGGAAAGCAGCGAAACCGTCGGTGACCACGTCGCAGGCGAACCCTGCGCGGACGAGTCCCTCGACCATGAACTCGTGCATCCGCTCCTCGTCCTCGGCGATGATGATGCGCTTGCTCACAGCGCCGCTCCTTCCCCGACCGACGACGGCGAGTCAGCGGTGAGCCCCACCCTCGACCGCGGGAGCTCCAGGATGAAGGTCGCCCCGCGCCCGGGGGGACTGACGACCCGCGCGCCGCCGCCGTGCCCCTTCGCGATGGCGGTCACGATCGACAGGCCGAGACCTGAGCCACCGTGCGAACGCCCGGCGCGAGCCCGGGCGAAGCGTTCGAAGATCCTGTCGGCGTCCGCGGGGTCCACACCCTTCCCCGTGTCCCGCACCCAGAGCTGAACAGGCCCGGTATCGGTCACCGAGACGCCGAACCCGATCTCGTCGCCGTCCTGGGTGAACTTCACGGCGTTCTCGGCCAACTGCAGCAGCGCCTGGGTGAGCCGTTGCTTGTCGGCCCGCAGCATCACGTCGACCCGACTGTCCACCAGCCACCGACGGCGCCCGAGAGGGCGTGCCTTGTCGGCGATCTCGTCGATGAAGCGATCCGCCTCGAACGTCGACTCCGCCATGAAGTCCGGACGAGCAGCGGCGGCGAGGAGGGTGATGTCGTCGACGAGGCGCCGCATGCGGTCCAGTTCGTCGACGAGCATGTCCACGGTCTGTCGGGCCCGGGCAGGATCATCGAGCTCCAGCAGCTCCGGGTGCCCGCGCAGGATGGCGATCGGGGTGCGCAATTCATGGCTCGCGTCATCGAGGAAGCGACGCTGCGAGGCGAACGCGTTGTCGAGCCTGTCGACCATCCCGTTGAAGGTCTCGGCGAGCATCGAGATGTCGTCACTGCCACGGACCGGGAGCCTCTGGGAGAAGTCCGCGTCGCTGACGTTCGTGATCGCGTCGCGGAGCAGGCGCACCGGCCTGAGCAGCCGGCCTGAGAGCCACCAGAGGACCGCCGCGAGCAGGAGGAGCCCCAGCAGCGCCACGCCCGAGTAGGTGATCGCGGCCGCCACGGCTTCCTCCCGCTGCGCACCGATGTCGTTGATGATCAGGTACGTGCCACTCTGCTCCAGCCCCGCGATCTCGAACGGGACGGCGGCGTAGTGCACCTCCGACCCGTCGATCACCGCGGATCCCTCGCGGACGCCCTCGCCGGCGGAGACGCCGGACAGCTCGGCGAGGAATGCAGCGCTCGGCGGAGGATCGATCGTGGCTCCCGACACGGTGGCGAGGTCCGGACCCACCAGGCCGACGAAGGTCTCGAAGCGGCCGCCCACGTTGCCGCGTTCTGCCGCCTCGAACAACTCGACGAGCGTCGGGAAGTCGCGTGATGTCCACGGGGTACCCCTCGAGACCAGGAAGCTCGAGAACTCCTCCACCTCCTGATCGATGGCATTGCCCACGCGGACGTCGACGCGCTCGAGCTGGAGTGAGTAGGCGGTGATCGACGCAGCGAGGATCCCGAGCGCGGCAAGGCCGGTCACCCATCCGATGATGCGGGCACGCACGGATGTGATGGCTCGCGGTGAACCGGTAGTGCGTTCCGTCATTCGACCTCCGGGGCGGGGTGGGCGCAGCGACACGGCCCGTATGTCGCGGTTCTCACGATGGGGCCCATCCTTTAAGGCTAGTGCTCATGCACCGCTGCCGTCGGCACGGTCATGCGGACAGTCGACCGACCAACCCGAGACCGTCGCGGCGTCAGCCGGAAGTGCCGAACCGTCGGGTCGGCCGGGTGCGATGAGCACCACACCGGGGTACTCCTCGATGAGGCTCCGGAGGATCTCCAGGCCTTCGTCGTCGAGCTCGGCATCGATGCGGTTGAGCACGAGCAGGGGTGGGTCGCCGAGCGCGGCACGGGCGAGGATCAATCGTGCGCGTTCCGAGACGGTGAGCGGCTCGCCGCCGCGCCTGAGCTGCGTGCGGCCGCCGCGCGGGAGCGCCTCGACCGACTGCGCAAGGCCCACCCTGCTGAGCGCCCGGTACCCGTCCTCGGTCTCTGCCTCCGGGTGGCGGTACCGGACCGAGCGTTCGATCGTGCCCCGTTCCAGGTACGAGCCGGACGCCGCGTAGCCGATGAGCCGCCGGCGCTCCTCGGGAGGCACCGCGGTCACGTCCTGACCGTCGACGAAGGCGAGGACGCGAGGGTCCGACCTCAGCCCGACGATCGCCCGGAGCACGTCGTCCGCCCGTGCGGGATCGCCCGTGGTCAGCGCGACCACGTCGCCGGGAGCGGCCAGGAGGGTGGGCGGGGCGCACTGGGAACAGGCGGGTGGGGCGACGAGGGACACCACGCCGTCGCCGGCGACCAGGGAACTGGCGATACGGGCCGCTCCGACCTCGGAGGTCCGTTCCTCCGGCTCCTCCGGCCTGTTGAAACTGGCCTTCCGGAGCGCAGGGACCAGGATCCGGCGTGCGGCCTTAAAGTTCTGCCGATACTCGACCACGCGGCCGAACTCGCTGACGGGAGCGGACATGAGCCCCACGATGGTCAGGGCGCCCGCGATCGTGGCCGTGTCGATGCCCTGCCAGAGCCCTGCGATGCCCACCGCCGCCACGGTGAGGGCTGCCGCGGCTGCGGCTGCCCCGCGGATGTAGCCGGCGATCCGCGACCTGTGGATGGACGCGTCGACCACCTGCTGACCGGCCTTGCCGATGCGTCGGAGTTCGCGCTTCTCGCCGCCGCCCGCCCGGATGACCGGAGCCGCTGCCACGGTGTCGGCGAGGAGGGACGCAAGGCGACCCCGCTTGCGCCGCACCACCTTCGCCCGGTCGAGCGCGGCACGGGAGAGGACGATCATCGCGGCCGCGAGGACGATGAGGGGCGCGACGGCGGCGAGTGCCAGCATAGGGCTGAGAAGGCCCAGTCCCACCGCGGCACCCAGGATCAGGGGAACGCCGACGGCGAGGGGTGCGATACCGAGCGCGATCCAGTTGCGGACACTCGTCAGGTCATTGGTTGCGCGGGCGATGGTGATGCCTGCCGCCGGGGCCTGCTCGTGTGTCAGCGCTGCGTCCACGAGCCCCACCCGGATTTCCTGGATATAGCTCTGCCCCAGACGTTCGGCAAGGACACGCTCGAAGGAGCGCAGCACGCCGATACCCACGGCCGCGGTCAGCAGCCCGGTACCCGCCAGGAGCGACGCCGTGAGGTCGGCTCCCGTGCCGAGCAGCATCGTCATGAACAGCGCGGTCACCCCGGCCAGTGCCGCCAGCAGGAGTCCCGTGCCGATGAGCAGTGCCATCACGCGGACTCGATCCCCGGCGAGGAGCTTCGGCATGTCGGCCGCCGCGCGAGGGTTGTCCTCGGCCGCCCTCATGACGCGAGGGTCGGCACGTCCTGCGCCGATGGGACGATGCTGAGCGCGACCTCGGGCGTGCACAGGTCGAAGGTGCTGATCACCGGGACGTCGAGTACGGCCGATGCCTCCTCTTTGGCGAGCGGGGACGCAGTGAGCAGACCGGACACGGCAGCAACCTGCACACCGCTCTCCCGAAGCACCTGGACCCCGGCCGTCGCGCCGAGCGCATCCGCCGCCGAGAACACCACCTGGTCCACGACCCCCTGGAAGACCGGATCGGCGAGGAGCCGTGCGGTCTCGCCCTGGTAGACGCCGTCGGCGATCTCGACGACCACGACGTCGGTGCCCTCGGTGCTCAGGCGCCCGATCAGGCTCGTGAGCAGCTCACGGACCTCCGCGTACTCGAGGCGGAACGTGGTGGGGTGGCCGAAGTCGGTGAAGTCGAGCACCTGACGCGCACCGGCGTCGGTGAAGAGGCGGGGATCGTTGCCCGAGCCCGTCCCGGTGGCCTTGCCCGCCGAGACGCGCAGGCCGGCGTTCGTCAGACCGTTCACCAGGCAGCCGAGCGTGGTCGACTTCCCCGAGTTCATCGAGGTCCCGAGGACCGCGACGACGGCGGGGCGGCTCAGGTCCGCCCTCACCGGTTGCACGGGAGCGGACGGGGCGAGGTCCTTCAGGTTGACGACGCCCTCCGTCGTGGCGAGGAGTCCGATCGGCTGGATGGTCGTAGCCTCCTTCATCCCGGCGTGCTGCTCGAGGACGCGACCGGCCACGCCGCCACCGGCAACGAGCTGGCACTCCTCGAGATCGGCGGGGACCTCGGCGAGGAACTGGTCCGGCGCGTAGCGGTTGCCGTAGGCCACGAGGATCTCGTCACCGACGAACATCACCTGGCGCCGTGACACGGGGCTCTCGAGCTTCAGGTGGGACCCGAGCTTCACCACACGGGCGAGGACGATGTCGCCCGGTCGCGGGGCGGCCTGCATCAGCAGGTAGCCGCTGGCATCCTTCTCCAGCGATGCGGCGAGGAAGCGGGTGGTGTAGGCCTTCTTGGCCAGCTGCAGGCGCTCGGCGTCGACCGGAACCATGCCGAGGGCCGGCGACGGCGTGCTGACGAGGGTGGCGGCGAGTGCGGTTCCTTCGATGATGATGCTCATGACGTTCAATCCAATCGGTGGGGTTCCTTCGGGATGTCTCCAGTGAAGAGCACCAATCGAAGAGCAACATGAGTCCGCCATGAGAGAGCTCTTATGGGACGTTCACCTGGCCTTCATGTGCGTCCGCGACGGTGGACCGCGGCCGCCACCGCGGTGGTGCCGCTCCCACTGTGTCGCTCGCGTGCGTAGGCGACCCGGCTGACTACTGTGGCTCAAGGGTCCGACGGGCGGTCCACGCGCCTGGCCGTCCGATGACTCTCCCCACCACGACCTTCGAGGTGTGACGTGCATCACCTTCCTGATAACCCGGGCACCGCCGGAGCGGGGTCCGACGGACTGCGGCGGCGCGTCCTGATCGTGGCGACGGGGCGCGACCGGGGCGCGCTCGCCGCTGCACGGGCTTTCCAGCGAGAGGGCTGGTATGTCGGTGTGGGCACGCCCGAGGGCGGCGGCGCTCTCGGCTCGTCCAACGCCTGCGCCATCTCCTACACCGTGCCCCGTCCACGCACCGACGGCCTCGCCTTCGTGGAGGGTGTGCGGCGCGCCGCCACCTCCGGCCGGTTCGACGTCGTCCTCGGCGGTGGAGACGACTGGATGGCGGCCCTGGCCGCGTACCGGTCCCAGATCCCGGTCCCGGTGGCGCATCCGGAGTTCGAGGTCGTCGAGACGGTGCTCGACAAGGTCCGCCTCGCGCAGTACGCACAGAAGGCGGGCCTGGGCTCGCCCCACACGGAGCTCGCCACCGATGCTGCCCTCGCCGCATGGAACGGCCCTCTGGTGATCAAGTGCAAGGAACACTGGGCGACCAATCAGACCCACCCTGTCCGCATCGAGGCCAAGTTGTTCGCGACGGCCGAGGCCGCTCGTCCGCAGGTGGAGCGGATCCGGGCCGCCGGCGCGCAGCCCATCCTGCAGCAGCCCATCATCGGCACGCTGGGCGCGCTGATCGGCGTGTTCCACGAAGGACGCCTCCTCGGGAGGACCCAGCAGGTCTCGACCCGCCTGTGGCCCACTCCCAACGGCGCCTCGGCCCGGGCCGTCACGGTCCCGCTCGACGACGCGCTCGTCGCGAAGGCCGAAGCCCTGCTGGGCGACCTCGGCTGGCGCGGCCTGGTCGAACTCCAGTTCCTCACCGGTGACGGCGGCGTGCCGCACCTCATCGATTTCAACGGACGCTTCTTCGGCTCCCTCGCCCTCGCCGAGTCGGCTCGGCCGGGGCTCGTGCGGGCGTGGACCGATCTGGTGCTGGGCGGCGGGACCGAGCCCCTACCGGACGCGCGTCCGGGCGAGCGTTACTCGTGGCTCACGGGCGACCTCCGCCGCGCGCGGATCGAGCGGCGCGGTGGCCTCCTACGCGACTCGATCGACACGTTGCGGTGGTCCGCGGGAGCACACCACAGCATCTGGGATCCACGCGATCTCGGCCTGTCGGTGAGCCTGGCCCTCGGGCGGTTCCGGCGCCGGTGACAGGTTGCTGCGGCAAGGGAGTCACCACGCGTCCTGGGGCCTGGGACCCCGGAACGGGAGCCGAGGCCGATCGGACCATGAGAGGTGCTCTCATGTCCTCGTGGCACCTCGCGCCGATCAGGCGAACGCCGAGATGCCCGTGAGGGCCCGGCCGACGATCAGGCTGTTGATCTCGTAGGAGCCCTCGTAGGTGTAGACGGCCTCGGCGTCGGCGAAGATCTTCGCCATGCCGTAGTCCGTGACGATACCGTTGCCGCCCAGGATCCCGCGCCCGAGGGCCACGGTCTCGCGCATCCGGGCCGTGGTGAAGGACTTCGCGAAGGCGGCCTGCGGCATGTCCGACACCCCCTGTTCCTGAAGCTGGGCGACGCGCGCCATCACGCCGAGGCACGCGGTGGTGTTCCCCATCATGGTGACCAGCTGGTCCTGGACGAGTTGGAAACCGGCGATCGGCCGCCCGAACTGGTGGCGCTCCACCGCGTACTGCCGGGCGACGTCGAACGCGGCGAGTTGCTGCCCCACGGCCTGCCAGCCCACGAGGATGCGGGAGCCGAGCAGGAGCTGGCGCGTGTCGTTGAACGTCTCGATGCCGGCGAAGCGGTCCGCTTCGGGGATGCGCACGTCGGTCAACGTGATGTCGGCGTTCTGCACGGTGCGGAGCGCCGTCTTGTTCGCGATGGCGGTGCGGGTGACGCCGGCCAGTGTGGCGTCGAGGATGAAACCGCGCACCCCGCCCGTCTCGGCGTCCCGTGCCCAGAGCAGCATGTAGTCGCAGAACGTCCCGTTGCCGATCCACCGCTTGGCACCGTTGATCACCCAGGTGTCGCCGTCGCGCCTGGCCGTGGTGGCCATGCCACCGGCGACGTCGGAACCGTGCAGCGGTTCGGTGAGCGCGAAGGCGCCGGTGACCTTCAGGTCCATCGCGTCCTGCAGCAGGCGGTCCTTCTGGTTCTGGCTGCCGAACAGGTGCAGCGCCTCGACGAAGAGGTCGTGGTGGACCATGAAGAACGTGGCGATCGAGGTGTCCGCCCGCGTCAGCTCGGCGATCACGAGGCCGCTGAACAGGTGGCTGTACCCCTGCTGCACGGGCGTGCTGAGGCCCAGGGCGGCGAGCTTCGGCAGGATCTCGTGCGGGAACTCGGCGCGGTTCCACCATTCGACGGCGCGCGGCGTGACCTCCTTGGCAAGGAAGTCGCGGACGTCCTGGAGCTTCTCGCGCTCGTGCCCGGCGAGCAGGGTTTCGAAGCCGAGGAAATCGGCGGTGGGTAGCTGGCTCTCCATCGAGCCGTCCTTTCCGTTGAGACCGGGCGAACCTGGTGCGCCTACTTCGGCGCCATGCGGATGGCGCCGTCGAGGCGGATCGTCTCGCCGTTGAGCATCTGGTTCTCGACGATGTGCGCCACGAGTGCGGCGTACTCCA
Source organism: Arthrobacter sp. TJ-266 (assembly GCF_058269115.1). Classification (NCBI taxonomy): domain Bacteria; kingdom Bacillati; phylum Actinomycetota; class Actinomycetes; order Micrococcales; family Micrococcaceae; genus Arthrobacter; species Arthrobacter sp. TJ-266. The sequence goes on from NZ_JBZCNC010000006.1 coordinate 100,167, forward strand.
CGGGCTTGCCGAGGCGGGAGGGGTGCGGCACCTGGGCGCCGAGGGAGTCCTGTGCCTCCTGTGGCAGACCCGCCATCATGGGGGTCTCGAAGATGCCGGGCGCGATGGTCACCACGCGGATGAGGGAGCGGGCGAGCTCGCGGGCGATCGGCAGCGTCATGGCTGCCACGCCGCCCTTCGACGCCGCGTACGCGGGCTGGCCGATCTGCCCGTCGAAGGCCGCCACGGACGCGGTGTTGATGATGACCCCGCGCTCGTCCGAGCCGCCGAGACCCGTGACGGTCGGGGTGGTGGCCATGGCTTCCGCGGCGAGCCGGATGACGTTGAACGTGCCGATGAGGTTCACGGTGATCACCCGCGAGAACTGCTCGAGCGGCAGGACGCCCTCGCGTCCCAGGACCTTGCCGGGCGTCGCGATGCCGGCGCAGTTGACCACGATGCGCAGCGGGCCGAGCTCCGCGGCGGCATCGACGGCGCGCTGCACCTGCTCCGCGTCGGCGACGTCCGCGGCCACGAAACGCACGCGTCCACCGGAGGGGTCGAGCTCCTTCGCGACGTCCGCTCCCGCAGAGCCCGGGAGGTCCACCAGGAGCACCGAGGCGCCGCCGTCGACCAGCCTGCGGGCGGTGGCGAGCCCGAGGCCCGACGCCCCGCCCGTCACGAGCGCAACCGCTCCCCCGATGTCCATGCCTGTTCCCTCCGCGGTGCTGAGCGTCATTGGTCCGTCCCCGCGGCCAGCGTACTGTGACGTGGCCCACTGCGCACCCGGCACCGCTCGCGCTGCGCACCCTGACCAGTACTGACCCACCGCACTGGGCTGCACGGCCTGACTAGGGTGGTCACATGCCCATTCCCGACGACGCCGCAGACGTGGCCGCTGCGAGCGTCCGGCAGGCGTTCCTCCGGCGGAGCCTCGCCGTTCCCCGGACGCGGCTCGGTGCCGTCGAGGTACCGGCGCCGGCCGCAGGCGGGCACTGGCACTACTGGTGGCAGGCCCATCTGCTCGACTGCCTGATCGACGCCGGTCTCCGCGATCCGGCGTCGGGTGCGCTCACCGAGGCCCGACGGCTGGCCCGCGGCATCTGGCTCCGCAACGGCGCCCGCTGGCGGAACGCCTATTACGACGACATGGCCTGGCTCGCGCTCGCGCTGCAGCGGCTCGACGGCACGGCGACGACGCCAGCAGTGACGCGCGGCGGGACGTGGGCCGCCGCGGAGGACGGACGACGGCGGGATCGACGCCGCGTGCGCGTGCTCGGCGCGGCCCTCCGCTCGGCCGACACAAGTGACCTCGGCGGTGGCGTGTGGTGGAATACCACGCGGGACTACAAGAACACGCCCAGCACGGCACCGGCCGCCCTGTTCTTCGCGCGGGCCGGGGAGACCGACCGCGCGCAGGGCCTGCTCGACTGGCTGCACGCGAGACTGTTCGACGCTTCCACGGGCCTCTACCTCGACGGCATCCGGGCCGACGGGTCCGTGGAACGCACGGTGCACACCTACAACCAGGGCACGGTGCTCGGCGCACTCGTGACCGTCGGCGGGCCGACGAACCTCGCGCGCGCGGCGCGGCTCATCGCGGCCGTCGAGCAGCACCTCGCCGACCGCCCCCTCGCCGATCACGGCGGACCTGGACCCCTGCCGCTCGCGTCCGCCGGGGACGCGGGCCTCTTCACCGGGATCCTCGTGCGTTACCTCTCGCTGGCTGCAGGGCATCCTGACCTCGCGCCCGACGTCGCCGCCACGGCTCGCCGGCTCGTCACAGCGACCGCCGAGCACGTGTGGAACGGCCGGCGCCCCGGGGAGGCCGGGAACCTGGTGTTCCCACCTTCCGGTGACGGCCCCACGACGCTGTCCTCGCAAGTTCAGGCCTGGACCGTCCTGGAAGCCGAAAGGGCGTGCCGGCATCGGTGACCCGGTACTGACACGCCCTGACACGACGTCGGCGGCCTCGCGGCTACTCGTCCGCTGCCTGCCGCCTGCGCTTCGTCAGCACGAGCGCCAGACTGCCGATGACCAGCAGGCCGATGGCCGACGCCACGATCCCGGTGAGCTGCACACCCGTGAAGGCGAGGCCCGGGATCGGGTGCTTCACCGGCGGGACGTCCACCACGGGGTTGACCGTGACGTCACCGTCCGTCACCGGCGGAGCGACCGGCGGATCGACCGGCGGATCGACCGGCGGATCGACCGGCGGATCGACCGGCGGATCGACCGGCGGGTCAACCACTCCGACGGCGGTCGCCGAGTTCCGGAGCACCCCGTTGCCGGTGTCGCCCGAGACCGTCACACCGTAGGTGATCACGGCCTCCTCACCGATGGCGAGTGGACCGATCCAGCGCAACTGCCCGCCGGTGACGGTCACCTCGCCGCTGGTGGCTGAGGTACCCGGCTTCAGCACGGCGTCGTCCAGCACATCCGTCAGATCGTCCTCGACGATCGCCTCGGCGAGGTCCACGTTGCCGTCGTTCCTCACCGTGACGGTGTAGTCGACGTCCTGGCCGTCCGACACGTCCCCGTCGTCGCCCGCGGAGACCGACTTGTCGATGTCCACCGACGGCCGAACCGGCGCCGGCGCGGTGGTGACGGTGTCCGGAGCCGATCCGATCCGCGCACCGTCCAGGAGCCCGAAGGCCCGAGCGGTGTTGCTGATCGAACCGGCGGCGACGTCCTCGTCCGTGACCACGTACGGATCGGCCTCGAACTCTCCGGTGTCGCCAGGCCCGATGTCGACGGTCTCGTCGAGACCGGTGACGCGCTCGTCCTCCACCCGGACGTCCCCGATGAGGACGGGCCCGGTGTTGGTGACCTCGAACGAGTACGCGATGGTCTCGCCGGCGTCGGCGAAGCCGTTCCCGTTGCCGTCGTTGAGCTCGGCGATCTTCTCGAGCACCAGCGGACCGTCACCTGCGGGCACCACCTCTGTCGAGGGCGCCGAGAGCACCGGCGGTGCCGGATCGCCGTTCGGCAGCGCCGGTGCGGTTCCGCCCACCGTCGCCGTGTTGGACACGAATCCTGCCGCGATGTCCTCCGCCGTCACGGTGTACGGATCGGCCTCGAGCGTGCGCGCCTCGCCCGGAGCCAGCGTGAGCTCACCGGCGTCGGGCAACGTGACCTGCGGGTCGTTGACGGTGACCCCGCTGATGACCACGTTTCCGGCGTTCCGGACCGCGAACGAGTAGGTGATGGTCTCGCCCTCGTTCGCGATGTCGTCGTCGCCGGACAGCTCGCCGGTCTTCTCGACCATCAGCTGTGCGTCGCGCTCCACCGTCACGGTGCTCGTGGTGTCCGGTGCACTCTGCACGGCCTCGGCCGGCACTCCCGGCACGGCGGTCGTGACGCCGGTCGCGGTCGCCGAGTTGTTCGCGGCTCCTGCGGCGATGTCCTCCGCCGTCACCGTGTACGGCTCGGCCGTGAAGCGGACCGTCTCACCGCGCAGGATCGTCGCGGACGCGGGAGTGAGCCCCGAGACCTTCGGATCCTGGACGGCGACGTCGGTCAGGGTGACGTTGCCGGTGTTCGTGACGTCGAACGAGTACCGGATGGTCTCGCCCGGATCGGCCACGCCGTTCTCGTCGGCGTCGTCGACACCGGGTTCGAACACGGCGATCTTGTCCACCACGAGGCCCGGCACCGCGTCACCGACGACGACGACGATGCGCGCCTGCGCCCGGGTGCCGTTCATGTCGGCCACCGAGTAGGTGATCGCCGTGGTGGTCCCGTCGAAGCCGTCCGCCGGCGTGAAGGTGACCGCCCCGGTGAATGCGTTCACCGAGTAGGAGCCCTCGCCGGGCACGAGCAGGCCCCGGCCGTCGGCGCTGACCACGGCACCCTCGACACCCTCGGGCGCCAGGAGCACCACGCTCGTGGGAACCAGGAGGGCGTCGGGGCTGCCCGGCTGATCGTTGGACAGCACGTCGATCAGCACCGCCGTCTCCGGCTCGGTGACCGCGGAATCGTCCTGTGCGAGCGGTGACACGGCGGCCACCGTCACGGTGAAGGACGCGCTCGCCGTGGCGCCGTCGACGTCGCTGACCGTGTAGGTCACCGGCGCCGCGGTGCCGCTGAAGGCACCCGTGGGGGTGAAGGTGATGGCACCGTTCTCCGGGTCCACGCGGTAGGTGCCCTGGCCGGGTACCTGCAGCGTCTTCCCGTCCTCGGACAGCTCGGCTCCCTCCACACCCTCCGGCGTGGTGAGGGCCACCGTGGTCGGATCGAGCGGAGTGGTGTCGTTGCCCGCGGAGTCGTTGCCGAGCACGTCCACGGTGACCGGGACGCCCTGCTGGGTGGTCACGGCATCGTCCCCGGCCAGCGGCGTGGCCGCGACCACGCTGATGTCGATGGTCGAGGAGGCCGTGCGGCCGTCCGTGTCGGCGACGACGTAGCGCACGGTCCCCACCGGTCCGGCGAATCCGGGTGCCGGGGTGAAGGTGATCTCACCCGTCGCCGTGTCCACCGTGAAGGTGCCACCCTCGACGGTGAGTTCCGCGACGGGCTCGCCGTCCGCATCGAGCAGGCGCACGGAGGTCGGATCGACCGGCGTGCCCCCCTCGATACCGGGCAGGTCGTTGGCGGCCGGCGCGAGCGTCACCGGGGTGTTCTGGTCGGTGCGAGCAGCGTCCGCCACCACGCGCGGGCCCACGCCCTCGACGTCGACGACGACGGCGGCCGAGGCCTCCTCGCCGTTCTCGTCGAGGACCACGTAGGTCACGGGCGAGGTGGCCCCCACGAAGAGGGCTTCCGGCTGGAAGGTGATGACGCCGTCGGGGCCGACGGTCCAGGTGCCCTGGCCGGCGACCACGAGGGTGCGGCGGTCCTCGGACAGCTGGGCGCCCGCGAGCGGCCGCAGCGTGACGGATCCGGGGACGAGCGGTGTCTGCCCGTCCACCGGGACGTCGTTCCCGAGGACCTCGACCGGCACGGACGCGCCCTGGGTGGTCGTGGCGGCGTCGTCGTTCGCCGTGGGTGCCGTGGCCCCCACCGCGACGTCGATGGTCGCCTCGCCGCGCTCGCCGTTCGCATCCGCGATCGAGTAGGTCACGGTCGCGGCCGAACCGATGAAGCCGGTGGTCGGCCTGAAGGTGACGATGCCCGTGGTGATGTCCACCGCGTAGGTGCCACCGGTCACGGTGAGCGTGGTGACGAGTTCGCCGTCACCGTCCACGAACCGGAGGGTGGTGCGGTCGGGGGCGCTGCCGCCCTCGATCCCCGGGAGGTCGTTCGCGGCGGGATCGAGTGTCACCGGCGTGTTCTGGGCCGTGCCGACGGCGTCCGCGCGGACGCGGGGCCCGACGGCGGTCACCTGGACCGAGATGTCCGCGGACACGCTCTGCCCGTCCATGTCCTGCACGGTGTACGTGACCGTGGTGGCCGTGCCGGCGAAGCCGGGCTCCGGCCGGAAGGTCACCAGGCCGGTGTCGGGATCAACGGTCCACGTGCCCTCGCCCGGGACGTCGAGCTGGCGGCCGTCGGCCGAGAGCTCCCCGCCGTCCACGGCACCCAGCACCACGGTGGTCGGGTCGAACGGCGTCTCGTCGTTGCCCGCCAGATCGTTGCTGAGGACGTCGACGGAGACCGCGCTGCCCTGGACGGTCGACGCGGAGTCGTTGTTGGCCACGGGGTTGACGAGCAGCACCGTGAGGCTGATGCCGGCCGTACCACGCGAGCCGTTCCCGTCCGTGACCACGTAGGTCACTTGCGGGACCGATCCCGTGAAGCCCTGGGCCGGTACGAAGGTGATGCTGCCGGTGGCGGGATCCACGGTGAACGTGCCTGCCGCGAGGACGAGCTCTGTCACCTCGACGCCCGCGGCGTCGAGCAGGCGCACCGAGGCGGGATCGAGCGGCGTGCCGCCGTCCACCCCGGGGCGGTCGTTCGCCGCAGGGGCGAAGGTGACCTGCTGGTTCTGGCCGGTGCGGACGACGTCGTCGACCGCGCGCGGTGCCACGGGTGTGACCTCGACCTGGATCGAGGCGCTGGCGGTGGTGCCGTCCACGTCCGTAACCGTGTAGGTCACGCTCGTGGCCTGGCCCGTGAAGGCCGGCTCGGCATCGAAGACGACGACACCCGACTCCGCGTCGACCGTGTAGGTGCCCTGGCCGGGGACCACGAGAGTGCGGCCGTCGGCGGAGAGCTGGCCGCCCTCCACTGCGGTGAGCACCACGGAGCCCGGTACCAGCGGTGTCGCGGCATTGCCGGCGGTGTCGTTCCCGAGGACGGTGATCCGCGCGGACCCGCCCTGCGCCACCTCGACGGGATCGTTGCCCGCCGTGGGTGACACGGCGTCGACGTTCACGTCGATGGTGGAGCGAGAGGACTGCCCGTTGCCGTCGGTGATGACGTACTCGACCTGCGGCACCGGTCCGGCGAAGCCCCGGGTGGGTTCGAAGCGCACGGTTCCGGTCGCGGTGTCCACGGTGAACACGCCGCCGGTGACGGCGAGGGTGTCCACGGCGTTGCCGTCGGCCGGGTCCACGAGCCTCACGGAGGAGGCCAGCGGCGTGCTGCCGCCGGTCACTCCCGGGAGGTCGTTCGCAGCCGGCGTGATCGTGACGCCCACGTTCTGCTGGGTGGTCACGGCGTCGGCGGCGGCGCGGGGCGCCACCGGGGTGACGGTCACGGAGAGCGTCGAGGAGACCTCCGTGCCGTTGATGTCGCGCACGGTGTAGGTCACGGTGGCCGTGGTCCCCGTGAAGGCGGGTACCGGGGTGAACAGGACGGTGCCGGAGGCCGGATCCACCCTGAACGTGCCCTGGCCCGGGACCTGCAGCGTCCTGCGGTCCTCGGAGAGGTCCGCGCCGCTGCCGGCCGGGACGTCGAGCGTGACGGTGGTGGCGTCGAAGGGAGATGCCTCGTTGCCGGGGAGGTCGTTGGCGAGGACCGGCACCGGGACGGCCTCGGCCTGCCGGGTGGTCCTGCTGTCCGCGTTCGCCACTGGAGTGACGGCCACGACGTCGAGGGAGATCGACCCGACCGAGCGCTGCCCGATGCCGTCGCGGATGCTGTAGCGCACCTCCGGCACGCTGCCGGCGAAGCCGACGGCGGGGGTGAAGGTCACGCGTCCGGTATCGGTCTCGACCGTGAACCGGCCGGCTGCCAGCACCAGCTCGGTGACCTCGGCACCTGCAGCGTCGAGGAGCCGGACGCTGGCGGGCACCGGGACGCTACCGCCCTGGACGCCCGCGCGGTCGTTCTCGGCCGGGGCGAAGGTGACAGCCGTGTTCTGCTCGGTCGTCACGGCGTCGGCCACGGCCACGGGAGCCACGGCGGTGACGGTGACCGTGATGGTCGCCGTCGCCGGCTGTCCGTCGGTGTCCTGCACGGTGTAGGTCACAGGGGTGGCCACCCCCGTGAAGGAGGCGATCGGCGTGAAGGTGACCGTACTCCCCTGCACGCGCCAGGTGCCCTGGTTCGGGACGGCGAGCGTCCGGCCGTCCTCGGAGAGGGTTCCGCCGTCCACCGTGCCGAGCACCACGCTCTCGGGGACGAGCGGGGTCCGCGCGTTGCCGGGTACGTCGTTGGCGAGGACGTCGATGCTCGAGTTCTCGCCCTGCAGGACGGTCCCGGAATCGTCGCCCGCGGTGGGCGTGACGGCGGTGACCAGGACGTCGATGGTGGTGACGCCCACCTGGCCGTTGCCGTCCGTGATCTGGTAGCGCACCTCGGGTACGGCGCCGGAGAAGCCGGCGGCCGGTGTGAAGGTGACGTCACCGTTGGTGGTGTTGACGCGGAAGGTGCCGACGCCGTCCAGGGACAGCAGGGTCACGGGCGCGGTGCCGTTGAGCAGACGGACCGAGGCCACATTCACGGGGCTCCCGCCGGTCACACCGGGGAGGTCGTCGGCGCCGGGCTGGAACGTGACCGGGGTGTTCTGCTGCGTCACCGCGGCGTCCGCGACCATGCGCGGGCCCACCGGGGTCACCGTCACGCGGATCTCCGCCGTGACGGTGAAGCTGTCGGCGTCCCGGACCTCGTACTCGACGGCGGTGGTCTCCCCCACGAAGGAGGCTGCGGGCGTGAACGTCACGACACCACTCGCGTTGATCCGGAAGACACCCTGGTTGGCGACGGTGAGCGTCTTCCCGTTGTCGGAGACCACCCCTCCGCCCGCGCCCGTGAAGATCACGGAGGTGCGGTCCAGCGGGGTGTTGTCGTTACCGGGGCGGTCGTTCGCGACGACGTCGATCACGGCCGCCTGCGCCTGTCGCGTGGTCGCCAGGTCGGGGTTCGCCACCGGGGTGACCGCCGTGACGAGGACGTCGATGGTGCTGATGCCCACCTGGCCGTTGCCGTCCAGTACGCGGTAGCGCACCTCGGGCACGGGTCCGGCGAAACCGGCTGCCGGTGTGAAGGTGACATCACCGTTCGCCGTGTTCACGCGGAACACGCCCTCGTCGAGGGTGAGCACCGTGACCGGGGCGTTGTTCTCGCCGAGCAGGCGGAGCGAGCCGAGGTTGACGGCGCTGCCGCCGTCCACGCCGGGGCGGTCGTCCTCGCCGGGCTGGAACGTGACCGGGGTGTTCTGCTGCGTGACCGCGGCGTCCGCGACCATGCGCGGGCCCACCGGCGTGACCGTCACACGGATGGTGGCCGTGGTGGTCTGACGATCGGAGTCGGCCACCCGGTACTGCACCGGCGAGGCGGCATTCACGAAGCCCGCCTGGGGCGTGAACACCAGGACGCCGTCGGCATCCACGGTGTAGACGCCCTGGTTCGGGACGGTGAGGGTCTTCCCGTTGTCCGAGACCGTTCCTCCGCCCACGCCCGTGAAGACCACGGTGGTGGGATCGAGCGGCGTCGCCTCGTTGCCGGGGACGTCGTTCGCGAGCAGGTTCGCCGTCACCGGGACCGCCTGACGCGTGGTCAGGAGGTCGTCGCCCGCGACGGGTGTCACGGACCCCACGGTGATGCTGATGGTGCTGGTGCCGATCTGTCCGTTGCCGTCCTCCACCTGGTAGAAGACCGTCGGCACCGAGCCGCTGAAGCCGGGCTCTGGAGTGAAGGTGACCGCGCCGGTGGACCGGTCCACCGTG
>NZ_JBZCNC010000007.1:0-103539 GCF_058269115.1 Arthrobacter sp. TJ-266
CTCACGCATCACAGCTGCTTCGATCAAGTCTGTCACAGAGCGGTACCCCTCGGCATTGCCTGCGGCGAGGAACGCGGCTCGTACCTGGTCCGCGTCGGCCTGGCTGAAGTACGGGGTGAATGACGCAGGCTTGTTCTTGCTCACTCCGGATCCACTCCCCCGCCATCGTCCTCGGGCTGTCCACCTCGAGCTATCTCTGCCCGGGCCCGCTCGTAGGCGGCGGCGATGTAGGCTGGCTGGCCCGAGCAACCCGTGACGGTGATCGCCATCAGGAACAAGGCACTGAGAGCCGTGAAGGCTCGTGTGGTGATCATGGGTGTCACTTCCTAGGTGTTGACCGGGGTTAGGTGCGAGGCGAGGGGTGACCGACGGTTGCCGGCCACCCCGATGTCTGTCAGAACGGCGGTTCGGTCTCGGAGCCGTTGCCCCATCCGCCCGCGCCGCCGGCACTGCCGGCACGAGCCGCTGCGGGGGCTCCCCACGGGTCATCCGCGGGCTGCTGCTGAACCCGCTGGCCCTGGTTACCCGGCTGCGCCCCTCCCTGGAACCCTCCCCCGCCCTGGGCGTTACCTCCACTGGCGCCGTTGTTGCCGGATCCGCCGCGCTGGGCGCGGGTGACTTTCGCTGAGGCGTAGCGCAGGCTCGGCCCGACCTCATCGACCTCGAGCTCCATCACGGTGCGCTTCTCGCCTTCCTTCGTGTCGAAGGTGCGGGACTTCAGCCGGCCCTGGGCGATGACGCGGGTTCCCTTGGTCAGGGTCTCGGCGACGTTCTCGGCCGACTCGCGCCAGACGTTGCAGCGCATGAACAGGGTTTCGCCGTCCTTCCAGTCATTGGACTGCCGGTCGAAGGTGCGTGGGGTACTCGCGATGGTGAAGTTCGCGACCGCTGCCCCGCTGGGGGTGAAGCGGAGTTCGGGATCCGAGGTGAGGTTCCCGATGACGGTGATGACGGTTTCTCCGGCCATGATGCTCGACTGCCTTTCGTGTGGGGTGCTGGTGTTGTCGTTGATGAGTGAATGAGTATTTGAGTATTAAGTGTCTAGGGTCCGTTGGGGGTCTTAGCGCGCCAGATTCCGAGCGCCCCGCCGAGGAGGAGCGCACCTTGGGCGGCGTAGATCAGGGCGTCGGGACCGGCGAGGAGGGTTCCGCGGGTGATGGCCAGGACTGCGGCCACCGTGAGGAGGCCGGCACCGGCGATGCCGATGAGCCAGACCAGGATGACGAAACCGTCAACATGCTTCCTCGAGGTGGTGGGCGTGGCCATGGTGCTCACCTATCTTCCGCGCTGGTCGAGGTGTTGGCGTCGAGGGCGATGACCTGGTTGATCTTGGTGGGGTTCAGGCCGGACCAATGGTCCTCGCTGCCGTCCTTCTCGTACACGACGACAGGTGCCTGGCTGTAGCCGAGCTCCTCGGTGATGTAGGCGAGGGCCTGGTCGTTGGTGGTGATGTCCACGGTGTTGAACTGGACGCCTGCGGCATCGAACAGTTCCTTTGTCTTCTTGCACCCGAAGCACCCGGTGGGCTTCTCGAAGATGGTGATGGTCATGGCGCTCAGTCCTTGGTTACGTGTGGGTTTTAGTGAGAGTCAACTGCTGTGCTGCTGGTACTAATTCTACCGTTTATTCATCTGAAAAAACAGCATTTCTGCCGCATGAATCCGACTAACTTTGATTTTGGTTCTCGTCCGCTCGGCCGATTATTTCCAGCTGGGACCAGCTCTCGCACACTTCTCCGGCTACTTCGTGAAAGTACCGGTGGTCGCGCAACTCGGGGTGGACTTCGGTGTAGCGGCGGACGTCCTCGGCGCATATGTCGTCCTTGTCGCTGACGGGCTGGATCCAGTCGTTCTCCTTGGGGTTCTCTTGCAGCCAGATGAGTATTGCGTCTTCGTCGACGGCCACTCGGACGTAATTGGCCTGGGTGACAATCCGGTTCATGGAGAACAGCACTTCGGGCATCAGCGCTTGCCTGCTTTCGAGGTAGTGGGATGAGGCGGAGGGCCGGGCCGCACCCCGCCCGCTGGGGCGGGGTGCGGTTGCTGGGCGATTACCGAACGGTGTCGCGTCCCTGCATCCATCCGAAGAATGGCTTGCGGTAGCGGCTGGGAAGCTCGGCCGCCGCCGCGGGCAGGTCCTCCGGGCCGTCTGCCTGACCGAACTTCCAGAACCCGAACACCGATTCGGTGATTGCTTCGTGGCAGGCGGTCTGGGACCGGAACCAGAAGGTCTCGGTGTCGCCCTCGAGGTACTGGCCGTACCCGAACAGCTCCCCTGCGTCGTCCTTGCACTTGGCGACCGCGAGGATGATGTACGGCCACGATCCGGCATCCCATCCTTCGGAACCCCAGTTCGGCAGGACAATCCACGCCGTACCGGTGAGGGTTTCCATCCAGTCATACCCGTCCCCGCTGCGATCGTCGGCGGGCAGGGCGGGTACGGATACCGCTTCGGCGGTGTCCTTAGTGGTGGTGTTCTCGGTCATGGTGTTGCTCCTTCGTTGCGGTGGTGGAGTCGAGGCCCTGTAGTGACCAGCAGCGGACCCTTTCCCCGTTGTTTTTTGCCTGCTGGCGAGCTCGCTCGCTCGTCCCCGACGGAGCAGTGCTCAACGCCGTAGGTGCGAGGGTGCACCGATTTTGGGAGGAAATAAGCGATGCAGGAGCGCCGGACAGGATCGGTGTGCCCGATGCCGGCGGAGCCGGTTGACGCTGTGGAGCGGGGGCGCATAATCCGAAGGACAGCAGCAAAAAAGACCCGGACGGGGTGCGACGAAGGAGCAGCCTGGCCGGTGACAGGCCGCAGCGAAGCGCAGGACCGCCTAGGGCTTGAGAACGCTCGGTAGGCTCGGTTCATGGACGAAAAGCGTCAGGGAGAAGAGTGGAATGCTGGCGATCGCATCAGGTACGTACATCCTGAGCAACATCAACTAGTCGAGGGCGAGATTAGGGCCAGATCGTGGTCCCGTGAAAGGGGCAAGCCTATCTATCTCTTTACGGTAGTGGCCGACGGCGAAAGGGATGAGTACGTCATCCCGCCAAGCCGCGTTCAGCCGGTGACGTCAGATTCCCTTCCAGATGCTCTGCAAGCGTCGCCTCGTAAGGCGGAACCTGAATTCACGCCAGCCGAGGGCGAGTACCCAATAGCACCTCCCAAGGACACCGGGTTTGGACCGCTCGATTCTGATAATTGGAAAGAGTGGAACAAGGGTAGACGTGAGTGGGAGGCGCAGCAGGGCGACGCTACTGAAAAACCTGAGCGCTAGATGTCCTAAGCCCTACGAGAGGGCTGGTGCTTCAGGCTCGGTGCCGGCGATCAGGGTCGGATGATCGGTTCGTTCCATCCGGGGTCAAGGAAGGCCATGATCAGCTCGACAGGTTGAGCGTGGCCGGGGCTCAGTTGAGCCAGTCAGGAGGGCCGGCGAGGCCGAGTCGGTAGCGCGCCGCATCCACGGAGGGGCTATGAGGCCCGAGGGCCAGCTGGAAGGTCCGCAACTGCAAGCGGGTGCGCTGCAACCGGAGGCGATTTGCGAGCGAACGGTCACCGCGGCCGGGCACCCCGGCAAGGGGAGCCACGGACGGGGAGATGACCAGCGCTCCGGCGCTAGCGATGCCGCTGTAGAAGATCCGCTCGGCCCGGTTCAGCCCGTCCGGGGCGGACAGGAAGGTAAGGAGTTCGGCGGGGACGGGTTCCAGGTCAGGCTCGAGCGCGCGCAGCGCCTCATCGAGTTCCCCGCGGCTGACCGGAAGGTCCTCGGCCCCAAGGGTCCGGGCGCTACGGGACCAGTCGGCGACATAGGTGTCGGCCCAGTTGCGTCCGAACTGTGGGGCCAGGTCGTGGCCGACGGCCTCGTGGGCCCCGAGGAAAGCGTCGGTGAAAGCCAGGTGCACCCAGCGCAGCAGTGCGGGGTCGGAGGCGGAGTAGGCGCGCCCGTCGTCGGTGGTGCCGTTGACCCGCCCGTGCATGCGGCGGACCCGCGACGAGTCCCGCTCGGCGAGCTCAGTGGAGCCGAAGGTGGTGATCGTGAGCCAGCGCGCGGTCCCAGCGAGGCGTGCCCAGGGGTCACTGCGGTAGGAGGAGTGCCGTGCAACCCCGGCCATCGCTAACGGGTGAGCGCCTTGGCCGAGGAGGGCCGCGACGCCTCCGACCAAAGTCGAAAGGCCACCATGAACCTGCCAGACGACGCCGTCGGGCTCAAACAATCCTGGGCCCTCCCCGACCAAGGCGATGTCGCGCACCCAGTCAGGTGCCCCCGTGGGATCACCGGAAACCCGAGCACGGAACGCGCTGCGGACGCGGTCAGCAAGGTCGGCAGGGCGCGGGATCGAGCTCACAGGCATGATGCTCCAACGACGGTAGGTCGGGTACGACGGACACCCGGACAGGAATCTACTACGAAGCGTAGAACACGGTCCTGACACGGCGCTGAATACGGTGACACCCAGATACCAGCGCGCCTTCGCAGTCAGCGCTGACCATATTGCGCATTGGTTAGGCTCAGACCATGGGGGAACACACGAGGGAATTGCCAAAGGCACCCTTCAGGGTCGCAACGACGACGCTGTTCGTGACAGCGCTGCCCCTCCTGATTTCGCTCCTGCTATCAGGGTCGTACGTGTGGAAGTCCATCTCGGGCTCCGAGATCACGACGGCACAGGTAACGGGGAACCTGCTGATCTTCATCGCCGGGGTCGCTGGCAGCCTGACGTACATCTTGCTTCTCGCGGGCGACGACCGTCCGGGAAGCACGGTCGCTCTCGATCGCAACGGTCGTGCTCCTGATAGCTTGCACTGCGCCGACGGTGCTCAGCATCGGCGCAGGATTCGTCGACGAGTGGTGCGAGTCCCAGCCCGGAGGCCGCGGCTTGTCAGGGCCGGTTAGCCTCGAGGACATCCCGAAGTCCTGCCAGTAGCTTCCACTCCGCCCCAGCAACGAAATCGTGACGAGCAGGGCGCAGTGGTCGCCCTCGGCCGAGAACGCCCCCCATAGTCAAAACAGGGTTGGTGCTTTGGGGTCGATGCCGGTCAGTAGCGGGCGGATGATCGATTCGTTCCATCCGTGCTCGAGGAGGGCCGTGCGCAGCTCGACGGACTGGGCGCGGAACTGGGCGCGTCCGACACCGCGCCATCGGAAGGTCGATGCGTTCGCGTGGCGGCCCTTCTGGGACCGGTCGAGCATGTTCAGCGCCTGTGTACCGGGTAGCAGGTGCGTGTCTGTCCCGGTGCTGGCGTGGACGCACAGTGGGACGTCGCAGACATGCATGAGCGCGATGCCGGGGTGCAGTGTCTCTCCGGTGAGGTGTTCGTAGGCGTAGCGTTGTGGCCGCAGGGCGCGTTGCTCGCCGTCTCTGGTGACCCAGAACCGCCCGTAGCCGTCGTCAGCGACGGCTCCGGTCCAGATCCAGCAGTCATGCGGCCGCGGGCCCCTCACGACTTTCTCCCAGAACCGGTCAGCCTCTCCCCTGCGCGTTCTCATCCCCAGCTACCTTTGCCGGGACGTCATCGGACGCGCGCCGGCCGGCGCACGATCGGGCGGCGGCCCTCCATCCGCACTACGCCGGCGACGACGAGGACGCCTGCACCAGCGATCATGAGCTGTCCCCACCATGGCGCGCCGGCCGCGGTCGCGACGAACCACGCTGAGAAGAACCACAAGCCGACAGCCAACGCTCCAGCGACCTGGCTGCGGACCCGCCGCGAGATCGGCAGCAGCAGCAGCGGCAGGCGGAGGATGGCGCGGACTAACCGGTAGCTGTACCGGATGCTCGAGGTGAGCAACCAGCGGATGATTCTGATCATCGTGCTCTCCTGGTCGCCGGTGGGTCTTGCCGGGTGATTTCAGCTTCGATGGCCGTGAGCCTGGTGGCGCGGTATGGATGGGTTCGCAAGGGAAGCCGTAGGCGTCGGTGGTGTATGGGTTCTGGGGTATCCCGTTCCCATGCTGCAAACAGGGCTTGAGCACTCAACAGGTTGCCGTGCTGGCGTGCAGCGAAACGATCCGCCCGTAACTCGCTTGTGCGGCTGTTCGCTCGAAAGATGAAGTACGCGGCAGAGGCAAGAATCGCACCACACCCCATCGTTACCCCTCCAGGAGTCATATCAGCGTTGGAGGTGTCCGCAGTGGCGGCCGCAATGAGTCCAGCGAATAGCAGGAGTGCTGCGAATCCCAGCCCGGCGAGGTACTGCCTGCGTTTCTGCGTCCACCACGACTCGTCGGCAAGGTGGCCCAACTCATGTATCACTAGAGACTCGAGGACGTCGGAAGGCAGTTCGCGCAGAGCGGCCTCGGTGATCTTGATTGTTGGCACTCCACGGATCACCTGATAGTGGGCGTTCGCCCTGGGTGCGCCCGGCTTATCTACCGTGGGGGCAAGCTCGACTGCCGGTGATGGAAGACCTGCTTGTGCCGCAGCTCGCTGCACGAGGGCGCGAGCATCCTGTAGGAGGCTTTTTACTCCGATGAGTTGTCGGTCTTGAGGTGTCATCACTTGCTCCTATCGGTCAGCGGATGCTGTCGAACTAGCGATGTTGAGGTAGCGGTATACCGTCGCGCGGCTTGCGCCGATGATCTTCCCGATGTCGGCTGGGGCGAGGCCCTGCGCTTTGAGGTCCCTCGCGCGCTTCACCTTCGCGTGGTCGGTTGTCACTTCGCGTCTGCCGGCCTTGCGCCCATGCTCAGCCGCCGCGGCCATGCCGGCCCTGGTCCGCTCCGCGAGCTGGTCGCGCTCGAGCTGTGCGAAGGCGGACATCACGGTGAGCATGGCGCGCCCCATGGGACCTGTGGTGCTGATGCCTTCGGTGACGCTGCGAAAGTGCACTCCCCTGCGCTCGAGGTCATCGATCAGGGCCAGCAGGTTGCGGGTATTGCGACCCAACCGGTCCAGCTTCCACACAACCACCTCATCTCCGCTCCGAAGATGATCGAAAAGTTTGTCGAGTTCCGGCCGGTTAGCCGTCGTTCCACTCACTCCCTGATCAGTGAAAATCCGAGTGCAGCCCGCCGCAGTTAGCGCTGCGTGCTGCAGATCCGCGTTTTGCTCCAGCGTGCTAACCCTGGCGTACCCGATACTTCCCATTCCGACGCTCCGACCGCTCAACAAAGGTTGATTTCTCCTTTGATGAGAATACTCCACGTAAGACACATTGCTGAGATTAATTAGCGGCTCCAGTTCCGCGCCGATGCTCGACATGCCCGAGACCGCAGGGAGCACTCTCATCAGTCCGGTCAAAGGATCCTTTGCTTGGACTGCGTATCAGCAGCCGGAAGCTCTCCATGGCGTACGCATATGGCACCCTTCCGTCCACTTTTCACCGTTCGGGTCAAACGGCCATCGCCGCTGCCGTGCTGGCGGGCACGAGAACTACAGCTGCAAGGTGAGCGCCGAAGGACCCTTTAACGGATGCGTAAGGAAGTGGCAGGCCACGGCAGCCACACTGCTCCTTGACGGCCGCTGAAGTTCGGCGATACTAAGCGGATGGGAGCATGGGGAGTAGGTATTTTCAGCAATGATGACGCGGCTGACGCCAAAAAAGCCTTCGGAGACCTAATCAGGGGAGGCCTCACTGCTAGTGAAGCGACTGACATAATCTTGGAGGAGTACTGTTTTGGCGACCCTCATGATGTGGACAACAACCCAGTTTGGCTCGGCCTAGCAGCAACACAACATCGGCTGGGGCATATCGTTCCGTCAGTTATCGCAAGAGCCATTGAAATAACTCAGTCACAGGACGAGCTTGATCGCTGGAGTGACGATGACAGGAAAGCTCGGCAAAGGGCTCTCGAGAAACTTAGGCTCAATCTTCTTGAGTCTCCATCGGAGCCTCGCAAGTACAAGCCGGTCAAGCGCCGGGAAACTGCGCTTCCCATCGGAAGCCACTACCTGTTCATCGACCAGTCAACAGAATCCCAACTCCTCCTCCGCGTACTTGGGCGATACATTGACGGCAAAGGTAGCTATCCGGTCTTCGGCGTACTCGACTGGGACGGAAGTGAGCACGTCCTCGAAGCCCCGCAGTACGCGGAACAGCTCCGACATCAGAAACCGCTTCTCGAACACCGTCCCTTCGTAACGGCGTCAACAATTCGGGAGGAGGTGGACAAGGACCATCTCAAACCGCTCCCAGGAACCTACCCTCGCAATCAGATAACCGTGACCAAAACTGGCGGCTACTCCTTGGTCAGCTGGTCCGGACTAGTCGATCATGTGAAGAAGGAACGTTCGGTGTTGCCCGCGACGATTCGGTAGACCATCCTCTACGGGCGGGTCGAGAGACACGCTGCCCGTCCTGTGTTCATGGTGAGTGTCGGACCGTAGGGTCAAGATCATGGGGAATGAGTTTGACGATCCAGACAGCCGAGTACCGCACAGTGGCATCCAGATCGTGGATCTGGGCGTCCTAGAAACAGAGGACCTAGATCTTCTTAGGACCGATGATCGACCAGCACGCTCGAACCGACGGAGGCTTCTCGTCGGTGGGACACTGATCGCCTGCGTTTTCGCTGGATTGACGCTCTTGCCGTCGGTGAACGACGAGCCTCCTCCGGATGAGATCGAACCGACTGTGGAGGCAGTAAGTGCCTGCGCCGCGCTGGAAGGAGTAGAGCAGCGGGAAGCTTCCATGGCGGCCGGCGTACAGAGCCCGCCATCCCGAGATGAGCTTCCGCCTGGACACATGATTACCGGTGTGATGACCACGGGGAACACCACCACGTTCCTCGGCGTGGTTCACCCGGATCGAACATTCGAAGTCTGCGAGGAAGCCGCACGCAACGCCCCGTTCACGGTCGACTACCCCACCGAAGCTGAGCTCGGCGAGCTACCTGATGGCATGACCTACGCGTATGACTGGTCTGGCGGGTTCACGGACAATGCAGTGACCTTGCATCTTGAAGGAGTGCGCTCGATTGATGGAACTGTCACGGAAGCGCTGACCCTGCCAGACGGTCGAACGGTCCCAGCCCTCGAATCCCAGTGAGGGATCCTCGCGCGGAACACATCTCGCGGAGGTCACTCGTCCGCCGTCCGCCCGATTGAGGTAACGAACAGTCTCAACTGCTCCAGTTCGTAGCGGCAAAACCGGTAGTCGAACGTTGAGGATGGAATGCGATTCTGAAGCTCACTGAGAGCGCTCAGGACGGTGGTTCTGTTGCTCTTCGTTGTGGGTGCTCCCTCCAAGCCGGCACAGTGGTCGATGAATTCGACGACAGCGAAGCTGTAGTCAGCGTCTGCAGGGGTCAGCTTCAAGCTGCTCATCAGCTCGTCATCCACAAATTTCGGGTGCACGATCGCTGTTTCTAGGGCTTCGAGGTGGAAGTAGAAGGGGCGCAACAGGTCGGACGTGCGTTGCGCTTTGCTCGAGAACCTCATGACCGATTCCACCATGCAGACGAACTTCTCAGATCATTCACGCAGCGCGGAACTCGCGTATCAGCGTCGGACACAATGAAGTGTGCCCACTACCGAGAAAACCCGATCGCGATTGTTGACCGCGCAGCGAGAGCAAACCCTGGTGCGCCTCGACCGGGTATCGCGTCCCGGTCAGCGCGTGGACGGCTTCGTTGTCGCGGTGGGTCGAAAGTGGGCTTTGTTCGCGCAAACCATGGACGGAGGGTTCTTCGACGGCTATGCAGCGGTCCGTCTGAGCGAGATCGCGCGCGTGCGACCCGACCAGAGCTTTGAGCAGAAGTTCTCCAGGACCCAGCCGGAATGGCCTCCCGCTCCTCCACCCGGTCGGCCTACACCGGACCTCGATTCGACCTCAGCCATGCTCCTCTCCTTCCTTGCCCCTGGTGTCATGTTCTCCATCGAACGGAACAAGAAATACGACGCCGTATGGATCGGGGTTCCGGCCGAGCTAACGCGCCGACATCTCTACCTTTGGGAGGTCCGGCCGGACGCCACCTGGCACGACGCACCACTTGGTTACCCGCCAAAGAGCATCACGATCGTCAGGACCGGAGATCACTACCTCCAAGGACTGGCGTCGATTGCCGAAACCGGTCCAGCGAAGGAGTTCAAGTACCCCAAAGCTCTACACTGAATCGAGCGCTCACGCTAGCGAAGACGCTTCGCGCAGATATGCCCGGTAAGGGATCCCTTCATGGGACGGGAGAGACTGCTTCCGTTCATTGAGCAGCCGAGCTAACGACCGTTCCCTCTGAAGCGGGCAGTCGGTGCTGGCACCTCTAATTTGCTAGGAGCGGCTTGTTCTTCCGATGGTTCGGCCGAGTCGCCACTTTGTGCCATCCGCCTCGATGATGAGATTTCGAACAACGCCGCGCCTTAACAGGCTCCGCCGCTCACTGATGCGGCCTCCTCCCTCGAGATACACAAGCATCGCTAGACACAGCTCCCGCAAAGCTTTCTCTCGGTACTCCTCGGCTTCGTCCTCATCGTCTTCCTCATCGAAGACCATCATTTGTACGTTTAGCTCGGGAACGTAGCCAATCATGAAGGAACCACCGTCGGCGCCGATGATGACCGAGCGTCCCGCACTCGTGCGGCTGTTCACCAGTGAGCCGTAGGGCCAGTCCTCGTGGTCTGGGTTCACATCGGGCGTCACGAGGTGTTCCTTGAATACATCTGGAACGACGCGACCGAGCATAGCTCTCATATCGATGGTCATGACAACAGCTTCGCAAACTGACTCGACAACGGCCGCCTAACCTCCTCCTCAACCCTAAGCTGTGCCGTCCCAATCAGGGATCCTGCAGCGTGCATGCCGAACGGCAGTGGGTGGGGATGATGGTGAGCATGGACAAACAAGAATGCGGCCGTGGGCGGCGGGGTGCTAGGTCAGCGAGAGGTTTCTGGCGATCAGGGGTCTTAGGCGGAGTGGCAACTTTCCTTGGTAATGCCATCGGAATTTCTAGCACGGCCAGTAACCCTGGTAGTTCATCGTTCATGGCCTTCGGCTCCGAGGCCTTTTCCGCTCCAGGTCGAGGGTTGCGGGTGTCTTGGGCTCGCGCGGTCCGGCTCGCTACGGACATCGTGCTACCAGAATCGCCGTGGCCTGAGCACCGAATCGGCGTCATCCTGCAAGGTCCTTGGAAGCACCAGTACATCGCAACTCGTCCGGAGGCAGCGGACTCCTTCGAGGTATTGCTCGCCAAACGCTGGAGTCTTAGGGGCAGAGGTCAGATGATTCGTGCTGTTCCGCGGACAACACTGAAAGAGAGCACCGAACGCGGAGATATTGGCTGGTTACCAGTGGGTATCCACGCGGACGCCATCTCCAGGACTCGCTTCCGCCGGGTCTATGTATCAACGTCGCCGGGTACTGACGCGCGCTGAAGGATCCTTGAGCGGGCGATCCTCAACGGACCTGTCCCGTTGGACAGGTCCGTGCGCTCTCAGTTGCGGTGGAAAACGCTGGCCAACACGGCTCGTGCCCGGTCCAGTTCTCGGTCGTACGCGACGACGTCGAACCTAAAATCGGACGCGTTAGGAATCAAAGCATCATCAGTGATGCCTTCCAACTCATCAATCCATCCCAATCGACGCCACGTCACTACGTCCCGAGTCCGGTCGATCTGCACGCCGAGTATGCCATCAGATATGTCGAAGCAGGCCCCGCAGTAGAGCAACTCAGCGATGACCGGACTCTGCCCTGCGGCAGGACCGCGGAGCTGCTTCAACTGCCGCCGGCCTTCCGCCCTCGATGACCGGGATAAACGCGTCACGAGATCCGCTACCGGTACATCAAAATCCCACTCCGGTTGCTCCCACTCGCGCCACAACATCCTCAGAGGCTGGCCATCGATTACGACGTCCAACCGCTTGCTCTCTCTGCGCCTGGAAAGCCGTGATTCCCCTCCGAACGCCGACGCCACAAACTCCGGATCCTGTTCACGCAAGGTCAAGACGTTCAGCGGAGTCATTTCGGCATCTTAAGCCGTGAGCACCCTTGTAACGCCTGCGTTCATCGTCAAGCGTGATGCACAATAGCCGGATGAGCGGCTACAAGGTTGTCGATACACAGTTCGAGTTACGCCGTGACGTCGTGAACCTAGCCCAGATCGTTCACGCGCCGATCAAGCAACCGACCGGTGAGATGAAGACCTTTATTCTGAGTGCCAACATCAGCCGGCATAAGTCCGAAAAGTGGGGATGGTCGAACGGGTCTGCGTCAGTCCTCGACTCCGACGGTGAAAGTTGGGGTGGAATCGTCAGCGTGAACACTGACGACGTAGTCAGCCTCGTTCCGTCTCCCAAAGACAAGACCGCCGACCACAAGTCGGCACTGGAATCCATCGCAGCAGGCCTTTTCGAACGAGCAATCCGCGTCCTGACACTCGATTGACGCCCCCGTTCGTCCACACCTAGCCGCTACCTGAGGTGTCCGCAGCGGGATCCTCGAGCGGGCACCACTTGTTCGTATCTTCGCCGTCCTCGTCGGAGTCATTGATGTTGCTTCGAACCACGCGTTGCTGGGCTGATCAGTGCGCTTAAGCTAGTTAAACCACACCACGCCTGTCGTAACAGAGAGATCACTGTGACCAGTTCATTGCTGCCGACTACAGCCGGTTCGATAGTCGAGGAATACGATCACGGCCGCGCGGGCAGCGGCTCGTGGGCGACTCTTGCGCCTACCGAGTGGGATCCACGGGCTCGAACCTTCAGCGGCCTTGTGTGGTGCGCGCCCGCCTTCACCGACATCGATACCAACACCCGCAAGGTATGGACGGTGCCGCCGAAGAGACTGCAAAACAACAGAGTTATTCACCTCGGGGGTACGCCTACAGCTACGGGCAAGAAGCCGCTGCGTCGCCTAGGTACGGTCGCTTTACTAAACGGCGTCGTGTACACGTCTTGCGGGATGTGGTTACGGGACGGCATCCCCGAATTCCCCACGTGGATTAATCCAGCGTGGGGTGTTGCCGCGGGAGATGTCGAGCGACGCGGCACGGAATTGGTTACTGGACTTCCCTGACGGATGAGGTCCGGCGAAGTGGTCCTTAAGCCCATCCCCCATTGGATACATCTATCTAAGTAGTTCAACGACTGTCGAAGCGGTTAGTGTCAGCCCATGCCGAGATACATACAGCACCCTTCCCTTGTCACCTACTGTGTTGAAGGGGCCCTGGAGCCGATACCCGAGGCTGCGAGATCATCGACGGCGCACCCACCACCTAACGGACCTGAACCACCCAGAGCACGTTGCAGGATCCGCAAATGGAGCACCTGTTCGTAGGCTCCGACCATGACTGTCTGGAACTGGAAGTTGTCTTCAACTGGGACAAGTACGGTGAGGCAATGACGGAGAACGAACCAGAGTCCTCGAGGGTGGAGTCGATGCCTGTATTGCGGGCCGACAGGCTGACACTGCACCGCGGATCGCGTGCGATCTACACGGAATTCTCAGTGGAAATTGGCCCAGGCGTCACCGCGATTCTCGGTCCGAACGGTGCTGGTAAGACCACCCTGTTGGAATCCCTCGCGGATCCGACCACGATCGCGGAAGGACGCGTTGAACTGGTTCGTAAGGACATTCGTGCCGATCGGTTCCCACGTAAATACTTCGCCGCCACCGGTTTCCTCCCCCAGAAATGGTCCTCATATCGAGGCTTCTCTGTGCGAGACAGCGTCTCGTACGTCGCGTGGTTGAAGGGCCTGAAATCTGCCAGCGCCCGGGCTGCTGTTGATCGTGTGCTGGTCGAGCTTGATCTTCAGCATCTCGCGAACGAACGAGTACATCGCCTCTCGGGCGGCATGCAGCAGCGGGTCGGTATCGCGGAGGCATTCGTCCACGACCCATCTGTCGTCTTGCTTGACGAGCCGACGGTCGGACTCGATCCGGAACAGCGCCATACGGTTCGCCGTTTCCTGCGAGCTCAAGCCGAAACCCGGACCGTCATCATCTCAACCCACATGACTGACGACGTCGAGACCATCGCCGATCGAGTCCTCGTCATAGGCAACGGGACCGTGGCTTTCGACGGCACGCCGACCGAACTGGCAGCAGCTGGGCTAGGGACGGACAACGCTGCTACCGGGATCGAGGCCGGCTACCTGGCAGTCATTCGCCGCACCAAGGAAGGCGTGCGCTAAGTGGGTGCGATGCGCGCGGTACTGCTCCGAAGTCCCGTCGTCGTCGGCGGAATACTCATCGCCGCGATCACCTTGGCACTCGCTCTGAACCGCCAGACCGTCGGGTTCAACCTGTGGGCTGACCGGGTCAACGGCTTGACCTCAGCCTCGGTGCTCACCGGCGTTGTGGCTGCAGGGGTCGCGGCTGTAGAGGCTAACCGGTGGCAGCACGCGAACCGGTGGAGACTCCGCACGGCGGCTCGTCGACCTTTGGTGGTGCGTTCAGGCCACGCACTCATAGTGCTGGTGCCATTGCTCCTGGGCTACGGATCGGCTGTCGCGATCATCAGCGTCAACGCCCTGCTCACGGGTGCCTACGGCAGCCCGCCAGCGCTGTGGCTTGTGGGCCTGGCGTGCGCACTGTTGCTGTCCGGGACCCTTGGCTATGTGGCGGGAGCGACTCTTCCGTACCGGTGGTACGTCGGCCCAGCTGTCGGCTTGGCCTTCTACATCACGTACGTCATCATCCTGATCCTGAGACCGCCCTACGGGGTGCTTTCGCTGTTCCCGGTCAGCACGACCTATTTCACCGTGTTCAACAGAGTTATCACACCCGTTGCGGTGTCCCAGATCGTTTTCTTCGTTGCCGCCTCAACCTTATTGTTCCTTCTCGTGGGTCTCCGTCGGCAGAAATCAGCCGCGACCCTGTCGGGGCTTATCGTCCTCTCAGTGGCCATGGTGGGCGCTGGCGCGACGATAATCGCAACGAATGGCCAGGTGACCGCGGTAGAGAACCCCAGGGACTTCTCCTGCACAGGAACCGACCCCGTACTGTGCCTGAACACCGGATACTCCAATGCTGGCCAAGCACTGCACAGCGAGTTCCAGCGGTTCAATCAACTCACGGCTGGAACACCGTTAGCCGCGTCCCGGCTTGAGCAGAACATCCAGGGCATCGGTGATAACCCGTCCGACGGTTCCCGCAGCGTGTACCTCGAGCGGTGGTCCAGTCAGAGTGACCTGTCCTTCTCCGTGTTCCTCTATCTGCGGGAGTACGGGGCTTTACCCGAATGCCAGGACTCGAATGGCGCGTTCGTTGTCGAGCAGGTCAACAGTTGGCTTGCTGGGTTCTACGAGAGCACCGCAGGGTCAGACGACAACGAGATCTCTCGGGGTCTCGCGCAGATTCCTGACGCCGACCGTGCGGCATGGTTCCAACAGAACTACCAGGCCTACGCCTCGTGCACCCTCACTGGCGCGGACGTGCCATGACCGGCTTGTTGCTGTTCGCTCGCCTGCGACGATGGCGAGCCAATTTGATCGTCGCCGTGTGCAGCGCTCTGATCATCCTGCTGGCAGGGCCGATTCGTTACTCGCTCAACCCCAGTGATGGATACCTCATAGCGGTCGTCTCTCAGGCTCCCCTGCTGAGCGCTGTCCTGCTCCAAGCGTCATCACTGTCCCCGCTACAGGCCCAGGAACGGCATGCAACGAGGTCGCTACGCCATCTCCGAGCGTTCAATTACGTCGTCCTCACCGTCCTGGCCGCGCTCATACTGGGCTTGTCTGCATCACTGCTCACCAGCTTCGCGGGGACAGACCAGGACGCGTCCGTTGATTCACTCGCGGTAGTGCGAAACCTCTGTGCCCTTACCGGCGCAGGGTTCATCGGCGCGAGCCTGTTCGGCCCTTCACTGGGGTGGGCTCTTCCTACCGCGTGGACGATCCTCCCCTACATCATGCTCACCCAGACCTCCAACGACAACGAAGTACTCACACTGGTCACTCAGCCCGACAACTCGTTTCCAGCGTTCGCAACAGCTGTCATCGTCTGGATAATTGGCTTGGTTCTGGTCACCGCGTCAAGAAACGGTGTTCCAGAGCTACCAGAAGCAGTCAGTCGCCTCGTGAATACTGCGCGGCGCAGAACATTCGGGCACTGATGCCTGCGCGGATCTGACACACAAAACGACGTAGATCTAACAACCGTTTGAACACACCCCGCACAAAACGGACCGCACTTCCCACATGCCCGGTCGAGGATCCTGGTGTGGGACACCCAGCTTGCATGGCGGCTAGTCTTCTTCGGCCTCTGTCGCATAGACCTTCGGCAGATCCTTGAGCGCTTTGAAGCCAAGAAACACTCCAAGGATCCCCACGATAAAAACGAACACAGCGATGATCACATGATCGGTTGTGGGTTCCAGTAGGACCAGGATTGGAATAGTTACTGCTACTGCTGCGCACGCGATGATCTGCAGGAGATAGTAGATCCTTGACCGGCCCTCCGCAGGATGGATCCACGGCTTCATTGCGTAGTCTCCTGTCCCTCATCCAGTGCTCCCACCAGCAGAGCTTAGTGCGCCAAGGCATCGGCTAACGGGCAGCGCATCCTGGTCTAGATGTTCGACTCTGGTTCTTCCATGTGGCGCATCATGAGCGCTTGGAAGTCTCGATCGAACCCGTGCTGCTCGTAACGGGCAGTCTTCTGGTTCCAGTGATCCTTCTCAAGCTGCGGCAGGAACGCAGTCAGTGCGAGGCGGATCTAGAGGCCGCGGCTGCGGCCCGTGTGCTCGGCCAGGGCGTCGATCCGTTGGATGATGTCTGGCGGAAGTCGCACGGAGACGACCTGCCCGGACGGGTGCGGGTGCTGTCTGCTAGTAGCCACGTAGGCCTCCCCTTGTCAGCGGTAAATAAGGTTTACAACCGCCGTCACGCCAACCCTCTACAGCTTCTGAAGTACCGAGCTCTCGGAACATTTGCTCTACGAGCTCGAGCGCAGGTTCCATGTCCTCGCGAGTAACTCGCCGGACCTGTAAATCGTCCATTCGCCTGAGTATGCCAGCGGCTACCGGGGCGAGGTCGATGCGCCGGCCGCCAGGTGTCGCTATTGCGCGGGCTGTACCCAACGCAAGGCTCAAGACGCCGGCTGGATGTCGAATGGTGACGGGAGCGGAGGTAACTGCTATTGCTCGAAGTGCGTTCTGGGCGCCGCTTCGCTGACTGAGACGACGACGGCTTCGGCGACAGCATGGAGCTTGACGTTGCGGATACTCGAAGCCTTCCGGAGGACCTCCATCGCCTCGTCCTGACTGCCCCTGTTCTGCGCCATGATGATGCCTGCGGCGAGGTCGATGGTTGTTCGGGAACGCAGCGCTGCGGTCAGGTTCTCCTGGGCGTCGTCGAGCCGGGCGATACGCACCGCCAGCCGCAGGGTCGCCGACGTCGTCCTCGCGAATGTCTCCGCGTCCTCGATTGCTTCGGTGGTGAACGCGTTCATCGATAAGGAGTACAGGTTCAGCGCGCTTTTCGCGTCCCCTGCCAGCGGGATCGGAACTGCCAAGATGGATCGGACCCCGGTTTCCGCGATCGCCTGCAGGTAGTCCGGCCACCGGTCGTCCCCGGCCATGTCCCTCACGTGATTGGTGCGGCCGTTGCGGGCTGCGTCGAGGCACGGGCCGTCACCGAGCCGGTACTGCAACTCATCGATGCTCCGCGCCAGGTCATCACTGCTGGCTACTGTTTCGGTCTTCCGCGGGCGCAGCAGTGTGATTCCGCAGTGGATGTCGTGACCATCGCTCGAGAACTGATCGGCTGCGTGCCGTGCCAGCGTGGAGAGGAAAGCCTGCACATCAGGGCTGTCCAGGACCAAGTTCTGCAACAAGTCAGGACTGTCACCAAGGGCACTGGACGGTGCAGTTGGACTCTCAGGAGCACCCAAACTCGTCGGCCTCGCTGCGGTGAAGTCGACGCTAGGGTCATCGTCGTGGGTGCGGGCATTCGGACCCATGTTGCCGCTCATCATGCTCCAACCAGCAGATGACCTACGCTGGCTCTTCGTGACTAAGAGTGCCGAGCGCGCGCGAAAAATCCTCGCGCCGCCCGCTGCTTAAGCGACATGATCAGCATAAACCGACCAAATCCCAGCTCGGCAGCCGCCCTGAAGGAGCCCAACGCTGAACCCGACGCGGAACCCGAGCGTGCCTCGGGCTGATACCTAACGAGTGAGGAGGGACGGCGTGATGAGTAAGCCAGGAACGAAGATCCCCGAGCTCTGCCCACACTGCGGCGGGATCATTCGGATCCGCGAACCACGCAAACGCACCATCGCCGGTCAGAAGGTGTGGGCATGTACGCAGCAATGCATCACCTGGGACGCCCGCTAAGACCTGTGGCTTGAGGGTAACCAGAGGTGACCCGGAACTTCGGTAGGCGTTACGAGGCGCAGACTGACGGTAGGCAACAGAAGATCTTGGACGTGTCCGCGTTCTTTCGTTGAGTACATCGAGGCGCGTGCGCGGACATGGGGTTCTTCGTTCGGAGTCAAGAAGCCGGCTCCGAACGAAATCTATCTCCGGCGCTCTGCCCGTCCAGCGTCCTGTGGTCCCGACGCCGACCTACAGTGGCCTGATGAGCCAGTCGCCCGATCACATCGACACGACAACTCTGTTCGACCTGGCCCACACCCACGACGACGTCCAGGACTTCCTCGACCAACTCGTCGTCCTCTCCGCGCGGAACATGGCCCCCGCAAACGTCGTCTGCGCTATCAGCTACCAGGACTGGAACACAACAACCACCCTGGTCAGCACCGACCCCACGGTCGACGTCATGAACGAACGTCAACACGACAACGGCGCAGGCCCAGGTCTTTCCTCGATGAAGACCGGCACCGTCACCGTCGTCGACGACACCACCACCGAACCCAGGTGGCCGGCCTACCTCCAGTCCGTCGCCGACTACGGGTGCCGGTCGATGATGAGCGTCCCCTTACTGCTGACGGACTACAGCCGCGCGAGCATCAACTGCTACGCCACGGACCCCAGCGTCTTCACGCCCGAGCGGCAGACCATCGCCCGGAACTTCGCCGCCACTGCCGCGAGTGCCCTCGCCCTCGTCCTGCGGTTGAGCTCGGGCAGCAACCCTCATCATGATCTGCTGGTCGCGGTCGCCACCCGACCCCCGATCAACGTGGCCGTGGGAATCATCATGGGGCAGAACAGGTGCACCCAGGACGAAGCGTTCGAGATCCTCCGCTCCGCGTCGAACAACCAGAACATCAAGGTGCGCGTCCTCGCCCAACAGATCATCGACAGAGCTGTAGCCGCCCCCGCCAATCACTAACGACGGAGCGACGGCCGACGAGCAACGAGCAACGAGCAACGAGCAACGAGCACCGTGCACCGTGCAGGTGAAGTATCGCGCCACCGCGCCATGTGCTTTCGTCGCTCAGAACTCAGAGCTCAGAGATCGGAGATCGGAGTTCAGGCTGACTGCAGTGTTGATCGGAGGCGGGCGATACCGTCGCGGATCCGCGTTTTGGCGGTGGAAATTGGGATCCCGAGATGGGCGGCGACGTCGTTGTAGGTGAGGCCGTCGTAGTAGGCCAGGTAGATGGCTTCGCGTTGCAGCGAGGACAGGTTTTTCAGGCAGTCGCGGACCTCCTCGGTGTCCTCTCGGGTGAGGACAGTCTCGCTGACCTGGTCGTAATCTACGGACTGGTTTTTGATGCCCCAGCGGAGGTCCCTGACCCGGTGGTTCTCTTCCGCCCGGACCTTATCGACGGCCTTGCGGTGAGCGATGGTGAGCAGCCATGACATTCCCGTGCCCAGGCTCGGGTTGTAGCGGGCGGTGCCACCCTGCCAGATGGTCAGGAACACGTCCTGCACTGTTTCGGCGCTCATCTGCTCATCCCAAATGATTCTTCGCACCAACCCGTACACGCGGGAGGAGCAACGCCGATACAGCTCATCGAACGCGTCCTGATCCTGATCCGCGACACCGGTGAGGAGCTCACCGACGGTGAGCTCCTGGTCCCGGCGGAGTGACCGAGCGTCGGAAGGACTACTGGAGAGCACTAAGCACCTACTGGTATGAGACCGAGAAGTACATGTCCGGGCGACCATAAAACCACGCCGCCCTGCTGTGAGCCTAACCCGCACCGGCGCACTGCTCAGCAGCCTGCCGAAGAGCACCGTCGCTGGGCCTGCATGCCTCGAACACGTGATTCCACCCTCAGGTCCAGCCTCTTGCGAGGAGCTCTCGCGGCGCTCAGGAAGCGTAAGCAGATCGACGTCGAAGGCCGCGAGAACCACCGATGACCTCGCTGCTTCTGGGTCATCTGGGTTTGCTTTTACGGCGTTCGTTACTACTCTGTGACACCTCTGGGGTCTAGAGGAAGGCCTCAGGCAGCTCCAGGACAGGAACGACGATGACCACGACGTTGCACTCTGCCCAGATTGACCGATATGACCCGAGCCTCACTTCCACACCAGCGGACACGCCCGTGAACATGTCGGCGGACACACTTATCGGCGGGCCGGTGGATATGACGGCGGTCGCCGTTCAAGGCGCCGCTGCTCAGCTCGATGACCTACTGACCGTGAACGATTGCGCCGGGCTC
Organism: Arthrobacter sp. TJ-266; assembly: GCF_058269115.1. Classification (NCBI taxonomy): domain Bacteria; kingdom Bacillati; phylum Actinomycetota; class Actinomycetes; order Micrococcales; family Micrococcaceae; genus Arthrobacter; species Arthrobacter sp. TJ-266. The sequence goes on from NZ_JBZCNC010000007.1 coordinate 20,431, forward strand.
ACGACCCGTGAGCTCCGTGTACTGGCGAACCGGACTTTCGCATTGCTGGACGCCAGGAATCCGCCTGCTGGCGTCGCAGCCCGTCACGCGATCATCACTGAGGAACTTGACGCCAGGGCAGAAGAAGCTGCGCGCAAAGCAGCCACATCCACGGCCAAGGGAACATTCCGGGATAACCCGCTGTACTGCCGGTTCGAACTGTTCGTGGACGGGTCTCTCGCCGCGTACATGAAGTACGTGGCGAGCGGTGATCATGTTGTGCTCGTCGAGGGAATCGAACAGCCCGGATTCGAGGGTCAGAGCTATGACGTGACCCTGATGCGGCACGTTGTGCTCAACGCTCATAAGCGACGGCTGGGTTTGGTGCCGCAGTGCGAGATGGCAATCGATTTCCTGACCGAGAACCCGCACTACCGCGCACTGATCACACATCGCAGCGTCGCGCCCACTCATTGACGACCAGATCCAACGATGGCGAGACTCAGTGAGGGCTAGCCCCCACTGGGCTGCGTCTTGTGACGACTGCGTGTGTCGATAGTTGCAAGAAGAGCATCGGCAAGGCCGATTTTTCGACATGGGCTGAAGATCGGTCGAGGGTCACGAGCCCTTGGTGGTCGCTGTTGATTGTGACTGTTGGGTTGGCGTTGACTTTTCGGATCTCGCCGTCGACCTAGTACGGCATGGGTTCCAGGGCGACGCGCTGGAACGAATTGGGCACAAAGATCACCTGACCACGAGGGATATGTGTAGGACTTAGCCAGCGTCTTTGGCGGAAGGTAACTCAATCGTGAGCTTTTCCGGCCCGTCACCGTTGAGTGGGTCGATTTCGCTGAGCGTCATGAGTGCCGGTTCCTCGACGTCGTGAACGAGTTCGATGACTTCCTCGGGTTCGAGATCGGCCACCTCAGCGATCACTTCAGGGGGTGTGCCGTGCTCGAGGGCGACGACGACTGCTTCCTTCAGGTTCAGGTCCGCGTGATCGAGTTCGAACGCGGCTACTTCCTTGTCCGCAGCAGCGACGGCGATCCTATGGAGATCCTCTGTGGACATGGCGCCTGAACCCTCTTCTGTTGGATGATCCGGATCTGCTGACCGGTCGTGATGAAGCCGCCCCCGCGGGTTCCTTTTCTATGTCTACCTCAGCTGGTCGGCTGAGGACAGTAGCCGTGCCCCTGCGACCGTCATTGAACTGAGACGGCACTTTAGCTGGTATGCGATCGACACCTGGGTGAACTGGTGACGCTACCTTGCGGCATTCCGGCGGTGCATCCTCTGCTGCAGAGCTTGTGCCACTGCGGTTCACACGGCGGACCTCCCCTTCGAGCGCAATTTCTCGTCGGCGTATAGTCAGCCAATAATCCAGGAGCAGAAGTTACACTTGAGTCTTATTGATTGTCTTCCTGAGATAACCCGGATTCTCAGCGGTGTTTCAAAGAGCACGGACATCACCTCTTCCCGGTCATACCGATCGATCAGGGGTTTTCATGACTCAGGACAGTCAGCAGCAAAGCACAACCCGCGCCGCCAAAGCTGCGGACTTCACAGCAGATGATCTGTGGTTGCACTACTTCAGTGTCGGCGGGATCCTCGACCCTCTTGAACTCGACGCCTATTTCCACGGCCTGTACCCCCTCGAAGTGAGCGAACGGAACATGGTCGCCCTGGCTCTCAACGAGCTCATAGACAACCTCCCTCGACGCCTCCGAGCGGACGTCGAAAACCTTCCGATCCTCAAGGGACGGCCTTTGTCCGACGACATCTTCGATCAGTAGCATCAATCAGCGCTGACCGCCTGCGGCAGGTGAATTCCACGCGAGACATATAACGGCGGATTTACGCACGGACTGCGCCGGCACTATGAGCTGGCTCGCAGTACGATTCGGTGTTCGAAGTTAACTTCTTCTGGGGATCCCACATGTCATCAGCTTTCGACCACCACTCTGCACAGCCTTCGCCGTACCCACCACAACGTCCGCGGCCTACAGCAGGGGTCTCCACGTGGATCGTCAGCGCGATCGTTCTTCTGTTTCTGATCCTGGGTGCAGTTGCTGGCGGATTCGCCGGCATGCTCGTGATGCTGGCGCTCTTCCTGCTCGGTACCGGTCTCTACACGCTGATCTTCGGGCGCCCATCATGGCTGCGACTACCTGGAAGGAAGTGGGGCGGTGTGGCCCTGGGAGTCGGTTTCGCTCTCCTCATCGTGGGCGGCCTACTGCTTCCTCCGTCGCTGAGCGTTGAGGAGACATCAGTAGCACAGCCGACCCCCACTGTGACTGCCACAGCCTCTCCGAGCGCCACGGCCACTGCTGCACCGTCAGCGACCCCCTCTGCTACCCCGACCGCCACGCGCACACCGACTCCCACACCGACTCCCGCGCCGACTCCCACGCCTTCAGAGACCGCCATCCCGGCCCCTGAGCTCGTCGCTGCCGGATCGATCACCAGCTGCGCGGAAGCCGCAGCCAGGGGCATCTACAACATGCCTGCGGGCTCGCCCGCATACTCGGCCAAGTTCGACCCTGACAAAGATGGCGTGGCGTGCGAGAACGCTGACGTCAAATATGACCCGGCGCTTCTCGGTGATTTCCCCGATACGGCAGCACCAGCTCCTGCAGATCCGCCGGTCGCTCCTGTGCCAGCACCGGAACCTGTACCGGCACCTGTGCCGGCCGCCCCAGCACCGGCTCCGCCTGCACCTGAACCGGTCGCCCCGGCTCCTGTTGCTCCTTACGCGAACTGCGATGCGGTGCGTGCCGCAGGAGCAACGCCAATTTACGAAGGTCAACCCGGGTGGCAGTCACGGCTTGATGGAAACGACAACGACGGCATTGGCTGCGAGAACTGACCGATAGCGGCGAAACGAACGGACCGTTGTTCGGACATCGAGACTGATAACTTTTAGGTGTGCCTGTCCCTCAGCTATAGGAGGGGCAGGCACACCTTTTGTTGCGCCTCTCAGCGATAGCCCGTTGATTGTCGGCGTGGTCTCGTACTGTCCGGGGGTGGGCCAGAACAAGCGCTACGCCGGCTTCTACGCGAAGCAGTTGGATGCGCGGATTGAGGAGTTCGTGATGCGGGAGGAGCTGATCATGCTCACCGCGGCCGAGCTCGACGTGGAGAACTGCCGGCCGAAGGACTTCCCTGAACCGCGGCGGGTGTATGCGTGGGTTCGCTACCCCTCCAAAGCCATCAGGGTGCAGGCTCATGCCGTCTCCTACACAAGGACCGCGGTGAAGATCCGGTTCATCGAACCCCTCATCAAGATCCACCGCGAGGGCTGGGTGTGGCTCAGCGCAGTCACACCGATTCAGTCGGCGCCGGAACGAAACTGACGGGACGGTCTGGGACAATTCACGGATGCCCGAACCTGACGATTTCCAGCTGCATGCGTGGGTGGACGAAAGCATGCGCGTTCCACCCACGGAGCGGGGCATGTATCTGTTGGGAGCTGTCATCGCGGACCCTTCCGACTGTGGATCCAAGCGGGAGCAGCTGACGGCAGTGCTGCCAAGAGGTGCGCGGAAGCTCCACTGGTCGGACATGGAGGACCGGGAAAAGAAGCAGGTGACCGGGCTGGTCACAGGGTTCGATGTGGCACACATGGTGGTGATCGGCACGCCGCTGAACCTGAAGAAGCAGGAGAAGGCTCGTGCGAAGTGCATGGAGCGGCTGCTATGGGAGCTTGGCGAGATGCAGGTATCGAATGTCTTTTTGGAGCATCGAACACCGTCGCTGAACAAGCGAGACATGCGTTTGGTGGACCAGCTGCGTGGTCGCAGAGCAATGCCGGCGACCTTGCGAGTGGATATAGCCCTGCCCTCTGTCGAACCGATGCTATGGATCCCGGATCAGATGCTCGGGGCGGTGGGAGACGCAGAGGCAGGCCACGATGAGACGTGGCTGAATCTCTATGACGGAGCAGTGCAGCGAATCGACATCGAGGTGTAGGAAGCGCGAAGGCCAGGTCCCGCTAATCACGGGGGTCCTGGCCTTTACTTCTCAACCCACCCAGCAGGAGGGGAGCTATACCAAGTAAAGCGTTGCAAGTGCCACGTGTCCACTCAAGGAGACTCGGCGCGGTCCGATTAGGCCCAAGGCGTAGTCGTCATTTCTTCCCACGGTGCCAGCGGCGATGTGGAGGCTACGGTGTCAAAAAGAAGGAGACGGAAGCTGCACCACCAGCTTCCGTCTCCGTACTGCTGTTCTTGCGTTTCCCCGCAACGAGGAAATCTAGAGGGCCCGGTTCTTCTCTTCGGTGAGAGTCCGTCGGCCTGGGCGGAGGGCTCCCGGTGCGACCGGTTCCCACTTCCTGCCCTGGTTGTGCTTACGCTGCAGGCGCTTCACCTCACGCATCACAGCTGCTTCAATCAAGTCTGTCACAGAGCGATATCCCTCGGCATTGCCTGCTGCGAGGAACGCCGCGCGGACCTGGTCCGCGTCGGCCTGGCTGAAGTACGGGGTGAACGACGCCGGCTTGTTCTTGCTCACTCCCGCTCCACTCCCCCAACCTCTTCCCCGATCTGTCCCTCGACCTGTTCCCCTCGAGCTAGTTCTGCCCGGGCTCGATCGTAGGCGGCGGCGATGTACTGCTCGAGCTTGGTCCGTTCGATGCGCCACTGCCCGCGGCCGCCGACCTGGATGGCCGGTAGCTCACCTGTTTTGATGAGCCCCATCACCGTCGTGCGTTGCACGTTCAGCTCCTCGCCCGCCTGCTGCAGAGTCAGGAACCGCAACGGCTGCGGCCGCTCGACAGAACCCGTTCCGTCGCTCATGGCGGCGGCTACCGGTAGCCCTGGCCGGCGATGGCGTTCTGTGCTTCTGCGAGCTCGACGCCGAGCTGCCTGGCAAGGCCGGCCGCACGGGTTAGATGATCGGTTGCTGTGGCGACTGACTGAACGGGGTCACCGCCCTGCCACTCGTAGACGTCGTGGGTGTCCAGGGACTTTCCGAGGCCGGCCGCGAGCTGGGCGAGGGCCTGCGAGAGCAGCCACTCGACGCCTTTGAGGCTCCCGAGCACCTTGTAGGCGACCGGGGCCGGGATGGAATGTCCGGGCAAGCTGTGGTGGCAGATCGTGCGCAGCTCCTCGTAGATCGCGTCAGCCGACGACACGATCACGGGGGTCGGTTCCTCCTCGTCCGCCAGTCTGAACTCGTCAAAGTCTTCGGTCATGGTGTGATCCTTCCAGAGGCGGTCTTCGTGGGTGCAGGTCTGCTAGTAAGTGAGGGTCGATGATCAGGGGGTGATCGACGGTTGCCGGCCACCCTATGTGTTGATCAGAACGGCGGTTCGCTGTCGGGGCCGTTGCCCCACCCCCCGGCACTGCCCGTACCGCCGGCACCTGCTGCGGCTGGGGCTCCCCATGGATCATCCGCGGGCTGCTGCTGAATCCGCTGGCTCTGGTTGCCCGGCTGCGCACCTCCCTGGAACCCTCCCCCACCCTGGGCGTTGCCTCCACCGGTGCCGTTGTTGCCGGATCCGCTGCGCTGAGCGCGGGTAACTTTCGCTGAGGCGTACCGAAGGCTCGGCCCGACCTCATCGACCTCGAGCTCCATCACGGTGCGCTTCTCGCCCTCCTTGGTGTCGTAGCTGCGGGACTTCAGCCGCCCCTGGGCGATGACGCGGGTTCCCTTGGTCAGGGTCTCGGCGACGTTCTCGGCCGACTCGCGCCAGACGTTGCAGCGCAGGAACAGGGTTTCGCCGTCCTTCCAGTCATTGGACTGCCGGTCGAACGTGCGAGGCGTGGACGCGATGGTGAAGTTCGCGACCGCTGCCCCGCTGGGAGTGAAGCGAAGTTCGGGATCCGAGGTGAGGTTCCCGATGACGGTGATGATCGTTTCTCCGGCCATGATGCTCAACTGCCTTTCGTATGGGGTGCTGGTGTTGTCGTTGATGAGTGAATGAGTATTTGAGTATTAAGTGTCTAGGGTCCGTTGGGGGTCTTAGCGCGCCAGATTCCGAGCGCCCCGCCGAGGAGGAGCGCACCTTGGGCGGCGTAGAACAGGGCGTCGGGACCGGCGAGGAGGGTTCCGCGGGTGATGGCCAGGACTGCGGCCACCGTGAGGAGGCCGGCACCGGCGATGCCGATGAGCCAGACCAGGATGACGAAACCGTCAACACGCTTCCTCGAGGTGGTGGGCGTGGCCATGGTGCTCACCTACCTTCCGCGCTGGTCGAGGTGTTGGAGTCGAGGGCGATGACCTGGTTGATCTTGGTGGGGTTCAGGCCGGACCAGTGGTCCTCACTGCCGTCCTTCTCGTACACCACGACGGGCGCCTGGCTGTAGCCGAGCTCCTCGGTGATGTAGGCGAGGGCCTGGTCGTTGGTGGTGATGTCCACGGTGTTGAACTGGACGCCTGCGGCATCAAACAGTTCCTTTGTCTTTTTGCATCCGAAGCACCCGGTGGGCTTCTCGAAGATGGTGATGGTCATGGCGCTCAGTCCTTGGTTACGTGTGGGTTTTGGTGAGAGTCAACTGCTGTGCTGCTGGTACTAATCCTATCGTTTATTCATCTGAAAAAACAGCACTTCTGCCGCATGAATCCCGCTAACTTCGGTTCTGGTTCTGGTCCGCTGAACCAATGATTTCCAGCTGGGACCAGCTCTCGCGCGGTTCTCCGGCTGCTTCGTGGAAGTGCGGATGGTCGCGCAGCTCGGGATGGGCTTCGATGTAGCGGCGGACGTCCTCGGCGCATATGTCGTCCTTGTCGCTGACGGGCTGGATCCAGTCATTCTCTTTGGGGTTCTCCTGCAGCCAGGCGAACATCGCATCTTCATCGACGGCGACTCGGACGGAGTCGGCCTGGGTGACAGTCCGGTTCATGGAGAACAGCATTTCGGGCATCAGTGCGTGCCTGCTTTCGGGCTAGTGGGATGAAGCTGGTGAGGTCGAGGGCCGAGCCGCACCCCGCCCGCTGGGGCGGGGTGCGGCCTTCGTCAGCGAGTCCTAGCAGCGGTGGATGCATCCGTAAGGCTTGGTGAACTCGTCGTCCAGCTCCTCGGCCGTGGCTGGCAGGTGGGCCGGCCCGTCTGCCTGTCCGTGCTTCCAGTACCAGAAGACCTCTGCGGTGATCGCCTTGTGGCAGGCGTCCTCGGCGCGGTACCAGTGCGTGTAGGTGTCGCCCTCGATGTAGGTCCCGTACCCATACAGGGTGCCGGTCTCGTCTCGGTGGGTGGCGGTGGCGAAGAAGACGTAGGGCCAGGACCCGGCGTCCCATCCATCGGTGCCCCATGCGCCCATGACCTTCCACGGGCTACCGGTGAGGTTTTCGAGCCAGTCGTACCCGTCGCCAGTGCGGTCATCCACAGGCAGGACGGGGGCGCTGACGGTCTCCTCGGTGTCCTTCGTGGTGGTACTGACCAGAACTGCGGTATCGGTGTTCACAGTGTTGCTCCTTCGTTGCGGTGGTGGAGTCGAGGCCCTGTAGTGACCAGCAGCGGACCCTTTCCCCGTTGTTTTTTGCCTGCTGGCGAGCTCGCTCGCTCGTCCCCGACGGAGCAGTGCTCAACGCCGTAGGTGCGAGGGTGCACCGATTTTGGGAGGAAATAAGCGACGCAGGAGCGCCGGACAGGATCGGTGTGCCCGATGCCGGCGGAGCCGGTTGACGCTGTGGAGCGGGGACGCACAATCCGTAGGACAGCAGCAAAAAAGACCCGGACGGGATGCGACGAAGGAGCAGCCTGGCCGTGACAGGCCGGAGCGAAGCGAAGGACCATTGCCCTGCTCGGAGCCCTAGCGGAGAGCAGAGAAGCACTACAGGCCAGATACCCACCCACAGACGACGAAGGGCCGACACCCATCGGTGCCGACCCTTGCTCAAATACTCAAATACTCATCGGTATCAATCAAGCGTAATGAACGCGATCGAGGCAGTAGTAGCGGCCAAGCTTTAGTCGAGCCAGTCCGGGCGGCCGGCGAGGCCGAGCCGGTAGCGCGCCGCATCCACGGAAGGGCTATGCGGGCCGAGGGCCAGCTGGAAGGTCCGCAACTGCAAGCGGGTGCGCTGCAACCGGAGGCGATTTGCGAGCGAGCGGTCACCGCGGCCGGGCACCCCGGCGAGGGGAGCCACGGACGGGGAGATGACCAACGCTCCGGCGCTGGCGATGCCGCTGTAGAAGATCCGCTCGGCCCGGTTCAGTCCGTCCGGTGCGGAGAGGAAAGCCAGGAGCTCGGCGGGCACTGGTTCGAGGTCAGGCTCAAGCGCGCGTAGCGCCTCGGCGAGCTCCCGACGGCTGACCGGCAGGTCCTCGGCGCCGAGAGTCCGGGCGCTGCGGGACCAGTCGGCGACGTAGGTGTCGGCCCAATTGCGGCCGAACTGCGGTGTCAGGTCGTGACCAACCGCCTCGTGGGCTCCGAGGAAGGCGTCGGTGAAGGCCAGATGCACCCAGCGAAGCAGGGCAGGATCGGACGCGGAGTAGGCGCGGCCGTCGTCGGTGGTGCCGTTGACCCTCCCGTGCATGCGGCGGACGCGTGACGAGTCCCGCTCGGCAAGTTCAGTGGAGCCGAAGGTGGTGATCGTGAGCCAGCGCGCGGTCCCGGCGAGGCGGGCCCACGGGTCGCTGCGGTAGGAGGAATGCCGTGCAACCCCGGCCATCGCCAGCGGGTGCGCCCCCTGCCCGAGGAGGGCCGCGACCCCGCCGACCAAAGTCGAGAGGCCACCGTGGACCTGCCAGACGACCCCGTCAGGCTCGAACAAACCCGGGCCCTCCCCGACCAGGGCGATGTCGCGCACCCAATCCGGCGCCCCAGTGGGGTCACCCGAGACCCGGGCACGGAACGCGCTGCGGACGCGGTGGGCCAGATCGGCGGGGTGTGGGATCGAGCTCACAGACATGATGCTCCAACGACGTTAGGTCGGGCACGACGGGCGCCCGGACAGGTATCTACTACACAGCGTAGAACACGCCCCTGACAGGCGATGGCCTATTCAGACGCTGCTAGGCGCCAGTGCGTGGTGTCGCACTGGCCTTGATCGTTATGGCCCGTGGCGAGGACGGTGCCATCGGAGCGCACGGCGATTGTGTGGGCGGATCCGGCTGCTATTGTCACGACGTCCGTCCACGAAGTGACCTCACTCTGGCCGTGTAAGTTGTCGCCGGCCGCGAGCACTCGGCCTCCGTCAGTGATCGCGACAGTGTGACGGCTTCCTGCGGCGATCGCGGTCACGTCCGTCCACCTCTCCACGTCTGAGAGTCCGGCCGCTCGATCCCCAGCGGCGAGGACTCGACCATCAGTGGTGAGCGCAACAGTGTGAAGGTATCCCGCAGTGACGGAGCGAACGGACTGCCAGGACGCGACGTCGCATTGGCCGCGTCGGTTGTTCCCGACTGCGACAACCGACCCGTCAACTTTGACGCCCACCGTGTGCCAATCACCGGCCGCGATGTCAGTGATTCCCGTCCACGAGCCGACATCACAAGCGCCCTCTCTGCGTCGGCCAGCAGCCCGCACTGTGCGGTCTTCCAGCACCGCCAGGGTGCGCCGCCAGCCGGCCGCAACGGTAATGACGCCCGTCCAGGACCCGACATCGCACTGCCCGTCACCGTTCCATCCGGTCGCAACGACGGTTCCCTCCGCGGTGAGGCCGATGGTGTGGGCACGACCTGTGTTGGGAGCGGTATGCACGTTCCCTGCTGCGACCGACACGATGCTGCGCCACCCAGCGACCTGGCACTCCTCGGCATGGGGATCACCGGCGATCACGACCACACCGTCGGGGCCGATGCCGACGCTGTGCCGGCGGCCGGCGGCGACCCGTCCGCTCATCCCTGGTCCTCGAGAGCCGATCGCCGCGTTACGCGCGCCTGCGCAGCGTCGTGGGCGCGGCGCAGCAGCTCCAGGATGCGTTCGGATGTCCGCTCCCCCGGGTTCACCACCGACATCCACCCCGAGGAGGCGTAGAGCGGATGAGGCACAAGTGAGTCGATGGCCGCGGGGTTGACGTCGGCGTCGAGCGCTCCGACGAGCTCGCGGCCGGCGTGCACGTTGACGCGAAAGCGCCCCGGGGCGTCGAGGTCGGACGCGGTGTCATCGGGGTAATTCTTTGTGACGATCGTGCCGTAGGGCTGAACGCGGGTCGGCATGACGCCGTCGGGTGCGTAGTAGAAGAACGCGTCTCCCCAGGCGATCTCCGGGAAGTCGCTGCATGGTTGCGGTTGCACGACGAGCACCCCGTCGAAGCCGTTGACTGACTCGATGATGTTCTGCATGTCCATACCTCAATGCTGACCCTCAAGTGCTTATGTGGAGTTGAAAAGCTACAACCGCGGAATGACGGGGGTAAGTATCAAGAGGGAGACGCTGACGACCGCTGAAGCGGCTCGTCTCGCTGGGTACTCGACGCAACAGGTCCGGGACTTGGAACGCCTGGGCGTTCTGCCGCCGGCGGAACGGGCCGACAACGGCTATCGCCGATACGGAAGCGAGCACGTCGATGCGCTCCTGGCCTACCGGAGCCTGACCATCGCCGCCGGCCCGATCCGCGCGCGAGTCATCATGCCGGTGATGATCACCGGCACCGTCCGCGCGGCCGCCGCCGTCATCGATGAGTTGCACGCCGCCATCCATGCGGATCGATTAGCGGCTCTGGAGGCCCGCCGCGGGGTCGACCTGATTGAAGCAGAAGCGGGAGATGTCTTCGACGCCCGGAGCGACAGCATGAGCATCACTGAACTTGGTCGCGCGCTCGGAGTTCGCAGCTCGACTTTGCGCCATTGGGAGTCGCAAGGGCTCCTGCGCCCTGATCGCCTCTCACCACAGCTAGCCCGCAGATACGGGAGGCGAGCGATCATCGACGCCCGCATCGTCGCGATCCTTCGGAGCGGCGGGCATTCGATCCCCGCGATCGCCGCAGCTCTCACGCAACTGCGCGACTCGACCGACGTGACCGAGCTGCAAACGCTCCTCGAAGCCCGACTCAACGCACTCGATACAAGAAGTGCCGCCCTCCTCGAAGCGGCAAGTCACCTGTACTCACTCATCCGGTCTGCGTCACCTCGCCGGTAACCCATGGTTTAGAGGACTCTTCCATGGTCAGAAAAGGGTCGGTGCCTCGGGGTCGATGCCGGTCAGCAGCGGACGGATGATCGGTTCGTTCCATCCGTGCTCGAGGAGGGCTGTGCGCAGCTCGACGGACTGGGCCCGGAACTGGACGCGGCCTACGCCGCGCCACCGGAAGGTCGAGGCGTTCGCGTGCCGGCCCTTCTGGGATCGGTCGAGCATGTTCAGCGCCTGGGTGCCGGGTAGCAGGTGTGTTTCTGTCCCGGTGCTGGCATGGACACACAGTGGAACGTCGCAGACGTGCATGAGCGCAATGCCGGGGTGCAGGGTCTCCCCGGTGAGGTGTTCGTAGGCGTAGCGTTGCGGCCGCAAGGCACGCTGTTCACCATCTCTAGTGACCCAGAACCGCCCGTAGCCGTCGTCAGCGACGGCTCCGGTCCAGATCCAGCAGTCGTGAGGCCGCGGGCCCTTGACGACTTTCTCCCAGAACCGGTCAGCCTCTCCCCTGCGCTGCCTCATCCCCTGCTACCTCTGCCGAGGCGTCATCGGACGCGCGCCGGACGGCGAACGATCGGCCGGCGACCTTCCATCCGGACCACACCGGCGACGACGAGGGCACCTCCAGCAGCGATCATGAGCTGCCCCCACCACGGCGCGCCGGCTGCGGTAGCGACGAACCACGATGAGAAGAACCACAGGCCGACGACCAACGCGCCAGCGGCCTGATTGCGGACCCGCGGCGGGATCGGCAGCAGGAGGAGCGGCAGCCGGAGGATGGCGCGGACGAACAGGTAGCTGTACCGGATGCTCGAGGTGAGCAACCAGCGGATGATTCTGATCATCGTATTGTCCTGATCATCGCGAGACCTCTGGCGTGAGCCTGGTTTCGAATGCTTCGACCTCGGCCGCTGATTTCGCCGGTGATTTCGATCTCGGCTTTCGCCCCTTTGCAGGAGTCGCCTGGTCGCGCTTGAGTGTCCGGTAAATGGTGGTCCTGCTGACTCCAAGGACCTGACCGATCTGTTCGACGGTCATGTCCTGCTGCTCATACATTCGTCTAGCGGCCGTGGCCTGTTGAGGACTGAGCCGCGGTGGGCGCCCACCGGTGCGGCCTCGAGCTCGGGCTGCCGCGAGACCGGCGTTCGTGCGCTCCCTAATGAGGTCACGTTCGAACTCGGCGAGAGCGGCGAAGACGTGGAAGACGAGCCGGCCGCCAGGTGAGGTTGTGTCGATCGTTTCCTGAAGTGACTTGAACCCGATGCCCTTGCCCTGGAGCGCTGTGAGCTGGTCGATGAGGTGTCGGATGGAGCGGCCGAGCCGGTCGAGCCTCCACACCACGAGCGTGTCCCCCGGCCTGAGCTGATCCAACAGCTTCGTGAGCTCCGGTCTCTGATCAATGGATCCCGAAATGGTGTCGACGAACACCCGATAGCAGCCGGCAGCAGTCAGCGCGTCGACCTGCAACATGGCGTCCTGGTCGGTTGTCGACACTCGCGCGTAGCCCAGAAGATGTCGCATGCTCTTCAATGTAGCGGAACCCATCCCGCCGGAGCAGAAGTGAAACATAGATTCTGGCACTGAGTATTGATACATGAAAGGTGCTTCTAGGCGCTGATTCGCGGTGTCGCAGCTGCGTGTAGCGAATACGTTCGTATTCGCCACTCTGGTCCAGAGCGGCGAGGACATCTTGGATCAGTAGTGACTGTCCCGATTAGGGCACCATCACCGGGCATTTTCTCGGGCGGGTCATCCGGGAATCGACCTCGTCAGTTTCCATATGGGCTACCCCTCCTCGCTCAAGCCGGTTAGGGGTGTCCCGTTGGAGGACCGGCTTGCGGGCAGCCCCGGCGGTTGCGGGCCCACACCGACATCCGGTGGTAACCGGCAGGAAACGCAAGCTGTGAGGCCGGACGGTAGTGGGGCCCGTTTGGTGGGCTGTGCCTTGCGTAGCCTGACGGGGTCGTTATCCTGACGGCCGCGCGAAACGGGGCAGCATCTAAAGTGAGGGCATGGTTGACGAAGAATTTTCCGCAGCGTTGAAAGCCTTCCGCGAATTCGAGGGGCAATGGCGTCATCATCCAGCCCGCCGCGCCGGGGAGAAAGTGCCGACAGTAGACGAGCGGATCCTTGAGGAGGTCGGTACCGAACGGGGTGAAGAGTTGCTGACCAGGATCAACGCACTCCGCCGTGAAGCAAACAGCGTGCACGACCCAGGCGGAGATATGGGTCCCTACCTCAAGAATATGAGTGCTTGGAAAAAGACCCATCCCGAGGTTGACCCTTTTGAACTCAATATGCTCACTGGCCCAATAATTGCGATGCACGCTCAATAAGTCGCTGGGTGTCGCCAAGATCTGTTCCTGCATCAACCATGGCACGCATCTTCGACGCGTAGGAGTTGTAGTCAGGCGAGATGGTCATTAATTCAGTCTCGCAGCCTTGGCCCGCAGCCTGTCCGCTGGGGGATGGATACCGGCCCCCCTGGCGCGTCCTCGAAAGGGACGGCCAGCGACCCATCGGCGCTCGGGATCAACCCGCATACCTTGTAGCGATTGGAAATGAATAGATCAGGAGAGCAAGGTATCCGAGGGAAAAGGGAGCCTGGTAGGGCCAACGTGTTCGCCGCAGATCAGATGTCGACACTGACCGTCGACCTCGGGTAGAGGGAGCCACCTTGCGCCAAGCAGGTAGCTGCGCGGGATACACCAGCAAGGCCGAGGTCACCAGAACCAATGCGACGTAGGCAAGCCATGGCTGACCTATGAAACCCGTCAATGGTGGAAGGGCCGCAGCTAGGCCGATCGAAACGAGATTGAGGACTAGCTGCACGCCGATAAAGAAGCGATCGAGCGCTTTACCTTCTTTCACCGCTGGATAGTTAAAGCGCGCAGAAACCAACACTGAGAAGGCAACGAGGATTGGTGCACTAAACACAAGGAAACGAGTCATCAGGTAACACTCTGGCATCCCGGCATCCCGGCATCCCTCAGCCGGACAGTAAAATAGGGTGCCCTCTCAGGGATCGATGAGCGGGACGGTGAACGCTTCTTCGCCCGCATGGGCGGCGCGAAAACATGGAATGCCACAACACCACTGACGGTCGTCTGCGTGCTTTCATGACACATGGGCATTCCTAAAAAGACCGGATACAGGGTACTGGGGCTCCTGCTGACCACCTCGGGGGCGGTCGGTAGCATCATCTTTTTTCTTCAACCATGGCGCAGTTGCCCCGAGATTGATGACAGCTCCGCTGGATGCCCCGCCACGCCGACCGATCAAAGTCTACTTGTCCTAGCTTTCTTTCTTCTTGTGGTGGGCGTGACTCTCCTCGTGAAGTCGATGAAACCAGAACGCGTGCCATCCGAGGCCGCAGGGCGCTTCGGCAAGCTTAACTGAGTCAGGCCGCTAGCTGTCCCGATAACCGATTCCGCAGTGGGACAGGGTGGGCGGCTCGACGCACGAGCATGATGGCACGATGTGGGCATGAGCATTAGTGGGGCACAGGCCGTGCCAATTTCACCATCCAGATAACCTGCTCCTCGATTCCAGAAGATGAGGACGACTGATGCCTACTCCCCGTGAAGAACCCGTGTGGTCGTACGGCCTGAGCATCCCCTTTGGGAAAGACAGAGGGGACTTTTCCGCTTACATGGATCACCTCGCGACAACGCTCGAGCAAACTTCCCCCAGCGACATCCGGTCAATCGTCATTTTTCAGGAGTGGGTCCAAGAGTGGGATGACAGCGAGGAGTTGAACGAAGAGGGATACGCGGAGTGGGCGTGGACGGCGACAGTCAACCAAACCCCTCCTCGAAAGACCCTCATCTGAAGCCGTTGCTCCCTCGGAGGTTCATACAGGGATCCTCGAGCGGGACGGTCAGCACTAGAGCAGTCGTTGGCCTTCCCAGGTCGAGCTGTGAAAATGTCAGAGGGACCGTCAACCAGAGGAATCATGATGTCCGATCCCCAGAACGCCGAAAAGCCGAAGCCAACTCCGAGCCAGATCCTATTGCTGGCAACGACCCCGATCGTCATCATGATCGTCGTTCCTTTGAATGTCTTCCTTGGGTTGACCGTTGCTCTGACATTCGCTGCGATCGCAGCACCCGTGATGTTCGTGGTGGCACTCATCCTTAATCGGCGGGAGAGGAAGAGGTGGGCAGCTCGCGAGTAACGTGCTTCTGCGCCACGCAGTGGACCAGGATCCCAAACACGGCCCGGATCGGGATCGGCTTACGGGCATTGACGGACGTGATCCGCCGATCAGGTCATGCTTGCCCTTCAGCTTTGGTGACACCGCTCTCGGCAGACGTGTGGCGCTCGGGTCTGCCAGCTGCTCTCCACTCGCGCTTGGGCAAGGGGACTGCGCTGGTCGGTACCGTGTCGAGGTAGTCGCGGTACTTTGATCGGCCCGGGAAGTCCAGGGCCCCGATGAAGTCGGGCAACACCTCGAAGAAGATGCGTGCTGCTAATCCCAGGATTTCGAGCATCATCGATCTCGGCCCGACCTATGCCCGGTCATCATGCCTCGTAGCCTATGCCGCCGCCGTACTACTCGGACGGGGATCGGCCTGCGGACACATCGAGGTGATTGATGGGAATCGCGTGGACGGGGATCGGCACGTAAGTTGGTGTGCTGTGGGGATCAACGATTGAAAACAGGAGTAAACAATGGCGCAGCGCGTGCAGGTCGAATTGGTTGATGACCTCAATGGTGAGACAGCAGACGAAACAGTGCGTTTCGGGCTTGATGGCACCGAATACGAGATAGACCTCACCACTGAGAACGCCTCCAAGCTCCGCGCAGCCATCTCCGAGTACGTGGAGAAGGGTCGGAAGGCCAGCACCGGACGCCGAAGCCAGAGCGCCTCAAAGGCTGGCGGTACCGCGAGCCGTTCCAAGCGTGAGGACACCCAGCAGATCCGCGCCTGGGCGCAGGAGAACGGGTACAACCCCAGTTCGAGGGGCCGGATCAACCAGACCATCATCGACGCATATAACGAAGCCCAGAAGTAACAGCTGCCGGCCCCGCGCGAAGACGGACTCAACGGTCCGGCGGATGCGAATCCCTCCAGCTCCTGGCGGGCGGTCCCCTGAGTCCCGTGGTCCTTCTCTCGAGCTGCGGCAGGAACGCAGTCAGGGCGAGGCAACTGTGGAGGCCGCGCGCCAGGACCAGCGCGCAACTTCGCACTGCGACCCACTCCCCCAACACCCACGCGGGCGTTGCATCATGTCTAGACCTTCGATCATTCTTGTTGCGAAAGTCGCAAATGGACCCTAGAGCAACGTGAATTAAGCGCCCATGCACTGTGGCGTTGGGGTGTACCCCAACGCCACGTTGACCGCGCACTGTGGGTTGCACTCGCTTCGCCGCTCCCGTCACCAATGCAGCATTCGGCCCATAGTGACGGTTTGGTAACGATCGCCGGATGGGTCGAGAGAGATCTAGCCACCAGTGCTTTGCTCACTAAAAGTGAAGGAGGCTGATGTTTTGCCACAGCAACCAACTGGTGAGTCGCAAATTCAAGGAGAAGAAAATGACCGCTTCATTCACTCTCACAGCTCCGGGCCGACGGAAGGGGCGCTTTGCGCGTACCCCGTTGGTCAAGTCCGTAACCTTCTTGGGTGTCCTCGTGATGGCCGCGTTCGCCACGGCGGGTCCAGCGCAGGCAGTTGAACAGCAGCCTGCAGTAATGAGCGAGGAAGCTCCGGTACCCGAGCTCCGGTCCGGTTTCGCAACCAGTCCGGTTGACACCTTCAGCTACCAGAACGGTGGCGTGACGGTCGACGTCCCGACCGGCTGCTTCTTGAATATGTCCGTTCAGGGAACAGGCCTGCAGATCGACCGAACAATTTCAGGAGTCGAGTGCATCGGCCCCTCCGCGACGGTACCGCTGTTCTGCAACTACCAGGCTGTGTACCGCCTGAGGGATGCCGCTGGTGTGACCTACAACGAAATCAACTTCCCCATCACCACAGGGTGCGGCCAGGCAAGCTACTCACTGCCTTCGATGTTCCCGCAGGCAGCTCGGGAAGCTGGGGACCTCTGCCTCGACTTCAAGGTCTCCGGGGTGGTCAGGGCCACAACGTGCCTGGCTATCTTCCCGTAGCCCGACGCTGAGTGTTCGGAACCGGTGACTGCGGCTCGGGCGGTCACCGGTTCCGTGGTTTAACAAGCGAGATCAAGAAGTAGAACGCCGCCATCCCAGCAAGCGAGACAACGACGGACTGCGCGAGATCCGCAAAAAACGACTGACCGCTGGTACTGACGAAAATGGTAGCGATCAGCAAAGCAAGTGTTGCGGCCAAAGGAAGGCCGAGAACGAGAGTCCAGTCGCGACGGCCCTGAACAGGCATGCGAGCAACATACGCAGCGAAGAACACCGTGGGCAGTATGAACAAGCTTGTCGTGGTTGCAGCTGCATCGAACATCAAGACTGCACTAAGAGGTGGAATCGCTAGGGCTCCGGCACCGAAAGCGGCTGCCGTTGGAGCCGACAGGGTCGATGATCTCCGACGAGTGCGAATCCCGGATATGAGCAGCAAAGCACCGGAGATTCCAAGAACGAGAGCTGCGCCTCGGACAGAGAGGTTCGTTGCCGGAACGACGGTCAGGGCGCTGACCAGGAGAAGCAATCCTCCGTATGTACGTGGCGACCGAAGCCCGTCCACCTGGCTCGCGGCCTCGCCGGTCATGACACTGACGTCGTTCAAGTGGAACCCCCGTCGCTAGATGTCTCCCCAGCTTACGGCTCGCGCTCATGCGGATCGACGGTCACCACCAAGGACCTTCTCACTCACGGTGCAGCAGTTCGGCTGTGGTGGTGCAGCAAGTACAGCCCCTAGATGGGGACACTTTTGCCTCGCAATTGGGTGTACCCCAACGCAACAATGCCGAGTCGAACACGCCGAACACGCCGAACATCGACGGAGGTCAGCCAATACCTTGGCCTGCCAGCATCGACCGTCCGGTCCCGCTACCACCGGGCAAAGACGGAACTCGCCGCAGCGCGCTCACCTCCCACCTCCGCATACCACGATGATGCCCCCGTAGCTCTAAGGTCGAAGCATGAGGGACAGGAACAGCGGTCGGAGCTGAAACATGAACCAAAACAGTGGGGTCCGGATCGTTGACCTCGGAGCCGAGGATGACGAGCCAGCACGCCCCGAAGCGCCCGTTCGACCGCCGCTTCCTAGGCGCACCCGCTTGCTCCTGGGCTTAGCGGCCGCCGCAGCTTTAGCTGCTTCTCTTACGCTGTGGCCCTCCAGTGATGGCGCCCCTCCTCCGCAGGCCGACGCCCCCGTGGAAATACCAGCCGTGACGACGACTCGGTCCAGTTGGGAAGTGTGGATACCGTCGTTGGAAACCCCCGACACCGTTGTGCAGTTCACACTTCCCAGCGGTGTCCCGTGTGAGCACAGGATCGTCGTCGCATCAGGAGACCCCGCTGATATTCGTACCGCTCAAAACCTGCTCCGCACCACTGACCTGCTCGCTGCTGCAGACATAGATAACGAACTGGCTCAGCTCACCGCCCTCGACATACCTGTTCAGGATGGCGGCGGTGACGCCGTGTCGTCGGCCGAGCCGTATTCCGAAGATGAGCTCTACCGGATCGCGGTCTCGAACGCGATCTTCGTATTCGTTCAGGATGAGACCGAAGCGCTTGGGACCCGGGACGCGTACGGCGTCTCAAACCTCTCTTTTGAGAGCCAGACGAACTGCGTGGGCATGTCCCGGTAAGTAGTCCGTAGGCGGATCGCTAACCGCCCCTTCTCGCTACCGGAAGTGAGACTGGACGTCGTCACGACGACTGATTACGAGCTCCGACCGTCGATCAGCTACCGGCGGATGACGACCAGGAAAAATTGTTCGTCAACATGCAACGTTTGGGTGGTTGCTGGCCATGTACCGGGTGAGTGAACACCTAAACGTGGAGGATGACCCCAATGACGAAACCAACCATCGATGACCTACTCACCCAGAGCGCACCACAGTCCCATTCGGCGCAGCCCGGCGTGCAGTCCGCTCTGCGCGCAGTAGCAATGGAATCCCGGTCAATGGGACGAGCACCTCGACACACTCGCTCGAAGTGGTGGTGGGCGGTGACACCAGTCGTGGCCGCACCGCTGCTGCTGGTGGCGACAACCGGAAGCTCCGATGACGGCGTGGTCCCGGACTTCACCATCCCGATCAGCTACACCACGGACACCGGCAAAGACATCTCCTGCTCAATGGACATCTTCAACGGCGAGAGCAACAACGTCGAGACCGGAACAGCCGCAGTCGACTACCTCAGCGCCCAGGACTGGACCGGCATCGGACAGCGTATCTACGACAGGGCCCTGGTCTACGAAGCCGATCGCACACTCCTCTACGAAGGAGCTGGAACCCCCTCCGTGGAGAACCCGCGGGATGCGTGGGCCAAAGCCGAACGCGAACTAATCGCGATCCCCGAGGGAGTCCTCGATGAGGGTGATCACTTCGGCGGAACCGCCAACTGCGCCGGAGAACTTCATTGACGGCCAACAGCATCACCTTCCACAGGACGCCTTTCTTGGGCGCGTCCCGGGTTAGCGATCGGAGCGAGGAGGTCAGCGAACTCGTCAACCGTGAATCCGGGAAGCTCCTCGATTACTTCCTGCGCCGCACAGCAACCCCCGAAGACGCCGCCGACCTCCTCGGTGAGACACTGCTGATCGCCTGGCGACGGCAGAAGTTCCTTCCAGCGGACGAGACTCAGGCCAGGATGTGGCTTTACGGCATCGCCCGGAAAGTGCTCTCCGGTCAACGCCGTACGACAACCCGCAGAAGCGCGCTCACGGAACGCTTGATCGCAGAATTGACCGCCAGCAACCGAACACCCCCGGATGACACGGAGGTGCAGGTACTGGCGGTCATCGGGCTTCTCGATGACCTCGATCAGGAAATCATCCGCTTGGTCTACTGGGACGGATTCACCCTCGCTGAGACTGCCCAACTACTCCAGATGCGAGCCACAACTGTCCGTAGCCGGCATGCGCGCGCCCGCACACGCCTCCGCCAGGCTCTCACCGACCACTGCGACTAGAGCCACCCACAAGCAGGCGGTACGGAAGTTCAACGAACGGGAACTTCCGTACCGCCGACCACCCCTCCCCCACAGGTGTCCCACCTACGGGTCCTGAGTGGGATCGGCATCTGAAAGACTGATCGTGTGCCTGTCTTAGTTGAGCGTCGAGCAGATCCTGATGGAGTCGAGCAAGTCCTTCGATCGCTTCCGGAGTGGTTTGGGATAGAAGAAGCGATCGAGAACTACATCACTCAGGCATCAATTCTCGACTCCTACATCGCGACCGATGACGGACGAACAATTGGGGTCGCGCTGATTGATCGACACTTCCGCGAGTCGGCAGAGATCGCGCTCATCGCAGTAGACGCCCGGCGTCGCGCAGCAGGTACAGGCAAACGTCTAGTTAGAGCAATAGAGACAGCGCTCAGCGCAGACGGGTGCAAATTCCTCGAGGTGCACACAGTTGGACCCTCGTACCACGACGATGGTTACGCCGAAACGCGAGCCTTTTACCGCGCCGTCGGCTTCTCGCCAATGCACGAGTTCTCGGCACTCAATTGGGACGGTCCGACCCTCATCATGATCAAGACCCTCACGGCACCTACCGAGGGAGATGTCACCAACTGATACGGGAAGGATCGTCGAGCGGATGACCGGGCGACGATCCCACACCGTCCGTTCGACGGCGCGGGATCCCCTCATCGGTTGCAGTTTTACGTTGCCGGTTTCTGACCGAGCTGTGCTGGTCGTCGGGTTATCACCCACATCGTCGCGGTGAGGATGAGTGCTGTGGTTCCTCCGGTGATGAGGGCTGTCCCGGGGGAGTATTCGTCGACGATAAGTCCCACGGTTGCAGCTGATAGTGATGCTCCGAAGTTCACGGAGGTGTTGATCCAGCTCGAGGCTTCCGTCCGGGCTGCCGGGGCAGTGATGCTATCGGCGACGAGGTACCCGGTGATAAGCGAGGGCGCGAGGAAGAACCCTACGGCCACGAGGACCAGGACGCTGGCGAAAATCGATTCCGCGAACGCCAGAACTATCGTCCCGGCGGACATCAGAGCACACAGCACCACCAACCGGGTTCCGAGGCTCGAGCGCCAGGTGCGTCGCCCGTAGAGGAGCCCGCCGGTGGCGCTGCCTGCGGCGAACGCGGACAGGAGCCAGCCGGCGAGGGCGACGGAGTTCCCCCGATCAGCGGAGGCGGGGACGGCGACCTCGATGGCGCCCAGAACTATTCCTACTCCCAACAAGATGATGAGGTTCGGGATGAACCCTTTCTGTCGTAGGGGCTTGTGCTCCGTAGCCAGGCGGTGAGGCGCTCCTTTCTGCGTCGCCGAGACAGGTCCGGACGTCATGCCGATTGTGCCGGTGACGACGACGGCTGCTGTGACGAGCAACCCGGCCAAGGGTGAGGTTGCGGCGATGATGGCAGCGATGGTCACTGGGCCGGTGGTGAAAGTGAGCTCCTCGGCGACCGCGTCGACACTGTAGGCGCGGGTGCGGACAGGTCCTGCCGGTGTGACAGAGGCCCATAGCACTCGCATCGAGGCACCCAGGGGCGGGGTGCTCAGCCCGATCAGTACGGCAACGGTCCCGAGTAAGAGCACCATGTCCACTCCCTGAGACAGGAGGTAGGCGAAGAAACACAGACTTGCCGCATTAGTCAGGGCGAGGAGGTTCAGGACCCGTCGTTGTCCCCACCGGTCGACGAGTCGGGCACGCCAGGGCGAGGCAATGACGTTCGCCAAACCGAAAGCACCGGTCATCAGTCCCGCGATGGCGAACGAGCCGGTGACGTCGACGACAGCAAGGAGGAGCGCCAGACCGACCATGGCCAGGGAGAGGCGGCCGAGCAGGGCAGGGAGGAAAACTCTCAGTACCCCTGGTGTGCGCAGGACTTGCAGATAGGAGATGTGGTCAGCCACGATTCCGCGCTCCCCACATCAGGTGGGTAGGGGGGAGGTGATTCAAGACTGTTGAGACCCGCGCGTCCACTGTTCCGACTGAACGGACTTGCGGGTCAAATCGGAGTGGTTCGAGTGCGCGAAGAAGCGCAAGGAAAAGAGTCATAGGGATCGTGTGGTCTCTGCGAGAAACACCCCGGTAAGGATGGGATGTCGGATCTGACGGCGGCTCCAGAATGAGCCAGGGCACGAAAGCGACTCCGCCCGGGTCGGCTAAGTGAGCAAAGCTGCGCGGGCGAGACGCAGGCCGTCAGATGAAGAAGGGCATAACCACACCCGGAGCATACCAACACACCTGTAGGTGAACCCCAGTCCTACGCGGCAGTCCTCACCTATCGGTGGTCTTATCCGGTCAATACAACGCTGCATAATCTGGTGTCCCGAAGCAGGATCCCCTACGCGAGCGGCGTCGCGCAGGGTGTACCCCAACGCCATAGTCTGCGAATCAGTAAGGTCCGCCCTCTACTGCGTACTTCCTTCTAGGTTCTACGGTTGCTACATGGATGCGCCCACCGCGAGTGAGTTAGACCCGGCTCTAATGTGGTTTGTTCTTGCGATGTCCCGCCTGGAGTGGGGGTACACCCAGTTGAGCAACGGCGAGGATGACCCGCGCTGGGCGACATCGGAGTTCGGCACAAACGTCGGTGAAGTGCTCAACGAAGCTGGCGCCAATCTGTACTACTTCTCAGTGACCCGAAGCTTGAAATCGGCCACAAAGTGCTATCAAGCAGCGGTGTTTCTACTCAAGGAGCCTTACGGGGCGATCCCCGTCGAAAACTTGCTTCGCTCCGCGCTGTTGGCCACGGTGAAAGCGCTTTTCATCCTCCAACCAAACAAGCGGAAGTCACGCGAAGCTCGCTTTGGGCACCTGTATCACGCGGATAGGTCCTCCCTGGAGTACGCAGCATCGCGGGAACTGAAGCTCCTCGGCCTTGAAGCACCGAACGATGATTCACAGCAGTCTCGGCCACAGGTCATCCAAGAATCGAAGATCATCAGGGACGTGCTCGATGATCTTGTCGCTTACGGGAACTGCTCGTGCGATGACGCAGCTTGTCCACAGACGGACATCAGGGACTTCCGTCACCGAGTCTTACGTCTGTGGTGGCAATACAGTTCCGTGAGTCACGTCAACATTTGGCACGTTGAAAAGCTCGCTAGAGCTTCTCCTAGCGGTGATGGGTACACCACCGGTGACCTAGGCCGGGCACTCCACGATCTGAGTTGGCTCTACACAGAAGCCGTCGTGCGTTTCCATGAGCGGTACCAGCTGCCCACAAAGCTCTCCCCCCTCGAACCGCACGCAGCTCGCAGCTTCCCCTGAGTCGACGCTGCAACGCAGTCTCACCGAAAGTGATTGCGAGCCTCCTGTCACAGAACCCCCCTCCGCGACACTTACTGGGTGGAGGTGTGAAGTGAACACACGCGACACGAAGACGTTGGTAACCACCGACGAGGACCTAGTCAGCGGACTGGTCCGCGGAGATGATAAAGCCTTCTCCGCCCTGTTCGATAAATACTCGACGACGGTATACCGCTACGCCTGGGGGTTAGCTGACTCCCGTAACGAGGTACCCGACATCGTGCAGGAGACATTCTTGCTCCTATGGCGCCGCCGCATAAACGTCCGCATGGCTGAGCAATCCGTCCTTCCCTGGCTCCTGCTGTGCTGCCGGAACACCGCCTACAACCTCAACAGGACTCGTCGCCGCACCGACGCTGACGAGCTCACCGACCCCTCCCCCGGCTCCTCAGCCTGGCACCGTCGCGCAGACCACGACCGAGCCGTGGAAGAACTGGCGTGGATCCTCGAGGAAATCGCAGCGCTACCCGAGGTCGACCGGAAGTTGTGCGAACTCTGCCTCGTCGAGGGTCGCAGCTACGACGAAGCCGCCACTTCTTTGGGCATCAGCCAGCCAGCTGCCCGCAAACGCATCGAGCGAGCTCGCCGCAGACTGCGTGCCAGCACCACAACCGACCCCACCGCTTAAGGAGAAGACCGTGCCTATCACCTACGAACCACCCACCAACCGGCACATCGCCGAAGAGCTCGCACCCGTTCGGGCCTCGCTGATGCGCAAGGTCGCCCGCCGGCGAACGTCCAAACGAGCGTCCATCTCAGCTGCGGTTCTAGCGGCCCTGTCCGTAGGAGGCGCTTCCGTGGCCATTGGCGACGGCCTCGGCTACTACGCCGAAGTTGAGTACATGACCAACCCGCTGTACGTCGAACAGTTCGCGGACTGCATGACCGCTCACGGCTGGGAACCCCAGCCGGGCAGCGGCACCGACATACCGAACGACTTCCCTACCGTGCACTTCCAAGTCCGCAGCGAAGACAGTTACGCCCAGGGCGATGACGCTCAAGCCTGCCGGGCAAGCATCGCCGAAATAGTGGGAGAACCCATCGACGGGCCGTGCGGACCGGCGTGGTACCCCTGTGACCCTACCGAGCCGCGAGTTCGCCTCAACAACTGAGCGTCGGGGACATTACGCTCGCAACCAAGCTCCAGCAGACCGGCGTTACTGAAACGCCCCTCCAGCTGGCGGTGCGGAAGTCCAACGAACGGGGACTTCCGTACCGCCGCCCGCAGGGCGTACCTTGCGCAACACGAAGCCGTCAGCATTCCGCGTACGGACACTCGGCCCCCTAAAGCCTCAGCACATGAAAAAGTACAAGTCATGGAAGACGACCTTGGCACCCACCGCATGACCTCGCTCACCGTCGATGGCGAAGCGGCGATGGGGCGTATTGCGGTCTGGGCTGCATACCTTGAGCAAAATCTTGCTGACCTGGTCGGAGAAGTGCTGGGTGATATGCGTATGGGGCAAGCGGTCACCGAGGGTATGGCTGCGAGTCGAACGATCGACCTCGTTACCAAGCTGTTCGATGAAGTCACTGGCATTTCTGCTCATGAGCAGCAACGCGTCTCAGCAACCATGCGTAACGCAAGATCGGCTCTCAAAGAACGCAACGAAGTCCTTCATGCTCAAGTGGGTAGTGCATTCGCAACGGACGCAGCGTCCTTCAACAGCTACCGGCGTCGGCAGTTCTACTCAGAGATACGAACCGATGCGGAGCTGGATGCGATCGGAGAACGCCTTCATAGGGTTGGTTGGGAGGTCTTTGACCTGGCTCGGATCACCATTGGGATCAGGCGACAGGCTGAATGAGTTGCGGCCCGTCGTTGCGAACTGATCCCACCTCTTTGCCGACGATGCGTGGGATGAGGTTGGGTTCGGGGATGGTGTCGATGAAGTGCTGTACCTGGTCCCGCTCGGTCATGGTCGGGTTCAGCCACTGATCCTGGAGGTCGTTGGGGATGCTGACCGGTGTCCGGTCGTGGATGTGCCCGAGCGCGTCGTGCGCGGTCCGGGTGAGGATTGTCGCTGTGACCAGCCACTTGTCGTCTGCGTCCTCGGCCTTGGTTGGGTCGGGCCAGAACTCGTACAGGCCGGCGAAGCCCAGCAGCTGGTCCTCGTCCTCGCCGTGGAGGTAGTGCGGGGTCTTCGTCCCGTCGTCGTTCTTCTGCCACTCGTAGTAGCCGTTCGCGGGGATGAGGGCGCGGCGTTTGGCGGCCGCCGTGCGGAACGATGGCTTCTCCGTGACCGTCTCGCTACGGGCGTTGATCATCCTGGCGCCGGCCTTCGATTCCTTGGACCACACGGGGACGAGCCCCCAGCGGGCGACCTCGAGGCGACGCACCAGCTCCCCCTCACGTAGCTGCTCGGACACGTACGGGATCCCCTGCATCGGCGCGACGTTCCACGACGGCTCCAGGTCGTCCTGAAAGGTCTCATCGACGCTGAACGCGTCCCGGATGGCGGCCTTGTTCCCGGCTATGACGAAGCGTCCACACATGACCGCCATTGTGCCCGCTCGAGCTGACACTCCGAGCACGCCCTTCCCTGCCGCGCCAGGTCGCAGCTGGCTTCCCAAATAATCGAACCTGTGTTCTATTTTTAAGCCTGCACGAGGGACGGCAGAGGATGAGGACGGTACAGACGATGACAGCGCAACCAGTCGACAAACCACACACCGAGACGGCCTACTCGAGCGCGCAAGGGCCCGGAGTGCCTGCCTGGCATGTGCTTGATGAGGTCGCGGACGTCCGGTTCCTGCCGTCGGGGTTGCCGTTGGCGCTGCGGTGGCGGGGCAGCCTGTGGCAGGTCATCGGCGAACCGGTCTCGTGGTCCAGCTCGAGCAGCTGGTGGGAACCAGCCACCACCCCTCCTGACGGCCCGCGCGGGCAGGGGCGAGTCCTGACGACGAGGTTCTGGCGGTTCCAGGTGCAGACCGGACCGGCGTCGCCGGTGCTCGAGTTCGATATGAGCGCCGATCCGCGGTGGCAGGACTGGCGGCTGCGCCGCGTCGCCGGCGTCGACGCGCTCTAGGCCGACGGTAGGCGGGACGTGGCCGGCTCATGGGTGGGTCTAAAAGGTACGGCAGGCACTACGCCAGGCTGATGGACGACCGGATCGAGGAGTTCGTCATGCGCGAGGAGCTGATCATGCTCACCGCAGCCGAGCTCGACGTCGAGAACTGCCAGCCCGTCGACTTTCCGGGGCCGCGGCGGGTGTACGCGTGGATCCGATACCCCTCGAAGGCGATACGGGTCCAAGCCCACGCCACCGCCTACACCCGGACCGCGATCAAGATCCGGTTCCTCGAACCGATGATCAAGATTCACCGCGAGGGCTGGGTGTGGCTCAGCGCCGTCACGCCAGTGCCAGCCGACCCCACCGAACCCTGACGACGTCCTGCCCGTACTGACCGTACTGCCAGTCAGGGACCGCCAGCGTTCCGCTTTGCGCGATGACGCGGGTTTCCTCGGGTGCAGCGCCAGCGAAGATCGATGAACTACTACAGCTCGCCGCTGATCACTCGAACCTGCCGGGGAGGTTCTGGTCGAGTCGCTTCCGCCGACCCTGGCGTAGCCGGCCTCGTCGGTAAAGGAAGCGTTGGTTCACGAGCCACGTGGACAGGTACCCCTCGTCGGGGTGACGCTCCCTGTCGGTGTACGGCAGTCGTCCGTTCTCGGCGTGGAACTGCCGTAGCTCCTCGAGGCGCTGGTCCCACCAGGCGTCGTGGGTGCCTCGTTGGGCGCCGAGCCACTCCCCCAGCTCGTTCATCGCGTCGTTCCTCACCGGGCTGAGGGTGCCGGCGTTACGGCGCCGGCGTTGGCCCTCGATCCACCGGTACAGCCTCTGGCCTTCCTCGCCGTCGTTCTGCCGCGGAAGCTCCCCACCGCGGGCACACATGTACTCTGCGAGCTCCGCGTAGTGCTCCCACCACGTCTGCTCCAGGTTCTTCGCGTACCGGCGATGCGCGGCAGTGCCGGCCGCCGGCTGGTCGTGGATCAGCCAGCACCGCGCAAACCATGCAGGATCCACGCGGATCTGCTTGTCGACGGCTCGAACCACCCGGCGAACCTCGACCCTGCACCACAGCGCGATCGCCGCGACAGGGACGCCGCGCGAGTACATGAGCAGCCACTCGGGCTTGCTCTCCCGCGAAGCCGGCGGATACGCGTCCTCGGGAAGGATCAGCTCATCGAACCTCACGCTCACAACCTAACCGCACAACCTCGTCAATCCGCTGCGGGGGACGGAGGCGCCTCCTGCACACCTGGGCACCACCCAAGCCCTCTCCGCTTCGCTGCTTGGCCCGCGCACACGTGCACAGCAGGGACCAGGCTGACCGCCTGCACACACCCACCACGTCACCGACACGGGTATCTCACCTCGAGCGAGCGACGGCCGTGCACAGCCTCGGGGGCACGTTGGTTCTGGCTTCCCCTCGTTGCAACTTCCCAAAACTATCGAACGTGTGTTCTATTTTTAACCCTGCACTATGGCAGCAGATCAGGGAGAGACAGACGATGACGGCACAGCCAACCGACACCACCGAGCGCAAACCTCAGCCACAGGAGGCCCCTGACCATGTAGTGCGAGGACGGATGCCGGACGTGGCGTGGCATGTGCTCGAAGAGGTAGCTGACGCCCGGTTTCTGCCCTCGGGGACACCGCTGGCGCTGAGGTGGCGAGGGAGTATCTGGCAGGTCATCGGAGAGCCTTTGGCGTGGTCCAGCTCGAGCAGCTGGTGGGAACCCACCACGCCTCCCCTGGTGAGTCCTCTCGGCGGTCAAGGCAGCACCCTCACAACCCGGTTCTGGCGGTTCCAAGCGCAGACCGGTCCTTCGTCCCCGGTCCTGGAGTTCGACATGAGCGCTGATCCGCGATGGGAAGGCTGGCGGCTGCGTCGCGTTGCCGGCACCACCGACTACTAGCGACTGCCAGGCCCCCATCCGTCCGAGCCCATCGTGCCTTCGACCGGCAACCGACACACGAGCAGCGACGGGCGGCAGGACAATCGGCGAGAACCGCAGGTACAAGGCGCACTACGCCAAGCTGATGGACGACCGGATCGAGGAGTTCGTCATGCGCGAAGAGCTCATCATGCTCACCGCGGCCGAACTCGATTTCGAGAACAGCCAACCGAAGGACTTCCCGGAACCGCGGCGCGTGTATGCGTGGATCCGCTACCCCTCCAAAGCCATCAGGGGGCAGGCCCACGCCGCCTCCTACACGAGGACCGCGGTGAAGATCCGGTTCATCGAACCCCTCATCAAGATCCACCGCGAGGGCTGGGTGTGGCTCAGCGCCGTCACACCGGCGCTGAAGGATCAGCCGGAGGACTAGCGACAGTTCGCGTCACTTACGACCGGAGAAATCCGAAGACACCCGCGATGACCAGGAGCGCCCCGAGCAGCATTATGGCCATCCAGCGGCGACGGAGACCGACAAGTGGCTCACCCTTCTGTCTCGGATGTTTCATTGCCCAGATCGCGCCACTCACGAGCAATGCGACACCAGCGCTCAACTGCACGAAGTACGCGATCACATACCCATCCATCGGCTACTGAAGTCCCGCATCCGGTTCGATGCCACCACGGGCGATATCTACCCGTAACCGCTCGTACGCTAAGGCAATGTACTCCTCGAGCTTGGCCCGTTCGATCCGCCACTGCCCGGGGCCGCCGACCTGGATGGCAGCCAGTTCACCGGCCTTGATGAGCCCCATTGCCGTGGTCCGCTGTACGTTCAGCTCCTCGCACACCTGCTGCAGGGTCAGGAACCGCATCCGCTGCGCTGGCCTTTCCTCCGTCGACTCGTCGGTCACGCTTTGATCCTCTCGGTGACGGATTCGTTGATGGTGCAGGTCAGCTGGTGAACGTCGATGTAGGTACTGGTTCCTGTGCGGGTCCTTCTTCCGGGGTTGTGCACGAGGCGAGGGGTGACTGTCGGTTGCCCGTCACCCCAGTGTCTGTCTAAATGGGGGTTCGGTTTCGGGGCCGTCACCCCATCCGCCGGTCGTGTTCCCGCTGGCCGGCGCCCCCCAAGGATCGTCGGCCGGCTGCTGTCCCTGCTGACCTTGCTGCTCTGTAATGGACTCCTACCGCAGCGGTCGTCCGCGCGGGATACCAATCTCGTCGGGTGGGAACGGTTGGCCATCGTTGTACTTCTCCTCCAGACGTGCAGCCTCTGTCTCCAGGGCACGTGCTGCAAGGTCTGACAGGGATCGGTGGCCCTCGAGTCGGCTGGTGGGCCCGTAGGCATTCCTGATCCTGTCCACGATGTCCTCGGAGACCCAGAAGCCCATCTTTTTCTTCTCGACCGTGGCAGCCTCTGACGCGCGCTGTGCGGGCGTTGCGACCTCAACCGGCACCGCCGGCTCTTGAGCCACCGGCACGGGCTGTGCAGCCGCCACTACGGCGGGTGCGAGCACTGCCTCGACAGGCTCGGCCGGGAGCGGTGGCACCTCTTCCAGTACGGGCGCAGCGGCGGAGGCCACGGGGACCTCTGGTGCGTCCTCCGCTGCGGACACATCGGCGCCCATGTCCTTGACCACACTGGTCTCGGGCGCCTTCCTCAGCCCCTTCTTGCTCTTGAGCTGAGCCAGCGGGTTACCAGCCCCTCCCCTGCCCTCCGCGGGAGCGGTGCTCATTCGCCGCTCCCCTTCCATATCTGGTGAGCGAGCTGCTCGAGGTCGGCCACGAGGACGTTGGCCACAGAACCGAAGGACCTCAGCGGAACACAGGCGGCCTGTGCCTTCGCGAACAGCTCGCGATCGGGCAGCAGCGGATCAAGCACGAGCTCGCCGAAGTCCTCGCGGACCTTATTGATCCAGTGCGTCTGGTCCATGCGGCCCCTCCGCTCCTTGTTGATCACGACGCCGACCAGGTCGATGTCCTCGTTGAGGTTCTCCTGCACCTCGGCGATGGTCGTGACGATCTCGGCCAGGCCCTCTACGGAGGACACCCGGGGCTCGGTGACGAGCAGGGCGTGGGTCGCCGCCGTGAGTGCGTTGACGGTCAGCAGGCCAAGCGACGGCGGGCAGTCGATGAGGACGACGTCGTAGCCGTCGGCCACACCCTTCAGGGAGATTCGCAGACGATGCTCGCGCGCCATCATCGCGTCCCGCTCCCGTGACGCGAGATTCCGCTCCGATGGGATGACGTCGATGGTCGGACTCCCCTCCCCCGCCTGATCCTTGGGCAGCCAGGCCGGGCCGGCGGGAACAATCGCGTCTTCGGCCGCACCGGGTGTGATCTTTTGGTTGTTGTCCGGGTCGCCGTACAACACGTCGTTGAGTGTGAACTCTGGGTTGGTGATGCCGAGCGCCGAGGTGGTGTTGCGCTGCGGATCCGCATCAATGACCAGCACGCGCTTGCCAAGCTTGTCGGAGAACGCCTCCGCAAGGCCGGTGACCAGGGTCGTCTTGCCGACGCCGCCCTTCTGGTTACAGACCGCAATGATTCTCGCCGTCATGGCGTACCTTCCGTTGACTGCAATGGAAGCCACGCCGGAAGGGGCCCGAAAGGGGGGCCTTGGGAATCCTCGGTGCCGGCGTGGCCGAAGCTCTTTCGATCAGAGTAGCGGCGCAGTGGACCCGTCGACAGTAGGCCACGCCGAGGAAGAAACGGAACCATTAGGATCATTGACTTCGTTTACCCCAATCTGGCCATTGGAGCAAATTGAACCATTAACTTATAGGGGAAATGGTTCCGTTCTTCCCGCACGCCAGCGAGGATCGCGGGAAGAAACGGTGCCGATTCTGCCGGAGAGGTCGCCCTGTCGCGCTTGGAGAAATCGGATCATCATCCCCCACGCGCCGATGTCAGGAGTAAGCTCCGATGCCGGCAGAAATGGAAACATTCCGTGCTACCTCGGCGACCGCAACAGCCGCCCTGAATTCCCCCTGGTTCAGCGGAAGGCATCAGCCCGCATCGCCCAGAACGGGTCAATTTTTCCCCCGAAACCGAGAGACGAACTGCAGAAATGGAACCATTAGTACGCGGTCGACAGGAGCAGGTCCGTCGGGCGCAGCAGTGCCCTGGGCTGGCCGCCCTCCATGCGCAACCCCTCCTTCCTGTCCACGGCATAGCGACGACGGACTGTCGTATTGGAGACAAAGGTTCAATTTTGTCCGTGGCCCATGATTCGACCAGCCACGGCCTTGAGGGCAGAAATGACACCATTTCTTCCCGCGCGGGCTCGAAACGGTAGTAGCAGCTGGAGGCGAGTTGCCATCCAACGGGCACTCAGGCAGAAATGGCACCTTTTCTTCCTACGCTCGGGGCTCTTGGCCGCCAGCACACTTCGTGCGCTCACGGTCCATCCTTGACTCGTTCCACTATGGGTACTTTTCTGCCCTGACGTTTTGACCGAAATGTACCCATTACGCCTCAGGATGCTCATCGTAATTGGAACCAATTCCCCACTGGTAGAAAAGTATCTATTAGACACATTTCTGCCACCCTGCTGGAGGAGGACCGGCTGGGCGCCAGGACGACGTCGAACGAGGGGAGTGGCTTCGACGCAAAGCGGGATCCAGTCGGTCTTTCCCGGGGTCATGGCGACGACGGTGGAGTTCGGTCGCAGCGAGGCAGACCGTCCTGTCCTAACGGGCCGCAGCTGCGGGTGCGAGAAGAAAAGGGGCCAGGGGAGGAACAGTTCCATTTCTTCCCGATCGACCGTTTCGTCAGCTAGACCACGGCGCCGGGGGGCTCTGCTGGTGGTGGGGAGAAAAGGGGCCATTGAGCGAAATGGATCCATTAGGGATGCCGACCCTGATTGGCGCCCTGACGCT
This sequence comes from Arthrobacter sp. TJ-266, assembly GCF_058269115.1. Lineage (NCBI taxonomy): Bacteria > Bacillati > Actinomycetota > Actinomycetes > Micrococcales > Micrococcaceae > Arthrobacter > Arthrobacter sp. TJ-266. The sequence goes on from NZ_JBZCNC010000007.1 coordinate 52,595, forward strand.
CGGCGGGGGAGCGCGACGGAAGAAATGTATCTACAGGATGAAAAGGTTCCATTTCTACCGAGGAGCCTCCTATTTGAAGGCAAAGGACGCAAGCGTCATCTCATCGTCGAGGGGTTCGAAGAGATGCCATGGGTAGTCCTCACCGGGGGAGAGGAGCTGTTGCTGCGCGCTGACCGTGTTGCCGGCGAGCCAAGCCCTCCAGACGGCGCGTTCTGCCCTGTAGCGGGTGAGCTGGCGTTCGACGGCGTCAGGGATGCCGAAGTACTCGGCGAGCAGGGCCAGGCTGGTGCCCGGTACGAGGGCCCAGGACCGGGTGGTGGAGCGGACGATGAGGTTCCAAGCTGCCAGCACCTCGAGGGCCGTGGACGCCGCCGTACGGCTAAGCCCAGTGGCATCGAGCAGCTCCGTAGTCGATAGGGGAGTGGTGGACTGCTCAAGTGCCTCGTACAGCAGCGCTGCTGGGATCCCGAGCTCCCGGAAGGCCGGCCTGAGAGCGTGGATCTTGCCCTTTCGCCAGGAGACCTCGGACGCCGCCTCCTGCAGGGGCTGCGGAACCGTGAGCATGTACAGATCTCCGTGGGTCCCGCGTCCTGACTCGATCAGCGTGACCAACGGGTCGCCTTCGCTCCGGAGGGCCCTGAGGTGGGCTGCGACAGTGGTGTGGTCGATTCCGGAGGCGATTGCCAGGGACCGCGTGCCGAACTCGATGTATCTGCTGCCGGTCATATGTGCTGCTGCTCCGAGTGCCCTCAGGAGCATCCTCTTGGCCATGCCGTCTCTACTGTCCCTGTACCGGACCTCAGCCAGAGCAAGAGCGTTACGCCAGGTTCGAATGAAGCGGTGCTCGAAATCGGAACCACGTGCAAAGGAGGCAGTACCCCCTGCCCCCTGTGTATTAGGCGGGCTTGTGGGGGAAATACGGGCATTGTTCTTCCCGGTGGCTTGAGTGGCGAGAAAGGTCTTCGCTTTCCGCCAGTCCCGCTCGAGTGCCTTGAATCTGTGCGGGCTCCGGTAGCGAGCGAAGAACTGTGCGAGCCCAGGCCAGATGCCCTGCTTCATCCGTCGCTCGACGTCCAGGAGCCCAAGACCTGCTGCTGCAGCTGCCACCAGGACAGCCTGACGAGCTTCGGAGGGGGAGTCGTAACGAGTGGTGTCGAAGATCCCGTGGGTGGCGATCGCCAGCGTCGTACGGGACATGCCGCGAACTGGTGTGACCGCGTCCTGATTGTCCACGCTCGTCGAAGGCTCGTACTCCTGTTCGAGGCGGAGCGCGCGCACCGCGGCGATCTCGGGCGCAAGATCTGCGACGAGCCGGGCCCACACGGTCTTCGCGTTCGGCCTGCGGGCAATGTCATAGGCCATGGTCAGGCTCATGTCGAGCATCTGGTGTCCGCCGCGCTTATGGACGCTGCCGGGCGTGCGCATGCAGCCGTGGTGGAGGTTCTGGTGCGGGGACTTGTCCAGGCTGCGGTGGCGGGTGCCGAGAGCTTCGACGAGCTCGCGGGCCTCATGGAAGGGCACGCGCTCGGCGAGGGGGATGTAGATGTGGCGGCCGCCGTTGGGGGAGTAGTCGGCGATCCATCGGGCGCCCATATTGTGGAGCCAGGCCGTGACGAGGTAGACGTCCGCGTCGACCCTGTCGGTACCGTCCACAGAGGAGTCGAAGTCGAGGAAGATGGCTCGGCAGGTGCCGTCCTTGCCGATGATGCGAACTGCAGCCGGCTTCGACGGTAGTCCGTCGGTCAGCTCGCGCTCGAAACGCTGGGGGTAGCTCTTGCCCGCATCCTGCGAAATGCGGACGCGTGGCTGGCCTGCCAGGAGGGGTGCAAGGGCTGCCCACACCACGGCAGGGTCATCGGTAACCGCCGCGACACGCGGCACGCCGGGGTGCACAATTTCTGGCAGCGCAGCACGGCGCTGTTGTACGATGAACCTGTTCCTCTCAAGGGAATAGCGAAGGGACCCTTCACTGGGGTTTGTTCAAAAGGCAGGATCCGTAAGGACCCTGTAACGGCTCTTCACCCTCGCCGGCAAGCAATCGGGTGATGAGCGACATCTGTCATTGGAAGGCCCGCCTTGTGCGGGCCTTCTTATGCTTAAGAGGCCATGTTGATTGGCAGGACCTCCTGGTTATCCCTCTTCGTGAGATCAACGTGCTGCAGGCGCATGGCAAGGGCGGACTCGATCATCTCCGTGATTGTGAGTCCTTCGAGCTCGGCGGCCTGATGCACTTGGTCCGCCATGCGGGCAGGGATCTTTCCACCGACGAATCGACGGTCGCCCTTGAACCGGCGACCGATCTTACGTGGAGTAGATTCAGCCATTCCCAATCGGTCCTTTGCTCATGTGCGCTCCGACTGCCAACCAGGGCCGACTCGGTAGCACGAGGATCAATCTGTCTTTAGCTGCTCCTAGGCTCCGAGCTCATCGCGCGGTCGACCAGGTGCGGCTAGTGAAAAATTACCAGCGCAGGGGATCGATTGCCGGGAAGCTGGCACATCGTTTTGTAAAACGATGTGCGCATGAGCTGATCGGAGGGTGGTCTGAAGCACCGCGTGAGCTGGCGTATGCGCCACGCCTGCCGTCCTACTGGGGAGAATGCACCTAATGTCCCCATTGTTTCCGGGTCTTTTCACGCACAGATAGAGCCATAGATGACCCGAACTGCCCGCGAGATACAATGGTTCCATTTGAACCCTTTCTTCCTCGCCACGCTACTGGAGCCCACTTTCGTTTTTCGTTAGACGTCTGTAGGACGTCCTTGAAGGCCGACAAGCCGACCCGAAAAAAAGTTCCTACACGGCGTGTCGGCGTGTCACCTCGAGGAACGACGAGTTGTGGGGGCGTGTCGCGCGACATGCCCCTCTGCTTGTCGGTGGGCTGCATCTGACTCCTCAACGATTGAAGGACCGTACCAATATGGCACAGTCCTTCAATCCACAGTAATCAGAGCCGCTTCAGCTCTTCCACGCCCACTGAATTAGCTTCGCCTTGGCGTCTTCTGCTATGACGTCGAGCGACCTCGAGCCGAAGGCTTCTCCGAACATGGTCTTGACCGACTTCGCGGTGCGGAAGTATTGGCCGTGCTTGTCGATGCGGCGGGCAGATACACCGAGGTAGCGGGCCGTCTGCCGGCGGTTCATTCCGGCCTCGATGCAGATTTTCACGGCGCGGAAGATGACGGCGTAGGCGGCCTCGTTTTCCGGGTTCGCCTTGGTCAGAATGCGCTCTACAGCCTGCTTTGCCTCTGGTGGTGTCTTACTCACGATCCGCTCCTCACTTGATCGACAGGCCGGTGTCGAAGGTCTTGCGTGCCAGCTGGCGTGACCTGGCGAAGGCGAACGCCCATAGTCCGAGGACGACGCAGGCCGTCGATACGTGCGTGACCAGCTCGAAGATGTAGAACGCTTCGGGCCCCGCGCCTAGTTCCAGCGGGTAGGCGAGGGCGCGTCCGATTGAGAGGATGAAGCCAGCGAAGATCAACCTCGAGGCCAGTCGGCCGAAGCGCAGAGGGTTCCTGCGGCTGTCACGGAAGAGCGGCAGCAGGAGGGGCGCCAGTACGTAGGCGGTGTAGGCGAGGACAATCCACTCGTTCAGTTCCACCGCGCGCTGCTCTTGGTACATCTCCAAGCGGGGTGACGCCTCGGGGGTGTTCGCCACGAGGAGCGTGAAGAGCACCCCTGAGGCCGCGATCACGCCCACCAGGAGGCCGAGCTTTCCAACGATCCAGGTGGTAGCCGTTTCTGAGCCGTAGGCGACGGCGAGGTGCACGCCGAGGACCCCTACAGCGGTCATGGCGCAGCATTTGGCTATGAAGTCGGTGCCGTTGGAGATGGGCACGAAGACTTCCAGGAACTGATAGACGCCGGGCATGGAGAAGACGTAGGCGGCGGTCAGCATTACTCCCATGAGGGCCAGCCGGCCACTGGGTCGCAGCAGTGCCCGAGCCCCTTCGGGTGTGCGCTTGGAGGTCATGCGGTGGAACGTCAGTCCACCGAGGAAGATCAGCATGAAGCTGACTGAGATGACGTAGATGCTTTCGTTCATCCGATCAGGTCCGTAAGTTTCTCCGCGTATTCGAGTGCTTCCTTGCGCTGCCGCAGGCGGCGCTGAAGGAGATTCAGTCGCTGTTGGATCAGTTCGACCAGGTCCTCGTTCTTCATCACCATCAGGGCGGTCTCCCGGATGTCGTCGTGCCAGTCACCCTCCTTCATTGTGACCAGTCCGATGACGACAAGGGGAGCAACCAGGGACGTTCCGCTGACCCGCGCTGCGGTGACTGCCTGGATGGGGGTCAGCTTGTTCTCGGAGAGCTGGGTGAACAGGTAGGTGATCGCTGTCCCTGTCTTCTCGGCAACGTCATGTCGGACGTCGCCGGTGTCGATCGCGTCGATCCATGCGCGATGTGAGCCGTCATGGGGAAAATCGATCTTGACCTTGTCATTCCGGGGGAACAGGTCTTCCTGGAAACGGTGCTGCAGCTCCGCCATGAGGTCCGCGTGGTGGACCTGGCTCAGGACTTCGGCGGCAGTCGGTGTGCGGGGCCGGCCGTCGAGGTCTTCGTACTCCTTGAAGTCCGCCAGTGCTTCGATCGGGTGGATGCCAACACCTCGAGCCACACCAACGATCGTTGTCTCGGGCACACTGCCGCGCCGGATCTGATTGCCCACGGTGACCCGATGCAAACCAGTAAGCCGGCCCAGCTCGCTCGCTGATGTGGTGATGCCGCGGCGTTCAAGCCACTGCTTGAAGTCGGAACCAGAAACAGTCACGGCACCTCCTCCAAGAAAGCACTAGATGGGCATGGCAGACGCGTCCAGCAAAGATGTCAAAATCTAAGCTATTATGAGTACTAAGGAATTGGCATCTGTCCTTTTCCTCACCATTCCAAATTTTACCGGGCAATCCCTAATCGGTCTGTGCCCTTCACACCCCGGGGAGGCGCGGTGGATCAGGACGAAAAGCCCGGAGCTTCACCGCTGCTGGCTCTGGTGATTCTTCTACCTCTGCTGGCAGGACTGCCCGTGGTGGGCATTGCGGGTGCTGCGATCCTCACGCAGGAAGAGGAGAGACCTGCTGCGTGTGTCGTCTCGGCAGTCGGCGGAACCGTCGGGGTTGGCACCTCGACTCCGGCGATCCCGAATGGCTGGGGTCCTTTGGTGGAGGCTGCGGCGAAAACTGCCGGCCTGCCGGTCAGTGTCGTTGCAGCGCAGTTGAAGCAGGAGTCGGGCTGGAACGAAGGCGCTCGGAGCCCTGTGGGTGCTCAGGGCGTCGCTCAGTTCATGCCCGGCACTTGGGCGATGTACGGGGAGGGCGGGGACGCGTTCTCGGCTGAGGATGCCATTCCTGCTTACGGCCGCTACATGGCTGCACTGAAAGAGCAGGTGCAATCCCTGGCCGGCGACGACGCCGACCTTCTGGTGAAGCTCACCCTTGCTGCCTACAACGCGGGCCCCGGTGCCGTGCAGAACGCGAAGGGCGTCCCGCCGTTCACGGAAACCGTGCAGTACATCGAGAAGATCCTGAACACCGGGCAGAACGAGTTCACGACCGACTGTGCCGCCCCGGCCGGGGGAGTGGCATGGGACGGGGACCTCGGAGACGGCGAGTGGACGACCCCCCTGCCGGGCGGCGTGTTCACCTCCGGCTACGGGCACCGGGACATCGCAGGCCTTCCCGCCTGGGCGCAGGAACACGTCGGCGTCGACATCTCGACCCCGGGCGCCGGCTACGGCGACGGCGGCCAGGTCATCGCCCCGACCAAGATCCAGGTCACAAGCTTCCTCCCGGTTGACGGCTGCGTCATCGCCAAGGTCATCGAAGAGGGAGAACCGGCGTTCAAGTTCGGCTTCTGCCACCTGAACCGCTACGACGTGCAAATGGGCGACGTCCTGGAACGAGGCGACATCGTCGGCATCGAGGGCAACAGGGCAGGACTCGGACGGGTGGCCACGCACCTGCACTTCGAGATTTACAGTCCCGAATCCCCGGACGCGGCCTACCCCTACAACAACTTCAACCTCGACCCCGAGCCGATCCTGAAAGAGAAAGGAGCGTGGGTGCAATGACCCACCGCTCACGCACACACCTGTACCGGAGAGCAGCTTTCGCGGTCTCGATCGTCGCCCTGACCAGCTGCGGCGCTGATGCTCCTGCAGCTGAGGACGACGTCGCGCCTATCTCCGCGCCGACGACCATCTCCGAAGGCTCCTCCACCTCCGCCGCGGCCGAGGAGGTCCTGGGTGGCGACACGTTCGCATCCCCTGAGGACGCTGACCGTTCCGACGTCGAGTCGACCGCCCGGGTCGCTGCCCTGGTCCTGCATTCCTGGGACACGACGGTGGACCGCACGGAGACGGCGGCCGCGGTCCGCGCGAAGCCGCTGATGAGCGAGGCGTGGGCAGCGAACCAAATCGAGCCCGAGCGGAACGCGAGCAACGGTGACTGGCTGGAACCAGCCGAACACCGCGCCTACAGCGTTCCCCGGGCGGTTCCCGCAATCGGTGACGCCGCGCAGGACGTCGCCCCGGATAAGGCGATCCGGGTCCTCGACGTGACCTGGCGGTGGGTCGCCCGGGACGAGACACCACTCGAGGGCACCGGCCAGCGGCAGGTGACTCTCTACCTCGAGAAGGTGGACGGCCAGTGGGATGTCGTCGGGCACCAGACCCGAGACCTGACCGCAGCGATCGGAGGTCAGCGATGAGCCACGCCGTGCACCCATGGCCGGTGATCGTCCTGACCATCGGGGAGGGCGAAATCGTCGCCGACGCCAACGGTGACGTCCTCACCTACCCGGTGCTCGAGGACGCTTCCCCTGCCGACGTCGCGGCCGACGCCGCGTCGGAAGCATGCCGTCGCCTGGGCTTGAAAGCCTGCCGGGTGCAGGGCCACACCGAGGACGGCGAGGTGTACGAGATGATCGTCGACACCGAGTTCGGCACCCTCGAGGAGCGTTCCACCGATCCCGCCACGACGCTCACCAGCGGTAATGGAACCATCCACGGACAGACCAGTGCCCGCAGGGGCGGGCATCTTGGCCGCCGCCGCACCTCGAGCGGAGCGACCGCCGCCCGTGGTGGCGTGCGGCGACCGCAGGCACGCCGCCGGAAGCTGATGATGTGGGGCAGCGCCGGGATCTTCGTCGTGACCGTCGGGGTGTGCGGGGTCTACGTCCTCCAGGATCCCGAAGCGACACCAGCCGCCGTTATCTACACGCCACCCCCGGCGCAGCTCCCAGTTCCGGCTCCTGCCGGGTGGGACACCTACGCGACGTGGACCGCGCCGATGCAGTCCTCCACGGTCCGGGCGATCCAGGACCCTTCCGGTCACCCGGTGAGTGTGGACGGTTCGACCCTGACCGCTCATGATCCCGGGACGGGGGTGGAGCGGTGGACGCGTACCGCGCCGTTCACGATCAGCGAGGTGGCCCTGTTCACTCTCGACGGGCAGTCCCGTGTGGCGGCGTCGACCGCGCGCGAGCTGGTCATGTTCGGGGACGGGCCTGATCCGATCCGCGTCGACGTTCCGCAGAACGGGACGATCGTTCTCGACGGGGGCACTGCGCCCCGGGTGGACCTTCCGAGCAAGCAGACTCTGATCGTCGCAGCCGACGGCAGCACCGTGTCCCGGGTGGTCCCGGCGTCCGCCGAACCGGTCGAAGCCCTCGGCGCGGACCTGGTGACCGCGGACCTGGATGCCGGCCGAATCTGGCGGGTCACCACGGACTCTGCCGCCCTGCCCTCCCCGGCAACACTGCCGTCCCCGGCAGAGGGTGCCGAACTGATCAGCGTCCTCGGATCCATCGACGGTCGCGTGGTCGCCGCATGGAAAAACGGGGACGGGGCAAGCGGCGGGGCAAGTGATGGGGTGAGCATCGGCTTCTACGACCTCGGGACAGCTCCGGATGCCACGGAGGTGACGCAGGCCGGACTCGTGACTCTCGAGGGCGGGGACGTCTCAGCCTCCGGGCTGCAGCTGGACCGTGAGAACGCTCTGATGCTCGCCGGGTCCGTCCTCATCGACGTCTCCGCCATGGAAGCTCACCGGCTACCCGGCGCGGGCAAGCTCTCGGCCGGGTACGCGTGGGTCAACACCGACGGCGAACAGTCGCGCATCAATCCGCAGGGCGAGGTCGAGGACACCACCGACTCCCTGCAGGCGTCCGTCCCGGATCTCATCACGGCGGACGGGAAGGCGATCACCCGTGCCACTGGATCACCCACCGGAGACTCACCGAACTCCCTGTACGCGCTGGCGGACACCGGCCCCCGTCCGACGGCCTCACCGACCTCGACCATGGCGCCGACCCCTGCGACGACAAATACCCCTGCTCCTGCCTCCACTTCCGCCGTTTCCCCGAAGGAGAACCCCTGATGAAGATGACCGCTGTGATCGACCAGACCGGAGCCCTCGACCTGGACGTGGAAGGACACAAGACCCACGCGGACTACTCCACGGTGATGGAAGCGCGGCGTTCAGTGATGACGACCGCGACCGGCCTTGCCGCGGACGCGACTACCAGCGTCGAACTCCACATCGAGGACCCGGCCGGGGCTCGGACGGTTCTCGTGCAGGCCGATGGGGCGGTCATTGAGCAGGCTGCCACCACAACCCCGGATGAGCAGCCGATCCTTGCGACCGTGGCAGCGCCGGCAGAACCGGCTGTGTCGTCGGCGCCGGCTGAGCCAACACCTGCTCCTGCTCCTGTTCCTGCGGCACCTGTTCGGGCATCCCGGCGGGTGTCCACAGCAATTCCGGCGCCCACCGAGCCGGTGGCGGAATCCCCTGCACCGAAGACAGCGGTGGCGGTCCTTGAACCGGATACGGACACCCAGGCGGACACGGCGCAGGCTCCTGCGGATGTCGTGGAGCGGGCACCAGTGACAGCAGCGGTGGCAGCACCGGCCGAGCAGGACAAGGTCACGACTGTGGAAGTCCTGCCGACCCGCCGGTCCTCGATGCCATCGTTCGTGGACCGACCCGATGCGGCGTTTCCGGCGCAGCTCGGGATGCGTGGACTGCTGAACCACCTCGGGATGAAACTCGCTCCGTCCATTGATGAGCTCGCGCGACGGGAAGACGAGAAAGCCGTCTCTCAGCACTGGGAGGGACCGCGGACGATCACGGTCCTCAACCCCAAAGGCGGCGCAGGCAAGACCCCGACGGTCATCTGCCTGTCGGCGGTATTCGCCCGTATGGGCGGTTCCGGTGTCCTGGCATGGGACAACAACAACTCGCTGGGCTCGCTGGGGTGGCGGACCTACGATGCAGGCCACGAAGCAACGGTGGTCGACCTCCTCGGGCAGACGGACTACTTCATGACCGCCGGTGCCCGGGCGGGAGACCTGTCGTCCTACGTTCACCACCAGCCCTCCGATCAGTACGACGTCCTCCGCTCTGATGACCGTTCCGGCGCCAGGGCCCGTCACGAGGTCACCGGCGCCGAGGTTCACCGGCTGTACGCGGTGGCCGCGAAGTATTACCGGCTGATCGTGAAGGACTCCGGGAACACCGAGCGCGGCGACAACTGGGAAGCGATGATCAGCCACACCGATCAGGTCGTAATCCCGGTGAAGTCCGTCGATGACGCGGCCGAGGGTGCGTCGAGGATCCTCAGCGCACTACGGGCCGGGGACGAGCACGCTCAGTCCCTCGCGGACCGCGCCGTTGTGATCGTCCTGGGCTGCACTCCGGCGCATGGCAAGGCGAAACTGGACGCGCTGGCTGAGTCCTTCCGGCCGTTCGTGAAGGCTGTCGCCACGGTGCCCTATGACCCGTCCCTGGTCGAGGGCCGGATCCGGTTCTCCTCAATGCTCCCGCGGACCCGGCGGGCCTGGCTCCGTGCTGCCGCTCTGATTGCGGAGGAGCTGTGAGCGTGACGACCAAGGGCAACCCGTTCATCAGTGCACCGGAAGTAGCACCGGAAGAGGACCCGATCGATGATGACCCGATTCTGGGGCACCGTGAGTCGCTGCGCGGTCCGCAGAACATTCAGCAGACCCTGGCTGAGGAACCGGTCAAGGAAACCGAACCTGCCGCGTCAGTCACGGTGACCTCGGCAACGCTGTGGCTGGTGGGCGCCTCCGGTGGAGTCGGGACCACGACGTTGGCGGGCATGTGCTCGGACAACGTCGTGGACGAGTCCGATCAGCGCCCGACGTGGGCGGGGCGGGCCTTGCTGGTGTGTTCAACCAGCGGGTCGTCACTGGAGGCCGCGCAGCAGCTGGCCCGCAAATCGGCGTCCGGGCAGCTCGCCTACGAGCTGGTCGGACTGGTCATCGTCCACGACCGGCCAAAGAACCGGCTGACGAAGCCGACCCTGGACTTCGCGCGCGGTGTCGCGCGCATGTTCCCGGTCGCCATGACCGTCCCCTATGAGGCGTCCTGGCGTGAAGTCGGCGCAACCCCACAAGCTTCCGGCACGCGACTGAAGAGCGTGCTCCGGAAAATCGAAAAGATCGCCCACACCGGGCACTGAGAGAAGGAAACCATCATGTTCGGAAATGCACTGGCAGCACACACGATCACCACCATCAACGCTTTCACTCCTTCCACGGAGGGCACGATCACGGCGCAGCAGTACACCCCGATGCAGCCTCCCGGCACCGAAGGTCTCACTACGGTCATGGGCTGGGTCCTCTGGGGCGCCACCGCGTTGCTGTTCGTCTACTTCATCTTCGGACTGGTTCAGGCTGGTAAAGCACGCCGCAATGGGGAGTCGGTCGAGGCACCGCTCTGGCCGATGATCGGAGCACTCCTGATCGGCTCGTCCGGGGCGATCTGGACCGCTGTCACCGCAGCCTAATCCACACCTGACTGACCCACCTGCAACGAGACAAAGGACAGACGATGAGCACACAGGACACTACCGACCGACCTACCGGCCGACCCGCTTGGTTCGGTGCTGCTGTCATGCTTCTGGTCCTCGTAGTGGTGGGCCTCGCAGCTTGGGGCATACGGACCTTCTTCTTCGATAACAACGCTGATGACTCCGCCGCACCGGCGAGCCCGACCAGTCAGGCTCCCGGTGCGGCGGAACCCACCGCTTCCACCACGACAGGACCGGCCGTGGTGGAGGCTGATACCGCGTGGGACTGCCAGGCGGACCTCAGCGATGACGAGACCTCCGTCGCGGATTCCGCTCCTGTCGTAGAGGAGTGGGTGGCCGCCGGCTACAACGTCGTCCCGTTCTCGGAGTTCGGTGGCTGCCAGAAACAGCCTTCAACCCTTCGGGTCGGATATTCACACACCGAAGCCGGCGCACTGATGGCAGCGGCCACCTATGCCGTCGCACTCGACCCCTCGGTTAGCGAAGAGGCAGCACCCGACCTCGAGGCGGCTGTGGCGGAAGGACCGAACCGAGTGCTGCTGGGCGAAAGGGCACAGCGCATCCGGGACGGAATCGAGCAGAGCGAAGACCCTACAGCCATCACGCGGCTGAACTTGATCGGTTACATCCAGAACAGCTACGACGCCGATGCAGCTTCCTACCTTCTCGTCTACACGGCAGTGGATGACAGCGGGCTAGACCAGACGGTGATGGCTCAGGTCGACCTGGTCTGGGAAGACGGTGACTGGAAGCTCGACCCGGCCTCGGGCAATGACTTCATCACGGGTGCTCGATACCAGGGGCAGCCCTACATCGAGTGGGGACCTAAAAGCTGATGGGGGACTGGGTAGGGGATCTCTTTGAAGGAGTTGCTGGGGACGCGATTGAAAAGCTCATCACTTTTCTCGCAGGGTGGGTCATCCAGATATTGACGGAGATTCTGAACTTCGTCGGGACGTGGTGGTTGAAGATCGGGGCGCCCGAGATGGGGGAGGGCTCCGCGACTGCGCGGATCCAGACGTCGACGGTGCTTTTCGTCGGTGTCGCTGGCGTCCTCGGTACTGTCTTCGCGCTGATCAAGATCGCCCGCGATCAGGACCGCAACTCGGCCGAGAACTTAGTGATGGGAATGGTCCGCACCATTCTGACGACGGCGATCGCAGTTCCCATGGTGGCGCTGCTGTTTGCTGCAACTGATGAGCTCGCGCCGTGGTTGGTGACGACCATCTCCGGGTCCGCGCAGGAAGACGGACTCGGGCAAGCCATGGGGCTGGACGCTATCGCGGGCGGGACGATGACGATGCAACTCGCCGGCATCGTCCTGTTCATCGTTCCTTTGGCACTGTTGGGGGCGATCCTGAACGCGCTCATCGTCATTTTCTCCTACGGCATGGCGATTGCCCTGTGCGGTGTCCTGCCGATCTTCGCCGCGGCCTCGCAAACCGAGCGCGGCCGCAAATCCTTCGACAAGGCCGTGGCGTGGCTCGCTGCCGTGGTGCTGTTCAAGCCTGCTGCGGCGATCCTCTACGGGGCGGGACTCGCATTGCTCAAAGGTATCCAGGGCACCGCCGAGAACGAGCTGGGGAACACGATGATCAGCCTGATCACTGGCCTCGTCGTGATCCTCAGCGCCTCCGTTGCGATGCCTGCCCTGGCGAAAGTCCTCGTTCCGGCGATCAGCGCCGGACCGCAGGGTATGGGGGCGTCAGGGCTCGCGATGCTCGGTGGAGCACTGGCGGTCGGTGCGGTCACTGCTGGCGTCGGGGCGGCGGGCATGGCCGCGGCTGGGAGCGCAGGCACTGCCGGCACGGCAGGCACCGCAGCGGCAACCGAAACGGCTGGGACCGCAGGCACCGCAGCGGCAACCGACGCGGCTGGGACCGCAAGCACTGCCGGAGCCGCTAGTGCTGACGGGATGAGCGGCACACCTGCCCTGACCGGAGGCACTGGTTCTGGTGGTGGACCTGCTGGTGCTGGTCCCGGCGGCGGTGACGGAGTCAGCGGCGGTGCTGCCTCGAGTGGTGGGGCCGGAGCTGATGGTGGTGCTGGTTCTGGTGGTGGCACCGGTGGATCCGGAAGTGCTGGCGATTCCTCTGGTGGACCGACGGGTGCGGAGCAGCAAGCCCAGCGAACCGGCGCACCGGGAGCCACGGAGACCGGAGCGGACAGCAACAACAGTGGAGGAGCTGGTGGAGGTGCTGGTGCCGAGTCCGGCGGTGGCACAGGCGGCCCGACAGGTGCGGAGCGGCAGACAGCCAGCTCAGGGGCCCCTGCTCAGACGGAGTCCGGCCCGGGGTCCGGCTCAGGTGATGAAGGGCCCAACGGGTCAGGGGGAGGTCCAGCGGGGGCTGAACCGTCAGCTAGGTCAAATAGTCCTTCCACGGGGTCTGCCGTGCCGGATGGTGACGCCGGTGGCGGACCACAGGGTGCGGGCAGTGAATCCCCGGCGGCGCAGGGGTACCGGGACGGAGCCCCTGGTGGGGCGGAGAAGACGGCGGACAAGTCGGGGTTCAACCGGCAGCGCATCGAGTTCGCGTTGCGGGACGCAGCGCGAGAAGCCGAACACGGAGTGGAAAGCGGGAATGACGTATGAGCACTGATCAGCAGGTTGTCCGGCAGTACGGCAACATCGCCGAGGACAAGACGGCGGGCCTGATGGGGTTCACCATGGCCTCGACCGCTGTCCTCGGTGTCGGGGCGGTGGGCGTATTCATCGCGATCATGCTGTCGCAGATTTGGGTGGCGATCGGGCTCGCCGTTTTCTCGTTGGCCGTGGCCGCTGTACTCGGGTCCAAGGACCGGTATGGCCGTTCCAAGCCGGAGCGGTGGATTGCCCGCAGCATGCACACCAAGGGCAGACGAGCAGGAGCGACCACGTACAAGGCCGGGCCGGTCTCACAGATCCCGGACGGATCATTCCGTGCACCGGGCCTGCTTGCCGCGACGGAGCTGATCAACTTCCAGGACCTCTTCGGTCACGAGGGCGTCATGCTGTGGCACCCACGGCTGAAGACCGGGACCGTGTTCTTCTCCACCAACTCCTCCGGTCTCGGGTTGCTCGATCAGGACCGGGTGAACCGCCTGGTCGGATCATGGGCAGCGTTCCAGCGTGACGCCGGATCGAACGCCCGCGTCGAGCAGATCGCGGTGACCACCCAGTCGACCACCGATCCCGGCGAACGTCTCCCGGACGCGGTGGCCGTGGCCCGCCAGCAGGCCGGTAACCACGAGGTCCCATCCTTCGCCCGGCAGGTCATGGACGACGTCGTACAGAACCTCAACCACAATGTCCCCAAGCTCGAGCAGTGGGTATCCCTGACGTTCAGCGGCAAGGCCAGTGATCAGGGCCGGGCGCCGGAGCGCACCGCCGACGAGCTGGTGTCCGACGTGAAGTCCCTGCTGCAGGGGTTCATCGAGGAACTGGAGTCCGCAGGTGCGGGCAGCGTCGCGCTGATGAAGGCCACGGACCTGACGGACCAGACCTATGTGGCGTACAACCCGCTGGGCGCGGCAGCGGTGGAACGGGCCCGTCTGACCGGTACCGGTACCGGTACCGGATTGACGTGGCATGAGGTCGGTCCGGCCTCAGCACGGACGGTCGGGTTCCCGGGCCGGTACGAGCACGCCGGCGTCGTGTCGAAGTCCTGGCAGATGTTCCGCCCACCGGCCGGAACGTTCCGGGAGAACGCGCTGGTGGCGCTGTTGAGCCCGGATTCGAGCATGGTGCAGAAGCGGGTCACCGTGTTCTACCGGCCGCAGCCGCCGGAGAAATCAGCGGTGCAGGTCCAGGAAGCGTTGACCAACGCGCAGTTCGCCACGAACCAGAAAGGCCGACGCCCGACCAGCTCGCAGATCATCGCCCTCGAGAAGGCCCGCAAAGCCGAGCGGGAGCAGGCCGAGGGCGCAGCCCTGGTGCGCTTCGCGATCGGGATTACCGCGACCGTCCACACCCCGGAGCAGCTGCCTCAGGTGGAGGCGTCCATCATGCGCAACGCCTCGAGCGGAATCCAGATGCGGGTGCGTGGGTGTGACTACAACGACGATGCGGCGTTCGCGTTCAACCTCGGCCTGGGGCTCATCCCAGAAAACGTCGCCACCATCTCCGCCAGCGTGAGAAAGGCCCTCTAGATGTCTGTCTTCGATGAGCTGGTCGACAAGGTCAGCGACAGGTTCTTCGGCAAATCGGCGGCCGCGACGACGGCGGCCGCCGCGACCTTCCCGCAGCTCACCGACAAGGGCATCAAAGTGCCCGACGGCGGGATGGTGACGTGGGTGGAACCGCCCCCGGAGTTCACGGCCACCTCGAACCAGACTGCGGGCCTGTGGCCGTTCTGCGTCGGTACGTCCTCGCCTCTGGTCGGTGCGATCCTCGGCCGGAACCTCCTCAACGGGTCCGTGGTGTGCGGGGATCCGATCAGTCTGTTCCTGCGCGGGATCATCTCCTCCCCGTCCGGGTTCATCCTCGGCCTGAACGGTCGGGGAAAGTCCTCGGTCGCTGTCCGCATGGCGTTGGCCCTGATTGATCAGGGGTTCCTGATCTTGGTGGCCGGGGACCTCAAACCTGACTTCGCCGGCGTCGTGAAGGAAACCAACGGCCAGATCATCCGTGTGGCGCCAGGTGTCGGGGCGATCAACCCACTGGACGCCGGGCCGCTCTGGAACAGGCTCGGAGGTCTGGAAGCTCCCGTGCAGCGGCAGATGCGCGCCGAGATTCACAGCCGCCGGCTGATGACGCTCACCGGGCTCATCGAACTCGTGTTCAAGGAGCCCCTGGACGCGAAGAAGCAGGAGCAAACCGTCCTGTCCATGGCGATCGCCATGGCAGCAGAAAAGGCCGAAGCCGAGGGCCGGCAGCCGCTGGTCGGCGACGTCGTCGACGTCATCAAAGCGGGCCCACCGCAGATCAAGGCGGCGCTGCTCATCGAGGACTCCACGGAGTACCTGCCTCAGGTGAAGAACCTCCTCGCGGGCCTGAACGCGCTCGGGGAACACGGCCCGTTCGGGGACGTGTTCTGCCAGCCGACGACCGAAGAGATGCTCATGGACAAGTCGGTGGACTTCGACATCTCGATGATCGACGAGTCCCAGCTGATGCTCCGCGCCGCAGTGCAGACCGTGTGCTGGTCCTACGGGCAGGCCGGTGTCTCGGCTGCGAAGACCATGGCCGACGCCGGGCTGATGGAGGAACGCCATCACCTGATGATCATGGACGAGTTGTGGCAGTCGCTGCGGGCCAGCGAGCTGCTGGTCCACCAGATCGACGCCCTGACCCGCCTGAACAGGACCAAGGGACTGGGACAGCTGATGATCACGCACTCCATGAAGGACCTGCTGCTCTCCACGGACGAGCTGACGAAGATCGCCACCGGATTCGTGGAACGCTCCTCCGTGAAGATCCTCGGCGGGCTCGCTCAGAACGAAATGAGCCTTCTCGAGACGGTGTTCCCGGTCTCCGAGCGGGAGAAAGCCCTGCTGGTCGGCTGGTCAGCAGAAGGGTCGATGAACCCGAACACCGGTCAGGTCTCGCCCCCGCCCGGGCGGGGCCGGTTCATGCTGAAAACCGGGGACGAGCCCGGTGTGCCGTTCCGGATGAACCTCACTGCCGGAGAGCACCGCGCCCACGACACGAACAAGGCATGGGCTGCCGCGCAGGAGAAGGTGAACCGTTGAACGATCAGGAGAACGGTTCGGCTATCACAGTCCTCGGGGTCATGGGCGCGATCGCTCTCGCGGTTGGCCTGATCCACCTAGGGGCGGTTCTGACCCCTGTGCCGGTATCCCTGCCATGGAATCCGATCGCGCTGGGTATTGGTCTGATGCGGGGCACGCCGTGGCCGCCGGCGGCCACCTGGTTGCTCGGCGTCGAAGCACTGATGGTCATCGTGGCGCTCGGTTGGTGGGGAACGCGCACTCCCTCGAAAACCAGTAGCGCCGCGCGCCGGATGAGTCCTGGCGGGAAGATGCGTCCGGCCATGGAGGAAGCTCGGTTGACCGAAGCTGCACGCCTCCACCCCGACGCTGAGGGGATCGGCCCGGGCCTGACCATCGGGTACACCGGGGACACCGGCACGAAGGCCGTCATCCAGGGTTGGCGTGAGTGCTCCGCGCACGTCTGGGGGACCGGTCGGGGTAAGACGACGACGCAGGTTGTCCGTCATGCGACCGAAGCGCCTGGCCCGTATTTGATGACCAGCAACAAGGTTGACGGCGTCGCCGAAGTGATCGCCGCCCGGTCCGGGACCGGGACGGTGTGGTTGTTCGACCCGCAGCGGATCTGGCGGGACAGTCACCGGCCCGCGATGATCTTCAACCCACTCTCGGTCGTCACCGACACGATCAGCGCCGGCGAAGTCGCCTCGATCTTCGAGACCTCGTCCGCTCCCGGTGCCGGGTCGGGCCGGGGGGATGCACAGTTTGATTCGCAGGGCCGCGACTTCCTGTCCTGGTGCCTGCTCGCCGCCGCCAAGAACAACGGCACAGTGAAGGACGTTCTGCGGTGGGTGTCGGCAGCTGACTTCATGGAACCGGCCGCGCTGCTCGAACAGGCAGGGCAGGCCGGTCCCGCCTCCGCCCTGCAGGGAATGAGCGCCCAGCCGGAGGACACACGGGGATCCGTGGCCGCCAGCGCCCAGCGTATGGCTTCCGCCCTCGTCCACGACGAGCTCGTGGCGTGGTCGACCCCCACCAAGGGCGTCCCGGTGTTTGATCCGGCCCGGTTCGTGATCGGTAAGGACACCCTGGTCCTGCTCTCGCAGGACGCGGCCGGCTCCGGCGCCGCGTTCGTCTCGACCCTCGTCTACGCGGTGTTCACCGCAGCGCAGCAGGCCGCCCGTCGTGCCGGTGGACGCCTGACTGTGCCGGTGGTGGCTGACCTGGATGAGGTCGGGAACGTCGTGAAACTCAAGCAGCTCCCCGAGTGGTATTCCTACTTCGGGTCCATGGGCATCGTCGTCAGCGCGTACTTCCAGACCAAAGGTCAGGGCGTGGCCATGCTCGAGCGCACCGGCTGGGACACCCTCTGGTCCGCGGCCGCGATCAAGGTCTACGGCGGCGGGTCCGACGACACCCAGTTCCTCGACTCCCTGTCCAAGACGATCGGCCAGTACGACGCGAAGGTCCGCAGCTCCTCAACCTCGAGGAACGGGTCCTCCCGGTCCGTGCAGACGCAGCGCCGCGACATCATGTCCGTCTCCCAGCTCTCCGAGCTCCCCACGAACCGGGTATGGGTGAAGACCTCCAACGGAGGCGGCACCATCGTCCGCACCGTCCCTTGGTTCCGCGACAAAGCCCTGAACAGCCAGATCGGCGCCACCGTCGAACGCATTAGGACAGGACACCGCCCATGACCGAATCCACGGACGACGTCGCCCCCGTCACTGGCAGTCAGGATCACGACGAGGACTGTTTCACGTTCACACCCGAAGAGCTTGTCGACTGGGTAGAAGGTCTGGTGTCCATACTGGAATCCGTCGACAAGTCCACGGGCATGTCCTGGTGCCCACAGTGGTGGAACCACCCCGAAGCGGTCGAAAGGTTCCGCGCACTCATGGAAAAGTGGCTAGAAGTGCAGAAAGAAGGCGGAATGTCGTCCTGGTGGACCGACCACTTCGACCGGCAGGCCGCCGTGCTTTTCGCCAAACGGGGACCATTCGGTGAGTGCGGGACCAAACACGTTGAGAAAGGACTACGCCGAACCCTCGCTACGGAGCACCCCCCGAGCGACTGGTCATGGTGAGGATCCTCCTCACACCAGGGCGCTACGAGAGCATCATCAGAAATACGAAAAACAAGGCTTGTGATGCAAAAACAAGGCTTGCAATACAAGCCTTGTTTGCCGTCTGATAGCAGAAGGTTGCGGGTACGACTGCACCATCAACTTCCCATGATCCCTAGAAGCGGGTGGCTTGCTGAGCGACTGCCTGCTGGTCTGCGCGTAGAAAACCGAGGAGTGTGCGGCCCGCGGGAAAGAAGGGCCCCGACGGAGGATCAGGGCGAAAGGCCCAGCCAAGCCCACCGGGGCCCTATCCCGTAGCTACTGCTGCCGTACCCGCCCGACGAACTTTTGCGCGCGTTCCTGTAGTTCCTTTACCTGCCGCAGAACCACGAGCGCCGGGTCAAGGTGAATCTCGCTCGCCGGCGGTTCCTTGCGCACGTTTGAAGAGCAGATAAAGTCCGCGCAGATGAGTGTGCCGACGGTATTGCCGTTGCGGCCGGATTGGCCAGCCCGGCGGGCGACCCACAGCAGGACGTCCTCCTTGGAGTGAACGTCGCGGCACAGGTCGCACAGGACCGAACGGTTTCGGCGAGGACCTCCCTCGGGTGCCCTGAGCAGGATAGACGTCAGCCCTTGATCGGTTGGCAGCACGAGGTAGCCGCGTAACGGCATTTTTTCGTCACGCCAGCCGAGTAGGTCAAGGTTTGCCCAGTCCAGCGCGTCAAGGTCTTTGGGCGGAGTGAGTTTTGCGGTCTCAGACCGGGTGGCATTGATGAAGGACGAACGAATGTCTTTGATGGAGAGGGGGTGCATGAAGAATCGCCTTTGCCGTGGATGAGGCTCGAAAATGATCGGGCTTTGCCAGCGGAGGCCATGCGGTATCCCGAATCCAGGCGGGCGGTGTCGTCAACGCGTTGGTTGGGAGGATCAGCTCTCGGAGCTGTCTGCTGCGCATAGGGAGGCCGGCATCGGCCGGGGCGCACAGAGGGCCCGAAGGGCCACCCCGCTCACCATGGCCATACCGTTCCCGAAGGTTTGCAGCATGTTCATTCATCCTCGTTATTCGACGCTTAGTGCGCTCATTGTCTCAAGAGGTGTGTCGTGGACGCAAAAGCAACAGCTTCACCGACCGGATGACCACCACACAGACGGACGAAAGCGCCCCAATGCGATCGCGCCATGAGCTGGCTCTTTCGGCTCACATCAAGGCTCCGGACCTTCACCGTATGTTGTTGCTGACACCGCGGTTTGAATCAGTGCATGACAGCGTTGCGTGAAGTACGGCGCACGGAACACCGCACCGGCTTGACCCTGTTCCTTGCACATGGTTTCAACTGGTCCCGTACCAGAAATAGAGCCGCTCCGCAGCTGACACCGACTCGCATCGAATGCGACGATCTGCAGCCCCGGGCGGCCCCGGAACCGAGGAGAACACAGTGGACAATCCGTATGAGGGAGTGCGCGAGTTCGTGCAGCAACTCCCCGAGATCGTGCAACCGGTGGGCGTCGCCCTCGCCGGCACCATTCCGTACATCGAGGGCGAGGGAGCCGCAGGCATCGGCATCCTCCTCGGGATCAACCCGATCGTCGCGGCTCTCGCAGCGATGATCGGCAACTTCCTGAGCGTCCTCGCCGTCGTCACCATCAGCTCCCGCGTGCGGGAGAAGGTGGTCGCCGGGCGCGCGGATCGCGCTTCCGCAGACGGTGCCGTTCCCGCAACCACCCCGCGCCGGGCGAAGGGGCAGCGACGCCTGCAGGGCTGGCTCTCCCGCTTCGGCGTGCCGGGAGCGAGCCTGCTCGCCCCGCTGGCCCTGCCCACACAGCTCACCGCGACGTTCTTCGCGGCGTCGGGCGTACCGAAGCAGCGCGTGCTCGTGTGGCAGGCCGTTGCGATCGTCCTGTGGACCAGCGGCGTCGCCTTCCTGGCTACCGGGGCCGTGCGCCTGCTCGGGTGGTAGGGACACCTCATGGGGAAACGATGGTCGGGAGCGACGACGAGGAGGGGACGGAAGATGGGCTGGAGCACGCGCGAGCTCGCCGACCTGGCGGGCACCACGGTGAACACAGTGCGCCACTACCACCGGATCGGTCTTCTCGAGCTGCCGGACCGGTCCTCGAACGGCTACAAGCAGTACGAGGTGCGGCACCTGGTGCGCCTGCTCAAGATCCGACGCCTGCGGGACCTCGATGTGCCGCTCGACCGGATCAACGAGGTCACGGACGACGACGATTCCTCGACGAAGACGCTCAGACTCATCGACGCCGAGCTCGCGGCGAGCATCGAGAGACTGCAACGGGCCAGGGTCGAGATCCGCGCGATCCTGGAGGGCTCCTCCGTCGCAGGAGTTCCCGCGGGGTTCGAGGACGTGGCGTCACATCTCTCCGAGCCGGACCGCTCGCTGATGCTCATCTACGAGCAGCTCTACGACGACACCGCCATGAAGGATCTACGTGAACTCCTGACGGCCGATCCCGATGCGGCGAGCAAGGAGTTCGACGCTCTGTCCCCCGACGCCGAGGAATCGGTGAGAGGCGACCTCGCGGTCCGTCTCGCCATCACGCTGGCCCGCACCATCGCCGACTACCCGTGGCTCCTCGACCCCGCGGAGCACCTGTCGAAGAGCCCGGCGGTGACCGAGCGGACGTTCCTCGAATCGGTCACCGCCCTGTACAACCCGGCGCAGCTGGACGTCCTCGCCCGTGCCGGCGAGATCGCGAAGAAGCTTCGGACACCCGACGAACCCTGACAACCTGACTGTCGAGCGGCCGCCCTGATCGCATGGCGAACAGGTGTCCTGCTGCAGCGCCCCCACCGGCGGCGGGGCGCTGACATGGGTCGTGGTCTCAGCGAGCGAAGTCGAGCTCAAGCTGCTCATATAGGTCGGCTGGATCCTTGTCGAGGAACGACTTCACCCAACGCGTCCAATTGTCGGTCAGCACCTCAATGTCGCCGCGCTCAACTCCTTCCAGGAGGACGCGGGCGATGTCTGCCGGGTCCTCCTTCGGGCCGTCGTAGCCAGCCGAAAATTCTGTGTCGAACGCTCCGGCATGGACCCCGATCACTCTCGTCCCCTGACCCGCCAGCTCCAGCCTGAAGCCATTGGTCAGTGCCCAGGCCGCCGCTTTGCTCGCGTGATAGCCGTTCGTGCCGGGGTAGGCGAACCATGACTGAGCTGAAAGGACGTTGACGATGGTTCCGCTCTTGGAAGCAGCCAGTGTCGGCGCGAACGCCCGCACCATGCGCAGGATGCTCCCGTAGTTCGTGTCCATCTCCGCTTCTAGGTCGGAGATGGGGCTGCTGAGGAGTGAGCCAGGGCGACTGATTCCGGCGTTATTGATCAGTAGAGTCACATCGGATGCTACGTGTGCTGCGGCCTCGATCTGTTGGGGGTCGGTCACGTCAAGGACGATGGGAACAACGCCCGGAAGGTCGAAGCCCAGGGGTGAGCGGACACCGGCGTATACCTTCGCGGCCCCGCGCTCGAGCAATTGTGTGACGAGGTGCCGGCCAAGGCCACGATTCGCACCGGTCACGAGAGCCACAGAGCCGGAAATGGATGAGTTTGGACCAAAATTTGAGTTCATTCCAGTACTGTAAAACCTGACGCTAACGTCAGATGCAAGTTCAGGATTGTCGCGAGGAGAACGCTGTGAGGATAGGCGAATTAGCTACGCGTGCCGGCGTGAGCGTTCGCGCTCTGCGGTACTACGAGGAGCAGAAGTTATTGGAAAGCGAGCGTACCGCCGGCGGTCAGCGTCATTACCCTGACAGTGCCGTGGAACGGGTCCGCTTTTTCCAGGCGATGTTTGCCGCTGGCCTCTCGAGCCGGCGGATCGCAGACATGTTGCCGTGTTTTGACAACGGCACGACGAATGCGCAGCAGCGGGAGATGCTTGCCGAAGAGCACGTGCGGATTAACGAGCGCATCGCCGAGCTTATGGACGCCCGGGAGCGACTTGATCAGCTCATCGTCGCGGCAAGCCAGCGCGCCGCCTGACCCTCAAACCCGTTCAGTTCCATGTAGTAGCTAGTCGTTCAGTGGACCTGACGACGCCCCAGACCTGCACCAGCAGCGTGAGAGAGGCGAAGGCGATCCCTCCCGCGTTCGAGCCGGTGGGCATTGTGATTCCGGATAAGTTGATGATCGGTAGGTTCCCTGAACCTGTCCGGTTCAACCCGTTCACTGTTCCGACGGTCGTCCTGCATCCTTCGCAGTGTCGGTTGTTGGCGGCGCCCCCAGCACGCGTCCACTTGAGGGCAGGCGTACCGCGGGCGAGATCGGATGTACCGGCGATCAACCCGGGCGACGCACCTTCTCCTGTCAGTTCTCCGATCCGGGGTGTGGGGTCGTTCTTGCTGAGGTGCGTCCGCGGCACCGGTGAGCCTGTACGAGCAGTACTGCGCATGCGATGGCTACGACTCCGGTGGGGATCGAGACAGCCGGAATGGAACTGACGGTTGTGGTTAGGGTGTTTGCGACCAGTGCTGCGATAAGCGCTGCCCAGAGGACGACAGCGCGGCCGAAACCGTGTTGTTGAACAGGAGGATTGTGAGTCATGTGAACTACGTCCAGGTCAGTGGGTTGGGTAGGGGTTAGGTCCGGGAGTCAGAGGCTGCGACGTTCCAGGGTGAAGGCGGCGCTGCCCAGCAGAAGTGCGGTCAGGACGGCAAGCCCTCCGAAAGTGGTCGAGCCGGTAACTGCATCGGGTGCGCTGATTAGGGCATGGGACAAGGTACCCGGCATGAGTTGTGCCCAGATCGGAAGAGTGCCCGTGGCAATCTGGACGATCGCGAGCAGGATCGGTTCCAGGACGAGGACGCCAAGCATGACGAGGACCGCGGTGAGCTGGTTTCGAAGCAGCAGCCCGACAGCGAGTCCGATCAGGCTCAGAAACGTGAGGGCCAGGACGCCGCGGCCGAGTGTGCCCAGCATGTCGGGCAACGTCGCGGTCAGGGTCGCTCCGTCGAGGACCAGGGCGAGGAGCAGCGTGACGGCGGATACGAGGGCGAGGACGACTCCCGTTGAGACGCCAATGATCGCGGTGGCTCCAGTTTTGGCCAGGACGATACGTGCGCGGCGAGGTTCGGCCAGTGCCGTGCCGACCATTCCTCCGAAGCGGAAATCACTGATTCCAGCGAGGACACCGAGGAGTACGACGGCGAGGAGGACAATCCCGATGGAACCACCAGTTCCGAGGGGGCTGAGGGCGGCCAGCTGTTCGGAGGCCGTCGTCATATCTATCACCGGTAGGTCACTGGTGACTTCTGGGCCCGCGGCTCCGCTATCGACAAGGTAGGGCAGGAGAACGGTGGAGGTGAGCTGCGTGGTGAGCAGGCCCAAAACCGCAATGAGGATCGCTAATTTTGTCGCGCGTACAGTGGTGAGTTTGAGAATTTCAGCGCGCAGCATGGGTGGTCCGTTCCGTGGAGCTGATCAAGGAGAGGTAGAAGTGCTCGAGGTTCCCCTCGGACGCGGTGAGGGCTTCGGCGAGGGTGGTCGCTGAGCGCACCTGCCCACCGGCGATCACCACGATGTCATCGGCGATCTGCTCCACGTCGGCGAGGATGTGGGAGGACAGTAGGACGCTGCCGCCATTGTCGGCGAAGGAGCGAAGGTATTGCTTGAGCCAGAAGATGCCTGCAGGATCCAGGCCGTTAGCCGGCTCGTCGAGCACGAGGATCTTCGGGTCGCCGAGGATCGCTGTGGCGATGGCGACGCGCTGGCGCATGCCGAGGGAGTAGTCACGGATCCGGCGATCGGCGTCGGCGCTCATACCGACGATCTCAAGAACCTCTTCCACGCGGGTTCCTGCGTGGTAGCCCTGCGCGGCGGCGATACGTAGATGTTGGCGTGCGGTACGGCCGGGGTGGAGGCCTCCTGCATCCAGCACTGCTCCGACGAGCCGGGTGGGATCGGACAGGTGGCGGAAAGGACTACCGAACACCAGCGCCTTCCCCGAGTCGGGCGCGATCAAGCCCAGCAGCATACGGATGGTCGTGGTCTTGCCGGCACCGTTGGGCCCGAGCAGGCCCGTGATACGGCCGGCGCTGACCACGAAACTCACGTCCCAGACTCGGCTGGTCCCATGGAAGGACTTCGAGAGGTGCTCAATGAGCAGGGGTTCATTCTCTTGCTGGTTCATATCTCTAACCTGTCAGTCGTATTGTTTCCGTGCCCCAGCCACAGGACCAGTCCTTCACTAGCCAAAAGGACAGTTTGCTCATCCCGGCACGGCTCAATGCCTCTTTCTCTAGCCTTGGGAAGGGGTCCTATGGCATGACATTGTTTCCGGGCTGTGGCCCGGCCTGTATTTAAGGTTTAGCCAGCCCGAGGTATACCGAACACACCGGAGGGCGAAACGCTTTGCCCTCCGGTGTGCACTGGGATAAGGCGGCAGATTCGGGAATACCGTGGGTCAGCGTGAACAGTCGGGCATCTCGACAGGCAGCTCGAGATCGATCAGATAATTGGATGCCACCTCATTGACGCAGTCATTCGTACCCTTGCTCACGATGGTGTGCTCGGCTCCCTCGAGCGTAAGAAGTGCGCTATCGAGGGCATCTGCCAGTGCAATGGCTCCGGTATGCGGCGTCGTGGGATCCCCGGTGAAAGATATGACGAGAGTAGCGGTCAAGCCGTCGATGTCCTGGGCGTAGGGGAAGCCGAGCGTCGGCTCCGAAGGCCACTGTTCACACGCGTCCCGCGCACCCTTCGTAGGGTCGCCGCCACGGTCCATGAACGGGGCACTCTCGTAGGTCAGTTCGTTCAGCCGCACGATGTCGTCAGGTGAAAGGCGTTGCTCGTCCATGCAGTTGATGGCAAAGGATGCCTCGAACTGGTTCTGATTGACTGCTGTAGTGGGATTTGCGGTGCTTGTGGTCGCGTACTTCAGCAGTGCGTCGCCGCGGCCCTGCTTCACTTCGGCGATTCCAGCAATCAGGGTCGGCCACGTTTCGGTCGAGTACAGACCGAGGATGACTGCGCCGATGGCGGTATCGAAGTCCAGTTCCCCATCGAGGGCTGGAACGGGGTCTTCGTTCAGGGGCTGCATGATCTTCTGGAACGCTGCAGTCGCGTCGGCCGGATCAGTGCCCAGCGGGCACTGCGCGTCTTGGGTACAGTCTGCGGCCATCGCGTCGAATGCCGCCTGAAATCCGGCGTACGTCGTCGAGAATCGTTCGACAGTAGGCAGCGTCGGATCAAAGGCTCCATCGAGGATCATTGCCCTGACCCGCTGGGGGAACTCCTCCGCGTAGACAGCGCCCAATCGGCTGCCATAGCTTTGGCCGAGGAACGTCAGTTTCTCATCCCCCAACGCTGCACGCAGGATATCCATGTCCTTGGCCGTTGTCCTCGTACCCATTTGTACAAGGGCGTCAGTGCCACCGGAGCCCTCTGCGCAGCGATCTAGCACAGCCTGGGTGTCCTCTTCTGTGAGGGAAGGTCTTTGAGCGAGGGTGGGGAACAATTCGTCACCGCGAGTAGTGCCGTCCTCTGAGTAGCAATCAGCAGCGGGAGTGGTGGCTCCCACGCCACGCGGGTCGAAAGAAACGATGTCGAACTGCTGCGCGAGGCGAGTCGCTGACGGTGGCCCGCCAGGCGCAAGACCACCAAGCTGTGCCCCGAGCGCTAGGGCGCCCAGCACTCCTGATCCACCGGGTCCTCCAGGGTTGAACACGAGCGAGCCTGTTGCCTCGCCGGTTGCACGCATTCGGCTGACTGCGACGGAAGCGGTTGGACCGCTGGGCTCGTCGTACCGCAATGGAACCTTAAGGAATGCACAGTCTGCGGGGCTCGCGGCAAGTATTTCCGCTTCTCGAGGGCTTGTGGCGAAGTTTGCATCGCACTCACCCCACGCAAGTTCCTGTTCGTAGAACTCATCCAGCTCCGTGTTGATCTCGGCTTCCGTGGGCTCTGCCTGCGGGGTTCCCG
Source organism: Arthrobacter sp. TJ-266 (assembly GCF_058269115.1). NCBI lineage: Bacteria > Bacillati > Actinomycetota > Actinomycetes > Micrococcales > Micrococcaceae > Arthrobacter > Arthrobacter sp. TJ-266. Next base: position 79,074 of record NZ_JBZCNC010000007.1, read on the forward strand.
ACGTACACGCAGTTACCGTCATCATTACAGTCATCACAACAGTCAGCAATGTCCACCGTCGTCGGTCGCGCTGTTTATGTGGGTTCTGGATCAGATCTCTCGGGGTCATTTCGTCATTCATGTTCATAGTTCACGGCCTGTTCCTACCACAGAGTCAAATGACCTCTCGAGACCGGCTACCTCTTATGCCAGTCCGCCTCCTACCAGAATGTTCTGGTTCGTCACCCACCGGCCGCCAGGGCTGGCAAGGAAGACAATCAGCTCGGCAATCTCTTCGGGTTGTCCCAAGCGGCCGAAGCTCGAAAGCGACTCCGCCAGGTCAAGCATCTCGGGCTGGAACGCATCCGTGTTTGTCGCGCCAGGAGAGACGGCGTTGACCGTGATGTGACGAGGGCCGAGCTCTTTAGAAAGCACACGCACGAACTGCTCCACGGCTCCCTTCACGCCCAGATACATGCCCATCTGGGGCAAGAGCATCCGAGTGTTCACACTTGAGACCGCGATGATGCGCCCGTGTTCGCGCACCCGGCGAGCTGCTTCCCGGAGGGTCAGGAAGGCCCCTCTCAACTCTCCTACCAACTGGTCGTCGAAGTCCTGTGTTGTGAGCTCTGCGAACGGTCCGACATACTGCCGCGCCGCATTGGCAACAACGATGTCCACGCCTCCGAAACGATCGATGGTTTCGTCGAAGAGCCCAATGAGATGATGTTCGTCTGAGACATCACCTGCCTTAGCGAAAGCCCGGCCTCCTCCTTGCTCTATGAGGCCTACGACGTCTTCGGCCGCATCATGACGCTCTCGGTAGGAAATGACGATGTCAGCACCTCGGGAAGCCAGAGCAAGAGCGGTATAGCGTCCGATTCCCCTCGAACCTCCTGTCACGATTGCGGTCTGACCAGCGAGGTCCATCGATTCTTGCTTCAAGCGGTACTCCTAATTGATCAAGGGATCTGCAAGTGTCAGTTGTGACTCCGGTGCCGACCACGGTCCTGATGCGCGCTCGTGCACGGTTGCTTGCGGCACCTTCATAGCCGCATGACATAGTTCGAGCGGCGTGATCTCACACCCGGCCAACGATGATGATCGGATCCATACAGCCGGCGGCGAGCCCCTTGTGAGTCGCGGTTGGATGTGACCGGCGCGCGTCCGACAGCTCAGCGAAAGCGCACAGCAGGTGCTGCTGCATCGTTAGATGCGGTAGTCCTCGCCAACTTCGAGGACGACCGGTTCCACTCCCACTTCCCGTGCCTTAACTTCGAAGCGATTGATCGCGTCGGGGGCTTGGGCATAGAGCGGTGGATGGTCAAGTCCGTAGTGGATGGGGACTGCAATGGGAGCCCCGAGCAGGTACGCCGCTATTGCCGCCTCTTCGGGCAGCATCACAGCCGGCTGAGGGCTCGACGGGTGAATATTGGGTACATCGACCAACGTCGGACCGTTGATCGGAAGGAACGCGACGTCGATCGGGCCAAGCCTCCGGACTATCGACCACCAGAAGCCGTGAAACATGGTGTCCCCGCCATGGAACACACGGGTGTTCCCGCCCTCGATGACCCAGGAAACTTGCGGGTCGCCCAGCCCGTCAATTGCGGGGCAGGCAGTTACCCGGAAGGGGCCCACGGTACGGCTCTCCCACAGCGGTACGGGCTCGGCCCTGACACCGTTGAGGCTCAGGGCGTTCTCCACCGTCGATTCATGGTGCCGGTCGCCGAAAAGCCCTGTGTCGGGTTCGGGGCGGTACAGAGGGGCTCCCGGAGCGAGTGCTCGTCCGAGCGCTTCAGCGTCGGTGTGGTCTGTGTGCATGTGCGACACCAAAGCCGCATTCGTACGTCCGGGACGAGATGGGGGAGTGAGAGGGAAATTGAATTCAAGATGCTCGGACAACGGCGTGTGATCCTCGAGGAGATCGACGACCAACACATGGTCTTCAAGCTCAATCTCGATACCAGCCCACCCCAACCTGCGTAACCTCATGCTCTTCCTTTCTGATTCCACGCACATCTAGCTCCGCCCGAAAGTTGTTCCGTGGGAGTAGCTGACGAAAGCCAATATTGGTGCATCAACTCCTCATAATCGGTTCATGTCCAAGCATGAGCCGAATCAGGACGAGGTGCACCTTGCGGACGGTTGCAACGGTGTAGGAATAACGCCAGGGCAAGAGGCGTCACTATCGCCTCTTGCCAACTGGGCGCCACCTATGGATCGCTCCGCACGTCACGTCGAACGTGACCTGATCATCTGATGTGTAGATGTGCGAGTATGAGCTGTGGAGCAGTATTCGCTTTTGAAAGGCTTCCGCGAAGACCCCTCAGGTTACTGCTGCACTATCCGTCGCGATCTTGATTTTCGACCAGCGGTCCACGTCCACTGGAGGAATATCTGTCGCAACGCTTGTCGGATATCAGTCCAGGATTGCTGTTGCCTCGATCTCGACGAGCAATTCAGGCACCCATAGTGCCTCGACGCCGATCACGGTGATGGGCGGCAAGGGGGAGCTGTAGCCATCACTCTGCTGGGCACGCGCCGCCCCTTCGAGCACTTGAGCGCCCATTTCCGGCTTCCACCCCACGACGTAGATGGTCATCCTCGCGATGTCGCTTACATCGCCACCTGCTCCCTTGACCCCGAGGACGACGTTCTGCATCGCGGAGTGCACCTGGCCGGCAACGTCTGTCGCGGTCACTGCGCCTTCAGGAGTGACGGCGCACTGACCTGCAAGGAGGAGGAAACGCGTGCCGGTCGCTGATGCGACTGGGGCGTAATCGTCCTGCGCGAGCAATCCCTCGGGGCGACTGAGGCTGACTGTCATTGGATTTCCTTTGCTTGCCGATGTGGGTGGTCAATTTTTGGCGGGGTTCCCGCTCGACCCACTCTAGCAGTGCTAAAGTCTAACTGTCTAGCACCGCTAGATGCTCAGCTCATGCTGTTCTATCCGTCGAAGTGAGTTGAGGACGAACCGTACGTGTGCCAGACGCAGCTGCTCCTTCTCTTCCTCAGGCCAGGCAGACATTGGTGTGTCGATGAGTAGAGCTGCGAGGCCATGGCAAGCTGCCCAGACGTGCAGTGCGTCCCGGCGAGGACCCGAAGTCATGTCGAGCTGCTCGGTGTGTGTGGCGACGGCTTGCTCGAGAATTTCGAATGCTGCGAGTCCAGCTACGCCACGTGCGGCCTGCGCCGGCCGTATCAGCTCCTCGGTAGAGGAGTTCAGCACTATGACCTGGAACAAGCCTTGGTGGTCTCGCGCGAAGTGCATATACGCGAGGCAGACGGCAGCTAGACCTGAGTCACGGGAGGACAGGGTGTTGGTAACCGCGTCGCTGAGAGCGTCGGCGAGTTTGGCGGTGGCGCGCCGGCTGACGGCGAGGAGTAGATCAGCCCTGTCCTTGTAGTGCCAGTACGCGGTTGCTGCGGAAACGCCTGCTGCTCGTTGAACGGCACGAAGTGATAAGGCGGAGGGTCCGGAGGCGGCAGTGATGTCGTAGGCGATCGTCAGGAGGCGCCCGGCAAGATCGGAGGTTGGAGTTTCAGGCATAGTCCATTGTGCGATGACGGACGGTGTCTATGGCAGAGCACAAAAGCCTCCGTTCCACGGAGCTATAGGTGAACGAGTTGTCGTGCTGGACTTGAAGAGGGTTGCGGTCGACGGACATTGGGTGTCGAGCAAGACGCTGCTAAGGGGAGATTTGACGTGTATGACAGCAACATTCGCGGGACGGCGCAATGACTGCATGTGAGCCGACACTGGTCGAAGATGTGCTTCTCTTGCTTTTTCAACCGTCATCGGGTGCCATCGCCGGTGAAAGCACGTTGTATTACGTTCTTGGCGGTGCTGTCATCGCTGATCTGGCGTTAGCTGGGAAGGTGGAAGCCAGGCCTTCTGGTCACTTCTCGAGTACCCTGCACCCGATTGGTGAGGATTCGCCTGCCGATGAGCATCTTCGATCAGCATGGCAGCAGATGACAGCTAAACCGAGAAGTGCGCAATCCCTGATCGCATCAATCGGTCCAGCGCTTCGAGCGCCGATACTGGAACGGTTAGTTGATCGTGGTGATCTGCGTCGTCATGCCACCAAAGTTCTCGGCATCTTCAACTCGACCAAGCTGCGTGTTGGTAGTGAGCGCCGCGAGGGGCTCTTGACTGCTGTGCGAAACACCCTCACCGAGGGTAGAGAGCCGGACGCTCGAACCGCCGCTTGTATCGCTCTTCTATCCGCGAGTGGCACGCTTCCGCAATTCAACCAGGAGATTCCTTGGAACACGGATGTCTATGTTCGAGGAAAGCAGGCCGAGCAGGGTGATTTGGGGGCTCAAGCTGCTGGAGCCGCGGTAATCCGAACGTTGACAGCAGTCACGGTTAACCCTGTGATTGCCTCGACTTTCCTGCGATCTGAGAACTGAACTGCTCAGCTCCGGGCTTGAGCCTAGCTGATCGTAGATCTGCTCAAAGGAGATTTTCTCCTACGACCCGACGGCGTGCTGGGCGGGCAACACATACTCCTCCAAACCCCACCAACCCCATAACCAGCACATCTTATGAAAGGGACCCGCCATGGACACGACAGACATCAAGAGCCGCTCGATACAGACCTCGTTCATCTTCAACTCCTACTACCGAGTACATCCCGAGGACCGCCAGAAGTTCATCGATGCGGTGGCAGAGCACATCCCCCCTACCGCGCAGATGCAGGGATGCGTGTATTACGTATTCGCTGCCGACATCCTTGACCCCAACACCTTCCACCTCTCCGAAGGGTGGGAGAGCGAAGAGGTCATTGAGCGCCACCATCAGTCGGACCTGTTCCAGGAAGCCCTGAAGAAGGCGACGACGACGGTGCGGATCCTCGACAATCAGGGGCAGCGCTACGAGGTCGCCGCGCAAAGTGACGGTCGTCCGCCGCGCCTGAACTGACGTCGGAGCTCACACCTGGACACCATCCGTCGCTGGAGTTCCGACGCGGTTCGTGCCCTGTGTACTTGCTCGGAATGCCCTTGAGGTGGCCTTGTCTGGTGTCACCGAATGATCGATGCTGTGTCTGAGCTGAAGTCCTTACTGCAAGCTACAACGGCAGTTCACTCCGCTGATCCTCCGGTGGGCCGCAGGGCTAACCTCGCTATTTGCTTGCGGGAGACGCGGGATCCCTCTGTGAAGAGTAGGTCCAGGCATGTGAGCATGACATCCCACGTGTTGTGTGTACCTGATGTGCCCTTGTCGCCAGCGCGTCGATGGACGGGGTAGCAGGCGGAGGGCAGCGGAGGGCAGCGGAAGGAGCAGTGCTGTGGCAGGTGATCAAGAATCTCCAACCGGGCAGATAGAGGTCGAGAACTTCTTCGTAGACCCTGCTTTCTCCCATCCGCTGATCTCACCAGACGGGTCACAGATCGCGTACCTGGCTTCCGCTCTAGGGCGGCGAAACGTGTGGGTTCGCGGTGTCGACCAGGACCATCACCACGCAGTACGCGTAACCCATGATTCCCGACGTGGCATCACAAGCTATTTCTGGGCGGAGGATTCGCGATGGTTGCTCTACCTGCAGGACACCGACGGTAACGAGGATTGGCACCTGTTCAAGGTCGATTTGCATGCCCCAGAGCAACCCGCAACCGACCTCACACCGCTTCCGGCGGGGTCACGGGTATTCGGAGCTGAACCGCTGCCATCAAGGCCAGACACTGTGCTCGTCTCCATGAACAAAAGACCGACGGCCATCGACCTGTTCCGCGTTGATCTGGTCACAGGGGAGACAGTCTTACATTACGAACAGACAGATCCGTCCGAGATCGTCCTATTGAACTCCCTTGGAACGCCGGCCTTCTCGACCAAGATGACCGTGGAAGGCATACTCGAGATCTTCGCGATCGACGACGATACTGACAGGCGTCGTCTCCTCCGGCGCCTGGGAGGTGCTGAGTACCCGGTGGGTGTACAGCCCCAGGTCGTAACTCCCGACGGTAAAGGCCTGTTGATCGGTGCGTATCAGGATTCTGATGACTTGCGTCTCCTTCGAATCGACCATGAGTCGGGCGAGGAAAACGTAGTTGCCGCCGTTGCCGGGCACAGCCTGGACATCCTCGGCACGATGGCACCAGGTCTTCTCCCTCCAACAATCTTCACCAGCCGGCGAACCGGAAATGTCATCGCCGCACGGTTCGTCGACGACCGGCCCCGCATCGAAGTCCTGGATGACACTTTTGCCGATGTATACGCTGAACTCGCAAAGCTCTCAGATGGGGTATTGGGCACGCTGTCATCTGACCTGTCCGAGCAGCGATGGGTCGCTACCTTCATCCACGACCGCGATCCAGCGGTGACCTGGTTGTACGACCACGCCACCGGAAAGAGCCAACTTCTCTTCCGCCCTTACCCGCAACTCGATCCGGCAAGCTTGGCGCCAATGACATCGGTTCGTCTGAACGCTCGTGATGGGCTCCCCTTACACGGGTTCCTCACTCTCCCCACCAGCAGCGGATTGGAACCACCTGCGCTCGTGCTTCTTGTTCACGGTGGACCATGGCAGCACGACACCTGGGGCTACAACCCCCAGGTGCAGCTTCTGGCCAATCGCGGCTACGCGGTGCTCCAGGTGAACTTTCGTGGTTCTACCGGATACGGACGAACCCACACTGTGGCCGCGATCGGGCAGTTCGCCCGCGCGATGCATACCGACCTCATCGATGCCTGCGACTGGGCGGTCGCGCAGGGTCATGCCGACCCGCGACGCATCGGCATCATGGGAGGGTCCTACGGAGGCTACGCCGCTCTCCTAGCCGCTGCCATTGCTCCCAAGTACTTTGCCGCGGCGGTCGACTATGTCGGCATCTCCGACCTCGAGAACTTCCTACGGACCCTGCCTCCATTCACGCGCCCTTACAGCATCAATAGCTGGTTCAGGTATGTTGGCGACCCTGACGATTCCGCTGCTGCTGCCGAGATGTTCAAGCGATCGCCGATCTCGATGATCCATCAGATCACCATTCCACTGCTGGTCGCTCAGGGAGCGAATGATGCGCGGGTCGTCCAGGCTGAATCAGACAATATCGTTACACCGCTGCGCGAACGCGGCGTTCCGGTTGAATATCTGCTAGCCACTGACGAGGGCCATGGTTTCGATAACCCGGAGAACAACATTCGATTGCACCATGCGATCGAACATCACTTCGCGAAAAACCTCGCTAACTGATATGGCTGATGTTCTTTTCGGTGAAGTCCTTCTCCGTTTCCACGCCGGAGGGCGAGTGCTCGGATAGTTCGAGGTCGACCGCGTCGATGTGGGGATTCCCCTGTAGCGCCCGTCGATGGGGCAATCACAGCTGGTGCGCGCCACTTCCCGTCGATTCGGACCCCCGACGGATCGCCGATAACTTAGATTATGTCAACTTATGTTGACGTGCACCCCTACTCGCTGCTGTTTGAGCTGATCTGGTCGAACGCTGCGGTGAGGTCATCGGCCGCTGGCAGGGCGCGCCGCTCAGCAGCCGGCAGGCTCTCGTACGTGTAGGTCGAGACGGCCATTGGCGAATCGGATCGACCCAGGGCATAGCGGACGGTGTGGTCGTTCTTGCTGCCGCAGATGAGGATGCCGACGGTGTCGTTGTGCGCCTCACGGCGAAGCTTGTCATCGACCAGGGCGACGTAGAAGTTGAGCTTGCCGGCGTATTCGGGCTGGAACTTGCCGGTCTTGAGTTCGATGACGAAGTAGCGCAGCTGTTCGACATGGAAGAACAGCAGGTCGAGGTAGAAGTCGTCGCCTTCGACTTCGAAGTGCACCTGCCGGCCGACGAAGGCGAAGCCGGGACCGAGCTCCCGGAGTGTGTCGACGATGCGATCCATCAGTGCCTGCTCGAGGTCACGCTCAGCCACCTCTCCGGAGAGACCGAGGAACTCGAACGCATACGGGTCCTTGGCCGCCTGCTGTGCTAACTCGGAGTCCGAGGCAGGCAGGCTACGAGTGAAGTTCGATGGCGCCGTTCCCGTCCGCTCCATCGACTTGTTCATGATCATGTTCGCCAGGACGTTCCTGGACCACCCGTACTCAACGGCTGCCGCGGCGTACCAGTCACGCGTATCGCGGCTGTCGAGCTTGTCAAGCAAGGTGACGACGTGGCCCCACGGCAATTGTCCAACGGGCTGTTGGACAATTGCTTCCTCTTCCCACGCGGCGGCGAAGGCTCGCATGTACTGCAGGTTGCTCCGTGACAAGCCGGTCATGTCGGGGAACTCTGCCCGCAGGTCCTCGGCCAGCCGCTTCATCACTCCGGCACCCCAGCCCTGTCGCTCACGCCGGACCAGGATCTCGTGGCCCAAGTGCCAGTACAGGCTGATGAGCTCAGTGTTCACAGCCCGATGGGCTTTCTGGCGTGCGCCTCGGACGCGTTCCTTCAGGGCTTGCAGCGTCGATCCGTACTCATCTGCCACGGCACCATCGGCGGAAGTCATGAGAATCATCCTTCCAGCATCATCAACGGCGAGTGATCATGCTCGGAGCAGTTGAATCGTCCCCCCCCCGGCGCAAATTGCGTGGGGGACGCGGACTTCTGGGCTATTGGGAGAGGACCTATTGATTCTCGAAAGACTTGTTGTACCTCCGGAGGAGGTGCAGGTCTATTTTTTCCAGCTGCAGGACGTCGGCCACAAAGCGACATCGGTGTTCCGATAACGCGGATCTGTACGCGAGGAAGAATCCTGAGGCTACAGAACCGGTCAAAGTCCACGGTAAAATAGGCGAAACGGCCGAATTGCCTCCAAAAAGTTGACCTAAAACTGCGACAATCAGCACGCCACCTGCAACAAGCGTGAAAGCGATTAAAGCAAGTTGACCCGATGGTTTGAGTAGACGGTAAAGTGGAACTCGAACAAGATTTGTCGCTGCAAGTTGAACGGCTGCCACTCGGAGGTTCAGTTCCAATACAGATTTTGCCACTTGGTCCTCAGCCACCACTTTCAGGGTCTCTTCGATTGATCCGACCAACCTTTGAGCACGCCGGAGGTCAGATAGGCGGGACATGAGTCCGAGTAAGGCAGTCACACCCGCCGAACCTGCAATTGCCGCAATTAGCGAAGCCGCGCCTGCTATATCCACTGCACAGCCTTAGGAGCACAGCCAGTGGACTGATACCTCTCGATACGCAAGCCTTGCGTTATACCCAATCCCAACCTCATTCACTTTGATCCCAACCGGCTAGTTCCGCGTCGACGGTAGGCGCTCCTTTGACCAGAGCGGTCCGCCAGTCGAGCACCTTGTCAATCTGCAGTCGCCCCAAGATAACGATGGGATGCACACCAGTCTTCTGTGCGGCTTCATGCACCCACGCCTTCCGTATGACATCGGGAAGCTGAGGTAAACCACCTGGGATCTGCCACTCCCCCGCTTGGGCGTCTGCAGCCTGCTCCATAGGCTCCTCAGACGACTGGGAGCCATCATCAATAACGAGCTGATCTGGAGACACATGACCAAGGGTGATATGAGCCGCTTCATGCAATAGAGTGAAGAGAACGCTATCTAGTCGCTTACCTCTACCCGATAGTGCAATTACGGGCTGGCTCCGATCTTCATCGAGGAGGAAAGAAGCACCGTTTAGCTTGCTACCAGGGAAAGCTTCAACATAGACGAGGCGCACTCCAATCTCACCAAACATGGCTGGCAGCTCTCGAAACTTAGTTGGCTCCGAGGTGAAGCGCGCCAACTGCGATGCGAGACGTTCAAGTCCCCCTTTATCGTACTCGCTTACCTCTACTTGTTGTGCGCGCTTCCGTGAACAAGCTAGCCATGCCTTTTGCGTTGGCGTGGGACCTTCGTCACGATTAGAACGCCGTGCGGCAGCAAGGAAAGCGGGCGTATCGTAGATGCTGTCGATTTGAAACAACTCTCTGAGTTCTGATTCCTGCTCAGCGAGGCTCTCGCCCTGGATAAGTTTTCGCTTTCGCAGGAGCGACACCGGCGCCAGTTCGTTCATACGTGCACGTAGACGAACTTCATCAAGATCCTTACGGTTTGAGTCGCTTTGGGCTCGTAGCCAGAGCAGATAGCTATTCTGCAGGTTGAGCCAGTACTCAGGTCCGGTCCCTAGGGCAGCACCAATTTGAGCGGCTGACTCCCGAGTAATCTCCTTCTTACCTGACAGGATTTCAGAAACAAACTGAGCTGGTCGCCCCAGTATTTGGGCAAAGTCACCCTGAGACCAATGTCGAGCTTCAAGCTCCTCGGCGAGGAACTCGCCAGGGCGGAAAGCTTCAGCAAGCTCGCGTGTCATGGGTTTCACTCCTTCATCAGTGGTAGTCGAGAGCTTCAATTACGATGACCGATCGCTCATTGGACTGTGTCTCGAAACGAAGGATGACCGTGTATTGCGCATCTATGCGAATGGACCAGGTGCCCGCCCGGCTACCCTTCAGTTTTTCGAGCCGCAGGGACTTGAGCACGCGAAGGTCCTGATTATTTACCGCAGCTTCCAGCTGCTGGATCCGTCGCCGGTAGGCACGAGTGACAGTCGTGGACCACTTTGAGGTATGGCGGCCTTGTTCGTAAGCAAGAAGCTCCAGCTCCTTGTCCTCAAACATCACTCGCATGCGCTCCCCGTCTTCACCCTTGGTGTGAATCGAGACTACAGGAGTGGTACGTGAGGCGTGCTTCTATCGTGCTCGTAAGCTCGTCAGCGCTCATCACCCTTGCGCATGATCATGTTCACGAGTAACGTGATGATCATCATCGTTTCAATCGCTTCAACGACGACCACAAGCTCGCGCTTCTCCCGAGCTGCAAGAAGATGCCCAGCCGCCATCGTCGGTACGTTCTCCACCACAGTCAGTGCTCTGCTCTGACAGAAAGTAGTGCTCCCATGAAGACTCCGATCACCACCGACCTGCAGGTCGTCACGCAGGGAATCAACATCGACATCGAGTCGATTGCACCCACGAAGCTTTTTGGCTCCGAGGCCTACGACGTCGCGAATATGACGATCACGGCCACGGTCAACTCCCCTGCTGATGCGATGTATCGGCTGGTACTGGCCGCTGACGTTGAGTCCGGCACGTCAGCCCTGGTACGGGTCGTCTCGGCAACGGACAAGCACTTCGACAAGCCCGCGTCATTCACACGTGTCAACAAGAACGAGGCAGACCTGTTGGAACCGATTCTGCTCAAGGAGGGAAAGACCCTCGATCCCAACGGCAATACGAAGAAGCAGCTCGAGGCGCTCGTCAGCCAGTACAAGATTGCGGACCTCAGAATCCCCGCGGGCACACAGGTTCTGCGTATCCACGCCAGCCAGAAGCTCCTGCCCGTCGGCGGCGACCCGAAGAAGTATCAGTTCGTCATGTACGCCCCTCAGCTCAGCTTCGCACCGGCCAGCAACGTGCGGCTCGGTGCCACCGTTGTCTTCCCTCTGGACTTCAACGCCACCATCGACACCCCCGTCGTTGAAGCACTTCCCGGCCAGCCACCCGTCAACCTGATCGTGGGAGACGGGACACCTATCACCGTCGGCCAGCAGCGGGCTTACGGCTGGTTCTTCCAGGCTGACCCAAAGATCACCTTCAACTACACCTACGCCTAGAGCTCACCACTCAACAGGAGGGCGGCCGCACTCGTTATCGAGTGCGGCCGCCTTCCTGGTCCTGCTGACGCATAGTCGGACAACAGGCAAACCAACGATTTGCCGAGTAGCTCCGAGATTGTTGTAAAAACTCAGCACGATACCTAGAGCGACCTGCCTTTGGTTAGATCTGCGGCTTCCGCGGCCCTTCTGGCTGCGGAAGCCGCTTCGTCTTGTGCGGTCTTCGTGACGGGCTTGTCCGGCGTGTTCTTCCTCCTCTGAACAGCTTCCTCGGTCTTCTCACCCCACCACGAACGACGGCCATCGGAACGGGGGGCATCCTTGTTCTCGCTCACGACGGGCTCCTTCTTCTGCTGCTTCGCTGCGTCCTGGGTCGCCTCGGTACCAGCCCGGGCAGCGTTCGAGGGCGTCGTCCCTGAAGCCTTCTCCCCAGCCTCCCGATGCCGTGCGATCGCACGTTCGATCGCGGCCTCTTCCGTCGCGGAGCGTTGCGGCTGCACCTCAGGCGTCCTCGTGGGCTGCACAGCGGCCGGCACAGAGTCAGTGGACTGTATGGCGTCGACGATGCGCGCTTCGCGCTGCTGCGGTGCCGGCAGCGGGTCGCTGGCAGCGACACGTTCGGCTTGGAGGCGTTCGATAGCCCTGCGCGCTGCGGCCTGATTCGCGGTCATGCGGTCGGTGATCGCTGCTTCGTCGGCACTCTGCTGCACCTGGGCGGCGCTGCGCGGCGGGACCTGTGTGAGGGCACTGTGCTTGTGCAGGGCCATGGCACGCTCGACCAACCGCTGCGCGACAGGGTCGTCCTGGTACTGCTTCGGGATCATCGCCGTCTCATGAGTACCGATGTTGTACCGGTTCCGATACGCCTCGGTCTCGGCCGCGATGCCATGCCATTCGGTGGCCTTAGACTCCTTCGCTGGCACCGGTCCGAGCGCGGCCGCCCACGCCGGTTGTTCCTCGGCGAGCTGCGCGCCGCGGACGGCGACCCGCTGTCCGAGGTGTGCCCGCAGCCGCTCGAGTTCATCCCGGTACTCGACCGGTACCCGTGCGTCCTGCAGGAGAACGGACGGTGCGATGTCCTCGCTGATGGTAGATCGGCCGAACCCTGCCGTGCTCGTGTCGGTGGTGGTTCTGATGCGGTCGGTGGACGCCGGCGTGCTGGTGCTGGGAATACTGGCCTCGCGTAGCTGGCGTTCCTGGCGGATTGCCTCGGCGATCGTGACCTGGTGGGCGCTGCGGGGATCCTCGCCACGGGCGGTGCGTTCGATCGCTGTCTGCGTCGGGGAGAGATCCTGGCGGCGCTCGAGCTCGAGGGTCATGGTCTTCACCATCCACTGCTCTTTCCTCGTCGCAGCACTGAGTGAGGCGGTCGGGTCGAGGGACTGCAACCGCTCCACAGCGGTGTCGCGTGTCTCGGTAAGTCTGTTGGTGTGCAGGAGCGCGAACGGCCGGGCGGCCCATTCGGTGTCCATGGGAGCCTCACCGGGTGTCCGGCGGAGCTGACCGGCGGCAGCGCCCTCGGCGTGCTTCGCGGCCTGCTGAGCCAGGCGGTCGAGATGATCGTCGGTAAGGGCACCGAGCGGTCGCTGTCCGGTGTTCGCCCGGATCTGCTGCGCGGTGTCGATCCGATTCTCTACCCGGAAAGCGAGGACTGCGGTTGCGTCGTCGGCGCCTGCAAACCCGCGTTCCCGGTATGCCTGAGCGAGGACCGTGGACGCGTCCAGACCCTCGTTCTCAGCCCGCCGCAGGTACGTAGCCACGGCGCCCCATGACTCGTGCGAGGTGAACGCAGCGGCAGCTTCCGGCCCCATGACGTCCTGCGCGATGCCCCGGGTCTTCGCGGTCCATGCTGCTGCCTCGACCTCCTTGTAGACGCCGGCGAGGGTGGCGACGTCACCGGTGCGGACGGCTTCGGCGCGGACAGTTTCGTGGGCAGACAGGGTCCGGTCATGGTTCGCGGTGATCGACGCGAGGACGCTGTCACGGGTGACGGTCTGGTCGTTGTCGTCGCCCAGGGCGACGTAGAGCTTGTTCGTCTCGCGTCCGCGGGTGGCGGCGACGTAGGCGCCGGCCCGGTCGGTCCGCTCATCGATAATCGCGTGCGCGGTGTCCACGGTGGCGCCCTGGGCGCGGTGCACGGTCGCGGCGTAGCCGAGCTGTCCGTGCTCGTTCAGGTAGTCGGCGTCGACGGTGATACGTCCCCGGTGCCCGGAGTGACGGAGGGTCACACGCTGCCGGTCCTTTGCCTCCGGCTGTCCTGCTGCGTGGTCGGTGGTGGGGTTGGCGGTGACCTGTTCCACGGTCCAGACGTCGTTGTTCTTGACGAAGTCCTTGCCTTGGTTGAGCTGCAACGTCCGGTCGTTCCTGCGGGTGACGACGGTGTCGCCGGGGTAGGCGCGGAGCCCGTCCCGCAGGACCACGGACGGCGTTGCGTCCGTGATCGGGCCCGCCCCGTCGGTGAGGTCGCCGGTGGCGATGCGGGCGGCCTGGGCGCGGGCGTTGAGCTCCGTGACGGTGGCGTTGTCGGTGGCGATCATCAGCGACGTCTTACCTGCTGCGGTGTCGGTCATCCACGCGGTGAAAGCATCCTGGGTCATGGCTTCGGTGGTGCCGCCGGTGACACGTTGGTTGTCGAGGTACCACTGGAAGGGGGTGTCAGCTCCGACGGTTGCCGGTTCCCGGAGGGCCAGGGAAGCGTCTGCTTCGCCTTCGGTGTGGAAGCGGTGGACCTCCTCGAGGCGGACTGCTCCGACCTCGTTGTTGAGTAGGCGCAGCGCGCCGCCGGAGCCGATGGCTCCGAGCTGCCGGTCGTCCCCGATCGCACGCACCACGGCACCGTTGCGGGCGGCGACCGCGACGACCTCGGCAAGTTTCGGCGTGGTGACCATCCCTGCCTCATCGACGATGATCACGTCCCCGGCACCGAGAGCGAAGGCGGACCCGCCGTTGTCATGGCCGTCCTTAGCCATACTGTTTTGCTGGTTTTGCTGGCCTTGCGGGTTCCGTTGGGAGATGAGGAACGCGTCGATCGTCGTCGTGTCCGCCCCGATGTCCTTGGACATCACCGCTGCGGCCGCCGCGGTTGGTGCGAGTCCGATGACCTTGCCGCCGCTGTCACGGACAGCGTCAGCGGCCAGGGACAGGCTCGTGGTCTTGCCCGCGCCGGCGGGTCCTATGCCGAGGGTCAGCAGCTTCTCGTCGGTCGCAAAGGCGCGTGCGAGGTCGATCTGACCCTGCGACAAGGCAGGTCCCCCACTGGCAGCGGTGGCCTCGACGTGCTGTGACAACAGGGTGTCGAAGCGTTCAGCTGACACGGCGGGGATGACGATCTTCTGTCCTGCGGCCAGGACCCGGTGCTCGGCGTTCAACACCTCGTGCGAGGTGAACAGGGTGACGTCGGCCTGCTGGAACTGGCTCGTTCCGTCGGCGCGCAGGAACTCGGCCAGCTTCGGAGTGATCGTGTCCGGGGTGACCTGGAGGCTGTGCGTCCCGGTGACTTCCCGGGTGATGTTCTCCACGGTCTGGTCGGTAATGGTCTGTCCCGGGAAGGCCTCTTTGAGGTGCCTGCGAGTCTGGGCGATGACGTGATTCCGTCCCCATACTGCGCGCTTCGCTGCCAGCTCGTGGACGACCAGGCGTGCGTGTTCGTGGACGTCGAGGTCATTGACCAGTGCACCTGCGGGCTTTCCTGTGCTCGCGTTGCGGACGTGCTCGAGCAGGTCGGGTCCGACCGGCATGTTCGTGCTCGAGCTGTAGTCCTGCTGCCATTCCTCGACCAGCTCCGACAGCCGGCGGGCACTCTTCTTCTCCGGCCTTGTCTCCAGGGTTGCTTGCTGCGCGAGGGCGATCTTCTGCTTCTCGTTCGGCGCGTACCCGTGCTTGTCAGCGAACTCAGATTCGAGTCTGCCGATGGCTCCGGCGATGTCTGACCGTCGTGAGGATGCCCGGTAGATGGTGTCCAGGTCGATGCCGGCAACCTCATAGATGGGTTCTCCACCACCGGCTGCGCGGGCCACTGTGCTGACGCCGAGAGACGCACAAACCTTCTCGATGACCTTCGCGTTGTAGGTTTCGGACGCGGCGACGTTCATCTTGTAGAGGGTCCGTCCGTCGAGGGAGGACCACTTTCCGTCGACGCCTCGCACCTTGTTGGCGATGACGACGTGGTCGTGTAGCTGGGGGTCCCCGGCGCGGGAGTCGTAGTGCCGGAACTGGGTAGCGACCAGCCCGCCGTCGACGTCGATCTGTCGGACCCCGTTCTTGCCCCGCCGCGTGTAGGTGGCGTTCTTCTCGAGGAAGGTGATCGTCTCGGCAATCGCTTCATTGTGTGCGGTTTCAATGGCTTTGCGGGCTTCGTCGCCGCCGAGCGCCCACAGAACGGACACCGATTTGGCGGGAGAGAACACCAGGTCATACCCGGCAACGGTCTGCTTCGCCGGAGTGGTCTGCGCGGTCACATACCGGGCAAGCTCCTCGTTACTGCGGGCGTTCCTTCCGTGCGACTCACGGAACAGCTCGCCTCCCACCCGTGACCGGATCTCGTGCATGACCTCCGTGGGCAGCACCTTGTCCGCGTTCTCGGGACCGGTCCATCCGGGACCGCCGAGGCGCCGGAACCGGGCTACTTCCTCGTCGATCCTGCGAGTCATCTCCGTGTTGGCAGCGCCGTACTGGTGGTACTTCTGACCCAGTTTGATCTGCGCTGTCGTACCGCCGGCGGCAAGAATGCTCGCGGCCTCGGGGTGCAGTCCCTCGCCGAACAGAGCTTTCATCTGCGCTTCGCTGACTTCCCCCGACACTCCCAGCAGCTGTTCTGAGTGTCCTACCCACTGACCGGGAGGCATGCCCTCGACGGTGTAGTAGTCCCCCAGCTCACGGTCGCCCGCGCGGAGCTCATCGGCGCTAGCGACCTCGGAGGTGTAGTAGGCGTAGCCGTCGCCAGCACTGAGCTTATGGACGGTCATCACAAACCCATTCTCGCTCACATTCGTTGCGGGGTCGACCTCACTTATCAAGATGCATGAGGTGTGACACATTGTGGTGGTTGGAACGGGGTGGAATCGTGAGGTGACGACGGAGGAGGAAACGCGATGGAACCACGTGGAAACCACTACGATTGGTCCATCACGAACGTGATGCGGTTGTGCACATGAGAATGGGCTGTGGGTAACACGATTCACCGTTATCCACAGCCCATTCGATTGTGTGGAACCGCAAACGGACGTTATCCACCAGGTGGGCAGCGGAGAGACGTTGGGTTATCTCGGAGCTGTCCACGTGTGGTCAACGTCCGTTGGATCCAGTCCGAGCGTCAGCGAGGTCCGCATCGGTGGTTGTAGGCGCCGGCCTCGAGGTCGGCGGTGTCCGTGACCAGCCGGGTTCCGGTTGGGGTCGGCCGGTGGTCGGGCGCTAACCGTTAGGTTTGGGATGGAGTACGCGCCGGAGTGCAAGTCGCGGCCGGGGCAGTATCAGGTACAGGTTTTGAACGCAGGATGAGTGAAGGGGACGAGTCATCATGGCAGCACCGAGGAAGTCAGCGCAGCAGGTAGCGGCACGCGAAAAGGCGAGGGCGAAGGCTCAGGAGCTGACCGAGCGGCACGAACGGTTGATTGACCTGGCGGCGGAGTTCTTCGAGCAGGAGCAGCTGGCCGAGCAGATCCGCGCCGAGGCGCGAGAGCGGGCGGACGCGATCCTGGCGAAAGCCGAGCAGGACGCCGAGGCGGCCGCGAAGGCAGCTGGGCTGAAGGTGCAGCAGATGCTCGATACCGGAGAGAGCCGCGCGGCGGTCGCCGCCCGACTCGGGCTCAGCCCCGCCGAGATGAAGCGGGCACTGGAAGGGGCCGATACCAGCTCACCGTCTGGTGAAGCGCGGACCGAGCCGGCGTTGGCGGCAACAGCTGACGACGT
Organism: Arthrobacter sp. TJ-266; assembly: GCF_058269115.1. Classification (NCBI taxonomy): domain Bacteria; kingdom Bacillati; phylum Actinomycetota; class Actinomycetes; order Micrococcales; family Micrococcaceae; genus Arthrobacter; species Arthrobacter sp. TJ-266. The sequence goes on from NZ_JBZCNC010000007.1 coordinate 96,531, forward strand.
CGCGGAACAGGTCGCAGCAGAGACGAAGGCCGCGTAGCGGGCGATGCTCTGACGGGCAGCACGAAGTGAGGGGACCGACGTATGTTGGTCCCCTCTTCTGTGGGCGACGCATCTGCGTGGTCCTTCCTCCTGGTCGTGTCGGTGTGTGGCGCGGCCGGGGTGTGCGTACTTGATGCGCGGCACCGGAGCCGGGTCGAAGCTGAGTGCGAGGATGGCGGTTCGTCGCCGGCGACCACAGCTCGAGGTTCCCGTAACGGCGGCGAACCGCCCCGCCCACCAGCGGTAAGCCGACCGGCATGCTTTCCCGGGCTGGGCTGGTGGTGCAGGGCTACCGCTCCCTGCACCACCGGCACCCGGTGCTACTCGGCCGCGTACTCTTCCGCGATCATTTCCTCCTCGTCCGCGTGGACTTCCTCGAATGTCTCGGTGTCCTCGTCGGGTTCGGTGGTCTTGTTCGCGCTGTCGAGGATGATCTGCTCGACCTCGCTGGTCTTGTACCCCCACATAACCAACTGCGTCAGGTACGCGACGTGGCCTGCGGAGGGTGAGCGCCACGAGTCCTTCGCGATGGTCTCCTCGAACCCTGCGCAGATCAGCGCGATCAGCGACACCTCGGGACGCGTGGTGGTCTTCGCGACGTGATCACGCAGCGGGTTCCACCCCCACGTCTCCTTGCCCTCGATCTTCGCCCCTGCCATGGTCGCGGCCACGTCGCCCTTGTAGCCGCTGGCGACCACGGGGTGGTGGGTGAGCGCATAGGCGGTGAAGTGCTGCCACCCCTTCGGTGCCTGCTTCTTCGCCAGCAACGACTGGACGAAGTCGCGGCGGACGGTCGTCGCGGACACCATGGCCTTGTTGTTCGCGATCAGGGTCCGGCGGTCGGCCTTCTGCTCATCGGTCATCGGGCCGGACGGCGCCGATGAAGTCGCTGCGTGCCGGAGGGTGAAGCCAAGGTCCTTCCACCCGGTAACCACGGGCACGGTGAAGACCTCGCCGTAGTAGTTGCTGTCCACGAACACGGCGTTCGCGTCCTCGTCGGTAGCTCGTTCGCCGTCCGAGCGGAGCAACCCGCTGGGGCGCACGTTCTCGTCGGTCGGGTAGTAGCCGTAACTCGCGTGCTCCACGACGGTGGTCCCTGCCGCTGCCAGCTCTGCGAGGAGATCGACGCGGGCCTGCTCACGGGTCCGCCTGTCCCGCAACTGCTGGGCGGCGTGAGCGAGCATTTCAGGCTCACCCTCGATCACCGATTCCAGCTCCTCCGTGGCGTTTTCGTCGCCCTCGAACTCGGCCAACACGAGAGCTTCCTCGATGGTCCGGCCCCTCGTCAGTGCAGCCTCCCCCGCTGCGCTCTTCTTAGCCTTCAACGCGCCCTCGACTTGGGTCTTAGCGCGTCCGGTCTTCTTCGCGATCTGCGCCGCGCTCACGCCCAGCAGGGACAGCTGGTGGAAGGCGTCGGCCTCTTCGGCGTCGGTCAGTGCGGACCGCTGGACGTTCTCCACGACCTGCGTGGTGATCCGCTCGGCTTCCTCGGGGCTGGCGACGACCATGACCGGGATCAAAGGGGCCTCGGCTTCGACCGCGCCGCAGGTGCGGCGCTGACCCATCAGGACGTGCACGGTGGTGGTTCCGTCGCCGTTGTCCTTGCGGTGTGCGATCACGGGTTCGATTACGCCGTGCTCCTTGATGCTCGCGACGAACTCGGGCGTCAGGGCGGCGTCCTTGCGAACGTTCACGTCGACGGTGAGCGTGCGCGGGTCAATCATCTCCAGCGTTGGCGCGGAGGTCGGCTGAGTAGTCAGCTGAGTGTTCATGGTTGTTGCTCCTTCGTTGCGGTGGTGGAGTCGAGGCCCTGTAGTGACCAGCAGCGGACCCCTTCCCCGTTGTTTTTTGCCTGCTGGCGAACTCGTTCGCTCGTTCCCGACGGAGCACTGTCAACCCGAAGGGCAGGGCCTGCCAGAAACCTCGAAGGAAATAAGCGACGCAGGAGCGCCGTAGAGGTTTGTGGCCGGCCCCGTCGCGCAGCGATTGACGGTGTGGAGCGGGGACGCACAATCCGTAGGACAGCAGCAAAAAAGACCCGGACGGGATGCGACGAAGGAGCAGCCTGGCCGTGACAGGCCGAAGCGAAGCGCAGGACCATTGCCCTGCTCGGAGCCCTGGCGGAGAGCAGGGGAAGCACTAGAACCGCCGGCTATCCACAACCGCCGGCCACCACACTCCCCCGCGCTCGCCGGCCACCGTTGGATGCCTGGGTGCATTGGTGGGGGTATGGGAAAGGGCGGCAGGGCTGGTGTGCCCGTGCCGCCCTCTGTGCCCGGCTAAGTGCTCTCAGCCGATGGTGTGTCTAGGCGAGGAGATCCTTGTCGGCCTCGGGTGTCCACACGATGTCGACGTGCGAGAAGTGAACGGGCCCGGCCGTTACCTGGTCCTCGAGCAGTTCTTCCACTGTCGGTGCTGTCAGCTGCGGGAAGTGGACGGCCAAACTCTCACTGAAGGGGGTTGCCATGGTGATGCTCGGGGTGGTGCGCGCGATGAAGTCTGTGGTTCCCATGCGTGTGTCTTCCTTACTCGGTGGAGTGATTTCACTGTACGTGCTGGCGCAGCCGGAACCCGGAGGTCGCCTGGCGGACCAATCCTGTAGGTGCAGCTCGTGGCTGGTAGGTGTGGTCGCGTCAGCGTGTCTGGCGGCGGCCGGGGGAGCTGGCGGCGGAGGCCGCCGCCCGCGCACCCAGCGAAACCGGCGGCACCCCTCTCGCGTGCTCCTGTCGTGCCGGGTAGACGACAAGAGGGCCGGACTCCCGTGGGGGTGGGTGTCCGGCCCTCGGCCTGTGGTCCAGCTGGCCCCGTTTCCGGGTGCCTGGCTAGTGGCGCCTACCCTGCGGGTACGCGGTGGCCTCGCTCTGCGCGGGCAGTGCTACGTAGCTGCGGCCGACCATTTCGCGCAGCAGGCGGGACAGCCGGTGCTGCCCGTCGACGTCCACGGCTTTCGTGAAGTAGGCGATGGCCACCGACGATGATCCCCGGTACCAGCACAGCCATCCGAGGAAGCAGAACAGCGGGGCGCGGTCCTCGATCGGCGTGTACGCGAGGACCTCGATCAGCAGGTCCTCGGTTGCGTCCACGCGGGACCAGTCCGGCCGCCCCTCGTACCGGCCCGTCAGGATCTTCCCGAACGTCAGCTCGTCGTCGGCCGCGCTGATCGCGTCGGCCATCAGCCGGTCCCGGATGGACTTGATGTGCAGGTATGCGACCAGCTCGCACGCGGCCGCCTCGTCGACGTCCTCCCCCAGTGCTTCGTTCCACTCGGCGCGGGCGTCGCGCATCTTCTGGTGGTCGAACTCCAGATCATCCGGGGCTCCCAGCCTGTTAATCCAGTACGTCGTGTCACTGATCGTCGCGTGAGCGTCCCCCGATCCGATGAATGCCGGGTTTACGGCCATGGCTTCCACGCTGGGGCGCGTGCTGTATCCGCGGTAGACCATTTCCGCGTTGACCGTGCTGTCACGGACCTCCTCCAGCGGGTTCAGTGTGCAGCACCCGGCGTCTTCGCAGAAGTAGGTCGTGTATCCCTTGTCGGTGACCAGCCACCCGTTCCGCAGGGACCATCCGGCCTGCTCCATTTCGGTTTCGATGGCCTTCGCGTAGTCCATGTAGGGCTTCGCGTGCTCGTTCTCGCCCGACAGGGCGGCGTCGGCCAGCTCGTTCGTGTAGGCGATCAGCAGGGCGCCGTCGGCGGCGGTGTCCGCGAGCAGGTACTCCATGACGGTCCGCGCATAGTCGACCGGGCGGACCCCTTCGCGGGGGGCGTCGGTCCGAAGGGTCGCGCCCGCCACCTTGCCGCGCATGGTGACGACCACGAAGGACTCGCGCGGCTGGAAGCCGAGCACGGTCGGGACGTAGGCGAGCAGGTCGGCGGCCGTCGACGCGGTGACGGTGTCGTTGTGCTGGGTGTTCTCGTTCATGGTTGTTGCTCCTTCGTTGCGGTGGTGGAGTCGAGGCCCTGTAGTGACCAGCAGCGGACCCCTTCCCCGTTGTTTTTTGCCTGCTGGCGAACTCGTTCGCTCGTTCCCGACGGAGCACTGTCAACCCGAAGGGCAGGGCCTGCCAGAAACCTCGAAGGAAATAAGCGACGCAGGAGCGCCGTAGAGGTTTGTGGCCGGCCCCGTCGCGCAGCGATTGACGGTGTGGAGCGGGGACGCACAATCCGTAGGACAGCAGCAAAAAAGACCCGGACGGGATGCGACGAAGGAGCAGCCTGGCCGTGACAGGCCGAAGCGAAGCGCAGGACCATTGCCCTGCTCGGAGCCCTGGCGGAGATCAGGGAAGCACTAGAACCGCCGGCTACCTACGACCGCCGGCCACCCGCGTGGTTTGTCCCTGAGCCGCAGCAGTAGCTGAGAGTGTGCCCGCCGTAGGGTGAGTTGCATGCGTGACTTGGCCAATCTCCTCGTACAGCTCGCCCTGATCGTCGGCGTCCTGTTGATCGTCCGGCTGGTCTTTGATCTGAGCCTGGGAGGGGTGCTGGCTGGCTGTGGCGCAGGACTGGGCATCGCCGTCACTCAATACGTGAGAGCCCGCAGGGCTACGCGGGCGACCGTTCATGGTGACGGCCGCCGGCTACCGGAGGGTTAGAAGGTGGAAGCGGGAGCTGCACTACCAGCTCCCGCTTCCGTACCGCTTTTCTTGCGTTTCCCCGCAACGAGGAAATCTCGGGCCCGGTTCTTCTCTTCGGTGAGAGTCCGTCGGCCTGGCCGGAGGGCCCCCGGTGCGACCGGTTCCCACTTCCTGCCCTGGTTGTGCTTGCGCTGCAGGCGCTTCACCTCACGCATCACAGCTGCTTCGATCAAGTCTGTCACAGAGCGGTACCCCTCGGCATTGCCTGCGGCGAGGAACGCGGCTCGCACCTGGTCCGCGTCGGTCTGGCTGAAGTACGGGGTGAATGACGCAGGCTTGTTCTTGCTCACTCCGCGTCCCCTCCCCCACCATCGCCCTCGGGCTGTCCACCTCGAGCGGTGTCCTACTAGCGCCTACCGTTGAATTTGACTAATACATAGCGACAGCAAGTGATGTAATTCTTCAGGAGTTTTAGCGTTTGGGTTTTCATTAGTTATGAAAACATTTAAGTACTGATGTAGCTGACGCCGTCCGGTGATTCCCTGCAGAGGTCTGATATACCATACAAAACCTCGAGGACGCGGCGGTATACCAACAGCCGCTAAATACTCGTCGATAGTATCTTCGACAATTAGCTGATCGTCGACATCTAGCAGAGGAGCACTTGGGACCTTCCGTACAACATTCGCCGGTTTGGTGACAGCGCATATCATGGCGTCCCAAGTCGAGTCTTCAAGCTCGATCCAGTCCGAGCTAGGCGACTGGACCCGTACCTGTTGCCAGTTGAAGGACTTCATTTTCACTCCTCTAAGTGTCCCGCACCGGGCGTGGTTCGCGCAGTGCGGGACACCGAATCCTAGGGGAAGTAGCAGTTATCTGCTCCGTAGCAGGCAAAGTCAAGCGTCTCGAGTGGAGCCGCGGTGTAAGGAGTATAGCCCGACGGTGTGAAGTCGGTTCGAGCGAAATTGACGTACAAATTGCTGTTATTTAGCCTGTTGCCATAGACAGTCCCCGAGTCTGCACGATACTTATTTGGCCCGATGCCGGCAGCCGCGACATTATGTGATCCGCAATTGATTGGGGGATTACGGTACTCGGTGCAGGTAATTCTTGTATTGTAAAAGGAGATACTCGGTCCCGAGTCCCAGATCACAGCCAGACGAGAGTTCGCTTGGCGCCCATTGAGAGACGTGCGGAGGACTATGTCGTAGCTGCCAATCACACCATTCGAATTCCCGTATGCCGCGTTACCCTTGGTCTCAGAGACATAGTTGCTGAGCTCACGCCTGCAGATCGAGCCATTCTCACACCAGGTGTCATAATCAGTCCCACCAGCCATCAGTTCCAGCTCCGGGGCATTCCGGTCCTGCTTAGGCTGGTGACCTGCAGGGGAAGAGCTGGGCGTCGGTTCCTTCACGCTCTTCTCTTTGATAGGAGCCTTACCCGTGCGGTCAACCTGCACATCCAGACCATCCGGAGTGCAAAGCCACTGTTGTGCTCCGCTAGCCATAGCCTCTGATATGCAGGGCTGCAGCGTTTCTGGGATGCCCCTATCAGGCTTTTCCCCATTCGCATGGGCAGGCGCGGCAGTGAGTAGTGACAGGAGGACAATTGACGATGCAAGTAGTGACCAAATGGAAGAGGCCCGACTTGAGTTTGGGCGCACTCCAGAGTTTGATGGCATATGTGTATCTCCCACACGTTGACAGAAGGTAAACCTTCGAGCGATAACGGCTATTGCCGTTGCGTTAGATTAAAAGTTAGTTTCCTGAAGTTCAAGGGTTCCCGCGACTAATTTTCGAGAGTCTAGACAAACGGCATCTTGAAGTGTATAAAGCTCGACTTTTACTAAGTCGAGTAGGATCTATAATCTCAGTGAACTTATTAGTTTACCTATCATTCTGTCTACGACAGCAGGAACCATCCTTACCGCCTGCGCACACCCACCTCGTCACCGACACCGCGTAGTTCAGCTCGAGCGAGCGGTGGCCGTGCATAGCCCCTGAACGCCAACTCACCACGTAGATCATTGATTGTTGACGTGGGCTCGTACTATCTGGGCATCGGTCAAAACAAGCATCGCGCTGCCTTCTACGCGGAACAGCTGAATGCGCGAATTGAATAGTTCGTGATGCGGGAGGAGCTGATCATGCTCACCGCAGCCGAGCTCGACGTCGAGAACTGCCAACCGACGGATTTTGCCGAACCGCGGCAGATGTACGCGTGGGTGCGCTATCGGTTTAAGACCAGCGGGGTTCATGCACACGCGATCCCATACTTGAGGACGGCGCGGCGATGTTCAGGCCACGGTGTCAAAAAGAAGGAGACGGGAGCTGCACTACCAGCTCCCGCTTCCGTACCGCTTTTCTTGCGTTTCCCCGCAACGAGGAAATCT
>NZ_JBZCNC010000008.1:0-40784 GCF_058269115.1 Arthrobacter sp. TJ-266
CCGTGACAGGCCGAAGCGAAGCGCAGGACCATTGCCCTGGGTGGAGCGCCAGCGGAACCTAGGGAAGCCCTTGTGCTCGTTGCTGGTTACGCGAACCAGCCGGGCAGATCCTTATCGAGTCGCTCCCGCCGGCCTTGGCGTAGCCGGCCTCTGCGGTGAAGGATGCGTTGGTTCACGAGCCACGTGGACAGGTATGCCTCGTCGGGGTGACGTTCCCTGTCGGTGTGCGGGAGGTGTCCGGCCTCGGCGTGGAACTGCCGTACTTCCTCGAGGCGCTGGTCCCACCAAGCTTCATGAGAGCCTCGTTGGGCGCCGAGCCACTCCCCCAACTCGTTCATTGCGTCGTTTCTCTCCGGGCTGAGTGTGCCAGCATTGCGGCGCCGGCGTTGGCCCTCGATCCACCGGTACAGCCTCTGACCTTCCGCGCCGTCGTTCTGCCGCGGGAGCTCCCCACCGCGGGCACACATGTACTCCACGAGCTCCGCGTAACGTTCCCACCAGGTCTGCTCGAAGTTCTTCACATACCGGCGCTGCGCGGCCATGCCGGTCACCGGTTGGTCATGGATCAGCCAGCACCGCCCGAGCCATCCTGGGTCGCTAAGGATCTGCCGGTTGACGGCGCGCGCGACGCGCCTTGCGTCGACCCTGCACACCTGCGCGATCACCGCGACGGGGACACCGCGCGAGTACATGAGCAGCCACTCAGGCTTGCTCTCCCGCGGAACCGGCGCGAACGCATCCTCGGGCAGGATCAGCTCATCGAACCTCACGCTCACAACCTAACCGCAGACCCCCATCAGTTCACTGCGGGAGACGAGACGCCTCCTGCACACCTGGGCACGGCCCAAGCCCTTCCCGCTGCGCTGCTTGGCCCGCACACACGTGCACAGCAGGGACCAGCCTGACCGCCTGCACACACCCACCACGTCACCAACGCATCGTCAGGTCACCTCGAGCGAGCGGTGGCCATGCACAGCCTCATGAAGGGGCCGACTCAGGTGATAAGCAACAGCCAAGTTACCGACGCTTGGCCATGCCTAGGTGGGCCAGGGCGCCTTTCGTATTGCTTGCGACCTCGGCTTGTCATACACACCTGCACTGAGTAGCCACCCTCAAATCTCAGCCGGGAATGACAAGCAACCATTCGCAATGGGTGGCTGTGTCAATCTAATCTGGCCCCGTTGTGACGGTTAGGAATGGCCCCACGGGAGCTCTGATCAATGAGGTGCCGTCCGCCAGTTCAAACACCATTACAAGGTGGACTGGTTCTTAGGAGTTGAGCACGGGTGCCGGTTGGCAGCTTCTTGCTGGAGACCGACCTGCTTACGGTTGGCCGCGCCCGTTACCTTCAACACAGCTCAAACGCGGCCTTGGAGCCGTTCGATGAACTCATCAGCCTGCGCCAGATTCCGCGCCATCTTTGCTCGTTGATGCACAGCCCTCTCCAGAAATTCTGCCAGTGACGCGGATCCGTTCGCCCCGAGCTCCTGCGCTTCCGCGTTGTCCGGCACGGCAAGGAAACCGAGGATCTCGGCCATCTCTTCGAGCGAGAACCCCAGGGGCTTCATCTGCTTGATCACCATCAGGCGTTCGAAGTCATCTTCGGAGAACACCCGGAAGCCACCGTCGGTGCGCAACGTGGCAGGAAGCAACCCCACATCGTCATAGTGGCGGATGGTCCTCAGGGACAGACCCGTCCGTTCGGCCAGCTCACCGATATGCATCGTGCCGGCACCAGTGCTCGTACTGGTGGTCTTCGCTGCCATCAAAGGCTCCGTTCTGATCGAATGCAAACCCTACCATCACGTTAGAGTAAGGTTCGGGTAGTGGGATAAGACCTCGAACCTCAGGCCCCCTTCCTCGGCGCGGCGCTGCGCCCCCCTCAAGCATTGCAAAGCGAAGCCGCAGAAGCGGTTTCTCAACCATGAACGGAGCCAGAAATGGCCGTCACATCACCTGATCATCAGCCGGTGATCACTCCCGAACAGCTCCAATCCGTGCGGGAAACCCTGAAGTCCCCGCGACGGCTGAAGACCGAGGCCCTCGCCGGTCTCGTCGTCGCGCTGGCCCTGATCCCGGAAGCCATCGCGTTCTCCATCATCGCCGGCGTCGATCCGCGCATCGGATTGTTCGCGTCCTTCACCATGGCCGTCACGATTGCCTTCGTGGGCGGCCGTCCTGCGATGATTTCCGCGGCCACCGGTGCGATCGCCCTAGTCATCGCCCCACTGGTCGCCAGCCACGGCGTGGACTACTTCATCGCCGCTGTCATCCTCGCCGGGATCTTTCAGGTCATCCTCGGGGTCTCCGGGGTGGCCCGCCTCATGCGCTTCATCCCGCGCTCGGTCATGGTCGGCTTCGTCAACGCCCTGGCCATCCTGATCTTCATGTCTCAGGTCCCCGAACTCCTCGGTGTCCCTTGGCTCGTCTACCCCCTCGTGGCCCTGGGCCTGGTCATCGTGTTCGGCCTGCCGAAGATCACCACAGCGGTACCCGCCCCGCTGGTCGCCATCGTGGTCCTGACCGCGATCACCGTGTTCGCCGCCATCGCGGTACCCACCGTCGGGGACAAGGGCGAGCTGCCGGAGTCGTTGCCGACCCTGTTCATCCCGAACGTGCCCTTCACCCTGGAGACACTGGGCATCATCTTCCCGTACGCCGTCGCCATGGCGTTCGTCGGTCTCCTGGAGTCCCTGATGACCGCCAAGCTCGTCGATGACGTCACCGACACCCGCTCCCAGAAGACCCGCGAAGCATGGGGTCAGGGAGTGGCGAACATCGTCACCGGGTTCACCGGCGGCATGGGCGGCTGCGCGATGATCGGCCAGACCATGATCAACGTCAAAGCCTCCGGCGCCCGTACCCGGATCTCGACGTTCCTCGCCGGCGTTTTCCTGCTCCTCCTCGTCGTCGTCCTCGGCGGTCTCGTCGCGTTGATCCCCATGGCGGCTCTGGTCGCGGTGATGATCTTCGTCTCGATCGTCACCGTCGACTGGCACAGCATCCAGCCCGCCACCCTCAAGCGGATGCCCAAGAGCGAGACCACCGTCATGCTCGCCACCGTCATCGTCACGGTCGCCACCCACAACCTCGCCATTGGCGTCGGTGTCGGCGTGCTCGTCGCGATGGTCGCTTTCGCCCGCAGGGTCGCCCACTTCGTCACCGTCGACCGGACCGAGGAGACCGTGAACGGTGACCGGCACGCCATCTACACCGTAAACGGTGAGCTGTTCTTTGCGTCCTCCAACGACCTCTACACCCAGTTCGAGTACGCCACCGACCCGCACCGGGTCACGATCGACCTGCACGGCTCCCACCTCTGGGACGCCTCAACCATCGCCGCCCTCGACGCCATTCAGGAGAAATACCGGAGCCACGGCACCGACGTGAAGATCGTCGGACTCAACGAGGCATCAACCATGATGCGCGAACGCCTCGGTGGGAAACTCGGCGCCGGGCACTAACCCCGTCAACCAGCACTCCTCACGGCGTGATCACTACGACTGTGACGGGTTCACTCCGCCGTTGCTGGTTGCCTGACTGATTCCTTAACCGGTTTTCTGGCCGGGGACCCGGGGACCCGGTGGGCGAGGGTGTGGGCGAGGCGGTAGGAATCTGTCCCGGTCTCGATGATCGCTCCGTTGAACGTCAACCGGTCGACGATCGCGGCGCAGAGACGTGGGTCTGTGAAGGTTTTCGTCCACCCGGAGAAGGACTCGTTGGACGCGATCGCGATCGAGTTCTTCTCTTCGCGTTCGGTGAGGACCTGGAAAAGAAGCTCGGCACCGCGGCGGTCGAGTTCCATATAGCCGAGCTCGTCGATCATGAGCAGGTCCACCCGCCCGTACCGGGCGATGGTCTTGGCGAGCATCTTCTCGTCCGCGGCTTCCACGAGTTCGTTCACCAGCCTCGTGGCCAGGGTGTATTTCACCCGATACCCCTTCTCCGCGGCCGCCGTGCCCAGCCCGATGAGCAGGTGCGATTTCCCGGTCCCGGAGTCACCGATGAGGCAGAGCGGCTGTCCTTTGCGGATCCAGTCCCCGGTCGCCAGCGTGTGGATCGTCGCGGCGTTGATGTTCGGGTTCGCGTCGAAGTCGAAGTCCCCGAGCCACTTGTCCCGCGGGAAGTTCGCGGCTTTCACGCGTCGGCTCGAGGAGCGGCGGTCCCTGTCGTCGCATTCGGCCAGTAGCAGTTCGGCGAGGAACCCCTGATAGGACAGCTGTTCCTTCCCGGCGACGGTCAGGGCCTCGTCGAGGACCGCCCGGATCGTCGGCAGACGTAGCCGACGGCACGCCTGATCGACGGCCGCAACGGCGGCCTGCTCCGTCAGACCACGACGCCGGCGCAGCGTAGGAGTCACCGTGGTGGTCGAGATGGTGGGGCTCATGAGATGTTCTCCTTCGACATGCTGACGGACGCGTTGACAGAGGTGTTCGCTGGGTTCGACGGAACACGTTTGGCGAGCAGCTCGTCGTACGAGCTGACGGACGGGATCGGGCGGCTGTCCGGTGGCAGGCCGGCGATGACAGCGGCTGGGTCCATGAGCCGGCGCTGGGTGAGACTGACAACCCGTTGCACGTGTTCCTCGCCGTGAGCACCACGATGCGCGTCGAAATGACGGTCCGAACCGGACCCACCCTGAGTCGTTGCGGCGTGACGGCGTGCTTCGACCGCGACGACGTCAGCGCTGACCGCACCTACCCCAAGGGCCGCACTAATACCCGCATGAACAGCGTCGGTCTCCAGTGAGCGGTGGAGCAACAGGACGTTGATGAGTTCCCGGGTCCCGTCGGCGTCGCCGTTGACCCGGCGGGACGCCGCCCAGAACGCTTCGTGGGCGTTCGTGAACGAACCAGCCTCCCTAGCCCTGGCCAAAGCAGTGGAACCAGGCAAGGCACCGGGCTTGGTTTGCAGGACCTCAAGGTAATGATCGAGCTGCACCGACTGCCCATGCTTAATCGTGATCCGCTGATGCCTGGCCACGACCGTGCGCCCGTCGAACACCACGATCTCGGAGGCCCGCAGCGAGACCCGGACCTTCCTCCCGATGAACCGCGCCGGCACCGAGTACTTCACCATCCGCACGGTGATCATCGAGGACCGGTCCACCCTCGGCGTCAGCACCAGCCCTGGATCGAAGGTCTCCGCCGGCAACGGCGCGAGATGCGGTTGTTCGGTGGCGAAGTCCTGGCCAACGGTGCGGATCCTGTCGTTGATCCGCCGATTGTCGTCTTCTGCTTCCCAGACACGGATACGGTCGTTGAGCTCATCCAGGGACGCGACGACGGGCATCGGGGAGAGCCGGTTGCGGCGGAACCTGCCTACCTCGCCTTCGACACCGCCTTTTTCGTGGGCGCCGGTGATGCCGGGCTGGCAGTAGAACGCGTCGAAGCCGTAGTGGGAGCGGAACAGCACCCAGCGGTCGTTCTCGACCCGCTGCCTGCCCTGCCCGAACACCACCGACGTGACCGCACTCGTGAGGTTGTCGTAGCGGATGTGTCTGGTCGGGACACCGCCCAAAGCGGTGAACGCGTCGATGTGTCCCTCGAGGAACGCTTCCTGCGCCTGCGTCGGATACACACGGTGGACCGATTTACCGGAGTGGGACAGCCGGTAGACGAACATGTGGCACTTCGTCTTCACCCCGTCCAACACCACCCAGACCTCGCCGAAGTCCACCTCGGCCTCCGCACCCGGTGCGTGCTCCTGCGGGACGAACACTTCAACCCGGCGGCCGGCCTCAACATCGATCTCCGCACGACGGACCCGGACGTAGTCCCTCACCGTCGAATACGACAGTTCCCCGGCCCCGTGCTCCTCGATCAGCCGGGCAAGGATCCTACGGGCCGTATGGCGTTGCTTCCGCGGCGCCGTCGTGTCCTCGACCAGCATCGCGTCGATCGCTGGTTTGAATGACTCGAGCCTCCGGGACCCGCCAAGCCGGGGCTTACGCTCCGGCGGTTCCGACGACACGAGAGCCTGCCGAACAGTTCTTCTATGAACCCCGTGCCTGACCGCTAGCGCGCGCACTGAGAGGCCCTCGACACGGGCGTCTCTGCGGATCAGTGCGAACAGCTCCACTCTTGACTCCATCCGAACCAGCCTTCCGTCGCACTCATCAACTGATGAGATCAACGGTGGCGGTGGGGCCACACATAACCGTCACAACAAGCCCGGCGAGTCATGAAGTGGGGCCAGATATATCCGTCCTACCGGGGCCATCTAAAGGTGTCATAACTAAATGGGATTCCTCCGAGTTAGGAAGCAAAGATTCCGACACCCTTGTCATGTAATGAACGATAGGGTGGTCATGTGGGGATAGACGACTGAAAGTTGGAGTGAAGAATGGCGCAGCGCGTACAAGTCGAATTGGTTGACGACGTCAACGGCGAAACGGCAGACGAAACAGTTCGTTTCGGACTCGATGGCACGGAATACGAGATCGATCTCACTACCGAGAACGCGTCGAAGCTTCGTTCCACTCTCTCCGAGTACGTGGAGAACGGCCGGAAGGCCAGCACGGGGCGCCGGAGTCAAAGCGCTTCGAAGGCGGGCGGCGCGGCAAGCCGATCAAAGCGGGAAGATACTCAGCAGATCCGCGCCTGGGCGCAAGAGAACGGGTACAACCCCAGCTCGAGGGGCCGCATCAACCAGACAATCATTGACGCGTACAACGAAGCTCAAAAGTAGCGGGTGCCAGACTTACAGCGAGAGGCTTGCGTCACCCGAGGTTAGCTGGCGTCCTCGACGGGAGGCGGTCAGTCGTTAGCACTCCTGCTTGGTTGGCAGGGAAAAGGTTAGCGTCATTCAACGCCGGGGGTGCTGGTTCCTCGACGTTGTTTACGAGGTCGATGACTTCCCCGGGCTCGAGGTCTGCCACCTGAGGGATGACCTTAGGGGTGTGCTTGCTCGAGGGCGACGACGGCTGCTTCCTTCAGGTTGAGGTACGCGTGATCGAGTTCGAACGTCGCAACTTTCTTATTCGCCGCAGCGACGGCGAGTCGACGAATGATCAACAGCATTGAGGGTAGCCAGATCATGCACCTGCAAGGCTGTGTTCCGAGTATCAGGCTGACTGCAGTGTTGATCGGAGGCGGGCGATACCGTCGCGGATCCGCGTTTTGGCGGTGGAAATCGGGATCCCGAGATGCTCGGCGACATTTTTGTAGGTGAGGCCGTCGTAGTAGGCGAGGTAGATGGCTTCGCGTTGCACCGCGGAGAGATTTTTCAGGCACTCGCGGACCTCATCGGTGTCCTCGCGGGTGAGGACGCTCTCGCTGACCTGGTCGTAATCGACGGACTGGTTTTTAATGCCCCAGCGGAGATCCCTGACCCGGTGGTTCTCTTCCGCTCGGACCTTATCGACGGCCTTGCGGTGAGCGATCGTGAGCAGCCACGACATTCCCGTGCCCCGGCTCGGGTTGTAGCGTGCGGTGCCACCCTGCCAGATGGTCAGGAACACGTCCTGAACTGTTTCGGCGCTCATCTGCTCATCCCACACGACCCTGCGCACCAACCCGTACACGCGTGAGAAGCAGAGCCGATACAGCTCATCGAACGCTCCCTGATCCTGATCGGCGACACCGGTGAGGAGCTCACCGACGGTGAGCTCCTGCTCACCATCGTCCGCGCGATGCAGGCCGGGCTCGGTTTCGCGTGATGCCCGTGGTGGCCGACGTTGGTCTACCCGGGGCGATTGAGCGGTAGAAGGACTGCTGGAGAGCACTTGGCACCTACTGGTGTGAGACCGAGAAGTACATGTCCGAGCGACCATAGGACCACGTCACCCCGCTGTGAGCCTAATCCGCACCGGAGCACTGCTCAGCAGCCTGCCGAAGAGCACCGTCGCGATGGGTCCGCCTCTCAAGCACGATTTCATCCTCAGGTGCCAGCCTCTTATGAGGAGCTCTCGCGGCGCTCAGGACGCGTAGGCAGGTCGACGTCGAAGGCCGCGAGAACGATCGATGACCTCGTTGGTCCTGGGTGGTCTGGGTTTGCTTTTACGGCGTTCGTTACTACTCTGTGACACCTCTGGGGTCTAGAGGAAGGCCTCAGGCAGCTCCAGGACAGGAACGACGATGACCACGACGTTGCACTCTGCCCAGATTGACCGATATGACCCGAGCTCCACTTGCACGACTGTGGACACGCCCGTGAACATGCCGGCGGAGAGGATGAGTCAGTCGCTGGACGTGACGGCGGCCGCCGTGCAAAGCGCCGCTGCTCAGCTCGATGACCTACTGATCGTGAACGATCTCGCCGGGCTCACGACCCGGGAGCTCCGTGTACTGGCGAACCAGACTTTCGCACTGCTGGACGCCTCGAATCCGCCTGCCGGCGTCGCAGCCCGTCGTGCGCTCATCACTGAGGAACTCGACGCCAGGGCAGAAGAAGCCGCGCGCAAAGCAGCCACATCGACGGTCAATGGAACCTTCCGGGATAACCCGCTGTACTGCCGGTTCGAACTGTTCGTGGACGGGTCCCTCGCTGCGTACGTGAAGTACGTGGCGAGTGGTGATCGTGTTGTGCTCGTCGAGGGCATTGAACGGCCCGGCTTCGAGGGTCAGGGCTATGAGATGACCCTGATGCGGCACGTTGTGCTCAACGCTCACAAGCGTCGAATGGGTTTGGTGCCGCGGTGCGAGATGGCGGTCGATTTCCTGACAGAGAACCCGCACTACCGGGCACTGATCACTCATCGCAGCGTCGCACTCACTCGTTGACCATCACAATTCGCTGACCATTACCCGCCATCACACGCCACCGCATACCGCCGAGCCGGTTGATGCCAGGAGGGGTGTGATGGTGCGTGATGAGTAAGAGGGACGCGAGGATCCCCGATCTGTGCCCACACTGCGGAGGGATCGTTCGTATCCGCAAATTACTTCAGCGGGGCGTGGAGGTGCGGAAGGTGTGGGCTTGCCGCCAGCAGTGCGTGACGTGGGAGACTCGCTAATCGCCCTCCCTGACCCCGTTGCCCGTTCGCTCAGCCAAGGACCGCCGTAGCCGCTCACTTCTCGTCGCCGGACCCCACGCAGGATCGCGCGGGGGTGTCCGACTGGTTCCGGAAACAACCCGGCCGCCCTGGCTGATGAATCGCAGCAGCGGGCCGAGGTCCTGAAGGCGATCCCCTCCCCTGACGAGGACCCCGTCCAACTGGCTGGGTGGGTTTCGCAACAGGTCCTCGGCGAACCGATTGTCAGCCACAGCAACGACCTTCGGCGGCTCACCCATTGCTCGTAGCGCGCCGACAAGGCCCCTCACCTCGAGCGCGGACGTCGCGTTGATGACCAGCACATCCGGTTCCTCACTCGCTACAGCCGCGAGCGTCTCGGCCGTCCCGTCACTGGTCCCCGTGATGCGCAGGAAAGCGCACGGCTTCAGGAGCTGCCGGAAAGCTACGAGCATGAGGACATCGCGGGAGGCAAAATGCACCTGCACCTCATGGTGAGGTCGACCGGCTAAGAACATGGTGTGAGACCTTGTTATCGCTGCATTTCCATCGATAGAGAACGTGACCCTCAACCTAGACCCACTCAGTGGCCCCTCCATCTCCCCGCACTCGTCGTGCCACTCCCCCTGCGGTGTGTTACAACCTGCCGAACAGCTTGCGCCACCACGCTCCGCGGTTTCCACCTGCAACTTTTCCTTCGACCGCGTCCCACAGATGCATGTAGGACAGGACATCGCCCTGCTCGAGGTTGAGTCTCTGCCCGACGGCGGCCGCCAGATCCTCCTCGCTTAGCACGGGAGGCATACCTGTAATCCAGATGTCAGGCTCCTCGTCCCCGGAGGCCGTGTCCGCCCATACGGTTGCAAAGTAGGACCGCAATGACTCGTCGTACCCCCACACACTTTGATTCGTGTAGCCCGGCACCGCCATGACTTTTAACATGTTCGTCGGCATCCTTAATCCCTTCGTCACAATCACACGATTCGTTCATGCCCTGACAAGTAGCCCGTCCAGCCTCTCGACCATTCTGTACACGACTCAAGCGCCCTCGCTTCGCTACGTGGCCCTCATACACCTGCACAGCAGAAACCAAAAACTTACATGTATGCACGCACTACGTCACCGAGAGCGGGTACGTTCCCAAGCGAACGACGGACCCAAACAGCACTCTTGAGTGCAGAGACCGGCCCTAGCGATAGTCGACCTGGACTCATTTACTCATAGCTTCATTTACTCATCCACTCACACGCTGCTGCCTCTCTTCTAAGGCTTGCTCCGAGACGATTTGCTTGATGATTCAGAGTCAGTCATCGTGATCGACCATTCCGCTAAGTCCGCGAAGCCCGGAATTCCGGGGCCAAGGAGACCGGTTGCGCTCCAAAGAAACCTTTATTGAAACCCGGTCAGCATGTCGCCGAGCTTGTTCTTGAGTAGCCCGAGTATCGCGTCTACCGCCTCTGCTTTTTCCTGGAACAGATTCAGAACTCCTCCCCTGTTGTGAACAGGCGAACGTCGGTCACTTCGCCGGGCCCCACCACGCATCCAGTCCGCCTTCACGTAGGTCGAGGTCTCATGCCACCACAGCCGATGAATGCCCGTCGTGCCATCCCCAACCCCGAGGTACATGACCATCAGAGTCATCATTTACTCATCCACCCACTTGATCAGTTACTCATTTACTCAAAAGATGAATTACTCATTTACTCGATTACTCATCGGGTAGGGAGTCGATGTAGGCGGTGAGGAAGTCCTTGATGGACATGCCTCGCTTCGCGGCCTGGATGCGTAGTTTTTGGTGCTTGGTGATGGCGAGNGCTCGAAGTTCACCCGACGGGTGGGCTCTACGTCCTCGAGGAACTCCATCAGTTGCTGCTTGCTCTTCCTGGCACTGGGCCGGCCAGGGCCGAGGTTCCCGAGACTGAGTGCCCGCCTTACCATCCCCGACCTCGAGGTACACGGTCTTCAAACTAATCATCATTTACTCAATTACTCAAAAGATGAATTACTCATTTACTCGATTACTCATCGGGTAGGGAGTCGATGTAGGCGGTGAGGAAGTCCTTGATGGACATGCCTCGCTTCGCGGCCTGGATGCGTAGTTTTTGGTGCTTGGTGATGGCGAGCTCGAAGTTCACCCGACGGGTGGGCTCTACGTCCTCGAGGAACTCCATCAGTTGCTGCTTACTCTTGCTGGCACTGGGCCGGCCAGGGCCGAGGTTCCCGAGACTACTCATTTACTCAATTACTCCTGTCCGCGTGGGTGAACTGTTCTACTTCTGCGATGAGCTCCTGTAACTCCTTGGCCGCTTCTGACTTCGGATACATCTCGAGCACGGTACTGCCGGTGACTGCGGTCCCCGGGTAATCGACTCGCTGATGAATCCGGCTCGTGAGCACGGGCAGGTCGTATCCCTCGAGGACCTTCGCGATGTCCTTGCCAATGTTGGTGCCAGCGATCGCGCGGGAGACGACGAACGCAGCCCGGAGTCTCCCGTCGGTGATCTCGATGCGACGCTTCACCAGATCTACGAGATCCGAAGTAGCCCAGATGTCATAAGGGGAGGGCTGAACTGGAATCAGAACAACATCGGCCGCCTTGACAGCAGATACTGCAAGATCTGCCGCTTGCGGAGCGCCGTCGATGATTACGTAGTCAACTTTGGCCAGAGCTTTGATGTCCTTATCGATGGTGGGCCGGTCGATGCCGATCACCGTCAGGGGGTGATCCTCCCGCACCGCAGCCCAGTCCCGAGCGCTGCCCTGGGGATCGGAATCGACCAGCAGAGTTGAGTGCCCGGAGAGTTGTAAACCTCTGGCTAGGTGAGTGGCGAGAGTTGTTTTACCAGCTCCGCCCTTCTGGTTCAGTACGGCGATGACTTTCACGTGCTGCCTTCCTGCAGATTACTCATTTACTCAAATGATGCCATGGGCACATGAGTAAATGAGTCTTCGAGGGAGGTGTCGGCGTGTCTCCTTGTCAGGCTGGGTAGTTAGGCTCCATGGATGAACGTGGCTGGGAAGATTCGCCGTGGCGCGGACGTCGAGACGATCGAAAACTTGTCGGCAGCTGGCGACGACTACGGCCCGGCGCTGCGTTGTTTGAGCGTCGACCTAGTGGGTACAAGATGATTGCGATCCGGACGGACAAGTGACCGCCGGCGCCGACGTTCAATCGT
This sequence comes from Arthrobacter sp. TJ-266, assembly GCF_058269115.1. Taxonomy (NCBI): domain Bacteria; kingdom Bacillati; phylum Actinomycetota; class Actinomycetes; order Micrococcales; family Micrococcaceae; genus Arthrobacter; species Arthrobacter sp. TJ-266. The sequence goes on from NZ_JBZCNC010000008.1 coordinate 12,130, forward strand.
CCGATGTCACGGCGGCGCCGCGTCCTGGGTGGCATGGGATCCCGCCGAGTGCTGATCGGTACGTGGCGCCGCTGCAGCTCGAGGAGCCCGGCGACGACGTCGCCGTGACGGAGCCGGCGAAGGCTTTGCCGATCTGGGTTGAGCTCGAGTACGCGGACGGCGCGCGGCAGTCCGCGAAGGGGTTTGCGATGTCGTGGACGTCGTTCGCGGTGTACGCGCAGTGGATTGAGTTCTCTCGAGCCCGTGAGGCGTGGGTCCGGCCGGATCAGTGCCGTCGCCGCGAGATCCTCGCGAAGAAGACGATTCCGGGTTAACCCTGGCCAAGCTGGTGTCAGCACCGGCTTGTAGCCTTGAATTCGGCAGTCGGTGTTCCGCGTTTCACCCCATCCGCGTTGAGCGCCGGCTGCTTTTCCTTCTGCAGGCGGTGTAGTCCGCGTGTGGGGGAGTGCCAGGTGGCAGGACGTCGCCCTGCAGAGTGCGTCCTGCCACCTGCATGGTTCACGTCAGCCCTCTGCTGAACTGACGAAGCCACTCATCAATTAGGCTCGATCCGTTCACGGGCTCGAAAGGTGATTTCTCCCACCCACATGCTTTCTAGGCTGTGCATGCCCACCGCTCGCTCGAGGTGGGACGTCGACGCTTCGGTGACGTGGTGGGTGTGTGCAGGCGGTCGGCCTGGTTCCTGCTGTGCACGTGTGTGCGGGCCAAGCAGCGCAGCGGGGAGGGCTTGGGCCGTGCCCAGGTGTGCAGGAGGCCACGCGGCCCTGCGAGGCGCTCGTGGAGCTGTTCCGCGCCCCGTTAGGGGCCGGGATCGAGCGTGCCTGTGCGGGTGAGGTCTTCCGCGACGTCGTGGACCTTCAAGTTGGTGGTGTTACTCATCTTGCAGAGGATCTCGAATGCCTCGTCGGCGTCGACTTTCAGTCGTTCCATGAGGATTCCTTTGGCCTGGCCGATGACATCCCGGCTGGCGACCGCTTCTTTCAGCTGCTCGACCCTGTCCATTTCCTGCAGCAGCTCCGTCAGGAGCAGGTCGACGCTGCGCTGCAGAGTCTGGGTGCTGACTTGCGGCTGTGTCTCGTCCATGTCTCCTCGGCTCGTCGCTGCGAATCGATCAGTTCAAGTCCAGCACAGCGACCCGGGAATGACCATGGGCTCAACCTGTGCACTGTCGGTCAGGCGGCTCTACCGACGTCCCAAAGGGCGCGTTGGTGCTCTTGCTCGCTGTCTGTCGGTCGGAGCCAGTGGTGTTCCCGGTCGTGGTCGTAGACCTCGTGCTCACCGATCTGAGTTTCGTGGCGGCTGAGCCGCGCATGCCATGCGCGGCGCTCTTCCCGGTACTGGGCGAGCTGGACGGCGAAGTCGTCGGAGGCGCCGAGCCGGTCGGCGAGCTGGCGGAGGTTGGTGGTGTGGACGATCTGCCAGGCGCCGTGGTGCCTGCGGATCATGCCGAGCTGCTCGAGGACCACCAGGTGCTCACTGAGGGTGTTCCGGCTGATTCGGGTGGCGCGGGAGAGGTCCATGGTGGTGGGGGAGTGGCGTGCGCGTTCGATGCCCTCGTAGGCGAGGGCCGCGATGGGCCCGAGGGCGCGGAACACGGGCCGGATGCCGTAGATCTTGCCTTTGAGCCAGGTCAGCGCGCGCGCTGTCTGCTCGAAGTCGGCCGGCAGCTGCAGGGTATAGACGTCGGCGTTGCGGCCGCGGGCGCGGTCGATGCGGGTCACGGCTCCTCGTGAGACCCGTTCGAGCGTCTTCAGGTGCCTGGCGACAGTGTCGTGGCTCATCCCGGTTGCCAGGGCCAGAGCGCGGCAGCCGACGGCGACGACGTTGGTTTCCATGGTCCTGGCGAAGCCGAGCATTGCCCGCAGCAGGACCTTCACTGATGTACATGTAGCGCCCAGCTGTTCGAACTCTCGATCGAGGATTGAGTAGGTGAGAACCTCGAGGTCGTTGACGAGCTGATGAACGCTAGCGGTCGTGAGCTGAGACAGCGAAGGCGCCTCAGATGTGGCGGGGGGTGTGAGTACAGTCCGGCTTGTGTCGCAAGTAGGTGCATGTCTTTTCTTTGCACGCTGGGAGGGGCGGTTCGCGTCGAGCTGGGTGATCCGGGTGTGGGCTTTCGCCCACTCCACGGGCAGGAGCCGCTCGGCTCTCTTGGTGGTGCTGTAGAGCGCTGTGAGGCCCGCGAACTGGCCGGTCATGGCGGTGCGGACCTGGTCGACGGTCCAGCCGCAGCCGGCGAGGTGGTTGAGGACCGCCATGCGGGCCTCTGAGTCGCTGGGGTAGGTGTTGGTGTCGTACCGGCCCGTCATGGCCACGGAGCGCAGCACAGACCGGCTCCCAGTCGATGACGCCGCTCCGCCGAAGGTCTCGGCTAGCGGCGCGGTCGAGCATCCGGTGGGGGAGTTCAGCGCGGCCACGGCGTCGGCGGCCGCGCGTTGCTGGCGGCGCCGCTCTTGCTCGAGGCGGTACAGCTCGGGTGCCAGTGCCTTCCGAAGGGCGGCAACGACGGTAGCGGGGTTACGGCGGCGGAGGATGCCATATGCCTCGGTGAGGGGAGTGATGAGCATCTGGTGGCCACCGAGCTTGTGCGGGGACCCTGGAACGCGGATACAGCCGTCTGTGACGTTTCGGTGGGGTCCTGGGTCCAGGCTCGCGGCGTGCAGCTGCAGGGCCTGCACGAGCTGGTGCGCCTCGGCCGCGGTGAGTGGTTCGCGCAGCGGCACGTACAGGTGGCGTCCACCGCTGGGGGAGCGGTCCTCGACGTAGGCAACGCCAGCGTCCCGGAGGAGCTGCCCGAGCCGCGCCGCGTCGGCGTCGACCACAGCGCGGCGGGCCGCACGTGAGGTGTCGAGGTCCAGGCACAGGGTCCGCACGGTCCCGTCGACGTCGTGGACCATGACTGCGGCTGGCGTTGCAGGAAGAGTCTTGGTGATCGGGTGGGAGTCCGATCGCTGGTATCGGACGTCGCCGTCGACGCGTCGGCCGCGCCGGTAGACCGGCCGGCCCGCGATCAGGGGAGCGAGCGCCCACGCATCCTGTGCGGGGTGTGCGGAATCGTTACGGCGCGGCGCGCCCGAAACGACTGGAGGACCTTCCAGCACGTGTAGTAGAGTCCTTTTCGTATTAGCAACGCGTCGTGAGACGCGTAGCAGCGATCAGGCACAGCGAAGGCTGTGACTGGGGAGCTCCTCGCCGGTCATCTTGGCGGATAGTGCGGTGGAGAGCTCGATCAACTTGGACGAAGGCCCGCGTAATGCGGGCCTTCGTCGTTTAACTGGCCTGCGCCATGGGCAGCGCCTCCGGAATCCTGTCGCGGTCGGCCCACGTGGGGTAACCGTCATCATCGAGTTCTAGGTGATCGAGGATAAGCTCCAGCCCCTCGGAGGCGCTTATGCCGAGTCGACGGGATACATCGGCGAGAAGTTGCTTGGACTCGGGCGGGATGATGTAGCCCGCCTGGATGTTCCCTCTGCTGGTGCCGCGCGCTCGGCGCAATGTCTTACCCATGAGCAGAACCTATCTATAACTCTTAGGGTTAAGCCCGTTGGTTGTCCGCGTGTCGGGATTAAACATCGCCAGGACCATCCAATCGCTGTCTGGACCCGAACCGCCTGTGCTGTCCAGTCCGGACGGTACAATCGACTCGGTCTTCGTCTACGTACAGCTGCATCAACGCCCACATTGGGCCGCAGCGTAGATTTCATAGTACACATCACTGAATTTTTTTCAGTTCCGTTGGGGAACGGGGGAGCCTTGATCCTCGGCGGGTCATCGACCGGCGGGAAGAACAGGTGAGGTACGTGGGACGGTCAGAAGTAGCACTCTCGGCATTCGCAACGCTTGAGCTACCCCCACGACCTCAACTCAGCGACCTCGTAGCCGCGGTCGAGAAGCGTTACGGGAAACCCCTCACCTTGCACGAGGTACCGGCAAAGTCGCTGGGACCCAACATCACTGGGCAGTGGACAGATTTCCCGACTCATGGCCGCATCGAATACGCAGCCGGTCGGCGGATCTGGCAGTTCCATGTGATCCTTCACGAGCTCGGGCACATCGTCCTTGACCACAAGAGTCACAAGAGCGATCCCATGACGGAGTCCGGCTTCTTCCGCGGCGTCGGAGCGCGAAAGGGTGTGAGCTGGATGTTCCGTCAGGTCGACGGGCCTGCGGATCACATCGAGTGCGCAGCCGAGGACCTCGCCTTTGTCTTCGCCGATGTGCTGCTGGGCTCAGGGCAGAGCAACACAACTACGGCCGAACGAATCTTCGGCCTGTGATCGCGGTTGCGTTCTGGCTTCTCGCCGTCGCTTTCGTCTCCCGATTGATCTTCGTCCTGCGATTCGGGTCATCCACCGCCTTCCTCGCCGCGATGGGTATCGGTCTTGTGGGCCTGTTCAGCACCGGCGTCCTGGTCCCAGAGGTGGTCTTGGACGGACTGCTCGGCGGTCACAACTTCCTCCACCTGCTACGCAACCTTGCGGTGACATACGCGGTGTGGCTCATCCGTGACGGCGTTGTCCGGGCCTTTGGTGACGAAGCGGACCGCGGGAAGTTCATCTATCGCCGCAGGTTCCTTCTCTTGATCACCGCAGCGATCGTCATTCCATTCCTGTTCCAGCGATTCGTTCCCACCACGGAGAGCTTCGTCCCGGAGAACGTCGATCAGCTCCCTGTTCTCATCTACGCAACGGTGTACATGGCCGCCCTGGGCTTTCTCGCAGCCTCGGTCGTGAGGACCTGCCTGACACCTCAGTCGAGCAGGGCCGTGAGAGTAAGCGCCCGTGGTGTAGCAATCGGTATGGCGTTCATGACGGCGGCGTGCGTCGATGAGATCGCCTATATGCAGCTTGAAGCGCTGGACGTTGGTACTGCGGGACTGCGAGCTGTCCTGTACACCGCTTTCTCACCATTACTGTACGGCGGCGTTCTGATCGTGTCGCTCAGTCTTGCGCTGCCACTGCTGATCCGCGTGCTGCGCGCTTTCGACCTCGTAAACAGGGTGACGCTGCTCATCCTCGAGGCCTCATCAGCTCTCGCCGGCACGTCGCCAGCGAGACCTCGCCCACTCGCACGAGTAAGGTCTGCGGTCGTGCACCCCGACCCCTCGGGAGCCGTGTACGAACACATCATCCGAGAGAGCGACAGACGTGTGACCGGTGAGCATCGAGCTCTGCCTCGACTGACCGAGCGCGCGCTTTCCTCGGCCGAGAATCGATTTGATGAGTCGTTCGACATGACGTTGAGAGAGAAGGACACCCGATGAGCATCCAAATGATCAGCAAGTCCCGGGAGTCTTCGGCACTGGGCCGTGTTGCCCGGGTAGCCACAGAAGTGGCTCAGCCTCCGCTCGTGCTGTCCGCCCTCCTCGTACTCGCATCCATCCTCGAAAATCCGCTCCTGCCGTTCGTAGCGACCGGCCTCGTGGCAGCGCTGTCGATCTGCTTGATTCCCTTCGCGGTCGTCGTCGTGATGGCTCGCCGGGGCCGCCTGACCGACCATCACGTGGGCGATAAGCGGCAACGGCGCGGGGTCATGCTCTGGACGCTTGGCTCAGCCATCGTGGGTGCCGGCCTCCTCACCCTCATGGACACGCCAAGGCCAGTGTGGGGCTTGATCGGCGGTATCTTCGCAGGAATTGTGACCCTGATCGTCATCAGTCCTGTGTGGAAAGTATCGGGACACGCTATGACGCTCGGGGGAGCCACGGTGACGTCATTGTTGATGTTCGGATGGGCAGGATTGCCCGTCTTGGTGGCCGCCCCGCTCGTCTGCTGGTCTAGGGTGTATCTGAAAGATCACTCGGCAGCGCAAGTAATTGTTGGCTTTCTCGTCGGCGCGGTTGCGTTCGGGATCTCCTACACACTGATTGCCAGGTAGTGGTCTCGCCAGAGTGCATCACCGTGCTGCAACCGTCCGTGCATCACGTGGTGCCCTGCGTCCGGACAGGTCTATGAGTCGAAACGAGGTCACCTTGGGCGAAGATCAGGACCCAGTTGACCCCCGGACTGATAAAGAGGTTCTTGCCTCCAAGCTCCGGCTGCTGCTCGACATAGTTCACGAGAAAGACGCCGCGAGCTTCACCTACGAAGACATTCGGCAAGGTCTCGAGGAGCAGGGATTCACACTCACGAAGACCCGGTGGCATCGACTGCTGGCAGGATCTGCGGACAACAAATGGGACCCCGCACTACTGAAGGCCCTTGCCTACTTCTTCGACGTCGATCCAAATTTTCTCCTGCAACGCTCGGGTCCAGTGCCGGAGCGTGTGGAAGCCGAGCTTCGGCTCATCGAGGCTTATCGCATCTCTGAGGTTGAGCACTACGCTGCCCGAGCACTCGGTGAGGTGAACGTAGACGCGCTTCGGGCGGTAACCCGGGCACTTCGCAATCTTCCGAAGCGTGCGCCCAGGTCGACCTGACATGAACATCAGGGGCTGAACGCCTCCATCACTGAAATTTTTTCAGTTTTGCACCTATGCTGGTTGCATGTTTGCAGTCCCCAGCCTTGTCGTGCGCCTTGCACGCTTCGCACTACTCGCTCGGCCGAAGGCCGTCAGCGCTGACGTAGCCGGCGATGAGCGAAAGAAGCTTGTCCGCTCGATCAGCATCGAGGGTGTAGGTCAGAGCTCTCGTGGATCGTTCCTCCGCCGAGAGGTTCGCCGTGACAACCTTCGTCAGCTCGAGCTTGCCTAGGCTTTGAGTCAGCACACTCGCATTGATGCCCGTTGCCTCCTGGATCTGGTACCGCATCGAGGGCCCAGAAATCCTCAGATGACGGATGATCTGCATGCGAACGGCAGTGCCGTAGGCGACGATCGCGGCGTCCAAGTCCTCAGACCACAAAGGGTCGTTCGGACGGACGTGTCGGGGCATGCGCTCCATTGTGCCGAACCTTCCACTGATCAGGTAATTCCATATGCAACTTAGCATCTTAAGTGTCTAGTTCAATGCTTTATATGTCAGACTTGGCGTGATAGCACGTATCACCACTCGAGGTGCGACGAAGGGGAGAAGGAACGATGCACAAGTCGTGTTCAGCCACCTTTGCCGCTGTCGAGGAATTGCTAGAGCGGGCCTCGCTTCGCTCGGACTGTTCAAGCGACGTTTTGGTCAGCTGTCCTTCGGATCATGACGGACCGCGAGGCACGGTCAACCGGGCGCTTCGCGCCGGGTCCTTCCGGAAAAACTTCGCCCGGCCTGCTGCGCAGGAAAGCCCCGTGCAAACTTGTTTCCTCCACGCCCCGGTGAACCCGGTGGACAGCACCTCTCAATCGGCCCGTCAGAGCACTGCGTGCCAGCAGGCCAAAACAACGATGAGGAGGAGCGGGGCGATGAGTGATGCGCTGATCGGTGCTTCCCAGCCTTCCGGGCCTCTGGTGACGAGGCTCTGATGGCCGTCAATCCGTTGCTCGCCGCGCAGGCCGCCCGTGTGTCGGGGAAGGTCTTGCGGAAGGTGGTCGTGCCCGTAGTGGCCGCGACGTCGATAGCCCTGGGTTTCGTCGTTGTGGTTCTGGACGACGGTGGGACACCTGCCCAGGCCGCGTCGGCGTGCGTGGCGCCAGGGACGCCGGCAGGTGATGGCCCTGAGGTAGGCGCAAGCCCGGTCAAAGGCTTCGATGCGGAGCAGATGGACAACGCGTCCGCGATCATGAAGGCGGCAGCGGATCTTGGGTTGCCTGTGGAGGCGCAGCTGATCGGCGTGCAGACCGCGATCGGTGAATCAACCCTGCGGGTCGTTGATTTCGGGGACGGTGCCGGCCCTGATTCTGGGGGTCTATTCCAGCAGCGTGCCAATGGTGCGTGGGGGTCCTATGAGGACCGCATGGACCCTTACATCAGTGCCACGAACTTCTTCAAGGTCCTCCAGACCGTCGAGGGCTGGGAGTCGCTGGAACCGACGATCGCGATCAACCGGGTCCAGCGCAACGCTGACCCGAATCACTACACCCAGTTCCGGGTTCCGGCGACGCAGATCGTCAAGGCCCTTGGCGGGGAGGCTGCGGCGCAGCTCGACCCTTCGGGTGTTTGCCCGGCGGAGGGTAACCAGGTCATCGGTGATCTTGCTGGCGAATGGGTGAAGCCGATGGCCGAAGGAGTCGTGACCAGCGGCTACGGACCCCGGCAAGCGCCCGGTGGGACCGCTGGGGGAGTGCTGGCGAACTTCCACTACGGCATCGACTTCTCCACCCCCGGCCAGGCCGGGACGGTCGTGGCGATCACGGACATGAAGATCGTCCACATCAAGGAGATGGAAGGTCAGTACGGCAACGGCGTCGTCGGCCAGACCCTGGACGGCAAGCTCACCATCAGCATGTTCCACATGGAAACCGGATCGATCAAGGTCAAGGCCGGTGACACCGTGTCCGCCGGCACGCCCCTGGGGACCGAAGGCGCCACCGGCAACGTGTCCGGCCGGCACCTGCACATGGAGTTCTTTGCCGGGGCACATACCAACCCCGGCATTCCTATCAACCCGACCATCGATCCGACCCCGATCCTTCAAGAGAAAGGCATCTACTGATGCGCAAGCCCGTGTCCCTGCCACCGGCCCTGACAGTTCTCGTCGCGGGCTCAGTGCTCATGATCGGCATGACGGGGTGTGCCAGCGAGCCGACATCAGCCACCGCCCCGACCACTACCCCCAGCGCCAGGACCAGCACCAGCACCAGCACCAGCACCAGCGTTCCCACTGACCAGGCCGGCGCCGGGACCGATGGCGAGCACGCAGAAGGCGATGAGGAGCATGACGTGACGGAGCACTACGACGGCCCGAACGTCGTGTGGAGCGCCGATGACGAGGCGCGGGTGAAGGACGCCGCTCAAAAGGCCATGACTATGTTCGCTCGCCCCGAGGTTCCCGAGACGCAGTGGTTTCCCGAGCTTGAGCCGCTCTTGACGGTCGAGTACGCGGAGAACGCGAAGTACATCGACCCGGCACGTGTCCCGATCACCACGATCACCGATGGACCTGCGATCAGCCGGGAGGCAGATAACCCGATGACCGTCACCGCGTCCTTCTACACCAACGACGGGCCGTGGGACGTGCTACTGCACCGCACCGGCCAAGACGCCCCCTGGCTCGTCTCGGCCATCAGCCCCAAAACCACATGAGCACCCTCAAAGAAACCGACATGAACCCAGACATGAACCCAGGCCTGAGCACGCACACGCTGCCGGACGAGTACGGCACACCACCTCTGTTCACCGATCCGCTTGCCGTCTCTGAGATGGACCCCACGTATCAGCCGTTCAGGACCCGGCCCGATGCGGTGGTCTTCCAGGACCCTATCCAGCCCCGCCCCGCCGCAGGCACGCACACCACGAGTGGAAGGACGACCCGATGACGACCAACTGGTCAGGAGTGGAACGCAAGTCACGTTCTCCTATCAGCCTCACCGATCCCGACGAACCCCAGAACGACATTCAGGACGGGGTGCAGGAGGGGGCGCAGGTCGAGACCTCAACAGGGGTCGAGCCTGTTGCCTCGACGGATGTTGTGCAGGACAAGGAGCAGGAAGCGACGGCGAGCACCACGACCGGCTCGGTAATCCAGAGTGTTCCTGCTGCGCTTCCGGTACAGCCTTCGGTAGAGCGGCCCTTGGTGAGCGGCCGACGCAGCGCGACGATCCTGCGCAAGGAGAACGTCAACGATCAGCTGCCGCCGGCAACAGGGTGGCAGGCGTTCATCCGGTCGATCACGTTCGGTCTGATCACCCCGAAGGTCGGCGCAGCGGAGCTCGCGCGGCGCACCGACCTGTCAGCGATCCAGCGTGTCTACTCGCGTCCGATGCAGATCATGGTCGCCCAGCCCCTGGGCGGAGTCGGCAAGACCACCTGCAGTGTCGGCATCGGGTCGACGTTCGGTATCCACTCGGGACAGAACGCGATCGTGTGGGACAACAACGAGATGATGGGCACAGCGGGAGTGCGCACCAACTCCAACGAATCAACCCGCACCGTCTGGGACCTGCTGAACGTCCTGGAGAAGTTCGAAACCGTCTCGGCCCGGAAGGGTGACTTCACCTTCTACACCCGTCACCAGGGCAAGAATCAGTTCTCGGTGCTGGCCTCTGACGAGGATCCTGACCGGATGAGCTCGATCGGCGCTGAAGAGTTCAACCGCATCCACACGGTGGTGTCCCGCTTCTACGACACCATCATCGTGGACACCGGCAACAACACCCGGTCTGCGAACTGGCTGGCATCCATCGAAGTCACCGATCAGCTGGTCATCCCCACAACGCTCAAGCGCAACTCGGTCGTATCCGCGCTGCGGATGATCGAGCAGCTCGAAACCATGTCCGAGCGGACAGGCAACCCGCACTACAAGCGCCTGGTCGACAACGCAGTCGTCATCGTGACTCAGGGCGGCGGCGCGAAAGCCTCCCCGGCCGAGCAGGCCGACCTGCGCGAGAAGCTCGGTTCCGCTGTGCGCACGATCATCGATATCCCGTACGACGCGGCACTGGACACGGGTTCGATCATCGATTGGCAGCTCGTCGGAGATCCCGCACGGCGGGCCTTCGAACGCGTCACCGCGGAGATCGCCGCCGGCCTCCTCGAGGTCGACAGCAGACCAACGACCAACCTCACCACCACTTCCAACAGCACCATCACCCGATAGGAGAATCACCATGGAAAACCCACTTGAGGGCGTCACGCCCAGCATTTCCGTCTTCGGCGTCGAGTTTCAGGGTGCCATCACTCTCGTCCTCGGCGGCATCTGGGCTCTGGCTCTCGCATTTGTTGCCGCCGCGTTCTTGTGGAACCTCATGAAGTGGGGCATCGCACGGCAGAAGGGCCACTCCGATGACATCGCGGACGGCGCTGAAGGCGCCAAGCGCAGCGGCATCGCATTCGGGGCCACGGTCGGAGCGAGCGTCATCCTCGGCGGCATCATTGCCGTCGCCACAGCTGCAGGTGCATAGGTCACACACCCCTGAGCCATCGCCGTCGGGTGCTGTCCGGATCACCGGACAGCACCCGGCATAACTCACCTCAACCTTTGAACGGAACCTCATGAGGAAACACTGGAAGGCGCTGGCCGCCGTGGCCGCAGTGGTGATCGCCGTGGTCGTCGCCGCGATCATCATCAGTGCACGCCCCGACCCAACAGCTGAACCGACGCCGGATACGGACAGCACGATCACGACCGGCACGCTCGGTTTCCCTGTCTCGGACATCAACATCGGGGAGGGCGGCACCGCAACCGCACCGGATGGCCGCACACCGATCGGCTACAACGGGTCCTGCGACTCAGCAGCCCAGGCTGCAGCGGCGTACACACCTTTGCTGACCGACCTCAATGTCGGAACTTGGCCAGAACAGAAGGAAACGCTCCTGTCTCTTGCTGTAGAAGGGCCGTGGGTGGAGGACGCCGTACTAGGCGGGGATCTCATCTATGAGACTGCTGCGACTACCGAGCTCCCTGGATTGTTTGATGGTGGCTGGATGGAACAAACGGACGTACGGGCGGGCGGTATGTATCGAATGGTCTCCTGCGAACCCGAAAAACAGGCTCTCGTGCAGGTGCTTTTCGGGGGACTCAGTTCAAGCGACACACTCCCTGAAGGCCTTTTCGGTACTCAGTCATTGGAGCTGACTTGGGACGGAGACTGGAAAATTTCCGATGCGCTGCTGCGTACAAATCCCGAGTTTGAACAGCGCCTTCCCGATCGAGGTCCCAGTGGTGGCTATACCGACGAGGGAACCGGCGTGATGCCCGTTCTGACATCGGACGTCGCGGACTACTACTTCAAGGACCTGAGCCGGGAGGGGTGGATCGAGTATGCGAACGCTAAGCGCTAGCTCCGTCCTGAGACTCGTCGCAGCGTTCCTGGCCGTGTTCCTCGGCCTCGGACTGCTTACCGCTGGCTCCGCTAGCGCAATGGAGGACCTGTTTACATCTGAGGGTGGACTCAACGCCGACGAGATGAAACGTCTGGCCGGCCTGCCGCAGGACCAGCGCGACGGGATCCGTGACCAGCTCAATCAGGAGTTGGCCAAAAACGCATGCGAGCCGAATCTGATGTCAACTGCGCTCATAGGACAAGACTGCGAAGGACTAGCTACAAGAGCGTTCGGTCGTTTCTTGACGACGCCCGAGCAATCGATGGACTACGACCCTGCTACTCAGAAGACAACTTTCTGTGCGGCCCTGGATCAAGAGGGCGCGCCTAATCCTGCGGTTCTTGCGTGCGCTGTAGACACCGCGTGGAAGGACTTTCAGCCCGCTTTAGGGACTGCTCTTCGCACGGCGATCGGCCTGCAGCCGGGCGGGTTGTTCGTGCTGGGTGTTGCTGACACGGTGGCTTTCATCGCAAATGCGAAAGACGGGTTCGAGAAGTTCGCGAACTCGACCAAGGAAGGCGCAATCCAGGCAACGAACGAGGTCCTGAACAACCTGTTGAAGGTGTCCTCTTTCGAGGTCAATGATTCCTTCAGGGACCTGTGGGCCATTTTCGCCGGCGTCGGGGTCGTCATCATGGCGCTTATGTATCTGAAGCTCTTCAAGGACGTCGCTGACGAGAAGATCGACTTCGACACCGCCCGGCAGTCGATCTTCTGGTACGGGCCGCTGTCGATGGTACTTGTGCTCTTCGGGCCCGCTCTCGGACACGTGATCAACGGGTGGTTGATGCAGGTGACGGGCTCGATGACGTTCTGGACCTCGAACCAGATCACCGATTTCGCGACGGCGATTTCACGGTTCGCCAGCTATGAGTCCAATGGCGCGTTCGGCCCTTTGGCCGCCGTACTGCTGTTCGGGATGATGTTCCTCGGCGCATGGGCTTTGCTGGGACTATTCGCTCTGCAACCGTTCGCCCTGTACATGCTCGGCGTCGGACTGGCGTTGATGGTCGGGTTCCTCATTCATCCCGAGTACCGGGCCAAGGTGAGCAAGACCGCAGCCTTGTGGGTCAGCATCGCCCTGTCGAAGCCGCTCATCTTGCTGCTGATGGGAGCGCTGTTCAGCTTCATCAGCTCCCGTCCTGCGTTTCAGGCGGAGGGCGTGAATGACGCGCTGATCAACGCGTCCTCAGTGTTCCTGGCTGCGGCGGCAATGCTCGTCCTCGCGTTCTCACCTGCTGCGCTCTTCAAGTTCGTCCCGATCCTTCCATCGTCCGCAACCGGATACGGCGCAGATCGTCCTTCCATCGCGGGAGCTGCGATGGTCGCAGGCACCGGAGCGGCTCTGAAGTCGGCGATCAGCAACCGCAGGATCAGCCAGAACCAGTCCGGTTCGGGCAGTAGTTCTGGTGGCGGTTTCGGAAGCGGTGCCGGCAGCAAGGCCACCAACAGATTCAATGCCCCTTCGGGCAACAACACGGGTGGAGGAACCGATGGTGGGGCGAGTATCGGCACAAGCACAAGCACAAGCACTGGCACGGGTACTGGTGGCGGACAGACCGCGCCCCAGCCGAGCTCACGCATGATGAACCGCCAGCCTCCCGGTGATGCGGGCTCTGACGGTCAAAGCAGCGGCAATGGTTCCGCCAGGACCGGGTCTGCCGACGAGGGGGCCGCCGACGGGTCCGACGGCGCCGCTGGTGGAGCTCCAGATACGCGGACGATCGCGCAGCTGCAGCGTGATGAGCGCGCAGGAACCCCGGCTGGTAAGGCGGGTGAAGCGCTGCGGACGGGCGCTGGGGCCGCTGGCCGTGGCACTGCCGCCGTTGGACGCGGGTCGGCAAAGATCGCCGCAGGCGGAGCTACCGCGTTCCTACTCGCGGGCCGCGAGGGGGCCCGCCAGACCAGCATGCGAGGCCGTCAGGGAGCGAAATCGATCGTGCCGAACACCGACCACATCAGCGGCCGGTAACCAGTCAGAGCAGTAGCTAGCGGTCTTGTGCAACACGTAGCGGTAGGGGAGTGGTCATGGGAAGAATGGTCGTCGTTGGAGGCGAGGTATCACGGCGTGGCCTGTTCGGCGGAGGCCGGACGGGGCCGGAATGGTTCGCGCTGGCGGTCACTGTTCTGCTCGCAGGGATCGTTCTGGCAGCCGCGGGATCGAATCGTCTGGTGGGCATCACCCTGGCCGCGGCGGTGTTGCTGGTCGGGGTGGCGCTGACGACGCCGAGCCGGCTGACCGGTCACCGCTCGGTCGGGGCCCTGTACGTGGAATCGCGTCATAACCGTGTGCGCGCCCGGAAGGGAACCGCGACGTTCGTGCCGGTGAAGTTCCGCGATCAAACCCGGAAGATCAAGGCCGGCAAAGCCGACCGGGACAGGGCTGATGAGAAGGGCATGATCGAGGTCCCTATCCGTCACAAGGAGAACGCACCGTTGATGGTCGGGAACGTCCGCCCGTTCACGGTGGCCACCATGGCGGGTCCGATGACGGTGTTCCGGCATCAGGGCAAGATCAACGACCCGTATTACACCGTGACGGTAGAGGTCATGGGGTCGTCCTCGGGTCTTCGTGAGGAACACAAGGAAGATTCGGCGTACTTCGCCCGCGGCCAGCTGCTCGCACGTCTGGCCCGACCCCAGTCCCTGGTGACACACGTCCAGTCCCTGTCCCGTGCGGTACCGATGGACTCCGCGGATCACCTGCTGTGGATCAAGGACCGTAGGGCCGCGTCTGTGCCGCGTGTGCTGCTTGAGTCCTACGGGAACCTAGTGGAAGCGGTGCAGTCCCGCTCCGAGCAACACCGCACCTATGAGACGTTCCGGATTCCCCGCTCCGACGCCCTCACTCGTCGGGCCGAGAGCCTCGGCGGCGGGGACGAGGGCTTCGGGCAGGCCATCTTCCAGGAAGTGCGATCGGCGATGGCTCAAGCGACGATGACGGGCGCCATCCGTGATTTCCGACCGCTCGGGCCTGAGGCGACAGCCGCACTGTTGCGGCATTTGCAGGACCCTGACTGGGACATCGATGACACCGACGGCGCGGACCTCATGGATTGCTGGCAGCACCTCGATGGGACCGCAGCCGATAAGGCTGTGGTCGTCAACGGTCACTGGTACACCCGCACCGGATACGTTCCGGCGTCCGCCTTCTCACCGGAAGCCATCCCGGTTTCCGCCCTGCAGGCGTTGATCAGCGGCATCCAGCCGGCCGTCGTGCATTCGGTGTCCATGGTGATGGAGCTCGAGGACGCACGGAAGGCCCGCCGGCGGGCCCGCACTGACGCGGCCATGGACCGGGCACGGGAGAAAGAGGTCGCGAAGTCCGGCATCGTGACCGACGGCATGGAAGAAGTTCTCAAAGGCGCGTCGACGCAGCGCCTGCTGGATCTGAAGCCGGGCTCCGGGCACCATGGCGCGGCCTACGCCCTGTATGTGTCCTACTCCGTCGAGTCAGAGGCGGAACTGCTGACTACCGCCGATCTGATCGAGGCAGCCGCAGCTGACGCCGGGATCGAGTTCATCGACTGGATGGACAAGCGCCAGGACCTCGCCTCGATCACGACCATGCCCTTCACGAGAGGAATCCGATGACCATCCTTGGACAGGACCGCAAAGAGATGACGTCAACGTCGGATGAGTCGACGTCGGACACCTCGACAGGCAACGCACATCGTCGCGGCTCCAGCGCTCACGAGCGGAAGCGCAGGACTGTGAAGACCCCTTCGAAGAGGGCTACGAAGAAGGCAGCGCAGCGAGCGGCGAAGGACGAGGCCAGGAAGCGGGAGAAGGCAGCTGCTGGGGTCGGTGAGACCGAGCGGTGGTTCCATGATCGGAAGTCCAAGCGGGCATCGATCCTCGGGTACTACGACCCCGCGGCTCCTGGCGTGTTGTCCTCGACCCGGCAGATGGAGTTCTCACACATGGCGATCGCGTCGCCGCCAACCTCGCACAGGGGTCTGGTCTTCGGCATCGATGCCGGGTCCGGGTGGATGGTCATGCATGACCCGTTCACGGGGCACGGCAAAGATCTGGGATCCCCGAACGTCTGCTACATCGGGGACCTCAACCAGGGGAAGTCGTCCGCGATGAAGACCTGGGGCGTGATGCGTCAACTGATCCTGGGCCGCCGCGTGGTCGTGATCGACAAGAAGTACCAGGTCGATCAGAAGGGTGGGGAATACACGAACCTGGCTAGGGCACTGGGTGTGACCACCGTGCAGTTCACGGTCGGTGGTGGTGGGGCGCGGATCAACATTCTCGACCCGCACATCGCTGCCCGCCTGAACGAGACCAACCACGATGACCCGAACGTTAATACGCCGGCGGGCCAGTCGATGCTCCTGCGAGCCGTGGTTGAGGAAGCACTCGGCCGGCCGATGTACCCGAAGGAGGGCAAGGCGGTGCGGATGGCCCATAAGCAGGCCCTCCGGGCTGCGACCGCGGCCGGCGAGGAAGCCCATATCGGCCACGTCCTGACGGCGCTGTACGAGCCGGATGAGGAAGCGGCGAAGGCGTCGAAGCTCACGGCGGACGAGTTGAGGGAATGGGGTCAGGATCCTGCGTTCGAGCTCGAACGCATGATCGAGGATGACCTGTCGGGACTGATCGACGGGCCGACGAGCCCGGAAGTGAAGCTCAACGACGGTCTGACCGTGTTCGATGTGTCCCTGCTGCCTGAGGACGGTCCGGCGCTGCCGATCGTCATGACGATCATCAACACGTGGTTGGCGAACACCCTGTACCGGCAGGAGACCGCGGTGAACACGACTCTGCTGATCGAGGAGGCGTGGCACACGGTTCAGGGCTCGGTCGCCAAGGTCACCCGGCGCAACACCAAGCTCTCCCGCGCCCTGTCGTTGTCATGCCAGTTCGCGTTCCACCACATCTCGGACATCCCCGAAGACAGCCCGGCTATCGCCATGCTGAAGGAATGCGGGACGGTCCTTCTCTACAAGCAGGACAAGGGCGCCGACGCGCGGGCGTGCGAGGACATGTTTAACCTGCCGCCCGGGTCGGCATCGAACATCGCTTCCCTCCCGCAGGGAACATGCCTGATGAAGATCGGAAGCCTCGACCCGTTCGTCGCCATCCATGTGCGCAGCGAGCTCGAGGTGGAACTGACCGACACCAGCAAGTCCATGCAGTCCACGAGCACCGTCGATTTCGGCGGCCACGACACAGCCACTGACACGAGCGATGTTGACCGGGACGAGGAAGCGGCATGAGCAAGAGAACGTCGATCGACACGTTGATGAAGATTTACTTGGTGGTGTTCCTCGTTGTGGCGGTGTGCGTTGCCTGGGCGTCCGCGTTCCTCGGTGAGCTGATCACCCCGACGGGTATGCCGTGGACGAATCCGGCCGCGGTGTGGACGAAGATCAAGGCCGGTCAGTTCGTGTGGCCGTCCGCGTCGACGTGGATCGCCGTGGTTCTGGGGATCCTGCTTTTCCTGGGAACCGCGTACCTCAGTGTGATGTCGGGGTCGAAGCGGACCCGTGACGATGGCCTGCCCCGCTACAAGGACCTCGAGAAGCGCATGGGCCGCAAGGGCGCGCTGGCCAAAGCGAGGCAGTCCCTAGAACTTCCCGCGAATGCTACGGAAGACGAGATGATCGTGGCCCTCTGCAAGCTCGACGGCCAGACCCTGTACGTGCAGCACGAGGACTCGATGTGGGTCTTCGCCCCCCAGCGCTCCGGTAAGACCCTGTTCTTGGCGGTCGGCACCATCCTGGACGCACCGGGAGCGGTGGTGGTGACCTCTACCAAGAACGACGTGCTGATGCTCACCGCGGTGGCACGGCAGCGTAAGGGCGAGGTGTCCGTATTTGACCTGCAGGACATTTCGGGTTGGCCGAACAAGATCCGATGGAACGTCATCGACGGCTGCGAGGACCCGGACGAAGCTCTGGCCCGGGCAAAAGCCTGGGCCGGTGCGCAGCCAATGGGAGACGTGAAAAACGGGGACTTCTTCAACTCCAAAGCCTCCGCCGTACTCGGCCGGTTTCTTCACGCGGCAGCGCTGGACGGCAAGACGATCGAGGACGTCGTCCGGTGGACGAACAACTTTTCCGACCGGGAGCCAATGAACATCCTGCTTGCGCACAACGCGCCTGCGGCGTTCTCCGCACGGCTGAAGGCTTTGACGATGTCGCGGGCCGGGGAAACTGTCGACTCAATCCAGGAGACTCTCGCGGGCCTGTTGGAGCCCCTGTCATCGCCGAAAGCAATGCAAATCCTCAGCCCCGAACCGGGCCAAGGATTTGACATGGAAAAGTTTCTGGCCAGACCGAACACTGTTTACCTGCTTACCGACGGTGAACGGTCACCGGTCGCACCGCTCGTGGCCATGTTCGCCGATTTCATGTTCCGAAAAGCGCAGCGCATCTCGCAGGCGATGCCCGGTGGGCGGCTGTGGCCGGTCCTCTCGATGGTCCTCGACGAGGCGCCGAATGTCGCTGCTCTCCCGGACATGGCCGGCGCCCTGTCGGACTCCGGCGGGCGCGGGATCCGCGTCATCGGGCTCAGCCAATCGTTCGCCCAGAACCGGCAACGGTGGGGAACGGATGCCGCCACAGCAATCCGTGGCACGTCATCGATCCGCCTGTTCCTCCCGGGTTTGGAGGAACTCGATGAACTCGACAAGATCGCCCGGGCCGCCGGCACCGTGAAGAAGGAACGGGTGTCAACGTCGCAGGGCCGCGGCGGGTCGTCCCGTACAACCAGCGAAGAGGAACACCCTGTGATCCGCGGTCACAACATCCAGCAGCTGCCGGTCGGTGAGGCGTTCATGCACTACAGCAATCTGCCGCCAGCACGTGTGAAGCTCACACCGTGGTGGGAGCGCCCTGACGCGGACCAGATTAAGAAGGACAAGCTCGCCGCGACAGAAATCGTTCGAGGACTCCAGGTATGAGCGAGCTCGAGAGCATGTTCGAGGATCAGAACCCGGAACGTACGGACAGCGCTGAGGACAAACTCGAGCAAACTACCGAGGCGGAGCTGGTCGATCAGTTCGTCTTGTGGGTAGAAGCCTTCACACACGACCTCGAATCAGTGCCTGATGACTACACCGACCAGCACTGGTGCCGTGAATGGTGGCAGCATCCTGAAGGAGTTGCCCGACTCAAAGCACTGCATGAGGCCTACGCCGCCGCCGTGGAGGAGCAGACCATGTCCGCCTGGTGGATTCAGCACTGGGACCCCCAGGCCCGCGTGTTGTTCTCGACGGAGGGTCCCTTCAAGAACTGTCAAAAGGAACACGAATTCCTGCTGAGAAGTAAGACCTACGCGCCTCGACTCGACACGGTTCCTCCGCCCGATGGTTGGGGGACATGATGCCAAGCATCGTGGGCGGCGTCTGGGTACTTCCAGCTGAATATGAGGACGACCCTCTTGGCCTAGACGTCCCAAAGCCCACGGGCACGCATGACCACCACGAGCACGCATGACTGAGGAAAGGGTGTGTGACATAACGAAGCGTTGGAGCGAGATGTCACCGAAGAGGAGGTGATGGGCAGGACCTTGTCATTGGGCACGAGATAGTCGCGCTGCCTGCGGACGAGCGATAAGGAACCAGCAATGCACTCTGTGAATCCCAACTCATCCAACTCATCCATGGCCCTGGTCTACTACTGCTGAACGACACTCATACAGATGTAACGGTTCAGCTACGAATCGGAGTCATCCTCGCGATTTATTGCGCAGACCGATAAGACATCGAGGAGGACTGCCCCTACCTCTAAGCTCCTGGATCAAACCAAGCCTGAACCTCCCCCAATAGCAGCAAGGAGCTTGAAAGGCAATACTCACGTAAGTCACTGTAGGTATTTCCCCGAAACGGCCCGTGAAGGCGCAGACGGTCCGGTATGTTCCTGCTTACGACGTTTCAAGGGGGAGCAGTGACAATCAGCATTGAACATAAAACAGGACGGCACCCAGAATCTGAGGAATCTGATTCACAGTCATCTTGGGCGTGTTCCAGTTGTCCGCTGGTAGAAGCCTTCATCACGGCTTACTCCATACCCTCGCGTAGAATCCGAACTCTAACGCTCGGCATCGAGAAGATCTAAATCTGCGCGAGCCCTGACCAATCAATTCGTGATTTGTTTAGTCCCTTAGTCGCGCTCAAAAAGGTGACGAAGGATTGGATCACTTGCATCAAATTGCACTATTGCGTTCCTTTTTTCTACCTGCTAACTTCTTCACTTGGTAGCGCAAACATGAAGTATTCACAACCGATGCCTGAGTCGAATAGCGCCTAGGAGGCGCGATACGATCACCAGTTTTCAGTGAGAGTTGATGACCTAAGGCAAACCGTTCTGCTATGCCCTACCCATTCGCGTTACCCATCTCGCCGACTAATATCTGCAGAATTGGAGTCATTGTGTTCGAAGCCAAACGTGTTGCTGAGATCATTGCAGTTGATCTCGCCGACGGACAAAATAGCGCCGTCCTTCCGATCGAGGGAGCTGAAGTTGTCCCCACAAGAGCTGTGACAGGACATTTTCAAGGAGCGCCTATCGAAGTAGTGAAAGTATCGAGCGGCACGGGCGTTACCGATTACGTCACACACGAGACCAATTTTGAGTACTCAAGTTACGGCATCCATATTGGACAAGACGACCGTCTTACCTTCCTAGGTGTCGATCAAGTCGTCATAATCAGCCTCATCGATTGTCGAGAGAACTCCCCAACCCAGGGAACTGAGGTCCGGGTGACGATGAAGGTTGATTGCAACCGTATGATCGTCATCCCCAGGGGCGTAGCTCACACGCTTGATGGCCTTGACGGAGTAATCACGCGGGACGAACCAGTGTGGTATTCAGGCACGACGCCCGATTGGTACGTGGACAATGACCTTGTCTCCATCGTGCGTTCATCACCAGTCCACCCAGTCGTACAAGTTTGCGACAAGCTCGTTCCTCATGAGGCCTGCCTTCTCATCTCCAAGATGTCACAGCGCGTGAACACCACCACGCATGCTGCATATGCAGCTCGGTATAATTTGAAATTCACCGATGGGGATCGGTATGTCACTGTCCGCCCGGCGTGGGCATCAACCGAGGGCGCGGTTTCGCAGGACGATCCTAGGGTCGAAGAGAATCGTTACGCGATGACTGGGCCGAAGTCCTTCACCATCGTGCCCAGCACAAGCAGCTGTACGTCCGACTTCTTACGCCTTCGTCTTGACGCTTTGGATGAGTCTTGGACTAGGCATCCCCGATCTCATCGGAAACTGACATGGCTCGGCGGTGAAGGAACTTTCGCTGTAGAAATTCTTTCCTGCGACGGATCGAGCATCATCCATGCAGCAGACCCCACGATCCACGTGAATATCCCACCCTACACCTGGTACCGCTACATCGGAACCGGCACAGCGATTTTACGTTCCGAACAACTGCGAATTGCTCCCAGTGAGTCGAACGAAGTGAATCGCGATATCGAGACGACAGTAAATCCACATCGATCGAATGATTTTGGCCCCGCCGCCCCGAACGAAGGCTGGGCATTTATACCAGGGAGCGTCACAAACCTCCTGGCAAGGAAAGAAACTGAGCTCGTCACACAATAAAAGGAGAAAAACATGTCCGTTACTACAGCAGATACGCAGTCTTGGAAGAGCGAATTGGACCGTCTCATCGAGACGTCCAGCGAAGGCGACGTCGAAGCCCTTGTGCAGCTCAAGAGCGCGCTTGACCCCTACTTCGACCAGCCGGAGTCATTCAACACGCTTCTGTCGAAGATTCAGACGACGATGATGTCATCGGCTGATGAAGAGAAGCTGACGACGAGCACCTTCAAGGATCTTTCCGAGGTTGAGGCGATGCTTCCGCAGGGAATCACTGTCAACGCGCTCTAACGTTCGAAGTATGTAGCAAAGGCGGGGAGGGTGCGAGAGCACCCTCCCTGCCCACGTCAAGGAGTAGCAATGAAACTCGATCAACCGCGAATCATTATGAGTCGCACGCAGAGGTATGACCCAAAGTCAGGCACCCCAACCGCTCAGCGCATCATTACGTCACGCAATCGCTCGCCCTACCACTACGTGACGCACGGGCCGGATTTCGAGTATCAAGAGTACGGCATTCATCGCGGACAGATGGATCGACTCTCGTTCTTTTCGGCTACAATAACCGACCCAGTATCTGTTCATATCTATGATTGCCGCGAGGATTCTGACGACCTCGATCGAAAAATGGTCGTGAAAGTTCCGACCGATGGATCGCAGATACTGGAAATTCCACCTGGGTATGCTCACTGGTTTACTGATCTCCAGAATGTAGCCACTCGAAACGACTATTCGATTCTCGCTCCTTCCTTCTCAGGGTCGAAATGGAACGCGATGAACGATGACGTTACCGTGCCTGTGGCGATGATGGAGAAAAGCCGACCTCGAGTCCGGCAGAACGACCGCATGCTTCCTATTGATGCCCAGTTCCTCATATCTCGCCTAGTGTCTGAGTCCTGGCGAGGAGGTGTAGCGAAGAGTTCAAGTCAAGTGGAAGTCACTGTCGGGGACCGGAAAGTACAATTGCATCTTGAAAACGATAAGGAGTTCGGCACAGAACCCGATTCGATCGAGACCGGAATTCGACTGGCATCAGTGAAACGAGGATCGTATCAGCAGGTTCGCGAAGACGCCGTCACAGTGGCAAGTCACGTTCCCAGCGGTATTGCGCAGACGATTCTCTCCGAGGGCTCCACGAGTTGGCCGACGCATTACTCAGTTCACCCATACATAACGATGCAGATCTCCGTTCTAACTACAACCGGAACCGCCGTCAGTTTGGACTTGATCGATCGTCGTGAGGGATCGGAGAGTTTTGGGGAAAGATCTCAAATTTCTCTGCCTCAAGATCCTCGGTTGTGTCTGAGGATAGAACCGGGGGTGATGTGGCGGATGCACAGTCCTTCCAACTTCCACTACCGACTTGAGTATGAGATTCACACGCAGAGTCCCGGCCAGGACCAACCAGCCTTCATAGCCATCGATAAAAATGACGTTGCTTCTCATAAATTCAGGGCACCTGGTGATCGGGTCGATGTATCAGTCGAACGAATGCTGGCACTTGATGAATAGGTTCCGTAGCAGTCTGCCAATTGTTTTCATATTCGTGACGGCTGGCATTCTTGCCACACTGGGCGAGTCAACGTACGACATGGCCTTCGCTAATACCGCACTGACTTTATCCGAAAAAGTCAGTACAGTCGGATGGATATATTTTGCAGGGTACATGACGGAAGCAGTAGCTAGCTTCACCCTCGGCTCTAAAATAGATGCTTGGGGTCCACTGCGGTCCATGATTATTTTCTCTGGACTCGGGACGGTAGTGCTTGCTATTGCTGGTTTTTCGAGCTCGATACTTGGTATTACCAGCGTAGTATTTATTATCCTGACGGCAGCACTGATTGACTATATCAACCAACTCGTTGGTATCAGTCGTGATGCAGCATTACCCGAAGCGTTCGGTGATGACGACAAAGGTCTTATAAAGTTCGCGAGCCTCGATGTTTCTGTTCGTTCGGTTGCGGCAACTGTTACACCTGTTATATCCGGCTTCATCATCTTGCAGTCGCCTGGGTTCCAGTCTCTCGTTGTTGTTAGTGCCTTATATGCGGCAGGGTATGTATTCTTCGTTTCTTTTTTGTTTCGCGTGAAAAAAACTCGCCTCACCGGAGCCGGCACTAGAGTCACGAAGTCGGCGTCAACCGTTGTCAGCAATGAGGCCTCCCCCCTCCCCAATGCTGCCGCCCTGCATGCGTCTTCGGTTCAGGTCGAGGAATCGACACCGAGGAAGTCTACTTCCTTGGGGGAGGTTTTTTCGGCCGTTCGCAGATCAAAACGATGGAGAGTATTTCTGGTGCTCGACGTCGTTGCAACAATGTCACTATCGACAGTTCTCTTACTTATGTATTCTCTTTTTAGACAAGACTATGGCTTTGAACCACCTACTGCTGGGGCGCTTCTGGGTCTGCTCGCACTGGGCTCTCTAGTTGCTGCCTTATTTATCGCCAAGGGAAACAAAGAAGGATTATCGCGTCTTTTCGGAATAGGGTGCTTAGGTAGCGGATTCGGTGTGATTTTGGTCGCATCCGGGGGCGGTAACCTGGTTTGGACGGGGATTGGAGCGGTAGTTCTTGGATTCGGGAGCGTGCTTCAGTTGAAGTCGATGAGTCTAATCATTCAGCTAAATGCTCCTCGAGGACAGCTGGGATCATGGTTCGCTCTCATAAACGGCACAGAACGAGTTGTCAATGCTTTGGCAATCATTTCTGCCGCCTACATCATGGACTACTTGGGCGGAACGATCGTATTTTTGGCATCTGGTTTGACCCTTGGTGTGTGTGGTGTGTTCTGGCTCCTAGTACAACGCAGAGTCTGGCAAGCCACCACGTCTCGGTCGCAATTGCCCCAAGAGGAGGAGGCCTCCAGTATTTAGTGGAATCTCCGCGAGCCTCCGCGCGGAAGGGCCGCCTTAGATGATTGTCAGGGAAACGGCAGCCTTTCCAACTCTCCTGCGGACTGACAGGAGGGTACTGGAATCAAATTCATCGAGTAGGCGCAACGGGCAGCGTGCGCATGCTTATTTCCCCGGGCTTGAGGAACGCTCGCTCTCTTCGTCAACGGCGAACGAGCACGTCAGATTTGTATCAACCGGGTTACGCGCAGCAGCCTCGATATAGATTTCGGATCGAACGATAGTGGTGAGTAAGGATGCGTCACCCGTATACCTTCGAACCTTCGGATGACGGCCGTTCCTTCGGCGTAACGGCCCGCGAGGGTTTAGTCGAGATTTGGTTCAATGATCGGTATGTCTACACAACGCTCATGACCGATTGGGAAGCACTCCGTGAGATTGAGTTCGCGCGCGCCAGTCCAGCCCTCATGTTGCGATACGAACAAACTGACACAAAACACTCGTGATGCACCTTTAGACATATGGTCAGGAAGTCTGACCTTTTCATATTGCTCAATAGACCAGTGACATAGAGACGTTGCTTCGCCTTAATCTTCTATCGCTACCTGAGGACGCCGAAGTTAGGCGGCTTTGCGCCGTCACCCTACGTTGCCGCTATCGGACACGCATCCCGCTGCGCTTTCCTGGCCCGGCGTCTGCTTACACTGCATCTAAACATCGCGTGAGGCGGCTGCGAGCTTGCCCTCTTGCCCATACACGTTGGGGGACCTGTGGCCGCACGAGCCAAAACATTACCGCGCACTCTTCAATATTGGCGGCTGACGAACAGCCAGAGCTCCTCGGGGCTCCCGGAAACTGACTGGATCCATACCCTGGTGGCGCTCTACGGAAGGGCGCACAAGCAGACGATTGACGGTCAGGTCCTTACCGGCACCATCGTGGCACTTGGCGTCCCATCGGCCCTGCAGGATGCGCTCAGTGTCCACGACGCTGAGGGTGCTCCAACCATCGAGGACCGGACTACGACGTATGGTCTGATCCTTGCCGGCGATAAGGACTATGTGCCGAACCAGCAACACGAGGACACCGGTGATCAGCAAGCGATGGAGCTTGCAGGCGAGGCCTGGAACCCGGTCGACAACCTTTTCGTCTGGTTCTGCCCCTTCGGGAACATGTTCGGAGTCATATCTGAGTCGATTTCGTCCCCTCGCGCGGCCATCTTCGCCGAGTGGCTCACCCGGGTACTGCTCAGTGAGGGCATCGTGACGGTAGGCCCCGCACACTTCTCGCTGGAGGCGCTACCCGTGATCGACAAGGAACGCATCCAGTACTTGAACCGCGCGAACGGCCTGAAGTCAATGACCGTCGCTGGTAACCTGGGGCAGTTCGTCATGGATGCGAGTGGACTGCAGCAGCTCTTCGGCGGGCAGTCTAAAACAGTGGGTGCGCTTCGGATCGAGATCAAGGTCTCGACGGTGAGAGGGATCAGCACTGAAGAGGACGAGCGCACCCTCCTTGACTTCTACAATCAGACCTTCGGCGAGCTCCAGGGCGACGTACTGAAGGCTCAAGTCAAGACGGCAGGCGACCATCAGGCCGACATACCTCCGACCGAGATCGACCTTCTGCACCACCGCCTGACAAGGACGACTAACATCCGTCTGACAAGCGGCGCGACGCGAGCGTTCGAGGCCATCAGAACCATCGAGCAAATTGTCAGTGCCTTCGACAAGGATAGGGCTGACCTACTACGCATCCGCAACGAGCTGCAAAGTGTCACCTAAGTTGTGCGGGGAGGGTCATGAAGGGACGGAATAAAGTAAGAACGGATCGTAGCCTAACGCTGCTATATATATTCACCTCAATTGGCGTCCTACTAGTCGGCGCGGGGTTCTTCCTCGTTTATCGTTGCGTCGACCAGGATAAACTTACAGACGGGTTTACGGCTATCTCCACGATTGGCGGAGTAGTTGGAGGTCTCTCGCTGACCGGCACTGCAGTCCTAACACTCAACTCGAAGATGCTTGAGGCGCTGATGCGAGAGTACGGGAATCACATTCGGACAGTCTTATTCGGGGGCTACTGCTCAATGGTGGGCGCCGCGCTAGTGTGTGCAGTTGTCGGTATGTTCGCTGATCAGTGGTGGAGTCGACTGGTTCTCGGTTACATGACGGCCATTATCTTTGCGGGGCTGGTGCTGACGGCAATGCTAATCAACAGTGCCTTTAAGCACTATCAGCGGGGATTAGAGCCAAAGAACACAGAACCATCTCCTATCCAACCACCGCGGCCATGATCGAGCCCTGAAAAAGACTAAGTAAGGCCCCGTGCTACAGCACGGGGCCTTACTTATGTTCCGCGGGAATGGCGCTGGCCTGCTACCCCTGAGCGGGCTGCGGGCCGCCGGCACACTGCAAGCCGGTGATGAATTTGACGCCTGACCCGGAAAGCTAGGCGTCAGACGTCCTACCGCAGCCAAAGGGTAGAGACAATGCACCTCGAATCAAGCTTCTCAGCTCATGAAGATTCTAATCCCACGCACCTTAAGCAGAATGAGCAATAAATTCATCCATAGTTCAGATCCTACGTGCGTTAAATCTCGTCAGTTGAGCCGGTAATTTCGTCTCGTTTGAGCGCTATCGACGTCGTGGGCGTGTCCCTGTTAATCGCCGATAACCGACGTTCTGTCGGGTTCGCAGTTGTCGCGGAGTCACGACCACGCCCACCTACTGGAGAAGCATGGGCGGGTTTCTCGGCACGGATACATAGAAGGATAGGTATCTGTGCCGCTGCCGGTTTGCGCCACGACCTGTGGCGCAAACACCTTAATGCTGACGCCAGGGGCCGGACATCAGTTGTCCAACAGGCCGTTGGACAATCGCCGCCGATGGTCCAGCGGGCGTCAGTTTGGGCTCAGGCTCAGGCCCACTGCAAGTCAAGAAGATGAAGAGCGCGCATCAACTCGGGCTCTGCGCCTGTGAACGAGTGATGCCCGGTATCCGTAAGACACGCTGATACTGGCCCGTCCTCGGGGCGCTCGAAGACCGCCCACAGGGTCAGATCATCCCCGTGTCTGGAGTTGAAGCTGACGCCGTTGACGTCGGTATTTTCGTACAGCCATGTCGCGACGCTCTGGGTCAGATGTCGTGGGCGAGCGTCCTTTAGCGCGGCTGCGTCGAAATCGGTCAGCCCCAGAGAAAGAGCCTGCCCGATGAAGTCCGGGTAGAGGCTCGCGATGGTCTTTGACGACGCTACGACGCAGAAGGTGCCGGTGAGCGTTCCCGTGGCGATGCTCCTGGGGTCGAGCCACCGCCGGGGGACAAGCCCGGGCTCGATGGTGGGGTGCATGTGTCGGTCGAGGTCGTCCTCGTGGATATCCTGGATTTCAGCGGCCAAGTGGGCGTCCTTGCGGAAGTGTGCAAGCACCTCAAGGAGGCATGCCAGCAGGCTGGAGCCGGCATAGATGGTACGGAAGTTGCCGTCGGCGTCGTCCCAACGACCTGGAAACCGGCCGTCGGTGGCGTACTGCCAGCCGCTCCACGCCCACGGGTCAGGAGAGAAGCCGACCCGCCAAACTACCTGGGATGTGTTGATCGTCGTCAGTGTCCGGGGTGGCAAGGACTAACCTGCTGCTGCGAACGCGCGGGCAGCAGCCAGCACCGCTGGGCCGGCGTCCTCAAGTCGCCCCTCGCGCAGCAGTCGTGCTGGTGGCACATCATCGAGCTGGGGGTTCATGCCCATGAACCAGGCCTGAACGACGGGAGTAGCATCACGCTGACGGAGCAACGCTGCCACGTGGTAGGCGTCGCGGAGCCGCTGCACGACCTCCGCGGATGGCTTGCGCTCACCATCAGCCCACTGGCGTACAGCCCGGGTTTCCTTTACGGACCCCAGATAAGCCACCAGCTTTGCGCCCAGGATCTCGCGCAGCTCACGCACGAGCTGATCCTCATGAAACCGGATGGAATCTCGGTGAGCTTGAAGGTCCGTGCGCGCTCCCGCTACAGCTGTCATGCCACAATGATCTCATGCATCCCGCATGAAATCCATGGTTTTAACCCATGCCAGATCACATCCGCGATCACTGATTAGCTAGCTTATGTCAATGTATGTTGACGAGTACACCTGCTACACCCACTGCAATGCGGGGGAGGGGTCCTGGTTGTGAGTGTCTTGACGTGGTGCAACCGAGGGGTAGGAGTGGAGTTCGCGTGCGGACAGGCGACAGGTCCCACGCTACGTTCTCGTGTAGGACCGCTCGCCGACGTTGTCAGTGACTCGAGGTGGGTCATCTTCCGATCATCTGTGTTGTGAGTCTCGCTCTCCGGGCGTTCGGTGGAGCTATGCGGTGATCTGCGCCTGTAGCTGGAGGAGTTCCTCCACG
>NZ_JBZCNC010000009.1:0-37533 GCF_058269115.1 Arthrobacter sp. TJ-266
TCGCGATGTGGGAGTGGGGACACGAGGATCTCACTGGGAAGCCGCGATGAGCCCGTGGGTGCGCCGTATCGCTCGTGATGGATCGGTTCGCGTGGCCCTGCCGAGTGACGAGGTGAGAGTCTGATCGGATGGAGCTCAGAGAGAATCCGCGACTGTTGCGCACGAGGGCCAAGGTCCTGGCCTCGAGTTATGCCTTGCTGACGGAGGTCGGTTTCAGTGCGATCACGATCGAGCAGATAAGTGCGAGGTCAGGAGTGGCGCGAAGTACCCTGTATCGACATTGGGCGAGTCGGGACGACATCCTGCGGGATGCTTTCGCCGAACTGGCGGTCGGTACGCCCGACGAGCGTGGTGACCTACTCGCCGACCTGCGGCGGTATGCCCAGGTGGTAGCCAGAGGGTTGGCGACCGTGTGGGGGCGGGCAGCTATGACGCTGGCAGTCTCCGCCCTCGATGACCCGGAACAGCGAAAGATCCAGTCGACTTTCACCTCCGGATTTGTGCGGGACATCGGCGAGATGCTCGTTCGAGCGCGTGCAGCCGGCGAGATCAGTGACGCTCCGCCACCAGAGGACGTAGCGGACGCACTAATCGGACCACTGTTCTACCGCTTTATGTTCAGTACGCGACCGCTCGGTGATGCGGCCGCCGACGCCTGCGCTGACCGGGTCTACGACTGGCTGACGAGCAGGGACGGCGTGGACCGGATGATGTAATTCGGTGTTTCCACGATGGGCGCCGTGAGGGTCAGATCAGGGAAGCGACGAGTAACGGCCTCGACAGCGATACGGACCTGCGTACGAGCGAGAGCGGCGCCGATGCAGACATGCGCACCGTGTCCGAAGGTCAGCGGAGGTCGTTCCTTCGGCCTTTGCCGGTTGAACTGGTCGGGGCTTTCGAAGAGAGCGGGGTCACGATTGGCTGCGCCGAATGACACCCACAACTTCGCTCCGGCGGGGAGCTTCACATGCCCGAGCACCGCGCCGGCTGGTGCCTCACGGAACAACCCGATACCAGCGGTGTCCAGACGCAGGAGCTCCTCGACAAGGGCGTCCGCCCCGAGGGTTCCCGTCGATAGTGCGGTCCAGGTCGGTCGGTCACGGAGGAGTCGAGCGAACATATTCGAGAGTGAACTCACTGTCGTCTCGTGCCCGGCGAAGAGCACATTGGCGATATCCCCGACCAACTCATCATCCGACAGGTCATGGCCACCTCGAACGCGACCGAGGATCAGTTCCCGGACGATGCCGTCGTCGAGGTCGCGCGGGTCGCTCTCAATCAGAGCTCGGATGTAGGCATCGAACGCCGCAAAATCATGCGCTGCGCCTATATACGCCTCTGCCGGAAGCCCGGGCACCTGGGGCACAAGGAACGCATCCGACCACGCTGAGAAACGGGGCGCGTCCTCCACAGGAATACCGAAGAACCGAGCAATCGTCCTGGATGGTAGTGGGCGCACGAACGCGGCGAAAAGATCCGTCGTTCCGGCGGATGTCCCGACGGATGTCTCAGTCGAGCGCGTCATCGCGGCAAGCAGTTCGTCGGCGTCCTGACGGATCGTCGACTCCAAAGCTCGGACCCGGGTCATCGTGAACGCTGCAGCCATCGCTGTCCGTAACCGGCGGTGCTGTTCGCCGTCGCTACTGACCATCGAATGCGCCCACAGCGCACCGGACGCTGGATACACCTCAAACGCTTCAGTGGGGATGAACTGTGCCGGTATATACGTCCCGCCCGAGGTGTACGTCTCTGGGTCAGCTAAGACCTCCCGCACCTCGGCGTATCCCGTTACAGACCACATCCCAATTTGGGGCAAGAACGACACCGGGCTCTCCCCACGCAGACCGGCGAGAACGTCGAACCGTTCAGTGGCGAAGGCGGTTGATGCCGGACTGAACCTGGTCACTGCAGGTGTGCTCATGTCGCGACACTATAGAACTACCCAGTTCTGTTCAAGTCGTCGTTTCCCTGGAATGGAACATCTCGCGTGGACGAGTCGGACCTCCCATGAACCGCCGATAACCAAGATCATCTCAACATATGTTGACGAACGTTTCTCCTCGCTGCTGTCTCATTCAGACGCCTGACGACCCCGGGTCGTGGCTAGGGGCGGCGCGTGCTGCGAGGAGTCGGCGCTCGGCGTCGTTCGCGGTGAGTTCCAGGGCCCGGAGATCCGCAGCGAGGGCCTCGTCATCACGACCGAGTCGCCGGAGGAGGTGTGCGCGGACGGCGTGCCAGAGGTGCGCACGCTCGAGATCGTTCTTGAGGGTGTCGATTTCGGTGAGCGCGGCGGCGGGTGCTCCGACGCGATCGAGTGCGACGCTGCGGTTGAGCCGTACGACGGGTGATGGGTCGTAGCCGAGGAGCAGGTCGTAGAGGACGAGGACCTGAGGCCAGTCGGTTTCGGCTGCGGTGTCGGCATCGGCGTGGCACGCGGCGATCGCGGCGTGCAGTTGCCAGCGGCCAGACCGACGTAACTGAGCGGCGTGTTCCAGCTCGGCGCGCGCGCGAGCGGTGAGCGTGGCGTTCCACCGTGATCGGTCCTGATCGGCCAGCAGCACGAGCTCGCCGTCCATGGACCGGGCCGATTCGCGCGCGCGGTGGAACAGCAGCAGCGCGAGGAGGCCATGAGCTTCTGCCTCGCGAGGCAGCGCCGCCGCGATGACGCCTGCCAGCCAGATCGCGTCGTCGGCGATGCCGTGATTGGAGGTGGCGTCGCCGCCGGCAATGAGGTGGGCTTCGTTGTACATCACCGACACGACCGTGAGAACAATGTCGAGCCGCTCCGCCCGGTCCGGCCCGTCCGGGATGCGCAGCGGGATGCCAGTGGCGCCGATCTTCCGTTTGGCGCGCACGATGCGTTGCGCGGTGGCGGGCTCGGTGCTGAAGGTGGCACGCGCGATCTGAGCGGTGGTGAGGCCACATACCGCTCTCAAGGTGAGCGCCAGTTGAGCCTCCGGCGACAGCGCGGGGTGGCAGCAGCCGAACAGCAGCGGTAGCCGGTCATCAGCTTCATCGATGTCGATGAACGAGTCTGTGTCGGCTGGATCCGCGATCGTAGTCCCCCGTTCGCTTTCGGGTGCCATGCTCGCCAGCTTCTCGCGGTAACGGGTTGCTCGGCGGAGCCGGTCGATGGCGTTGTGGCGTGCTGCCCGGGTGAGCCACCCGCCAGGGTTCGGCGGGATCCGGCCGCCCCGCCACGCGCGCAGTGCTTCTTCGACGGCCTCGGCAACTGCTTCTTCAGCAATCTCCAAATCACCCAACGACCTGGCCAGGGAAGCGACGATCCGGCCTGACTGTTCACGCACGACCCGCGCGAGGAGTAGATCGGATGCCGCAGCTCCGCCGCCTGGCCCTGCCGCGGCATCCGATCCGGTCACTGTTCTTGCTGGCTGAAGTCCACCATGGGGCGGATCTCCACGCCGCAGCCCGGGTGCTCCAGCCCTGGCCACGTCCTCGTCAGGGCGATTGCTGCATCCAGGTCCGGGACGTCGATAACCTGGAAACCGCCGATGGCCTCTTTGGCCTCGGAGAAAGGCCCATCGACGACCACCGTTCCGCCCTCCCTGTGCTTTACGGTCGTGGCCGTCTCGACCGACTGCAACTGCGCTCCGACAGGCGCGAGATGCGCCGCGTTCTCCCCGAACCACTGGTACATGCGGGAGTAAGTCTCTTGCTGCTTGTCCTGCGGCACCTGCGCGTCCAACTCAGGGTTGCTGGTGAACATGATCACGTATTTCATGGTGCGTCCTTTCGTCAGTGGAACCGTTACACCTCTTCAGCGAACGAGCAAGGCCACGTTCGACACCCGCCGAAAAAATTCTTTCGGGACCCGGGAGAGACCGTATTCGGCGTCCTTGATCCACCCGCGAGGGGTCGGATGACGCTGCCCCACTAGGCCCTTTAGACCGCCGCGAGTGGCCTCGTCGCGTCACTGCCACCGGGCGCGCTTGGTCCCTCATTGGTCCTGAAGGGAGGTGCTTGGTCCTGAAGCTCCAATCCTTCATCATGGTGCCAGGCCCCTGTGCGGCGGCCTCACAACCGAGCTGGAAGCAGGTAGATGACTCGCCCTCGGCAGCAGGTCGTGTTTGTAATTGGGGCCAGCCGCGGTGTCGGAGATTTCGGGGGCGAAGCTCCACCGATCGTAACCAGGAGGTACTGAGCGCTGCCGGACTGGCGGAACCTACCGGAATCGACTTAGAGCGAGTACCAGAGATGGCCGGATGTCTTCGCGGTCCCAGACGCTGTGCCTCGCTCGAGCGGACCATTGCAGGCTGTCCATGACGTCTCGGAAGATCCCTCCGCGGCGTTCGATCCTGGCGCGTCTGAAGTCGCCGGCCGCCCAGGAGTAGCGTGCGCCGACGCGGGCGTCGTCGAGGTGAGCGACCTTCGATAGCAGCACTATTTCCGCCCAGGCGTTGACGAGCCCAGGACGCGCGTGTTCTGCCAGGGCCAGGGACCCATAGAAGCGTCCGTTGAAGTCGATGAGGTGGGGGACGCCGTCGTCGCCGGTGAGGAACTGCAGTTCCACCAGACCGTGCCAGTGGAGGTCTGCGAGGAGGGTTTCCGCTTTGGCCGCGAGGTCCTCGTCGACGGGCACTGTGCGGGCGCGGGCTGACGCGCCGTTGGGGGTGGGCCAGAGCCTGGTTGATACCTGTTGCGTCCGACCGTGGAGGTGCCCATTGTGAAAGACCCCGATCAGTGCGCCCAGGTGGCCACTGACAGGTTTCTGCAGGATGGGTTCAGCGCCGGCTGCCCTGATGCGCTCGACCTGGGGGAGTGCTGTCACTGCGTCGGGGAAGAGCTTCGCTTCGATTCGTAGAGGCCGTGTTTGGTTCGGCGACCAGTGTTCCTTGCATTTGACGACCACTGGACCTGTCCACGCGGCGAGACCTTCGTCGGTCGCGAGCTCGGTGTGGGGGGACGCCAGTCCCGCCTTTTCGGCGTATTCGGCGAGTTGGACCTTGTCGAGGACGGTCTGCACAATCCGGTAGTCGGGGTGAGCTACTGGTACGGGTATCTGCGACCGGTATGCAGCAAGCGCAGCCATCCAATCGTCTCCGCCTCCGAAGACGATGTCGAAACCGCCGTCCAGGGCGGCTCGTCGAACGCCTTCAACGAAGGGCATACCATCATCGCGAGGGCGCGGCACCCGGTAAGTCATGTCGCAGGCCTTCGACGATCCCAACACGCCTCCACCCTCGGGGGTCCCTACCCCCACGTACCACCCTGCGGCTTTGAAGGCTCGCGCGGCAGCGAGGGCGCCTCGGTCACGACCCGTCGAGACGATCAGGACACGAGGGACAGGCGACCGACCACGTAGGGAGGGCAAGAGTCCGTGCTCGTGCTTGTGCTCGTGAGCGGAGTTCTGCATACGATTCCTTGAAATACGTGAGAGCTCGGGGTGGATGGACGACCGGGCGGTGACTATGGGGCGGCACTCGTTAGTGAGCGGGGCGAGCTCGGTGAAGCGCGGTGAGCACTTTAGCGAGTGCGGATAAGAGCCAGATGAGGAGCCCTGCGAGGCAGGGGCGGTAGGTGTCGGGCAGGTGTACGGGACATAAGAGCACTCTCATCGGTGGCTCATGTTGTTCTTCGAATGGGGTTCTTTACTGAAGTCATACCGCAGTAATCCCTACCTGAAGGAGCCCGCCATGAGTCTGACTATCGAACCTGCTGCCACCGCTACTCCTCTTGCCCCGACGGTGATGTCTCGTGCCTCGAAGGCAGATGTGGTCCCGGTCGATCCGGAGCGCCTGCAGCGAGCCAAGAAGGCATACACCACCCGTTTTCTCGCCGCGGCGCTCGAGGAGGATGCAAGCGGGTATCTGCTCCGGCAGGAGGCACCGAAGGCCGGAGACGTCGTCCTGGCGCGCGTCGTCAAGCTCGGTTCCCATCTGAAGCTCGAGAGCCCGGTGTCTCGCAGGCAAGCTATGTTCGTAGGCGACGAGATCCTCGTGGCCTACGGCAACCGGTATGCGCCCGATCAGTTCCTGGCCGTGGTGCCCGAAGATCTCGCTGAGTGCCAGTTGGTAGCCGGCGGAGGTGTTGCCGGGCAGGTGCTCGAGCAGCATGCAGGCATGAAGCAGGCCACTACTTTGCAGCCCATCGGGCTGCTCGCCACGACCGAGGGAGTGCTCAACCTCAAGGACTTCGTGCCAGCCAACGTGGTGGCGCCCTCCCGTGTCCGCCGTCCAGCGGTGGTCGCCGTTCTTGGCACGTCAATGAACTCGGGGAAGTCGACCACTCTCGGATGTCTCGTCAACGGGCTGACCAATGCCGGTCTGCGCGTCTCGGCAGGTAAGGCCACCGGGACGGGCTCAGGGAACGATCCGCGTCTGTTCACCGACGCCGGCGCACGTGAGGTCATCGACTTCACCGACTTCGGTCACCCAACCACCTTCAAGCTGGAGTACGCAGAGGTCCGTGACCTGCTGACCCGCCTCATCGCGCGGTTGAGCACTGAGGAGACCGATGTCGTCGTCGTTGAGATAGCGGACGGCGTGTACCAGGGGGAGACCGCGCGTCTCATGGCCGATCCGGTATTCCAGGGTGTCGTTGACCGTGTGGTGTTCTCGGCCGCGGACGCCCTCGGAGCCACGGCGGGTGTTCAGGTGCTTCAGGAGAGCGGGGTCGGAGTTGCAGCAGTGTCGGGCCTGCTCACCGCCTCGCCGCTGGCGGCGCAGGAAGCGGCGTCGGTGCTCGACGTCCCCGTCATCAGCACCTACGACCTGTGCGAAGCGACTGTGGCTCGTGACCTGGTGGCGGCGGTGCTTCCCACCCCCGCTCAGGCAGCATGAGCAGCGCTAAAGGCGCGGTCGAAGCCTCCAGCCCGAAGGAGGCATCAGTAGACAATGATCGCCTACCGAAGCTCTTCGAGGGTGATCGCAGGAAAACAATGGTCTGCCTCATCGGAGCCGGACTTCTCCTGGCGATCCTCGCAGGGGCGACAGCTTTGCTCATGACCAGGCTCCTCGGGTCCGGTTCGGACCCAGCTGGAGCCATGTTCTCCGGCGCTGGTCTTCTCGCCGCCGCGCTAGGGATTGGCGGTTTGCGGGCGATCGAGCGTGTGTTGGCGGAGCGCCTCGGGCAAAGCTACATCCATCAGATCCGGCTCGGGCTGGTTGAAGCGGCGATGACTGCAGAGAAGCCACCTGCCGCCGGCATCACGATCGCCCGAGCCACCAATGACCTCACGAGTGTCCGGAACTGGGTGTCACTCGGTATCGCGCCACTGGCCGTAGGCATCCCGCTGATCCTCGGGGCCACCCTTGGGCTGGCATTCCTCCATCCTGCGCTCGGCCTAGCGGCCCTGATCCCGCTGATGATCCTGGCTGTAGCAATGTTGACTCTCGCCCGCACGGCCTTCGATCGCGCGAGAATCGTTCGGCGGAAACGAGGACGACTTGCCTCGTTGCTCGCTGACACCATGGCGGCGACTCATGTGATCAGGGCGGCCAACGGGGAGAAGCGTGAAGTGCGTAGGATCGGCGCGGCCGGTCAGGACGTCGTCAACGCAGCCATCGCCCGATCCCGGATTACCGGGTACATCCGTGGGGTTGCTGCAGGCGCGGCCGCTGTCGCTGTAGCTGCTGTCGGCGTCGTCGGGCTGTGGCAGTCGATGGACACGGCCGTTATCGCCGGCGCGTTGACGATCGTCGGACTGATCTCGACGCCGGTGAGTGACCTTGGACGCGTCGTTGAGTACCGGCAGAACTTCAAGGCAGCCCGACGCATCCTCGCGCCGGCGCTGCAGGAGGGGAATCAACGCAACGGCGCGGGGGAGCGGGGCAAGAAGAAGAAACAGCAAGCCCACGGAACAACCCTCGCGAAGTCACACAGCGGTTCGAGCGCCAGGTCCGCGAAAATCGCGCGACAGCTTCCACAATCCCTCCGGCGCGGCGACGGGGTCGTGTCGATCATCGCGCCCTCCGCATGCAGTTCGTGCCCACCCCCCGCGTTCCTCGCCAGACCGGGGGACACGGTCATGGTGGAGTCCGCTGATCCAGCCCGCGTGGACGATGTCTTCGATGCCGTGCTCGGGTTGAGGCGCGATCCTGCAGCTATCGTCTGCATTGACGGCGTGAACCTGCTCGAAGCTTCACCGGAAACGCGTCGTGAACTAGTGGGATACGCATCAGCGGGAGCAAGCCTGGAACGCGGCACCATCGCGCGAGCCATACGGTATCGCAGACCTGACCTCGGGGAGGGGGAGAGCCAGGTTGCATTGGACCGGGTAGGACTCAGCGCTACCGTCGGGTTGATGAGCAAAGGTGAGCGCACACAACTGAGGCGAGGAGGTGAACCTCTGACGGTCTCCGAACGCGCCCGATTGCTGCTCGGTCGAGCTGCCCTGGCAGATCCGCCGCTGCTTATTCTGAACCGAATCGACACTGAACTCGACGACGACGGCCTCGCTATCCTCAACGACATCGTCGCGGGCTTCCCCGGAGTCGTGATGATAGCTGCAGGCAACGAAGGATCTATTGTGGCGATTGCGAAGCGACGAACCATCACGTGGTCGGTCGAATGCGCTCATGACACCAGCACGCAGCAGAAAGATCGTGGGAGCCTTGCCAGGTAGTTCACCCATAGAAGGTCGTGCTGTCGAACGCAGGCTGCGGAAGCTGCGACCTGTTCACTCCGCGCGTGCACGGATCATCGGCTGGGGTGTGCCCTTGGCAGCTCTCGTGACCCTTGCAACCGCTGTCACCGCGTACTCGTTGCAACTCGACCGTGTTCAGACGCGGGCCGACAACGCGCTCGATCAGGAAATCGAAGAGTTCTCGAGCTTCCTGACTTCGCGTGGCACACCGTGGACGGTGGAGGACTTCACAACCCTCAACGAGCTGTTCGACGCAGCTGAACGAGGTAACGTCGGCGGCCGATTCGAGACCTTCATAGGACTTGCCGGGCAGGACGTCATCAGCAGCGCCGGTCGCCCGGTCGACCTGATGTCCGAACCCGAACTTCTCCGATCGCTGACGAACGACCTCGCCGGGTCCGATGTCCTGCGCGGTTCCGCGATGATCGACGGCACGGAGGTCTTCTACGCCGCCGTACCCGTTCGGATCAACGGACTGCGTGAGACCGGAACCTACGTCATCGTCAATGACGTCGGAGCTCAACGGGACGAAGCGGTGTCTGCAACCGTCACGTCCGCGGCCGTCGCCCTCTTCGCCCTTGTCGTGCTCGGCGGTGTCGGCTGGTGGCTGTCCGGCCGCCTCCTGAGACCCGTGCGCTTACTGCGAGAAGCTATCGAGCAGGTCAGTGACGCCGACTTCTCGCAACGGATCCCTGTGCGGGGCACAGACGACATCTCAATGCTCGCGATGACCTTCAACGGGATGGTCGACAAGCTCGACGACGCCTTCTCCTCCCAGCGGCAGTTCCTCGATGACGCCAGTCACGAGCTGCGCACCCCGATCACGATCCTCCGCGGTCACCTCGAACTGCTCGATCCTGAGAACCCTGCCGCTGCTCGACGCACGATCATCATGCTGATCGATGAGCTCGACCGTATGCGCCGCCTCGTGGACGACATCACCCTCCTAGCATCAGCAGCGCGGCCCGACTTCGTCCGGGATGGTCCGATTGAGGCCGACCGGTTCATCGACGAAGTCGCCGATAAGGCCAGATCATTGGGTAAGCGCCGCTGGACGGTTGACGGTCGGCAGAACGTGACGTTCCTGGGCGACGAGCAGCGGCTCACCCAGGCACTGCTTCAACTCGCGCACAACGCGGTCAAATACACCGAGGAAGATCACAGGATATCGTTCGGGGCTGCAGCCGATACGTCAGGGATCCGTCTGTGGGTACGCGACTTCGGCACAGGAATCGAACCGGCAGACACCGCCCGCATCTTCGAACGCTTCGCCCGAGCCCAGATGGGTCGCACCACCGAAGGCTCAGGACTCGGACTGTCGATCGTGACCGCGATCGCCGAGAGCCACGGCGGGCGCGTTGACCTCGTTACCCACATCGGGAAAGGATCAACCTTCACCATCGAACTGCCACCGGACCGCGTCGAAACCAGGACGCTGGCCAATACCCGTGATGACACAGGAGAGCTGTGGTCATGACGCAACGCATCCTCATCGCCGAGGACGAACAGAGGATGGCCGCATTCATGGTCGAGGGCCTCACCCGGGCAGGGTTCGACTGCGACGTCATGACCGATGGCGTTTCGGCGTTTCAAGCCGCCATGCAGGACCGGTACGACTTGATGATCCTCGACATCGGCCTGCCACTGATCGACGGTTTCGGGGTCTTATCGGTACTACGACAGGCCGGAAACAGCCTTCCCGTCATCATCCTCACGGCAAGGACTTCCCTTCAGGACACGGTAACGGGCCTCGAATCGGGGGCCGATGACTACCTCACGAAACCATTCGCTTTCGCTGAGCTCCTGGCCCGCATCAACCTACGAATCCGCGATCATACAGCGACGACGACTGACCAGCCGGTGGAGTACGCGGGCATCCGACTCGACCCGGAGCGACGCCAGGCCTTCATCGATACCAGCGCCGTCGACCTCTCCGCTCGGGAGTTCACCCTCCTCGAACTGTTCATGCAGCACCCTCAACAAGTTCTCACAAAACAACAGATCCTCGAACGGGTTTGGTCCAACGACCTCGATCCCGACACCAACATCGTCAGCGTCTACGTGCAGTACCTGAGACGGAAACTCGGCGACGACATCATCGAAACAGTCCGCGGCTTCGGTTACCGACTCGCTCGAGAACGCACCACGACAGGCCGGCCACCGTGAAAAGCGACGTCCTGTTGAAGTTGTAAGTTCGGTTTTCCTTCGTTTCCCCCTACTCCGACCTGGGGTGGGTCGCAATGGGTGATCTGCTCGGGCATTGAACTGCCTCTCCCGACGGAGGGGATTGTGCAGCACTGGGGAGCTCATTACATTCGTGCACTGCTCGGATCTGTTTATGAGTTGAAGAGCAGCGATGCGGTGCCTGTCAGGAAAAGACTGCCCCGTCGTGAACTTGATCGGCGCATACTGAGAAAACCCCAACGACGTCCCGACCTCGTGTCGTGGACTCAGCCGGATACACCGACGAGCCTCGTGCGCGGACGTGGGATTCCCTCCGGCTTTCAAGCAGCCGGCGGCCGGAGGGAAACTAACCGCCTCCCGCTTTAGCCAATGCGCTCACATCATGCCGGGCCGGTGTCATATCCGCCCGACTACTTCTCCCGCGTTCCTTCCGGCTTCCTCCCCGGTCTGGGCTGCGGTAGAGGCAGCCGATGGGCGCCACTCCCCGCTGAATCTGACCCCCGACGAACTGCCGATAACTTATCTTATGTCAACCTATCTTGACGCGCACCCCTATTCGCTGCCGTTCGAGCTGGTCTGGTCAAAGGCTGCGGTAAGGTCGTCGGCAGCTCTGGCGTGAGGGCTGGGGCGTTTTGGAGGCTTGCATGACACTTATCAGGAAGTCCCACCCCTGGAACTAACGCCCTGAGCGCGCATTCTGCCCCGCCCAGAAACACCGCTCGTTGGGTCACGAGATTTCCCGGGCGCCGCGGGATACTCGATCTTCGGGCCGAAGAAACTTGGAGAGGTACGCATGCTCTATCGCAACGCTGCGTGGGCCTTCATTGGCGAGCTTGCAGAAGTGCGCTCGGGTGGGCAACCGGTGACAGTTCGCGGACTGCCGACTCATGAGCGTCTCGCACGGACTGTAACTTTGGCGCGGCCAATGGAACGTTTCATCACGGTGCCAGGTCGTCGCAATGACGTGTTCGCGATGATCGCCGAAACAATGTGGGTATTCGCTGGGCGCGATGACATGGAGTATCTAGCCCGCTACCTAGGCCGCGCGCTGCAGTTCTCGGATGACCAGGTGACGTGGCGTGGCGGTTATGGGCCTCGGTTGCGCGACTGGGGTGGAGTCGATCAGATAGACGAGATTCGCAAGCTCCTCCGTTCAGACCCTGAGTCTCGCCGGGCAGTCGCTGTCCTATTTGATCCTGCGCGCGACTTCGTGGATTCGCTCGACGTGCCTTGTAACAACTGGCTACATTTCCTCGTCAGGGACGGCAACGTCCACCTCAACGTGACCGTGCGCTCCAACGACATCCTGTGGGGGTTCTCTGGCATCAACACGTTCGAGTGGAGCGTGCTTCACGAGATGATGGCCTTCTGGCTCGGCGCGCGAGTCGGTCACATGTCATTCTTCATCTCATCCCTTCACCTTTACGACGAGCGGAACGAGCAAGCCGATCGTGTCCTCGCCGGACATAGACGCGCCACTGGCTATGAGGAGATGTGGGTGGGTGCTTCGTTTGAGACTCCATGGAAGGACTTCGCCAGCGTGCTCAATAGCTGGTTCGACATTGAAGCCCGACTGGCGTGTGGGGAGAACTGTGAGGCGGAGATCGCCAACTTCTCCGACCCATTACTGCGTCAGTTCCTTCAAGCACTCGCGATCAAATGGGCGATCGCCAATGGCGCTGACGAGGCTCGACAACGTGAACTCGTCGACGAGCTTGGCCATAGTGACATTGCCTTGGCGCTCCACGAACAACTGTTCCGAGACTCCGCGCAGCTTCTTTCCAAGCCC
The DNA here is from genome assembly GCF_058269115.1 of Arthrobacter sp. TJ-266. Lineage (NCBI taxonomy): Bacteria > Bacillati > Actinomycetota > Actinomycetes > Micrococcales > Micrococcaceae > Arthrobacter > Arthrobacter sp. TJ-266. Next base: position 12,579 of record NZ_JBZCNC010000009.1, read on the forward strand.
GCTTTGTCAGTAGATTGGGTCGACCTTCGCGAGTCTGTCATCTCCCTGCACCGGTCGAAGGATGCCGCCTACGGCAACTCGTGGAAGAAGCGCGGCGAGCTGATCAGCATCGCTGCCAACCTCGCCCGCAAGGTTGACCGCATCGATCAGCTTGTGGGCGGTGCGGCAGCAGGGAGAGAGGCGCTTTTAGACACCGCAATCGATCTCCTGGTGTACGCAGTTAAGTATGAGACCTTCCTCGCGGACCAGTCGGCCGACGTCGCCCACAAGCTCTTCGCCAATGGTGGCGAGCGGTTCAGCGACGGCCCGGAAGGCTTTGAGGAACTCATGCAGGCGTGGGAGACCACCGACGAGATCGGGACCGTTCATGCGGAGGCGGTGAAGGCCTCAACGATGTTCGGTGAACTGGACGCCTTCCTTCAACTCCATCCGCAGGGCGAGTGGATGGAGAAGCTAGCGCTAGCAGAGCGCTTGACGGCGATCGCATTACGGCTTGTGCTAGCAGTCGCGCTGTCTGAGCCGGGTAGTGTCGACACGCTACGCCGTGACACGGGACGATCATGACGGCGGTTTTGGCGGACTGCAATGCTTCCGCGGGAGATGATGGAGCGAATTACAGGCCGACAAGTCGCACTCACCTGGCCACGATCGTGGGCAGCACGAACGGAGACAGCCACGGGTATCCAAGCACCAACTCCACGGGGTGGGGTGTACGAGCTCTACTGGAAGTTCGCCGCTGAGCGGCAGCACGTATTTGAGGCACGTGTCGCTGGAGCCCCGAGGCCGTGGACGCAGGACCGAATTCTTCAGGAGTACAAGTTCTGCAACGTCTATCGGGCGGCCGACCGTGTCAGTCAGTACCTCATCCGTGACGTCGCTTACCGCGATGACGACACATGCCCTGCTGATCGTCTTTTCCAGATCGTCGCTTTCCGAAACTTCAGCAATATTCGTACATGGAAGACCGTCATCGAACTAATCGGTCGTCCGCCTCGCATTACGGATCTCGCGTCCGGCGTGTTCGAAGCCGCCCTCACCGACGCGAAAGACCGCAATGGTGGCCTCTATACGGGGGCGTTCATCCTCTGCGCTACGGATGCTTACGATCGCAAGAGCAAGCATCTGAACCACGTCGAGCTGTTCCGTGAAATGTTCGTTCGGTCACGCCTCGCTGAACGCATTCTCGAGGCGGAGTCGCTGGAAATGGTCTATAACCTGCTACATACCTTCCCCTTGATGGGAGACTTCATGTCTTACCAGATGGCGATTGACCTGAACTATTCGGAGCACGTGAACTTCTCTGAGAACGACTTCACGAAACCTGGGCCGGGCGCACTACGCGGCATTAAGAAGGTCTTTTCCGACCTCGGCGGCCTGACGCCGCAAGAGGTGATCATGTGGATGGTCGACAACCAGGAGCGCGAGTTTACGCGACTGGGCCTTGAATTTGGCGGACTCTGGGGTCGGCCGATCCAGGCGATCGACGCACAGAATCTTTTCTGCGAAACCGATAAGTATTGCCGCGAAGCGGTTCCAGAGCTTGCTAGCGCTAGGAGCCGGATCAAATCGCGCTACGTCTCCACGCCAGAGCCGATGACGCTTTTCTTCCCGCCCAAGTGGGGAATTAATAGTCGCCTTCCTCGAAAAGAGGTACTGGGCGACGATCTCGTGCAAGCGCGCGTTCTCGCGCCCATGTTTTAGGTGCGTGCGCTGATGCTCACGCGACGGCTGCTACTGGACGCTTGCGACGTGGCCAGTCGTGCGGGCGTCCCTGCACCCCTGGCTCAAGCGATTGCACCCAATCGATGATCGCTGCGACGTGCTCGTCCGTGAAGTTGCTGCGGTATGCAGGTGCCGAATGCACGAGGTCGAAGCCGTAGCCCTCGCGCAGCGATTCGGGAATGTCCGGGCCATCGCCTCCGAAGTATGCAAACTCGTCTCCGAGCATCACCCGCTCACTCTTCGTGTCGCGCAGCAGGTGACGCGCTTCTAGGGAACCGTCGTTTTTGCTGTGGCGGGAGTTTTCCTGGATCCAATCACCGGCGGTATTGCGGTGATAGATGTTGTCGCCGAAGTGCTGCATGCGGCTGCCTCGAAGGTTAGGCCGTTTGGCGGCGTACCGTTCGTCTTCCCAATACTCTTGAAAGCTCACGACTGCTGAGATTCGCATAGCGTAAACGAGGCTACCGGCCTTGCCGTTCGTTTGGGAGCCTGTGCCGACTATCCAATCGTCGACCTGGGCGACCCGGCGGATGTCCTGCTTGCAAGTGGCAAGAGAGCAGATCCCGTGAAAAGGATTCGGTGCGAACCCGACGTCATAGCGCACGACGTAGCTGAACACCTTCACGCTCAATCTCCCTGTTAGCAGGCGGCTCGCGGGATCGACTGCACAGCCGCAGGCGCCCCGTCGGGATCTGTCCAGCTGTCGTCGCCGTCAAGAGCGTCGATGATCGCTTGAGCATCCCAGTTGACGATCGCATTTGCATAGTCTTCGAGGGGCTCGGGGATGTCGTCATGCGTGGTGCCGGGCGCCCAGACCCCGATGATTCGCTTATCCGGAAACTTGCGGGCGTACTCAATCTCCCAGTCGACCCACTCATGGTTCTTTGTATCGGGAGAGATGATGACGATGATTTTGCCTGCCCATCGGATCTGGTCGGCAAGGATCTGTCGAATGTAGTCGGGGCTCTTTGCGTTGTTCGGGGTCTCGCTCGTGATCGACGAGTCCCGGATCTCCGCTCCGTTGCCAGAAAGTATCTTCTTGAGATCTCCGACCAGCGCGTCGTCCTCATGACGGTGGCTGATGAAGATGTTGTGCTGGTCGCTCATGTCGGGCCCTCTCTTTTTGGGATAGTCTACGTTTGATCACCGACATTGCCCCATGAGGCGGCGTTTTGAGAGGGGGTGCATGTGCCGATTCCGCCAATTCTCGATGTTTTCGTCGTTTGGCATCCCGAGGACTCAATCGGAACCGAACGATTCACGGAACTCCAAGAGCACTTTCACAGCCCCGCGTTCTCGGGATTGGCCGGCGGCGCCGTCGAGGTTTATGCGCGCAGCGATCCGTGGGAGGAGGGAGCGCCGCCACGGCCCTTGGGTATTACGACGCCACTCGGCGCGGGCCTCCCGCCCGCCCAGTTTAACGCGATCGTCCTAATCATCGACACGAATCTGCTCCGAGCAGCGGCAGACGCAGCCAGTCCATGGAACGCGTATCTACACGAAATCGCTGAACTAAACCAGAGGTCTGGCGTAGGCGTCTACCCTGTCATCGCGGAGGGTCTGCACTGGAGTACCAGCGTAGTCAGCCAGATCCTTAACGGAATCCAAACTCTGCCGACTGCCGTTAACGCGGACGGCGGCTTGTTCGGGCGGGAGCTGGCACAGGCGATTACCCAACAAATTCAGGACGAGGCGAACCTTCCCGCACGGCTCACGGTGTTCGTGAGTCATACGAAACACCGGACTTCGGAGGAAGCTTCGCGTTCCGGCCCCGCAATGTTTGAGCGTGTCCGCCATCACATTCAGCAGTCGCACCTTTCGGCCTTCTTCGACGCGCAGGACATCCAACCGGGTGGCGACTGGGAGAAGACACTTGAGGACGCCGCTGGCAGCAGTGCCCTGCTGATGATCCGCACCGATGTGTACTCCGCACGAGAATGGACGCAACGGGAGGTACACGCTGCAAAACAAAGCGGTATGCCGGTCGTCTGCATGTATGCGCTCACCGCCGGGGAGGAACGAGGGTCCTTCCTAATGGACCACGTGCCCTCGGTGGTGTGTGACCTCGACAACCCCGATTTAGGAGTCACTCTCGCCCTTAACAGGCTCGTTGACGAGACGCTCAAGAACACCCTCTGGCAAGCGCAGACATCCTATCTCTCCAAGGATGGGTTTGATTGGCTTCCAGCACAGTCGCCCGAGCCGACGACTCTTGCGCCCTGGCTCGCTGCACACCGAGAGACGCAGCCAGATGACAAGCACCTCTGGGTCATTCACCCCGATCCGCCCCTCGGACCCGCAGAACGCGAAGTATTACTGCAATTATGTGCAGTGGCAGGCTACGACGTCGACGTCGACATCCTGACACCTCGAACGTTCTCGGCTCGTGGTGGAGAACTCAAGACTCGTGGTGGAGAACTCAAGAAATGAACGAACCCGTCCTCATCTCGCGAGATGCTCTCTCAAGTCAGAAAGTCGCCCTGTCCGTTTCTGAGAGCGCCGACCTTGCCCGGCTCGGCCTCACCGAGCAGCACTGCCGTCTCGTCATCGCCGAGGTCGGCAGAGCGATCATGCTCGCGGGAGGAACAGTCGTATACGGAGGCCACCTCAACCCAGGTGGATACACCGAGATTCTGATCGAAGAGGCTCAACGCTTTAGCGGCGGGCGACCCGCGCTGGAGATTACCCTCGCCGAGTCAGAGTATCGAAAGCTCACATCTGACGAGCTGATTGCAGCCGACAGGGCTCTCGGCGACGTCGGGCGCCTGACGCTGGTCTCGGAGGCGCGCGAGGTGGTGCCGAGCTCACGTGCCCTGGAAGGCTCTTGGAGCCAAAACGCCCGCAACGCGTTGACTGCGATGCGCGAGTATGTAGTAGGCGAAACAACAGCTCGCCTCATTGTTGGCGGACGTCTCTCAGGTTATGCCGGTGTAGAGCCTGGTGTGATTGAAGAGGCTCGTCTGACGATTCAATCCGGACGTCTGCTTTTGATTGCTGGCGGGTACGGTGGCGCATCAGCGGCAGTCGCACAGCACTTGTTTCCGCGGTCCTTTGACGACTGGGCGCCGGTAGCGTATCCGGCTCATGCTCAGGACGCAGAAGTCGCAGCCGCGCTGGACGTGCTGCGTGATGCATATTCGGGTACTGTCCTCGACTCTTGCCGTGACGAAGAGCTTCGACAACTTCTCCTCATCAGCCATAGGCCAGCTGATATAGCACGTGCCACCGTGCGCCTACTCTCAGAGTCGGCGCTCTAGGTTGGCTCATTGGCGTGAGTATCAAGAGCAGGCAGCGGCGCTATTTCGGGAACTCGGGTTCGTTGTCCATTCCGACCTGCGAGTCGCCGGAGCGCGCGGTAGCCATGACGTCGATGTCTACGCCAGCTTTGAACGTGCTGGTCTAGCTGTTAACTGGATCATTGAGTGTAAGCGCTGGAAACGTCCAGTTGACAAGTCCCACGTGCTCACTCTGAGATCGATCGTCGAGGATGTTGGTGCAGATCGTGGGATCTTGCTCTCAGAGTCCGGAGCTCAGAGCGGCGCGGTTGGCGTGACCAACAAGAGCAACGTATACGTCACGTCTATCAGGGATCTCAAGGAAATAGCAGCCAATGAGATCGTTTTGGAGCAAGTTCGTGCTCTACCAAGGAGAGTCGCAATTGCTCACGCTCGATACTGGGCACTATCTAAGTCGTATCGCGAAGAGGTCGGACTTCGTCCTGAGGGCCCCTTCGGCGGCTACAGCGGAGCTGCTGTCCTGATGCAGATAAAAGAAGTGCTCTTTAGCGTGCTCGCCGAGCAATTTCCCCCAAAGGGAGATATGTTGCCCACCCTCCGCATCAACGGCCCGGAGGAGGCGCTCTCCTGGGTCTATCCTCAGCTGATCGACTTGGAACTGAAACTCGAAGCAGCAGAGAAGGGCTTATCCGCTTGATCGATGGCCAAGGCAACAGCCGTTGGTGAGACGCCTCAGCACTGATGAAGAGGGGGCAACAAGGGCCCGTACCTCGTCGGTGCCGGCCGTTGTTGGGTGGTCCGTGACGTCTGAGCTCAGACGTGACGCCTTCGGCGGGGACTGTGGTCTCACCGGAGAATGTAAGTGTTCCCGGCACTCCAATAGCTCCCACGACCGTGGGCTCAAGGAACCTGGCGGCTTCCGATTCTTACAGTCCGAGCCCTGGACCGCGTAGACGATCAGCGGCCTGCTGCTCGCGCACGGCGCGCTCCGCGTCAAGACTCGCCTGTCGTTGGGCGTTCGTCTCGGGCGCCCTCTCTGCTGGCTTCCTTTCCGCCTCTCGTTTCGCCTGCTGCTCCGCGACCATCTTCTCGAGCCGAGTCATCAGGCGCGGCTTCTCTGTCTGCACCGGCGTGACAGCAGTCGGCGGCTGGCCGTGCGCCTGGCGGTCGGTGTCCGACGCTTTCTTTGCCGGGGATGGCGTTGCGTGCGTGGCCTTCCCCCGCTCAAGCGCGTTGATTGCGTCAAGGGCCTTGTCCTGATCGGAGGCGTGGTTGGGCAGGGCGCGGGAGCGCTTGCTGACGGTAACGGCCTGCTCGTGGAGCTCGCGGCCGACGTCCTCACCTCTGAGCCGTTCGGGTACAGGTGCCGGCTCCGTGTCGGGCACGTTGTAGCGGGCCCGGAACATCTCGATGCTGGCCGCGGTGTCGCGCCACTGCTGGGCGGCATCGGGGCGTGCAGGGACGGGCCCGAGCTTCTGCGCCCAGTCCGGTGGTTCGGCGGCCAACAGGTACCCGCGTTCGTCGAATCGTGCTGCCAGGACAGCCCGGCGTGCCGCGAGCTCCTCCCTCCACGGCTCTGGCAGATAGCTGCTCTGCATCGCCCGGGCCGGTGCCAACCACTCCGGCAACCGGTCCGGTGCCGACGGCACGGCTGTGGGATCCATTGGGCGGGGTGTGAGGGTGCGCAGGCGTTCCTCGGCCCGCGCTCGAGCGGCGATGACGTCCTGCCGGGCTCCCCTGTGAAGGCTTGCCTTGGCGGCGGGGTCGTCCGCCCCGGACTGGGTGTTCGGACCTCGTTCGGCGGCCTCCGCTGCCCTCCGAGAGGTTCCGAGTTCGCGGGTCCGGATTCGGTGCTCTTCCTGCAGGGCGCGCAGCTGCTGATGGGCGCGGCGGGCCGCTGCGGGGCCCTGCACGGAATCGGCAAGGGCATCGTGTTCGCGTGTACTGAATCGGGTGGTGAAGATCCTCCGCTCGAGCTCCTCGTCCGTGAGTCTGCCGTGCGGTCGGTTCGTCCAGTGATCCGCCGGCTTCGGGCCGTGGACGTCGGCGGCCGCCCGTGCAACGCGCGCAGCAGTCTCGGCCTGGTCGCGCAGCTGGGCCAGTTGGTTGTCGGTGAGATCCTGCAGGGGTCGTTCCCCTGCGCGGGCGAGGACGTCAGGTGCTTTGTCCATGATCTTCTCGACCCTCCATGCGAGGACCGCTGACTGATCGTCAGCGGTTATGAAGGACCGCTCGGTGGCCGCGGTGTGCAGCAGGCCTGCAGGGTCCCAGCCGCCGTGTTCGGCTCGTGCCAGGTGGGTTGCGACCGCGCCCCACGACTCGGCCGTGATGAACCGTTCAACGTCGGGGCCGAGAACCTCCCGTGCCATGGCCGTCATCCTCAGCGTGTTCGCTTGCTCATTCACGTACCGGTACTGATCGGCGAGGGTCAGAGGCGAGTTGACCCGCTCGTACTCGGTAGACAGCGCCTCGTGTGCGGAGGAGTCCTGGCCGTGGTTGTCCGCGATCGCGGCGAGGACCGTGTCCCGGTCCTGTCCGTCCTCGAGGGCGACGAACAATGTGTTCTCGTCCCTGCCGCGGGTTGCCGCTACGTAGGCGTTCTCGCGCGTGGTCGACGCGTCGAGGATCGGTATGCCGGCATCCCGGGTCATGCCTTGTGCCCTGTGTGTGGTTAGTGCGTAGCCCAGGTGTACGTGGGCGTCCACGTACTCTGCGGGCAGTCGGATCGAGCCTCCGTGTCCTTGATGGGTGACGGACAGGGACCCGTCTGGGTGGGCTTCCTCGACGGTCCACATGTCACCGTTCTTGACGAAGTCGCGGCCGCGCTTGACCTTCAGCTGGGTGTCGTTTTGCCGGGTGACGATGTGATCGCCGGCCCATGCTTGGGAGCCGTCGCGCAGCTGCACAGATTGTGCGGCCCCGGCGACCTCCCCGGTTTCGATGCGGTATGCCTGGGCTCGCTCGGACAGCCTTTGTGCGCTCTCGTTCGTCGGGGCCATCAGCACGGCTGCGTCACCGGCGTTGAGCCGTGTCTGCCACAGACCGAAGGCGAGGCCCTCGACGGTTTCCGTGGAGCCGGCCTGCACTCGGCCGTTGTCCTTGTACCAGCGGAAAGGGTCGGCTTCGTGGCTGGTGGGTGTGCGCAGCAGCAGCGAGGCGTCTGCTTCTTCGAGACTCGTGAACCGGTGAATCGTCTCGAGTTCTGTTGCACCGACCTCATTGATGAGGAGCCGCAACGCCCCGCCGGCTTGCACGGCCGAAAGCTGCCGATCGTCCCCGACGAACCGGACAAGACCGCCGGCGGCCTGGACAACACGTACGACGTCGGCCAGTTTCGCGGTGCCCTGCATGCCTGCCTCGTCAACGATCACCACCGTGCCGGGCGTGACCACAAGCGGGCCGACCTCACCTGTCTTCGTTCCTGTCTTCGCGAACGCGGGAGATGCATCGGTGCCGTCAGCCCTGTCGTCAGCGGTGTCGTCAGCGGTGTCGTCTGGGCCCTGCCCGGCGAGGTCGTTGCTGATCAGGAACTTGTCGGTTGTCGCGGCCGTAGCACCTAGCTGGTCGCCGAGGTTGGCGGCCGCCACGGCAGACGGCGCGAGACCGATGACGCGGCCTCCAGCGTGGGTGATGGCCGCCCGGACCAAGCTCATGGCTGTCGATTTGCCGGTGCCGGCGGCGCCGATACCGATGCCGAGCAGCTTCGATGACGTGGCGAACTGACGCGCGAGCTCGATCTGGCCTTCGTCCAGCGGGTGCGACTTCTCACCTGCGTCGACGGCCCGCTGGTAGTCATCGACTGCGGCCTCGAAATCGGCGAGGGACGCCGCCGGGATGACGTCCTGGGACCCCGCACGGATGAGGAGGTTCTCGTCCTCGAGGATCGCGGTCGACGTGTAGAGGGTGTCGGTCCGGTGCTCGAAGCTCAGCTCCCCCGTCTCTACAGACAGGGCGCGGAAGTCCCCATGCACCTGGTTCGGAGTGATGCGTACCGACGCTGAGTCGAGGCTGCGGGCGACGACGGAGTCGACCACACCCGGTGCCAGCGGGCCGTGGTCGGACGCGTACTCCTTCGCCCACCGGTTCGCTTCGGCCATGACGTTCTGCGCGGTCCACGTCGACCGTTTGTCGGAGACAGCGGCGATGACGGCTCGCGCGGCCGCGTCGACGTCGCCGGCATCCAGGGCGGTCACTGTCGGGTGGATGGTGCGCGATCGGGCACCGGTGATGCGCTCGAGCTCGGACGCGCTGACAAGAATCGTGGCTTCGGCCCGCCACAACCTTCCCTGTTCCTCCAGGGTCTTCGGCTTGTCCTTATCGGGGCGGGTGTCCAGCGTCGCCGCCTGCGCGAGTTTGATCAGAGCAGCCGCGTCCGGGCTGTGACCACGCTGCTCCTCGTACGCCTGACGAAGTTCGGTGAGGCTCGCACGGATGCCTTCGCTGCGCTTGGAGAACAGAGCCGTCAGCTCGCGCGGCACGGTAGCGACTTCCATCACCGGCTGCTTGGACCCGTTCACGGTACGAGCCTCGAACTCCACACCACGTGCCTCGAGATGCGCTTGGATGCGGGTGTTGAAGTGCTCGGACACGGCCACAGCTGAGCGGTGCAGAAGCTTCCCGTCGATGGTTTTCCAGTTCCCCGCGTGGTCCTGGACCTTGTTCGAGACCACCACATGAGTGTGCAGGTTCGGGTCTCCCAGACGTGAGTCGTGGTGACGGAACGCGGTCGCGGTCAGACCGCCCTTGACCGTGGATTGCGCGATCCCGTTGGTGCCCACACGGGTGGCCAGAGCGTGCGTCTCCAGGTATTCAACGGAGTCCTTCAGCGCTGCCTGGTGAGCGTCCTCGACCATCCGCCGGGTGTCCTCATCCCCGAGGGCCCAGAGCACCGAGATGCTCTTCACGGGGGTGAAAGTCAGGTCGTATCCAGCGACGGCGCTCTGCTGCGGTCGCAGCTGGGCGGTGATGAACTTCCCCAGTTCCTCTTTCGAGGCCGGGGCCCGGCCGTGTCCGTCCTTGAACATGACGGCTCCCGCTGTCGCGCGGATGCGGTGCTTCTCGGAAGCTGTCGGGGTCCTTCCCTGAATCCGTTCGAAGTCACTCTCACGAACCCTGATCGCCTGAGCGAGTAGGGTGTCTTTCGGGCTGTACTCGTAGTACCTGCGCCCGAGTTTTGCTTCCTTGTCCGCCAGACGTTGCGCTGTCTTCGCAGGCATCCCACCGTCGATCTTCGCGGCCAGGATCGCCTCGTACTCAGGGTGCCTGCCCTGCCCAAACAGGTTCGCCATCTGGGCCTCAGTGACGTTCCCGGCGACGCCGAGCGCTGTCGCGCCGCCCCCGAGCCATTGCCCGGGCGGGAGGCCCTCCATCGTGTAGTAGTCGCCCAGCTGGCGGTCCTCGGAGCGCAACTCATCCCCGCTGGCGGTCTCCTGCGTGTAGTACAGGTAGCCGGTGCCAGCACTGAGAACGTGCAGTGACATCATGGGGCGATTCTAACGGCAGCGGCCTCATTTATTCGAAATGCAAGAGGTGTGACTGGATATGGTGTTTTGAGCTGTCGGGAGTGTGCGAGTGACAGGGGTTCGAAAAACGGCATGTTCGGTCCATTGGTCTGTGATGCGACTGTCCATCATGAGAAGCATCAGCTTCGATTGTGGACAGCCGCTGTCTGTTATCAACAGGCGCTCGATACTGATAGAGAGCTGCTTCACGCACGCATCACCTCACTGCATGGTCCTTCGCCCGAACCGAATCTCAGAGCGATGCACTGCCTGTCCACCCCCGGAAGCGGGCGGGCGGGTAAAACCTGCCGCCTAACCGTTAGGTGAGCTCGGTCTGCTGATCGTGGAGGTTCTCTGCCAGAATGTCGGGTACAAGGTCTCGCCCGAATCGCCGGGCACGTCGCACCCAGGGGGTAAGTCATGGCAGCTAAGACACGCAACTCGATGATGGTTCAGGCTCGTCGTCGCACTGAAGAGCTCGCAGCGAAGCGGCGCGAGCGTGAGGACCTCCTGCAGTCCCTGGCCACTGAGTATCACGCAGCGAAGATGACGGCCGACGCATCAGTAGAGGAAGCAGAACGGCAGGCAGCCGACCTCATCGCCGCAGCGAAGAGAGAAGCCCAGTCCTCTGCTGAGGAGATGAAGGACACCGTGCGGAAGATGCTGGCCACGGGCGAGACCCGCCAGGGGGTAGCGGAGCTGCTCGACGTGAGTGTGTCCTACGTGCGCAGCATCGACGTAGCTACTCCCAAGGCCGACGCACAGCCGCCCCTGGCTGAAGTCGAGGAACTTTCAGCGTGAGCAGTGCGAAGCTTGATGCCATCAACCGTTTCATTCAAGCTACGTCGAGTCTTCAAGAAACGCTTCGCGGCCGCGATGAGAAGCTCGCCAACGGGATGACGCACGAGGAGATCCTCGGAGTGCATCTCGCTGATCGTCTAGAAGTTGTGCGTGCAGCTCACTCCGTGACAGCGACTCCGAAGGATCTAGAAACCGACACCATGGCCGGTGTTCTGCTTGATCGCCTCGATCGGGCAACGACAGCTCGACCTGTACAGGAGTGGGAAACCCAAGCTCACAGGGCGCTCCTGGTAGTCGATCTAGACTCCGCTGAGGCGCAGGAAAAAGTTCGGGCGTGGGTGAGCCTTTCCCAACCGATCATCAATCTGGGTTTCGAGGCGGTGGAGCGTGCCCAGCAGCAACGTCATGACGCGATGATCGAGGGATTCCGGCGCGGCGTGGAACAAGCCCCCGGCTCTACCTTGCGCATCTCTGAGACGATCGGTGACACTCTCGTCTCCGACGAAACCGTCCGTGGGCGCGAGCCACGAAGACTCAGCGGACCGCGCCGTTGGCTACGTCTCCTCCTCGGTGGGAAGCATCATCAGCGTCGATGACGACCGATCATTCGCCAGCCGCGCGTTACCTCACCTGGGGCAGTCTCAGAACAATCGTGGGGCGTCGGGGTCGTGACCGGACATGAGGGGCCGGATGATCGATTCATCCCAACCATGCTCTTTGAGTGCGTCGCGTAACTGGCGGGAACGGGCGGCGAAGTTGGCGCGGCCAATGCTGCGCCAGTGCCAGGTGTAGGCGTGGGGGTGTCGTCGCTTCTGCAGTCGGTCCTGGAGGTTCTCAGCCTGGGTCCCCGGGTGGGTGTGGCTGTCAGGTCCGCCCGTAGATCTGACGCACAGAGGCACGTCGCACGCGTGCAGGAGGATCACTTCCGGCGGTAGTTGCTCCCCCGTGAGGAGCGTGTGCGCGTGACGCTGCGGACGGAGGGCCTTCTGCCCCTCGGATGTCTTGATCCAGAAGCGGCCGTAACCGTCGTCCGACACCGCGCCTGTCCACAGCCAGCAGTCATCCGGCCGGGGTCCCTTGATCACCTTCGACCAGAACCTCGCGTCCTCGTCTACGGTCACCAGCTGCTGCGCCATCTGAGCTCGAGCTTGTTGGCGGCGAAGAAGCACACCCCCATGAACAGGAACCCGGGCAGCGCCTGCAGGAAGCCCGGACCGATCCACAACCCCAGCGAGACCAACAGAGCGATGAAGCCAGCCGCCTTACAAAGGAAGATCAGCACGCCCTGACCGGCGACCACTGGATGCGTCAGTGCGAAGATGATCCACCCCAGCAGGGACACAGCGAGGAACGCTGCCATGAAGAAGAAGATGAACATGATGCGCTCCTAGGAGGTCGGTGGTGACGGTGGTGTCGGTGAGGCCTTGAGTAGCGCCCGGTACAGAGTGGTCCGATCGACGTTGAGGCGTTGTGCGACCTCGGACTTGTTCACGTTCGTGTTGATGAGCGCCCTGGCCTCGGCCAGCAGCTCGTCAGTGAGTTTGCGAGGCCGGCCCTTGTACACACCGCGGGCCTTCGCAGCCTCAATGCCGTCAGCCTGACGCTCCCTGATAATCGATCGCTCGAGCTGCGCGAAGGACGCCATGATGTTCAGCTGGAACTCCGCGAACGGATCCGCAGTCCCCGGCGTGAAGGTCACACGCTCTGCGACGAACTCGACAGAGACGCCCTTGCCCGTCAGCTCCCCCACGATCTGATTGAGGTCGATCACCGACCGGGCAAGCCTGTCCATGGAGGACACCACGACGGTGTCACCGTTGCGGGCGTACTTGATCATCTCCGCCAACTCCGTGCGGCCGGCGCGCTGCGCACCTGATTGCTTCTCCTCGAACATGCGATCGACGTCGCCGATGGTGGCGAGCTGCCGGGCAAGGTTCTGGTCCAGGGTCGAGACGCGGGCGTATCCGATCCGCTGGATCTTGTGTTGCGTCATGTCTAGACCCTCGCATGATCCTGTTGCAAAAGCCAGAAAGGGACCCCAAAACAACGCGATATGACCACTTTTGCGCAGTTGCGTATGGGTGTACCCCAACGCCACATCCGCGGGAGAAGGCTCAGAGCTTTGCGATGACTTCTGTGAGGACGATTCCTGCCAGGGCGACGTAGACGGCGGCCGCGATGTAGTTCAACGTGGCTCCAGCCTTAGGTGAGCTCGTGAAGCGTGTGTGGAAGACGCCAGCGACGATTCCGATAGTCCCGTAGAGCAGGACCTCAATGAGCACGTTGACAGCTCCGAGCATCGCCAGTTGAGCACTGACATCATGTGCGTTGCCCATGAACTGCGGTAGGACCGCGAGGAAGAACAAGATCACCTTCGGATTTGTTAGACTCACCAGCACGCCCCGCAGGTAGGGCCTTCCCGTTGACACGTCTACGGCACCGCCGGCCATACGGCGGGCACTGCGAACCGTCAGATAGGCAAGCCACAACAAATAGATGCCGCCAAACACTTTCACCGCGTCCAGCAGGATCGGGGAGGACCGAGCAACCTCCGCTACCCCGATGACGACCAGGGCCGCGTACACGCTCATGCCGGTTCCGATGCCGAGGATCGCTTTCACCGCGGACCGTCGCCCGCCCTCGAGGCCGACGGCGAGCATGTACGCCATGTCCGGACCCGGCGGGATGAGAAACAGCAGGATGACAGCGACGAACCCTGGCAGAACCCCGACATCGACCACAACTATCCGCCCTTCACCAGGGCCCGTCAGAGTACGAACCGTCTGAGCTGGTTCTATCAGGAGCCGATGCGTGAAGCAACCAGCTAAGGTGGTTCCATGCCTATTGGTAGTCCTGACTTCCGCACCGGGAACATCCTGGCCATCCGGTTCACCGGAACCCTGTCGGAGCGTCACGGCACCATGGTGGAACGCCTGCCAACACCAGAGCGCCTCATCGATTGGTTGGACGCGAACGGCCTCGCCGTTCACGCCTGCACTGAGGCTCACCTCGATCTCGCACGAGACCTCAGAGAAGCAATCCACGCCGCGGCGACAGCAGCCGCCCTCGAAGACCCTCTTCCTGCCCCTGCGCTACAGGTCATCAATGCGCGCAGCGCGGAGGGCAGGGCAACGGCCTATCTCACTCCCGAGGGTGGGCTGCGGTGGCGACTCACTCCGACATCGGACCTCGAGGACGCCCTCGGCGTCATCGCCTCCGACGCGATCACCCTCATCTCCGGCCAACATGACGGGCACTTGGCCCTGTGCGCCTCACCTACTTGCCGGGCCGTTTTCCTCGACACGAGCCAAAGCCGCACCCGCCGATGGTGCGACATGAACACCTGCGGGAACCGCCAGAAAAAAGCCCGCTTCCTCGCCAACAAGCAGAACACGACGCCCTCCCCCACCAAACCAGCGTTGTAGACGGTCCGGTGGTGCGCAGCGTGTACCTCGATGCAACAGTCAGAGGTTGGGTGCTGTGGCTAGCATGAGGGTCATGTCGCCCAAGCACTTGAATGCAGCTCTTTCCGCCGTGAGCATTGCAGCTGCAGCCGTCGGCAAGAAAGTCACGAGTTCTCGCGGGGCTACCAGTCCGGGAGCATTCGTTGGTCGCACTGCCGTCATAACCGGTGCCGCTTCCGGTATCGGTCTTGCTCTCGCCGAGCAGATGGCAGCACAGGGTGCACATGTCGTCCTCGCCGATATCGACGCCGACACCGCTGGAGCGCGCGCCTTGGCGCTCAGCGATCAGGGGATGAAAGCCACCGCAGCGGCCCTCGATGTCACAGACCGCAGCGCGTTCAAGAATCTCCTCAAACAGATAGCGACAGAGAACGATGCACTGGACTTCGTCTTCAACAATGCCGGCATCGGAGGAACCCTCTCCTTCCACGAAGCAACGCCGCAGCAGTGGGACCGCATCTTGTCCCTCAACCTCCGCAGCGTCATCGACGGAACCGACCTCGCCTACAGGATCATGCGGGAGCAAGGCCATGGACACATCGTCAACACGGCCTCCATCTCCGGACTCGTACCTGTCCCCTTGCAAACCCTCTACAACACGACCAAATTCGCGGTCGTCGGCCTGTCCACGACTCTCCGACCAGAAGCTGCAGCACACGGGGTGCGCATCAGTGTCGTATGTCCCGGCCAAGTTGCCACCGCTATCTGGGGCACACCCATCCTGGGCGCGAAAAACCCGGCAGCCGTCGCGCCAGCGCAAGCGGTCAGCGCAGAACGCGCCGCGCGATCCATCCTGCGCGGCGTTCAGCGGAACCGACCGATCATCACGTTCCCTGCACCAGCCCAAGCCCTCGCTCTCGGCTACCGCCACCTCCCCGCACTAACTGACCGCTGGCTCAACGCCGAGTACCGGCGTCGAACGGCCTCTTCCTAAAAGCAACCGAACGAACGTTGCCTGGGGTGTACTTGGCGCAACAGGGTCGCTCGTAGTTCGGTCGAAGTAACCGGTCGGGTTCAGAACGGCCAGTGGCAAGATGTAGGTCATGGACGTAAGCCGCGCACCAACAGGAGAACGACAGCGCAAGGCGATACTGGATGCGATCAAAATCGGCGGCGACATTCATGAAAAGCATTTTCTAGAGGTAAAAAGCGCTTTCGAAATCGACTCGAAGGAGGACTGCGCCAAGGTTGCTAAGTACATCCTTGGTGCGGCGAACCGGCCCGTAGAGACGGCAGCCCGGGCCTTCGATGGTTACGCTGTGATGGTCCTCGGGGCCGAAAAAGGCCGAGTGGGCGGAGTTTCTGAGGGCATTGAGATTCTCGCGCTGGAACGAAAAATCGCTGCCTACTTGGGGACAAATGGTCCTCAGTGGGATCTTGAACGATACCCTGCCGACGAGCCCAACAAGGAGGCGTTAATTGTTCTGATCGATCCTCCCCGACAGGGCGACCCACCATTCGTCTGCAGGAAAAGTTATGGAGATAATAAAACTTCCATTCTGCGTGATGGGGATATATACGTACGCCATCAAGGGGAGACAAAGAAAGCCGATTCCGCGGACCTAGACCGGCTGTTCGCCCGTGCGAACCAGCGGGCAGCGACGTTGCCTCAGTTCGAAGTCAGTATCGATAATTCGGTTAACTTCGTCCTACCCTCCGATGAGGTCCGACAGCGCGTTGCGGAAAGGTTGATTGAGACCGCACGGAAAAAGTATGTGAAAACGCAGTCAGGCCTTCCCTCAACCGCAGCGTTCGCTGCGCTACTTGGCGATCACCCGTTGTTCAGCGGCACCGAGATAACTCCGGCACGATTTGAAGCGCGAGCTCAGGAGTGGGAAAGCGAACTTGTTGATGAGTGGCCTGGCATTTTGGATGACCTGGCTGGTGCTGTCCTGACGGGACCGACCTTCAGCATCAAAAATACTGAGAGTCAATTTCTGGAAGCTGTCAGGGTAGACGTCTTTTTCGAGAACGTGAGGGGAATTGATCACACTGACGTCAAGGATCTCGATAAAAACAAGTTGATTCCTCCCGTGATCCGAGCTCGTGATCCTTACGGAATGGCCGGGATTGTGCCATACGACTTCACAGGGTTGCGCGCCGCCCATAGCTCTTACCCGCTGAGCTGGGAGAATGAAAAAGACGGCTTGCGCGTGATCATTCAGCTACCTGAACTACGCCCCGGTACGCCGTGGGTCAGTGATAGCGACGATCTGGTCCTCGTAACCTCTGCGCCCACAGTAAGTGCTCATTGGCGCATTACAGCTCGCGGCTTCGACCAGGTATTCACGGGCAGCCTCTCGGTACTTCTGTCAGAGCCGTACGATTTTTCCGCACTGATGCGCATGACGACGAGTTGAGGTGTCGTCAAGCCCGTTGGGCTCCTCGAATGTCGGGTGACGGTGTACATCGTTGCTTGTCGGCATCGGCTCGTACTGTCCCAGGCATGGGTCAGAACGTACGGTACAAGGCGTTCTACGCGAAACAGTTGGACGACGGATCGAGCGAGCGCTGGCCGTGCACAGCATCCCTGAGTGCCTGGTGCGCAGAGTTGATTATCGGCGTTCGGCCATAACTAGTGTCCGCCTGTCATAGTGTGCGCATGCCGAAACGCCATAACGACGGCCTGTCACCACTTCAGGCGTTCCACCTCATTGAAGAGTCGGATTCCACGAAGCACCTACTTGCGTACGGCATCCGCGCGCTGGAGACAGCCGCCTTCATCCAGACGACTCGCGACCCAATCATGACGATGCTTTCCATCGGCGCCGAGAAGCTGTTGAAACTTGGCCTCGGCCTCCGGCACGTCAAAGACCACGGTGTTTGGCTTCCCTCCACCGTTCTCAAGAACGACTACGGACACGACTTGATCAGAATGGAAGCGGGCTTCCGTCAGGTGATCCGGCACCATGCTGACGAAGCAACGCACCGCCATCACGTCGATCTGCACCTCGCTGCCGTCGACACCGATCCAGTGTGGCCCGCCTTCCTCTCCACCCTGAACCGGTACGGACGACAAGGCCGCTTCTACTATCTCGATGCACTCGCTGAGAACCCACAACGAGAAGAAAGCCCACAGGCCTTCTGGGCCACCGCAGAGCAGGTGGTACTGGACACCGAGCCCCCCATCAACCACCTGTTCCAACGAATGCTTTCCGACGCCGCTCTGGCCGACGAGTTCTACACGAGCCTCAACATGCGGATGGCGAGAAGTTTGCGACGATTCTGGGACCTGGTGGCCATGGCGGCAGTACAGGGAGTGCTCGGCGAACGAGGCAAAGCATGGGGCCACGACATCAAGTTGGTCGGTCGTCAAATCATTGGCGACTGAACAACCAATTCTGACTTACCTTCCACTAGGTAGAAGTGCGCATTCTCGAAGAATGTTCCGCGATACAGTAAATACCAGTAGAGCCTGAGAAGCTCGTAAAGGTCACCCTAGGAGTGAAGCATGGCGCAGCGTGTGCAGATTCAGTTGGTCGATGACCTCAACGGTGAGGAAGCGCAGGAGACAGTTCGCTTCGGCTTGGATGGCACTGAGTACGAGGTTGATTTGACGACGGAGAACGCTGACGAGCTGCGCGCGGCTCTCTCGCAGTACCTCGAGAAGGGTCGGAAAGTTTCCTCCGGCCGTCGAGGGCGCAGCATTTCACGCGGGGCCGCGGGCGGTGCGTCGCGGCGGGATGAAGTCCAGCAAATCCGTCAATGGGCCGAGGGGAACGGCCACAAGGTGAGCTCGCGCGGCCGGATCGCACGGACAATCGTGGACGCTTACAACCAGGCACAAAAGTAGCTAACTGAATGATCCGGTAGTTGGCTCCGCTGGCCTCCTGACCACCCGTGCACGGCTCAAGCCCTCCCCGCTGCGCTGCTTGACCCGCACACACCTGGACAGCAGGAACCGCCCTGACCGCTTGTACACACCCACCACGTCACCATTGTGTTGTCAGCTCACCTCGAGCGAGCGGTGGCCATGCACAGCCTCCGTGAGTGCCTGCTGACGGTGCAGATTCGTTGATTGTCGGCGTGGGCTCGTACTGTCCCGGGCATGGGCCAGAACGCGAGGTACAAGGCGTTCTACGCGAAGCAGTTGGATGCGCGGATTGAGGAGTTCGTGATGCGGGAGGAGTTGATTATGCTCACCGCGGCGGAGCTTGACGTCGAAAACAGCCAGCCGAAGGACTTCCCGGAGCCGCGGCGGGTGTACGCGTGGGTTCGATACCCCTCGAAAGCCATCCGGGTGCAGGCCCACGCGATCGCGTACACGAGGACCGCGGTGAAGATCCGGTTCATCGAACCGCCCATCAAGATCCATCGCGAGGGCTGGGTGTGGCTTAGCGCCGTCACACCGGCGCCGGTCGACCCCACCAAGGCCTGACGAGGTACTACCCGTCAGGAAGCGGAAGCGTCGACGTCCTCACCAGCGGATCGCGCGATCGGCGTCGGTGGGCGGTGCAGCTTCCGGCCTCGAGGCCGGGCCGGGCCGACGTCGATGAGCCCGGGCATCTCTGACATGTACCGTTCCGCCAGTCCTGATGTCGCCGCGTTCGCGTTGATCGCGATGCTGTCGCGGTCCGCGGCGGTGAGGATCTCCGGAAAGACTGTCTTTCGTAGGACGTGGCCTCGTCCGGTCCCTGGTCGCGCCGATGAGTGGTCCTCGAGGGTCCACCCGGTCGTGGTGGCCACGATCGCCAGGACGGCGTCTCGCTGCGGGCTCATGTAGTACCGGCTGCCCTTGCTGCGAACGATGAACGGGTACGCGACGACGAGGACCGGGGCGGCGAAGACCCATCCCACCAGGGCACCGGCAGAGCGGACACACTCCACTCCCCTGCTGTGCGTGGCTCCGTGCCAGAAGCCGCGCGCTAACCACCAGACGAGTCGGACACTGTCGATCGGGCGTGGTTCGGGCGCTCCTGGCACCGCAGGTGGTCGGTAACCGGTCATGGTCGTCCCTTCTTCCCACGGTGGGAACGGCGTTGAGGCCGTCCTGTTAAAAAGAAGGAGACGGAAGCTGCACCACCAGCTTCCGTCTCCGTACTGCTTTTCTTGCTTTCCCCTACACCGAGGAAATCTATAGGGCCCGGTTCTTCTCTTCGGTGAGAGTCCGTCGGCCTGGGCGGAGGGCTCCCGGTGCGACCGGTTCCCACTTCCTGCCCTGGTTGTGCTTGCGCTGCAGGCGCTTCACCTCACGCATCACAGCTGCTTCGATCAAGTCTGTCACAGACCGATACCCCTCGGCATTGCCTGCTGCGAGGAACGCCGCGCGGACCTGGTCCGCGTCGGCCTGGCTGAAGTACGGGGTGAACGACGCAGGCTTATTCTTACTCACTCCGGGCCCCCTCCCCCAGCCTCTTCCCTGATCTGTCCCTCAACCTGTTCCCCTCGAGCTAGTTCTGCCCGGGCCCGCTCGTAGGCGGCGGCGATGTACTCCTCGAGCTTGGTCCGTTCGATGCGCCACTGCCCGCGACCGCCGACCTGAATGGCCGGCAACTCACCTGTCTTGATGAGCCCCATCACCGTCGTGCGTTGCACGTTCAGCTCCTCACCGGCCTGCTGCAGAGTCAGGAACCGCAGCGGCTGCGGCCGCTCGACAGAACCCGTTCCGTCGCTCATGGCGGCGGCTACCGGTAGCCCTGGCCGGCGATGGCATTCTGCGCCTGCGCGAGATGATGACCGAGCTGTCTGGCGAGAGCGGCCGCGGAGGTCAGGTGATCCGTGGCCGTGGCGACCGACTGGACAGGGTCGCGGTCCTCGTACTCGTAGACGTCGTGGGTTTCCAGGGACTTCCCGAGGCCGGCCGCGAGCTGGCCGAGGGCCTGCGAGAGCAGCCACTCGACGCCTTTGAGGCTCCCGAGCACCTTGTAGGCGACCGGGGCCGGGATGGAATGTCCGGGCAAGCTGTGGTGGCAGATCGTGCGCAGCTCCTCGTAGATCGCGTCAGCCGACGACACGATCACGGGGGTCGGTGGCTCGTCGTCCGCCAGTCTGAACTCGTCAAAATCTTCGGTCATGGTGTGATCCTTCCAGAGGCGGTCTTCGTGGGTGCAGGTCTGCTGGTGAGTGAGGGTCGATGATCAGGGGGTGACCGACGGTTGCCGGCCACCCTACGTGTTGATCAGAACGGCGGTTCGCTGTCGGGGCCGTTGCCCCACCCACCGGCACCTGCTGCTGCGGGGGCTCCCCACGGGTCATCCGTGGGCTGCTGCTGCCACGAGTTGCCCGGCTGCGCACCTCCCTGGAACCCTCCCCCGCCCTGGGCGTTACTTCCACCGGCGCCGTTGTTGCCGGATCCGCTGCGCTGAGCGCGGGTGACTTTCGCGGAGGCGTACCGAAGGCTCGGCCCGACCTCATCGACCTCGAGCTCCATCACGGTGCGCTTCTCGCCTTCCTTGGTATCGAAGCTGCGGGACTTCAACCGGCCCTGGGCGATGACGCGTGTTCCCTTCGTGAGGGTCTCGGCGACGTTCTCGGCCGACTCGCGCCAGACGTTGCAGCGCAGGAACAGGGTTTCGCCGTCCTTCCAGTCATTGGACTGCCGGTCGAACGTGCGCGGGGTGGACGCGATGGTGAAGTTCGCGACCGCTGCCCCGCTGGGGGTGAAGCGGAGTTCGGGATCCGCGGTGAGGTTCCCGATGACGGTGATGACGGTTTCTCCGGCCATGATGCTCAACTGCCTTTCGTATGGGGTGCTTGTGTTGTCGGTGATGAGTAAATGAGTGGATTGAGTAAATGAGTGTTTATGGGGCGTCGGGGGTCTTAGCGCGCCAGATTCCCAGCGCGCCTCCGAGGAGGAGAGCACCTTGGGCGGCGTAGAAGAGGGCGTCGGGGCCGGCGAGGAAAGTCCCCCGCGGGACGGCGAGGACTGCGGCCGCAGTGAGGAGGCCGGCGCCTGCGATGCCGATGAGCCAAACCAGGATGACGAAGCCGTCAACGCGCTTCCTCGAGGTGGTGGGTACGGGCGTGGGCGTGGCCATGATGCTCACTTCCCTTCCGCGTTGATGGAGGTGGTCGAGGTGGTGGAGGTGGTGGAGGTGGTGGAGGTGGTGGCGTCGAGGGCGATGACCTGGTTGATCTTGGTGGGGTTCAGGCCGGACCAGTGGTCTTCGCTGCCGTCCTTCTCGTACACCACGACGGGTGCCTGGCTGTAGCCGAGCTCCTCGGTGATGTAGGCCAGAGCCTGGTCGTTGGTGGTGATGTCCACGGTGGTGAACTGGACGCCGGCGGCATCGAACAGTTCCTTCGTCTTCTTGCACCCGAAGCACCCAGTGGGCTTCTCGAAAATGGTGATGGTCATGGCGCTCAGTCCTTGGTTACGTGTGGGTTTTAGTGAGAGTCAACTGCTGTGCTGCTGTTACCAAGTCTACCGCTTATTCATCTGAAAAAAGAGGGTTTACGGCGAAGATTTCAGGTCTATTCTTCATCAATCTGAAGGTATCTTTCCCTTTAGTGAGGGGCGCCGCACCCCGTCCGCGGGGCCGGGGTGCGGCGTCTCTTTCAGCGGGGTCTAGCAGCGGTGAATGCATCCGTAGGGCTTGGTGAACTCGTCGTCCAGCTCCTCGGCCGTGGCTGGCAGGTGGGCCGGGCCGTCTGCTTGTCCGTGCTTCCAGTACCAGAAGACCTCGCGGGTGATCGCCTTGTGGCATGCGTCCTCGCTCCGGTACCAGTGCGTGTAGGTGTCGCCCTCGATGTAGGTCCCGTACCCGTACAGGGTGCCGGTCTCGTCATGGTGGGTGGCGGTGGCGAAGAAGATGTAGGGCCAGGACCCGGCGTCCCATCCGTCGGTGCCCCACGCACCCATGACCTTCCACGGGCTGCCCGTGAGGGTCTCGAGCCAGTCGTACCCGTCGCCTGTGCGATCGTCCACGGGCAGGACCGGGGCGCTGACGGTTTCCTCGGTGTCCTTCGTGGTGGTGCTGACCAGAACCGCAGTGTCTGCGTTCACGGTGTCCTGAGCGTTCTGAGCGTTCATGTGGTGGTGCTCCTGTGGGTGTAGGTGTCTGAGGTCGGGAGGCCTTGGTGACCAGCAGTGGCCTCTCTCCCCCGTTGTTTTTTGCCTGCTGGCGAGCTCGCTCGCTCGTTCCCGAGGGAGCACTGTCAACCCGAAGGGCGAAGGTGGTGGGAAACCTCGAAGGAAATAAGCGACGCAGGAGCGCCGTAGAGGTTTGCCACCAACGACGTCGCGCAGCGATTGACGGCGCGGAGCGGGGACGCATAATCCGAAGGACAGCAGCAAAAAACGTCGTAGACACAACAGGGGTCGGGTGCGACGAAGGAGCGCCCGGGCCCTATCAGGCCGAAGCGAAGCGAGGACCATTGCCCTGGGTGGAGCGCCAGCGGAGGCCAGGGAAGCCCTTGTGCTCGTTGCTGGGACGTGTCCTGACTAGGACGGCCTATCGGCTGTCACCGTGTAGCGCGGATTCCGGGTCATGGTGCTGGGTGTGGCGTGGATGGCGGTTCGTCGCCGGCGACCACCGCTCGAGGTTCGCCCAGCGGCGGCGAACCGCCCCGGCACCTGGGCGCCGGCGCCATCGACACATGAGTGGCACGTGAGCGGCTGTGCTGTGCTGTGCAGGGCGGGTGGCGTCCCGCCCTGCACAGTGCCCCTCAGTGCCCCTCGGTGTTACTAGAAGGGCGTCAGCTCCTCGGCCACCTCTTCAGCCATGAGGTCCTCTTCCTCGGCGTGGACCTCCGCGAACGTTTCGCCGTCGGGCTCGCCGCCGTCCAGCTCGTCGCCCTCTTCACGATCCTCGGGCTCCTCTCCCAGCTCCTCGGTTGGCTTGGTGCTGTCGAGGATGATCTGCTCGACTTCGCTGGTCTTGTACCCCCATGTGACCAACTGCGTCAGGTACGCGACGTGACCTGCGGAGGGTGAGCGCCATGAGTCCTTCGCGATGGTCTCCTCGAACCCTGCGCAGATCAGCGCGATCAGGGACACCTCGGGCCGGGTGGTGGTCTTCGCGACGTGATCGCGCAGCGGGTTCCACCCCCACGTCTCCGTGCCCTCGATCTTCGCCCCGGCCATGGTCGCGGCCACGTCGCCCTTGTAGCCGCTGGCGACCACGGGGTGGTGGGTGAGCGCGTAGGCGGTGAAGTGCTGCCACCCCTTCGGTGCCTGCTTCTTCGCCAGCAACGACTGGACGAAGTCGCGGCGGACGGTCGTCGCGGACACCATGGCCTTGTTGTTCGCGATCAGGGTCCGGCGGTCGGCCTTCTGCTCATCGGTCATCGGTCCGGACGGCACCGATGAAGTCGCTGCGTGCCGGAGGGTGAAGCCAAGGTCCTTCCACCCGGTGACCACGGGAACGGTGAAGACCTCGCCGTAGTAGTTGCTGTCCACGAACACGGCGTTCGCGTCGTCATCGGTAGCTCGTTCGCCGTCCGCGCGGAGCAACCCGCTGGGGCGCACGTTCTCATCGGTCGGGTAGTAGCCGTAACTCTCGTGGTCCACGACGGTGGTCCCTGCCGCTGCCAGCTCTGCGAGGAGCTCGACGCGGGCCTGCTCGCGGGTGCGCCTGTCCCGCAACTGCTGGGCGGCGTGCGCGAGCATCTCAGGATCACCCTCGATCACCGATTCCAGCTCCTCGGTGGCGTCCGCATCGCCCTCGAACTCGACCAGCACGAGAGCTTCCTCGATGGTCCGGCCCCTCGTGAGCGCCGCCTCCCCCGCTGCGCTCTTCTTGGCCTTCAACGCGCCCTCGACGGTCGTTTTGGCGCGTCCGGTCTTCTTCGCGATCTGCGCCGCGCTCACTCCCAGCAGGGACAGCTGGTGGAAGGCGTCGGCCTCGTCGGCGTCGGTGAGCGCGGACCGCTGCACGTTCTCCACGACCTGCGTGGTGATCCGCTCGGCCTCCTCGGGGCTGCCGACGACCATGACCGGGATCAGGGCCGTCTTGGCTTCGACCGCGCCGAGGGTGCGGCGCTGTCCCATGAGGACGTGGATCGTGGTGGTGCCGTCGCCGTTGTCGCGGGGGTGTGCGATCACGGGTTCGATCACGCCGTGCTCTTTGATACTCGCGATGAACTCCGGGGTCAGGGCGGCGTCCTTGCGCACGTTCACGTCCACGGTGAGCGTGCGGGGGTCGAGCATTTCCAGCGTGGGGCTGGTGGTTTGCTTCTCGTTCATGTGGTGCTCCTGTGGGTGTAGGTGTCTGGGGTCGGGAGGCCTTGGTGACCAGCAGTGGCCTCTCTCCCCCGTTGTTTTTTGCCTGCTGGCGAGCTCGCTCGCTCG